>CAVRTA010000001.1:0-166662 GCA_963724135.1 uncultured Solirubrobacteraceae bacterium
CGGTCTCGCCCTCGCGGCCATCGCCGCGGCCGCCGCAGTCATCGCTGCGCTCGTTTTCGTGCTGACGAGCGGCGGTGATGACTCGCCGGAGAAGGCGAAAGCGCCGGATGAAACGGTGGCAGCGGACGCGACGAACGCGGCGGATGCCCTTGAGGTCGTGCCCGGGCGCAGCTTCGGCACGATCTTCCTCGGCGAGGATCGGGACGCGCTCCTCGCCGACGTGAGGGGAAGCGGCTTCACCCCTGAGCCCGGTGACAACGCGAACGAGACTCGGATCGCGTCCTCCGGCAGGGCTCATGGCGTCGTGCGCTTCTTCGGCGACCGCGCGACGTACGTAGGATCGCCGGGGCGCCGGAGGTCAAGATCAACGGCATCTCGGTCGACTCCACGCTGGGGGAGGCGCAGGCCGCCCTGCGGGATTGGAGAATCTCACCCTGTGCGAGTGGGAGCACGTACCTCATCGCTCCGGACGGGCACACGTACTTCGAGTTCTCTGGCGACCCGAACGCCGCTGACGAGAACGGCCTGGTCATCACTGCCGACACGGTCGCGAAGTGCACCGACGGCCGTACGGTCGTCCCCGGCGGCGCCGAGCGGACCATTGTGAACTTCGTCGCGAGGGAGACGGGCTTCCGGGCTAAGGACATGCGCTGCCCTTCCGGCGTCACGGCCGCCGTGGGCGTCATCTTCGATTGCCGCTTCACCGGTCCGGAAGGTCCGTATGTCGCGCACGTTCGCGTACGCGAGGTCACTGGCCCGAAGATCCTCTTCGCCATCGACACCGAGCGCTCGGGTGATTGCGCATAGACCTTCCGCGTGTCGGCCCACGAGTGCGGCGAGGACCCGACGCGCGGCGGGCATCAGACGCCCGCGAGCGCCTCGGGGAGGTTCCGTCGCGACTTGACGTCGAGCTTGCGGAACACGTGATTGAGATGCATCTCGATGGTCTTGACGCTCAGGAACAGCTCGGCGGCAATCTCGCGGTTGCTGCGCCCGTCAGCCGCCAAGAGAGCCACTCGCCGCTCGCTTGCAGTGAGCGAGTCGTGGCCGGTACGGGCCACCTGACGGACGCGGCCGTGCGCAATCCGCAGCTCCTCGGCCGCCCGCTCCTCGACACCGGGCGCGCCGCAGCGGTGCGCCAGCTCCATCGCGCGACGCAGCGGATCGCGGGCGTCGACCCGCCGGCCTGCGCCGCGGAGCGCCGCGCCGAGCTCGATCAGGGCACGGGCGAGAACGAGACGGCGCGGCGAGCGCTCCAGCAACGACACCGCCTCCTCGAGCAGCGGTAGCCGGTCGCCGTCCTCGGCCACCGTGCCGGCGACGCACAGCGCCCGGCCGAGCGGGCCCGGTGCGCCGAGGCGGCGCGCCTCGTCCACGAGCCGCCCGGCAGTCCGCCGCGCTGACTCGGCCTCTCCCAACCGGTGCAGGACCACCGCCAGCGTGTCGGAGTAGAACAGTTGATCGGCGGTCTCGACCTGTCCCCGCGACCTGGCCCAGCTCGCCGCACGCTCGAGCTCGGCGCGCGCGGGCACGAATTCGCCGCGGGCCGCCCACAGTCGAGCGCGAAGCAGGACGAGCTCGAGGTCGAAGCTGTCGTTGAGGTCGATCTCACCGGCCGGGCAGACGGCCGCGGCGTCGTCGAGGCGTCCCTGCTCGATCAGCAGCCGCAGCAGCGCGGTATCGCCAACGTCTCCGCCCAGTGCTTGGCCTGGAAGCGTCACGGCCGCGTCGCGAGCGGCCAGCGCGTGCGCGACGGCCTCTTCGCTATCGCCCGCCTGAACCGCGTACTTCGACGCGTCGCCATGGCCCAGCGGCAACACCACCAGCTCACCGGCCGCACTGCAGGCCTCGAGCACGAGCGCGTTCGCTCGTCGCGCCTCGTCCAGCCGGTCGCATGCCGCCAGCGAATCCGTCGCGTACGACACGGGCCCCCCGGCGTCCATGCCGAGCGACGGCAGTCTTCCGTCGCCGACGGCGCGCAGCGCGAGCTCCGCGACATGATCGTGGTGCTCGAGCGCCACGCACGCTTGAAAGGCGCGGTAACACAGAATCCGCTGCTCGGCGATCGTGTCGCCGGCGATATCGGCGGGCAGGCGGTCAAGGCGTTCCTCGAACCCCTGCCGCAGCTCCGCCACCGGCCACTCCATCCACAGCGCGTGGGCGTGGTAGCCGAGCGCCAGGTCGGGGTCGTCGTCCTCGACGTCGGCGATGGCCAGGTCGATCATCTCGACCGCCTCCTCGAGAAGGCTCTCGAACGCCAGGGCTTGCGCCAGGTCGACCGCCATGGCGGCGCGGGCGCGCCCCGGCTCGGCGGCGGCCACCGCGCCACGGAGGTACTCGGTGGCCTGCGCGTCACCGGCCAGCAGGGCCGCCCGGCCGAGCTCCTGGAGCAGTTGTGGGCGCGCCGGCGCCGGCGGCGGCTCCTCCAGAGCGCGGCGCAGGTAGCGGACGGCGGTCTCCGATGCGCCCAGCCCGAGCGCGTGCTCGGCCGCCCGGCGCAACAGGTCCACCCTGGTGGCCGAGGCGCCCGGGTGCGTGGCGAGCAGATGAATCGCGATCGCCTCGGGTGCCGCTTCCTCACCGATCAAGAGCTCAGCCGCCCGCGCATGCCCCTGCGCTCGCGAGGCCGGGGCGAGGTCGTCGTACACGGCCGTCCGCATCAACGGGTGCAGAAAGGTGAGCGCCTGCTGCGCCGCGAGCACCCCGGCCGCCACGAGCTCGTCGGCAGCGGCGACCACCGCCGACTCGTCGATGCCCGCCAGCGCGGCGACGTGGCGGAACGGCGCGCCGTCGGGGAACAGAGCGGCCGCCCGGGCGACGACCTGCGCGTCCGCAGACAGCCTTCCCAGTCGGAGCAGGACCGAGCGCGCGACGGTGCGCGGAGCGATCCCCGCCACGTCGGCGGCCCGTGCGGGGCCGTCCGATGCGGCGAGCTCGCGCGCGAGCTCCTCCACGAGGAACGGGTTCCCGCCGCTCGCCACGTGGCAGGCGGCGCAGAGCTCGTCCCCAGCTCCTGGAAGCCGTTCGCGCAGCAGCTCCGACGTGCCCTGCGGCGAGAGCGCCAGAGGTCGCAGGTCCTCGCCACCGCAGTCGTGCACGAGCGCGTCGAGCAGCTCCTGGGGCGCGCCCGGCTCGTGCGATCGGGTGCCGACGACGAGGACGATCGGCAGGTCGCCGAGGCGGCGGGCCAGGTGGGCCAGGAAGCGCAGGGAAGCGACGTCGGCCCAGTGCGCGTCATCGACCACCAGCGCCAGGGGCCGCCGCTCGGTCAGCTGGGCGCACACAGCGTGCAGCCCGTGCAGCGCCGCCGGAAGCGGATCACCGCTGGCCGGGGGCGGCGCGGCGAGCCCCAACGCCGGTCTGGCGAGCGCGGCGGCGCCCTCGAGCTGGTGCTCGGCGGCGACCCGGGCCAGCAGCTCGCGCACGACGCCGAACGGAAGGTCGTGTTCGAGCTCGACGGCCCGCGCCTGGAGCACCACGAACCCTGCTGTGCGGGCACAGGCGGCGGCTCGCGTGAGCAGCGCGGTCTTGCCCACGCCAGCCGGTCCCTGGAGGACGATCAGCCGCCCTTCGCGCAGTCCGGCCGCCTGGATTGCGGTCGTGATGGTGGAGAGCTGCTGGTCGCGCTCGAGCAGCTCCACGATGGACCCACGGTAGTCGCGGTCGAGCGGTAAGTCCAGGGTCAAACCCTGTGGTGTCGGCAGCCGTCGGCGGTGAGACTCGCGGCGATCAGCAAACCACAGGGGGCGGGTATGAGGAAGTCAGGGAAGTGGGCGCTAATCGCGGTCGTAGTCGGCGGAGGGTTCGCCGTCACGACGGGCGACGCTGTTGCTGAGGAGGGCGCTGCGAGCATGTCGGCGGTTCGCTGCCACGTCGACGTGGACGTTCGCCTCAAGGGCGCACGCTTCGAGTCGACGGGATACCCGGTTGCGTCCTGTGCCGGGCGGCTCCACGGCCAGCAGATCACGGGCGCGGCCTTCTCTGGGGCGCGGGGTCGCATCAGCCGCGTGCACCACGCTCCTTGGCTTCCACCGGTGTTCGGCGCGAGCGAAGTGCGGCTGCGCGTGCGCGGCCCGAGCCTTCCGCTGCACCATCAGGTCTCCGCCCCGGTGAAGTTCGCGCTCGTGCCCGGGAGTCTTGCCCGCCCCGGAGGGGGCATGTACACAGGCGTCGCCCGCGTGCACGGCAGAGATCACGATGCCGTCGCCGTGGTCACCTTCCGCCCGGACGCGGCCAAGAGTGCTCGGGCCGGACGGTTGAGCCTCGATCTCAACCTCGGTTACTGAACCTACGACCTTCTGCGTCCCGCCACTCGGGTTCCGCTTTGCCGCTGAGCAGTGCGCCCGGGCCGCGCTGGTCGGGCCGACCGCGCTGACCGCTATCTCCGCGCTGGCATCCGGCGGCCCTTGAGCCGGACGACGGCGCTGGCCCGGCGCGCGCCGGCGCCCGAGGTCACCGTCACCGTCAGGCGTACGCGCAGGAACCCTTTACGGCGCAGCTTCGACCGAGCGGCGGAACGCAGCCGCACCGAGAGCCGAGGCGACCGGCCGGCGCGCACGCGGACGGAGCGCCGGCCCAGGCCGCACGGCCGCGCGCGGCGCCTGGGATCACCGGCACAGGCCACCACGGTGCGCGTGCTCGTGCCCTTCGGGAGGCGGCCTAGTCGGACGACGCCGTCGCGGCCGACGCTCCTGCGAGTGCCGGCCAGCACCGCAGCGGCCGGGTCGGGCGTGGGCTCCGGGGGGTCGTCGTCGGTGATGGTGCCCACCGCGGTGTCGTCAATGAGGACCGCGTTGACCGGATCGGACAGCCGCAGGGTGAGCTGCTCGTCGCCCTCCTTCGCGACATCGCCGGTGACCGGCACGGCGACCTGCGCCTCCGTGGACCCCGCCGGGATCTCGATCGTGGTGGACACGGCGGTGAAGTCGGCCGCCCCCGCCGTCCCGGCCTTCGTCTCCGCGGCGACGCTGATCGGCCGGCCGCTGACGGTCGACAGTGCGGCGGTGAAGGTCAGCTCGGTCCCAGTGCCGTCGCCCTCCGTCACGGACGTGTCGGCGATCGACAGCGTCGGGGCCGGGTCATCGTCGGTGATGGTCAGCGTCGTCGTCGCGGGGGCGCCGAGGGCTAGGTCGCCCGTCGGGTCGATGAGCTCGAGCGACAGGTGTTCGTCGGGCTCGTCGAGCGCGTCCTGCGTGATCGGCACGGTGGCGCTGGCGCTGGTGGCGCCCACGCCGAAGCTGAGGACCTGGTCGACCGCCGTTCCCGTGGTCGACCGGAGCCGCACGGTGCCGGCGAGGCCGCCCGCGGGTCGCGTCACCGTGACCGTGGCGGCGGCGTCCTGCTCGCCCGCCGTCTGCGAGGCGGTGGCGAAGTGCACCGGCCCGGCCGGGGGGATGGCGTATTCGTGCAGCAGGCCGTCGTTCTCGTTGGGGTCGGCGCCGTTGTCGACCTGGCGATCGGTCACCCAGTAGCTCATGGTGTCCGCGGTGTCGGCGGAGCTCGAGCTCGGCGCGAGCGTCAGCGACGACAGCGCGGCGGTCTGGCGCTGCGGGAGCGGGATCGCCGAGAGGTCGATGATCGCCACGAGGACGCCGCTCTTGGTGACCTCGTAGGCCCGGCGCTGGAACGGCTCGACGGCAAGCAGCGTCCCCCGCCGGTGGTCCGCGCCGAGACCCTCGCAGTCCACCATCCCGTAGCCGGTCATGTCGAAGCTCGTCCAGACGTCGCCGGCGTTGCCGAACACCCCGTCGACCGGGTCGATCTCCCAGACCGCAGGGTCCTGGCCGTCGCACAGGAACAGGTGCTCGGTGACCGCGTCGAACTCGATGCCTTCCGCGTCGATGTCGAGGTTGGAGGAGCCGTCGCCGTCCGGGTCGATCTTGAAGAAGCTGACGGCGTCGTCGGCCGTTCCGTGGATGCCGTCGGCGCCCGGGTGGTCGATGTAGATCCGGTGCCGGTCGTCGTCGGAGACGTACAGCGTGCGGGTGCTCTCATCCCAGCCGAGCCCGGTCGGCTCCTCGGACGGCACCGAGGCCGAATAGCTCAGCGTCGACCCCGTCCCGACGCCGGCGCTGGTGCCGCGCGGCAGCGTCCACAGGTTCTGACCGGTGAACGTGGGCGCGGGCGGTTCCTCCACCTCCGAGTCCGTGATGAGGAACGCGTCGCGCGCGGCGTCATAGGCCAGGCCCGCTGGATCCGGACTCGGCGGGTCGAACGCCGACGTCGCGATGCCGTTGACGTAGACGGCGGGCTGCGCGGTCAGGGCTTGCGATGTCGCGGGCAGACCGAGCCCGACGCACACCAGCGTCAACGCGAGCCGGCGGACCCATGCGCTCCGAGCCTGCATCGAGTCCAGTGTGGCACCGAACCAGGGCGGTTAGGACGCCTCGGACGATTTGCTGACAACGCCGCAGCCACGAACAGCGAGGCGCTGGAGGCGGCGGGCAATGGCGAGCCCAATGCCTTCCACGCGAACCCTCGACCTTCTGCATGGCAAGCGGTGGCGCCGGACCTTCGTCAGGCCAGGAATAGCTGCAAATGAAGCGTTTCAGCTGGTCCTACACTGACACGGGATGTCGTTCGAGCCCGTTGGCGATGAGCTGCCCGACGGCTGCCCGCTTTCGTCCTCAGCGGCAGTTTCGGGTTCTCCCAGAACACGTTCGGATCCACGCACGAGAACGCGGTAGGGTTGCGCCATGGGGCTGCTCGGAGATTGGGCAAGGTCGAAGCGGATGAGTCAACCGGTGCGGGGCGCTGCCCAGGTCGTGTCGGCGACCATGCCGGCCCCCGACTCGACTTCTTCGAACTGCCTGATGAGCCTCGTAGTGAGCGCCGAGGGGCTGGAGCCCACCCCGGTCGAGCACACCGCGATGGCCAAGAACAAACGCTGGCCGTCTCCCGGCATGACCCTGCCTGTCACCGTGGATCTGGCCGACCCGACGCGCCTCAAGATCCACTGGGACGACGTCCAGACCAACCGTCAAACGTCCATGCAACAGGCCGAGCAGATGGCCGAGATGATGAAGGGCGGCGCCGGGGCCACTGCCCAGGGCGCCGGAATTGACCTCAGCGCGGTGATTCAGCAGGCGGCCTTGGCGGCCGGCCAGCGGGCGAAGCCCGCCGCGGACGACGTGGCCGGGCAGATCGAGAAGTTGAGCCGGCTGCACGACTCCGGCTCGCTCTCGGACGAGGAGTTCGCGGACGCGAAACGCAAGCTCCTCGAGGACCTCTGAGCGCCCGACCTCGGCTTGAGCGCTTGTCGACGACCGTCGGAACTGCATAGAGGTCGTTCCGACACCGTCGCGCACGGTGGCCGTCGCTCCGGGACCAGCGCTGCCGCTTCTGCGTTGCGCGATGAGGGATCCTGGCCGCCACCGACGAGCTCGCTCTCGCTTGGGACGCAGCGGCAGCAGGTCCGCCACGCAGCTGAAGAGCGATGACAGCAGCATCCAGCTTCGAGCACCGCCAGCCGGGAGTGGGCTCCGCTCGCCGGCGGATACATGCCGCGATTGGTGCTCGGTCGGCGAAACGGGACTGAAAGGGATTATCCGAGCGGATTGCACTGCGGCCGTCCCATGAGAACGGGACAGAGCCGAATTCGGCTGGCCGAACTAAGACCTTCCGCGTCCTCTGAACCCACTAGGCGCGCAGAAAGCAGCTAATTTCCAGGCACTTCCGAAGCGGCTGAAGGGACTCGAACCCTCGACCTTCTGCATGGCAAGCAGATGATTCGAGGCGCTTTGGCTCTAGTTCGCGGCGCTTGATGCCTCCAGATATGGCTTTCTAAGGCCGAATCAGGCTCGTTTGGTACCCAAAGTGGTACCCGCGGATTGCCGTGGTACCCAGTTGGTACCCTCGCGACATGGGGCCGGTCTACAACCTCATCGTCCGGTCCGGAAAGGGCGATCAGCCGTACTACGAGGTGAAGTGGCGGGCGGACGGTCGGCAACTCAAGAGACGGCTCGGACCGGCGTGGCTCGAGCGGACGGACGAGGGGTGGGCCCGACGCCGCGGACGTCCCCAGGACGGGTTCCTCGACGAGCGTGCTGCCCACGCGGCTGCCGTCGATGCGATCGACCTTGCCGCTGCCGAGCTCGCTGAGCGCGAGCGACTCGCGCGCGAAGCCGCCGGCCGGCCGGTGCTGGTGCGCGAGCTCGCGCGCGAGTGGCTGGCGTGGCAGCGCGACGTCAAGCAGATCAAGCCGTCCACGCTGCGCGACTACGAGGCGCTTCTGCGCGAGCCGGGGACGCCGTTCAAGCGAGGGCAGCGCGTCAGCGCCGGCCGCATCCTCGCCGCCCTGGGGGACATGCCGATCGACTCGGTGCGCACGCGCGACGTGTCCGCCTTCCTTCGCTCCCTCGGTGCTGAAGGCTTGACCCCGCGCAACGTCAACAAGCACCGCCAGGTCCTCGCCGCCATGTTCCAGTACGCGTGTCGAGAGGACGCGCACGACCTGCCGGCCAATCCCGTCCTCGGCACCGACAAGCGCCCCGAGGCACCGGCGGCCGCGCTCGACTACTACGAGGCGCACGAGATCGAGAGCCTCGCGCGCGTGACTGCGAGCGGCGCACACCGCCGGCGCGAACGAGACGAGCTCGACCGGCGCACCGACGAGCAGGACGCCGAGCTCTTCCGGATCCTCTTCCTCACCGGCCTGCGGCTGGGGGAGGCACTAACGCTCAGGTGGGACGACGTCGACCTCGAACTCCGCACCATCCTCGTCCGCCGCGGCCTCTCCGCCGACGTCGAGGGCATCCCGAAGGGCCGGCGCTTCCGCATCGTGCCGCTCGCGGAGCCAGCCATCGAGTCGCTCGAGCGCCTCCATAGACGCGGCGAGTTCGTCGGAGCGGAGGACTACGTCTTCGCCAACGTGTGGGGGAGACGACTTGACGGCTCCGCGGTCCGGCGCCGCTACAAGGTGGCGTGTGCGGCCGCCAGCCTGCGCCCACTCAGGCTTCACGCCCTGCGCCACGCTGCCGGCAGCATCGTCGCCCGCACCGCGGATCCCGTCTTCGTCCGCGACATGCTCGGCCACGCCAAGCTGACGACAACCGACCGCTACGTCTCGGCGAAGTTCCGGCCCGAGGAGTACGCGCGGCTCGACGCGGCATTCGGGAGTGGTTCACGTGAACCGCAGGATCGGCTCGCCGATGCCGCGACTTAGGCGGTGGTGGGCACGTGCTTACTCAGGAAGGCGAGCTGGTCGGTGACGACGCGCTCGAACTGGTCGCCGATGTAGATGTCGAAGTGGCCGGCGGGGTAGCGAATGATCTCGCCGTGCGGCGCTTTGGCTGCGTGTCGGAGGGTGGCCTTGGCGGGCGCCACTGAGTCGGTGTCGCAGACGCAGAAGAGGATCGGGCACTGGATCTGGCTTGCCTTGCGTCCGGGGGCGTCGAAGGCGATCTCCAGGGCGATGCGGGCTGGGACATCGTTGCGGTACTCGGCCTCGGTCAGTCCGGAGGCTTCGAGCAGCTCGATGACCTTGTCCACGGCACTGGCGTCGTTCATCAATCCAAGCTCGCCGGGGCGCGCTGCGACTTTCACTCGGACCGGGGCGCGGCCGGCCAGCTGCGCCAGCCGGTCTTTGGCGCCGGCGAGGATCAGCCGGGCTGACTCCGTGGGCGCGATCTGCATGACGGAGGCCGGGCCGTCGGTGAACGGGCACTGCGCGATCGCCGCGACCACTTGGTGGTCGGCGGCGGCGGTCGCGATCGCGTGCCCGCCGCCGAAGGAGGTACCCCACAGCACCACGCGCGAGGTGTCGACTTGCGGCAGTGATCGCGCGAACGCGACAGCGGCCTGCCAGTCCTCGCGCTGGCGCTGGATGCTGAGCAGCTCGCGCGGCTGGCCTTCGCTTTCACCGAAGTGGCGGTAGTCAAAGACCAGGCAGGCGTATCCCGCGGCCTGAAAGCGCTCGGCGAACGCAGCCAGGCGCAGCTGCTTGATCGCGCCGAGGCCGTGGGCCATCACGATCACCGGTGCAGGCGCCCCGTGAGCGGCGCCCGTCGGCAGGTACAGCCAGCTGTGGCAGCGGTCGCTGCCGGAGGGGAAATGCACGATCTGGCGCTCGGACTGCTGCGTGACGGTCACGCGGATCCTTTCTTGAACGGTGAACAAGAACACAGGTTGGCATCTTCTTGAATGGCTGTCAAGATGGGCTGGTGCCTGCGAATCGTCGTCCGGTCCCGAAAGAGCAACGGCGCGACGAGCTTCTCGCCGCCGCCGCCCGGCTGTTTGTTCAGGACGGCTACGAGGCTGCGTCGATGAACCGCATCGCCAAGCAGGCCGGGGTCACCGCGAACACGCTCTACTGGTACTTCGCCGATAAGGACGAGCTGCTCGTCGCCGTCGCCGACGCCTACCTTCAAGCCCTGGTGCATGAGCACCGGTCGGCCGGCGAGCAGCCGTTAGCCGATCAGCTGCTCTGGCTCGTGCAGCGGCTGCGGCCCGTCAAGCACCTCGTGGCCACCGTGCACGATCGCCAAGCCACCTCGGACGTGATCGGCACGTGGCATCGCTCCTTCCACGCCGCCTTCGAAGCCGTCTTCTTGGCGCAACTTCCTGGCCCGCTGCAGGCTGACACGCGTGACGCAGAGGTCGCGGCCGCGACGTTCGCCCTTGAAGGCGCGATCACCCATCCCCTCGACGACGCAACCACCCGCGCCCTCTGCCACATCATCGCCGACCGCCTGCAACACGCCGCCGGCGTCCGACTCGCCACGTCGCCTCAGTCGGCTTCCTGAATCGCCTTCTACGGGCGCAGCGGCATGAGTGTCGGCTCAGCTCGCCAGTAGCCACTCCTCGATCTCGGAGCGCACGAACCGCCACGCGCGGCCGACCCGATGCCCCGGCAGAACCCCGCGGCGGGCCAGGTCATAGACAGTCGAGGTGGGCAGCCGGATCAGCTCAGCGACCTCGGGCGTCGTCATGACGTCAAGCCTCGTCAACGGCTCGACGCGAAGCTCCAGCTGGTCGGACTCGCGGCGCACATATCGCTGACGGACGCGTGCCGGAATCTGGGGGTTCTCACACGCCTTGATGGCCGCCCGGATCTTCTGTCCGTCTAGTCTGAACTGGCCTCGTAGTGGTTGGTCCGGACTGGCCTTTGGTTGGTCTGTTTGGCTGATTGGGCGGCTTTGTTGCTGGCTCCGATTGTCGGCTCGGGCTCTGTTGTCCTGGGCTGTTTGGCTGGTTGGTTCTTGGAGCTGGTGCGCTGCGGGTTGTCTGCTTGGCCTGTCCCTGCCTCGGCGCAGGGAGGTCCCGTGGGGGCGTGAGCGATTGTGCGAAGCGCGTGCCAACCGGAGTGTCGCCTTAGGAGTACGCGCGGTGTCAGATCCGCCAAGCGCCTCGCGACGTAGTCCGCATGGAGGCGACCCTGCAACGAACGACCGCATCGACCGCTACGGTTGGCGCCTCAGGTGGCCCAAACCCCGATGGAGGAGTGAGGACGGACGTGGCTGGCTCCGGCGACCACATCAAGGCGTTGGTCCGCAGCCATGCATCGGGTGATGACGACGCGTTCTACGCAGTCGCACTGCAGGTGGCGGCGGCCGAAGCTCGGCGCGGACACAACCGTCTCGCGCAGGAGCTGAAAGAGACGATCGACGCCGTGCGCCGCGAGCCGGCGGTTCGGGACGTCGGCGGCGTGACGCCGATCGCGCGTCCTCGCGGCGATCTCGCGGATCTCGTATCTGCCTCGTTCCCAAATGTGGGGCTACGGGATCTCGTCCTGCGCCCCGAGCTGGCTGGGCAGGTTGGCAGAGTGCTGCACGAGCAACGGCAGAGGCAGGCCCTCTTGCGGCGGGGATACGTGCCGGTGCATCGTCTCCTCTTGGAAGGACCCCCGGGCACTGGTAAAACGCTGACCGCGTCGGTCCTAGCGCACGAATTGGCCTTGCCAGTCTTGACTGTGCGTCTTGACAGCCTTCTGAGCAAATTCATGGGCGAAACCTCGTCGAAGCTCCGCGTGCTGTTCGATGCCATCTCGGAGCAGCGTGGCCTTTACCTGTTCGACGAGTTCGACGCCCTTGGTGGAGATCGCGCGGGTAACGACGTCGGGGAGGCGAGGCGCATCCTGAACTCGTTCCTCGTGTTCCTCGAGAACGCCAGCCCGGAAAGCATGGTCGTCGCCGCAACAAATCATCGGGCGATCCTGGACCGCGCACTCTTTCGACGCTTCGATCTGGTGATGGTCTATGACCTTCCGGACGCCGAGCAAGCCGTGGCAGTGCTGCGCGGCCGACTCGGTTCGATGTCCCGCGGTATTCGGTGGTCGCGCGTGGCGCGCTCAGCCGATGGGCTCAGTCACGCTGACCTCGTCAGAGCCGCGGAGGACGCCGCGAAGGCTGCGATTCTCGAGAACCGGGCTCGAGTTGACGTCGCAGGGCTGAACGCCGCGCTCGACGCCCGCCGAGCAGCGAGCATTGGCTGAGGGAGCTGCGCCCCTTCCGCACTTTCTCCTACGAGAGCGTGCGGAAACACTGGACTTACACCGCCGCGGTCGTGGCGACCCGAAGATCCGCGACGTCGAAACCCGCTCGCATGGATCCGCTCGCGGCGCGGAACTTGCCGCAAGTATCGAAGCAGCAGAGCGACGAAGAGAAGAACTCCCACCCCCGCTCGCTGAGTTGCAGGCGATTGGCACCATTGTCGTACTCGAAGGGCCCGGGAGCGACTTCCCTCTCAAGCTCGAGTCTCTCGAGCGCTTCACGAACCACAGGAACAGGCGGCCGGTAACGCTCCTGCTGTCAGTCACGCCGGCGACGGAGCATGCGCCAGAGCGGGCGATCGTTTGGATTAGCGACAAGTATCGCGCGCGCTTCCTCAAGCTGTTCGAGCGTTACGTAGACGAAACGACCGAAAACGGTGAGCCCAAGAACCGCGCGCTAGTCGCCAATATCGACAGAATCCGCGAGGCGGTTCTCTCCGATCTGTGGCAATCGGCCGGCGATCCGCCGACTACAGGCGAGCACTGGTTGGAGCTATGGCTCACCCCAGACGACGACGCTCCGAGGCTCTTGCGTGAGTTCGCGGAAGCCCGTGAAATGGCTCTCGCTGACGAGTACCTGGTGCTGAATGAACGCACGGTGATGTGGGCTCACACGAGCTTTGCCTCCCTGGCCGACCTGCCGTTTACGAGGGTGCCGCTCACTGAGATCCGCTGGCCGAGGTTTGCCGAGACGGTTGAGGACTTTGATCCAGAGGAACAACGTGAACTCGTTGACGACCTTCGTGACCGGATAGATGTCGCGGATCTCGAAGACGCGCCGGCCGTCTGTCATCTGGACACCGGCGTGCGTCGGTCACACGTGCTGTTGGACGAGTCGCTGGCCGAAGCCGACATGCACACGATCGTGGGGACGCTCGACGACCGCAACGGGCATGGGACGTCAATGGCCGGCCTTGCCCTCTATGGCCCGATCGAGGATGCGCTGCTCTCAGGCGCGCGGATTCGCCTACGACATCGCCTGGAATCCGTGAAGTTCCTGCCCGACGCTGGGCGGCACGAGGCAAAGAGCTACGGCCTCGTCACAGCTCAGGCGGTTGCCCTGCCGGAGATTGCAGCGCCGCGGAGACGCCGCGTGTTCTGTCTCCCCGTGACCGATTTCCCCGATCGAGACCCTGGTGAGCCGACGCTGTGGTCCGCGTCGGTCGATGCGATCGCGGTAGGTGTCGACATCGGGGATGGCGGCCCGGGGGGTGGCATCACTCTGCTTGGCGCGCCGAAACCGGAATCGAGCCGTCTGATCCTCGTTTCGGCGGGGAACGTTCGTTACGGGGAGTTCGAAGCCGACTACCGCAGCGTCTGTGACCTCTTGCCGGCGGAGGATCCCGCGCAGGCATGGAACGCCCTGACGGTTGGCGCGCACACGGAGATGACGGACCTTCCGGCCGATGCGGATTTCGCAGACTGGTCGGTACTCGGGGACGCCGGGAACGTGTCCCCGCACAGTCGAACGTCCGTGACCTTCGGCAGGTCCTGGCCAATCAAGCCGGAGATCTGTATGGAAGGCGGCAACGTGCTTACGGACGGATCGGATTACGTGAGTGATCACCCGGTCGTGTCGCTGCGCACGACCGACAACGCCGACGACCGCGCCGTCGGCTCCGCGCAAGCCACCAGCGCCGCTACCGCGCAAGCGGCGAGATTGGCCGCCATGACTCTGGCGCGGTACCCCAGCTACTGGCCGGAGACGGTGCGAGGCCTGCTCGTCCACGCAGCGGAGTGGACGCCAGCGATGCATGCCGAGTTCGGAGCGGTACGCGGCAAGAGGCAGCGGCTGGCACTCCTTCGGCGATACGGCTGGGGAGTTCCGCGCGAGCCAGCAGTCCTCAACTCGAGCCAGCAAGCCGTGACCCTGATCACCCAGGACGAGTTCGTCCCCTTCGATGGAGACGATTTCGGTAGTCGGCGCTTCCGGTTGCACCAGCTTCCGTGGCCGGTAGAAGTCCTCCGCGGAATCGGCGCGGGGAACGTCACTCTGAGGGTGACTCTCTCTTACTTCATCGAGCCGACGGCTGCTCGGCGAGGGTGGCGCCGACGGTTCAGCTATCAATCGCACGGGCTTCGGTTCGAATTGAAGAATCCGACCGAGACGACGGCCGACTTCCTCTCCCGCGTGAATATGGAGGCTCAGAGCGAGGAAGTAGGCGGCGGTGCGCCGAGGGACACCACGGAATGGCTATTGGGGCCGCGCCAACGCAACGTGGGCTCTCTGCACCAGGATGTATGGACCGGCTCCGGTGCTGATCTTGCGGACTGCGGCGTCCTTGCCGTCCATCCCGTCGGCGGGTGGTGGAAGAACCGCAAAGCGAAGGACCGGGTGGATCAGCCGGTGCGGTACTCGCTTCTCGTTTCGCTTCGGACCGAAGCCACGGGCGTGGATCTCTACACGCCGATTGCAACACAGCTCGAGCTGCCGATCCCTACCGAGATCGAAGGCACCTGAGCGGCCAATGCGTTCGGCTTTCGGGCGACGCGCTGTGACCGGCGCCGCCTCGTAACGTCGTCATTCTCTAGCCAAAGGCTGACACAACACCTGACGTGTTCAGCCCAATCGAAGACCGGGACGTCGAGTTCCTCGGCAAGGTCATGACCATGGCTGTCGCACGGCGTGGGGGTAGCGAGAGAGCTAGCCGGGCAAGGCTGGCGACGGTTCGTAATCGCTATAGCCGCCCCGCGTACTTCTCCTTGGCCTTCCAGAAGAAGTCGTGGTCGCGCGAGTACTGGCGCACTATCCAGTCCGCGAACCCCTGGCTGTACTGAGCCGAAGTCCACCTCGGCTCGTGCGTGAACTGCGGATGGGTGTCCTCGGTGATGCCATACACCCGTCGCACACTCAGAATGTCGTGGGCGTTCACTTCGACACCAGCCGGCAGCTGTGGATTGACTTCGTGGATCAGCTCCGTCTGCCGGTATGGATGCGTGTCGTCCGGATCGAGCTTTCCGTAGACGAGGGCGTTCGGGTCGTCGGTCAAGCGGATCTCGGTCGGGACTCCTCCCGATGTGGTCGCCTGCACTATGGCGACACGAGCCTCGTCGGGGGCCTCAACCACCTGGCGCACTTTCCCGAGCCAACGCTCGCGAATCCCGTCGAGACGCCGGTCCATAAATGCTCGCAGGTCGTCGGTCGTGCCAGGCTCGCTCTTGGCGCCATGGCGGAAGTAGACGGTGCCCTTGGAGAAGGCAGTCTTCTGTTTGGTCTCGCCGGGCGGGATGTATGTGCCCACGCGCGTGAAGGCGATGGGGGCATCCGGTGCTGCCCCCACCTCGATGATGGCGACCTTCTTGCGACCACGCCTCCCCTCATGGATCTCGAAGCTCGCGAACTGCACCCCCGAGTAGCTCTCGATCTTGTCGGTGATCGTCGCTGGGTCGAGCTTGAGCACAGCCTTCACGTCAGAGCTCGCCGGGGTGCCGTCGTTGCAGACGCCAATCACGATCAGGCCGCCGCCGGTATTGGCCATCGCGACTAGGTCCTTGATGATCTCAGGCCACTCCGATTTCTCTCCGGGGTCGAAGCGCTCCTTAAAATCGAGCGCCTTGGACTCGCGTTTCGCGGCTTTCGCCTTCTCCACACTGCTGAGCTTTGGGCGTGGCATCAGAGCAAGTATCCGGCTGGCAGACTCGCCCGTCGAGTCCGCATCCGAGCCCAAGGGCGACCGCCTCCTCGGCGCTGCTGGTCGGCGCGCGGCTGGCGCTGTCGGCCGCACCAGCGACAGCCGACAGCGCACCGGCCGATGAGCCTTAGCGCAACGAGCGCTCGAGCATCTGCAGCTGGGTAGGCGTCAACAGCTTGCGTGACCGCTGCCTCATGCTCTCGTGAGCGACACCGATGTCATCGAGCGTCGGCGCCTGCCGAATCGGGACGGCGAGCAGCCCGCGGACCTCTGTGACCCACGGCCAGCGCTCGCCGGCATCCGGCTCGCCACCGTCGTTGTACCGCTGGACGAAGTCGGGATCGAAGCGCGGCGGCGCGATGACCTCGACGAGCACCGGCACCTTCAGCGTCCCGCCGAAGTAGAGGCCGACATGGTCGCCGACCTTCCAGCTGGGCTCGCCCCACTCGGTCCCATCGATGCGGTGGGCGCGCGTACCGTTCGTGTTGAACCGGCCGATGTCGCTTACCCAGGTCTCCTGCCCGGGCGCGATCGTCCAGCCATCGTGGCGGTAGTGGAGTGACTTGAGCCAACCCGTCACCGCCATCGCGGGCCCGTTCGATCCGAGCTGCGCACCGCCGCCGTTGCCGACGAGACTGAGCGCCTGCATGTAAGAGATCCCCAGCCGCTGCTGGAGCTCGCGCGCACGACGCTGGTGGTCGCGGCTTACCTGCTTTCGATCTGACATTAGAACCGTCCTCTCGCACGACGCCCCAGGCCCGTCGTGGAGGGCGATTACCTGCGACACGTCACCGACGGTTTTCCGGTTACGGGAGCGGAAGCCTGGTTTCCGACCCTACGGAGCGCCTTCGCGGGCGCAGCCGAAGTATAGCCCCGAGGCCGGTCTAGAGGAGGTCTGCGGCGGCGGCGGATTTCGCAGCCGCCTGCTCGCGCGTGAAAGCGACAGTGTTCCTACCTCCTCACCGTTCCGCGCTGAGGTTTGGTACCCAAAGTTGGTACCCGCGCGGCTTCCGCGGAACCGCGGAGGAGACGCCCGAAACGACGAAAGCCCCGGGCTACCAGGGCTTTCGCGAGGAGCGGCTGAAGGGACTCGAACCCTCGACCTTCTGCATGGCAAGCAGACGCTCTAGCCAACTGAGCTACAGCCGCGCGAGCGGGCAAGTATAGGCGGGCCTACGCGTGCCCGACGGCGACGCCGACGAGTGCGACGACGGTGCCGCCCAGGGTGACCTGGATGAGTGAGCGGGTGAGGGAGACGTGGAGGAAGCGCTTGCGCACGACGGCGATGACGACGAGCTCGATGGCGACGACGATGTATGCGACGACCAGCGCCTGGGAGACGTCGGAGATCAGGAAGGGGAGGGCGTGGAAGGTGCCGCCGGCGAAGGTGGCCCCGCCGGTGATGAGGCCGCGGGTGGTGGCGCCCCCGCGGCCGGTGAGCTCGCCGTCGTCCGACAGCGCCTCGGACATGCCCATGCTGATGGCGGCGCCGAGGGCGGCGGCGATGCCGACGAGCAGGGCGGTGCGCGAGCCGGCGACGTAGGCGCTGGCGAAGATCGGGGCGAGGGTCGAGATGGTCCCGTCGATCAGGCCGATCAGGGCCGGCTGCACGTAGCGCAGGACGAGCTCGCGCTCGCTGCGCCCGTCGAGCCGGCCGGAGATCAGGTCGGTCATCACGAGGACCATGTTAGAAGCTACTTCAAGTAAGGATGCCCTAACATTTACAAGCGATGCAGGACGGGGACCTCAGACAGGTGTTGAAGGACCGCGGGCAGCGCGTGACGACGCAGCGGATCGTGCTGCTGCGGGCGCTGCACGAGCTGGAGCGCCATGCGAGCGCGGACGAGCTGCTCACGGCCGTGCGCGACCGGCTGCCGAGCCTGTCGCTGCCGACCGTCTACGCGACGCTCGAGCTGTTCCGGGAGCTCGGGCTCGTCCGGCGCATCGACACCGGCTCGGGCCCGGCGCTGTTCGACCCCGTGCTCGACGGCCACCACCACCTCGCCTGCCGCGGCTGCGGCCGCGTGCACGACGTCGCTGCGCCGGTCGACCTGGCGCCCGCAATCGCGGCCGCGCGCGCTGCTGGCCACGCGCAGCCGGCGGCGGAAGTGGTGCTCAGCGGCCTCTGCCGTGACTGCGCCTCCTGACGCCGGCGCGCACCGCGCCGCGACCGCCGCCGAGGTGACGCCGCTCGCGCAGGCCCTCGCCGCCGCGTTCGCGCGCGACCCGGTGTGGAGCTGGCTGCTGCGCGACGACCGCACGCGGCGCCGGCGGCTCGAGCGCTTCTTCGCGGTCGAGCTCGAGCACGTGATCCTGCCCGCCGGAACCGCCTGGACGACCGGTGACCTCGCCGGCGGCGTGCTCACCACGCCGCCGGACCGCTGGCGCGTGCCGATCGCACAGCAGGCGCGCCACGCGCCCACCCTGATGAGCGTCTTCGGGCGCGCCGTCCCGCGCGCCCTGGCGTTCCTGGCCCGGCTCGAGTCCAGGCACCCGCGCGAGCCGCACCTCTACATCCCCTACGCGGGCGTGCGGCCGGAGCGCCAGGGCGAGGGGGTCGGCCGCGGGCTGATGGAACGGGCGATCGCCGAGGCGGGCGGCCTGGCGTGCTACCTCGAGGCGACGAGTCCCGACAACGCCCGGCTGTACCGGCGACTCGGCTTCGAGGACGTCGGAACCATGACGTTCCTGGGCAGCCCGCCGGTGGCGCTGATGCGCAGACCACCAGGCAGCTAGCTCTCATCCTCCTCTCACGGGGCGCGCCGTACACCTCCATTCATGAGGACCTTCACCAGCGCGATCGCCATCGCCATCACCGCCGCCGCAACGGCCTCCGCCGCTCCGGTTCCGCAGGGTCACGAGCACGTCGAGCTCGACCCCGCCGAGTTCACGACCAGGATCGACAACCCGTACTGGCCGATGCGCCCGGGCACGGTCTGGCTTTACCGCGAGACCGACTCCGAGGGCGCGCGCCAGAAGGTGGTCGTGCGCGTCACGCGGCGCACGAGGACGGTCGCCAACGGGATCAGGGTGCGCGTCGTCCGCGACACGGTCACCGAGCAGGGCGTCAAGGTGGAGGACACCTTCGACTACTACGCCCAGGACTCGGACGGCAACGTCTGGTACCTCGGCGAGGACACGACGGAGTACGAGGACGGCAGGCCGGTGGGCAAGGAGGGCTCGTTCGAGGCCGGCGTCGACGGAGCCGAGGGCGGCGTCGTGATGCCGGCGCGGCCGCGCAAGGGCATGCGCTACCGCCAGGAGGAGTACCCGGGGCACGCCGAGGACCGCGCCTCGATCGTGAGCCGGCGCGAGCAGGCGACCGTCCCCGCCGGCCACTACCGGGGCGTGCTGATGACGCGCGACACCAACCCGCTCGAGCCGCGGGTGCTCGAGTTCAAGTTCTACGCCCGCGGGATCGGGCCGGTGCTGGCGGTCAACGTCGCCGGCGGCTCCGGCCGCGAGGAACTCGTACGGATGCGACGCTAACCAGCGATGCGCGTGCTCATCGTCGAGGACGAGGTCAAGCTCGCGGCGATCATCCGCCGCGGGCTGCGCGCGTCCGGGCACGCCGCCGACGTCGCGATCAAGGGGGAGGACGCGCTGTGGATGGCCGGCGCGACCGACTACTCCGTCATCGTGCTCGACGTGATGCTGCCCGGCGTCGACGGCTTCGAGGTGTGCCGGCGGCTGCGTGCCGACGGCGTCACGACGCCGATCCTGATGCTCACGGCGCGCGACGCCGTGCGCGACCGCGTCGCCGGTCTCGACGCCGGGGCCGACGACTACCTGGTCAAGCCGTTCGCCTTCGACGAGCTGCTCGCCCGGCTCCGCGCGCTGACGCCGGCGGCCCGAGGCGCTCCGCCCGGCCGTGCTCGAGGCGGGCGGTCTGACCCTCGACCCGGCCGCACGCGAGCTGCGCCGCGGCGACGAGCCGATCGACCTTACGCCACGCGAGTTCGCGCTGCTCGAGGTCCTGATGGAGCGCGCGGGGGAGGCCGTGACGCGCTTCGAGCTGCTCGAGCGCGTGTGGGACGACGGCTACGAGCACCGCTCGAACGTGATCGACGTCTACGTCGGCTACCTGCGCGACAAGCTCGGCGCAGGGGCGATCGAGACCGTGCGCGGCGTCGGCTACCGGCTGGGCCCATGAGCCTGCGGGCCCGCGTCACGCTCGCCTTCACGGGCATCCTCGCGGTCGTGCTCGCGGCGGCGGGGGTCTACATCTACGCGCGCGCCTCGGGTGATCTCCAGGAGGCACAGGACCGGGGCCTGCGCGCGCGGGCCGCGGACCTGGTCGCGGCGGTGCGCGCGGGAACGGTGACCATCGCCGCGGCGCCCGGGATCGAGAGCGACGAGAGCGTTGCGCGGGTGGTGGCGGCCGGTGATGTGCCGCTCGGGTTCACGGAGGGCCGAAGCGGCGACGAGCGGCTGCGGGTGTTCGCGCAGCGCGTGCCCGGACGCGACGCCGTCGTGGTGGTAGGGGCCTCGCACGACGAGCTGGTCGAGGACCGCAACGCGCTCCTCATCGGCGAGGCGGTCGGCCTCGGCGGCGCGCTGATCGTGGGCGCGGTGGGGGCGTGGCTGCTCGCCGGCGTCGTCGTGCGTCCGGTCGCGGCCGCGCTCGAGCGCGAGCAGCGCTTCGTCGCCGACGCCAGCCACGAGCTGCGCACGCCGCTGGCGGTCCTGAAGGCCGAGCTCGAGGTGACCCGGATGGAGGGCGGGGACCCGGTGGCGGCGCTGGCGTCCGTCGAGCAGGAGGTCGACCGGCTGCGCGGACTCGCCGACGACCTGCTGCTGCTCGCGCGCGACGAGGGGATGCGGCTCACCGACGTCGAGCTCGATGCGGTGCTCGCGCGCGCGGCCCGCGGCTACGAGGTCGAGCGCGTCCCGACGGGCCTCCGCGTCCACGCCGACGAGCTGCGACTCGAGCAGGCGGTGCGCAACCTGGTCGACAACGCGTTCCGCCATGGATCCCCACCCGTCACGCTCACCGCCGAGCGCGGCGACGGGGCGCTCACCATCCGGGTGCGCGACCACGGCCGGGGCGCCGGCCCGCCGGGCGCGGGCCTCGGGCTGTCGATCGTGGACCGGATCGCCGCCGCCCACGGGGGCAGCGCGCGGCTGATGCCCGCCGCTCCCGGCACGCTGGCCGAACTCATCCTCCCCGTGTGATCGAGCTGCGCTTCGAGATCTCGCTGCCCGCGCCGGTCCCCGCCGTGTGGGAGCGGGTGGCGTCGATGGAGGGCATCAACGACGAGTTCCGGCCATGGCTGAGGATGACGGCACCGCGCGGCACCGAGCTCACGGTCGAGTCGGTGCCGCTGGGGGAGCGCTGGTTTCGCTCCTGGATCCTCGCGTTCGGCGTGATCCCGATCGACTACGACGACCTCTGCCTGGTCGCGGTCGATCCGCCGCACGGGTTCCACGAGCGCTCCTCGATGCTGTCGGCGCGCGTGTGGGAGCACAAGCGCACGCTGAGCGCGCAGGGGGAGGGGACCCGGCTGGTCGACGAGCTCGCCTTCGAGCCACGCGCCTTCTTCTTCGGGCCGATCCTGCGGGCGCTCATCCCGCGCGTCTTCCGCCACCGCCACAGGCGGCTCGCGGCCTACTTCAGCTGAAAGCCCTCGGGCGCCGTGACGCTGACCGTGCGGCCGACCGGGTCGGCGCCGTCCACGAGCTCGGCCAGCACATCGGGAGCGTGGGACTTCGCCAGCGCGCGGCGGCCGTCGGGCGTCCGCGCGGCGACGATCCCCATGCCGGGCCGGCCGTCGCGCTCGTAGAGGGCGGTGAACGACTCGACCGTCGCGTCGCCCGCGTAGCCGGAGGCGACCGCGACCGGGGGTGCGTCGATCTCGATCTCGTGTGCCACGTAGGGCTGGTCGGGCTCGCGGCACGAGTAGACGCCGAGCGCGTGCTTGGTCACGTACCAGCCGAGCGCCGTGGCCAGGCCGACGGTGTCCGGCTCGGCGCGCAGGCGCTCGGCCAGCGTGGCGATCCCGTGGGTCGAGTAGTTGTTGCCGGGCCCGCCGGCGAACGTCAGCCCGCCGGTGACGGTGAGCGGCCGGTCGGTCCCGAGCCCCAGCTCGCGGGCGGCGATCTGCACGGCGCTCGGAAAGCACGAGTACAGGTCGACGTGGTCGTAGTCGGTGGCCAGCGCCTCACCGGCCTGGCGCAGCGCCGGGGAGCGGTGCAGCGGTTCGCGCTCGGAGACGAACCAGCGGTCGTTGCCGTGCGCGCCCGCGTGCAGGAACACCCAGCGGTCGCGCGGCACGCCGGCGGCCCGCGCCGCCTGCGCCGAGCACAGCAGCAGCGCCGCGCCCATGTCGACGCCGATGTGCGAGTTGTGCAGCTTGAGGTAGGGGTCGGAGACCCTGCGGTTGGCGTCGGACGGTGTGCCGATCTCCTCCGCGCTGCGTGGCTCCCGCGACCAGGCGTGCGGGTTCGTCGCGGCCACGTCGGTGAAGCCCGCCCACAGCTCGCTGATGTGGCGCAGGTGCTCCTCGCGGGCGCGTCCCGCCTCGGCGCGCAGCGCGTGCTCGAGCAGGGGGTAGAAGAAGATCGGGGCGATCAGCCCGGCGGCGATCTCGGCCTCGCTGGAGCCGCCGCGCTCGTCGGGGACCCTCTCGGAGTGCCACGGCACCGGCTCGCCCTGCCTCATGAACCGCGTGACGGTCGCCATCGCCTCGGCGCCGGCGAGCAGCGCGACGTCGAGCTCGCCGCCGGCGATCTCCGTCGCGAGCCGGTTGACGAGCAGCTGCGGGCCGTTGCCGCCGATGCCGCTGCGCATGGTCGCGGACGGCCCGATGCCGAGCCGCTGTGCCAGCGCCGTGCCCGGGTCGGATAGCGACTGCGAGATCGCGTCGACGATCGCGACGCACCCGACGCCGTCGAGCCCGAGGCCGGCGTCCTCGCTCGCGAGGCGGGCGGCGCGCTCCATCAGCGCCAGCGGCTCGAGCACCTCGCCGTCGCGGTTGACGACCTGGCCGACGCCGACGAGGACTACAGCGCGCGGGTCCATGACCCGCGGCAGCCTACGAATAGACGTGCGTGGCGGGCCCGGTGAAGGTCTGCCACCGCACCCGGTAGGTGCGCCCGCGGCGGAACTTCGTCCTGCGGGTCCAGACGCCCCGGCCGTTGGTGGCGGCGCTGCCGAGGTTCTTCCAGGCGCGCTTGTCCCGGTACTGGACGATGACCGTCGTCGCCCCGGTGGCGGGACGCGCGATGCCCCACAGCTTCACGCGACCGCGCTTGCGCTTGGCCACGAGCGGCAGGCGGTAGGCCTCGTAGCTCTTCTTCTTGCGCCCGTCGGCGTAGCGCAGGCCGGACTCGAAGCCGCCGTAGCGGTCGGCGCCCGAGCGCGGCTTGTCGTCGCGCATCAGGTACTGCGAGATGCCGGCCACGCGCGGGTTGGCGTATGCGATCTTCTCGGAGATCGAGCGGTACTCGGCCTGCCTGGTCTCGGAGACGCCGTAGTTGGGATCGGGCTTGGACTGGATGCCGAACTCGGTCAGCCAGATCTTCATGCGGCGGTGCTTGGAGTGCCGGTCGAGCGCCTTCGTGAGCCGGCCGAGCGCGCCGATCGTCACGTCGTTGCGGCTCGACGGCTTGTAGAAGGGGCCGGCCTTCTTGGTGTAGGGGTGGTGGGCCCAGCCGTCGACGTTCAGGCGCTTGCCCTGGAAGAAGATGCGCAGGAAGGTGACGGGCGCGACGATCTTGCTGTTGCCCGCCGGGGAGGTCTCGCCCGCGAGCACGCGGTCCGATCCGTTGCCGGAGGCGCCGAGGCCCTGGAGCGCGCCCTGGTAGAGCGCGCGGTACAGGTGCGGCGAGTAGGGCTTGCCGCCGGCGAACTGGGGCCTCAGGAACTGCGGCTGGTTGGGCTCGTTCCAGACCGTCCACGTGCGTACCTGGGCGCCGTAGCGGCTGCCGACGGCCTCGACGAAGGCGGCGAAGCGGTTGCGGTCGGGCTTGCGGACGCCGCCGCGCCCGGCCGCCCACCGCGGGGCGGGGCCGGTCAGCGTCGGGATCACCTCGATACCGCGCGCGGCCGCCTCGCTGAAGATCGCGTCGTAGCGGGCGAAGTCGTAGCTGCCGCGCGCCGTCTCCACCGAGTTCCAGATCACCAGCACGCGCATCTTGGTCACGCCGAAGGCGCGGATCTCGTCGAGCGTGGCCTGGCGCAGCGCGCCGTCGGCGCCGAGGATCTCGCGCGGGGCCTCGAAGATGGCTGACTGGGTGGTGCTCGCGGGGGCGGGCGCGGCAAGCGCCAGCGCCGCCGCCACCGCTGCGATCAGCGGGGTCGGTCGGAGTCGCATGTACGAATAAGACTCCTAGCAGGCGCGTTGGTTGCGGCGTAACCTACGCGCATGAAGCGCTCGCTGCTGGCCGTCGCCTTCCTGCTGGCCCTCCCCGCGCCCGGCGCGGTGGCGAAGACCGTCAAGTACAAGCGGTTCGTCTCTCCCTCCGGCCAGATCCGCTGTTATGCGGTCAAGTACGGCGGCAAGGGGATCGAGTGCCACGCGGACTACCTCGAGCGCATCGGCGAGCTCGACCCCTACCTCGGTCTCGAGCCGCGCGGCAGGGCCCGCCACGGCGAGCGCGGCGACTTCCCTGGCTTCCCGAACGCCAGGGAGAGGACGTTGCGGTACGGCGACGTCTACAAGCGCAAGGGCGTCCGCTGCAAGATGCGCGAGTCGGGCCTGAGGTGCCGCAACCGGGACCGTCACGGCTTCCACCTGGCGAAGGGCGATACGTACCGGTTCTGATCCGGGTCGGTGAGGTGCCGCCGCCCGGGCTGCGGCGCCTGCTCGACGAGGCCTTCGCGGGCGAGTTCACCGACGACGACTTCGACCACGCTCTCGGCGGCGTGCACGCGGCGGCCTACGAGGACGAGGCGCTGGTCGGCCACGCCTCGGTGGTGCCGCGCGCGTTCGTTCTCGACGGCCGGCCGCTGCGGTGCGGCTACGTCGAGGCGGTCGCGGTGGGGGAGAGGCACCGCCGCCGTGGCGTCGCCTCCGCGCTCATGGACGCGCTCGAGCCCGTGATTCGTCGCGAGCACGACTTCGGAGCGCTCTCCTCGACGGAGCAGGCGATGCCCTTCTACGAGGGCCGCGGCTGGCGACGCTGGCAGGGTCGGCTCCTGCCCGTCGACGACGTCGTTTACGTGCTCGGCGTGGAGCCGTGCGGTGAGCTCGAGGCCGACCGGCGCGCCGGCGACATCTGGTGACGGCTCCTAGGTGTCGGCCGCCCGGATCATGAAGTCGATCTGGGTCTGCTTGCGCATGATCAGGTGCTCGACCAGGTGCTCGAGCGCCTCCGACCCCGGCTCCTGGCCGGTGTCCGGGATCACGGCGTGCAGCGCCGCCAGCGCCTCCTCCTCGATCTCGATCAGGTGTTCGAGGCTGTCCTTGACATCCGGGACGTAGGTCACGTCCGCGGTGTCCACGACCGGGATCCCGCCGAGCGCGACGATCTTGGAGATGACCAGGCGCGTGTCCGCGAACTCGGCCTGCGCGTAGCGCCACAGCTCCTCGCCGATCGCGATCGAGTGAAAGCCGCGCCCGCCCCCCGAGACGACGAGGTACTGGAGCGCCGAGCGGTACTGCAACCGCAACGCCACGTTGAGCTTTTCGAGGACAGCGGGGACATCCATGCGCTCGTGGTCGTCGGCCATGGGCCGTGAGCTACCCCGAGAGGCGCTGACGGGAATCGGACCGGTTCGCGGTAGGCGTGAGCCACGTGGCGGTCGCGACGGTCATGCCGCGGCCAGCTCGCGGTGGCCGAGGCGCGCTTCGACCCAGTCGACGACGGCGCCCGCCGGGTCGCCCCCACCCAGGGCCGCGAGCTCGCGCAGCCCGGTCGGCGAGGTCACGTTCACCTCGGTCAGGTGGCCGTCGATCACGTCGACCCCGGCGAAGACCAGCCCGTCGCGGCGGCAGCGCTCGCCTACGACGGCGCACAGCGCCTGCTCGCGGAGGGTGAGCACGGTGGCCTCGGCACGCGCTCCCACGTGCAGGTTCGCGCGTGTCTCGTCGTCGGCCGGGACGCGCAGGATGGCGCCGAGCGGCTCGCCGTCGAGGAGCAGGATCCGCTTGTCCCCCCGACGGGCGCCGGGCAGGTAGCGCTGCGCGATCACCGGCCGGCGGCCGTCATCCGTGACCATCTCGAGCAGCGACGGGGTGTTGCGATCGTCGCCGCGCACGTGCAGCACGCCGCTCCCTCCACAGCGTTCGAGCGGCTTGACCACCATCTCACCGCCGTTCGCGGTCAGGAACTCACGCAGCTCCGCGATCGAGCTCGTGACCACGGAGTCGGGGGTGAAGTCGGCGAAGTTGAGGGCATAGAGCTTCTCGTTGGCGTTGCGCAGACCCCAAGGGTCGTTGACCATCAGGCAGTCCTCGCGTGCGCGGTCGAGCAGCATCGTCGTGGTCAGGTAGTCCAGGTCGACGGGCGGGTCGGCGCGCAGGAACACCGCGTCGAAACTCGCCACGGCGCGCCCGGCGACGAACGCGTCCGGGCCGCGCAGCCGCACGTCACGCGGCAGCGCACGCTCGACGCGGTGGCCGCGGCGCTGCGCGCTCTGCATCAGCGCGATGGTGCTGTCGCTCTTCGGGTCGAGGTCGGCGAGCGGGTTCATCACGAACAGCAGATCGAGCATCGGGCCTCCCTGGTCAGTACGCGGCGCCGGTCGGGCTGTGAACATGCCGCCAGCTTGCCGCCGGGCGGGCGGCTTCGCGTCGGGGGCCCACCCCAAACTTTTGCCTACGCGTCGAGCGCCGCCGCCAGCTCGTCGCGGCCCGTGACATCGAGCTTGCGGTAGCAGCGGCCGAGGTGAGCCTCGACGGTCTTGGGGGTGATGAACAGCTCGCCGGCGATCTCGCGGTTGGTCATGCCCTCGATGGCCAGGCGGGCCACCCGCAGCTCGCTCGGCGTCAGCGCCTCGGCGCCCCACCGGCGGTCGCGCCGCGGGCGCGCGCCGCTGGCCAGCAGCTCCTCGCGGGCACGCTCGGCGACCACGGCGAGTCCGCTGGCGACCGCGAGCTCGAGCGCCGTCGCCAGCGGCTCGCGGGCGCGGCGCCGCTCGGCCGTGCGGCGCAGGTGGGCGCCGAGCTCGAGCAGCGTCTCGGCTCGCTCCAGCAGACCCTCGCTGCGGTCCAGGGCGGCGAGCGCGGCCTCGAGTCGCTCCGTCCGCAGCGCCACCGGCCCCGTCAGCGCTGCGGCCCGCAGCGCCCGGTTCAGCGGCAGCGGCCCTCCCGACGCGCGCGCCGCCTCGAGCCCGTCAACCGCGACCTGCGCTGCGGCCTCGGATCGGCCTTGCGCCAGCAGGACGCGCGCCAGCGGTGCGCGCCAGTCCAGCGCGTTCGCCGAGCTGAAGCCACATGAGGTCGCCACCGCGCCCACCTGCTCGAGCGCCACTCGTGCGTTCTCCAGGTTCCCTTCGGAGACGAGGACCTCCGCGCTCGCCAGCGCTGCCGCGAGCCCGATGTATCCGGCCGGGTCGACGGCGGGCAGCGCTTCGATGGCGTGCCGCGCCGCCGGCGGGTCTCCGCACAGCACGAACGCGCGAGCGAGCGTCACGCCGACGAGCACGTCGAAGCTCCGCAGCCCGAGGCCGTGCGAGAGCTCGAGCGCCGTGCGCGCGTCCTCGAGCACGTGCTCCGGGCGGCCGCGCGCCAGGGCGTGCTCGGCGGAGCTGGCATGCGTGGCCACCAACCCGAGTACGGTCCCGCGCCGCCGTGCGGAGGCGATGGCGAGCTCGATCCGCGCGGCGAGCTCCTGCGTGCTGAGGCCGACCTGGAGGAGCGCGGCCGGAGCCCACAGCAGCGGGACGCCGGCCTCGAGCGCGCGCTCGTAGTCCGCGCGCGAGCCGAGCGCCGTGTGCGCGTACCGTTCGACGTCCGTCACCGGCCGGCCGGCGAGCGCGGCCTGCAGGGCCAGCACCGACGCGCAGAAGCGGCCCGCGATGGTGTCAGGCCCCGCGTGCCGGCGCACAGGCTCAGCGTCGCCGCCTCCGTCCCACATCAGGTCGACGAACAGGCGAGCGGCGTCGAGCTGGCTCACATCGGGCGAGCTCAGCGCGAGGGCGCGATCCACCGCCTCATGCGCGCCGGCCAGCGAAGCGATCTGCAGGATCTGGATCGCGATCGCCGGCTGCTGAGCCGGCTCGTCGTCGCTCTCGAGGACGCTCAGCAGATGCTGGACCCCCTCGGGCCGGCCGGCGCGGGTCATGAACGTCCCGAGCTCGAGCTCCACCGCGGCGCGCTGCTCGCCGGAGGGCGGCTCGGACAGGGCACGCTCCAGGAAGCGCACCGCGGCTTCGGGCGCGCCGGCGGACGCGGCGCCTGCCGCTGCCGTGCGCAGCCACTCGACGGCGTCCGGATCGCCTGTAGCGGGCGCGGCGAGCAGGTGGCTCGCGACGCGCTCGGGATCAGCCCCGAGCCGATGGAGTGCCCGCGCGGCGCGGCCGTGGGCCGCGGCGCGCTCCATCGCGCCGAGGCGAGCGAGCAGCGCGTCCGCCAGCAGCGGATGCGCGGCGCGCAGCGGAGGTCCGAGATCGACGAGGCCGGCGTCGGCGAGCCGGTCCAGCGCCGCGGCGACGTCCGTCGCCGGGAGGCCGCTGAGCTGAGCAAGCGCGGCGACCTCGGCCGCGCCGGCCAGCAGCGCGACGGCTTCGCCGACGGCACGGGCCGGCGCGCCGAGCTCCGCGAGCCGCCGGTCGACGGCGGCCGCGAGGGCGTCCGGCCCGCGCGCGCCGGACACGATCAGGAACGGGTTGCCGGCGGCAGCGGCGACCACGTCGGCATCCGCCGCGCCGCCAAGGACCGCCGCGGCGCCTGGTGAGAGCGGCGGCGGCGCGATCCGGCGCGTCGCCGGCGCGTGCACGATCTCCTCCAGCGGCGGCGGCAGCGAAGTCGCGGTCCGGACGGCCAGCAGCAGGGCGACGGAAAGCTCGTCGATCCGGCGCGCGAGGTACGCGAGGAACCGCAACGACGGCTCGTCCGCCCAGTGCGCGTCGTCGACGACCAGAACCAGCGGCTCGCGTGCGGCCAGCTCCTGCGCGAGCCAGAACAGCCCGTGCAGCGCGAAGGCCGGCTCGCTCGTCTCGCCGCGTCCTCCGAACCCGAGCAGCGGCGCGGCGGCCCGGGCCGGACCGCCGAGCAGCACGTCCCGCTCGGCCGCCGCGGCACGGCCGACCCGGCGCGCGAACAGCGCCCTGACGACCTCGAACGGGATCCCGACCTCAAGCGGTCCGGGTGTCGCGACGAGTGCCGGGATCCGGTTCGTGGCGGTGCGCAGCAGGGTCGACTTGCCGATCCCGGCAGGGCCGGTGACCGCCGCGACGCCGCCCTGACCCGACTGCGCGGCGGCGAGGAACGTCTGCAGCTCGACGAGCTCCCGCTCCCGTTCCAGCAATGCGCTCATCGGCGGTCATTCTGTCGTGTGCGCGAGCGCCGGCGCCGGCGGTGGCCGGGTTGGGGTGGACATGGCGCGTGCTGGGGTCGATGATGCCCTGGTGCGGCCGATCCTCATCACCGTGATCGCAGGAGTAGCGGTGTCCGCGACGGCGCTTGCCGCCGCGGACGATCGCCACGCCGGGGCCACGTATTCGCTCACGGTCAAGGTCAGCGGGGACGGGCGGGCGACCTCGGAACCGACGGGGATCGATTGCGGCAGCGACTGCGACCACGCGTACGCCAGCGGCACGTCGGTCACCGTCACGGGCCGGCCCGGCCCCGGCGCGACGCACACCTGCATCAACGGCTGCATCGAGGGCAGCGACAGCGTGACGGTCGTGATGGACCGTGATCGCGAGATCAAGGTCACATTCCAGAAGATCACGCCGCAGGGGCCGGCGCCGTCTCCAACCGCGACCGCCAGCGCCACGGCGACGCCGACATCCACTCCGGCCTTCGAGCCCGAGCTCAGCGTGGTGGAGCTCCGTCGCTACGCGGTGGCGCTGGCGCTGCGGGTCGGCACCGACGCTCAGGCGACGGTGAGGGCTCGCGTGCGCGTGGCCGGCCGGACCGCCGGCACCGTCTCGCGCGGGCCGATCGCGATGGAGGCGAACAAGAGCAGCGCGGTCCGGCTGCGCGTGCGCGGGAAGCTGCGCCGGCGCGTCGTGAAGGCCATGGCCGTCCATCCGCGCGCCCGGATCCGCCTACGGGTAGCAGCCGGCTTCACGCACGGCGCCGACCGTAGGACCGTTCGCCGCCGGGTCACGCTGCCCAGGTGAGGAGTGGCCGCCGGCGCCCCGGCGGCCACCCATCAGTCGCGTCTAGATCTTGGTGTTGACGTAGTGGACGATCTGGCGCTGTGCGTGGCGCTGCTTGTCAGTCGACGCCGGGTTGTTGCGGACCGCCTCGGCCGCGGCCATCATGGCCGAGAACGGCTTCGGCGTGCCCTTGGCGTCGACGATCTCGTTGTAGCCGACCGCGCCGTTGGCGAAGTTCAGCCACGCCGCGATCAGGTCGCGGTCGAGCTGATCGGTGGCCGTGGTGCCGCCGCCCATCTTGAGCACGTCGAACGCCTTGGCGATCGTCGACGCGTCCCGCGTCTCGTTGAACGTGTTGCTCACGAACGAGACGATCTGCAGGTAGCACTCGAGCGTCTTGTCGTCGAAGTCCCGCCTGCCGTTGCGGCGGTACTCGTTCTGCCAGTAGCCGTCGCTCAGGCCCTTCGGGTACGTGCCGACGATCAGGACCTTGACCTTGTCGGTGGGACTCGCACCGCCGTCGTCATCCGTCGCCTGGAAGCCGACGTCGTAGACGCATGCCGTGAACGCGTGGCTCTGCGTGTCTGTGACATCGCGCGGCTGGATCGACGGGCTCGGGAACGGATCGGTCATCGGCGGGTTCACGAGATACGTCGTGCTCGTGTTCGGCGATCCGTCCGCCCAGTCCCAGGTCAGCGTCAGGTCGTCGCTCCCCGGGTCGGTCGAGCGGCCGGTGAGCGCGAGCGGCGAGCCGGCGCTGGTGATCAGCGTCGGGACCCCGTTCACCACGGTGGCGCCGCTCTCGTCGATCTCCGCCGTCGGGTTGACGTTGGTGATCGTGACGTCGGTGGTCCCGCACGGGTCGCTGGTCGCCCCGTCGTCGTCGAATGCGCACACCTTCACCGTGTAGACGCCGTTGTCGCCGTAGGTATGCGACGCCCCGAACATCAGGGTCGCGTCGGGCCGGGTGTTCTCGAGCACGCCGGCCAGCGGGCTCGCGCCGAAGCCGTCGCCCCAGTCCACCGTGGCGGTGACGACGTCCTCCCAGCCCGGGTCGGAGGCGAGGCCGTTGATCGACACAACGGTGTTCTCCGCCGTCGGGCCATCGTTGGTGAGGAGCGTGACGGACGGCTTGACGTTGACGACCGTCACCTGCGCGGTGTCGGTGTGGCTGTCCTGGTAGCTGTCGGTCACGCGCACGCCGACGGTGAACGTTCCGTTGTCGCCGACGTCGGTGAACGTCGGCGTCTGGCTCGTCGAGTCGTCGTACTGGCCGTCGTTGTCGAGGTCCCACTCGTAGCTGAGCGAGTCGCCGTCGGGGTCTGTCGACCCCGCCGCCGTCAGCTGCGCGTCGGTGCCCTCGTCCGTGGTGTAGGGCCCGCCGGCATCGGCGACGGGCGGCTGGTTGGGCCCGAAGGCGGCCGTCATCGACGACGCGCAGCCGCCCTGCACGCCCATCCGGAAGTTCGAGCTCGTGCCGTCGTAGAGCTTCGAGTCCGGTGTCGTGGCGTCGCCGAGCACGCGGTTGTTCGTCGAGCCCGGGTAGGGGTCGCCGGCGTCGGCGTCGCCGTTGTTGTCGAGCTCAGCGAGCCCGTCGGCCTCGTCGATGTCCACGAGCCGGTGCGCGGCCGCCGTGTGGCCGCCCTGCGTGTTGTCGCTCTTGGCCTCGTCGATGTGCCACACGAGCAGGCCGCATCCCGGCAGCCCCTGGTCGAACTTGACCTGCTGGCGGTTCTCGACGAGGAAGTACTCGCCGGCGCCGCCGATCTCAGACCCCGCCGGGTTGTCGCGGAACTGGTGCACCTCGCCCGCGTCGGTCACCTGGGAGATCGGTTCGGTGAAGCGATCGCCGGGCTGGTGCAGCGTCGTCGTGATCCAGCCCTGGAACGCCTTGCTCCACGGGTCGTAGTGGGGCGGCGTGTCAGCGAGGTTGGTCGTGCTGACGTATTGGCTGGCCATCGTGCTCCAGACGTGGACGCCGCCGTTGCCGACGTCCGTGTCGTAGAGGTCGGGCAGGCCGAGTGAGTGGCCCAGCTCGTGGGCGAAGAGACCGATCGTCTGCTGCTGGTTGCACGCCGTGCCAGGCGGCGGCGTGGCGATCGCGTAGGTCAGCTCGGAGTTGATGATGAACGGCTGGATCGTTTTGCCGTCGGCGGTCAGCGCGCCGCCGGTGTTGACGCCGCCTGAGTGGGGCCAGAGCTGGTCGCCGTCGCCGCCGCTGGGCGACGAGTCCGTGGCGCACCCGTCGTGCGGGCCGCCGCCCGCGTAGATGATGCCGAGCGCGTCGACGCGGCCGTCGTTGTCGTTGTCGTAGTCCTTGAAGTCGACGTAGGCGTCCGCCGCGGTGACCGCTTCGCGGACCAACGCGTCGTCGCGGTTGTCATCCGCGGTGCCCGCGGCGTCCGTGTTGTAGAACGAGCGGTTGTTGGCCAGCGCGATGCAATCCGTGGCGTCCTGGGTGCCCACCACGTTGCCCACGACCTCGAACTTGCCGTAGGAGATCTCCTCGAAGTAGTCGTCCAGGTCACCCGGACCGGTGGCGCCGCCGCCGAACATGTTCGTCGACATCTGCCCCGGGGTGAAGCTGCAGCCCGTGTCGGTGAACTCCACCATCAGGAACAGGATGTCGGTGTCGGCTCCGGCCCACGCGGCCGCGCCGGCGGCCGGCGAGCCACCGGACCCGGGCCCGCCCTGGGCGTTCTGGTCGGCACGCTCGGCCTCGACGGCCGCCTCGGTGGGGCGCAGGTGGAACGCTTCGGCGGGGCCTCCGTCGGGTCGCGCGGTCCTCTCCGAGGGCTTCAGCTCACCATCGGACGCGCGCTCGGCGTACTTCCACTCGTCGTCGCGCTGGGAGTATTCGACGCTGTAGCCGTCGGTGGTCTCGTAGCCGTGCTGGAACTCGTCACCCCAGATGTGGACGCGCAGGTCCGGCCCGTTCGGCTGAACCAGCTTGTCGATGACGTTCGGGTCAGCTGGCGCGCCCTGCGCGCCGGGGGCGATCTGCAGGGTGAGGAACGCCGCCAACGCGACGCAACGAGCCAACCAGTTGTACATCCGAGCCTCCAGGGTTCAGCGGTGGGACAGCCTGCCGGCCGCGAGTATTCCGTCTGATCCCCACTCGTGTGTGACGCGATGGTCACACTTCTCGGGAGGCGGAGACGAGCGGGGCGCTCTGAGAGGCGCGGACCGGAATCGAACCGGTGTAACACCTTTGCAGTCGGCCGGTTCTGGAACGGTTTGGCTCAACAGCGTGGTTCTCGTGTCGCCCAGTTGCGCTGAGTTCGTCCTATTTCGCCCGTTTCGGGACACGGAGTCCATCCGCCCTCTCCCTCCGGGGACACGTCCCTCATGTCTGAGGCGTCGAGGTACAGGACGACGTCAGCTCGATATCGCGGCATCTAAACATGCGCCCCGAGGACGCCGAAGGTTGAACGCCGCGGTCGGGGATACGCTCGCGAGCGTGGCCCGTAAGCGCGATGTCAAGCAGTTCCGGCAGGCCTGTCGCGAGGCCGGCTTGATCGACTCCGACCGCCGTGCGGCCAGCGATGACTTCCATGCGGAGAAGGCCTCGCTCGGGTCCAGAGAAGACATCGAATATGGCGAGCTGGTGGCCTGGCTGCGAGAATGGAAAGGCGCTCATGGCGACGATTGAAGACCTGGATGCGTCACCGCTGACCATCCTGCGCGGGATGCGCGGCAGGATCGCCCGTGCGGCCATTGCGTATCCGGATGTCCTCCATCTCGACATCTACGACCGCGGCGAGCGCCTCTGGCGGTTTTCCACCCAGGACGCCGACTTCGAACCGACCGATCCCGAGGAGCTCGACGGTCTCACCGTCGATGACATATCGATCATCGACACAGGCGAGTTGCGGATCGCGCTCTCCGGAGATCGAGTACTGATCGTGTCACCCACTCCGGTCGAGGCGGATGACGATCCGCCCAACTGGGAGGTCATCACTCCCGACGGTCTGGTTCTCGAGTTCGGGCCGGGGCTTCGCTGGGAGATTCACCAAGACGGCGAACTGCCGCATCGCTACTAGCCCACGCCGGTACGCGTCGACTGGCGAGTGGGGCTCGCTCAGGAGGCCCCGATGCGCGCCAACAGGCGGTCGCTCAGCTGGGGTTCGAGCTTCCGGAGTGCGAGCCCGGCGAGATCGCCTGGCTGCCGTGACCCCCTCGGCCTTCGTACATGAGGGCGACGTTAGGCGGCTGCCCGAGCAGATGATCGCGCCGGCACTCCAGATGGAGTGACTTGCCGTCCGCCGTCGAGGCGACAGCGCCGGTGATCGCGAGCCCACATTGCCCGCAGATGGGATCGCTCACCGGCGCATCGTGGCAGCTCCGATCGAGCGGTTCACGCGAGCCGGGCACGATTCTCGGGACACAACGGTGCCACCTTGCTCACTCAACGATCACGATACGTGGCCATACCGAGCCAAGGCGCGGACCGGAATCGAACCGGTGTACACGGCTTTGCAGGCCGCTGCGTAGCCACTCCGCCACCGCGCCGGGAGGACAGCCGCCAGCGTATCGCCCGCCCGTGGTCGGAATTACACCCATCGGGTGTCGATCGGACCACGCGGGGTAGGTACGCGACTCGGTCCGCATGTTCGTCTTCTTCTCCAACCGGCTGGGCTGCGGCCCGTCGCTGCTGCTCTCGGCGGCGGTGACTCTCGTCCTGCTCGTCGTGACCGGCATCGTCGATCTCTGAGGGCACGCGGCGTCAGGGACCGCGGCGAGGCTTGGACCGCAGCCTGACGCGCCGGCTGCGGGGCTCGCTGCGCGTGCCGTCGCCGAGGGCGGTGGCGCTGATGGTGAGCCTGCGCGGGACGCGGCGCAGACGTACGCGGACGCGCCTGACGCCGTCGCGGTACATGGCGGCGGTGCTGGAACCGAGCCGGCCGGCGCGCACGCGGCACGCGCGCAGGCCGTCGCCTGAGGCGCGGCAGCGGACGATCAGACGGCGGCCGCGCAGGCGCGCGCGTCCGACGGCGCGTGCCCGCAGCGGGCGAGCGGGTGTACGGGTGAGGAAGATCGGTGTCGCGAAGGCCTCCAGCGCGCTGCCGCGCATCACCTGCAGGCCGTAGCGGTCGGTGCCTGTCGCCGGCGCGTCGGCGGTGAAGGTGAGCTCGGAGGCGCCGGTGGCCTGGAAGGTCTCGCCGTTGCGGGTCACGAGCAGCGTGAGCGGTTCCGGCCCCGCGCCGCCGCCGACCAGGCGAGCCGTAAAGGTCGCCGAGTCAGCGCGCACCGTGTCGCCCATGATCGCTTTGGTCTTGCCGGCGACCGCCTCGAACACGAGCTCCGGGCTGGCGAGTCCGAAGGCGCGCACGTACGTGTGGCCCGCGCGGACGGCGTCGGCGATCGCGCGCTCGGACAACGAACGCGCGTGGACCATCGTCGCCGGCGAGCCGACCGGCGTGCCGGTGACGTCCTCGGGTCCGGAGTCACCGCCCGAGTGCGAGTCGCTGCCCGACACGGCCGCGAGCGGGCGCCCGGCGCGGGAAAGCGCGTCCTCGTAGAACTCGAGCGCGAGCGGCGTGAACGGGTTCGGGCCGGGCATGGTGCCGGTCTTGAGGCCCTGCGGCCCGGTCGCCACCTCGACCGCATCGACCTTGTCGTAGCTCGTCTCCTCGGGCGTGTACTCCCACGAGCAGCCCCGGCAGACGATCGCGAACGGCGGGATCGCGGCGTCGAAGATCGTCGGGTGGTTGATCGTCGTGATCCCGCTCGCGGCGTGGACCGCATCGAACAGCTCGCTCACCGGACGGGCCTTGCGCAGGAGCTCCAGCGTCCCGTCGGCGCGGCGCTCGAAGACCGGGCCGGTCCGGTAGTCGGCGACGCGGCGGATCCCCGGGGCGTTGACGTGCCCGCGGTAGGTCGTGATCTCCTCGTTGCGCGCGATCAGCTTGCCGGGGTGGGCGGGCTGGTGGCGGCCCCACTCGCCCCAGCCGCCGTCGGTGTTGTGGTCGGTCGCCTGCACGAAGTCGAGGCCGGCGCCGCCCTGGTCGAACGGCTTGAACGCGTAGCCGAAGACGTCCGGCGCCGGCGCGTTGTGCTTGGCGTCGCCCGACTGGTCGGTGTGGACGTGGAAGTCGCCGGCGAACCAGCGCGGCCCGCCCGCCGCCGGGCGAGCGTCGTAGCGGGCGCGGCGGTACGGCTCGTCGGCATAGGCGGCGTCGGTCTCGAGCTGCAGCTCGACGCGCCACTGCACCGTTCCGTCGGAGTCGCCCTGCTCGGGCGGCACGACGGCGGCGACCCCGAGCTCGACGGCCCACGTGCCCGGTGTGATCGGGCCCGGCCGGTAGCCGCGCGAGGTCGCCCCGACGGGCTTCTTGCCCGGGTCGGGGTCGGTCGCGTAGCCCTCGGGCGAGACGGTGATGTCGTCGAAGAAGCCGGAGCCCGACCAGCCGCGGTACTCGCGCATCGTCCACAGCCGCCGGCCGGGTGGGCGCGGTCCGTAGTAGCCGAAGTCGAGCGTGTGCCGGATCGCGAACGCCGGCAGCTGCGCGGTCGGCCCGTCGGGCTGGTCGTAGCAGTACCAGCCGCGGATCGCCGTCGTGCCCCTCGGCACCTCGAACGGCACCATCACGAAGCTGCCGGTCTGCTCGCTGGTGAAGGACCCGGTGATCGCCTTCGCGCTCTTCGGCCCGCCGCACGACTCGGGTGCCGCGGCCCCAGCGGGAACGGCGATCAGGAGCGCCAGCAGCACGACGAGCCACAACACTCACGGAAGGCTTGCACGCCCGCCCCTCCCGGCGCTAGCGTCAGCCGATCCGCTCCCTCCTCTCGGTTGCCGTCGTGCTCTGGCTCGGGCTCCCCGCCGCCGCTCGGGCGGACACCGGCCGCTACTTCTCGCTGATGCCGGTCGGGCAGGGGTCGAACGCCACGGCGGCGGACTTCGCGGCCCAGGCGCTCACCGGGGAGGCGCCGCCGGTGTTCACCAGCCAGCGCGACCTCTTCGCGGCCCTGCTGCCGATCGGCGAGCAGATGCCCGACGGCGAGCTGACCCGCTACTTCAAACCGGCGCCGCTGGACCCGCCCGCGAATGCGGTGACCGAGGCGCCGAGGCCGGGCGTGACGATCGCGCGCGACGAGTACGGCGTGCCATACGTCACGGGCACCACGCGCGCGGACGTCAACTGGGGCGCCGGCTACGCGCAGGCCCAGGACCGGCTGTTCTTCATGGACGTGCTCCGGCACACCGCGCAGGGACGGCTGACGAACCTGATCGGTCCGGGGGAGGGGGAGGTCAACGCCAAGGCCGACGCCGCCCAGCTCGCGGTCGCCGACTACACGAACGCCGAGCTGCTCGGAATGGTCGACGCCGCTGCGGCCGGCTCGCCCGGGGGCGCGGCGCTCGAGCAGGATCTCGCCGCCTACACCGCCGGCGTGAACGCGTACATCGCCGCGGTGCGCGGCGACCCCCAGCGCGAGCCGGCCGAGTACGCGCTGCTGGGGAAGCCGCTCGCCGACTGGACGGCGGCCGACTCGGTCTCCCTGCTGGGCCTGCTGAACGGCTACTTCGGGCTCGGCGGGGGCGGGGACCTCAACGCCGCGGCCGTCCTCGCCGCCGCGCGCGCCCGCTTCGGGCGTCGGGGCGGCGGTCGCGTGTACCGGGACTTCCGTAGCCGCGACGACCCGGAGGCCCCGGTGGTCGTCACGCGCCGGTTCGCGTTCGACGACCCGGGCCGCCCGCGCCGCGCGGCGATCGCGATGCCCGATCCGGGCAGCGTGTCAGCGGACGAGCACCTGCAGGGCGAGGGCAGCCCGAGCGGCCCGGCCGCGCCGACCATCTTCAGCGCCGGGCTCGGCCTGCGCCGCCACGCCTCCAACGCGCTGCTGATCGACGCGCGGCACGCGGTCGGGGGTCACCCGCTGCTGGTCGCCGGGCCGCAGGTCGGTTTCTACTCCCCGCCGATCCTGCACGAGATGGTCCTGCGAGGCCCGGGGATCGCCGTGCGGGGGCCGACGGTCCCGGGCGCCGGCTTCCCGATCGCGGGGCGCGGCAGCGACTTCGCCTGGAGCGTGACGACCGCGCAGGGCGACAACACGGACGTCTTCGCCGAGCGGCTGTGCGAGCCCGACGGCTCGGCTCCGACGAAGCGGTCCGGCCACTACGTGCGCCGCGGCCGGTGCGTCCCGTTCACCGTGCAGGAGCGCCCGCTCGACTGGGAGCCCGGCCCGGCCGATGCGCTGACGGGCGGTCGTACGACGCCGTATCACGCGACCATCCGCGTCGCGCGCTCGGTGCACGGGCCGGTGTTCGCGCACGGCACGGTGGGCGGGCGGCCGGTCGCTTTCGCACGCGACCGCGCGTCGTACGGGCACGAGGTCGCGGCGGCGCTCGGCCTCACGGCGCTCGCCGTCTCGCCGATCACCGGCCCGCGCGACTTCCAGCGCCGCATCGCCCAGGTCAGCGGTTCCTACAACTGGTTCTACGCGGACGCCGAGCACATCGCCTACGTGCAGTCCGGCATCTATCCGCGGCGGGGGCGAGGGACGCACCCGGAGCTGCCGACGTGGGGGACGGGCCGCTTCGACTGGCGCGGGAAGCTGCCGTTCAGGCGGCTGCCGCAGGCGGTCGACCCCGCGCGCGGCTATCTCGTCTCCTGGAACCAGAAACAGGCGCCGGGCTGGCGCGCATCCGACGCCGACTGGCAGTACGGGTCGGTGCACCGCTCGCAGCGGCTGGAGTCGCGCGTGCGGCGCGCGCTGCGCTCCGGCAAGGTCGGCCTCGGCCAGCTCGCGGCGATCATGGGCAACGCGGGGACCGTCGACGTGCGCGGCGAGCAGGTGCTGCCGTGGCTGCTGCGCGCCCTCGGGCCCCGCCCCCCGGCGGACGTCGCGCCGGCGGTCGACGTGCTGCGCGGCTGGGTCGCGAGCGGCGCGCACCGCCGCGACGCCGACCTCGACGGCGCCTACGACGACTCCGCGGCGGTCGCACTGATGGACGCATGGTGGGGCCCGCTCGTCGACGCCATCTACCGCCCGATCCTCGGCGACGAACTCTTCGACGCGATCGCCCACATCAACTACGTCGACTACCTGCCCAAGGACGGTCCCGACACCTACTACTACGGCTGGTACGGCTACGTGCAGAAGGACCTGCGCGCGCTGCTGGGCAAGCGCGTCCGCGGGCGCCTCAGCCGCGGCTACTGCGGCGGCGGGGCGATGCGTCGCTGCCGCGAGACCCTGCGCCGCACGCTCACGGCGGCGGCCGCGAAGGTCGGCGACCTCAAGGCGGTCAGGGTTGCCCCGACCTGCCCGGAAACCGTCCCGCAGACGTGCGACCAGCTGCAGTTCATCGCGGCCGGAGCGATCACCGTCCCACCCATGCCCTGGCAGGATCGCGGCAGCTTCCAGCAGGCCGTGCAGGTCACCGGATGAGGGCCCCGCGCGGCGCTATCATCCGGTTTTCCCAGGTCGGTTAGCTCAGCTGGGAGAGCGCCTGCTCGACAAGCAGGAGGTCACTGGTTCGAGCCCAGTACCGACCACTTCGAAAGCCCCGCTCAGGCCGCAGTTGGGCTGAAGGCTCACCTGAGTTCGGGTTGCTTCAGCCGCCTACGCTGGGATCGGCAGACCCCATCGATCGGCCACCGCGGTGGAGACGAGCACGGCGCGTAGCCCGAAGGTCATGCCGCGCGGCGCCGCTCAGCGCCGCGCGGCGGCGGGCTAGCCGACGATCAGCGTTCCGCGCTGGCCCGTGTGCCCGATGATCGAGCAGTAGTACGTGTAGCGGCCGGGCTTGACGACCGAGCTCACCACGCTTCGGCCTCCACGCGCGTTCGGGCCGACCTCGAATACGCCGTTGCCCTTGAGCGAGATGTTGTGGACCTCCACCGTCTTGTTGATCATCGTGATCACGACCGTGCCGGGGCGAGCCCGCAGGCGCTTACGGTCGAAGATGATCCGGTCGCGAGGCGTCGTGACGGTCAGCCGCGTGGTCGGCCCCTTGGGCTTGGCGGTCGCTTCGGGCGTGGCGGCAACTGGGGCGGCCGGGACGGTCGACGTGGGCGCCGCGTCGACGCGCGCCGCCGGTTCTCCAGCGTCCCCGCAGCCCGCCAGACCGGCGAGCATGACGGTCGAGAGGAGCGACGCTCGCTGCTTCGCGCGGGTCATCACGTGCCCCCCGTCGGCACCGCGGCGTCACACGCGGATGACCCGGCCGGCGCGGGGTCGACGTCGTTGAGGAGCGCGCCGGTCCGCTCCGGCACGAAGTACGCGACGTAGAACTCGACCACTGCGTCGGTGCGATTGACGAAGTTGTGGACGTGCTCGGGATGCCCGAAGGCGCTGCCGGCCCTAAACGCGTGGACCGAGCACCCACCGTCGTCCCCGGCCTCAAGCATCGTCAAGGTGCCGGTTGCCACGATCACCATCGAGGGCCCCGGATGCCCGTGCCATCCCGTTGAGCCGTGCGGGTCCAGGGTCGCCCGGACGAGCGCAACCTGGGTCGGTCGCTTGGCATCCAGCTTGAAGTGCATGCTCTTGTCGTGGATGTTGAAGCGGCCGGCCTCGCCGCGCGCGAGGAGCTGGCTCTTCAGCCCTGACGGCGGTGTGGCGATCGCCCCGGTGGCCGCGATCGCCGCGACCCCTCCGACAACCGTCGCGGTGATAGCTGTCTTTCGCATTGCTAGTCCTCCTTGTCTTGGTCGTGACTCGTCGCGGCCTGCCAGTCCGGAGCGAACTCGAGCGCCGAGCCCCTGGCCATGTCGCGCGCCTTGCCTCCGTCGCTCTTCATGCGAAACAGCTCATAGAGATCCGGGCCGATCATGCGGTCGAAGGCGATCTGGCGACCGTCCGGCGACCACACGGGGCGAATGTCGTCGGCGGGGTCGTCGGTCAGGCGAGCCTGGCGAGAGCCGTCGGCGCGCATGCGGTAGATCTCGCCGTTGCCATCGCGGTAACTGTCGAACGCGATGTGCCGGCCGTCCGGCGACCAGTTGGGCTCCAGGCCGGTGAGGAAGGTGAGCCGCACGGGCGGTCCGCCGCCGGCCGCGACGGCGTAGATCTCCGGCGTGCCGGCGTGGGGGTCGCGGTCGCTCTGAAACGCGATCACCGGGGCCGTCGGCGACCAGTTGGGCTCGAGGTCCCAATCGGGGCTATTGGTGACGTTCACTCGGCGCGTGCCGTCGGCGCGCATCGTGTGGATGTCGGTGTCACCGTCTGCGTAAGCGACGAAGGCGAGATGCCGACCGTCGGGCGACCAGGTGGGGTCGAACTCCTCCGCTCCGGCGCCGTGCGTGAGCTGCCTGACGCGCGTGCCGTCGGCCCTCATGACGAAGACCTCGAAGTCACCGTCGCGGTTGCTCGCGAAGGCGATCCGGTCTCCGTCGGGCGACCACGCCGGCTGCTGGTCGGCGCCGGGGGTGTTGGTCAGGTTGACCGCGCCGTGGCCATTGGGGCGCATGGCGAAGATGTCCAGCTCCCCGTCTGCGCCGAAACCGTCGAATGCGATCGCGCCGTTTGATCCCGCGAAACTCGCGTCGGCAGGTGCTGCAGCGAGCGCCCCAGCCGCGAGTACCGCAACCGCGGCCGCGGCCGTGCGAATGAAATCCATCACTTGCCTCCTCTGGAGATGAGTACTGCTCCGACTGCGACGAGCCCGACGGCCGTGGCTGCCGCCACGCCGAGCGCTGCGTCGCGCCACTGGAATCCACCGTCGCCGACGCGGACGACCACCGGCCGCTCCAGCCGAGCGTCCTTTGCGGCCCCGTCGTCAGCGGCAACGCCGGCTGCGGTGCCGATCGCGCACGACGCGACCAGCAAGACGAACAACCTTCTCAGCACTCGGCGAATAGCCACCGGCCCACCGTCGCCGGCCGGCCTTGAGGGCCGCTTGATCGCCCTTGACGGCGCCTTGATCGAAGCTACTCAACCCACAACTGGTCCAGCAGGGCCCCCCATTGCGGGTGGAACTGATAGTTGCCGACGCGGGCCGAGACGAAGTCGATCGACCGCGGGTTCACGAGTGGCACGGCAGCGGCGCGGTCGGTGAGCGCACGATCGGCGCGCTCCCAGAGCGCTGCCGACCGGGCGGGGTCTGACACCGCCAGCGCCGCCGCCCTGCGCATGTCGGCGTCGACGGTGCGATCGCAGAACCGGGAGAGGTTCGCGTTGGCGACCGGGTCGTTCGGGCGGAAGGCCGCGCAGGAGAACGTCGGCGCGATGTAGTCGGCGGGCGACGGGTAGACGGGAATCCAGTTCGTGGATGCGATCTGCACCCGGTTGCGAGAGTTCGCGATGTGGCCGAAGTACGAGCGCTCGGGCTGCCCGGGCACGAAGATCGGGTGCAGGCGCAGCGAGGCCCGATAACCGAGCCGGCGCAGGAGCCCTGCGACGTAGCGCCCGTACTGGGGCCGGTCCTCGCGCCCGTGCACGACCACGCGCATGCCCTCCGTGCCTGATGCTGCGATGAGTCTGTGGGCTGTCTGGAGATCCGGTTCGCTCCAGAGCTGTGCCGGGCTCGGCGCGCGCGTGTACGGGCAGTAGGGCCGGTAGCCCGGCAGGCCCGGCGGAAGGATCTGACAGGTCGGCTCCGCGACCTGCGACCCGCCGAGCAGATCGGCGATCGCGCCGCGGTCGACCGCGAAGTTCAGGGCCCGACGCACGCGGAGATCGTCGAACGGCGGCTCGCGCGTGTTGAGGAACATCCACTCGGTGAACAGCGACCGCTCCGCGTGCAGGAGGCCGGCGTGTCGGGTCAGGAGCCTGCTCACCGCGGCCCGGCGTGGCTCGATCGGGTAGATAGAGACCCAGTCAGCCCTGCCCTTCTCGACGGCCGCGATGCTCGCGCCCGGGCTCCTTCCGGCCTCGAGGCGGATCTCGTCCGCGAAGCCGTCGGGACGAGCGTCGCGAGACCACACGCGGAAGCGGGAATTGCGCACGAGCCGGACGCTCTGGTCGTGGCTGACCTCCGCGATCCGGTACGGCCCGGTCCCGGGCACGGTCGCCGCGCGGACCTCGCGCAGCGCAGTGCCGGTCGGTAACACGTACGCCCACGGATGCGAGAGCTTGTGGACGAAGTTGGGGTCGGGCGCTCGCAGGTGGATGGTGACCGTTCGGTCAGCGGCGTCGACATCGATCCCGGCGGCAAGATCGCACGGTTCCTTCGGCTTCCCGCAGCCGTCTGCTCCCACGATCCCACCGAGCAGCGAGGCCGCATCGGGATTGATCCTGAGCGAGCGCTCCAGGCTGTAGCGGACGTCCGCAGGCTGGACGGCGGTGCCGTCGGAGTAGCGGACGCCGTCGCGCAGGCGGAAGACATACGTGAGGCCGCGGTCGGTGGGCGCCGGGACCCGCTGGGCGAGATTCCCGAGCAGACGTGCACCGGCCACGCCGCCCACCCGGCGGTACGCGACCAGTCCGTCGTAGGCCAGCGACACCGCCGGGGCGGACGGCCCGCCCTGGGCGAAGGCCGGGTCCACGCACACGCACCCGCTCTGTCCCACCTCCGCACGGAGCACTCCGCCCCGATGCCCGCTCGCCAGCGGCGCGGTGGTCGCCCAGAGCTTCCCGTCGGCGACGGCGAGCTCGTCCGGGCTGCTGCGGACCGGGATCGTCTCCGCCACCACTCCAGCCCGCGCGTCGATGCGCGACACCGAGCCCTCGCCGCCGTTGGCCACCCACACAGCGCCGAGGCCCGCCGAGACCGCGCCCGGCCCCCGCCCGACCGGAATCGTTGCCGCCACAGAGCCGGACCCCGGATCGACGCGCGAGACGGTGTCGTCCTGCCGGTTGGCGACCCAGACGCTGCCGTCGGCGGTCGCCACGCCGGACGGCCCGTTCCCGACGTTCACCGACCCGGTCACCGAGGCGGTCCGCGCGGCGATACGGATCAGCCGGCCGTCGGCCTCGGTGGTCACCCAGGCCGCCCCGAGCCCGACAGCGAGACCGGCGGGACTGGCTCCGACCGGGATCGTCTTCGTCCTCCCCCCATCGAGATCGATGCGGGAGACGGTCCCGTCGAACCCATTCGCCACCCACACGGCGCCCTCGCCCACAGCCACGGCCACGGGCGCGCTGCCGACCTCGTAGCGGCGCGCGACCCTGAACGTCCGCGGGTCGATCTGCGTCACCGATCCCGCCGCCGCGTCGGCCACCCAGAGCGATCCGCCGCCGAACGCCACCGCCGCAGGCCGAGCCTGGATGTCGAGGCTCCGCACCGACCGGCTGTCCGGGTCTATCCGGGTCACGATCCCGTCGCGTTCGCTCGCGGCCCAGATGTACCCACCGCCCGCAGCTATCGCCTCAGGGCGTTCGACCAACGTGACCTGGCCGACGATTGCGTTCTCGCCGCCATCGATGAGGGCAATGGCATTGGCGTCAACGCGCTCGAGGTGACCGGGCCCCGACAGCTGCGCTACGGCGAGCACCACTCCGACGACGAGGACGCCTCCGGCCGCCAGCAGCCTCAGGCCGCGCCGTGACGGCGGTGGCCGCCGGTTCTCGACGGCCGGCGGCGACGCGACCAGATCCAGCCCCGGATCCTGGTCGAGGATCGCGCCCTGAAGCTCCCGCAGGGACCGTGCGGGCTCCAGACCCAGTTCCTCGACAAACGACTCCCTCGCCGCCGCGTAGACCTCAAGCGCCTCGGCCTGTCGTCCCGCGCGGTAAAGCGCCACCATGAGCTGAGCCGTGAATCGCTCGCGCAGTGGGTGCTCGGCCACCAGCCGCCGGAGCTCCACGACCAGTTCTGCCTGCTTGCCGCACGCGAGCTCCGCTTCGATGCGTTCCTCCTCGCCGGAGAGCCGCAGCTCCTCGAGCCGCCTGATCGGCTCCTGCGCGAAGGCCTCGTAAGTGAACTCGACCAGCGGCGGCCCCCGCCACATGGTCATCGCGTTGCGCAGAGCCTCCGCCGCCCCCCGGGCGTCGCCACTGGCCAGCTTGCGGCGGCCGTCGGCGAGATCCTGCTCGAAGCACTGGACGTCGAGTTCGCTGCTCTCGATCTCGAGTGCGTAGCCATGTGCGCGCGTGAGCAGGCGCGGACCAAGGAGCTTGCGCAGCTTCGAGACATACACGTGGACGCTGTTGACCGCGCTCGCGGGCGCAGCGCCGTTCCACAGCGCCTCGATCAGGTGGTCGACGGAAACCACGGAGCCGGGGGACAGGAGGAGCATCGCGAGCACCGTGCGCTCCTTGCCGGCCCTCAGCTCGAGTAGCTCGCCCTGCTCGCGAACCTCGAGCGGTCCGAGTATGCGGAATTCCATCGCGCCCCCCTGACACGACCGTACAGGCGCGAGGGTCGGCGCTCAAGCCCTGAGCTGGCTCAAGGCGCCCTCAAGCGCGATCAAGCCGTCATCAAGGGCCGCCTGCGCACAGTGCCGGCGATCAGGCCCGGTGGAGTGACGCTGGCCGGGTCGCCCCGAAGGAGAGGCTCACAATGATCACAAAGAAGTCGTTCGACCCCGCCGCACCGGCGCACGTGCGCGATGCCGCCGCGCGCACGCTCACGCTGATCGTGCTCGGCGGCACCGGCGCCTACACCGGAACCCGCGGCACGATGACCACCCGCGAGGACTCCAAGCACAACGCCAACTTCCTCCACCTCGAGCTCACCAGCAGGGAGGGAGCACCAACTGAGACCAGGCGTGCGGATGCCCTTAGGGCTGCCAGTCGGTCACTGTCATGCCCTGCGCGCCGGCAGCCCATGACGCGGCGATGATCGGTGCAGCGTTCGGCGGGCCGCCTACCGACCACTTCTCGGCGGGCAGACGCACCCACCGGCGCGCAACCCCTTGACGCCCGGTTAAATGACGCCCGTGGGAGCGCGCCTGGGTCGACGTGAGTTCCTCGCCGCCGCGGCGGGAGCGAGCGGATCGCTGCTGCTGGGCCCGGCCTGGCTGCGCGACGCGCTGGCCGCCGGCACCGTCGCGGGCGAGTCTCCCTACGGGCCGCTCGGCTCGCCCGATCGCAACGGGCTGCGCCTTCCGCCCGGCTTCAGCGGCCGCGAGATCGCGCGTGGCGGCAGGTGGGTGGGCGGCTACCCGTGGCACTTCGCCTGCGACGGCCAGGCGACCTACAGGACGCAGGCGGGCGGCTGGATCCTGGTCTCCAACTCGGAGGCGCCCGGCGTGCTCGGCGGCGGCTCGTCGGCGATCCGCTTTCGTCCCAACGGGACGATCGAGCGTGCCTACCGCATCCTCGCCGGCACGAACCTCAACTGCGCCGGCGGCCCGACGCCGTGGGGCACCTGGCTGTCGTGCGAGGAGCACCCCGGCGGCATGGTGTGGGAGGCCGACCCCGCCGGCATCCTGCCCGCGATGCCGCGCCCGGCGCTGGGGAACTTCGCCCACGAGGCGACCGCGACCGACCCCGTGCACGGCCACACGTTCCTCACCGAGGACGAGGGCGACAGCTGCTTCTACCGCTTCGTCCCCGACGCCTACCCGAGCCTCCTCGCCGGTGTGCTCGAGGTCGCCGAGGTCCGCGCCGGCGGTGCGGTCGTCTGGCACCCCGTACCCGACCCCAACCTCGTCACCGCCGGCGCCTTCACGCGCGAGCAGGTGCCGCAGGCGACCCGCTTCGACGGCGGCGAGGGCCTCTGGTACGACGAGGGGATCGTCTACTTCACGACCAAGGGCGACCGCAAGGTCTGGGCCCACGACACCGACGCCCAGACGATCGAGACGATCTACGACCGCTCCCAGACGCCGGGCTCGGCGCTCGACGCCGTCGACAACGTCACCGTCAGCGCCGCCGGCGACGTGTTCGTGTGCGAGGACGGCGGCAACATGGAGATCGGGATGATCACGCCGCCCGACCCGGTCACCGGCGAGCGGACGGTCGCTCCCTTCTGCCAGCTCACCGGTCCCAACCATGTGCTTTCGGAGATGGTCGGCGTGGTCTTCGACCCGTCCGGGACGCGCATGTACTTCGGCTCGCAGCGCGCGTACAGGTTCTCGCCCAGCCTGCCCGAGCAGGGCTCGCGCGGCGCGATCTACGAGGTCACCGGGCCCTTCCGGCTGCCGCCGGGCGGCGTGCCGCCGGAGAAGGTGTTCGGGCCTCCCGCCGGCGAGCAGGCCGGCGGGCTCGAGGATGCCGCGAGCGTGCCCGGCCTCGGCGTACGCGCCCGGCGCGGCGCGGGCCGCGTCGACCTGCGGGTGCAGCTGGCCGCGGGCGCGACCGTCCAGGCGCTGGTGCGCACGGCCGAGCTCGAGCAGATCGTCTCGCCGCGCTGGCACGAGCCGCGGCCGGTGCTCACGACGCTCGGCGCGCGGCGGACCCGCCTGTCGCGCGGGACGCACGAGCTGTCGCTCCCGCTCAGCGGTGACGCCAAGACGGCGATCGTCACCGTCGTCGCACGCGCCGGCGGCCGGCAGCGCGTCGCAGCGATCCGGATCTAGTGCCGTGACTCATTGCTTCGAGGGCAGTTCTCGACTCGCCTGCCCGCGCCTGGCGGCCGGCGACAAACGCCCACATACGCCCGGTATGCCGGCGGTTTGTCGCCGACCGCCAGACACGACCATCCGGGCCGATAACTGCGCCCGAACCAACGAATCACGACACTAGCCGGCCGTCGCGAGCTCCTCCAGGCGCCGGTGGGCGAGCGCGACGGCCATGGCGCCGTCGCCGACCGCGCCGGCGACCCGCTTGGTCGAGCCGCTGCGCACGTCGCCCGCCACGAAGAAGCCGGGCACGCTGGTCTCGAGAGCGAGCGGGTCGCGGTCGAGCGGCCAATCGTCCGCCCGCCGCCCGGCGCTGAGCAGGTCGGGGCCCGTGAGGACATAGCCGCGGCCGTCGAGGCGGACACCGGCGTCGGAGGCCCAGCCGGTCCGCGGGCTACCGCCGATGCAGACGAACAACGCGCGCGCGGGCAGGCGCTCCTCGGTGCCGGAGGCATCGCGCGCGGTCACCTCGGCCAGCCGCGCCTCGCCGTGCGCCTCGGCGACCTGCGCGCCGAAGCGGACGTCGATCAGCGGGTGCCGCTCGATGCGCTCGACGAGGTAGGCCGACATCGTCTTGCCCAGCGACTCGCCGCGCACGAGCATCCGCACCCGGGCGCCGGCGCCGGCGAGGTTCATCACCGCCTGGCCGGCTGAGTTGCCCGCTCCCACGACGATCACGTCATCGCCCCCGCACTGCGTCGCCTCGCTGCGGCCCGCCCCGTAGAAGACGCCTCGCCCGAGCAGCTCCTCGACGCCCGGCGCCTCGAGGCGGCGCCACTCCATGCCCGGCGCGGCGATGGCGATCGTCGCCGAGACCTCGAGTCCGCCGGCCAGCACGAGCCGGTGGCCGCCCGGCGCGTGATCGCCGCGCACGAGGCCGCGCCGGATCAGCAGCTCGGCGCCGAAGCCCTCCGCCTGTCGCCCCGCGAGCCGGGCCAGCTCCGCGCCCCCGATGCCCTCCGGGAAGCCGAAGAAGTTCTCGATCATCGACGTGTGCGAGGCCTGGCCGCCCGGGAGGTCGCGCTCGATCACCAGGGTGGCGAGCCCGTCCGACGCCGCGTACACCGCTGCCGCCAGACCGGCTGGCCCGGCGCCGACGATGGCGACGTCGTAGCGCTCGCGAGTCGGGGTGTCGCCGACCTCCCAGGCGGCGAAGAGCGACTCCGGAGTCACACGCCGGTGGACCGCGTCGGCGTCGATCACGACGGGCAGCTCGTGGACGCCCGCGCCCGCCGCGGCGAGCGCCGCGCGCCCCGCGCCGGAATGTGCGTCGAGCCATTCGTGGGGCTGCGCCGATCGCGTGAGCAGGTCGCGCAGCTCGTGGTGCGCGGGCTCGTCACGCAGCCCGATGAGGGTGACCGTCGGCCGGGCCGGGCTCATCCCCGGACCCTAGTCGGCCTCCTGAGTCGTTCGATTTGCGGACGCGGGATCGTCAGTGCGGCCGATGGCGAAGCGCGCCAGGTTTCCGTCGGTCAGCACCAACCGTGCCAGATTTCCGCCGGACTGCGGTGGAAATCCAGCGCGCTTCGCGCTGACCGGCGGAAAGTCAGCGCGGTTGGGCGCCGGGGCGGCGCGTGGTCTGACCGCGGCCGCCTATTGCTGCTGTCGGCTACGGCCCGGGCACCGCGGGGTCGGAGCTGAGCGTGCACGCTCCGAGGCGAACACCGTGTCGAGCAGCTACATCTGAACCGGCCGCAGCCCCGAGCACACGACGCGCATCCAGCCGATGCGTCCGTCGCGCTCGGAGAGGTACGCCTGCTGCTCGGCGACGTGGGTGCCGTCGGCGTTGGTGAGCGTGAAGCGGTAGCCGACGCGCTCGCGATCGCCGACGGCGCCGGTCTCGACGTGGTCGAGCGAGTCCACGACGTCGGAGTCCTCCAGCCAGCCGCCGAAGAGGATCCCCAGCACCCCGTCGACGTCGTCCGCGTCCCAGCTGGCATTCGGCGTCAGGGCGCGGAAGGAGATCTCGGGATGCAGGAGCTCGCGCACGCGTCCCGCGTCCCTGGTCGTGAAGGCGTGGGCGAAGTCCGGTCCAAGCGACATGGGCGGATTGTTGCAGTGTGCGCGGGCACACACGGATAGCGAACAGACGTTCTAGCCTCGTCGAGGTCCTGGCGGCCCTGGCCTGCCGTGCGGCACTGTCCGCGCAGGCCTCGCTGCCGAACCGATCGCCGGCGCTCCCATGACGTCTGCCGGCACAGGAGGCCGACCTCGATGCTGTCCCCCAACCGCGCGCTGCGTGCGTGTCTCGCCGCCGCCGCCCTCTTCGTCACGCTGATGGCTTCACCGCTCGCTCCCCAGGCTGCGGCGAAGAAGTCTGGTCCCGACGCGTTCTGCTCCAATCGATTGTGCACGCGCGACCAGCCCGACCGCAAGAGCTGCTGGCGCTACGACAAGCGCCACAACGTGTCCAAGTGCTTCATCCGCCGCGCCGCGCGACACTTCCACCAGCCGCGCAAGCAGGCCTACGCGATCGCCTGGCGCGAGTCGAACTACGACTACAAGGTGACGAACTCGAGTTCGGGCGCCGCAGGCCTCTACCAGTTCATGCCCGGCACGTGGGCGTCCACGCCGTACGACCGCAGGTCCCCGTACCACCCGCGTTGGGCCTCGCTCGCCGCGATGTGGATGTGGAAGCACGGCGGCTACTCGCACTGGAGCCTCTGACGCCCTAACTTCCCGCGGCGTGAAAGCGCCGCTGCTCGCGCTCCTCGCGTCGGCGGCCGTCACTGCGACGGCCGCCGCGCAGACCCCGCCGCTGGAGATGTCGGCGTCGATCGAGCGCACCGGCCGCATCGACGTCGGCCTGAGCGGTCCGCCCGGCGCGCACGTCAGCGTCACAGAAGGCCTGCGGCGCGTCGCCACGGTGACGCTGGACGCCACCGGCGCGGCGACGATCCCGCATGCCGGCGAGTGGCGCTGCGAGCGCCGGCGGCGCACGTTCGTCGGTTACGGCGACGGGCTGCGCGCCGAGGCCCGGGTGACGACGCCCGGCTGCCGGGACCGCTACAAGCTGGTCGTCCGGCCGCGCGGTCCGCGGGCCGGCCGCACGGTGCGCGTGCGCATCGAGGACCGCTTCGGGCTCGGCGACGTCCACGCGCGGGTGTGCGCGCGCGGGCCCGCCCGGGCGAAGGTCTGTCGCCGCGCACCGGCCCGGCTGCGGCTGCGGCGCGCGGGCCGGTGGCGCGTCCACGCCGAGAACGTCACGCGCACGGTTCGCGTCCGTCGCCCCAGGCGCATCCGCCTGCTCGCCACCGGCGACTCGATGATCCAGATCATCGACTCGTTGCTCGCGCAGCGACTGGAGCCCCGCCACCGCGTGCGCTCGGACGCGCACATCTCCAGCGGCCTGAGCAAGCCCTTCTTCTTCCACTGGCCGCGGCACGCCCGCAGCGAGACCGCGCGCTACCGGCCGGACGCCACGGTCATGTTCATCGGCGCCAACGACGGATTCCCGTTCGGCGACACGCAGTGCTGCGGCCGCGCCTGGTCGCGCAAGTACGCGCGCGTGGTGAGCCGGATGATGCGCACCTACGCGCGCACCGGCGCCGTCTACTGGTGCCTGCTGCCGGCACCGCGGCCCGCCAACTTCCGCCGCGTCTTCGTTGCCGTCAACCGGGGTCTGCGCATGGCGCAGCGCCGCAACCGGCGACTCGCCCGCCTGATCGACCTGCCCCGGACGTTCACGCCCGGCTACGCCTTCCGTCAGAGCATCAGCTGGCGGGGCCGCACGGTCTCCGTCCGCCAGGACGACGGCATCCACCTCAACGTCGCGGGGGCCTCGATCGCCGCGACCCTGGTGATCCGCCGCATGGCCCGGGACGGTCTGCTGTGACGCGCCGGTACGGCTTGAGCATGCGTGTGAACGCGGCGACGCCGGACGCCGACAGGTGGATGCCGTCGCCCGGCGCCCACTCCGGGTGCGGCGCCGACAGCCTGGCCCAGTCGGCCAGGCACACCCGGTGCGGGTGGTTGCGCGCGACCCGCCGCATCAGCGCGGCATCGCCGGCGTCGGCCGCGGGGCGCGGCGTGACGAGCACGAGCCTCTGCCCGGGTCCGAGGATCTGCAGCGCCCGCCGCGTATCGGAACGGGTGACCACCCAGTTGGTGCCGAGCGCCACGATCACCACGCGCGGGAGGCGGTGCCTGCGCTTGCGCCGTTCGAGGATGTCAAGCCCGTGTGACCACTGGCGGCAGCCGCGGGCGTCGACCTTGATGCCCGCGCGCGCGAGCGCCTGCGCCGCGCCGAGCATCACGCTGTCGCCGAGGGCGTACGGTGGCCGCTCGCCGCTGGCCGAGCGGCGGGCGTCGAGCCGCTTCTGCGCGTCGCAGGGACCGATCGCCTCGGCCGGCGCCGCCTGAAGCACCAGCAGCACGATGATCTTCCCCACCGTCCAGTTCGCGATCTTCTTCCCGCTGGTGCTGGCGGCGAACTGGGCGCTGATGCCGCGCCAGCGCATCTGGAAGCCGTTCATGCTGCTCGCAAGCTACGCGTTCTACGCGGCGGCGGGGTGGAAGTTCTGCCTCCTGCTGGCGGCGATCACGATCGGCAACCAGGTCGCCGCGCGGTCCATCAGTCGCGCGCGGTCGCAGACGGCGCGCAAGCGAATCCTCGCCGCGGCGGTCGCGCTCGACCTCGGCGTACTGGGCGTGTTCAAGTACTACGGCTTCTTCGCCACGCAGATCAACGACGTGCTCGACTGGTTCGGGCTCGGACTGTCGGCACCGCTGGCCGCGCTCGCGATCCCGCTCGGCGTCAGCTTCTTCACCTTCCAGGCGATCTCGTACACGGTCGACGTCTACCGCGGGACGGTCGAGCCCGCGAGCATGATGGACGTCGCTCTGTACCTGAGCTTCTTCCCGCACGTGGTCGCCGGCCCGATCGTGCGCGCGAAGGAGTTCCTGCCGCAGCTCGCGACGCCGCGCAACCCGCGCGACGTCCCCGTCGGCGCGGCGGTCGGGCTGATCATGCTCGGATTGATCAAGAAGGTCGCGATCGCCGACTTCCTCGCCCGCGAGGTCGTCGATCCGGTGTTCGCGGTCCCGGAGGCCTACTCCGCGCCGGACGTGCTGCTGGCCTGCTACGCCTACGCCGCCCAGATCTTCTGCGACTTCTCCGGCTACACGGACATCGCCATCGGCCTGGCGCTGCTGTGCGGGTTCGTGTTCCCGCAGAACTTCGATCGCCCGTACGCGGCGCTCGGCTTCCAGCAGTTCTGGCGCAGCTGGCACATGACGCTGAGCCGCTTCCTGCGCGACTTCCTGTACATCCCGCTCGGCGGCAACCGCAGGGGCGAGCCTGCTCACGTATCGCAACCTGATGCTGACGATGATCCTCGGCGGGCTGTGGCACGGCGCGGCGTGGACGTTCGTGCTGTGGGGGACGCTGCACGGTGCGGGCCTGGCGGGGGAGCGGCTGCTCGCCGGCCGGGTGCGTGCGCCGGCGGTGCTCAAGTGGTTCGTCACCTTCCACCTCGTCGTGCTGGGCTGGGTCCTGTTCCGCAGCCCGAGCCTCGGCATCGCGGGCGACGTGCTGGGGCAGCTGACCGACTTCGGCGCTGCGACACTGTGGACCGTGCCCGCGGTCCTCGCAGTGGCCGTGGTGATCGGCCTCCAGCTCGTCCCCCGCCGTCCGATCGAGGCCGTCCGGCTGCGCCTGGAGGCGCTCAACCCGACCGCGCTGGGCTTCGGGCTCGCCGCCGTCGTCATCTTCGTCGCCGCCACCGTCCCGTCCCAGGGCGTCCCGCCCTTCATCTACTTCCAGTTCTAGATGCCCCAAGACCCCGAGATCATCCCGCCCATCTCGCCCGCCACCCGCCGCCGCGGCGCGCGCGAGGCGCTGGTGGTCGTGTTCGTCGCGGCCGTGCTGCTGGTGATCGCTCAGGGGCCGTCGATCGAGCGCACGGGTGAGCGGATGGATCCGGGCCCGATCAGGGTGAGCGTGCTCGCCGTCGGCCGTCCTGCGGCGTGGCTGGCCGACAAGCTGCCGCTCGCCGACATCGTCGGAGACGTCACCGCGGGGCTGTCGCCCGACGAGGACCTGGCCACTGCCGCCGGCGGCTTCGCCGCGCTCAACCCGAAGTCGCAGGGCGTGCCGCCGGTGACGCCGGACGCCTTCGGGCCGACCGACCTCGGGCCGGGCAAGCCACCTTCGCGCGGCCTGCGCGTGCTGCTCGTGACCGGCGACTCGATGATCCAGCCGCTCGACAGCGTGCTGGCGCGGCGCTTCGCGGGGGGTGACGCGACGCAGGTGATCCGCGATCCCCACATCGGCACCGGCATCTCGAAGACCGACCTGCTCGACTGGGGCAAGCTCTCGGTGCGCCAGGTCGGCCAGAACCGGCCGGAGGCGGTGGTCGTGTTCATCGGTGCCAACGAGGGCTTCCCGATCGACGGCGCCGAGTGCTGCGGCACCGAGTGGGCCGCGGCCTACGCGACGCGCGCGCGCACGATGATGGACACCTACCGGCGCGACGGCGTGGCACGGGTGTACTGGCTCACCCTGCCGCTGCCGCGCGATCGCGAGAGCCAGCCGGTCGCGCGCGCGGTCAACGCCGCGGTGCGCGCGGCCGCCGCGCCCTACCGCGCGCAGGTGCGCGTGCTCGACATGACGACCGTGTTCACCCCTGACGATCGCTACCGCGAGAGCATGGAGGTCGACGGCAGCACGCAGCTCGTGCGCGAGGCCGACGGCATCCATCTCAACGAGCGCGGTGCCGAACTGGCCGCGGACGCCGTGCAGGAGGCGCTCGCGGAGGACTTCAAGGACGTCCCCTAGGTGAACTGGGTGTACTTGTGGGTGACCTTCTTCGAACCCTTGGTGCAGGTCGCGGTCGAGTAGTACTGCGACGGGCTCGAGGTGCGCTTCTCCGAGCAGCTGTAGCGCCGCACCGACGGGCAGCGCCCCGCCTTGCCCGGACGGCAGGCGTGGAACGCCTTGACGAGCTTCTTCGCCCGGCGGCAGGACACGTTCTTGGCCGACAGCGAGGTCACGTACGTGGTCCCGAGCGTGCTGGGCTTGTTGCCGCCGCGCTCGGCCGAGGACAGCGAGCAGTTCTTGGCCGCGTGCGCGGTCGGGCGCGCGCCGGCCGTGGCCGCGAAGATGAGCAGAAGGGCCAGGCAGGGGAGAAGGGCGCGTCGAAGCATGCGCGGAATGTAGTCGCGATGGCGCTGGTGGTGGTGGCGGGATGTGGTAACGGGACGGACACGCCACGCGCAACCGAGACGCCGTCGCCGCGTCCCAGCGCCACGCCGAGCGCCACGACCGCCATCACGATCTCCTCCCCGCGTGCGGGCGCGCGCGTGAAGGCGGGCCGGACGCTCGCGGTCACCGGCCGCGCCGACCCGGGGACGACCGTGCTGCTCGACGCGGGGTGTGCTGCGGCGGGCTGCCAGGCGGTGGCGCGCGCAAACGCCGCCGGGCGCTGGCGCGGCACGCTGCGCCCGCGAGCCGCGCGCACGACGATCGCCGTCTCCACCGTCACGTCCGACCCGCTCGACCGGGTTCGGATTCGCGTCGTCGCGACGGCGGCGGTCACCCCGATCCCCGAGTCCGAGCCGCAGAGCACGCCCGCGCCGCGACCGACGCGCGTCGTCGTCGTCGGCGACTCGCTCACCGTCGGCATCGAGACCCTGCTGCCGGCGCTGCTGGACGGCTACACCGTGTCGATCGACGCCCGCAACGGGCGGCCGCTCGCGGAGGGCATGGCGATCATCGAGCGCATCGACGTGAGCTCGCAGCCGACCGTGCTGGCGGTCGGCCTCTTCACCAACGACGACCCCCACAACGTCGATCTGCTCGAGGCAGCCGTGCGGCGAACGGTGGACGCTGTCGGCCCGGGCGGCTGCGCGGTATGGGCGACGATCGCGCGGCCGCCGTACCTGGGCGCGACCTACCGCGCGGCCAACGCGCGGCTCGCGGCGCTCGAGGCGGAGCTCTCACCGCGTCTGATCCTCGTCCCGTGGGTCGAGACGGTGAGAGCGAGCCCGAGCCTGATGGGCGACGACGCGATCCATCCGACGCCGGAGGGTTACCAGGCGCGCGCCGCCCTGTACGCGAACGCGGCCCGGTCATGCGGCGGCTAGCGCTCGCCTTCCTGCTCGTGCTGGCGGCGCCGGCGGACGGCGCGAGCCTGCGCATCGTCCGGCCGGTCTCGCAGGTCCAGGCGCATCCGCACGCGGCCAGCCTCGCCGCGCAGATCGTCGTCAGGGGCCGCGCGCGGCGCTTCGCGCTCGTCGAGCTGCGTGCGCGCTGCGAGCTGGGGAGCTGCCGCGTGAGCACGTACGCGGACAGGCGCGGGCGCTTCCGGGCGCTGCTGCCGGTGGTGCTCGGTCGCGAGCGCCGGTACGTGCGCCTGCGGGCGCTGTCGGGCAGCGAGGAGTTCGCCGCCCGCTACGCGCTGGCACTCCCCTCCTACGCCTTCGCCTCGCCCTACTCCGACTACGCCGCGGTGCCCGAGGTGGTGCTGGTCGGGGACTCGCTCGCGGTCGGCAGCGACGCACCGCTGCGCGCGGCGCTGCCCGGCTGGCGCGTCACCACCGACGGGCACTCCGGCCGCCCGCTGGCCGCGGGGATGGCGCTGCTCGGCATCACCCCCCTGCCGGCGACGCGGCGGGCGCTCGCATTCAGCCTGTTCACCAACGACGACCCGCGCCACGTCGACGCGCTCGAGAGCGCGGTGCGCGCGAGCCTGCTGCGCCTCGGACGCCGCGACTGCGCGCTGTGGGCGACGATCGTGCGACCGCGCGTGCGCGGCGTCTCCTACGACGCGGCGAACGCGCGGTTGCGCTCGCTGGCGGACTCCGACGAGCGGCTGCGGATCGTCAGCTGGGCGGGGGCGATCAAGCGCCACCCCGAATGGCTGACCAGGGACAGGGTGCATCCGACGCCCGAGGGATACGCCGCCCGGGCGGCGCTGTACGCGCGCGCGGCGGAGCGCTGCGCGGGCGACTACGGCTGGAGCTCGGCGAACTCCGCGTAGCTGTCGGTCAGCTGCGTGGTGCCCCAGGTCTTCTGTGCGAGCACGCGCAGGCGCGGCCGGATGCCGTCCGCGACCGCCTGCTCGGTCGCGCCGGGTGCCGCCGGGTCGTCGTTCCAGACCGCCAGCGAGGCGCCGCGCTGCCTGGGACCGTCGATCGTGTGCTCGGACGGCGCCTCCGGCGTGAGGAAGCGCGGGCTGAACTCGCCGTTGAACTCGTCGGCGGTCCAGTTCTCGTACATGTGCTCGACCGGCGCCCGGTGTCCCTGCAGCGGGCCGCCGGTCACGTAGTAGAGCGGCCACCAGCCCGTGTTCATGACGTCATGGCCGTGCGGCGATCAGCGTCCCGGGGGCGGGGGAGTGGCCGGGCGCGTCGTCCCACCACTCCACCGACGTGCGCGGGTCGATGCGGGTCGCGGCGCCGCCGCCGACGCCGTCGGACCACACGCGCAGCGCCACTCCGCGCTCGCGCACGTGCGTCGCCGATCGCGTTGACGAAGTCGAGCACCGCGTCCTTGCCGTTGGCGCCGTCGCCGTACTCGCGGTCGGCATAGGCCTCGAGCTGTGGATAGAGCTCGTAGTCGGCGGGCGTGGAGGCGATGCCGAGGTACTCGTCGTTGCCCATGTGCCAGACGCGCGGCTCGAACAGAGCCAGGTACTCGTCGATCAGCTCGAGCGCGAACTTCCGCGCCTCCGGGAGCGTCACGTCGAGCTTGCCGGCCTGGCGCTGCCCGGCGGCGTTGACGAGCTCGAGCTCCGGGTGGTTGCGCAGCGCCGCGGTCATGTGGCCGGGCATGTCGATCTCGGGGATCAGCTCGACGTGGTTGCGCCGGGCCACGCGCGCCAGCCGGCGGACGTCTGCGTGGGTGAGCGCGGGGCTGGTCGGCACCTCGGGATGGCTCTTGCTCTCGATCCGGAACCCCTGGTCGTCGGAGAAGTGCAGGTGCAGCCGGTTGAGCTTGAGCCGGGCGAGCTCGCGGATGCGGTCGGCGAGCCAGGGGCGGCCGAAGAACGCACGCCCGCAGTCGAGGCTGAGCGCGCGCTCGGGGTAGCGCGGGGAGTCGGCGGCGCGGCCGCGCGGGATCGGGCCGTCGTCGGCGAGCTGGAGGATCGTGCGGCCGCCGTAGAAGGCGCCCGCGGAAGTCGAGGCGATGATCCGCAGGCGCGGGCCGATGCGCAGCGCGTAGCCCTCGCGCGCGAGGCCGGGGCGGCGGACGAGGACGACGTCCCCGTCGCGCGGCCGCCGCGCGGTGGAGCGTTCGAGGTCTTGCGCGAGGGTGCGCGCCTCGCGTGCGAAGCCGCGCGAGACGACGCGTGTGGACGGCTTGAGCCGCCATGCGAGCCCCCCGGTCGCGCCCTTCCAGTCGCCCAGCGCGGGGATCGTGGGCGGCTGTGGTGCGGGCGTGCCGGGCCCGGCTGCGAGCACCAGGCTCGTTGCGAGCGCCGCGAACATGAGCGCATTGTCTAGGCTCGACGGCTTGAACGACCGCTCCTACGAAATCACGCCCGAGGCGCTGGCGGCGCTCGACTCCGAGCTCGCCGAGCTCGAGGGGCCGGCGCGGACGGCGATGGCCGAGCGCATCAAGACCGCCCGCGCCTGGGGCGACCTGTCCGAGAACGCCGAGTACCACGACGCCAAGGAGGCTCAGGCGCACCTCGAGACCAAGATCACGCGCCTGCGCGACCGGCGCCGCAACGCGATCGTCGTCGAGCCGGGCTCGAACGCGTCCGGCGAGGCGGCGCTCGGGTCGACCGTCGTCGTCGAGGACGACGGGAGCGAGAAGACCTACGTGCTCGCCTCGGCCACCGACGCCGACCCGGCCACGGGGAGGGTCAGCATCGAGTCACCGGTCGCGCGCGCGCTGCTCGGCGCCAAGGCCGGCGACGCCGTCTCTTACGAGACGCCGCGCGGCGTCCGCGAGTTGACGGTCTTGAGCGTGGCGTAGCTCAGCTCGTCGCCGCGTACGGCGGCATTCGCGAATGAGTCCTCCTATGGATGTCTGAATCGCGAATGGCGGGTCTTGGTGCCCGCTCAGGGTTGAGCTGAGCGCGCGGCGGTCCACTCGAGCACGAGCTCGGCGGTGCGCGCCGGGTCGTCGAGCTGCGGCAGGTGGCCGATCCCGTCGAGCAGGACCCAGTCGGCGCCGGGGATCAGCGCGCGGAAGCGCTCGGCGGCGCTGGGATAGGGGAGGACCTTGTCCTCGCGGCCCCAGACGATGCGGACGGGGACGTCGATCGGCCCCGGCTCATCGAAGCCCTGACCGGTCGTCAGCTCGACCAGCGGCAGCACGATCGGGCACTCGGCGGCGCTGCGGATCTGGTGGGCGACCAGGTCGGCGGGGACGTGGGCGTGGTTGACGGTCATGAACGCGAGCGCGCGCTGGCGCCCCTCGGGCGTCGAGGCGATCGCGTCCGCGCGCGCGGCCGCCTCCTTGAGCAGGTTCTGCGTCATGCGGAAGAAGCTCAGGACGTGGTGGCTTTGGGCGTCGTCCGGGCTCCAGCCGCCGGCCGGAGCCAGCGCGACGACGGTCTCGGCGCGACCGCGGGCGGCGAGCAGGAGCGCGATCCCGCCGCCGAGCGAGTTGCCGACGATGTGCGCGCGCTCGATCCCCGCGGCGTCCATGTCGCGCTCGACCTGATCGGCGATCGCCTTCGGTGAGGCGTCGCCGGTGAACTCCGGCCCGCCGCAGTGCCCGAGCAGAGTGGGGGCGAGCAGGTCGTGCTGCGCGGAGAGCGTGTCGCGGACCAGATCCCAGGTCCTGGGCGTGTCGGTGACGCCGTGCAGGAGCACCATCGCTGACCCGCTCACGGCGCGAGGTGGCGGTCGAAGAACGCGTCGATGCGCCGCCAGGCGTCGACGGCCGAGGGGCCGTGGTAGTTCATGCCGCTCACCCGCGCGACGAACCCGGGCACGCCGGCGGTGTGCTGGTTGAGGAAGGAGTGGCTGGCGTCGGGGTACTCCTTGACGTCGTGCTCGACGCCGTGCTGCTCGAGTGCGCGCTCGAGCTTGGCTGCGGTACCGCGCAGCGTGCGGTCCTTGCGTCCGTAGCTGGCGACGACGGGGCACGCTCCCCTGAGGATGCTCAGGTCGCGCGGCAGGTGCGCGTAGTTGGCCGCTGCCACGTCGAAGCTCGGCGCGCTCAGCAGCGCGAACCCGCCGCCGAGGCAGAAGCCGATCACGCCCACCTTGCCGGTGCAGTCCGCGCGCTCCGTGAGCGCCTGTCGCGCCGCTTCGATCTCCTCGAAGGCGGCTCCGGTGCCGAGGGTGTGGGCGCGGAAGGCCGCGAGCACACAGGCGGCGCGGGCGCCGTGGTCGAACAGGTCGACGGCGTGCGCGATGTAGCCGCGCGACGCGAAGCGGTCCGCCTTGGCCCGGATGTCGTCGACGAGCCCGTAGGCCTCGTGCAGGATGACGACGCCGGGCCACGGCCCGTCGCTGGTCGGTACGGCGATGTAGTCACCCATCGGCGCGGCATCATGCCGCACCGGGGCTCAGGCGGCGCGCTTGTCCTTGTTGGCGAACGCGCGCACCGGGTCCTTCGTGAGGCGGGACTCGGCGAGGACGTTGAGCGTGGCGGTCATGCGGTCGGCGGCCTCGCGCTCCTGACGGCCGTCCGGTGCGGCGCGCAGGTACTCGTCGAAGGCAGCCGCGTACTGGAGGGCTTCAGGCGGGATCTGGCGGTTGCGCATCCTGCGGGCCTATTCGGCAGATGCGGTCTAGAACTTCAGTCCAGTCGTCAGGGCTTCAGTTGAGGCCGTTATGTGAAGTCGCATCGCCTCGGCGCCTTCGCGCTCGAGTGCGATCAGCAGCTGCTCGTGCTCGGCGGCGAGGTCGCCGAGGTCACCGAACGGCCGCAGGCGGGTCAGGAACATCTGCATCTCGGTGGCGAGCGGCCGGTGCGCGGCGATGATTCGCGGACTCTGCGACGCGGCGACGATGGCGCTGTGAAGGTGCTCGTGAGCGGTGGTGATGGCGGCGAAGCTGCCGCCGCCGCATGCCTTCGACAGTGCGGCGTAGGCGCGGTGGACGGGTGCCGGGAGCTTGCCGTCATGGCGCTCGAGCGCAAGCCGGGCCGCCTCGACCTCGAGCGCGATCCGCAGCTCGCCGAGTGCCACGATCTCCGCCCGGGTCGCGTGCTTGAGGAACGCCCCGCGGTTGGGCTCGATGGCAACCAGCCCCTCTTCGGCGAGCAGGCGCAGCGCCGCGCGGACGGTGTGGCGCGACGCGCCCGTGTCGGCGGCGATGTGCTGCTCGCGCAGCGGCGCCCCCGCCGGCCAGGCGCCGTCGAGGATGCTGTCGCGCAGGCGGGCCGCGAGACGCTCGGCCGCGTTCATATCGGCAGCGGGTCGGGGACACGCCGGCGGCGCGGGGCGGCCAGCACGGCGAGGCCGGCCAGAACCAGCAAAACGCCGAACGCCGCGAGCGCGCCGGGGCGCTCGCCGAGCACGGCGACGCCCAGCGCCGTCGCCGTCACCGGCTCGGCGAGCGTCAGCGTCGCGACCTCTCCCGCCGGCAGATGGCGCAGGCCGCGTGCGAAGAGGACGTAGGCGAGCGCCGTCGGCACGGCGCCGAGGTAGACCGCCAGGGCGATGCCGCCGGGCGAGCCGACCTCGCCGAGGCCCTCGATCACCAGCACCGGCGCAAGCAGGACGGCGCCGAGGCCGAACAGCCGCGCCATCACCGCCTCGGGTCCGTGGTGCTCGAGGAGCCGCTTGGCCGCCACGGTGTACGTCGCATAGGAGAGTCCGGCGCCGAGCGCGAGCGCGACGCCGCCGGGGTCGATCTCGGCCGCGGTCCCCGCCGCGACGAGCACGGCGACGCCGATGACCGCGAGGCCGGTCGCCGCCGCCCAGCGCGCCGTGACCCGCTCGCGCGCCAGCAGCCCCGCGAACACCGGCCCCGAGCCGAGCGCGACCACGGTCCCGACGGCGACACCCGTGGCGTCGACCGCCGCGAAGAACGTGAGCTGGTAGCCGGCGACCCCGAGCGCGCCCAGCAGCACGGGCAGCCGCGGCCACGAGCCGCCGGCGCGCCACGCCAGCACCGCCAGCAGCAGGCCGCCGACGGCGACGCGCGCGGCACCGACGACGGCGGGCTCCGTCCCGTCGGGCCCCAGCGCCTGCGCCGTCCCGGTCGTCCCGAAGCACAGCGCCGACAGCAGGACAAGCAGGCGCGGGCTCACGGCCAGCGATTGTTGCACAATCTGCACCGGGTGGCCTGGCCCCGCGGTGCCTGGGTAGGACGGCGGTATGGCTGACGACGACGACTGGGTGGGGACGCCGCCGGAGGGGCGGCACTCGCGGGATCGGGCGAAGCCCGAGTTCTGGGCCAACCAGCGGCCGCTGATCGCGGGGGGCGGGGTGCTGGTGCTGATCGTGCTCGTGCTCGTGATCGTCGCCATCGCGGGCTGACCGCAAGATCGCGGGTCGGCGCGCGTTTTCCGGTGTCATGACCGCGCTGCCGCGTGCCCTCGCCGTCCTGTTCGTGTTCGTCCTCGCCCTGAGCGTGGCCGTCACCGCCCGTGCTCTCGACGACGCCAAGCCGTCGCCGACGTGCGGCCCGTCGAAGACCGAGTCCGCCCCCGACTCGGAGGAGCCGAACACCGGCGTCCACTCGGACGCGCTGGAGATCACCGGCGCGTTCCTCAAGCACGAGCCCGACAAGGGCGCGGAGGCGACGACCGCCAACTTCGTCCTCAAGGACCTGACGCTCACGCCGCCCTCGGGCTCGACGAGCATGATGTGGACGATGAAGTTCGCCAGCGACCAGGAGCTGTTCGTGCGCGCGATCGTGGACTTCTCGGGGACCGTCGTCTACGAGCACGGCGTGCTCGTGACCAATGCGGCCGGGGTCTTCCCGCGCTACGAGTACCGCGGCGACATCGCCGGCAAGATGTGGGAGGGCAAGGACGGCGTGATCCAGCTCGTGATCCCGCCGGAGATCGGCGGCAAGTCCGGCACCGCGCTCAAGACATTCACGGCCGAGGCGGCCACGGGCAAGACGGTCGTGCCGACGTCAGCGCCGCCGACGCCCACGCGCGGGGTCAGCTACGTCAACGACGACCTGGCGCTGGGGTCCTGGACGGTGACGGCGTGCACCGCCGGCGGACCGACCGGACCCACCGGGCCCGCGGGACCCGGCGGCACGCCGACCGGCCCGGGCACCACGACGGGGGCGCCGGCGCTTCCGGTGAAGCTCGTGACCAAGAGCGCGAAGGCCAAGAAGGCCAAGAAGGGCAGGACGCTGAAGCTCAGGGTGCGCGCCTCCGAGACGATCACGAACCTCGCCATCCAGCTCCGCAACGCCAGGAAGACCTTCGGCACCGCACGGCTGGCGAGCGTCGACGGCGGCGGCACGCTGAAGCTCAAACTCAAGAAGACGCTCAAGAAGGGGCGCTACGTCATCGACATGGTCGGCGACGACGCGCAGGGCCGCCACCGCGCGACCGCCGCGAAGTTCAGGGTCAAGTAGCCCTCTTCAAACGACCGCTTCACAAAAGGGCCCGTCCCTTTTGTGAAGCTTCACAGAAGGGACGGACCCTTTTGTGAAGCTGGGTGCGTGTGGGCGGCGTTGTCGGTGATCGCGTCGACGAGCTGCGGCCAGACGCCGGGCGGCAGGTCGTGGCCCATCCCGTCGATCTCGATCAGGCGCGAGCCGGGGACGGCCTTGGCGACCGCCCGCCCGCCGGAGATGCGCACGAGCTTGTCGGCCTTGCCGTGAATGACCGTGGTCGGGACGCGCAGGCGGCGCAGGCCCGGCCCGCGGCGCGGGCTGGCGATCACCGCCATCAGCTGGCGGCCGGCGCCGGCCGAACTGACGCCGCGGTCGTAGGCGACCCGCGCGCGCTCGCGCACGGCCTCGCGGTCGGCGGGGAACCCGGGTGACCCGATCATCTTGTAGAGCTTGGCGACGTAGTCCGCGTAGGCCTCGCGCTCCCTGGGCGCCTGGCCGAGCAGCACCGGGTAGGCCTGGAGCGCAGGCTGGCCCTTCAACCGCCCACCCTCGTTCGACATGATCACGACCAGCGAGAGGACGCGCTCGGGGTACTCGATCGCCATCGTCTGGGCGATCATCCCGCCCATCGACGCGCCGACGACGTGGGCGCGCTCGACGCCGAGGAAGTCGAGCAGGCCGATCGCGTCGTCGGCCATGTCCGCGAGCGTGTAGGCAGCGGCGCGCTTGTCGCGCATCACGATCTGGCGCGTGGTCGGCGGCTTGGCGTCGACCTTGGTCGAGCGCCCGACATCGCGGTTGTCGAAGCGCACGACGTGGAAACCGCGCTCGACCAGCAGCGCGCAGAAGCGCTCGTCCCACGCGAGCATCTGCGTCGCGAGCCCCATGACGAGCAGGATCGTCTCGTCGTTGGGGTCGCCGAACGTCTCGTAGCAGAGCTCGATGCCCGTGTTCACCGTCGCGAACCGCTCACCTGCACTGTTCGCCCCCGAAGGGGAAGAAGGAGTGCTCATGTCAGTGCCTCCAGCAGCCGGTCGAGATCAGCCTCGTCGTTCCAGGCCCCGACCGACGCGCGCACGTAGGGCGTCCCGGGGAGATCGCGGATGATGACGCCGGCGGCGCCCAGGCGCTCGGCGGTCGCCCGCGGGTCGGGGTCCTCCCACGACACCAGGGTCGTCCCCCCGCGCGGCCCGACCGTGAATCCGCGCTCCTCGAGCTCGCCGGCCAGCCGTCCCGCCAGCGTGGCGGCGCGGGCGAAGACGGCCTCCCAGCCGAACGAGCGCAGCAACCGCGTCGACTCGACCGAGGCGACGAGCAATTCGAGCGCGAGCGACTGCGTGTCGTAGAGGCGCGCGTCGGGGTGCAGCGCGGACTCCAGCCCGAGCGCTGAGTCCACGAACGCCCGATAGGGCGGGCCGCTCGGGCGCACGCGCGCGGCGAACCCCGGTTCGAGCCACAGCATGCCCGTGCCGTCGGCGCCGCACAGCCACTTCTGGCCGGCGCCGGCGTAGGCGACGCATCCCAGGGCGGCGAGGTCGACGGGCACGGCGCCGACGCCCTGTGCGCCGTCGAGCACGAGCGGGACGCCGGTCTCGCCCAGACCGGGGTCGGCGAACGCGCCGGTCGACCAGCCGACGTGCGAGCAGGCCACGACCGTCGTCGCCGCCGTGACGTGGTCGGCCAGCGTCGCCAGCGGCCCGGTGCGGATCGTCGCGCCTGCCGCGCGCGCGACCATCAGCGGGCCCTGGAGCCCCGGGTGCTCGCGCTCGGCGGTGAGGATCTCGTCGCCGGGCCCGAGCGCGAGCCCGGCGAACACGCGTGCGAGGCCCTCGCTCGTGGAGGTGGTCAGCGCCACCTGCTCGATCGGCGCCCCGAGCAGCCCGGCATAGAGGGCGCGGAGCTCGTCGGCGGCATCGAAGCGCGCGTGGAAGTGCGCCTCGCGGCGGCCCGCCGTGAGCGCCTGCTCCAGGGCCGCCACCGCCGCATCGACCGCCACCTGCGGGAGCGGGCCATCCGATCCCGCGTTGAGATAGGCCGCGCGCTCGCAGACCGGAAACGCGGCGCGCAGCGCGGCGGCGTCCATCCGCACAACACTACGATCCGGCGCCGGATGCAGGTCACCCTCCCCGACGGATCCGAGCGGCAGCTGCCCGACGGCGCCACGGGCGCGGATCTCGCCGCCGACATCGGGCCCGGCCTGGCTCGCGCGGCGCTCGCGGTGTCCGTCGACGGCGAGCTGCGCGACCTCGCCCGCCCGCTCCCCGACGGCGCGACCGTCGCCGTCGTGACCGACCGGTCGCCGGAGTCCCTGGAGCTCGTCCGGCACGACACCGCGCACGTGCTCGCCGCCGCGGTGATGGACCTCTACCCGGGGGTGAGGATCTCCATCGGCCCGCCGATCGAGAACGGCTTCTACTACGACTTCGAGTTCCCCGAGGGGGTCTCGATCTCGGAGGCCGATCTTCCCGCCATCGAGGCCAGGATGGCCGAGCACATCGCCGCCGACGAGCAGTTCGTGCGCGAGGACGTGTCGTCGGCCCAGGCGCTCGAGCGCTTCAGGACGCAGGACCAGCCGTACAAGGTCGAGCTGATCGAGGACCTCGGCGAGGACTCGGTCAGCCTCTACACCAACGGCCCCTTCACCGACCTCTGCCGCGGGCCGCACGCGCCGTCGACCAAGCGGATCAAGGCGTTCAAGCTGCTGTCGACCGCCGGCGCCTACTGGCGCGGCGATTCCGACAACACGATGCTGACGCGGATCTACGGGACGGCGTTCCATTCCAGGAAGGAGCTCGATGAGCACCTCGAGCGCCTCGAGCAGGCGCGCGCGCGCGATCACCGCCGGCTCGGCCCGCAGCTCGGGCTGTTCATGTTCTCCGAGCTCAGTCCCGGCAGCGCGTTCTGGCTGCCCAAGGGCACCCAGCTCTACAACACGCTGGTGGCCCGCTCGCGCGAGATGACGCGCGCGCGCGGCTACAGCGAGGTCAAGACGCCGCTGCTGTACGACTCGCGGCTGTGGGAGACCTCGGGCCACTGGGGCAAGTACCGCGAGAACATGTTCACGACGGACTACGAGGACCAGTCGATGGGCCTCAAGCCGATGAACTGCCCCGGCCACTGCCACCTGTTCTCGCTGCAGAAGTTCTCCTACCGCGACCTGCCCGTCCGCTACTCCGAGCCGGGCCTGCTGCACCGCCGCGAGCCGAGCGGCACGCTGCACGGCCTGCTGCGCGTACGCCACTTCATCCAGGACGACGCGCACATCTTCTGCACCCCGGAGCAGGTCGAGCAGGAGGTGCTCGGCTGCCTCGAGTTCGCCTTCGACTGGTACCGGCAGTTCGGCTTCGAGGTGCGCGTCGAGCTGTCCACCCGCCCGGAGAACCGGCTCGGGTCGGACGAGTTCTGGGACGAGACGGAGGCGACGCTCGCGCGTGTGCTCGAGAACGCCGGCCTCGACCACCGGGTGGCGGAGGGCGAGGGCGCCTTCTACGCGCCGAAGATCGACATCCACGCCACCGACTCGCTCGGCCGCTCGTGGCAGCTGGGGACGGTCCAGCTCGACTACAACCTGCCGTCGCGCTTCGGCCTCACGTACACGGGGGCCGACAACGCCGAACACCCCCCGGTGATGATCCACCGCGCGCTGCTCGGGACCTTCGAGCGCTTCCTCGGGATCCTGATCGAGGACACCGCGGGCGAGCTCCCGATCTGGCTGGCGCCGGTCCAGGCCGCGATCCTGCCTGTGGCCGACCGCCACGTCGAGCACGCCGAGGCGCTCTCGCGGGAGATGGCCGACGCGGACATCCGCGTCGAGGTGGACGGGCGCGCGGAGTCGGTCGGACGCAAGATCCGCGAGGCCGAGCTGCAGAAGATCCCGTTCATGATCGTGGTCGGCGACAAGGAGGCCGAGGGCGGCGATCTGGTGCTGCGCCGCCATGGCGAGGACGAGACCGCCCAGTACACGCGCGAACAGGCGATCAAGGAGATCGTGGCCGCAGCGGGAATCGAGACCCCATGATCGACGGGGTCGCAGTCGTCTGGCTGCCGGTGGCGGGCGTCGACCGCGCGCTCGAGTTCTACGCCGGGACGCTCGGGCTCGACATCGACCACCAGGAGGACCACTGGGCGATGGTCGTCGCCGGAGCGGTCCGCATCGGGCTGACCGAGGAGCTCGAACACGGCGACGGCGGCGCGGTGGTCGCGTTCGGGTGCGACGACATCGAGGAGAGCGCGGCCGAGCTGGGGATCGAGATCGGCGAGGTCACCGAGCAGGACTGGGGCCGCGCCGCGAGCTTCCACGACCCCGACGGCAACGAGCTCCAGCTCTACGAATCGGCCGAGTAGGGCGCCAGCCCGGCGCGGATGAAGTCGGGCATCGCGACCGGCCGCCACGTCTCGGTGGAGACGACGACGTGGCGCAGCTCGCCCTCGATCAGCAGATCCTCGCCGCGCACGACGCGCATGCCGGTGGTGATGCTCGAGTTGCCGAGGCTGACGATCTGCATCGCGATCGCGAGCTCGTCGTCGAAGCGCGCCGGCGCCCTGAACCGCAGCCGCGCCTCGCCGACCACGGCGTCATAGCCGCGCTCGCCCATCTCCGTCCACGGCCCGACCGCCGCGCGCCACAGCTCGGTGAAGGCGACGTCGAAGTACAGGAGGTAGTTGGCGTTGAAGACGATCCCCTGCGGGTCGCACTCCCCGTAGCGGACCCTGAGCAAATGTTGGAACTCTCGTGGCATGCCGGACGGGCGGGTTATACTCGCGTGCGTTGCATACGCGTTCACCTTCAGCGGCTTGAGAAGCCGCCAACACAGCTAGTGCCGGTCCCTCGCAGGTTCGACCGGTCACTCCCGGAGCGCGACTCGACTCGAATCAACGAGCGCATCAGGGTCTCGGAGGTCCGTGTGATCGGACCCGACGGCGACCAGGTGGGCATCATGAAGACGGCCGAGGCGCTCCGCTTCGCACAGGACCGCGATCTCGACCTCGTCGAGGTGGCGCCCGAATCCAAGCCGCCGGTCTGCCGGGTGCTCGACTACTCGAAGTACAAGTACGAGCAGGCGCAGCGTGCGAAGGCCGCGCGCAAGCACCAGCAGCAGATCACGATCCGCGAGATCAAGTTCCGGCCCAAGATCGCCGAGCACGACTACGCGACCAAGAAGGGCCACGTCGAGCGCTTCCTCCGGGCGCGCGACAAGGTCAAGGTGACGATCATGTTCCGTGGCCGCGAGGTCGCGCACCCCGAGCTCGGCGAACGCATCCTCGAGCGGCTCGCCGGCGAGCTGGCCGAGATCGGCCAGATCGAGCAGCGGCCGGCCCAGGACGGGCGCAACATGACGATGATCCTCGGCCCGACGCGCGACGGCGCCACGCCCGTGGCGCGCGCTCCCGAGCCCGAACCGGCCAAGCAGTCGACCGAGGAGCAGGCCGCCCTGCGGCGCCCGGTGCTGCGCGAGACGAGCGAGCGCTCCGAGGAGGAGGCCAAGGAGGCCCGGCGCGAGGTCCCGGTACGGGAAACGCCCGCGCCGGCGGCCACGGGGCCGGTCGAGTCGGCGCAGCCGTCCGATCGCGCCAAGAAGCTCGCCGAGATTCGCGCGCGCCGCGCCGCCGAGCGCGGCGAGGAGCCGCCCAAGCCGGCGGCCAAGCCGGCGGCCAAGCCGGCGGCCAAGCCGAAAGCCAAGGCGAAGCCCAAGGCCAAGGCCAAGCCGAAGGCCAAGGCCTCCTAGGTGTAGTTCCTGGGCACGTTGTTCGGAGCCCTGCGTCGGCCGCGGCGCGCGCAGCTCGCCAGCTCTGCAGTCGTCAGACCGCGACCGACAGCGCGGTAACGGCGCCGGTCGGACCGAGCTTGGTCTGTCTTACACCCACTGGATGTAATAGGCGCCACGGTCGACCGCCGGAGCGCCCGCACCCCTCGCCTTGACCGGCGCCGTCGGACACGGCCACGGTGATCGCCAGGCAAGCGCTGAACGCGCACCCGCCCGAACAACGTGCCTGGGTCTTACACCTAGCCCGCTACCCTTCCGTCCTCGCGATGCCGAAGATGAAGTCGCATAGCGGCGCCTCCAAGCGCTTCAAGAAGACGGGCACGGGCAAGCTCAAGTCGCGCCCGGCGTTCTCGAGCCACATCCTCGAGAAGAAGTCGCCGAAGAAGAAGCGCGCCCTGGGGCTCGAGAAGACCGTCGCGAAGTCGGATGCGAGGACCGTGCGCAAGCTGCTCGAGGGGAGCGGCAAGTGACCCGCGTCAAGCGCTCCGTCCACGCGCGCAAGAAGCGCCGCGCGACGCTCGAGCGGACGAAGGGCTTCCGCGGCGAGGCGAACTCGAACTACAAGCGCGCGAAGGAAGCCCTGATGAAGGCGGACTCCTACGCGTACCGGGACCGCCGCAATCGCAAGCGCGACTTCCGTCGCCTGTGGATCACCCGCATCAACGCCGCCGCGCGCCAGAACGGGATGTCGTACTCGGAGTTCATGCACGGCCTCAAGCTCGCCGGCGTGGAGATCGACCGCAAGATCCTCGCGGACATCGCCGTCCGCGACGCCGACACCTTCCGCCGATTTGCCGAGACCGCCCGCGAGGCGGTGGCGTCGGCCTGAGGCCGGACTCCACCACAGGCTTCCCGGGCGCCTCGTCGAAGGCGCCTTTTTTATGCCCATTTCCAGCCCCAACAACGAACTGCTCAAGGAGGTCCGCAAGCTTGCCGGGCGCAAGTGGCGCGACAAGCTGACGCGGTTCGTCGCCGAGGGCGAGGACCTGGTCGACGCCGCCGAGGCGGCGGGCTGGGCCCCGGTGGCCAAGCTCGTGGCGGCCGGCTCCGGGCTCGAGGGCGAGGAGGTCGTCCCGCACCTGCTGGCGCGAGGTGTCGGCGCTCGGCTCGGGGACGCGGGTGATCGCGATCTTCGACCAGCGCTACGCGGCCGGGCTCGGCGAACGCTGCGTCGCGCTGTGGGGCGTCGGCGATCCCGGCAACGTCGGGACCGTGCTGCGCGCGGCGCACGCCTTCGGCGCCTCGTCGGTCGCGCTCGGCCCGGGCAGCGCGGACCCGTTCTCGCCCAAGGCGGTGCGCGCGTCGATGGGGGCGATCTTCAGCGTGCCCGTCAAACGCGTCAAGAGCGTCGAGGAGCTGCCGGCGCCGCGGGTCGCGCTCGTCGCCCGCGCCGGCGAGGAGCTCGCGGGGCCCGCCGGCACGCTGGTCGTCGGCGCCGAGCGGGACGGCCTTCCCGAGGACGTCGTGGCCGCGTGCGACCGGGTCGCGCACATCCCGATCGCGGGCGACTCGCTCAACGCGGCGATGGCGGCCACGGTGGCGCTGGATAGGGTGGCGCGCCGTGCTTGACCGCATCGCGCAGCTGCGCAGCGAGGGCGAGGCCGCGATCGCGGGCGCCGAGTCGACCGAGGCGCTCGAGCAGGCGCGCGTGCACTACCTGGGGCGCAAGGCCGAGCTGCCGAACCTGCTGCGCGGCGTCGGCCGGCTGGCGCCCGAGGAGCGCGGTGCGGTCGGCAAGGCCGCCAACGAGGCGCGCCAGGTCCTCGAGGCGCTCGTCGAGCGAGCGGCGGGAGGCGCTCGAGTCGCACGCGCTCGATGCCCGGCTCGCGGGTGACGCGATCGACGTCACGCTGCCCGGCTCACCCGTCACCCCCGTCGGGCGGCTGCACCTGATGACCGCGATGCGGCGCGAGATCGAGGACGTCTTCCTGGGTCTCGGCTTCCGGGTCGCCGAGGGGCCCGAGATCGACCTCGTCCACTACAACTTCGACGCCCTCAACCACGACGCCAAGCACCCGGCGCGGCTGGAGTCGGACACGTTCTACACGGAGTCCGGCGCCGTGCTGCGCACCCACACCTCGCCGATGCAGGTGCGGGCGATGGAGATCGAGCCGCCGCCGCTGTACCTGATCATCCCGGGGCGCACCTACCGGCGCGACAACGACGCGACGCACACCCCGCAGTTCCACCAGGTGGAGGGACTCGCGGTGGACGAGGACATCACCCTCGCCGACCTCAAGGGCACGCTGTCGACCTTCGCGCGCGCGATCTTCGGCTCCGAGCGCGGCGTGCGCTTCCGCCCGCACTTCTTCCCCTTCACCGAGCCGTCGGCCGAGCTCGACATCACCTGCCACAAGTGCGCGGGCAAGGGCTACCTGCGCGACGGCTCGCGCTGCAACCTGTGCAAGGGCGAGGGCTGGATCGAGATCCTCGGCTGCGGCGAGGTCGACCCCAACGTCTACTCGTACGTCGAGGGCTACGACCCCGAGCGCGTCAGCGGCTTCGCGTTCGGCATGGGGATCGAGCGGATCGCCTTCCTCAAGCACGGCGTCGCCGACCTGCGCCTCTTCTACGACAACGACCTGCGCTTCCTGGAGCAGTTCGGATGATGCGCGTCCCCCTGCTCTGGCTGCACGACTACACGGTCCCCGAGGTACCGCTGCGCGAGCTCCAGGAGCGCCTGACGATGACCGGCACGCTGGTCGAGGGCGTCTCGACGCACGGCGTCGGCGACCCGTCGCAGTTCGTGGTCGGCAGGGTGCTGAGCGCCGAGCGCCACCCCGACGCCGACCGGCTCACGGTCTGCACGGTCGAGACCGGTGACGGCCCGTCGCAGATCGTCTGCGGCGCGGACAACGTCGCGGCCGGCCAGACGGTGGCGGTCGCCAGGCCCGGGGCGATCATGCCCGACGGCACCAAACTCAAGGCCGCCAAGCTGCGTGGCGTCGAGTCGCACGGGATGATCCTGGCCGAGGACGAGGTCGGCATCGGCACCGACCACTGGGGGATCATGGTCCTCGACGAGGGCATCGCGCCGGGCACCCCGCTGAGCGACGTGCTGCCGATCCACACCGACGTCCTCGAGCTCGAGATCACGCCCAACCGGCCCGACTGCCTGGGCATCTACGGTGTCGCGCGCGAGGTGCACGCGGCCCTCGGTTCGACCCTGGAGCCGCCGCCGTGGCAGGAGGACCCCGGCAGTGCGGGGCCGGTCGAGGGGTTCTCCGTGGATGTGCAGTGCCCGGACCTGTGCCCGCGGTTCACGCTGCGGGCGTTCGACAACGTGACGCTCGGCCCGTCGCCGCTGTGGCTCAAGGCGCGGCTGATGGCCGCCGGACAGCGGCCGATCAACAACGTGGTCGACATCACCAACTACGTGATGCTGGTGACGGGCCAGCCGATGCACGCCTTCGACGCCGACCGCGTCGAGGGCGGCACGCTGGTCGTGCGCCGCGCCCGCCACGGCGAGAAGGTGGTCACCCTCGACGACGTCGAGCGCGAGCTAGACGAGAGCATGGTCGTCATCGACGACGCGGCCGGCCCGACGTCGATCGCCGGGATCATGGGCGGCAACCGCTCGGAGGTCTCCGACGGCACGACGCGCGTCCTGATGGAGGCCGCGAGCTGGGACGGGCCGAACATCCAGCGCACCTCGGCGAAACTGGCCCTGCGCTCGGAGGCGAGCGGGCGCTTCGAGAAGGGTCTTTCCGCCGAGCAGGGCAGGGAGGCGCAGGCCCTGGCGGCTCGCCTGATGCTCGAGCTCACCGGCGCCACGCTCGTCCCGGGAACGATCGACGTCGACTCCCGCGGCGCGGTCGAGCCGCGGGTGCTGCACCTGCGCGCGGCGCAGGTCGGCCGCCTCACCGGCGGCGACATCGAGCGACCGGCGCAGGCGCGCATCCTCGAGGCGCTCGGCTTCGCCGTCGCCGAAGCGGGCGACGGCCTCGACGTCACCGTCCCGCACCACCGGCTCGGGGACGTGACACGGGAAGTGGATCTCGTCGAGGAGGTCGCGCGCATCGACGGCTTCGAGAAGCTGCCCGACACGCTGCCCTCTCGCAACGGCGCCGTCGGCGTGCTCGCGCCCGAGCAGCGGCTGCGCCGCCGCGCCGAGGACGCGCTGGTCGGCGCGGGGCTCTACGAGGTCGTCGGCTGGTCGTTCACCTCGACGGCGGCACAGGCGCGGCTGGGCACGAGCGTCGAGCCCGTGCGCCTGAAGAACCCGATGAGCGAGGAGCAGGCGGTGATGCGCACGCACGTGCTCACCTCGCTGCTCGATGCCGCCGAGGTCAACGCGCGCCGCGGGATGCCCGACGTGCGGCTGTTCGAGGTCGGCTCGGTGTATCTGCCGTGGGACCCGGAGCGGCTGCGCCCGCCGGGCCGCTGGGACCCGCCGCCGGGCACGCTCGGTGCGCAGGCATGGGCGGACGGAGTCCTGCCCGACGAGCGCACGCACGTCGCGGCGCTGATGCGGGGCGCGGTGCGGCCGCCCTCCTGGAACGACGGCGCCCCCGCGGCTGCGGACCTCTTCTCCATCAAGGGGGTGCTGGAGACGCTCGCGCGGTCGCTCAGGGTCGAGGTGGGCGTCGAGCCGGCGAGCGAGCCGTTCCTGCATCCCGGCCGTTCGGCGCGGGTGCTGGCGGGAGAGGTGCCGATCGGATGGATCGGCGAGCTGCATCCCTCGCTGGGCGCGGGCGCGGCGTTCGAGCTCGATCTCGGGCAGATGATCGGCGCCGCGGTCGGCGTGCCCGTCTACCGGGACCTCACGAGCTTCCCCGCCCTCAGACAGGATCTGGCCGTCACCCTGGGTGACGACGTCCCGGCGCAGGCGGTGCTCGACGTGGTGACTCGGGCCGGGGGCAAGCTGCTGGCCAGCGCCGACGTCTTCGACGTCTACCGCGGAGAGCAGGTGGGGGAGGGGCGCCACTCGCTCGCCCTGCGCCTCACGTTCCGCGCCGCCGACCGCACGCTCACCGACGAGGACGTCGAGCCTGCGCGGCAGAAGATCGTGACCCGCCTGCGGGAGGACCTGGGGGGCGAGCTGCGTGTCTAGTGGCGTCGGCGTCGTCGGTGCCAGCGGCTACGCCGGCGCGCTCGCGGCGCAGCTGATCGACCGCCACCCGCACTTCGACCTCGCCTACGCGACCGCGCGCGCCGAGGCGGGGCAGAGTCTCTCCGAGTTGCACCCGCGCACGCGCGTGGACATGGCGCTGACCGACTTCGACCCTGACGTGGCGGTCGACGCCGCGATCGTCGCCTACCCGCACGGCGCGGCCGCGCCGGTCGTCGCCGCGCTGCGCGAGCGCGGCGTGCGCGTGGTCGACCTGTCGGCCGACTTCCGGCTCTCGGACCCCGAGGTCTACCGCGACCACTACGGCGAGCACGGCGCGCCGGAGCTGTTCGGCACCGCCGTGTACGGGCTGCCGGAGCTCTACCGCGACGAGATCCGCGGTGCCGACCTCGTCGCCGGCCCCGGCTGCTACCCCACCGCGGCGCTGCTTGCGCTGCGCCCGCTCGCCGGCGCGATCGAGGACGTCGTCATCGACGCGAAGTCGGGGGTGAGCGGGGCGGGCCGCGCCGCCACCGACGCGACGCACTTCGTCACCGTCAACGAGGACCTCAGGCCGTACAAGGTCGGCGCGCACCGGCACCGCCCGGAGATCGAGCAGGAGCTCGGGCAGCGGGTCGTGTTCCAGCCGCACCTGGTGCCGATGTCGAGCGGCGAGCTCGTGTCCTGCTACGCGCGCCTGACCGGCGAGGTCGACTACAGCGCGTACGACGGGGAGCCGTTCGTCGAGGTGCTCGACCGCCCACCGGGGGTGCTCGAGGTCCGCGAGACCAACGACTGCCGCATCCACGTCCACGTCGACGACGACCGGATCGCGGTCTTCGCCGCCATCGACAACCTGTGGAAGGGCACGGCCGGGCAGGCGGTGCAGTCGCTGAACCTGATGTTCGGCCGCCCCGAGACCGAGGGCCTGAGGTGACGTTCTTCGACTCGCGCTGGGTCGAGCGGCCCGAGCACGTCACCGAGGTCGCCGGGACGGGGCTGGCGCGCGGCTTCCGCGCCGCCGGCGTGGCCGCCGGCCTCAAGCCGAGCGGGGACCTCGACGTCGGCCTGCTCGTCGCCGACACGCCTGACACGACGAGCGCGGTCCGCTTCACGGCGTCGAGCGTGCTGGCGGCGCCCGTGCTCGTCACCCGCGACCGCTGCGACGCGGGCGGCCTGCGCGCGGTCGCGGTCAACGCGGGCAACGCCAACGCCGCCACCGGCGGCCGCGGGATGGATGCCGCGGCCAAGATGCAGGGCGCGGGCGCCGCGTGCGCGGGCGCGCGCGAGGACCAGGTCGCCGTCGTGCTCCACCGGGGTGATCGGCGTCCAGCTCGACACCGACCGCGTGGTCAAGGGCCTCGCGCGTGCGCGCGCCGACCTCAGCGGGGACTACGCGTCGTTCGCGCAGGCCATCCGCACGACGGACGCGTTCGCCAAGCAGGCGTCGCTCACCGTCGAGCTCGAGGCCGGCACGGTCACGCTGAGCGCCCAGTGCAAGGGCGCGGGGATGATCTCGCCGCACTTCGCGACCATGCTGTGCTTCGTGCAGACGGACGCGTCACTGGGGCCGGAGACGTGCGACCTGCTGCTGGGCGTGTGCGTCAAGCGCTCGTTCGACCGGGTGTCCGTGGACGGGCAGCTCTCGACCAACGACACCGCCATCCTGATGGCGAGCGGCGCCGGAGGCGTGCGGATCGAGCCCGAGACGCGCGACGAGCGGCTGTTCGGGGAGGCGCTCGACGCGCTCCTGCGCCAGCTCGCGATCCTGATCATCCGCGACGGGGAGGGCGCCAGGCGCACCGCGCGCGTCGTCGTCACCGGCGGCCATCAGGGCGCGGTCGACCTGGCCGCCCGTGGCGTGGCCAACTCGCCCCTCGTCAAGGCCGCCCTGCACGGCGGCGACCCCAACTGGGGCCGCATCGCGCAGGCCGTCGGCGGGGCGCTGCCCGGACCCGGCCCACTCGACCTCGACATCGCGATCGAGAACGTGCGCGTGTGCGCTCGCGGGGCGGCGATCGACTACGACGCCGCGGCGCTCGCGGACGCAGTCACCGGCCCCGAGGTCGACTACGCCGTCGCGCTGCCGGGCGACGCCGCCACGGCCGAGGTGTTCTTCAGCGATCTGAGCCACGAGTACGTGACCATCAACGCGGACTACACGACGTGAGGGACGTCGGCACGCTCCTGGAGGCGCTCCCGTACATCCGGGAGTTCCACGGTCGCACGGTCGTCATCAAGTACGGCGGCGCCGCGATGACCGATCCCGAGCTGCGCGAGGACTTCGCCCGTGACGTGGTGCTGCTCAAGTACGTGGGCCTGAACCCGGTCGTCGTGCACGGCGGCGGGCCCGAGATCACCAGGTACATGGAGGCGCTCAACCTGCCCGTCGAGTTCGTCGACGGCCTGCGCGTCTCCGACGCCGACACCGTCGAGGTGGCGAAGATGGTCCTCGTCGGCAAGGTCAACAAGGACATCGTGCTGCGCATCAACCGGCACGGCCAGCCGGCGGTGGGGCTGTGCGGCGACGACGGCCTGCTGTTCCGGGTCTCGACGATGACCGCGCCGGGCGGCGAGGACATCGGCTACGTCGGGCGCATCGAGAAGGTCCAGATCGGTGTCATCACCCATATCGCCGAGGACTACATCCCGGTGATCGCGTCCGTCGGTGCCGACCGCGAAGGGCGCTCGCACAACGTCAACGCGGACGAGGCCGCGGGCGCCGTGGCGCGCGCGCTCGGCGCCTACAAGGTGATCTTCCTGACCGACGTGGCGGGCTGGCTCGCGGATCCCTCCGATCCGAGCACGCTCGTGTCGGAGACGACCGCGGCCGAAGTCGAGGCCGCGCTACCGGGTACGACCGGCGGCATGCGGCCGAAGCTCGAGGCCTGCCTGGAGGCGATCCACGGCGGCGTCTTCACCGCCCACATCGTCGACGGCCGCGTCCCGCACTCGCTGCTGCTCGAGCTCTTCACCGACGCCGGGCAGGGAACCAAGATCTGGCCGGCGCAGTGATCACCGACTTCGCCGATACCGCGCTGCTGGACAACTACGCGCGCTTCCCGGTCGAGTTCGTCTCGGGCCACGGCTGCACGCTGGTCGACGCGGTGGGCAACGAGTACCTCGACCTGCTCGCCGGCATCGCGGTCTGCAACACGGGCCACTGCCATCCGCACGTGGTCGAGGCGGTGCGCGAGCAGGCGGGGCGGCTGATGCACGTCTCGAACCTGTTCTGGACCTCGCAGAACGCGCGGCTCGCCGAGCGGCTGTCGGCCGCCTCGCTGGGCGGCAAGGTGTTCTTCTGCAACTCGGGCGCCGAGGCGAACGAGGCCGCGATCAAGCTCGCGCGCAAGCGCAAGCGCGGCGGAGGCTTCGTCGTCGCGCACGGCGGCTTCCACGGCCGGACCTACGGCGCGCTCTCCGCCACGCCCCAGGAGACCAAGCAGGCGCCCTTCGCGCCGCTGGTGCCGGGCTTCGACGCCGTGGCGCCGGACGGGCTGGCAGGCGCGATCGGCGAGGACACCGCCGCGGTGATCCTCGAGGTCGTCCAGGGCGAGTCCGGGGTCCACGTGATGCCCCACCAGCTGCTGGCCGAGATCCGCGAGGCGTGCGACGACCACGACGCGCTGCTGGTCGTCGACGAGGTGCAGACCGGGATGGGCCGCACCGGCACGCTGTGGGCCTACGAGCAGACGGGCGTGACGCCGGACGTCATCACCGTCGCCAAGGGCCTCGGCGGCGGCTTCCCGATCGGCGCCATGATCACCTCGCCGCAGACCGCGGACGTACTCGAGCCGGGCGACCACGGCTCCACCTTCGCCGGCAACCCGCTCGCCTCCGCCGCCGCCAACGCGGCGCTCGACGTGCTCGACGACGCGGACGTGCTCGCGGCCGTCCGGGACCGCGGGGAGCACCTGCGCGAGGGGCTGCGCGAGCTGCCCGGCGTCACCTCGGTCCGAGGCCTCGGCCTGATGGTCGCGTGCGAGATCGAGCGCAGCGCGCCCGAGGTCGCCACACGCGCACTGCTCGAGCAGCGGCTGGTCATCAACGCCACGGGCCCGACGACACTGCGCTTCGTCCCGCCGCTGGTCATCACGGAGGCCGAGCTCGACGATGCGTTCGCGCGGCTGCGCCGCCTGCTCGGCTAGAGGCGCTTGGCCCAGATCTTCTGGCTGCGGATCTGCTGGCCGGTGTCGGCGGTTGCCTGGACGGAGATGATTCTCCCGCGCTTGACGATGCCCGCCTTGAACTTGAAGGTGTGGGTCTTGTCGGCCGCGCCCGGGCCGCTGAAGCGCTTGATCACCTTCTTGCCGGACCGGACCACCACGGAGACCGAGCCGGCGCCGCGCGCGAGCTTGTAGCTGATCTTCAGCGGGACGTTGCGGGGGCCGCCGAACACCGAGCCGCCCAGCTCCCACTTGCTGAACACGCCGCAGTTGACGAGCTGGAAGAAGCGCTTGGCGCGCTTGAAGACGCCGCCCACCCTGCGCAGCGCGACGCGGCGCAGGTCGGTCGACCCGTCGGGCAGCTTCATCGTGAAGCGGGCGTAATAGCTGCCCTCACCGAGGCGGGCCGCGCCCTTCCACGTGAACGCCTTGGTGCGGCCGCGGAAGCGCTTGAGCAGCTTCGGCTTCTTCAGCACGCCCGTGCCGCGCGACTGCCGGTAGAAGGCGACGTCGAACTTGCGCTGCTGGCGCAGCTTCGGCGCGAAGCGCAGGGCGCCCTTCTTGAGCTTGACATGGGCGGATTTGAAGCCCGCCGCCGAGGCGCACGGGGCGGCCGGGCCGCTCGGGCCGGGGCCGCCGGTGCCCGGTGTGGTGCCGGGCTCGTTCGGGACGTTGCCCTGGTCGTCGGGCACGTACGTCGGGCCCGTGTAGCGCAGCACGTCGACACCGCGCGCATAGTCGATCGAGTAGATGACCTTGCCGTCCTTCGACCACAGCGGGGACGAGGTTGATCCGGCCAGCGGCAGGAAGTAGCCCTGTTCGACGATCTTGCCCTCGGGCGTGATCTGCAGGATGCGCGTCCCGTTCTCGTACTGCGCGTTGGCCACCACGCCGCCGTTCTTGAACGACGGGATGCTCCTGGAACCAGTGCACCGAGCAGCCGAGCCCGTTGACCGGCGAATGGCCATCGGTGTAGCTGCCGTTGATGGGCCGGATCTCGTCGAGCAGCTTGAACTGCGAGCCCACGTTCGGCTTGGAGGCGGTCCCGACGTCCTTGGCGTCCCACACCATCAGCGCGCCGACCGTGTCGTTGCAGATCGGCTCGGCGTTGGTCTCTCCGCCGGTGATCATGAACCTGTCGGTGCCGTTGTTCGGCCAGCGGTTCGAGTGGATGAAGCGCTCGTCCTGGTTGGTGCCGACGGCGAGCACCTTCGGCGTCAGCACCGAGGCTCCGTCCTCCGGGCGGATCGACATGAGGACGATCGGCTGGCAGGAGCCGAGCACCATGCCCTCGGCGACCTCGCGCACGTGGTGGCAGTTCGTCTCGAACTCGGGCAGGCCGGGCGCCATCGTGATGCCGTCCTCCCAGTCGCCGATGCGCTGTGCGTTCTCGCGGTTGAAGCTGTCGACGACCGAGCCCTCCGAGCCCATCATCCACTTGCAGTCGTACACGCACGCCTGGGTGTGGTCGCCGGCGCCGATCACGCTCGTGAGGAGCTGGATGTTGGCCGGGTTGGACACGTCGTAGAGATTCACGCAGCCGCTCGCGGCGCCGAGGAGGTTCGCGCAGCCCGACGAAGCCGAGATGCCGAGGATCTGGCCGTTCGTGGGCACCTCCTCGTTCTCCCACTCGACGTCGAGCGTGAACAGGCCGATCGGCTGCGGCTGCTCGGGGTTGGAGATGTCGAAGACCGAAAGGCTCTTGGTGCTGGTCACGTAGAGCGTGTCCCCGACGACCCGCCCGCCGACCCCGTCGCCGACCGTCCTGATCTGCGAGATCAGCTCGATGTTGTCCGAGGCGACGTAGTCGGGGCCGATGTTCTGCGCCGACGCGGGCGGCACAGCGACGGCGAGCGCGAGCAGGGCTGCGAGAAGGAACTTGGCGGGCACGATGGCTCAAACGCCTGCCGCAGAGGAAACTTGCCCACAAGAAGTCTGGTTTGCGTACGTTTTGGGTCAGACATGGCCGTCGCCGCAGAATCGCCTCCGGCCGCGGTGCGGCGTCGCCTCGCCGCGCTCTGGGAAAAGCGCCCCGCCTGGGCGCGCGATCGCCTCGTGCTGTCGCTCGCCGGCTCCCTGCTGGCGCTGCTGTTCGTCTTCGTGCTCGCGCTGGCGTATCTGAGCCCCGACCGGCCCGGCCGCACCGTCACGCTCGACCAGCTCACGTCCTTGGCGACGACCGGCGGCCTGGAGTCGCTCGAGCTGCGCGACGAGGACGCGGTCGCGGTCGCGGTCGCCGACGACGGCGCGACGATCTCGTCCGCCTACCCGAAGTCGGACGCCGTGACCAACGGGCTGATCGACGAGGCCAAGCAGGGCGGCACGCCGGTGTCGGTGAACAAGCAGGGCGCCAAGCAGGCGATCCGCACCGTCACCACCTTCCTGCTGCCGCTGGTGATCCTCGCCAACCTGTTCGCGCTGCTGTTCCTGGCGGGCCGCGCCGGGGGGTCGGCGCTCGCCGACGTCGAGTCGTTCGGGACGCTCAGCGGCCGCTCGGGCCAGGCCGCCGCCTTCCGGGTCACATTCAAGAACGTCGCCGGCGCCGACGAGGCGGTCGAGGAGCTCCAGGAGGTCGTCGACTATCTGCGCGACCCGAGCCGCTACGCCGCGGTCGGCGCCGTCCCGCCCAAGGGCGTGCTGCTGTTCGGGCCGCCCGGCTGCGGCAAGACGCTGATCGCGCGCGCGGTGGCTGGCGAGGCGGGCGTCCCGTTCTTCTCCGTCGGAGGCGCCGAGTTCGTCGAGTCGCTGGTCGGCGTCGGCGCGGCGCGCGTCCGCGACCTGTTCACGCGCGTGCGCGACGCGGCGCCGGCGATCGTTTTCATCGACGAGCTCGACGCGGCCGCGCGCCGGCGCGGCGCGGGCGGTTCGAGCGGCGGTGGCGCCGACGAGCGCGAGCAGACGCTCAACCAGCTGCTGATCGAGATCGACGGCTTCGACGTCGACTCCGGACTGGTCGTGATCGGCGCGACCAACCGCCCCGACATCCTCGACCCCGCGCTGCTGCGCCCCGGCCGCTTCGACCGCCACGTCACCGTCGACCAGCCTGACCACGAGGGCCGCGCGAAGATCCTCGCGCTGCACGCAGCCGGCAAGCCGGTCGCGCCGGGCGTCGACTTCGGCGCCATCGCCCGCCGCACACCCGGCTTCACCGGCGCCGATCTCGCCAACGTGGTCAACGAGGCCGCGCTGCTCACGGTCCGCGGCCGGCGTCACGCGATCGAGCCGGACCTCATCGACGAGGCGATCCAGCGCGTCCTGCACGGCCCGCGCCGGCGCGGGCGCGTGCTCTCCGACGCCGAGCGCCACCGCGCCGCCGTCCACGAGTCCGGGCACGCGGTGGTCGCGGCCGCGACCGGGCGCGGCGAGGACGTGCACCGCATCTCGATCCTCGCGCGCGGGCGCGGGCTCGGCCTCACGTCGCTGCTGCGGCTGGACTCGGACGCGGTGCTGTTCACCGCCGGCGACCTGCGCTCCAAGCTCGAGGTCGCGTTCGGCGGCATGGCGGCCGAGGAGCTCGTGCTGGGCGAGGCCTCCACCGGCGGCGAGCAGGACGTCGAGCACGCGACGGGGCTCGCGCGGGAGATCGTCGGTCGCTACGGCATGAGCGAGCGCATCGGGCGCGTGCGGCTGTTCGCCTCCGATGCCGACGAGTACCTCGGCGCGGCGAGCGGGCTGTCGACGCTGTCCGAGCGCACGCACGAGGACTTCGACGTCGAGGTGCGCGCGCTGCTCGACCACGCCGAGGCCGGCGCCCGGCGCGTGCTCGAGCGCAACCGCAAGGTTCTCGACCACCTCGCGGAGCGGCTGCTCGACGCCGAGACGCTCGAGGGCGAGGCGCTCGCAGCCGAGCTGGCCGGCGTCAAGTGAAGCGCGCTCTCGCCGCGGGCCTGGCCTTCGCGGCGCTCGCCGTCCTGATGCCGGTGGCACAGGGCCACCAGCCCCCGCGCCCGGGGAGGCCGTGCCCGGGCAAGACCGATGCCGTCCGGGTCAGCGGTCAGTGGAGCGTGATCAAGTCGCCGCTGGAGTCGCTGACCGGGCACGCTGTCGGCGGCCTCGACGGCAGGCGGGTCCTCGCCACCGACGGGCGCCGCATCCAGCGCTCGGCCGACGGCGGCTGTACCTGGCACGAGAGCTACGACGCCGGGGACGTGTCCGTGGCCGGCGTCACCCCGAGCATCGAGGCGGTCGTTCTCCCCGGCGGCGGGGAGCGCGCGTTCGCACTGCTGGCCGGCGTCGGCCGTGCGGGCCTGTCCCTTCTGCTGGCCTCCGACGATGGCGGCGAGACGTGGCATGAGAGCAGCGGCGGGCTGCCGCTGGCCGGCGGCCTGCGTGCGCTGACGGGCGTGGGCGACCGGCTCTACATCACCACGAGCCTGGCCGACGCGACCGGCGAGCTGTACACGAGCGCCGACGGCGGGCGCAGCTGGACGCGCGCCTCGCAGGGCGACCCGATCCTCAGCATCGCGATCGATCCCGATCAACCCGCGCACCATTTATGTGGTTCGTACGACGCACGCGGTGGAGCGCTCCGCGGATGCCGGTGCGAGCTTCGCGCGGCTGTCGCTTCCAGGCGTGCCGGACGATCCGTCCGATCCCGGCGGACTCGACGATTTCGACCCGACCGTGCCCGACCGCAACGGCTCCTGGCGCGCCATCGCCGTGGCGCACCGGCGCGGCCGCGAGGCGGTCGTCGTCGTCGCGGCTGCGCCGAGCGCCACGGCCGGCGTGACGCGGATCGTCGCGTCCAACGACTCGGGCCGCTCCTTCCTGGACCTGCCGACCGACGGGCTCGGCCCCCTCGGCGGCTTCACCTTCGGGAACTCGCCGGCGCAGATCCTGTTCGCCGCTGGATCGGACTCGACCGCCTTCCGCGGTGCCGGCCTGCTCGTCTACGACCTCGGCCATCAGGTCTGGCGGGACGTCGATGACCTCGAGCTGGGCTCGATGCGCGAGCCGGGCGGGTTCCGGGCCTCGGCGGCCGCCCGCGGCCACAAGGGCTACGACGACCTCCAGCTGCGCCGCGATGCCGTGGGCAAGCCGGACCTGATCGCGCGCTACACGCCGCCCGACCCGCCGCCCGGAGATCTCGAGCTCGCCAGCAAGGGCCCGTGCGGCGAGAGCACCGCGACCGGCCGCCCGGCCGCCGAGCAGCCGGAGCGCGTGCGCTTCGCGCCCGATGCCCTCGACCTCGCCCTCGAACCCGAGCGCCCGCTGCGCGTCGCGCTGAACGCGTCGTTGCGGCCGGTCCCGTCCCCGCTCGACGTCTACTTCCTGATCGACTCGTCGGAGAGCATGGACCCGGCCATCGACGGCGTGAGGTGCAGCGCCAAGCGGATGGTGGGCCAGCTGTTCGCCCGCGGGATCGACGCGTGGTTCGGCGTCGGCACGTACAACGACCGCTTCGACACGCGCTACGAGCGCCGGCTCGACCTCGCGCCGCCCGGGCCGCGGCTGGGCAGGGCGCTCGACCGGCTGTTCACGCGACGGGGCCTCGAGGAGCCGATTCGCACCGCGTTGTTCCAGACCGCGACCGGCGCCGGGCTCGACATCACCGACGACGGGGGTGCCAGCGGCCAGGTTCCGGTCACGGTGCCGGCGGGCCAGCAGGCCAGCTACCGCGCGCACGCCCTGCGCACGGCGATCGTGATCGGCGACGAGCCCTACGAGGAGACGACGCCCGGCGAGCCGTCCGTCGCCGACATCATCGCCGCGCTCAAACGCAAGGCGATCCTGGCGCTCGGCGTGCAGGTGGTACCGCCGTTCTTCCAGCCGATCAACGCGCGCGACGATGGCCGCCTCGCGCACCGCCAGCTGATTCTCCGCCAGCAGCTCGAGACGTTCGCGCGCGGGTCCGGCGCGGTTGCGCCGGCGGGCGGGGTCGACTGCGACGGCGGAGGCGCGCCTGACATCGCCGCGGGCCAGCCGCTCGTCTGCTCTGTGCGCCAGCAGGGGATCCAGCAGTCGATGAGCGACACGCTCGTCGCGCTGCTGGCCGACCTGAAGGACTTGGGCGACGTCCGGCTCGTGCCGCTCGAGACGTCGGGGCTCAGGGTGGCGGTCGAGGGCGGGCGACTGGAGCAGGTCGATCTCAAACGCGCGAACGAGCTGGCCGGCACGGCCGTCCTGACGTGCACGGCGGCGCAGGCGGGGCGCACGTTCGCGCTCACGTTCGGCGTGCAGGCGGCGGGCCGGATCGTCGGGCAGATCGCAGGCTCGGCCCGCTGCGGCAGCGCCCCGCAGGAGACCTCTCCGCGGCCCCGCCAGCCGCCGGAGGCGCGCCAGACGCCCGTCGGACCGCCGCAGCCGGGGACGGTTCCGCAGCAGCCCGCCCTCGCACCGGTCCCGCCACCCCCGCCGCCCACCGCGCCGCAGGCCGCGATCGCCGTGGCGCCACCGCCGCCGCCGCCGACGCCGGCACTCGTTCCCGGCACGGCGCCGGCTGGCGCTCAGGCCGCCGCGTCGGCGCCGGGCGCCGCCGCTGCGGCCGCCCCGGCGCCCGGAGCGCTCGCCCAGGCGCCCGAGTCCGCGCCCGCCCCGCGCCTGGCGCAGGCGAAGGTCGAGTCCGACCCGGAGGCGTACGCGCTCTCCGCCGCACGGGGCTCCCGCGCCCAGTTCTCACCGGCCGCAGCGATCACGCTCGGGATCGGGATCAGCGGCGGCTTCGGCTGGCTCGTGCTCGCCGCCGACCGCCGCCGCAGGCGGCCCGCCCTCGCTCCTAGCCCTCTTCGACGCGCTCGATGAGGAACGCCACCCGGATGTGGGCGCGCCACTCGTCGAGGTTGTCGCCGCGCAGGCCGGTCGACACGACGTCGACCGCCTTGATGTTGCGCAGCGTCTGACGGGCGTCCGCCAGCGCGGCCTGAACCGCGCCGTCGGAGGATTCGCTTGAGCTGCCGACCAGCTCGATGATCTTCACGACTGCCATAGGAGGCTTATACCGTCTCGGCCCCGATGGCCGACGAGTCGCCGCTCACCGAGGTCCACCAGTTCGTCGACCCGACGACGAGCGTCACGCGGGTGGCCCGCTATCTGGCGCACAAGGACGAGGTCGGGCGGGTGCTGCTGCTCTACAGCGGCGGCCTGGACACGAGCGTGATGCTCAAGTGGATCCAGGACGAGTACGAGGCGGAGGTCGTTGCGTTGACGGTCAACCTCGGCCAGCCGGGCGAGGACTACGAGGTCGTCCACGGCAAGGCGATGATGCTGGGCGCGATCGACTGCCACGTCGTCGACGCGCGCGAGGAGTTCGCGCGCGACTACATCGCGCCGGCGATCAGGGCGAACGCCGACTACGGCGACGGGTACCCCCTGTTCACGGCCCTCGGGCGGCCGCTGATCGCCAAGCTCGCGGTCGAGTACGCGCGCAAGACGGGCTGCGACACGATCGCCCACGGCTGCACCGGCAAGGGCAACGACCAGGTGCGCATCGAGGCGACGGTGGCCACGCTGGCGCCCGAGCTCAAGGTGATCGCGCCCGTGCGCTCGTGGCAGATGGGCCGCGACGACCAGATCAAGTACGCGCACAAGCACGGCATCCCGATCAAGTCCCACCCGACCCAGGGCACGGAGACGGCGCCGTACTCGATCGACGACAACCTGTGGGGGCGGTCGAGCGAGGGCAAGTGGATCGAGGACCTGTCCCATGCGCCCGACGACGACGTCTTCCAGCTCGTCACGCGGCCCGAGCTCGCGCCCGACGAGCCGGAGGCGGTCACGGTCACCTTCGAGCAGGGCCTGCCGGTCGCCCTCAACGGCGAGCGGATGGAGCTGGTGGCGCTGCTCGAGGCCGCCGCCGAGGCCGGGATGCGCCACGGCGTCGGGATCGTCGACCACATCGAGGACCGCATCGTCGGGCTCAAGGTCCGCGACATCTACGAGGTTCCCGCGGCCGCGATCATCCTCAAGGCGCACCGCGAGCTCGAGCGGCTCACGGGCACCATCCACCAGAACCAGTTCAAGCCGGGCGTCGACCAGAAGTGGGCGTACCTCGTCTACGCAGGGCTGTGGTGGGAGCCGCTGCGCGCCGACCTCGAGGCCTACATCGAGCACGTCAACCGCAACGTGACCGGGACGATCGGCCTGAAGCTGTTCAAGGGCAGCGTGCGGGTCGTCACGCGGGAATCAGAGAACGCCGTCTACGACGCGCAGCTGGCGACCTTCAGCGAGTCAGGGGGCTTGTTCAGCCAGCACGCTTCGCCCGGCTTCATCGAGCTGTGGTCGCTGCAGAGCGCGCTGGCCCACCGCCTCCACCACTCCGAAGAGTGAGCGAAGCGACCGAACGCAGACGGCTGCGCCAGATCGTCCGCCGCATCGACGAGAGCCCGGCGCTGCTGGCGATGTTCAGGGCCGCGCGCAAGCGGCTCCCGGGCGACGAGCACTACGGCGACCCGCTGTCGCTGTCGCAGGACGAGGCGCCGGGGGTGATCGGGCAGCGGCTCGCGCTGATGGCCGAGGAGCGCCCCAGCGCGCTCAAGGAGGTCGGCTTCTCCGCGCTCCAGGTGTGGCAGTCGCTGTCGGAGGCGCAGGGGCGCGGACGCGGCGACGAGGAGGTCGCGATCGTCTTCACCGACCTGGCCGGGTTCTCGACCTGGGCGCTCGACGCCGGGGACACGATGGCCGTCGAGCTGCTGCGGCGGATCGCCAAGGCCGTCGAGCCGGTGGTGACCGCACACGGCGGCAAGGTGATCAAGCGGCTGGGGGACGGGCTGATGGCGGTCTTCCCGGAGCCCGAGGGCGCCGTGGCTGCGGCGCTGGAGAGCCGCGAGGCGGTGCGCGCCGTGAGCATCGCCGGCCACACGCCGCGGCTGCGCGCCGGCGTTCACGTTGGCCGCCCGCGGATGCTCGGCGGCGACTACCTCGGCGTCGACGTCAACATCGCCGCGCGCGTCGCTGCCGCCGCGGGGCCGGACGAGGTGCTGATCACCGACTCCGTGGTGGAGAGGATGCCGGAGAACACGCGCGTGAAGCGCAAGTGGCGCTTCTCGGCCAAGGGGACGCCCGCCCAGACGAAGGTGTTCGCGGTCGAGTGACGGGTAGCTTGCAGGCATGGTCTACAAGCTGATCGGGATGGCGGTGGTCAAGGGAGCGAAGGTGTTCCTGCGCCGCAAGTACGGGCCCACCTACACGCCCAAGCCGGTGATCGCCGTCGCGGTCGTGGCGGCGGCCGTGGGCATCGCCGTCGTCGCCACGCGCCGCGAGAACGCATAGGGTCCTGCGCCGGTTGGCGCGCGGGCCGGTGCGTGCCACCATGCGGGGGTGCCCGAGCCCGGCGCATTTCCCGAGGGGTTCTCCGTCGACGCCGTCGACTGGCTGCCGTCCGGCGCCCGGTCGGGGCTCGATCCGCGTGCGCGGCCACCGGCCGCCGGCGGTCTCGGGGCCCCTTCCCGAGCTGATCGTGGAGGCCGGCGGCGAGACCAGGCGCTTCGTCTCGCTGCCCGACCCGCGCGCGGACCGCGACCCGTCGGCGTGGCGCGGCGCATACGTGCTCGACGCCAAGCCGGCCGCGGAGGCCGACCGGATGTGGCTGGAGTGGCCCGGCCAGCGCCGGCTGCCCCTGCCCGCGCTGGACGTCCCGCAGCACCAGGTCCACGTCGCCGAGGCGCCGCCGCCGCTGCCCGGCGACGACGTGGTCGTCGACCGGGGCGTGCTCGCCGAGCGCCGCGCCCGCCGGGCCGAGGCCGCCGAGCAGGCGCAGGCGCGGATCTCGCGCGAGGCGCTGCGCGCGGTCGAGGTGCTCGAGCTGCGCGCGGCCGAGCTCGAGCAGCAGCTGGCGGCCGCCGAGGCCGAGCGCGACGCGCTGCGCGATCAGGTGTCGCAGTCCAGCGAGGCGCCCGACGTCCGGCTCGAGATCCTGCACAAGGAGGTGCGCGAGCTGCGCGCGGCGCTGGCCGATGCCGAGCAGGAGCAGGCGCACACGACCGCCCCGGTGGACGACCGCCGCGCCGAGCGGCTGCGCGCCGCACTGATGGCGACGGTGGCCACGGTCGCCGAGTTGCGGCTGCGTCTGCACGAGGGCGAGGTCGCCCGCCGCACGCGCGACGTCGCCCGCGCCGCCGACGCCGTCCGGCTGGCGGTGGTCGAGCGCGAGCGCGAGCAGCTGGTGGCCGAGCTGGCCGAGGCGCGCGAGGGGCTGGCGGAGGCCCGCCGCGCCCGCGACGAGGCCGCCGCCGAGCTCCAGGGGGTGCGCGCCGCCTACGAGGACGTCCAGTCCCAGCACCGCGACCTCACGGCCGAGCTCGGCGCGGCCCGCGAGCGGATGGCCGAGCTCGAGGCCGAGCTGGCCGCCGTGGGCGCCGAGGCCGAGCGCGCCGCGCACAACGCCGACGAGGCTGCGCGCGCCGCCGACACCATCGCCGAGCTGCGCCGGCGCCTGTCGCGCGCGGAGACCGCGCTGGGCGAGGCGGAGACCGCGCGCGAGCTCGCCGAGGCGCACGCGCTCGTCGCCGAGTCCGCCCGCCGAGCCGCGTCGGTCGCCTCAGCCTCAACGAGCTCAGCGCCGACGTCGCCAGCTGATGAGGGGCTTGCCGAGAGGCACCGAGAGGGCCGGGATCGGCCGGGTCTGATGAACACCACCCTGAGTCAGGGTGTAATTCATCAGAGCCGTTCCGAACCCCCTCCCTCGGTGCCCGCGCGCCGAGACTCTCGCGGCGGCCGGGGCGCAACAGACGGCCCGGGCGCAAGCCGAGAAGCGCCCCGACCCGAAGCTCGCCGCCGACATCGACGCCGCCCGCCTCCAGATCACGACCGAAGCCGAGCATCCGCCCGCTGACGTCGTCCGCGGCGGCGCGCGAGTACCCGCCGCTGCGCGGCGCGCTGGTCAAGCTCGCGCACGACGACCCGGAGGCCGCGGGCCGCCTGCTGGCCGGGCTGCTGCGCGCCCAGCACACCGTCTTCACCGACCCGCCCGACTACGACCTCACGATTGCGGAGGTCGGGACCTTCGCGGTGTCGCCGGCGGGCCGCACGACGCTCGTGACGCCGATCGAGGGACCGCGCGGGCGTCTCCACGCGCGCTTCCACCTCGAGGGCGACGCCCTGACGCTGATCGAGTCGCTGGCCGGGCTGGAGCGCAAGGCCAAGCGGCGCCGGGGGCCGTTGCGCGCGCACGGCAAGGTGCGGGAGGCGCGGAGGCTGACCGAGGAGATGCGCGAGGTGTCGCTGGCGGAGCTGGTCGAGGCGGGCGCCGAGCTCGAGCCCGAGCTGGTTCTCCGCGGGCTGGCGTACGCGATCCGGCCGGCGTGGACGAAGGGGCAGGTGTGGGCCGTCGAGCTCAGCGTCGAGGACCACACGCTGTCCGTCGCGGCGCGCCACAGCGGTGGCCTGACGGTCAGCGCCGGGCCGCACGACGCAGAACCCGACGCGCGCGTGCGGATGACCGCCGACGCCTTCCGCGACCTCGTGGCCGGCGGCGCGCCCGCGCTCCACATCGACGGCGACGAGGCCGTCGTCCGGCGTCTGCTCACGCTGGCCGAACGAGCCAAGGCCGGAAGCTCGTAAAGAGCGGGCGGGGGGCCTCGAGCCATCCGACGCCTCCCCTAGGTTTCGGCGTCGCGGATGAGTCCCGCCGGCTGCGCACATCTCCACGTCCACTCCGAGTACTCGCTGCTCGACGGCGCCTGCAAGATCGACGCGCTGGCGGCGCGCGCGGCCGCCTTCGACCAGCCCGCGATCGGCCTCACCGACCACGGCGTGATGAACGGCGCGGTCGAGCTCGTCAAGGCGGCCAAGAAGCACGGCGTCAAGCCGATCGTCGGCCTCGAGGCGTACTTCGTCGACGACCGCCACTTCCGCGACGGCAAGGTCGAGCGCAACCACCTGACGCTGCTGGCCGCCGACGACGAGGGCTACCGCAACCTGGTCAAGCTCTCCAGCGGCGGCTTCCTCGAGGGCCTGCACCACGGCAAGCCGGGCGTCGACATGGAGCTGCTCTCCCAGCACGCCGAGGGCGTGATCTGCCTCACCGGCTGCCTCGCCTCGCGCTCGAGCCGCCGGATCGTCGAGGGCCGCCTCGACGACGCGCGCGCCCACCTCGACGAGCTCGATCGGCGTCTTCGGGGCCGAGGACGTCTACTTCGAGATCCAGAAGAACGGGATCGCCGGAGCAGGACATGGTCAACGAGGCGATCGCCCGCTTCGCGCGCGAGATGGGCCGCCCGCTGGTGGGCACCGCCGACGTCCACTACCTGCGCGCGCGAGGACTACGACCACCACGCCGCGCTGCTGTGCGTGCAGACGAAGTCGACGCTCGAGGAGCCGAAGATGACCTTCGACACCAACGAGTTCTACTTGAAGAGCTCGGACGAGATGGCGGCCGCGTTCGCCGAGCTTCCCGGGTGCGGTCGAGACGTCGCTGGAGATCGCGCGAGCGCTGCAACGTCGACATCGAGCTCGGCCGCATGCTGATCCCGCGCTTCCCGTGCCCGGACGGCCTCGAGGAGCCGGCGTACCTGCGCCAGCTGGTCGAGGACGGCCTGCGCGAGCGCTACGGCGACCCGCCGCCGGCCGAGGCCGTCGAGCGCATGGAGATGGAGCTCGGCGTCATCGAGCGGATGGGCTACTGCGGCTACTTCCTGATCGTCTGGGACTTCATCCGCTACGCGAAGCGACAACGGGATCGCCGTCGGCCCGGGCCGCGGCTCGGCGGCCGGCTCGCTGGTCGCCTACTGCCTGCGCATCACCGACCTCGACCCGCTGCGCTACGACCTGCTCTTCGAGCGCTTCCTCAACCCCGAGCGCGTGTCGATGCCGGACATCGACATCGACTTCTCCGTGCGCGGGCGCGAGCGCGTGATGCGCTACGTGATCGACAAGTACGGCGCCGACCGCGTGGCGCAGATCATCACCTTCGGCAAGATGTTCCCGCGCGCGGCGACGCGCGACGCGGCGCGCGTGCTCGGCTACGACTACGGCAAGGGCGACGCGCTGGCGAAGCTGATCCCGGACCCGATCATGGGCCGGCCGCCGAGCTTCGACCAGTGCCTGGCCCCCGGGCAGTCGACCTGGCGGCCGAGGTCGCCAGGGACCCGGACGCCAAGCGGATCGTCGACGTCGCGCAGGGGCTCGAGGGCATCGTCCGCAACGCCTCGATCCACGCCGCCGCGGTCGTGATCGCCGACCGCCCGCTGACCGACATCGCGCCGCTGCAGCTCGCCGACGGCGGCACCGACGAGACCGGCCGCAAGGTCTACCGCACGGTGACGCAGTTCTCGATGAAGCCGATCGAGGAGCTCGGCCTGCTCAAGATGGACTTCCTCGGGCCTGCGCAACCTCGACGTCATCGAGGACGCGCTGGACATCATCGAGCGCTCGACCGGCGAGCGGCCGGACATGGCGCGCCTGCCGCTCGACGACGCAGCGACCTACGCGATGCTCGCCCGCGGGCGACTCGATCGGCGTGTTCCAGTTCGAGTCCGAGGGCATGCGCGAGGCGCTCAAGCGCGTCGAGCCGACGGAGTTCGACGACCTCGTCGCGCTCGGTCGCGCTCTACCGCCCGGGCGCGATGGACCAGATCCCCACGTACGCGCGCGGGAAGAAGAGCCCGGAGTCCGTCACCTTCATCGACGAGCGGCTGCGCCCGATCATCGAGTCCACCAAGGGCGTGATCCTCTACCAGGAGCAGTCGATGCAGATCGCCAAGTCGCTCGCGGGCTTCTCCGGGCGCCAAGGCGGACGACCTGCGCAAGGCGATCGGCAAGAAGAACCGCGAGGCGATGGCCAAGCTCAGGCCCGAGTTCTTCGAGGGCTGCCGCAGGACCGGTACCGCCGAGCACGTGATCGAGCACGCTGTGGGCGACCAACGAGAAGGCGCGCCGACTACTCGCTTCAACAAGTCCCACGCCGCTTGCTACGCGCTGATCTCCTACCGGACGGCGTGGCTGCGGGCCAACTACCCGGCCGAGTACATGGCGGCGCTGATCTCGTCGGTGATGGAGCACCAAGGACAAGGTCCCGTTCTTCGTCGCCCAGGCCGAGCAGATGGGGATCGAGATCCTGCCGCCGGACGTCAACCTCTCCGACCACCGGTTCATGGTCGTCGACGGCAACATCCGCTTCGGGCTGGACGCCGTCAAGGGCGTCGGCCACGCCGCGGTCGAGGCGATCAAGGCGGCGCGGGAGGGCGAGGGCGGACCGTTCACCTCGCTGTGGGACTTCTGCGAGCGCGTCGACGCGCCGCGCCGTCAACAAGAAGGCGATCGAGGCGCTGATCAAGTGCGGCGCGTTCGGCTCGACCGGCGCGACGCGCAAGGGCATGCTCGAGGTGCTCGAGGCCGCGCAGCAGGCGGGGCAGAAGGCGCAGCTGGACGCGCAGATCGGCCAGAGCTCGATCTTCGACCTCGGCTTCGACGACGGGTCGGCGGGCGCCGGCGGCGGCGGCGCGTTCGCCCGGCCGTCGCACCCGCCGATCCCGACCGACGAGCACGACCGCAAGGACGCTGCTCGCGCTGGAGAAGGAGTCCGTCGGCCTGTTCATCTCCGAGCACCCGCTCAAGGCGGTGCGCGAGGCGCTGGCGCGCGAAGGTCGACTGCGCCGTGCACCGACGTCGCCGGCCGCGGCAACGGCGACTGGGTGAAGATCGGCGGCATGGTCTCGGCGGCGAAGAAGATCCGCACGCGCTCGGGCTCGACGATGATGTTCGCCACCATCGACGACCTCGAGGGCAACATCGAGGTGCGCGTGTTCGAGAAGGCGCTCGCAGGCGGCCGAGGGCGCGCTGGCCGAGGACAACATCGTGATCGTCCGCGGCCGCGTCGACCACATGGACGGCGGCAAGGTCTGCGTGATCGTCTCCGAGGCGACGCTGTTCGAGCCGTCCGAGCGCGAGATCGAGCAGGCCAAGGAGCAGGCCGCCGAGCAGGCCGAGCGGTCGCGTCGCCGCTCAAGCTGCCGCTCGACGCCACGCGCCTGCCGGCGACCGTGATCGACGACCTCAAGCGGCTGCTCGCCGAGCACCCGGGGGAGACCGAGGTCGTCCTCGAGGTGCACACCTCCGACGGGCCGCGCCGCCTGCGCCTCGGCGGCGGGCTTCAGCGTCACCCGCTCGACGAAGCTCCTGTCGGAGTTCGAGCACCTGGTCGCCAGCGCCGAGCTGGCCGTGGCCGCCTGACGTCTGATTTTTCCACGGCGCAAAAGAACTGCGCACGGTGGCGGCGTTGTAGTGCGGTGAAGGACTCGAGAGCAGCACGTTCGTCATCCGGCGGGCGATTCGTCACGGAAGCGGCCTCTCAGCGGACAGAGGCCGGGTCCGGGCTCGGAGCCCGCCGGGTCGAGCTCCTCTCATTGGCGGCGCTGCCGGACCCCCTTTTCCGGCGGCGCCGCCGTCCCTCGTGTGGCGAGCGCCTCAGCGGGCGGCGAGGCCGCGCTCGCGCAGCTCGCGCACGCGCCGGACGTCCTCGAGCTCGACGTTCTTGCCCGCCATGCCCGGGCCCTCGAAGACGGTGGGCAGGCCGTCGAAAGCGGGCTCGGACAGGAACGCGGCGCAGCCCGCCGCGCCGATCTCGCCCTCGCCCGAGCGGCGGCGTGGCGGTCGCGGTTGGAGCCGAGCGGCATCTTGGAGTCGTTGACGTGCAGCGAGTGCAGCCGGTCCAGGCCGACCTCCTCGTCGAAGGCGCCGACGGTCGCGGCGACGGCGTCGCGGTCGCGGACGTCGTAGCCGGAGGCGAGCAGGTGGCAGGAGTCCAGGCAGACGCCGAGCCGCTTGCCGCCGCCGGCGGCGTCCAGCAGCGCGGCGAGCTCGGCGAACGAGCGCCCGAGCGTCCCGCCCGTCCCGGCGGTGTTCTCGAGGTGCAGCGGGCAGCGGTCGGTGTCGGCGAGCGCGGCCTTGATCACCTTGCCGGCGCGCTCGATCGCCGGTCCGACCTCGCCCGCCTTCGCCGAGCCGGCGTGCAGCACGACGCCGTCGGCGCCGATCGCGTCGCCCGACTCGCAGCGCGTGCGTCAGCGCCGTGAGCGACTTGTCGCGTGAGCTCGGAGTCCTCGGTGGCGCAGTTGATCAGGTAGACGGCGTGGATCAGGACGCTCTCGATCCGCGTGCCGTCGCGTGCCTCGCGGAAGGCGGCGAAGTCCTCGTCGGTGTAGGCGGTCGGCTTCCACGCGCGCGGCGACTGGTTGAAGATCTGGATCGCGTCGCACTCGCGCTCGATGCCGCGCTCGATGGCGTTGGGCAGGCCGCCTGCGTTGGAGACGTGGGCCCCGATCAGCATCGGCGCGGCAGGGTAACTTGGTGCCGATGCGCGTCCGCTTCGCCCCGTCGCCGACCGGCGCCCTGCACGTCGGCGGCGCCCGCACGGCGCTGTTCAACTGGCTGCTCGCGCGCGGGCGGCGACGGCGAGCTCGTGCTGCGCATCGAGGACACCGACCGCGAGCGCTCGACGCAGGAGAACGTCGACCAGATCTTCGAGGCGCTCGAGTGGCTGGGGATCGACTACGACGGCGAGCCCGTCTTCCAGTCCCGGCGTGCGCCGACGCGGCACGCCGAGGTGATCGAGCGGCTGCTCGTCGGAGGGCCACGCGTACCGGTCCACTGCGGGGCGCGACGAGGTCGACGCGTGGCGGGCCGAGCACGGCAACCGGGGCTTCCGCGGCAGCGACGAGGGGGAGGGCGCCGTGCGGCTGCGGGTCCCCGACGAGGCGTCACCGTCGTGCGGGACGTCATCCGCGGCGAGTCGGAGTTCGCCAACGAGCTGCAGGACGACCTCGTCATCGCGCGCGCCGACGGGACGCCCGTCTACCACACGGCGGTCGTCGTCGACGACCTCGACGCCGGCATCACCCACGTCGTGCGCGGCGCCGACCACTACTCCAACACGCCCAAGCAGATGCTGATCCTGGCGGCGATGGGGGAGGAGCCGCCGGTGTACGCCCACGTCCCGCTGCTGCACGGCCCGGACGGCAAGAAGCTCTCCAAGCGCCACGGCGCCGCGTCCGTGCAGGAGCTGCGCGACGCCGGCTACCTGCCCGAGGCGGTGCGCAACTACCTGGCCCTGCTCGGCTGGGGCGAGGCGGGCAGCGAGGAGACCTTCTACACGGACGCGGAGCTGACGGCAGCGTTTCGCGCTGCGAGCGCGTGTCGCGGTCGCCGGCGGTCTTCGACGAGCAGAAGCTGCGCTGGATGAACGGCCGCTACCTGCGCGAGCTGCCGGTGGAGGACCTGCAGAGCGCGGCTCGAGGCGCTGCCTGGGCCGCGAGCTGCGCGGCGACGTGGTCGAGATCGCCCAGGAGAAGATCTCGACACTGGACGAGTTCTGGCCCCTGACGCGCTTCTTCTTCGACGGGCCCGCGGATGACCCGGCCGCCCGCGAGAAGGTGTTCGGCGCCAACGGCGGGATCGCCGCGCTGCGCGGTCGCGCGCGAGACGCTCGCCGGCCTGCACGATTGGAGCGTCGAGGGCCTCGAGCAGGCGCTGCGCGCCGCGGCCGACGGCGCGGGCCTCAAGCCCAAGCAGCTGTTCCAGCCCGTGCGGGTGGCGATCTCGGGGTCCACCGATCTCGCCGGGCATCTTCGAGTCCGTCGCCGTGCTGGGGCGCGACGAGACGCTGCGCCGGATCGATCAGGCTCTGGCGGCCCCGCCGCGGTAGACGATCGTCTGGCCGCAGACTTGCTCAATCATGGGTCCAGTAGTGCCGATAGACCGTCAAGAGGCGAGCCGATGACCGGCGAGCCACCCGACTCCCCGCCTGACGACCAGAACGTGAGCGCCCACCGCATCCGCCCCTGCCGCCGCCTCCCGCCGGTCCCCGTCACCTGCACAGGCGTATCGGGACACCGCGCCCGGCAGGCCACGGCCAGCGCCTCACGGCGGCCTTCGAGGCGCTCGAGCGCTTCCCGGCGCTGGCTGAGTCCCGCGACCGCGTTCTCGTCGCTCGTCTCCGAGGAGCGCCCCTCGACGGCCGAGGTCGTCGCCGCGATCGAGTCCGACGTCGCGCTCGTGATCGCCGTCATGCGCCTCGGCAACCAGGTCGGGGCCAGCAGAAGTCGGGGCGCGTCGAGAGCATCGTCGACGCCGTCGAGGTGCTGTCGCCGGAGGCCGTCCAGCAGCTGGCCTCGAGCACCGAGACCTTCGAGTTCTTCGAGCGCGGCAAGACGTGGGACGCGGCGCCCGAGCGCTTCCGCCTGCACGCCGTCGCCGTCCAGCGCGCCGCCGACCGGCTCGCCGCGCAGTCGGGCTACACGTACCGCGACCGCCTGCTCGTCACCGCGCTGCTGCACGACATCGGCAAGCTCGTGCTCATGCACGCCTACCCGGGCTACCCGAAGCAGGTCCACGGGCCGGCGCGCACGCCCGAGGAGCGCCTGCACTACGAGCGCCGCGAGCTCGGCGTCGACCACGCGCTGGTCGGCGGCGTGCTCGCCCGCCGCTGGAACCTCCCAAGCGCGGTCGCCTCGGCGATCGAGCGCCACCACGCCGAGGACGCCGAGGGCGACGCCGCCTACGTCCGGCTCGCCGACATGGTCGCCCACTACGCCCAGGGCTCGCCGGTCAACCCGAACGAGCTGCTGCGCGCCGCCCGCAACGTCGGCTTCGGCCCGTCCGAGCTGCGCACCGTCCTCTACGACCTGCCCTACCCGAGCTCCGCAGCGTCCCCGCGCGATCGAGCCCTGCCCGCTCTCCACGCGCGAGCAGGAGGTCCTCAAGCGCCTCGCCCAGGGCATGGTCTACAAGCAGATCGCCCACGAGCTCGTCGCTCTCGACGAGCACCGTCCGCACCCACCTGCACAACATCTACGGCAAGCTCGGCGCCGTCGACCGCGCCCAGGCCGTCCTCATCGCCACCGAGCGCGGCTGGCTCTAACTTCACAAAAGGGCCCGTCCCTTTTGTGAAGCGGCGCGGCTCGCTCTAGGCTGCCCGCGGCGTGCTGTCGATCACGACCAAGTCCCCGTACGCGGTGCGCGCGCTGGTCGAGCTCGCGTCGATGGACTCGGACGTCCCCGTCCCGATCGGCGAGCTCGCCCGCCGCCGCGACGTCCCGGTCCAGTTCCTCGAGCAGCTGTTCGCGGTCCTGCGCCGCGCCGGACTGCTGCGCTCCCAGCGCGGGGTCAAGGGCGGCTACTCGTTCGCCCGCCCCGCCTCCGAGATCACCGTGCTCGAGGTCGTCGAGCTGCTCGACGGTCCGGTCGGCGGCGGCGCCGAGTCGATCTTCGCCGACGCAGCCGCGGCCGCCCGCACCGTCCTCGCGAAGGACACGATCGCCGACGTCGCCGAGCGCGAGCGGCGTGCCGCCGGCGCCGTGATGTACCACATCTGAGGCCCGTTCTTCCGGGTTCCAGACTTTGGCTCTGTTGAGCCAGATCCGGACCGCTCCGAACCGCCCCTCACCGCCTGTAGCCAAATGTGACTGGCCACCAAACTGGCCCCTGGCGTCCGTTCCCTTACTGCTTGAGCGCCTCGCCAGGCCGCCCCTCGGGCGGCCCTGTGCGAGACCGAGCGCCCTGCGCGAGGTGTCCGTTCAGGACACCTCGCGCGATACCCGCCGCTTGCTGGCGTTTCGAGGGACCCGGTGAGCCAAAACGGTCCTGAGGCGTTCCACGCGTTTTCCTGACCTTGGTCCTGACCCTGGTCCTGGCTTTCTCAACACGCCGGCCGCTCGCGCCACAGGGGAGATGAGATGACCGAGATCCGCCCACTCGAGCCGACCCCTCGCCTCGCTCTGACGCGGGCCGAGGCGGCGGCATCGCTCGCCATGAGCCTCGACTCCTTCGAGCGTTACTGCCAGCCGCACATGCGCCTCGTCCGCATCGGCCGGATGCGCCTGGTCCCTGTCACCGAGCTCGATCGCTGGTTGCGCCAGCACGCCGAGACGGCCCTGCCCGAGACGGGTGGCCGTCGTGGCTGAGGGCATCGACGTCCTCGTGCTCAAGGACGGCACCCGTTCCTACCGCGCCTCGATCTACGACCGCAGCGAGCACAAGAAGATCCGCAAGACGTTCCCGACCCACGCTGCGGCGAAGGCCTGGCGGGCCGACGCGCTCGGCGCGGTGAAGGCCGGCCGCATCCGCGCTGTCCAGGCTCCGCGCTTCGACGAGCTCTTCGGCCGCGAGGTCGACGGCCGCTGGAAGGACGGCACCTGGATCGAGGGCGCCGAGGCCGGCGTCATCCGCACCCGCGGCCGCCGCCCGTTCAAGGAATCGACGATCCGCTCGGTCCGCCAGCACTACCAGCGCCGCCTCGAGCGCCCGTTCGGCCGCCGCCGCCTCGACGAGGTCCGGCTGCCCGACCTCCAGGAGTTCGTCGACTCCCTCGAGATGGAGGGCCTGAGCCCCTCGACGATCGAGGGGACCATCCTCCCGCTGCGCCTCGCCTACCGCTGGGCGCGGTCGAAGGGGATCATCGCCGTCGACCCGACCGACGGCATCGAGCTCCCGGAGAAGCCCCGCGGCACTCGCGTGCCGCCGTCACCAGCCGACGCCGCCGCCCTCCTCGCCGCCGTCCCAGACGAGGACCGCGCGATGTGGGCGACCGCCATGCTCGCCGGCCTGCGCCGCGGCGAGCTGCTCGCGCTGCGCTGGGAGGACGTCGACCTCGACGCCGGCATCCTCTCGGTGAGTCGTTCGTTCAACCCGGACGGCGGGATCTTCTCCGCGCCGAAGAGCCGCTACGGCATCCGCAAGGTCCCGATCGGCGCCTCGCTCGCGCAGCCACCTCCGAGCCCACGCGCTCCTCACCGGCCGCCGTGCCGGTCTCGTCTTCGGCAACTCGCCGACCTGGCCGCAGCGGCCGGAGTCCATGCAGACCCGAGCCGACACGGCCTGGAGCATCGCCAATGCGGTCGTCCGAGGCACTGGCGGCGAGGGAGGGGAGAGAGCCACCGCGCACCGCTCGTCCGCGTCACGCTCCACGCCTGCCGCCACCTGTACGCCTCGATGTCGATCGCCGCCGGCGTCAACGCCCACGCGCTGTGCAAGTACATGGGCCACTCCGGCATCCAGGTCACCTTCGACCTCTACGGCCACCTGTTCCCCGGCAACGAGGCCGAGGCCAGCGCCCTCCTCGACGCCTACCTGGAGGATGCCTTCGTCGCGTCGTGAGCGACGGGATACGGGCTCCTCTCCTCTGCAGGCGGAGCTCACGGAAACTGAGATCATCGGCCGCATACCGTGGGTTTCCAGGCGGAGTCGGCACGACGGGTAGCCGCGTTCCGGCGAAGGTGTTCGTCGGCTCCCATCGATCTGGCCTTGCACGAACATCGCGTGCGCTTGTTGCGGGATCGGGCGCGCGCGGCGTCGCTCGGATGGATAGAACGCGCGCCGTTGGGTTTGCCTACCTGACGAACGCGCTCCGTCGAGGCGGGCCTTACCACCCCGGCCTCGGCGGAGCCACTGTTTCTGTCCGAGTGAGCTGGGACGCTGCGGGGAGCCCAGAAACGTGGCGTGCGGTTGGTAGCCGCAGTGCGAGCGCCGAGTCGACGGGACGGTAGGCAAATCCAACCCCGGGAGTTTCGATCCCAATGTCTGACTTTGTGCAGTACGACCTCGGCACCATCGCCGCTGGGTCCGTCGTAGAGGTGACCTTGCGGCACCGCGCCAACGTCCTGCTCATGGACGGCTGCAACTTCAACCGCTACCGCCGCGGCGAAAGTCATCGCTACATCGGCGGCGAGGCCGTGCGGTCGCCGGTGGAGCTTGAGGTTCCGAGCGCCGGGCGCTGGCACGTGGTGCTCGACCTCGGCGGCGCCGCTGGTCGCATCGACTCCTCCGTCCGCGTCCTCGCGACTCGGTGACGCCGTGAGCAAGCGATTCGAAATCTTCAACGATCGCGCCGGTGCGTGGCGCTGGCGCCTGAAGGACGGCAACAACGTAAAGGTCGCCACCTCGGGTGAGTCTTTCGCGTCGAAGGCCAACGCCAGACGCGCCGCCGAGAACGTCCGGACGACGGCTCCGGGCGCGCCCATACGGATCCTCGAGCCGGAGGCGGTCGCCGCGGCGCTCACGGTGACTGGCACTCGCAAGGCCGTTATCCGCAGGCGGCCCTGATCGAGATGCTGGGCCAACGCGCGTTCGATGTGCGACGACAAACTCGCCAGGCACCGCGGCGGGTCCCCAAGGACGAGGCGGTCATCGGAGCGCGCACGATCATCGCGCGGCGTCGTCGGTCGGCACGAACTGCACGATCCTTGCTAGCGCGAGGGCGAGAGGTCACCAGACGTCTTTCGGGCGATGAAGTGAGCTGCTAGTGACCCGTCAGTCCCAGAGATTTCTGCCGGAGCGAGATGCGACCGCCCTCGTCATCGACAGCAAGACGACGGACCATCCGTCCGGAGGCAGGTCTAGCTTTCGTCGGTCGGTGGGAAAATCAGCCACAGACCAGACGGTGATTGGCGAACAGGGGGTTGGCCTCATCGCCCGCGCGGTCACGGCGATGGAGCACTTCTGGCACCCAACGAGCGGTGTCGACTCGGGCATCGATGGCGAGATTGAGCTTCGCGACCCGCACACCAAGAAGGTTCGCAATGTCCGCATCGGCGTGCAGAGCAAAGCCACCGATGGCACTTGGCCGGCGGAGAATGAGGACGGTTTCCTGCATTCAGCCCAACCTACGAAGACATCGAGTACTGGCTGAGCTCCAACCAGCCCGTCGTCGTTGTGTGCTCTCGACCGCGAACGAACGAGGCCTACTGGCGCAGCGTGCAGGAATGGGCCACCGATCCGGAACGAAGAGCGACGCGCACGATCCGCTTCGACAAGCAGCGTGATCGCTTCGACCATTCGACTCGCGACGCGCTCTTCGACCTCCGTGCCAGTTCGCTTGACCGGGTTGAGCCGCCCGGGCCCGCACCAGAGGCCGAAGGGGCGTTGACAAACCTGATGCCGATTCGCTGGCAGACAGGCACGATTTGGTCGGCTGATATCACGGGGACTGGCGGTGCCGACGCTTTTCGAGAACGCGCGTAAGGCTGGTTTTGACGATCTCGGACTGGCCTTCGACGAGGATCGCGTGTGGTCGCTGCGCGAGTTGACCCCGGAGTTCCTTCGCGCCGTCGGCGCCAGTGACCCTAAATCCGGCGCGCTAGCGGACTGGACCGACTCCGGTCAGGAGTCCGATCTCAACCTAATCCGGCAGCTCGTACGCCACGACCTGATCGACCGCCACAGCCATTGGCTGCGTTGGCACGCCTTCAAGAAGGTCGCCTACTTCCGTCGCCGGGCCGCTCAGGAGTCCGTCACGTATGCGTGGGCCACCAAGCCGGGCCGTGCCGTCGTCGCCGCTCAGTTCGCCAAGGACGACGGCCATTTCACTGGCTACCGCCACGACGCGAGCCGATTGCACGTTCGCCGACTCGATGGGCAGTTCTACCTCGAAGTAAGCCCGACATACCTGTTCACGTGGGACGGAAAGCAGGTGTCAGGTCATCACGAGACGGCGCTTTCCGGCATACACCGTCTGGACCGTCACGCCACCGTCAGCCAGATGCTCCGGATGTGGGCGACGCTTCTTACCGACGACAGCACCATCGACCAGCAGGCGCAGCCCTACACGGTCGGCGGCCTCGTCGAGGTCAGGATTCCTCAAGGGATCACCGACGTGCGCTGGAAGCAGGTTTCCGCGGAGGATCTCGGCTTTGCTGGTGAGCCAGAAGGCGTCGGCGACGATGAACTTCGCCTCTTCTCGGCGACCGGAATAGCCGCTTGATGCGCGTCGAGGTGCTGACCGAGCCAATGCTCGAGTTCGGGTTCGGCGCGACACACCAGGAACAACGCGCTGGCGTCCTTGCGCACGGTCCAGCGGACATCGAGTTCGACGCTCGCTGCGATGTCATCCGGGTCGGCATCGTCGGAGAGGCGAAGGCGATCGCCGAAGTCGAGGCCTACTTGAAGTTGTGCAGCCGCGGGCTTGGCCGCAAGGCCAGCGATCTCCAGCAGCTCTTTCCGGACTTCCCCGGTTGCACCAGGGCCAAGGGCTTCCGCGCACAGCTCAAGTTCCCCGCGGGAGCTAAACGGCCGCTCAACCGGGCGATGCTCAAGCCACTACGTGACGCCTGCACGGATGCTGAGCGACTCGCTGCAGCCGTGACGATCTGCGGCGACGAAGTGCGCAGGACTGTCGAGCGCGCGGCGGTGGACGTCGTCATCGTCGCGCGGCCCGGCGGTATTCCCGAAGGCGTTGCCAGCGAGCTCGGCACCGGCGCTGACTTCCACGATCTTCTGAAGGCAAATGTCATCGCCACCCCACAGCCCATCCAGGTCCTGCGCCCGGCGACCTGGCGGCAGAGCGCAAAGATCGAGGACCCGGCCACCGTCGCGTGGAATCTCTTCGCAGCCCTGTACTACAAGGCCGGAGGCAAGCCGTGGCGGCTACGCAGTGAGAGGCGGACACCTTCGCGCTGTTTCGTCGGTGTGTCGTTTGCCCGTTCAGGCACCGGTGACCGATTATTCGCGACTGTCGCACAAGTGTTCAACGAGCTCGGTGACGGGGTCGTGGTCCAGGGAGCTCTCGCCCGCCGCAGCCAGCGCGACCGGCAGCCGCATCTGGACAAGGCCGACGCCGAGCGTCTGCTCACGGATGCTCTTGAGCGCTACCGCGAGGAACACGGCACGCCACCCGCCACGGTAACGCTGCACAAGACCAGCGCATTCTCAGACGGCGAACGCGAAGGATTCATGAAGGCGGCCGATGACGCACGCCTGTTGCAATGCGAGCTGGTGTGGCTCACAGACTCGGACAACGCGATGCTGGTGCGAGGTACGAACTACTTCCCGCCCCTCCGAGGCACACTGCTCACTCTGACCGAGGACGAGCATGTCCTTTACACCCACGCGAGTGTGCCGTACTACCGCACATACCCCGGGCTCCACGTGCCCCGGCCGCTCGGCATCCGGCCATGCGTCATGGATCGCTCAATCGACGAGATCGCCGCCGAGATCCTCGCTCTGACGAAACTGAATTGGAACCGCGCTCGCATTGACAGCCGGCTGCCGATCACGCTGCTCACAGCCCGCCGGGTTGGCAACATCATCCGCCACGTCGAGGCCGGCGTCACGCCCGCGACGCGGTACGCGAGCTACATGTAGGTGCCTCAACCGGCGCCAACAACGACGTCATTTGGTCCGCCGGGGCGCATGTATATGTTGGACGAGTCCAAGCGCCGCTTCGCTACAGGCGAAACAAAGATCTGCCGCGCGACGTTGCCACGCGCGCCGGGCACTCGACTTGAGGAGGGCCGGGCGGGCCATGGCCCGGCAGGGGCTTGGATACCGCCTCGCCGTCTTGTCCACGATCAAGTCCGTGCGGCGTTCGTCACAATGTCGGTGTGACCGGCGACGACATCATTGAGCCAGAGCCACCGCTGCCCGCCGCGCCGCTCGGGGCAGATGAGGTCGAGCAGCGCGCCCGCAAAGCGGGCACCTTCGTCATTGGATTCACCGGACCGTTCGGCTCCGGTTGTACGACCGCCGTCCACATGCTTACCACCGGAGATCCGGCGTTTGTGGCCATCAAGTTGTCCGACGTGCTCCGCGACATTGCCGGGCAACAGAACCTGTCTCGAGACCAGCTTCAAGACCTCGGCAACCGCGTACGCCTGGAGGAGGGCAACCAGGCGCTCGTCGTTCGCGGCCTCGGCAAGTTGCTCGTTGACGCGCCGCCGCAGCGCATCGCCATCGACGGGATCCGGAACCTCGGCGAGGTGCGCTGGCTGCAGCGGGCCCTTGGCGACCGGTTCGCGCTCATAGCGATCACCGCTGATGCCAACGAGAGATATATCCGACGACGTGACACCGAGCAGTCGCCCCAGGAGTTTTACGAGCTGGACCGCCGTGACCAGGGAGAAAGTGAGGATTACGGACAGCAGGTCAACCGGTGCGTGGACCACGCCGACGTCCTGATCCCAAACAGCGAGCATCTCGCTGACTGGGAGCTCGAGACGAAGTTTGGGGAGGCTGTCCGCCTAGACGCCGAGCTCGTCGAGGGGCGTCGGCACCGCTATGCGACCTCAGACGAAATGCTCATGAACGTCGCCTACGCCGCCTCGCACGGGTCGAAATGCCTTAAGCGCCAAGTCGGCGCCGTGATCGCACGCGACAGCGAACCTCTGGCCAGCGGTTACAACGAGAACCCCAGCGGGCTCAGGCCATGCATCGAGCAGTTTGGTACTTGCTACCGCGACATCGTCCGCCACGAGCGGTTTGTCGAGCTTTCACTCCAGGGCGCCAAGTGCCCGTTCTGCACCAACGAAATCCCGAATCCTTTAGCTCATCCGTGGGATTGCCCGCACTGCGGGAACTCCCTCGATCGCGCATTCTTTCCTGATCGCGCCATGAAATGGTGCACAGCGCTCCACGCCGAGGAACGGGCGCTCATCAACGCTGGCGAGCGAGACCTTCGCGACGCAACGCTTTACACCACCACCTTCCCCTGCATGCTCTGCGCCGAGAAGATCATCCACGCGGGGATCCGCGATCGTCGTTTTCGTAGAGCCGTACCCTGACGCCCACGCCATCGTCCTCTTCAGGGAGGCGGGCGTCGAGACCCGGCGTTTCGCAGGAGTCCGCTCTCGCAACTTCGAACGCTACTTCGCATCGACCCAGCCCGAGATGGAGGAGGCGGGCAAAGCGAAGTTGAAGTTGATCGCGAAGCTGCCCTAGCGATCGGGGTCGGGCGTTGGGCGATCATCGACGCGCGTCGTGTCGCGCGGTGCCGGTGCCGGCTCCCCAAGCTTCTGGGCGAAGAAGCCGTCCGGGAGGATGCCGATCGCGCCGCTGGCGCCCATCACTCCGGGTGGCTGGTTTCGGTCGTGGTCGCCGCTCATCCCTTGTGCTCCTCCGTGGCCGGCCCACTCTCGAGGCGCCGGGCGAAGAACCCGCCGGGAAGGATGCCCAGGTTCTCGCTCAGACCGAGAGGACCGCCCGTCAAAAGTTCGCTCGCAGCGGTATTTGCGCCTTGAGAGCGATGACCGAGAGCTGCATCACTGGCGTGACCGCGAGCCCGCGAGACGCGGCCAGCGACGTCAGCATCCGGTCCATGGTTCCTGCGCCGAGCCTTGACCGCTGGGGTGATCGTGGCCATCAGCGCCGCTCAACCGTGGTCGGATCGAGAAACATTCAGGAAGCGTGTCAACAGCGTCGGACGTCACCGCTGCCCGTTGGGTCCGATTACGACCATGCGCAGGTAGCCTCGACGGCAACGAGCCGTCCGCTTGGCCCGTAAACTGGCCGCTATGCCCGACAATTCGCTCGTCCGAGCGGACGTCGGAGCGTGTACCACATCTGAGGCCCGTAGCAGCAGGCGATCAGCCGACCCGCGGCCTCTTTCCTGCGTCTGAGCCGGGAGGCTGTCGCCGAGGTTCTCGGACGCCTGCGGTGCCGTCGTCGTCATCGTCTTCTTCTTCGATCCGTCTCAGCAGACCCACCCGGGCCTCGGTCACTTCGCGTTCGCCAACGGGGCGAAAGCGGCCGAAGAGGACGTTGAGAGCTTGGAGCAGGTCGCTCTCTTCGCCTCCGCGATCGCTGAGTTCGTCGATGTGCTCGGCCAGCTCGTCGTCGCTCAGCTGCTCGAGGTGCCACAGCTCCATCCCAGCGAAGGTACCTCCAGATCGGCGCCTGGTCGAGCACGCGGGTGGATGCTGCTCGAGCAGCTAGAGCGAGCAGTGCGCGGTTCACATGAACCGACTCTGCAACAGAACTCCGCGCGTGTTGCACTTTCGTTGCAATCGCGGTTCATGTGAACCGCGCGGAGGCAGAAGCGGTGGCCGCAATCAGAGCAGCAGGCGACCGCTCAAGCGGCGAACCCGTCGAAAGTTTCCATAGCCGACGCTTTCGACGACTTCGGCGAGGTCATCCGATGCTCCACATCTGAGGCTCGTATGGCTCCTGCGGAATCGCGATTGACGGGTTCGACGACGTGACCAGCTGCCGGAGGCGTCGGATTCCCGACGTCGGCTGACGCGGGCGGTCATCGCGAGGCGGGGTCGGAGGAGAGCGGGCGGGCCGGGAGCCCGGTGAGCGCGATCGCTGACGTGACGTTGAGGTCTGAGTCGACATGGATCAGCTCACCCGGCGCGAGCGCGCGCCAGCCCGGGTTCTCGTCCATCGGCTCGGACGCGATCAGCACGGCGGGGTGGTCGGCCATGTCGCCGGAGCGGACGCGGATGCGGCCGGCGGCGCTGGAGGCGTCGAGGTGGCGGCCCTCGGGACGATCGAGCACGAACAGCTCGTTGGTGTCCGGGTAGCGCAGCGCCCACAGGTCGGTCGCGGTCGCCACGATCGCGTTGAGCGAGAAGACCGGGAGCTCGGCGGCGATCCAGCCGGCGGCCTCGACGAGCGCGGCGCCGACGTCGTCGCGCACCAGTGACGTGACGAGCGCGAAGTAGCGCTCGGAGTCGGTGTCGCCGAGGACCGGGAGGTCGATGCGCTCGCGCTCGCCGAAGGTCCCGTTGTGGGCGAACACGCGCCCGTCGCGCTCGAACGGGTGCGTGTTCTCGGGCCGGAGCGGCCCGACGGAGGCGTAGCGGACGTGCGCGAGGAACGTCGTCGAGCACTCCTCGCGCGCCTCGCGCGCGAACTCCTCGTCGCTGAACGCCGCCGCGGGGCGCTTGGCGACCTCGGGCGTCCCGTCCTCCTCGAAGGTCGCGATCCCGTAGCCGTCGGGGTTGCGGCGGCTCTGCAGCGCGAGCGAGTCCGGCGCGTCGAGCAGCCAGAACGTCGCGCGCACGCGGTGGCGGCCTCCGGACATGGCGAACAGGCGGCACACCGGCGGTCAGCCCGCCGGACCCGCGGCCGCCCACAGCCCGACGGCGGCCGCCCGGCCCTTCAGTGGCTGCGTGCCGCGCGGCTCCAGCCCGTCAGCGCCGTTGAGGAGCGCCTTGGTCGCGTCGGTCAGCAGGATGCCGTCGCCGGTGTGGCGCGTCTGGGCCTCGACGCGCGCCGCCACGTTCACCACGTCGCCGATGATCGTGTAGTCGAGCTTGCCGCCGCCGCCCATGGAGCCGACGACGACGGTGCCGGAGTTCAGGCCCACGCCCGCCCGGACGGGGCCGCCCGCCAGCCTGGCCTGGATGGCCCGGGCGGCGTCCAGTGCCCGCTCAGCGTGGTCGGATAGCGGTTCGGGCGCCCCGAACACCGCCATCAGCCCGTCGCCGAGCAGCTTGTTGGCGTGGCCCCGGCGCCGCTCGATCTCCGGGATCACGAGGTCGAAGAACCGGTTGAGATCGGTCACCACCTGCTCTGGCGTCGCGTCCTCGGAGGCTCGTGGTGAACGCCACGATGTCGACGAACATCACGGTCACCTCGGCCGCCTCGCCGGCTATGTCGGCGCCATGGACGGCGACTCGCTCGGCGATGGCCGGGTCGATGTAGGCACCGACCGCTGCGTGCAGCGCCTGCCGCTCGCGCAGGCCGGCGATCATCTCGTTGAAGCGCACCGCCAGGCGGCCGTGCTCGTCGGACGCCAGGACCGGGACCTCCGTGGCGAGGTCGCCTGCGCCGACGCGCTCGGTGGCGCGCACGAGGTCACGGACCGGCTCGACGATGGTGAGGGTGAGCAGTGTGGAGACCACGGCTCCGAACGTGAGCGCCACGGCGAAGGACACCGCGAACACGACGTGCACCTCGTCGGCGCCGCTGGCTGGGGACCCGATGAAGCCACCGACTGCCACGCCCCCGAACCAGGTGATGGCAAGGGTGGTGATGAACACGCGCCAGCCGACACGGTCGGCCGGTTCGCCGCGCGTGACTGCGGGCTGCGATTCCGGCAGGTCGATCAGGGCCGGGCGCAGCGCGACGGAGAGAGTGAGGCGGATCATGGCGGCGCTGAAGGCGGCTGCGAACAGGGTGCCCTCCACGAGGATCAGACCGATGGACCACGACAGCCGGTCGTAGTGGGCCATCACGGCGCCGGCCGCGAGGAAGCCGGCGACCGCCGCACTGGCCGTCAGGCCGCGCGCGGCCGCCCCCGGGAAGGCGAAGGCGTCCCGACGGACCTCGTCGACCGGTCCGGCGATCTCTCGCCGGAGCCACCACGTCCAGAAGGGGCGGTGCGCGCGCGCATGCCGTCTCTGCCAGGCCGCCCCTGCAGCCAGGACCGCAAGCGCGACCGCGAGGGCATGCGTGCGGATGACATGACCCGGAAACTGCATCCACCGCTGAAAGAGCACCTCCATCAGCGCGATCGCCGCCGTCGCCAGAGCAGCGAGGACCACCGCAACCAGGGCGGCGTAGCGTCCGGGCGATCGCCGGAACAAGCCGAGCAGACGCTCCTCCACGCCGTTAGCCTGCCTGCAGCGGAATGGCCTCAATCCCGATCAACATCGCGGATCATGTCGGCAAGACGCCGATGGTGCAGCTCAGCCGCCTGGCCCCGGACGCGGGCGGGGACATCTTCGCCAAGCTGGAGATGTACAACCCGGGCGGGTCGGTCAAGGACCGCATCGGCGATCGCGATGGTCGAGGCGGCCGAGGCGGCGGGGGAGATCGAGCCCGGCCGCACGACGATCGTCGAGGCCACCAGCGGCAACACCGGCATCGCGCTGGCGTTCGTGGCCGCCGCCAAGCGGCTACGAGATCATCCTCACGCTGCCGCAGGGGATGAGCCGCGAGCGCGAGGGGCTGCTGCGCCTGTACGGCGCGCGCGTGCACGTGACGGAGTCGCTCGGCGGCATGAACGAGGCGGTCGCGGCCGCGCAGGCGCTCGCCCGCGAGGACGACGTGTGGCTGCCCGACCAGTTCTCCAACCCCGCCAACCCCCAGGCGCACTACACCGGCACCGGCCCCGAGATCTGGGAGGCGATGGGCGGTCGCGTGGACTGGCTCGTGGCCGGCGTCGGCACGGGCGGGACGGTCACCGGAGCCGGCCGCTTCCTCAAGGAGCGCAACCCCGATCTGCGCGTGGTCGCCGTCGAGCCGCTGACGTCGTGCGTGCTCAGCGGCGGGCGGCCCGGTCCGCACAAGATCCAGGGCATCGGCGCGGGCTTCGTCCCGCCGGTGCTCGACCTCGGCGTCGTGGACGAGATCCTCCCGGTCGACGACGAGGACGCCCTCGAGGCCACACGCGTCTGCGCCCGGCGCGAGGGTGTGCTGGGCGGGATCTCGTGTGGCGCGGCGCTGTGGGCGGCGACCCAGGTCGCGTCGCGGCCCGAGGCCGCGGGCCACCGCATCGCCGTGATCCTGCCCGACTCGGGCGAACGCTACGTCTCGACCCCGTTCTTCGCCCCCGAGGAAGCGGCGCTTGAGCGCTGAGTCGAGCCGCCGCGGGCTGTTCCGGTCCGCAGCCGGCGCGGCCGTGCGCGCGGTGAGCCCCGCCGGCGAGGAGCCGGTGGCGGCCGACGACTTCGACCGCGAGCGCTACGCCCGGCAGCTCGTGCTGGACGGCTGGGGCGAGGCCCAGCAGCGCCGGCTGCACGACGCCAGCGTGCTGGTGGTCGGCGCCGGGCGCGCTGGGCTCGCCGGTCGCCGAGCTATCTCGTCGGCGCCGGGATCGGCCGCCTGGGCGTGCTCGACGGCGACGTCGTCGAGCTCTCGAACCTGCACCGCCAGCACCTGCACTGGACGCCGCAGATCGGGCGCCCGAAGGCGCACTCGGCGGTGGCGAAGCTCCAGCTGCTCAACCCCGACGTGATGGTCGAGCCCTACCAGGTCCGGATGGACGAGGACAACGCCGAGGGGCTCGTGCTCGGCCACGACCTCGTCGTCGACTGCTCGGACGCGTTCGCGACGCGCTATCTCGTCAACCGCGCCTGCTGCGAGAGCGGGACGCTGCTCGTGGAGGGCGGCGTGCTCGGCCTGAGTCGGGATGGTCATGAGCATCCAGCCCGGGTTGACGGCGTGCTACCGCTGCGCGTTCCCGGCCGCGCCGGCGCGACTGCGCGGGGGCCGGCGTGCTCGGTCCGGTGCCGGGCGTCGTCGGGTCGCTGATGGCGCTCGAGGCGATGAAGCTGCTCGCCGGATTGGAGGGCGCGCTGCTCGACGCGTTCCTGCAGCTCGACCTCGCGACGGGGGACGTTCTGCGAGTCGCCACCGCGCGGCGCGAGGACTGCCCGGACTGCGGCTAACGTTGCCGGCGTGCTGGGCCTGATCAGGCGACGTCCTGCGCGACCTGCGCGCCGCCCGCGACCGCGATCCGGCGGCCCGCGGCGTCACGACCCCGGGCATCCTGCTCACCTGGCCGGGCGTGCACGCGCTGGTGGCGCACCGCGTCGCGCACCAGCTCGACGGCGGTCGGCGTGCCGGTCGTCCCGCGCATGATCTCCGTCGACCGCCCGCACGATCACCGGAGTCGAGATCCACCCGAGCGCCTGCATCGGCCCGGGCCTGTTCATCGACCACGGCTCCGGTGTCGTGATCGGCGAGACCGCCGAGATCGGCGAGAACGTGACCATCTACCAGGGCGTCACGCTCGGCGGCACCGGCTTCGCCTCCGGCAAGCGCCACCCGACCATCGAGGACAACGTCACGATCGGCTCGGGCGCCAAGCTGCTGGGACCGATCACCGTCGGCCACGGCTCGAAGATCGGCGCCAACGCCGTCGTCATCCACGACGTCCCGCCCAACTCGACCGTCGTCGGCAACCCCGGCCACCCGGTCCGCGTCGAGGGCCGCCGGCCCGAGGGCCCCGACGCCGACTGGATCCACCTGCCCGACCCGATCGCCGACGCCCTCAAGGGCCTCTCCGCCCGCATCAGCGACCTCGAGGGCCGCGTCCCGCGCGAGGAGGGCGAAGACAGCCCCGGCGAGGTCCTGCCTCTGCGCCCGCGCCGCGGACCTAATCCAGCAGGCGGCTGAGCTCGCCGGCCACGAGCTCGGGCTCATGCTCGACCTCGCCCCAGGTGTATCGCACGGTGCGGTACCCGGCGAGCAGATGGGCGCGGTCACGGGCGCGGTCGTCGGTGAATGCGATGAGGGTGGCGTGGGTGTCGCGGCCGTCGGTCTCGGCGATCAGGCGCTGGGCGTGCCAGACGAAGTCGACTCTCCGCCGGTCGGGCATCCACGCCTGGATCTCGGGGAGCGGGAGACCGGCCTCGGCGCAGATCTCGTAGAAGCGCTGCTCCAGCTGGTTGGCGGTGAGGCCGGAGCCGATCACGTAGCGGTCGAGCAGCCGTCTGAGGTTGCGGGGGATGCCGGGCCTGCGAAGCGTCGTGAGGTCCAGCCCGTCGTGCTCGTAGCGGCGCAGCATCTCCTTGAGTCGCCGGTCGTCGAGGAGGGGTGCGCAGTCGACGATCGTTCGTGCCGGGCTCGTGATCGGGATGCCGCGATGGCGACCGAGGTCGGCCTTGGTGAGGTGGCGGGCGTGGTGGACCGCTACTCCGGAGGGTCCGGTCGTCCCCGTGCGGCCGAGGACCAGGATGTGCGTATTCAGCGGGCGGGCGTCGAAGGCGCCGGTGAGGAAGGCGGCCGAGAGGTGGCTGGCGGCTCCGCGGCAGGCGAGCACCGCGGCCATCGCCCAGCCCTCCGGCGTCAGCGGCCCTTCGAGCGCGTAGATCCCGGGATGAACGCGCCACAGGCGGCCGGTGTGCTCGAGGTGCCGCACCGCCCCCGCGCGAGCACCCCAGATCACGCAGCTGCTTCAGCGACACGACCCCGTGCTGGCGCTCCGCAAGCGTCGTGATCCGTTTGGTGGTCGCCATAGCAACCTTCAGACGGATCGAGCCGTCCCTTCCGGACCCTCCCTCGGTGCCAAACGCCGAGGCCACCGCTAGCTTCCATCCCGTGCCGGAAATCGCCACGGAAGCGCTGCTGGAGGGGCTCAACGAGCCGCAGCGCGAGGCGGTCACGCACGTCGAGGGGCCGCTGCTGGTGCTCGCCGGCGCCGGCTCCGGGAAGACGCGCGTCCTCACGCACCGGATCGCCCATCTGGTCGACGCCGGGCACGCGAAGGCGAGCGAGATCCTCGCCATCACGTTCACCAACAAGGCGGCCAACGAGATGCGCGAGCGCGTCGAGCTGCTGGTCGGCAACCGCGTGCGGGCCATGTGGGTGATGACGTTCCACTCCGCCTGCGCGCGGATGCTGCGCGCCGACGCCGCACCGGCTCGGCTACACGCGCAGCTTCACGATCTACGACGCCGCCGACAGCCGCCGGCTGATCAAGCACTGCCTCGACGAGCTCGACATCGACGCCAAGCGCTTCACCCCGCGCGCGATGCAGTCCCAGATCTCCGACGGCAAGAACCGGCTGCGCTCGACCGAGGAATACCGCCAGATCGTCGGCTCCTACTTCGAGCAGACCGTCGCCGACGTCTACGAGGAGTACGAGCGCCAGCTCCACCGCCGCAACGCGATGGACTTCGACGACCTGCTCGTCCGCGCCGTCAACGTCCTCGAGCTCTTCCAGGAGGTCCGCGACCGCTACCAGCGGCCTTCCGCTACGTCCTCGTCGACGAGTACCAGGACACCAACCACGCCCAGTACCGCCTGCTCCAGCTCCTCGGCTCAGAGCACCGCAACCTGATGGTGGTCGGCGACGACGACCAGTCGGTGTACGGCTTCCGCGGAGCGGACATCCGGAACATCCTCGACTTCAGCGACGACTTCGTCGACGCGACCGTGGTGCGGCTCGAGCAGAACTACCGCTCCACGCAGATGATCCTCGACGCGGCGAACGCGGTGATCGAGAACAACCGCGGGCGGATGGGCAAGACGCTGTGGACGGACGTGGGGGAGGGCGACCGGATCAAGATCCGGGAGTGCGACGACGAGCACGCGGAGGCGCGGTTCGTGGTCGCCGAGATCGAGCGGCTCGCCGACGAGGGCGTGAGCCGCAACGAGATCGCCGTCTTCTACCGGACCAACGCGCAGTCGCGGGTGCTGGAGGACATGCTCACGCGCGCGAGCGTCAGCTTCCAGGTCATCGGCGGGACGAAGTTCTACGACCGGGCCGAGGTCAAGGACGCGCTCGGCCTACCTGACGTTGCTCGTCAACCCGCAGGACGGCGGCGCGTTCACGCGGATCGTCAACTCGCCGCGGCGCGGGATCGGCCAGACGTCGCTGAGCCGCGTCCTCGCGCACGCGAACACGATGGGGATCAGCGCCGTGGGACGCCGCGGCGGACCCCGAGTCGGTCCCCGGCCTCGGCAAGGCCGCGATCAAGGCGCTTCGAGCGCTTCATGTCGACCATGCACCGCCTCAAGGAGCGCCTCGAGAGCCCGCCCGCCGGTGGCGACGTTCATGCGAGAGGTGCTGACGGAGACCGGCTACTTCGACGCCCTGGAGGCCGAGCGCACGATCGAGGCGCAGGGCCGGATCGAGAACCTCGAGGCGCTGATGGTCGCCGCGCAGGAGTACGACGCGCGCTCGGAGTGCTCCGTCGTGGAGACCTACCTGGAGGAGCTGGCGCTGTTCGCCGCCGGCGACGACATGTCCGACGACGAGGGCCTCGTCACGCTGATGACGCTGCACAACGCCAAGGGCCTCGAGTACCCGATCGTCTTCATCATCGGCGTCGAGGACGGCGTCTTCCCGCACCAGCGCTCGATCGAGGAGGGCGACGTCGAGGAGGAGCGCCGGCTCGCCTACGTCGGGCCTGACGCGCGCGATGCGCGACCTCTACATCACCTACGCGCGCCGCCGCACCCAGTTCGGCGGCGGCTCGATGCCCGCCATGCGCAGCCGCTTCCTCGACGAGATCCCGCGCGAGCTCACCGACGAGCCCGAGCGCGAGCAGACGCGCCGGCGTCACGCGCGGCCGGGCGGTGACGAGCTGGGCGAGCGCGCAGGCCGCCGCCGCCCGCCGACACCGCTGTGTTCCGCATCGGCGACGACGTCGTCCACGCCGCCTTCGGGGACGGCGTCGTGACCGGACGTCGACGCCGGGCGGCGTGGTCGTCGTGCGCTTCGCGAGCGACGGCTCCGAGCGCCGGCTGATGGCCGACTACGCCCCGATCAGGAAGCAATGACGGCGACGCTCATCGACGGCACGCGCCATCGCGGCGCAGATCCGCGCGGAGGTGGCCGAGGAGGTGGCGGTCGCTCGCGCAACCGCCGGGGCTCGCGGCCGTGCTCGTCGGCGACGACCCGGCCAGCGCGATCTACGTCGGCAACAAGCGCCGCCTCAGCGCCGAGCTGGGCATGCGCTCGCATCGAGCACACGCTGCCCCAGGACGCCGACGCACGAAGAGGTGGAGCGGCTGATCCGCGAGCTCAACGCCGACCCGGACGTGAACGGCATCCTGCTCCAGCTCCCGACGCCGCCCCAGGTCGACGGCCCCGCGCTCACGAGCGCTGATCGACCCGCGCAAGGACGTCGACGGCCTGACGCCGATCAGCGCGGGCCTGCTCGCCCAGGGCAAGCCCGGGCTGCGGCCGTGCACGCCGTCGGGCTGCATGGAGCTGCTGCGCCGCCACGGCGTCGACGCTCGAGGGCGCCGAGGCCGTCGTCGTCGGCCGCTCCGACCTCGTCGGGCGGCCGGTCGCCCAGCTGCTGCTGCCGCCAACGCGACGGTCACGATCTGCCACAGCCGCACCCGCGACCTCCCGGAGGTCTGCCGCGCGCGCCGACGTGCTGATCGCCGCGGTCGGCCGCCCGGAGATGGTGCGCGGCGACTGGATCAAGCCCGGCGCGGCGGTCATCGACGTCGGCATCAACCGCACCGACGACGGCCTCAAGGGCGACGTCGCCTTCGACGAGGCGGTAGAAGCGCGCGGTCTGATCACGCCCGTTCCCGGCGGGGTCGGCCCGATGACGATCGCGATGCTGATGCGCAACACGATCGAGGCGGCGAAGCTACAGGCGTGAAGCTGACGATCATGATCGAGGGCCAGGAGGGCGTCTCCTGGGCCGACTGGCGGCGCCTCGCCGAGCTCACCGAGGAGCTCGGCTTCGAGGGGCTGATGCGCTCCGATCACTACCTGTCGGTGATCGGCGACGCTCGGAGCGCGGCGCGCTCGACGCCTGGGGCACGATCTGCGCCCTCGCCCCGCTGACCGAGCGGATCCGCCTCGGGACGCTCGTCTCGCCGGTCACCTTCCGGCCCGCCGCCGTCCTGGCCAAGCTCGCGCTGACCGCCGACCACGTCTCCGGCGGGCGCGTCGACGTCGGCATGGGCACCGGCTGGCACCAGGCCGAGCACGACGCCTTCGGCCTCACACTGCCCGCCGATCGCACGAGCGCTTCGACCTGCTCGAGCAGCAGGTGGCCGACGTCACCCGCTACTGGGCGCGAGACCGGGCCCGCGCCGGTCGGCCTCGCGGCTGATCCTCGGCGGCCAGGCCAAGCGCCGCGCCGCGGCGCTCGCAGCCGAGCACGCCGACGAGTACAACCTCCTCTGCCAGCACGCCCGACGCAGGTCCGCGAGCGGCGCGCCGCGGCTGGCCGACCACCTCACTCTGAGCATGATGACCGGCTTCATCATCGGCACGACGCAGGCGCAGGTGGACGAGCGCCGCGCCAGATCACCGACCGCATGGGGTTCGGCGGCCTCGCCGACCTGGCTGATCGGCACGCCCGACGAGATCGTCGAGCAGATCCGGACGCTCGAGCAGGCGGGCATCGAGCGCATCATGCTCCAGCACCTGCTGCACACCGACGACGACGCGCTGCGGCTGGTCGCCGAGGAGGTGCTGCCGCGCGTGCTGAGACGCCTCCGGACCCCGGACTACCTCGCCGGCGTCGCCGGGCTCCTGCTGCTCGCCAGCCTGTTCGCGCCCTGGTACGACCTCGCCGACGGCACCAGCGACGGCTGGCGCTCGCTGGCCGTCATCGACATGCTGGCTGCTCATCGCCGCGCTGCTGGCGCTCGCGGTCCCGCTGGTCACGGCCCCAAGGACGAGCCCGCGGTGCCCGATCGCCATCGACGTCCTCACCCTTGCGGTGGGCCTGATCGCGACGGTCCTCGTGCTCTTCCGCGTCGTCTCCACCGCCGACCCCGGCGGCGTGCCCGCCGACGGCCGCGCCTGGGGGCTGTGGCTCGCGCTCCTCAGCGTCATCGGCGTGGTCGCATCCGCCTGGTGGGCGACGCGCCTGAGGCCGCGCCCGGGCTCGACCGCCCCCCGAGCTCGCGCCACTGCCGACCCCGCCGGTCCAGGACCCCGCGACACCCCCCACCTAGAGCTGCCGCGCTCATGCTGAGCCGCGATCAGGTGCTCCACGTGGCGCGCCTCGCCCGCCTGGAGCTGACCGACGACGAGCTCGACCGCCACGCGGGCGAGCTGTCGAAGGTCGTCGACTGGATCGACAAGATCTCCGAGCTCGGGGACCTCGCCGACGTCGCGCCGACCTCGCACGTGGTCGAGCTCGACCAACCAGCTGCGCGCCGACGAGCCCCACACGAGCCTGGACCCGGCCGTCGCGCTCGACCAGCGCGCCCGACCCGGGCGACGACGGCTTCCGCGTGCCCAGCACCGGGGGCGGGGGCGGGCGGGGGATGATCCTCGACCTGACCGCCGCGCAGGCGGCCGAGCAGCATCCGCGCCGGCGACCTCGACGCCGGCCGAGCTCTGGAACGCCTACCGCGAGCGCGCCGAGCGCGACGACCTCAACTGCTTCACCTGGGTCTCGGACGCCGCCGAGCCCGAGGTCGCCGGGCGTGCCGATCGGCGTCAAGGACCTGTTCTGCACCGCAGGGCATCCCGAGCCAGGCCGGCAGCCGCATCCTCGAGGGCTACCTGCCGCCGTACACCGCCACGGCGGTTGAGCGGCTGCGCGCCGCCGGCGCCGCCGGTGCTGGCCAAGACCAACCAGGACGAGTTCGCGATGGGCTCGTCGACCGAGAACTCCGCCTACGGGCCGACGCTGAACCCGTGGGACCGCACGCGCGTCCCGGGCGGCTCGAGCGGCGGCAGCGCCGCGGCGGTCGCCGCGGGCCTCGTCCCGTGGGCGATCGGCACCGACACCGGCGGCTCGATCCGCCAGCCCGCCGCGCTGTGCGGGATCGTCGGGCTCAAGCCGACCTACGGCGCGATCAGCCGCTACGGGATGATCGCCTTCGCGTCCAGCCTCGACCAGGCGGGCCCGTTCACGCGCGACGTCACCGACGCCGCGCTGCTGCTGGGGGCGATGCAGGGCACGCGACCCGTGCGACTCGACCTCGCTCGGCCTGCCCGAGGACGTCGCTCTGCCCAGCGCCACCGACCTCAGGGGCGTCCGCATCGGCGTTCCCGACGAGCTGACCGGCGAGGGCATCGAGCCGGGCATCCTCGACCGCTTCAACGAGACGCTCGACCGCGCGCGCGAGCTCGGCGCGACCGTCGAGGACTGCACGCTGCCGCACGCTCCGCACGCGCTCGCCGCGTACTACCTGATCGCGCCCGCGGAGTGCTCGAGCAACCTCGCCCGCTACGACGGCGTCCGCTACGGGCTGCGCGTCGACGGCGACGGCGACCTGCTGTCGATGTACACGACGACCCGCGCCGCCGGCTTCGGCGACGAGGTCAAGCGCCGCATCCTGATCGGCACCTACGCGCTGTCGAGCGGCTACTACGACGCCTACTACGGCAAGGCGCAGAAGGTGCGCACGCTGATCGCGCGCGACTTCGACGCCGTCTTCGAGTCCTTCGACTTCGTCGCCACGCCGACGGCGCCCGGCGTCGCCTTCGAGCTCGGCGCCAAGACCGCCGACCCGCTGGCGATGTACCTCAACGACTACTGCACGGTGCCGATGAGCCTGGCCGGCATCCCCGGGCATCTCGATCCCCAACGGCCTGGTCGACGGGCTGCCGAGCGGCTTCCAGCTCGCCGGGCCCGGCCTTCAGCGAGAACCGCCTGCTCGACGCCGCGCACGCGCTGGAGAAGAGCATCGACTTCGACGGGAGCGCCGCCCGTGTCTGAGTGGGAACCCGTCATCGGCCTGGAGATCCACGTCCAGCTCAAGACCCGCACGAAGATGTTCTGCGGCTGCGAGCTGACCTTCGGCGACGCCGCCGAACACGCACACCTGCCCGATCTGCCTCGGCCTGCCCGGCTCGCTGCCGGTGACGAACGCCAGGGCGATCCACTTCGGACTGCTGATGGGGCTGGCGTTCGGCTGCGAGATCGCCGAGGAGGCCGTCTTCGCGCGCAAGAACTACTTCTATCCCGACCTCGCCAAGGGCTACCAGATCAGCCAGTACGACAGGCCGCTGTGCCTCGGCGGCGAGCTCGGCGGCGTCCGGCTGACGCGCATCCACCTCGAGGAGGACGCCGCCAAGCTCGTGCACGCCTCGGCGTCCGGGCGCATCCACGACGCGGGCGCCTCCGCGGTGGACTACAACCGCGGCGGGACGCCGCTGGCGGAGATGGTCACCGAGCCCGACATCCGCTCGGCCGAGCACGCGCGCGAGTGGCTGACGCTGCTGCGCGAGACGCTGCGCCAGCTCGGCGTCTCCGACGTCGACATGAGCCAGGGCTCGCTGCGCGCCGACGCCAACGTGTCGGTGCGTCCCGCGGGCGACGCCGAGCTGGGCACGAAGACCGAGCTCAAGAACATGAACTCGTTCGCGTTCCTCGAGGCCGGCATCAAGGCCGAGGTCGCGCGCCAGATCGGCGCTGCTCGAGGCCGGCGGGGCGGTGACGCAGGAGACGCTGCACTTCGATCCGCGCTCGGGCGCGCTGACCACGCTGCGCTCCAAGGAGGAGGCGCACGACTACCGCTACTTCCCGGAGCCGGACCTGGTCCCGGTGGCGCCGACCGAGGAGATGCTCGCGGCGGCCCGTGACGCCTTGCCCGAGCTGCCGGCGGCGCGGATCGAGCGGTTCGTGGGGCTGGGGCTGGCGCCCGATGCCGCCCGCACGCTCGTGTGGCGCCCCGACCGCGCGGACTTCTTCGAAACGGCAGTCACAGAGGGAGGGGAGGCCCGCGACGTCGCCAACTGGCTCGGCCGGGTGCCGGAGATCGACGCGCTCACGCCCTCCGCCCTCGCCTCCCTCATCGGGATGGTGGGGTCCGGAGCGATCTCGGGCGACGCCGGCCGCACTGTCCTCGAACTGCTCAATAAGGAGGGGGGAGACCCGGCCGCGCTGGTGGAGCGCGAAGGGCTCGGGTCCATGGGCGACGAGCTCGGCGAGATCGTCGAGCGCGTGCTGGCGGAGAACCCGGACGCGGTCGAGCGCATCCGCGGCGGCAACGCGAAGGCGATCGGCGCCCTGATCGGCCCGATCATGCGCGAGACGAAGGGCCGAGCCGACGGCGGCACGGTCCAGCGCCTCATCCGCGAGAAGATCGGCCTCTGAGTCGCGTAAGGCGCGAAATGTCAAGCGCTACGCGACTCAGGCGCGGGCGCGGCGTACGATGGGCGGATGGGCAAGCTCGTACGCATGGACAGGACAGGCCACACCGTCGTCGCGGAGTGGACGGCGGATGACGCGGAGGCGGCGGTCGCGGCCTTCCGCGCGGAGCTCGACGCCGGCTACTACGCCATCGTCACGCGCGGCGAGGGGCATGCCGAGCAGGTGCGCGAGCTGCCGCTGGACGCCGACACGGTGATCCTGCGGCGGCCGATCGCGGGTGGCTGAGCAGGCCGTCCTCCCGGAGACCGCAGGCGTCTACTGGCGCCCGCGGATCGACGAGCGCCGGCTGCGTCTGACGGGGCGGATGTGGACCGCGAGCACGGTCGCCCACGTCGTGCCGTGGCTGCTGATGGCCGCGTTCCTGCTGTACCTCGAACCGTTGAGCGCGCCGCTGGCGGTGATCCTTGTCGCGCACGCCTGGATCATCCCCGAGCTCTACGCCAAGCGAGGAGCGAATGTGCTGCGCCCCGCCAAACGCCTCGGCGAGCCCTCGGAGCGCACCGCACTCGGCCTCCTCGGTGATCTTGTGTCCCACGGCGCCCGCGAACTCCATGCCCGAACGGGGTTGGTGACCGAACGAGGCGGGCTCGGCGTGTGGCTCATCGGCGAGCAGGGAGCGGTCCTGGTCTCGCCAGGCGCCCGGCGCGTGCACTGCTTCTGCGTGCGCGTCGAGGACCCCGAGCTCCCGAGCGCCGACCGCATCGCCCACCTGCTCCTCGCGCTCCGAGAGGACGAGGCCGGGTTCGCGACCGTCGCCAACCAGGCGTTCTCCGGCGCGCCGTGGCGGCTCGCCCGCCGGCTGCCGGCGCGGGCACGGCCCGCACTGCGCGCGGCACGAGCCGCTGCGTCCAGCCGATAGCAGGCAAATTTCTCCAAATGGCCATATCTGCCGAATACGTCGGCGTGGACAATGGCGGCATGACAAGGGCAGGCAACCTCATCGCGATCCCCCCGGCCACCGGCCGCGGACCGCAACCTCGCACCAGCGACACACGACGGACGACGACGGTCACCGACGTCGCGCGCGCCCGCACGGCGCTGCGCGAGCTCAAGCCGCGCCGGGAGCGCTTCGCGCACCTCAAGCGGATGTACGACTGACCGGCTCGATCGCCACGTCGGGGAAGTCGAGCTCGGCGCCGCAGCGCGTGCACAGCTGGTCGTGGAGCGGGACGATCTTCCCGCAGGACGGGCACTGGCGGCGGACCTCCTCATCCTCGCGGCGGTAGAGCACCGCGATCAGCACGCCGAGGAACGGGACCAGCGCGCCGATGGCGAACCAGATCACCGGCGAGGACCCCTTCGACCGGCCCACGAAGCCGGCCCAGACGCCGGAGATCGCCATGATGATCAGGTACTCCACCGGGCCCAGTATGGGGCCTACAAGGGCCGGTCGAGCACGAACAGCTCGAACGACCGCGGCGGGTCGAACACGATCTGGGAGTGGTAGGTCAGCACGCGCCGCTCGGTGATGCGCTCGACCGCGGCGCAGAACTCCGACTCGACCGCCCGCTGGAAGCGCAGGCGGTAGTCGCGCACGAGCAGTTCCTCACCGGCCTCGAGCAGCGTCTGCTCGTTGCGGGTCAGACCGTCCTCGAGCACGGTCAGCACGTACTCGTCGTTGATGAAGCTCTTGGCCGCCGTCGGACCCTTGCCGTAGAGCTCCTTCATCAGCGCGACCAGCGCGTTGGAGAGTGCGGCTCGGATCTCACCGTGCTCGGACACGCGCACCATTATCGTGCAAGGCGTGCGCACGCGAATGACGGATCTCGGACGGAGGCTGGTTGCCTACACGATCATCGCGATCGCGGCGGTCGTCATCGTGTGGTTTCTCTTCCGCACCGTGGTCGGCTTCATGCGCTGGATGATCGCGATCGCGCTGTTTCTGGCCGCGATCTACGCGATCTTCTGGGCCCTGAGCTTCAGGCGCGGCTCGGACGAGAAGCCCTACTGATCCGCGGGTCCCGGTCAGCTGTTGAGGTTGACCATCACGTGCTTGACCTGCGTGTAGTCCTCGAGGGCGTACATCGACAGGTCCTTGCCGTAGCCGGACTCCTTGAAGCCGCCGTGCGGCATCTCGGCGGCCAGCGGGATGTGGTCGTTGATCCAAACGCAGCCGAACTCGAGCTGGTTGGCGACGCGCATCGCTCGCCCGACGTCGGACGTCCACACTGACGAGGCCAGGCCGTAGCGCGTCCCGTTGGCCCACTCGAGCGCCTCCTCCTCATCGGAGAAGTGCTGGACCGTGATGACCGGGCCGAAGATCTCGTTCTGGATCATCTCGTCGTCCTGCCGGAGGCCTGCGACGACCGTCGGCTCGACGAAGTAGCCCGGCAGGTCGGGTTCGTTCCCGCCGGTGACGATCTCCGCGTGCCCGGGACGGCGCTCGAGGAATCCCGCCACGCGCTCGCGCTGGGCCTGCGAGTTGACCGGGCCGAGCGTGGTCTCGGCCGACAGCGTGTCGCCCATGACGAGGCTGTGGGCCTGCTCGGCGAGCCCGCTCACGACGTTGTCGTAGACCTGCTTGGACGCGAGCACGCGGGTCGCCGCGGTGCAGTCCTGGCCCGCGTTGTAGTAGCCGGTGCCGGCGATCGTCTCCATCGCCAGCTCCATGTCGGCGTCGTCGAAGATGACCACGGGCGCCTTGCCGCCGAGCTCGAGGTGCACGCGCTTGAGCGTGTCCGCGGCCGCCTTGGCGATCCACTTGCCGGTGCCGGGCGATCCCGTCAGCGAGACCATGTCGACCTCGCGGTGCGTCACCAGCGACGAGCCGGCGGGCTGGCCATGGCCGCAGATCACGTTCAGCACGCCCGCCGGCAGCAGGTCGGCCGCGAGCTCGGCGAGCTTCACGGTGGTCACCGGGGTCGTCTCGGCCGGCTTCAGGACGACCGTGTTGCCCGTCGCGAGCGCGGGCCCGATCTTCCAGACCGCCATCATCATCGGGTAGTTCCACGGCGTGATCTGCGCGACGACGCCGTGCGGCTCGCGGCGGATGATGGACGTGTGGCCCTCGATGTACTCCATCGCTGCCCGGCCCTCCAGGCACCGGCCGGCGCCGGCGAAGAAGCGCAGCTGATCGGCCATTGGGCCGATCTCGTCGCCCCTGACCGCCTCGATCGGCTTGCCGGCGTCCTCGGCCTCGAGCCTGGCCAGCTCGTCGCCGTTCTCCTCGATGCGGTCGGCGAGGCGCAGGAGGGCGAGCGCGCGCTCGCCCGGGGGGGTCTGCGCCCAGCCCCTGGCAGCGGCGCGGGCGGCGCCGACCGCGCGCTCGACGTCCTCGGTGCCAGACAGGGGCACCTGCGCGATCTCCCGGCCGTTGGCGGGGTTGACGACCGGCTCGGTCGCGCCGTCCGCGGCGTCGGCGAACTCGCCGTCGATGAAGTTCTTGAGCTGGGTCACGCGGCCTCCAGAGCGGTTGTCAGGGCATCGGCGATGAGCACGAAGTGCTCAGTCGTGGCGGTCAGCGGCGGTGAGATCGCGACCCCCGTCGCCAGCGCGCGCACGAGCACGCCCTCGGCGCGCGCGGCGGCGGCGAGCGCCTGCGGGTTCCCGGTGACCTCGACCGCCCCGAGCAGGCCGCAGCCGCCGCGCACCTCGACGACCTGCGCGTGGCTCTCGAGGACGCGCAGCGCGTCGTGCAGATCGCCCTCGAGCTCCTGTCCGCGACCGAGGATCGGCTCGAGCAGCTCGAGGTTGGCGAGCGCGGCGGCGCAGCAGGTCGCGTGAGCGGCATAGGTCGCGCCGTGGCGGAACACCGGTCCGCCGGGCTCGCCCCAGAACGGCTCCGCGACGCGCCCGGCGACCAAGACCCCGCCGAGCGGCAGATAGCCGCTGGTCACGCCCTTGGCGAAGGTGATCATGTCCGGCTGCACGTCCCAGCGCTCGATGCCGAACCACGTGCCGAGCCGGCCGAAACCGCAGATCACCGCGTCGCAGACGAACAGGATGCCCGCGTCGGCGCACAGCTCGGCGACGCCCTCGATGTAGCCGGGCGCGGGCGGGCGCACGCCGCCGGCGCCGATCACCGGCTCGACGAACACCGCGGCGACGCGGTCCGGCCCCGTCCGCTCGACGTGCGCGCGCAGGGCGTCGAGGTCGTTGTGGTCGACAACGGCGACGTCGGGGATGAGCGGCCCCCAGCTCGAGCGGTTGGCCTCGATGCCCGCGAGCGACGTGCCGTAGCCGTGGGTGCCGTGGTAGCCGTGGGCGCGGACGACGACGTGCTGGCGCTCGCTGTTCCCGGTCTCGAGCCAGTAGCGGCGCGCGAGCTTGGCCGCGGTGTCGATCGCGTCACCGCCGCCCGAGCCCAGGAAGACCTTCGCGTCGGCCATCGGGGCGAGGTCTGCCAGCCGCGCGGTCAGCTCCCGCGCCGGGGGCGACACGAAGTCCCCGAAGGCCGAGTAGGCCTCGAGCCTGCCGAGCTGCTCGGCGATGGCCTCGGCGATCTCCGGCCGCCCGTGGCCGACGTTGCAGTACCACAGGCTCGCGGTGGCGTCCAGGTAGCGGTTGCCGTCGGTGTCGAAGACCCACACGTCCTCGCCGCGCTCGAGCACGAGCTCCTGCCGGCGCACCGCGCCCATGTCCGCGAAGGGGTGCCACAGGCGCGTATCGCTCACGCGGCGCAGTAAACCAGGGTCTAGCCTCTCCGCGATGTTGCGGGTAGGGCTCGTCGTCACCGTGGTCGTCGCCCTGCTGGTGGCCGCCTGCGGGAGCCGTCGCGAGGAGCGCGACCCCGGCCCGAAGGTCAAGCCACCCGTGGGGGTGCGGCCGGCGACGACCGTGGGACCGTCCGAGGGCCGGCTCGATCTCGTCGCCCCCGCCGCCTACGTGCCGCGGTCGGCGACGCGCGGCCTCGGCTGCGACGTGCGCGTCACACCCGCGACGACCGCCGACGAGGTGGTGCGGATGCTCTCGACCGGCCGCTACGACGGCGCGCTCGGCAACGCCGACGCCACCATCCGGCTGATCGGGGCGGGCGCGATCGCGCCCGTCAACACCGAGCTGATCCCGAACTACGAGGACGTCTACGAGGGCCTCAAGCAGCGGCCGTTCAACTCCGTCGGCGGGCAGATGTTCGCGGTGCCGGCCGGGCGCGCGATGCTCGAGCTGGTCTGGCGGCGCAGCAAGATCCCCGGCACCTTCGCCACCCTCGGCGCGATCTTCGACCGCCCGCGGGCAGCGGCCTACGGCGAGCAGATCGTCGTCCCCGACGACCCGGCCTCGATCGCCCAGACCGCACGCTGGGTCGGCCGCCAGCGCCACGAGCTCAACATCACCGACCCTTACGAGCTCGACCGCCGCCAGTTCAACGCGGTGCTGGACGTGCTCCGCCTCCAGCACCCGTACGTGGCGATGTACTGGCGCGACCCGGGCGCGGTCCGCGAGGCGTTCCGCTCCGGCCGGGCCAGCATCGGCCTGGCGACGCAGCAGGTGGCGGGCGAGCTGACCGCGCGGCCGGGCGAGGGAGGGCGGATCGAGGCGGCGCGCCCGCGCGAGGGCGCGACCGGGATCTCGCCGGCGTGGATGGTGTCCGCGACGGCCAAGCACCCGAACTGCATGTACCGCTTCCTCGATCGCTCGCTCGACCCCGCGGTCAACGCCGACGTCGCCTTCGGCGCCGCGATCGCACCCGCCAACCGGGAGGCCTGCGACGTCCTGGCCGAGCGCGGCAACGAGACGTTCTGCGAGCGCTACCACGCCGACGAGGACAGCTTCTACGCCCGCGCGCTGTACCGCACGACCCCGTCGAGCGACTGCGGCGACGCTCGCGGCCGGGTCTGCATGGACTGGGAGGACTGGGTCCGGGCGTGGAAGAAAGTGGTCGCCGGCGAATAGGAATTTCGTACTCCGGTCTTCGCAGGCTCAGACCTTCGTACGATGTCACCATGCCCATGCGAGCCGTCGACGCCGTCATGCACTGCCTCAAGGCGGAAGGCGTCGAGGTCGTATTCGGCTACCCGGGCGGCGCCAACCTGCCGACGTACGACGCGCTGTACGACGCCGGGATCCGGCACGTGCTGGTCCGCCACGAGGCGGGCGGCGGGCATGCCGCGGAGGGCTACGCGAAGACGTCCGGCAAGGTCGGCGTCTGCTTCGCCACGTCAGGTCCCGGCGCGACGAACATCGTCACGCCGCTCACCGACGCGATGATGGACTCGGTCCCGGTCGTGTTCTTCACCGGCCAGGTGCGGACCGAGCTGCTGGGGACGGACGGCTTCCAGGAGGCGGACACGTTCGGCATCACCATGCCGATCGTCAAGCACTCCTTCATGATCCAGCACCCGGCGGAGATCCCGCGGACGATCCACGAGGCGTTCCACATCGCCCGGACGGGGCGTCCGGGCCCGGTGCTGATCGACATGCCGACGGACCTGACGCGGGTCGACATCGACTACGAGCCCGTCACCGACGTCCACCTGCCCGGCTACCAGCCGACGACCGACGGCAACCAGAAGCAGATCCGCATTGCCGCGAAGGCGATGGCCAACGCGCGCCGCCCGGTGATCTATGCCGGCGGTGGGGTCGTCGCCGCCAACGCGAGCGAGGAACTGCGTGCCCTGGTCGGGGCCGATCGCTTTCCGATCACCTGCACGCTGATGGGGCTCGGCGCGTTCCCCGCGCCGCACGAGCAGTGGCTCGGGATGCTGGGCATGCACGGGACCCGGGCTGCCAACTACGCGATGGACGAGGCCGATCTGATCGTCGCCTGCGGAGCGCGCTTCGACGATCGCATCACCGGCAAGCTGTCGGAGTTCGCGCCGCGGGCGAAGTTCATCCACATCGACATCGACCCGGCCGAGATCTCCAAGAACGTGCCGGCGCACATCCCGATCGTCGGTGACGCCAGGAACATCATCGCCCGGCTCGTCGACGAGTACGCGAAGCTCGAAACCGACGGGGCGCGCCTGAACGAGTGGTGGGAGCGGATCGAGCGCTGGCGCAGCCAGCACCCGTTGCGCTACGACGACTCGGCTGACGACGAGATCAAGCCGCAGCGGCTGATCGAGGCGCTGTACGAGGCGACGGGCGGCGAGGCGATCGTGTGCTCGGACGTCGGCCAGCACCAGATGTGGACCGCCCAGTACTTCCACTTCTCCGAGCCGCGGCGCTGGATCAACTCCGGCGGCCTCGGGACGATGGGCTTCGGCCTGCCCGCGGCGATGGGCGCGGCGCTCGCCGAGCCCGAGAAGCTCGTCGTCTGCCTCTCGGGCGACGGGTCGATCCAGATGAACATCCAGGAGCTGGCGACCATCCGCGAGAACGAGATCCCGGTCAAGGTCGTGCTGATGAACAACGGCTACCTGGGAATGGTCCGCCAGTGGCAGGAGCTGTTCTGGGAGCGCCGCTACAGCGCCGTCGACACCGGGACCTGGCCTGACTTCGTCAAGCTCGCCGAGGCCTACGGCATCCCGGGCCACCGCCTGACCTCCAAGGCCACGCTGGTCGAGGACCTGCGGCAGATCCTCACCACCGAGGGCCCCGCGTTCGTCGACGTGCGCGTGACCAAGGAGGAGAACACGTACCCGATGATCGCGCCAGGCGCTGCCGCACGGGACATGGTCGGCTAATGGGCGACCCGGGCACGCGCACCGAGACGATCTCGCTCGAGGACCTCGAGGCCACGAGCGGCTTCCGCACCGGCCGCAAGCACATCCTCTCGATCCTGGTCGAGAACAAGCCGGGCGTGCTGACGCGCGTCGCGGGGCTGTTCGCCCGCCGGGGCTTCAACATCGACACGCTCGTGGTCGGGCCGACGGACGACCCGACGCTCTCGCGGATCACGTTGACCCTCGACGGGGCGATGCACCCGATCGACCAGGTCACCAAGCAGCTGCACAAGCTGGTCAACGTGCTCAAGATCCGCGACCTCGAGCCTGACGAGACGATCGCGCGCGAGCTCGCGGTGTTCAAGATCTCCGCCGACGGGCCGGCGCGTCAGGAGATCATGCAGTTCGTCGAGATCTTCGACGCGCGCGTCATCGACGTCACCAAGCGCTCGATCATCGTCGAGGTTGTCGGCGACGCCGAGACGGTGTCGCGATTCGACAGGCTCGTGCGTCCCTTCGGCCTGATCGAGATGGCCCAGACCGGCGAGATCGCGATCGCGCGGGGCCGCGCGGAGACGTGAAGGCCGGCGCCGGCGCCCTGATGCTCGTCGGCGCATCCCTGGGGGTGATCGGGGTGCGGGAGCTTGTCGTCACCGGGACGTGCTCGAGCACCGGCCTGACGGAGTTCGGGCCGGCCCCGACGTGCCCGTCGGGCAGCATGCTCGACGTGGTGATGGTGATGGCGGGCCTGGCGGCCGCCGCGGTGGGCGCCGCGCCGCTGCTCGGTGCCGGCTTGATCTCGGTGCTGATCGGTGCGGTGGGGCTCGGGGCCCTGCTCGCCGGCCTCACGCCGCGGGCCGACGACTCGGGCACGTTCGGAGTGGTGTTCGGCGGTGCGATGCTCGCGCTGGCCGGCGGCGCAGGCTGGGCACTGTGGAGCCACCAGCGCTGGCTCGCACGACGCCGTCGATAGGCGCCGCCGCCCACGTCCCGTCACAAGCGCTCAAGCGCTTCACAAAAGGGACGGACCCTTTTGTGAAGGGTCGCTCTTGTGACAGTCGTAGCCTGCGGGGTGGTGGCGGCGACGCTGGTCGACTCCGCGGTCCTGCACGAGCGCCTGGCGCGCGCGTCGACCGTGGCCGCGGTCACCGTGCGGCTGCCGGGCGCTCCGGACCCGGCGGCGCTGGTGCTCGGCGCGCGCCGGCCGGGGGAGGACGTGTTCTGCATGGAGTCGGGTGGCGCGACGGTCGCGGGGCTTGGATGCGCGTACCGCATCGAGGAGGAGGGACCGGAGCGGTTCACGCGCGCCGCGGCGCGCTGGCGATCGGTCGTCGCGGGCGCGGTCTGCGATCCGGTCGACGGCCCGCCGGGCAGCGGGCTGGTGGCGGTCGGCGGCTTCGCCTTCGCGGACGCGGGCGGGCACTCGTCGCTGTGGTCGGGCTTCACCCCCGCGTCGCTGGTGGTGCCCGAGATCGCGGTGGCCCGGCGCGGCGACGACGTGCGGCTGACCGTCGCCGTCCCGGCCGGCGGCGATCCGGCGGCGGCACTCGCCCGCGCGCAGGCGCTCGAGCCCACCGCGCTGCCGCTGCTCGACCCTGCGCCGGCGACCCGCACGGTCGTCGAATCGGTGATGCCGCCCTCGCACTACGTCGACGCCGTCGCGCGCGCGGTCGAGCGCATCGACCGCGGCGAGTTCGAGAAGATCGTCCTCGCGCGTGAGGTGGCCGTGCGGGCCGCGTCCGACCACGACGCGGCGGCGGTCTTCGACGTCCTGCGCAGCGCCTTCTCGGAGTGCTTCGTCTTCCTCGTGGCCCGCGGCGACGCGGCGTTCGTGGCCGCCTCTCCGGAGCTGCTCGTGCGGCGCCAGGGCCTGCGCGCGCAGACCGTCGCCCTGGCCGGCTCGATCCACCGCTCGGCCGATCCCGCGGTCGACGACCATCTCGGCGAGCAGCTGCTGCGCTCGGCCAAGGACCGCTCCGAGCAGGCGATCGTCGCGCGCCGCATCGCCCGCGTGCTGCGCCGCCACTCGGTCTGGGTGACCGCGCCGGAGGAGCCGTCGGTCGTCAAGGTCGCCAACATCCAGCACCTCGCGATGCCGATCCGCGCCCAGTTGCGCGAGCCCATCGGCGCGCTCGAGCTCGCCGGCCTGCTGCATCCGACGCCGGCGGTGGGGGCTGAGCCGCGCGCGGCGATCGACCTCATCCCGGCGCTCGAGGGGCTCGACCGCGGCTGGTACGCGGGGGCGGTCGGCTGGACCGACGCGAGCGAGGACGGAGAGCTCTGCGTCGCGTTGCGCTGCGCGCTGCTGCGCGGGCGCGAGGCGCGCTGCTATGCCGGGGTGGGGGTCGTCCGCGACTCCGTGCCCGCCGACGAGCTGGCCGAGACCGAGGTCAAGCTCGGCGCGCTGCTGCCGGTGCTCGCGCTCTGACGACTCCCATCTCCACGGTGGCTCGGCGCCGGAGCGCGGTGCGGGCCGCACCGCCCACCGGTCGACTTCCCGGCCCGCGCATCCCGGCGCACTGACGGAGCGAGCGCGCGGTGCTGCGGGTGCTATTCACCAGGGCTGGCGTGACTCATGCGCTTCTGCTCAAACCAGCAGCGTGTCGCCGGCCGTCTGTGTCGCGAACTGTTCGCTATATCGCCCCTCAGGCGACACACCCGGTCGCGGCTCACGCCGGCGCCGGAGTCGACTCCGTGTCTAGCGGCCGAGGTTGCGCTTGAGCCGCGCGGCGCGCCGCTTCGCCCTGTACTCGACGCGGCCGCGCCAGCCGCGATAGGGCTCGAACTCGGTGGAGGAGTCCACGTTGAGCGTGACGCGGCGCTCCGCGATGCGCTCGATCTCGGGGGCGTCGACGAACACGCGGCCGCTTTCGGTCTTGACGACGAGCCCGTCGAAGATGTGCTCGCGCGCGTTGTCGAGCACCTTGGCGACGGTCCCGAGAGTGACGCCGTCGGCGGTGACCACGGGCGTTCCGCTTCGGCAGGACCTTGTAGCCGATCTGGTGACCCTCGTCCTCGTGCACGCGCTCAGGGTAGGCGGGCGATGGCGAGGGCGAAGCGGCCGTCGGCGTCCTGGTGCCAGGCGTCGAGCGCCAGGCCGGCGGCCTCGAAGTCCGCCTCGAGCCGGCGGCGCGTGAACTTGGTCGAGATCTCGGTGCGCAGCTCCTCGCCGCGCTCGAACGGGACGTCGAGGTCGAGCGCGCCCACACGGACGGTGTGCGCGCGCCGCGCACGCAGGCGCATCTCGATCCACTCGTTGTGAGCGTCGTAGAAGGCGACATGCTCGAACAGCTCGAGGTCGAAGTCGGCTCCGAGCTCGGTATTGAGGACCGAGAGCATGTTGAGGTTGAACGCGGCGGTGACGCCGGCGGCGTCGTCGTAGGCGGCCTCCATGACTGCGACGTCTGTGATCAGCTGGGCGCCGAGCAGCAGCCGGTCGTCGGGAGCGAGCGCGGCCGCCAGCCCGCGCAGGAACGCGCGCCGGGCGCCGGGCAGGAAGTTGCCGATCGTGCCGCCGAGGAAGGCGATCAGGCGCGCGGTCGGGCGGCGTCGGGATGCGGTCGAGGTCGTGCTCGAAGTCGCCCGTCACCGGCACCACCTCGAGCCCCGGGTACTCGTCGGCGAGCGTCTCGTCGAGCGCCGTGGGGGAGACGTCGAAGGGGACGAAGCGCCGGATGCGGCCGGTGTCGAGCAGGAGGCGGGTCTTGGCCGCCGCAGCCGGCGCCGAGCTCGACGAGCTCGACCGCGCCGGCGACGATCGCCTCCGCGTGCCGCTCGAGCAGCGCCCGCTCGGTGCGGCTCGGGTAGTACTCGGGCAGCTCGGTGATCGCCTCGAAGAGCTCCGAGCCGCGCTCGTCGTAGAGGTGCTTGGGCGGCAGCTCCTTGAACGGGCGGGTCAACCCATCCAGGACGTCGTCGGAGAGAGTGTTTCGTCCGGCCGCTCCTCGCAGGCTCGTCGCTCTGGACGACGTCACCACGCGAGCCTCAATCCGGAGAAGATCTGCCGCCGCGCCGGGAGGTCCCAGTTGCGGAAGGTCGGTGAGACGACCTCGTCGGAGCTCGCCCAGGAGCCGCCGCGCAGCACGTAGTAGCCGCGGTCGAAGAAAACCTCCGAGTACTCGCGGTACGGGTACGCGACGAAGCCCGGGTAGCCGGTGAACTCGGACGCCGTCCACTCCCACACCTCTCCCACGCCCTCGAGCTGGTCCGAGGTCGCCGCCTTCTCCCACTCGACCTCCGTCGGCAGTCGCGCCCCGTGGGCGCGTGCGAAGGCGGCGGCCTCGAACCAGCTGACATGGACCACGGGAGCGTGGGGGTCGAGCCCCGCGGCCCGGGCTCCGGGATGCGTGATGTCGTACTCCTCCTTCCAGTGCCAGGCCTCGTCGGTCCACCACTCGCGCCGCTCGTAGCCGCCGCCCTCGACGAAGTTCAGGTAGGTCGCATTGGTGACCGGCGAGCGGGCGATGGCGAAGGCGGCCAGCTCGACCTCGTGGCGCGGGCGCTCGTTGTCGTAGGCGAAGCCGTCGCCGTTGGCGCCGATCAGCGCCGGGCCGGCGGGAATGTCGACCGGCTCGAGACCGCTCAGGCGCGGCCCGCCGTTGCTGGCGAGGCGCCCCTCGACGAAGCCGGCCAGCACCATCGCCTGCAGCATGGTCTCGCCGTGCTGGAGCTCGTGGCGGACTACGAGCTCCGCGATCGTGCGGTCGCCGCTCCCGTCGCGCTCGAGGACGGCGATCGAGCGAGCACGCACCTCATCGAGGTACGCGCGCGCCCCGGCGGTGTCGAGCAGCGGCAGATCGCCGCGCACGGCCCGGGGCGTCTCGAACGCGTCGTAGGTCTCCGCCAGCTCGGGACGCAGGAGATCCAATCCCCCATGACGGTGGTTGAGCCACAGGTCCTCGTAGGCGGCGATGTGCCCGAGATCCCAGACGAGAGGGCTCAGGATCGGGTCGGTCTGGCGCTCGAGCTCGGCGGCGCTGAGCGGCGCGACCAGCGCGAGGGTGCGTTGGCGGGCTGCGTGCAGGGCGGGGAGCACCGCCCGTCAGTCTTCCACCTGACGCCGTCATTACACATCCATGCTCACGTGCGATCGCGCACAGCCTGGGCGACGGCCGCCCAGGCGCGGCGGTGCAGCGCGACGTTCTCCTCGCGGCTGCTACGCACCTCGATGAGCGTGCGCCCCGTCGCAGCGCGCAGCGCGCGCGTCGAAGTCGTCCGGCACTTCCGGACGGCTGTAGGTGAACCCGGCGAGTGCGGCCAGTGCGGCGAAGTCGGTGCCATGCGGCGTGGCCACGTGCCGCTCGAAATGATCGGTCTGCCCGGCAACGGGGAGGAAGTTGAAGATTCCGCCGCCGTCGTTGTTGATCAGCACGATGGTCAGGTCCGCCTCGAGCCGGCGCGCCCCGAGCAGCCCCCCGACGTCGTGGACGACGGCGACGTCGCCGGTGAGCAGGACGGTCCGGCCGGCGCTCGCGGCGGCGACGCCCAGCGCGGTGGCGACCGTCCCGTCGATCCCGTTGGCGCCGCGGTTGGCGATCACGCGCGCGCCGGTGACCGCGAACGTCTCCAGGTCGCGGACCGGCATCGAGGAGGCGACGACGAGCGTGTCCTGCGGGGTCAGTGCCGCGGCCGTGCGGACGGCGACCGACGGCTCGCTGAGCCCGCCGCCGATGACGGCGCCGAGGGCTTCGCGGGCGACGGCGTCCGCGGCACGCCAGCTCTCAAGCCAGCGGCCGTCGAGCGGGTCGGCGCGCAGGAGCCGTGCGGGATGCACCTCGGCGACAGCGGCGTCGGGGTCCTGCCAGGCGGCGTCGAGCGCGATCTGGCGCCCGTCGAGTCCGGCCAGCCACGCGCGCAGCGGCTTCGACGTCGGCAGGTCACCGGCGCGCACGACGACGTCCGGCGCGAACGAGTCGCCCCAGTTGGGGATCCGCAGCAGCGCGTCGTAGTGGGCGATCGCCGCCTCGCCCCGGCGAGCGCCCGACAGAGGATCCGCCAGCAGCGGCCAGCCGTGCTGCGCGGCGAAGGCGGCGACGTCCCCGGCGCCCGCGCCGGCGACCAGCACGGGGTGGCGGGCGTCGACGAACAGCTCGCCCGGCGCCGGAGGCTCGTAGGCGGTCCACGGCCGCCCCCCGCGCCGGCCGCCGCCGCCCGGCTCGGGCGGCAGGTCCTCGTCGAGCACGAGCGGCTCGCGCAGCGAGAAGTTCAGATGGACCGGTCCCGGCCGACCGCTGATCGCGGTGGCGAACGCGCGGCACGCCAGCGCGCGCATGAAGCGCATCCGCGCCTCGGTCGCCGGCGCGTCGTCGACCTCAAGGAACCACTTTGCGGCCCGCCCGTAGAGCTTGACCTGGTCGATCGTCTGCCCGGCCCCGACGTCGCGCAGCTCCGGCGGACGGTCGGCGGTCAGCACCAGTAGCCCGACGCGCGCCTCGTAGGCCTCGATCACGGCGGGCGCGTAGTTGGCGGCGGCGGTGCCGGACGTGCAGGCGAGGACAGCCGGCCGCCCGGTCGCCTTGGCGGCGCCGAGCGCGTGGAAGGCGCCGGCGCGCTCGTCGATGTGCGAGGAGCAGGTGACGCGGCCGTCGCGGGCGAGGCTGAACACCAGCGGCGTCGAGCGCGACCCGGGGGAGAGGGCCGCATGGGTCACGCCGCAGCGCGCCAGCTCGTCGACGAACGCGCGCAGGCCAAGATATGTGTCGATAGCTGTCATGCGCGACCTGGTCCTACTCCACGGATTCACCCAGACCGGCCGGTCGTGGGCGCCGCTCACCGCGGAGCTGCGGGGACGCTACCGCTGCTTCGCCCCCGACCTGCCCGGCCACGGGGACGCGTCGCAACGCCGGCCCGCGAGCTTCGACGCCGTCGCCGCCTATCTGCGCGCCCTGCACATGGACCGCTTCACGCTGTGCGGCTACTCGATGGGCGGCCGGCTCGCGCTCGACTTCGCCGTGCGCCACCCCGAGCGCGTCGAGCGCCTCGTCGTGATCGGCGCATCGCCGGGGATCGCCGACGCCGCCGAGCGCGCGGCGCGACGCAGCGCCGACCTCGAGCTCGCGGAGCGCATCGAGCGGATCGGCCTCGAGGCGTTCGTCGACGAGTGGGGGGCACAGCCGCTGTTCGCGACCCAGCCGCGCGGCGTCGCCGCCGCGGCGCGCGCGGACCGCCTGCGCAACACGGCGGCGGGGCTGGCCGCCGCGCTGCGCGGGATGGGCACCGGAGCCATGGACCCGCTGTGGGACAGGCTGCCCGAGGCGACGTGGGTGGTCGGCGAGCACGACGAGAAGTTCCGCGCGATCGCGCCCGTGGATCCCGTCGTCATCCCGGCGGCCGGCCATGCCGCCCACCTGGAGGCGCCCGAGGCCGTCGCGGAGGCGCTGGCGTGATGGCATCGCCGGCGGCAGGCCGCCTACCCTGACCGCCGTGTCCTCGACCGACGCGCTCGTGCAGATCCCCGCCGACCTCAAGCCCGCCGACGGGCGCTTTGGGTCGGGGCCGTCGAAGGTGCGGCCGGAGCAGCTCGCACACCTCGCCGAGCAGAGCGCGCTGATGGGGACCTCGCACCGCCAGAAGCCGGTCAGGGACCTCGTCGGGCGCATCCAGCAGGGCATCTCCGAGCTCCTCCGGCTCCCCGCCGGCTATGAGGTCGCCCTGGGCAACGGCGGCACGACCTGCTTCTGGGATGCCGCCGCCTTCGGCCTCGTGCGCGAGCGCGCGCAGCACCTCACCTTCGGCGAGTTCAGCGCCAAGTTCGCCGCGGTCACCGAGGGGGCGCCGTTCCTCGCCGACCCGGTGATCAGCGACGCCGAGCCCGGCACCGCACCGGCCGTCGAGCCCGCCGACGGCGTCGACGCCATCACCTGGGCGCACAACGAGACCTCGACGGGGGTGATGCTGCCGGTCACCCGGCCCGCCACGGACGCGCTCGTCCTGATCGACGCCACCTCGGGCGCCGGGGGCCTCCCCGTCGACGTCGGACAGGCCGACGCGTACTACTTCGCGCCCCAGAAGGCGTTCGCCGCCGACGGGGGCCTGTGGCTCGCCGCCCTCAGTCCCGCGGCTCTCGAGCGCATCGATGAACTGGCCGCGAGTGACCGCTGGATACCGCCCTTCCTCTCGCTGCAGACCGCAGTCGAGAACTCGCGCAAGCAGCAGACCTACAACACGCCCGCGCTCGCGTCCCTGCTGCTGCTGGCCGACCAGCTCGACTGGATGAACTCCAACGGCGGGCTCGACTTCGCGGTCGCGCGCACGACCGACTCCTCGTCGCACCTGTACCAATGGGCCGAGGCGTCCGGGTTCGCGACGCCGTTCGTGCAGGATGCCGCCAGCCGCTCGCTGGTGGTGGGCACGATCGACTTCGACGACGCCGTCGACGCCGCGCAGATCGCCCGCACGCTGCGCGCGAACGGCATCGTCGACACCGAGCCCTATCGGAAGCTCGGCCGCAACCAGCTCCGCATCGCGATGTTCCCGGCGATCGAGCCCGCCGACGTCCGCGCCGTGACCGCCTGCATCGACTACGTCGTCGAGAACCTCTAGTGCCGTGAGTCGCTATTTCGCGGGCAGTTCTCGACCCGTCTGCCCGCGCCTGGCGGCCCGCGACAAACGCTCACGTACGCCCGGTATGCCGGCGGTTTGTCGCCGACCACCAGACACGACCAGCCGGGCCGATTACTGCGCCCGAACTAACAACTCACGGCACTAGAGCAGACCCGGGCCGGCCGGCACCACGAGCGCGCCGTCGATCAGCGCGAACGGGCTCTCGACCCCGGCGAAGGCGTCGAGCGTGGCCAGCCCGCAGGCGGGCAGCGGCGCGTCGGCGGCGAGGGCGGCGGCCGCGTGCAGCGCCGCCGCGATCCCGAGCGGTCCGTCGTAGGTCGAAGCGACGTACACAGCGCTGCCCGCGCGGCGCGCGGCCGCCGCGTCGCGCAGCAGCTGTGAGATGCCGCCGGAGCGCGAGATCTTCAGGCACACGAGATCGGTGACTCCGGCGCCGGGCTCGGCGGTCTCGTCCATCGCGATCGGGATCGCGGTGCCGTCGCGCACGGCGCGCAGCGGTGCGACCCCGTGGACGGGCTCCTCAGCGAGCTCGAGCCCCGCCGGCTCCAGCGCCCGCAGGTGCGCGAGTGCCTCCTGCGGTGTCGCCCACGCTCCGTTGGCGTCGACGCGGATCGCCGCGTCCGGCGCCGCCGCGCGTACCGCCGCCACGCGCCCCGCGTCATCGCCGACCCCGACCTTCACCTTCAAAGCGCCGAAGCCGCGCGCGACCGCGGCTGCCGCCTCGGCCGCGGCTGAAGCGCGATCCTCGGCGCCCAGCGTCGCGTTGACCGCGATGGCCGGCGCGGCGTGCGGGTGCAGCAGCTGGCACACGGGCGCGCCGGCGCGGCAGCCCTCGAGGTCCCACAGGGCGAGGTCGACGGCGGCGAGCGCCTGCGGTAGGTCGCGCTCGGCGCGGCACGCGTCGACGATCTCGTCCGGGCCGGCCCCGGGGTCGGCGGCGGCCAGCACCTTGGCGTAGGCGTCGAGGGCGGCGCGCAGGGTGGCGGGGGAGACGCCGTCGTAGGGCTCGAGCGCGGCCGCCTCGCCGCGGCCCTCGAGCCCGTCGCGGTCGGTGATCGTCACCAGCAGCAGCCGGCGCTCGTCCAGCTCGCCCCACGCGGTGCGCAACGGCCGGCGCAGCGGCAGCCTCGCGGGCTCGACCGCGAGCCTCACGACAGCAGGATGCCCGCGGAGAGCAGCAGGCAGAACGCCAGCTCGAGCATCGCCGTCTGCGCCAGCGCCAGGTTGAGGCTCGGCCCGTCGCTGTGCCGGCGCACGGTGCGCACGAGGCGGATGGCCGCGGGCAGGGTCCCCAGCGGCAGCAGCACCCAGGCACTCAGCGACCCGATGACGACCACCGGGAGCAGGTAGGCCAGGGCGAGCATCGCGGCGTACAGCGAGCGCGCGCGCTCGCGGCCCAATCGCACGGCCAGCGTCCGCTTGCCGACGCGGCGGTCGGTCTCCATGTCGCGGATGTTGTTGACGACCAGGACCGCAGCCGCCAGCAGACCGACCGGCACCGACAGCGCGAACGCCTCCCACGCCCACTGCTCGGTCTGGACGAAGAACGAGCCCGCCACCGCCGCGACGCCGAAGAACAGGAACACGAACACCTCGCCCAGCCCCTCGTAGCCGTACGGCCGAGGCCCGCCGGTGTACAGGACGCCGGCGAGGATCGACGCGACACCCACGAGCAGAAGCTCCCACCCTGCGACGGCGATCAGGTACGCGCCCGCGAGCACCGCGATCCCGAACGCGACCTACGTGGCCACGAGCACCTGGCGCGGCGGGACGAGCCCGCCCGCCGTGACCCGGACCGGCCCGAGCCGGTCCTCGGTGTCGGCCCCGCGGCGCGCGTCGGAGTAATCGTTGGACAGGTTCGCGCCGACCTGGATGAAGAGCGCGCCGACCAGGGCGGCCACGAACCGCGGGAGATGGAAGTCGTCGTGTGCGAGTGCCGTTCCCACCAGCACCGGCGCCGCGCCGGTGGGCAGCGTGCGCAGGCGCGCCGCCATCAGCCAGATGCGCAGTGCGCTCACGGCCTGCGGGGGAACTGGGAGAAGTCGGGGGCCCGCTTCTCCTTGTACGCCTCGCGGCCCTCGCGCGCCTCGTCGGAGGCGTAGAAGAGGAGGTTCGTGTCGTGCGCGAGCTGCTGGATGCCGGCGTAGCCGTCCTCGTGCGCGTGGAAGCTCGCCTTGACCAGACGCAGGGCGAACGGCGACAGGGCGAGCATCTCGCGACACCAGCCGACGGTCTCCTCCTCGAGCGAGGCGAGCGGAACGACCGCGTTGACCAGCCCCATCGACAGCGCCTGCTGCGCGTCGTACTGGCGGCACAGCATCCACATCTCCTTGGCGCGCTTGGTGCCGATCAGGTCGCGCATCAGCGAGGCGCCGAAGCCGCCGTCCCAGGAGCCCACGCGCGGCCCGGTCTGCCCGAAGCGCGCGTTGTCGGCCGCGATCGTCAGGTCGCAGCAGAGGTGGAGCACGTGGCCGCCGCCGATCGCGTAGCCGGCGACCATCGCCACCACGGGCTTGGGCAGCCGCCGGATCTGCACCTGCAGGTCGGTGACATGGAAGCGCCCGACCTTCGCCCCCTCCGGGACGTAGCCGGTGTCGCCGCGGACCCGCTGGTCGCCGCCGCTGCAGAACGCCAGCTCGCCCTCGCCGGTGAGGATGATCACGCCCACCTCGGGGTCCTCCGCGCGCGGCCTCGAAAGCCTGCGACAGCTCGACCACGGTCTGCGGCCGGAAGGCGTTGCGGACCTCGGGACGGTTGATCGTGATCTTGGCGATCCCGTGGCCGGGCGGGTCCGATTTCTCGTAGCGGATGTCCTCGTAGTCGCCTGACGCCGTCCACATGGGAGACACTGATCCTATGGTCGACTGGCTCGAGCGCGCCGCCGCCCGGCGGCCCGGTCATCCCGCGATCGTCGCCGACGGCGCGACGCTCACCTACGCGCAGTTGCTCGAGCGCGCGCAGGGCGCGGAGCCGCTCGAGACGCTCACGCATGCGCCTGGTCTGGACTTCGCCGTGCGCCTTCACGCACTGCTGCTCGCCGGCGGCCCGCTCGTGGTGCACACCTCCGGCTCCACCGGAGAGCCGAAGCCCGTCACACTCAGCGCCGGCAACATCCTCCACAGCGCGCTCGGCACCGCCGCGATGCTCGGCATCCACGCCGACGACCGCTGGCTGTGCCCGCTGCCGCTGCACCACGTCGGCGGCCTGATGGTCCTGCTGCGCAGCGTCATCTACGCGACGACGGCGGTGATCGGGGCGCACGATCCCGAGGCGACGCTGGCGTCGTTCGTCCCCACCCAGCTCGCGCGCGGGCAGGACGCGGGGATGCCGCGCCTGCGGGCGATCCTGCTCGGCGGCGGGCCGATAGCGCCCGAGCAGCGCCGCGCCGGGGTGATCGAGACCTACGGGATGACCGAGACGACCTCGATGGCCGCGCTCGACGGCTTCCCGCTGCCGGGCGTCGACATCACGATCGCCGACGACGGCGAGATCCTCGTCAGCGGCCCGATCGTGGCGGGCGGCGGGACGCATCACAGCGGGCGACCTCGGCCGCATCGTGGACGGCCGCCTGATCGTCACCGGCCGCAAGTCCGACACGATCGTCACCGGCGGGGAGAACGTCGCGCCCGCCGAGGTGGAGGCGCGTGCTCATCGCCCACCCGGGCGTGGAGGACGCCGCGGTCGTCGGCCGCCCCGACCCGGAGTGGGGCGAGGCGCTCGTCGCGCTCGTCGTCGGCGACGCCGGTGCCGAGGAGCTGCGCGCGTACTGCCGAGAGCGGCTGGCGCCGTTCAAGGTGCCGAAGCGCGTCGAGCGTGTCGGTTCACTGCCACGTACCGCGTCCGGGAAGCTACTGCGCCGCGCGCCTTTGAGCCGATGAGGCGACTATGTTCGCTGACATGAAGCGCGCCGTCCTGGCCGCGGTCGTGGCTCGCACTCGCCCTGCCGGCGAGCGCGTTCGCGGACACGACCACGTGGATCCCTCATCGGGCGGCAGCTGCGCCCGCGGCGGCGCGTGCAAGTCGATCGGCGACGCGGCGGCCGTCTCGCAGGCCGACGACGTCCTCACCGTCAGGAGGGGCAGCTACATCGAGGACGTCACGGTCGCGCCGCGCTCACCGGCCTGACGATCAACGCCGACCCCGGGAGCGCGCTCCAGGGCACGCGCACGTGACTGCTCGCCGACGTCGAGGTCGACGGGCTCGCCATCTTCGCCGCCACCGGCTCCGCCGCGATCACGGCCGCCGGCAAGCTCACGCTCACCGACTCCACCGTCGCTCTCCTCCGCCGGCACGGCGCTCACTCTCGGCGGGCGGCACCGGCAGCCTCATCCAGCGCTCGACGCATCGCCAGCGGCCGCACCGCGCAGGCGACGGCATCAAGCAGGGCGCCGGCGGGCCTGACCGTCGATTCCTCGGTCGTGCTCGGCGGGGCGCAGGGCGCGGCCTTCCGCGTGACGACGACCGACGGCTCGGCGGACGCGACGCTCGACGCTCAACCACATCACCACGTCCCGGCGGCCGGGCGATCGTGCTCGACGGCTCGGGCGCCAACGAGCTCGCCACGACCAAGCGTCGGCGACATCGCGCTCAACGTCGCCGCGTCGATCGTCCACGGCCCCTCGGCCGCGACTCGGATCCGGGCGTCGGCGCGGCGCCGCTCCCGCCCGTCCGAGCGCGCCAACAGCCGTCACCGCGACCTTCGCAACTCCGACGCCAGCGCGTTCACCGGACGCCGACGGCGCAGACGGTCGCCGGCACCGGGGCAACCCGACGCCGACAACCGGCTCTTCTCGGCTCAAGCTGCGGCTGAAGACGCGCGCCGGTCATCGGCAAGGGCGGCCGGTGGCGCAGGGCGAGTCGACAACCGACATCGACGGCGACCCGCGCCTCAACGACACGGCGACCGACATCGGCGCCGACGAGTACATCAACCACGCGCCGACGCTGAGCTCTCGGTCGCCCCGCGAGCCCCCGCACCGCCGAAAGGTCACGCGTCCGGCGACGGCGACCGACCAGGAGGGCGCCCAGGACATCGCGGGCTACCTCACCGACTGGGGCGACGGCACCCGGACGCGACCACCACTCCGGCGTCGTCCAGCACGTCTACGAGAAGCCCGGCGACCTACACGATGACCATGGGCCTCCGAGACCAGAGCGGCGCGCAGCTCCAGCGGTCGTCCACGCACAGGTCACGGTCGCGACGCCACGCCGCCGCAGCTGCAGATCACCGCGCCGGCGCGCCGGTGACGCTGGTCCGGTCAAGCACGACCGAGGCACACAAGCTGGCTGACGCATCAAGGGCGTCGACGCCGACGCTTCGGGCGTCGCCCGCGTCGAGGTCGCGCTGACCAAGCCGGCAGGAAGAACAAGTGCAAGCAGTACACCGGCCAGGCATCGGGCAAGCGGCGGCTGCACCAAGTTCGTCTTCCTCGAGGCCGAGCTGTCGGGCACCGGCTTCACGCTGGCGCACCAAGAAGGGCGTCGACATCCCGAAGGGCAGTACGCGGTCCGCGCCGCGCGACCGACACCAAGGGCAACGGCACCAAGAGCTTCGAGCAAGGACCAAGCAGACGCTCGTCAACTTCAAGGTGAGGTGAGCTACCGAGGCCGAGTCCCGCAGCGGCCTGGGGCTCGGTCGCGGCAGGCTGGAAGCGTTCGCGCCGGCGCAGCGCGAGGCGTGGATGCCGGTCAGTGCGTGGCTGCTCGATGCAGCGCGCCTGGGACCGGGCTCGCGGGTGCTCGAGCTGGCCGCCGGGACCGGGGAGCTGGGGCTGATGGCTCACGAGCTGATCCAGCCGGGCGGCGAGCTGATGGTCTCGGACTTCGCGCCGGAGATGCTACGGCGCGCAGGATCACGCCGCCGAGCGGGGCGTCGACGGACATCCGCTTCAAGCAGATCGACATCGAGTCGATCGACGCGGCGGCGGCATCCCTGGACGCGGTCCTGTGCCGCTGGGGGCTGATGTTCCTCACCGACCCGGAGGCGGGCGTGCGCGAGATCCGGCGCGTGCTGCGGCCGGGCGGGCGCTTCGCCACCGCCGCGTGGGCCGGCGCCGAGGAGAACCCGTGGTCCTCGGTGGTCGGCCAGGTGCTCGGTGAGACGCCTGCGGAGCCCGGGGCGCCGGGCCAGTTCGCGCTCGGCGAGCAGGGCGGGCTGCGCGACCTGATCGAAGCCGCCGGCTTCGTCGAGGACATCGAGGTCGAGGCGATCGACCTCGTGCTGGAGGAGTCGTTCGCCGACTGGTGGGCGCGCACCGCGGTCATGTCGCGCAGCGGCGCCGCGCTGCACGGTCGCGAGGAAGAGGTCCGGGCGGCGCTCGCCTCCTATGAGGCCGACGGGCTGCTGCGGCTCCCCGCGCGCACGTGGGTGGCCGCGGCGACGGCCTAGGCTCCCCGCCCTCATGGCTGACAAGGACATCTTCTACGACGACGACGCCGACCTGTCGCTGCTCGAGGGCAAGACGGTCGCCGTCATCGGCTACGGGTCGCAGGGCCACGCCCACTCGCTCAACCTCAAGGACTCGGGCGTGGACGTCGTGGTCGGTCTGCGCGAGGCGTCCGAGTCGGCCGGCAAGGCGGGTGCGGAGGGGCTGGAGGTGGTGCCGGTCGCCGAGGCCGCCGCGCGCGGCGATCTCGTCATGGTGCTCGTGCCCGACGAGCTGCACCGCCGCGTCTGGGAGGGGGAGGTGGCGGAGGGGATCGAGCCGGGCAACCTGGTGCTCTTCGGGCACGGCTTCTCGGTCCACTACGACGAGGTCGCGCCGCCGCCCGACGTCGACGTCGCCCTGGTCGCGCCGAAGGGCCCGGGCCACATCGTGCGCCGCCAGTACCTCGAGGGCTCCGGCGTCCCCGGTTTGGTCGCGGTCGACCAGGACGCGAGTGGAGCGACTGCTCACGGCCGACCGGTCGTCGTACTCGGACCTCAAGGCGGGCGGTGACACCTACTTCGCACTGAAGGAGCAGACGCCGCGACAGCGACCGTTCCTGGTGACGCTGACGGACCTGGACGACGCGTCGACGGAGCAAGTGTTGGTCGACCCGGAGGCGATCGACCCGTCGGGGGAGACGGCGATCGACTGGTTCGTGCCGGGGCCGGGCGGGCGCCAGGTCGCGGTGTCGATGTCCGAGCACGGAACGGAGGACGGCACGCTCTTCGTGTACGACGTCGCGAGCGGCGAGGTCGTGGGGCAGCCGATCCCTCATGTGCACCTCATGGGTGGGTCGATGGCGTGGCGGCCGGACGGGAGCCGGCTTCTGGTTCACGCGGTGCGCCGACCCGGCGGGGTTCCGGCAGCAGGTCTGGTATCGTGACCTCGGCGGCGACAACGAAGACAGGCCTCGACTCCCCGACCGGCCTCGCCGACGAGCAGATCCCCGAGCACGTGCTGTCCGCCTCTGCCGACGGGCGCTGGCTGATGGACCGCGTGCAGAAGGGCGACGGCGGCGAGCGGGAGATCTACCTCCGCCGCCAGGAAGACGGCGAGGTGGTGGCTGCTGGCCGACATCCCGGACAACTGCCTGTACGCCGTGCTCGGCACCGACGTCGTCTACCTGCTGTCGCGTCTGGACGCGCCGCACGGCCGAATCCTGCGACTGCCGGTCACCGACGGCGCCACCGTGAAGGACGCCGTCGAGCCCTTCCCCGGCCAGCAACCTGGTGATCGAGGACGTGGCCGTCACCGACAGGGCGATCTGGGTGGCGGACATGGACGGCGGCCCCCAGCAGCTGCGCGCCTTTCCATGACGGCCGCCCGCTGCCGGCGCCGGAGGTGCCGCCGGTGAGCACGGTGTCGTCGTACTGGGCCAGGCTCGCCACCCTCGGTCGCGACCGCGTCGCCTGGCGGGGCGAGTCCTTCACCGAGCCGTCCACGCGGTGGGTGGCCGCGGACGGCGAGCCCACGCGTCGCACCGCGCTGACCACGACGACGCCGGTCGACCTGTCGGACTACGTCGTGACCCGGGAGTTCGTGACGTCGTGGGACGGCACGCGCGTGCCGCTCAACGTGATCGCCGCCCGCGACACCCCGCGTGACGGCACGGCGCCGGCGCTGCTGACCGCGACGGCGGCTAAACATCTCGCTCGTCCCGAGCTTCATCACGGAGACGATCCTGTGGCTGGAGCGGGGCGGGGTGTACGTGGTCGCGACATCCGCGGTGGCGGGGTGTACGGCCAGGAGTGGCACCAGGCCGGACGGCTGGGCACCAAGCAGAACTGCTTCGACGACTTCATCGCTTGCGCCGACCACCTCGTGGAGTCCGGCATCACCAGGCGGACCGGCTCGCGATCGAAGGCGGTTGAACGGAGGCCTGCTGATGGGCGCCGTGATCAACAGCGCCCCGACCTCGCCCGGGCCTGCATCGCCGCCGTGCCGGTGATGGACTCGCTCCGATCGGAGACCACGATGAACGGCCGCTACAACACCACGGAGTACGGCACGGTGGACGACCCCGAGCACTTCAAGGCCCGGCGGACGACTCGCCGTACCACCACGTCCGCGACGGGGTGGCCTACCCGGCGGTGCTGCTGACGGCCGGCGAGCACGACACTCGGGTCGACGCCTGGCACGCGAAGAAGAAGACCGAGCGTCTCGAGGCCGGCGACATCGTCAGGACTCCCGGCGCTGCTGCGGATGGAGGCCGGCGGGCACCTGAGCGGCTCGCTGGACCAGACGATCGACGAGACCACCGATCTCTACGCCTTCCTGTTCGACCAGATCGGTGTGGAGGCCTAGCCCGGGTTTCCCAGTCCTCCAGCAGCGGCCGGTCGTGCACGATCACCAGCGACGTCACCGCGCGCGTCAGGCAGACGTAGAGCCGGCGCAGCCCGGTGATCCGGTCGGGCTCGCCGGCGACGATGGCCTCCCGGCTCGACGAGCAGGACGTGGTCGAACTCGAGGCCCTTCGCGAGCGAGGCCGGGACCAGGTCGAGGTGCACGTCGAACTCGGTCTCGACGTCGCCCCCGGAGGTCGGACGGACTCGCGCCCGCCCAAGCCGAGGGGATGTCGGCGCCGGCGAGGAGGCGCCGAGAGGGTCGACCAGCTTGTCGGGGACGATCAAGCCGATGGAGCCCACACGGTCGAGGACCGCCCCGACCGTGGGACGGCGGACCGGGAGGCGACGATCTCCAGTTCGCCGCGGGCCCGGCGCACAGAGGTCGGAGGCTCGAGTCCGGGAGCGATGACCGGCAGCAGCCGGGCGGCGTACTCGATGACCTCGCCGGGCACCCGGAAACCGAGGTGAGCGGCTCGAGGTGGGCGTCGGGCTTGCCGAGATGGCCGAGGGCCTCGGCCCAGGAGCGGGTCGCCCACGGGGTGGTCGCCTGCGCGAGGTCGCCCAGCACCGTGAGCGACCCGGTCGACGAACGGCGGGCCAGCGCGCGCAGCATCATCGGCGAGAAGGTCCTGCGACCCTCCGTCGGCGACGACACCCGTGCGCATCTCGCGCGGCAGGAAATGATTTTCGGCACGGAACGTCCAGCCGTGCACTTTCAAGCCCGCGGCGTGTGCATCGGCAACGAGCGAGGTGGGCTCGCCGAGAGTGTCGTCGGCAGTGCGCGGAATGATGAGCGTCTTGTTGACGCCGACCACATCCGCATAGCGCGCGATGCCCTTGAGACCTTCAGCGCTCAGCAGGTCCGCGTACGTTCTCGCATCGCCCTTCGCGGCGAAGTCGTAAGGCTGTCCCTTCGCCTCGATCAGCTGCACCAGCGGAAGGTGAGTCATCTCGCGCAGCGCAACGAGATTGCCGACTTCAAAGGACTGGATGAATACGGGAGCATCAGGACCGGCGAAATCCCAGCGCTCGAGTGCATCGAGCAGCGGCATCTCCATCGCCAGGCCCAGCGCGGCAAAATAGCTGGGGTGCTTGGTCTCCGGGTAGACGCCGATGACGCGTGAATTTCGGCGGTGCCTGCTGCCCGATGAGCACGGAGGCCTGCCGCACAGCCTCCATCCGCTGACGATTGAAGGATTGGGCGAGCGCCAGGATCTCCTCGAACGTCGGGATCTCGAGCTGGCCGTCAAAGCGCGCATTCGCAGGACGCAGCTCGGGAATTCTCTCGCGTGCGCGAAGCGTCTTGATCTCGGCGAGCGTGAAGTGTTCGGTGAACCACCCTTCGACTTCGGCGCCGTCGATGATCTTAATCGTGCGCCGATCCGCGAATTCGGGGTGCCAGGCCACGTCCGTGGTGCCGCCGATCTCGTTCTCGTGGCGCGCGATCAGCACGCCGTCCAGCGTCATCACGAGGTCGGGCTCGAGATAATCCGCGCCCTGCTGCGCGGCCAGGAAGTACGACAACAGCGTGTGCTCGGGCACATACCCGCATGCGCCGCGGTGGCCGATGACGGTTGCGGTGCAATCGCGGGTAGTGGTGCCAGATGCTGAGTCCATCTACGGCGATCTTTTCAGTTTCGCCGCGGCAAGTCGAATTATGCCTTCATGAGGTGGGGGTGGGCCTCGCTGCGTTGTGCCACGCGTTGTTCCACCATGATCGACTCCAATACTTTCGAAACGGTAGCCACGGCAAGCATCCAGAATTCCGATCCTTTCGAAAGTCTAGCGGAAGCAGGTGCAGGCCCTGTATTGCCAAATCTGCTGCGTTTGACGAGATTCGCGAATCACTTGCGCCGCCCAGGCGCACGCGCTTCATGCGCGCGAGATCGCGTGCTTGCCATCGGGCAGATCGCCCAGTAGATATCCGAGGGGGCGCACCGCCAGGAGGTACAGCGTGGAGGGTTGGCCAGGGCGCTCGCCTATTCCGCCCATTTGCCCCAAGATCGCCATCGGCATCATTATTGCTTGGTACGACCCGTGCTCACGGAACAGGACATCTACCTCTTCCGCGAAGGCACGCATTTCCGCGCCTACGAGAAGCTCGGTGCGCACCTCGTCGAAGCGCAGGCGGGGCAGGTCGCGGGCACTCATTTCGCCGTCTGGGCGCCCAATGCCGCATCCGTTTCGCGTGGTCGGCGACTTCAACGGCTGGCGGCCCGACGCGCATCCGCTGACAGCTGCGCGACGATTCCTCCGGGATCTGGTCGGGCTTCGTGCCGGGCGTGCGGCACGGCGCGCTTTACAAGTACCACATCGTCTCGAAGCACCGCGGCTACACGCGTCCAGAAGAGCCGACCCGTTCGCCTTCCACTGCGAGACTCCGCCGCGCACGGCCTCGGTCGTCTGGGACCTCTCCTATGAATGGGGCGACGGCGACTGGATGCAGCGACCGCGCCGAGCGTCAACGCGCTGGACAAGCCCTGGTCCGTCTACGAAGTGCATCTCGGCTCGTGGCGCCGCGTGCCGGAAGAAGCACAACCGCTCGCTGAGCTATCGCGAGCTGGCGCACGCGCTCGGCGACTACGTCGTCGACATGGGCTTCACGCACGTGGAGCTCATGCCGGTGATGGAGCATCCGTTCTACGGCTCCTGGGGCTACCAGGTCACGGGCTACTTCGCGCCCACCGTCACGCTACGGCACGCCGCAGGATTTCATGTACCTGGTCGATCACCTGCATCGCCGCGGCATCGGCGTGATCCTCGACTGGGTGCCGTCGCATTTTCCGTCCGACGAGCACGGCCTCGCCTACTTCGACGGCACGCATCTCTACGAGCACGCGGATCCGCGCCAGGGCTTCCATCCCGGAGTGGAACAGCTCGATCTTCAACTACGGCCGCGCCGAAGTGCGCAACTTCCTCGGCAGCAGCGCGCTCTTCTGGCTCGACAAGTATCACGTCGACGGCCTGCGCGTGGACGCGCGTCGCCTCGATGCTCTATCTCGACTACGCGCGCAAGCCGGGCGAGTGGATCCCGAACAAGTACGGCGGCCGCGAGAATCTCGAGGCCGTCGACGTTCCTGAAGAGCCTGAACGAGGCGGTGTATCGCGACCACCCCGACACGCAGACCATCGCGGAGGAATCGACCGCGTGGCCCGATGGTCTCGCGCCCCACCTATCTCGGCGGCCTGGGCTTCGGCTTCAAATGGAACATGGGCTGGATGCACGACACGCTCAAGTACTTCCAGACCGACCCGATCCACCGCAAGTACCACCACAACCAGCTCACGTTCAGCATCTGGTACGCGTTCACGGAGAACTTCATGCTGCCGCTGTCGCACGATGAAGTCGTGCACGGCAAGGGCTCGCTGATCGGCAAGATGCCGGCGACGAGTGGCAGCAGTTCGCCAACCTGCGCCTGCTGCTACGGCTACATGTGGGCGCACCCCGGCAAGAAGCTGCTGTTCATGGGCGGCGAGTTCGGCCAGCGGCGCGAATGGACAGCACGACGAGAGCCTGGAGTGGCACGTGCTGCAGTATCCGCTGCACGCCGGCGTGCAGCGCTGGGTGCGCGACCTGAACCGCTTCTACCGCGGCGACGCCTGCGCTGTACGAGCAGGACTTCACGGCCGAAGGCTTCGAGTGGATCGACTGCAACGACACCGAGACGAGCGTGCTCGTCCTTCCTGCGCAAGGGCGACGCGCCCGAGGACGTGGCGCTGGTCGTCTGCAACTTCACGCCGGTGCCGCGCGACAACTATCGCGTCGGCGTGCCGCGCGGCGGCGCGTGGCGCGAGCGCCTGAACAGCGATGCGCAGGACTACGGCGGCAGCGGCATCGGCAACTTCGGCGGCGTGGAAGCGGCGCCGCTGCCCTCGCACGGCCGCTACCACTCGCTGACGCTGCGCCTGCCGCCGCTCGCCGTGCTGTTCCTGACGCCGGAATGAGGAGGCTCGGCGATGAGCAAGGTGCGCGTCGTCATCGAGAACATCACGCCGCAGGTGGACTGCGGGCGTTTCCGGCCAAGCGCGTCGTGCGGCGAGACCGTGGTCGTCGAGGCCGACGTCTTCACCGACGGCCACGACGTGGTGAGCTGCGCGCTGCTCTATCGCGCGCGAGAGGCGACACGGAGTGGCACGAAGTCGCCGATGACGCCGCTCGGCAACGACCGCTGGCATCGCGCAGCTTCGTGCCGACGCGAGATGGGCCGCTATCAGTACACCGTGCAGGCCTGGGTCGATCACCTCGCTACCTGGCGACTGGATATCGCGAAGAAGCAGGCAGCCGGCCAGGACGTGCCGTCGACCTCTGCGCGGCAAGCAGCTCGAGCGGCTGGCCTCGACGAGACATCGTCGTCCAGCACGAGCCGCCATCGTCGTGGAAGTGGATCGCGAGCGCGCCGCGCTTCTCCACCTGGTACGAGCTCTTTCCGCGCTCGGCGGCCGCGAAGCCCGGCGAGCACGGCACGTTCGCGGACTGTCGAAGCGCGGCTGCCCTACGTCGCCGGCGATGGGCTTCGACGTGCTGTATCTGCCGCCGATCCATCCGATCGGCGACGCCTAGCGCAAAGGCGCCGAACAACACGCTCGACGCCCGAAGCAGGCGATCCCGGCAGCCCGTGGGCCATCGGCGGCGACGGACGGCGGCCACAAGGCGATCCATCCCGAGCTCGGCACGCTGGAGGATTTCCGCCGGCTGGTCGCGAAGGCGCAGCGAGCTCGGCATCGAGATCGCGCTCGACATCGCCTTCCAGGCGAGCCCGGATCATCCGTACGTGCGCGAGCATCCGGAGTGGTTCCTGCAAGCGGCCGGACGGCACGATCCAGTACGCCGAGAACCCGCCGAAGAAATATCAGGACATCTATCCGTTCCACTTCGAAGGCGAGGCGTGGCGCGAGCTGTGGGACGAGCTGCAAGAGCGTCGTCGACTACTGGATCGCGCAGGGCGTGCGCATCTTCCGCGTCGACAATCCGCACACCAAGCCCTTCGCGTTCTGGGAATGGCTGATCGCGCGAAGTGAAGCGCGCGCATCCCGACGTGCTGTTCCTCGCCGAGGCGTTCACGCGCCCCAAGGTGATGTACCGGCTCGCGAAGCTCGGCTTCACGCAGTCGTACACCTATTTCACCTGGCGCAACACGCAAGCACGAGCTGATCGAGTACTTCACCGAGCTGCACGCAGCCGCCGGTGAGCGATTTCTTCCGCCCGAACCTCTGGCCCAACACGCCGGACATCCTGCCCGAGTACCTGCAGTTCGGCGGCCGCCCGGCCTTCATGGTGCGGCTCGTGCTGGCGGCGACGCTCGGCGCGAGCTACGGCATCTACGGCCCGGCGTTCGAGCTGCATGGAGCACGAGCCGCGCGAGCCCGGCAGCGAGGAATATCTCGACTCGCGAGAAGTATCAGCTGCGCGCACTGGGATCTCGAGCGCGCCGACAGCCTGCGCGACTTCATCGCGCGCGTCAACCGCATCCGCCGCGACAACCGCCGCTGCAGAGCGACCGCGGCCTGCGTTCCACGCGATCGACAACGAGTCGCTGATCGCCTACAGCAAGACGACGCGAGGACGGCTCGGACTCGGTGCTCGTCATCGTCAACCTCGACCCGCACCACGCGCAGGCCGGCTGGCTGAACGCTCGATCTCGCCGACTCTCGGCCTGCCGGCGGAGCAAGCCCTTCCAGGTGCACGACCTGCTCTCCGGCGCCCGCTTCCTGTGGAAGGGCGCGCGCAACTACGTGTCGCTCGACCCGGCGCACTCGCCGGCGCATATCTTCCGAATCCGCCGCAAGGTGCGCACGGAGCGGGACTTCGACTACTTTCTTATGAGCGAGCTGCCGATGAGCCATGACCGACCCGCTCTGGTACAAAGACGCCGTCATCTACGAGCTGCACGTCCGCGCCTTCTTCGACAGCAACGACGACGGCATCGGCGACTTCCGCGGCCTCATCGCGCAAGCTCGACTACATCCAGGAGCTGGGCGTCAACACGATCTGGCTGCTGCCGTTCTATCCCTCGCCGGGCAAGGACGACGGCTACGACATCGCCGACTACCGCAACATCCATCCCGCACTACGGCACGCGCGAGGACTTCAAGCGCGTTCGTGCGACGAAGCGCATCGGCGCGACCTGCGCGTCATCACCGAGCTGGTCATCAATCACACCTCGGACCAGCATCCGTGGTTCCAGGCGGCGCGCCGCGCGCCGCCCGGCTCGCCGAAGCGCGACTACTACGTGTGGAGCGACGACCCGACGCAGCTACGCCGGCACGCGCATCATCTTCACCGACACCGAGACCTCCAACTGGGCGCTGGATCCGATCGCGAAGCCGTACTACTGGCACCGCTTCTTCAGCCACCAGCCCGACCTGAACTTCGACAATCCGCACGTCGAGCGCGCCGTCACGCAAGGTCATGCGCTTCTGGCTGGACCAGGGCGTCGACGGCCTGCGGCTCGACGCGATTCCCTATCTCGTCGAGCGCGAAGGCACGAGCAACGAGAACCTGCGCGAGACGCACGAGGTCGTGAAGCGCATCCGCCGCGTGATCGACGAGCACTACGCCGGACCGCATGCTGCTCGGCGAAGCCAACATGTGGCCCGAGGACGTGCGCGACTATTTCGGCGACGGCGACGAATGCCACATGGCGTATCACTTCCCGCTGATGCCGCGCATGTACATGGCCATCGCGCAGGAAGACCGCCACCCGATCGTCGAGATCATGGACCAGACGCCGGACATTCCCGAGAACTGCCAGTGGGCGATCTTCCTGCGCAACCACGATGAGCTGACGCTGGAGATGGTGACCAGCCGCGAGCGCGACTACATGTACCAGATGTACGCCGCCGATCCGCGCGCGCGCCTGAACCTCGGCATCCGCCGCCGGCTCGCGCCGCTGATGGAGAACGATCCCGAGCGCATCAAGCTGATGAACAGCCTGCTGCTGTCGATGCCCGGCTCGCCGATCATCTATTACGGCGACGAGATCGGCATGGGCGACAACTTCTATCTCGGCGATCGCAACGGCGTGCGCACGCCGATGCAGTGGAGCCCGGACCGCAACGCCGGCTTCTCGCGCGCCGATCCGCAGCAGCTGTATCTGCCGCCGATCATGGATCCGATCTACGGCTACGAGGCCGTGAACGTCGAGGCGCAGCGGCGCGACCGCTCCTCGCTCCTCAACTGGATGAAGCGGATGCTGCAGGTCGCGCAAGACCTCGCAGGCCTTCGGCCGCGGCACGCTGCAGCTTCATCCGGCCGGGCAATCGCAAGGTGCTGGTGTACCTGCGCGAGTACGGCGACGACACGATTCTGTGCGTCGCGAACCTGTCGCGCTCGGCGCAGCCGGTGGAGCTGGATCTCTCGCCGTACAAGGGCGCGGTGCCGATCGAGCTGCTCGGCCGCACGCCGTTCCCGCCCATCGGCGAGCTGCCCTATTTCCTCACGCTGCCGGGCTACGGTTTCTACTGGTTCAAGCTGAGCCGCGACGTCGCAGCCGCCCGCGTGGCACGAAGAGCGTCTGCCGCGCGACGACCTGCCGGTGCTCGTGCTCATCGACGGCTGGAAGAGCTTCTTCCCCGAGCGCGTCGCAACCTGGCGCGCCGAGCGCGGCGACGAAGCTGCGCGCGCAGCTCGAAGAGCGCGTGCTGCCGCGATACATCGCGGCGCAGCGCTGGTTCGCCGGCAAGGGCGCGCCGATCAGCGCGCGCAAGCCTGCGTCGACACAGGGCGAGATGGACGGCACGCGCACGGCAGCTGGCTGCTGGCGCTGTTCGACGTCGAGACCGCAGCGAGACTCGGCGCCGCTACTTCCTGCCGCTCGCCATCGTCTACGAAGGCGCGGACGAAGCGCGCTGGCCGAAGCTGCAGCCCGCCGCGATCGCGCGCGTGCGGCAGCAGGCCACGGTCGGCGTGCTCGCGGACGCCGCCGCCGACGAGAACTTCTGCCGCGCGCTGGTCGAGGCCATCGGCGCAGGCGGCGAGCTGCGCGCTGGAGCACGGCATCGCTGCATTTCTGCGCCGACGCAGGCCTACGCGCGAGCTGCGCGGCGATCCTGCGGACAGCCTCGCCACCAGCCCGCCGCGCAACCAGGGCAGCAACACCACGCTGCGCGTCGGCGAGCAGCTGTTCCTCAAGCTCTATCGCCGCCTGCAGAACGGCATGAATCCGGAGGTGGAGATCGGCCGCTTCCTCACGGAGGTCGCGCACTTCCCGAACATCGTGCCGGTGGCCGGCGCGGTCGAATATCGCGGCAACGACGGCACGACCTACACGCTCGCGCTGCTGCAGGCGTTCGTGATGAACCAGGGTGACGGCTGGGACTACACCGTCAACTATCTCGTGCGCTTCCTCGAGGACCGGCGCACCGGCGGCGCCGCTGCCCGAGGACGCGCACGGCGCCTACATCGCGCTGATGCGAGATGCTCGGCGCAGCGCACCGCGGAGCTGCACGTGGCGCTCGCCATCTGCGACGGACGATCCGGCGTTCGCGCCGGAGCCGATCACGCGCGCAGGACCTCGCAAGCCTGGACGCAGAGCGTCCACGCGGAGCGCGACGAGACGCTCGACGCTGCTCGCGGCGTCCGCAGACGCGCTGCCGGAGAGCGCTGCGCGCGGATGCGCAGCAGCTCGCCGAGCGCAGCGCGAGCCTGCTGCGCAGCGCATCGATCGCTGCGCCGGCACGAGCGGCCGGCGCGGCCTGAAGACGCGCTACCACGGCGACTATCACCTCGGCCAGGTGCTGCTGAAGCGCAACGACTTCATCATCGTGGACTTCGAAGGCGAGCCGGCCCGCCCGCTCGCGGAGCGGCGCGCCAAGCATTCGCCGCTGCGCGACGTCGCCGGCATGTTCCGCTCGTTCGCCTACGCGCGGCAGGCGGCGCATGCAGCGCTGCTCCATCGAGTCCAGCCGAGGACTGCGCGAAATGGGAGCCGCTGCTCGCCGACTGGGAGACAGGAGACGCGCGCAACGCTTTCCTCGAGGTGTACGACGAGATCGCGCGCGCGCCGGCCTCTATCCGAGCCTCGAAGCAGCGCAGCCCGCTGCTCGAGCTGTTCGAGATCGAGAAGGCGCTCTACGAGCTGCGCTACGAGCTGCGCAACCGTCCGCGACTGGGCCGGCATTCCGCTGCGCAGCCTCATTGCCTGTCACGCCATGCATGGATCAAGGACCGCCGCGACCGCAGTCAGCGCGAGCCATCACGGCGCAGTGTGGCCCGGCCAGCCCTATCCGCGCGGCGCGACCTGGGATGGCGAAGGCGTCAATTTCGCGCGTGTTCTCCGCGAACGCCGACCAAGGTGGAGCTGTGCCTGTTCGATCCGAGCGGCCGCCGCGAGCTGCAGCGCATCGAGTTGCGCGAGCGCACCGACGAGGTCGTGGCACGCCTATCTGCCCGAGGCGCGGCCCGGGCCTGCTCTACGGCTATCGCGTGCACGGGCCGTACGACCCGCGAGCACGGGCATCGCTTCAATCCGCAACAAGCTGCTGATCGAGCCCTACGCCAAGCACATCCAGGGCGAGCTGCAAGTGGAGCGACGCGCACTTCGGCTACCGCGTCGGCCATCGAAGGCGGACCTGTCGTTCGACAAGCGCGACAACGCGGCCGGCATGCCGAAGTCGCCGCGTGATCGATCCGGCATTCACCTGGGGCGACGACCGGCCGCCGCGCGTGCCGTGGCACGACACCGTCATCTACGAGCTGCACGTGCGCGGCTTCACGATGCGCCACCCGGAGGTGCCGCCGGAGCTGCGCGGCACCTACGCGGGCCTCGCCACCGCGCCCGTCATCGAGCACCTGCTGCGGCTCGGCGTGACCGCCGTCGAGCTGATGCCGGTGCACGCCTTCGTCGACGACCGTCATCTGCTCGAGCAAGGGGCTGCAAGAACTACTGGGGCTACAACACCATCGGCTTCTTCGCGCCGGACATGCGCTACTCCGCCACCGGCCGCATCAGCGAATTCAAGACGATGGTGAAGACGCTGCACTCGGCGGGCATCGAGGTGATCCTCGACGTGGTCTACAACCACACGGCCGAAGGCAATCAGCTCGGGCCCGACGCTGTCCTTCCGCGGCATCGACAACGCCTCGTACTACCGGCTTGAGCCCCGAAGACCCGCGCTACTACATGGACTTCACCGGCTGCGGCAACACGCTCAACATGCAGCACCCGCGCGTGCTGGCGCTGATCATGGACAGCCTGCGCTACTGGGTGCAGGAGATGCACGTCGACGGCTTCCGCTTCGATCTCGCCTCCGCGCTCGCGCGCGAGCTGTTCGACGTGGACCGGCTCGGCTCGTTCTTCGACACCATCGGCCAGGATCCGGTGCTCTCGCAGGTGAAGCTGATCGCCGAGCCTGGGACGTCGGCGCGGCGGCTACCAGGTCGGCAATTTCCCGCCCGGCTGGAACGAGTGGAACGACAAGTACCGCGACACCATGCGCGCCTACTGGAAAGGCGACGGCGGGCTCATCGGCGAGTTCGCGCGGCGCTTCACCGGCTCCAGCGATCTGTACGAGGCGAGCGGCCGCAAGCCGCACGCGAGCATCAATTTCATCACCGCGCACGACGGCTTCACGCTGCACGACCTCGTGAGCTACAACGAGCAAGCACAACGAGGCCAACGGCGAGGACAACCGCGACGGCAACGACAACAACCTCTCCTGGAACTGCGGCGCGGAAGGGCCCACCGACGATGCGGCGATCAACGCGCTGCGCACGCAGCAGAAGCGCAACCTGATCGCGACGCTGCTGCTGTCCCAGGGCGTGCCGATGCTGCTGGCCGGCGACGAGATCGGCCACACGCAGCACGGCAACAACAACGCCTACTGCCAGGACAACGAGATCTCCTGGCTCAACTGGGATCTCGCCCGAGGAGCAGCGAGCGTTCATGGACTTCGTGGCGCGCATGATCGCGCTGCGCCGGCGGCATCCGGTGTTCAGCCGGCGGCGCTTCCTGCAGGGGCAGACGCCCGGCGAGCACGGTCAAGCGAAGTCGCCTGGCTCGCGCCCGACGGCCGGGAGATGACCGAGGACGGACTGGCAGAAGCGACTTCACGCGCTGCCTCGGCGTCTATCTCGCCGGCGCGCGATCGAGCGCATCGACCGGCGCGGACGGCCGGTGAAGGACGAGAATTTCCTGGTGCTGTTCAATGCGCACCACGAGACCATCCCCTTCGCGCTTGCCGGAGTTCCTGCCCGACAGCCGGTGGCGACGTGGTGGACACATCCGCGGGACTGATGCCCGATGAGCACGCAGACGCGCGGCGAGCGCCGAACGCTACCCGCTGCAGGGCCGCTCGCTGGCGCTGCTGATCGAGCTGCCGACATCACGCATCCGCATGACCCGCCGCATCCATCGCATGCCGTTCGGCGCCGAGCTGACCGCCGATGGGCGGCGTGCGATTCCGTCTGTGGGCGCCCGGCGCGCGAAGCTGGTCGACCTCGTGCTGCACGACGGCGATGACACGCGCTCCATGCCCATGACGGCCCTGGACGAGCGGCTGGTTCGAGCTCGTCACGGATCGCGCCGCGCGCCGGCAGCCGCTATCGCTACCGCATCGACGGCAAGATCGAAGTGCCCGACCCGGCGTCGCGCTTCAATCCGCAGGATGTCCACGGCCCCAGCGTCGTCGTCGATCCGCAGTCGCTTCGACTGGCCCGACGGCGCCTGGCAGGCCGCCCCTGGCACGAAGCCGTGATCTACGAGCTGCACGTCGGCACGTTCACGCCCGAAGGCACGTTCGCGGCGCGCCGAGCGCAAGCTCGATCACCTGGTGCGAGCTCGGCGTCACGGTGATCGAGCTGATGCCGCTTGCGGACTTTCCCGGCAAGCGCGGCTGGGGCTATGACGGCGTGCTGCCTTTCGCGCCCGGATGCCGCCTACGGCACGCCCGAACGAGCTGAAGGCGCTCATCGCCGCCGCGCATGCGCGCGGGCTGGCGTGCATGCTCGATGTGGTCTACAACCACTTCGGGCCCGAAGGGAATTATCTGCAACGCCTATGCGCCGCAGTTCTTCACCGACCGGCATCACACGCCCTGGGGCGCGGCGATCAATTTCGACGGGCCGCACAGCGCGCAGCGTGCGTGAATTCTTCATCCACAACGCGCTCTACTGGCTCGAGGAATTCGACTTCGACGGGCTGCGCTTCGATGCCGTGCACGCGATCCTCGACGACAGCGAGCACGCACATGCTGACCGAGCTTGCGCGCGCGCGTGCGCGACGGGCCGGGCGGCGATCGCCACGTGCACCTGGTGCTCGAGAACGGTGCCAACCAGGCGCGATACCTCGGCGCGCCCGGCCGGCGACGACAAGTTCGATGCGCAGTGGAACGACGATATCCATCACTGCCTGCATACGATCCTCACCGGTGAGAGCCGACGGCTACTACGCCGACTACGCCGACGGCCCGCATGCACTGCTGTGTCGCGCGCTTGCGGAAGGGTTTGCATATCAAGGCGAGCCTTCAGCGCATGAAGGTCACGCGCGCGGCGAGCCGAGCGCGCATCTGCCGCCGACGGCCTTCGTCACCTTCCTGCAGAACCACGACCAGATCGGCAATCGCGCGCTCGGCGAGCGGCTCGCCCATCTGGTCACCGATGAAGCTGCGCTGCTCGCCGCAACTGCCGTCATGTTGCTCGCGCCCGCACCGCCGATGCTCTTCATGGGCGAGGAATGGGCGGCGCCGGAGCCCTTTCTCTATTTCTGCGACTTCGAGCCGGAGCTCGCCGGAGAAAGTGCGCGAGGGCCGCAGCCGCGAGTTTGCACGCTTCGCGAAATTCCAGTGCTCCCGACATGGCGGCCGCCATCCCGGATGCCGACGGCGCCGAGACCTTCGAGGCGTGCCAGCCTCGACTGGGCAGGCTCGGCGAAGCCGCGCGCACGCGGTCTGGCTCGACCATTACCGGCGCCTGCTTGCGATCCGCCGGCGCGACATCGTGCCGCGCATTCCCGAGATCCGCGCTCGCAGCTGCGCGAAGCTGCAAGGACAACGGCGCCTTCTCCGTCGACTGGCTGCTCGAGGACCGCTCGACGCTGCATCTGATCGCCAATCTTTCCGCCGAGCCGCGCCCGCGGTGCGCCAGCCGGCCGGCCGGATGCTCTTCGCGACCCATCCCGATATCCGCGGTGCCGTCACGCGCAACGAGCTGGCTCCCTGGAGCGTGACCTGGCTCTTCGAGCGCGCCCCCGAGCGACGCGCGGTCGATCGCGCGCGCCGCAAGCCGCAATGATCCAGGTTCCGCGCGCCACCTATCGCCTCCAGCTCAACGCGGAATTCACTTTCCGCGACGCCACGGCGCTGGTGCCCTATCTCGCGCGCCTGGGCATCAGCCACGTCTACTGCTCGCCGTATTTCAGGGCGCGCCCGGGCAGCATGCATGGCTACGATGTCGTGGATCACAACAGCTTCAACCCCGAGATCGGCACGCGCGAGGATTTCGAGGCGCTTCGTCGCGGCGCTGCGCGCGCACCAGATGGGCCACATCGTCGACTTCGTGCCCAACCACGTCGGCATCGGATCGGACAACGCCTGGTGGATGGACGTGCTCGAGAACGGCGCGACCTCCCCGTATGCGCGATTCTTCGACATCGACTGGTCGGTCACCGGCAAGCTGCTCATTCCCGTGCTCGGCGAGACCTATGGCGCGGTGCTCGAGCGCGGCGAGCTGCAGCTGCGGCACGATGCCGCGACGCGACACGTTCTCGGTGTTCTATCACGAGCATCGCTTTCCGATCTGGCGCAAGGACTACGATCGCGCGCGAGCGCTACTTGCCGGCGGCCGCGCAGCCCTCGCCGCCGAGCTGCACGAGTCTGCTCGAAGGCCAGGCCTACGGCTCGCCTACTGGCGCGTCGCGGCAGATGAGATCAACTACCGGCGCTTCTTCGACGTCAACGAGCTTGCGGCGCTGCGCATGGAGAACGACGAAGTCTTCGAAACGACCCACCGGCTGCTGCTGGAGCTGGTCCACGCGGGCAAGATCGACGGCCTGCGCATCGATCATCCGGACGGGCTGTACGATCCGGCGCGCTACTTCGAGAAGCTGCAGGAGCGCGCCGGATCGATCTATCTGCTGGTCGAGAAGATCCTCGCGAGCTTCGAGCGGCTGCCCCAGACCTGGCCGGTCAGCGGCACCACCGGGTACAACTTCACCAATACCGTGAACGGCCTGCTGGTCGATGGCTCCGCCCGGGCCCGCATGGATCGCACCTATCGCGCATTCATCGGTGAATCGCCGAACTGGCGGGATGTCGCATACGAGGCGAAGCAACTGGTTCTCGAGACATCGCTCGCCGCGGAGCTCAGCGTGCTCACGCATGCGCTGACGCGTATCGCCCGGGCCGATCCTCACACGCGCGACTTCACCGCCAACAGCCTGCGCGAGGCGCTGGCCGAGACCATCGCCTGCTTTCCGGTCTACCGCACTTACGTGTCGGACACTGCTTCCGCCGAAGATGTGCGCTTCATCGATTGGGCCATCGCAGTCGCCAAGCGCCGCAGCTCGCGCGTCGATACGCTGCTGTTCGATTTCCTGCGCAAGGCGCTGCTCGTGGAGATGCCGGCACGCAGACGAAGACTTGCGCCGGCGCGTGCACGCATTCGCGATGCGCTTCCAGCAGGTCACCGCGCCCGTCACCGCAAAAGGAGTCGAAGACACGGCGCTCTACCGCTTTCATCGTCTGGCCTCGCTGAACGAGGTTGGCGGCGATCCGGACGTGTTCGGCGTCAGCGTGCGGGCTTTCCACGCGGATGCGCGCCATCGCGCGCGCCATTGGCCCAACGAGATGCTCGCAACTTCTACGCACGACACCAAGCGCTCGGAGGACGTGCGCGCCCGCATCAACGTGCTCTCGGAGATGCCCGCGACTTGGCGCAAGTGGCTTGCGCGCTGGAGCCGGATGAACCGCGCGCGCAAGCGCGAAATCGACGGCCTGCCTGCGCCGGGGCCCAACCAGGAGTACCTGCTCTATCAGACGCTGCTCGGCAGCGTGGCCGCTCGAGCCGATGGATGAGGCTGCCCTCGACGGAGTATCGCGAGCGCATCGAAGCCTACATGCTCAAAGCCTCGCGCGAAGCCAAGACGCGCACCAGCTGGTCGGATGTCAGCGCCGGCTATGAGGAGGCGCTGACGCAGTTCATCCGCTCAATCCTCGAGCCCCGCGAGGGCAATCTTTTCTTCGCCGAGCTGCAGGATGCGCAGCGCCTCATTAGCCGCTTCGGGCTGCTCAACAGCCTTTCGCAGACGTTGATCAAGCTCACCGTCCCTGGAGTGCCGGACATCTACCAGGGAAACGAGCTCTGGGATCTGTCGCTGGTCGATCCGGACAATCGGCGGCCGGTCGATTACGAGCTCAGGCGAGGCATGCTCGTCGGAGCTGCGAGACGAGCCCCCGATCGATGGCATCGGCATGGATCGCGCGAAGCTGTATCTCACCTGGAAAACGCTCCAGTTCCGACGCGCGAACGAGACTCTGTTTCGCGGCGCCTATCTACCGGCGCGGGTCACCGGCGAGCATGCTTCGCATATCTGCGCGTTCGCCCGACGGGACGATTCACAATTCGCTCTGACGATCGCGCCACGGCTGTATTCGCGACTGCTGGGAAGTCGTGACATGGCTCCGTTTGGCGTCGAGGTTTGGGAAAACACGCTGATCGAGCTCCCGCGCCAGTGCGCGGCCACAACCCTGCACGGCGTATTTGACGGAGCCGAGCTTCGACCCCTGGAACGTGAAGGCCGGCAATTCGTTCGAGCAAGCGAGGCCCTCGCCCGCTTCCCAGTCGCGCTACTATCCGCAACGTCCACCAATTGACGCGAGGTAATTCCCATGCGACCGCGAAACGTGCTGTTCATCGTCCTCGCACTCCTGCTGCTCGTGATAGTGCTCATCAACTGGTCAGTGGTTAGCCAGAGTACGGAGCTCAATCTCATCGTCGCCAAGGTGAACGCGCCGCTAGGAGTGCTGCTGGTGCTGATCGCCGCCGCAATCCTGGCGGTCGACTTTACAGTTCACTCGTTGAATCGCCTGCGCTGGGCGCGCGAACGGCGCGAACTGACGGCGCAGATCGAGCGCCAGCGTGTGCTCGCCGACCAAGCTGAGGAGTCCCGCATCCGCGCGCTCACCGGAGAAACTGGAGCAAGAGACTGCTGCGAATCCAAGCCAAGCTCGATCGCCTCCTCGCTCAGCGATGACTCCATAGGCCGGCGCCAACCGCAAGCGGTCCGATTTCCTTGCTGCACCCCACGGTTGCATGGTCGATGGACCAAGTGCAGAAATTCGCCCCACCTCGTTCCGACCTGTGGATGTCACGGTGATTTCCACTTTCATTCGGCAGGTTGCAGCGCTTGACGGCATTGCCGGGATGCGCCTGCATCGCATCTACTATTACGACTCCAGGCCCCTGGAGGGAAAATCCCGAATGCCTCCAAGTGGCGAAGTCATCGATTTCGGAAGCAGTTCCACTGCAGCCAGAAACAAGCGCATGCAGTCCGCACTACTACGAGAGCCGTTCCTTGCGTCGAGATTCGGCGAGCTCGCTCATGAGTCAGCGTGAGGCTGGCAATGTCCAACCCGATGCGAACTGAGTACCTCAGGGCGTTTATCGATAGCCGCGCGCCTGTAAGCGTGAACAGGTGAGCGTAGCGGCCATTGAGCTGCATCAGTTCCTCATGGCTGCCGTGCTCGACGATTCGGCCGCGATCGAGCACTGCGATCTGGTCCGCCATGCGCACCGTCGAGAAGCGGTGTGAGATCAGGATCGTGATGCGATCCTGCGCCAGCTGCCGGAAATGCTCGAATACCTCGGCCTCCGCCTGCGCATCCATGGCGGCGGTCGGCTCGTCCAGCACGAGGATGTCGGCCCGCGTGCGCATGAACGCCCGTGACAGCGCGATCTTCTGCCACTGGCCGCCTGAGAGCTCGCGCCCGTCCCTGAACCACTTGCCGAGCTGAGTGTTGTAGCCTGCCGGCAGCGTCTCGATGAACTCGCTGGCCTGTCCCTTCGCGGCGGCCTCGCCGCCAGCGCTCCTCGTCCTCGAAGTAGCGCTCGTCACCGGCGCCGACGTTCTCGCCGACCAGCATCTGGTAGCGCGTGAAATCCTGGAAGATCACGCCGATGCGCTCGCGAAGCGTGCGCTCCTCCCATTCCTGCAAATCGAGCCCTTCGAGCAGGATGCGTCCGGCGGTCGGACGATAGAGGCGGGTCAGCAGCTTGATGAGCGTGGTCTTGCCCGAGCCGTTCTCGCCCACGAGCGCGAGGCTGCAGCCCGGCTTCAAATGTAGGGTCACGCCTTCGAGTGCGGGCTCGCTCGCGCCCGGATACGAGAAACCGACGTTCTCGAAGCGCACGCCATCCTCAGGACTCGGCCCGCGCGCCGCCGTGCCGCCCGGCGGCTCGACTTCCGTCTCGAGATATTCGTAGAGCGTTGAAAGGTAAAGATTGTCCTCGTACATGCCGCCGATCGCCGCGAGGCTCGCGCTCACCGCGGCCTGCCCCTGCCGGAACAGCATCAGATACATCGTCATCTGCCCGAGCGTGATGCTGCCGTGAACCGCGCTCACGGCGATCCACGCGTAGGCACCATAGAGCGCCACAGTCGCGATCAGCCCGAGGCCGAAGCCCCAGGCGTCGCGCCGTATCGTGAGGGCGCGATCCTCGCGATAGAGGCGGCGAAAGATGTCGCGGTAGCGATCGAGGAAGCGCGCGCCGAGTCCGTACAGCTTCACTTCCTTCGCGTGGTCTTCGCGCGCCAGCACCGTCTCAAGATAGGTCTGCATGCGCGTCTCGGGCGAGCGCCAGCGGAACAGCCGGAAGGCATCACCGGAGAATTTCGCTTCGGCTACGAACGCGGGCAATCCAGCGAGCAGCAGCACGACGACGGCCCAGGGCGAGAAGTGAATGAGCAGCGTGCCGTAGCTTGCGAGCGAGATGCCATTCTGCACGAGGCCGAACGTGCGCATCACGAGAGCCAGCGGCCGGCTCGAAGCCTCGCGCCGCGCGCGCGTGAGCTGGTCATAGAATTCGGAGTCTTCGAAATGGCGCAGTTCGAGCGTCAGCGCCTTCTCGAGGATCATCACATTGACGCGCTGGCCGAGCTGCGCCCGCAGCAGCGACTGGCAGAACGACAGCCCTCGCTGAGCCGCGGCTATCGCGGCAATCAGCACGCCTTCGAGCATCACGAGCTCGATGACGCGCCGGCATCGGTACCTCCCGCACGTGCGGCGGCGACCACGGCATCCACGATCAGCGCGCCGATATACGCGACGCCCGCCGGCAATACGCCCGCCACGACCGTCAGCAGCGCCAGCGATATCGTCAACACCTTGATTGGTGCTCCACACCAGATCCAGAGCCCGGCGGCTGTAGCGGAATACTCCGAAAAACTCGCGCATCGTCTTTGGCTGCGCGCCCGCAACGGGTGGAACCGTCGCATGGGGTGGCGGACGTCTGACGCTGGCCATCAGGGCGGTTGCGGCAGGTTCGAGGAATGCGTGATCAGGCGCGATCCGCGCCGGAAGAACACGTAGCTGTAAATCCAGGAGGACAGCACCGCGAGCCGATTGCGGAAACCGATGAGAACCGTGACGTGCAGGCCCATCCAGGCGAACCAGGCCAGCAGCCCGCCGAAACGCAGGCGGCCGATCTCGACCACCGCGCGCGACTTGCCCACAGTCGCCATGGAGCCGAAATCCACGTAATGAAAGCCGCGCTTGCGAAGCGGGCTCGGCGCGCGACTGCGAAGCTCCTCCAGGATCACCTTCGCCGCGTAACGGCCCATCTGCAGCGCGCCCTGCGAGACGCCCGGCACCGGCTTTCCCGATTTCGAATCCGTCAGCCAGGCCGCATCGCCGATGACGAAAGCCTCGGGATGGCCGGGGACCGAGCAATCGGCAAGCACCTTGAGTCTGCCGCCAGGACCATGCTCCGCCAGCGAGTGCCTGGGTCAGCGGCGAAGCGCGCACGCCGGCAGCCCATATCACGTTGAAACTGTGAAGCTGCTGCCCGCCGATTTCCACCCCCCCATCGAACACATCGGTGACGGGTGAGCCCAGCCGCACCTCGACGCCCAGGCCCGCAGTTGCTCCAGAGCGCGCCGCGAAGAACCCGGCGTGAAACGCAGGCAACAGCCGCTGGCCCGCCTCGATCAGCACAACGCTCGCCCGGCGCGTATCGGCCACACGGAAGTCGCGCGGAATCACATCCACAGCCAGCTCCTTGATGGCCCCGGCCAGTTCCACGCCGGTCGGGCCGCCGCCGATGATGACGAACGACAGGTGCGCGGCGCGCTTCTGCGGATCGGGCTCCAGCTCCGCGCGCTCGAAGGAGCGCAGCAGCCGCGAGCGGATGAAGGTGGCATCGTCGACCTCCTTCATGCCCGGCGCATACCGGCTCCAGTCGGCGTGCCCGAAATAGTTGTCCACGGCGCCCGGGAGCGAGGATCAGGTAGTCGTACGGCACGGGCTTCTCCCCGATCCAGATCCGGCGGCCCGGGAGGTCGACGCGATCTCACCTCGCCAAACATCACGAGCGCGTTGCGCTGCCCGCGCAGGATGGTTCGGATCGGTTGCGCGATATCCGCCGGCGCCAGCGCCGCCGAGGCCACCTGGTACAGGAGAGGCTGAAACAGGTGGTAGTTATTGCGATCGATGACGGTAAGTTCGACCGGCGCCCGCTTCAAGGCCCGCGCCGCGAACAGCCCACCGAACCCGCAGCCGACGATCACCACCTTGGGAAGCGGATCGGCTTGGAGCTGGAGCGGCGCGCGTATCAGACACGCCGCATTATTGCTTATCGGGCAAGGCCGATCGAACCCGCCACGCTCAGTTACGCGCCGCTGCCCGCTTGTAAAGCGGCAGTCACCTTGGGCACGAGCTTTTGCAGGTCCCGCGATGCGCGACTCGGGCGAGGGGTGCGTGCTCAGGAACTCAGGCGGCGCCGCCCTGCGTTGGCGGCCATCATTTTCTTCCAGACCGACACCGCGGCATTCGGGTCATAGCCGGCCCGGGCCATGAGCTCCATGCCGATTTCGTCGGCCTCGGCTTCCTGCTCACGGCTGTGCGGAAGCTGGAAAGTCACCGACGCCACCGTGTTGGCGATGTTCAGCGCGCCCTCGCCCTGCGCCCGTCACGGCCGCCACTCCGGCAAGGGCCAGCTGCTGGCCATAGGCGCGCGAGATCCGCTCGCGGCTGTGCTCGCGCAGCGCATGGGCGATTTCGTGGCCGATGACGGCTGCGAGCTCCGCGTCGACGAGTTTCAGCTGATTGGCGAGCCCGGAATACACCATGATCTTGCCGCCAGGCATGGCATAGGCGTTGAGCTCCTTGGTCTCGAGCGTGTTCACCTCCCATTTCCAGCCGGGCGCATCCGGGCGGAAGGCACGGGTGGCCGGAATGAGCCGCTGCGTGATGGCCCTGACGCGCGTGGTCAGCTCACGATCGGAATTGAGCTTGCCGGCATCTGCGCGCCTTCTTGAGCTTCCTGGTCGTAGGCCTGCTCGGACGCCCTTTTCCACCTCTTCTTCGGAGATCATCATGCGCTGCTTGCGATCCACCCCGACCCGCGCCGGGCTTGGTGGTCTCGACCGTTTCGCAGCCCGCGCTGAAGAGGACGGCATGCCGCGAGCGCGGCGAGCAAAGGTTTGAAGTTCATGAAGGTGTCTCCAGCTTGGGCACAGCAAGTTTTATACCCCACTCGGCCTTCGCCGGGTAAGATGCGCCGCCATGCTTCGCGTCGCGCTAGCCGCCCTGCATCTCATCGCCCTGGGGCTGGGGCTGGGCGCCGTGCTGACGCGCGGGAACGCCCTGCGCGAGCCGGTGAGCTCGGCTCCCTGCACCGCGCGCTGCGCGCGGACGCCGTTTGGGGGATAGCCGCGGCGGTCTGGCTGGTCACGGGCCTCTGGCGCCTGTTCGGCGCCACCGAAAAGCCGCTCGACTACTACCTGCACGACCACTACTTCCACGTGAAGATGCTGATCTTCGTGATCATCGTCGCGCTCGAGGTGTGGCCGATGATGATGCTCATCAAGTGGCGGCGCGCGCTGCAGCGAAGCGCTCTGACCAAGGACATCGTCGTGCCGACCATCGGCGCGGCGCATCGCGATGATCAGCCACATCGAAGCGCTGCTGGTCATGCTGATGGTGATCGCCGCGACCGCCATGGCCCGCGGCTACGGAATTTCCTGCATTTTCGTTAAAAGAACGTGGCTCGTTCGAAGCGAATTCTGCACAGGTGATCAAAACGCCTGCTGCGGCACAGCATGAAGCTGGCCGCAGCAGACGCCTCACCACAGTCACCTTCTCGACCCTGACAAGGAGCCGACCGTGGCTACCGTTGATTTGTTGGGTAGACGGACGCGCGCGGATTTTTCCGTTAGGGGATTGCGAATGATTTCGCGCTGGCGCGTAATACACCTACACGCCATGACGGAACACGGGCGCCTGGCGGTGGCGGGGATGGACAAAGGCATGACAAGAGGTTGTGCGCGTGGCAAAGATCGAGGATCGCTTTCTGCTGCACGCGCTCGAGTTCGAAAGCGTGTTGCGTGCCTGTCTGTGGCGCTATACGCGCAATAATTCCGACGTCGACGAGCTGCTGCAGGAAACCTATGCGCGGCTGCTGTCGTGGCGCGGCGCATCCCCGCAGGAACCGAGTTCCGCTCGATGCGCGCGTTCTGTCTCACGGTTGCGCGCAACGTAGCGCTCGATTGGCTGCGGCGCCAGCGAGTGGTGCCGCTGGAGCTCGTGGCCGACATGGCATCGTTGGACGTCCTGGATGAACGGCGCGCAGATCGAGGAGATCGTCAACGCGCACCAGGAGCTCGCCCTGCTCGCCGAGGCCGTCGCCTCCATGCCGCGTCGCTGCCGGCAGGCGTTCACGCTTCGCAAGGTCTACGGATTCTCGCAGAAGGAGATTGCCGCCCGGCTCAGTATCGCGGAGAACACGGTCGAGCAGCATTTGATGAAGGCTGCGCGACGCTGCGCCGAGGCGCTGTTCGATTCACCCCTCTCGCAACGACAGCAGCACAAGTGGCTTCCGCGGCTGCGGCCAAAGCGACCGCCAAAAAAAAGGCAGCGCCGGGCCATCTCCCGATAAAGGAGTTTCGCGCCCGGTGGACGGCTCGGTGAACGCCGACCTGCTAATGGAAATCATCCCGCCGTAACGGACCCGCCGCTCAGGGCATGCGCGGCCAGCAGGTAGCCGGCAGCATTCCACCAGCTGCTGTGGAACCGCTGCGACCCGACCGCTGCCGGGGTGATCGTGCACGGCGACGCTAGTGTCCTGCAGTCCTGGCGGGACGGCATGCATGTGACCTGGTCGTAAAGCTGGCTGAGACTACGGGAGACGCTGCCTGCCGGGCTGCACCGAGCCGCCAGACCCGAACTGCCCACGAGATCATGGAACCCTGTCAGTCAACTTGACTGACAGGGTTCCGTGATCATAAGAACCGGCCCGCGTTAGCAGCTGGAATGGTAGATGAACGGCTTGACCTTGGCGCTGTTCATGTTGGCCGGGGTGATCGCGATCAGCGGCC
>CAVRTA010000002.1:0-379212 GCA_963724135.1 uncultured Solirubrobacteraceae bacterium
CCGATGGAGCTAGTCGGACTCGAACCGACGACCTCCTGGGTGCGATCCAGGCGCTCTCCCAACTGAGCTATAGCCCCGAGCGCGCGGGGACGCCGCGCGACAGGCGAGTGTAGACGCCGGGTCCCCGGCTGTGCAGGACTCCTGCACGCGCAGCAATGAGCCGATGCTTACCGGCGTGGCCCCGACCCCTGACGTTTACGCTCCGAGACGGGTTCGGACCATGCTGTTCAAGAGCTTTCGCGCGCGCCTGAGCTGGTTTTTCGTCGTCATCGTGATCGCGCCGATGGTGATGATCACGGCCGTCCTGTTCCGGCTCGTCGCGGACTCCGAGCAGGGCAAGAGCGACGCGCAACTGGCCCAGGCCCAGACGAGCGCGAGCAACTTCTACCGGACGGCCGAGGAGCGGTCGGCGGCGGCCGGGCGGCGCATCGCGAGCTCGCCCGCGCTCGCGCGAGCGCTGCGGTCCGGCGAGCGCGCGGCGGTCCTGCGCGCCCTCGACCGCGAGCGCCAGTCCACGCGCACGGCCCAGGTGGAGCTGGCGCTGACGTCCGGGCGCAGCTTCAGGTCGGGCGGGCCGGGAGGCGTGGCCGCCGCGACGACCGAGGTGCGCCGGACCGGCGTGCTGCGCACGGCGGCGTTCGGCGCGACCGGGTTCGCGGAGGCCGTGCGCGAGCTCACCGGTCTCGACGTGGTCGTGTCCGGTCCGGGACTCGAGACCGCAGCGACGCTCCCGCCCGCGGCGGAGACGACGCTTCCCGACCGCGGCGACCGCAGGATCGGCGCGCGCGAGTTCCGCGTCACCAGCTTCACGGCACCGGCTGACGACGGTCGCGTCACGGTGCGGCTGCTCGCCGACCGCGGCGCCACGGAGAGCGCGACCAGCGAGGCGCGGCTCGTGGTGCTGGCCCTGCTGCTCGCCTTCGTGCTGCTCGCGTTCATGTTCGCGGCGGCCGTGTCGCGCTCGATGCAGGCGCAGATCGGGCGCCTGCTCCAGGCCGCGCGCCGGCTCGGCCGCGGTGACCTCGACACGGAGGTTCCGACCGAGGGGGACGACGAGTTCGCGGCGCTGGGATCCGAGTTCAACGCGATGGCCCGGCAGCTGCGGGTGCGTCTCGACGAGCTCGAGAGCGAGCGCGAGCGCCTGCAGACGGCGATCCGCCGCGTCGGCGAGTCGATCGCCACCGGCACGGACCGCAGCGCCCTGCTCGACATCGTGGTGCAGACCGCAGTCGACGGGGTCGGGGCGGGCGCCGGGCGCGCGAGCGTGCGCCAGGCGCCGGGTGGTCCGCTCGAGCGCCGCGCCGCGATCGGCGACACGGCCGGCCTCTCGCAGGTGCTCGACGCCGCCGAGGATGAGGTCCTCGAGCAGCGCGACAGCGCGGAGGTGACGCTCAACGGCGCGCATGCGCTCGCGCATCCGCTGCGGCCCTCGGACAGCGGCAAGATCGTCGGCCTCGTCAGCGTCGCGCGCAGCGGCCGGCCGTTCACGCTCGCCGACAACGACCTGTTCCACTACCTGGCCAGCCAGGCGGCGGTGTCGATCGAGAACGTCGACCTGCACGAGACCGTGCAGCGTCAGGCGGTCACCGACGGGCTCACCGGCCTCTTCAACCACCGCCGCTTCCAGGAGGTCATGGGCATCGAGGTCGAGCGCTCGAAGCGCTTCGGGCATCCGCTCGGCCTGGTGATGCTCGACATCGACGACTTCAAGAACGTCAACGACCGCTGGGGTCACCTGCAGGGCGACCAGGTGCTGCGCGAGGTGGCGCGGGTGCTGCTCGACACCGCGCGCGAGATCGACGAGCCCGCGCGCTACGGCGGCGAGGAGATGGCCGTCGTGCTGCCGCAGACCGACCTTGATGGGGCGACCGAGTTCGCCGAGCGCCTGCGCGCGCGGATCGAGGCGCTGCGGGTCCCTGTCCTGCAGGGGGACGGCCTGGTGCAGGTGACCGCGTCGGTCGGCGCGGCCGCGCTGCCCGAGTCGGCGACGTACGACAAGGACGCGCTCGTGCAGGCGGCGGACGCTGCCCTGTACCGGGCCAAGCGCCAGGGCAAGAACCGGGTCGGCAAAGCCGGGTAGCCTTTCGCACATGGGCATGCTCGATGACGCCATCCGCGAGCACCTCGAGCTCAAGCGCCGCTCCGGGGCGCCCGAGGAAGAGGTGAATCGCCTCGAGAGCGACGCGTTCGGGTCCGCGCGACGCGAGCCGCCCGCGATCGAGGAGCCGTCCGACCAGCCGACGGTCGAGGATCTACCCCCGCCGCCGGGTGGTATCGCGGAGCCGGCGACCGTCCACCTGCCGGTGGCCGCGCCCGAGCCCGCGCCGGAGCCGGCGTCGGTCCCGGAGCGTCGGGAGAGCTGGCTCAGCGACGAGGACGACGAGGACGAGCCGGAGGTGCGATCCTCGGACCAGTCGACGAGCGAGTTCAGCGCGAGCGAGGCCCACGAGGCCGCGGGTGCGCCGCCCTCCGACTACGTCGCGCCCGACGAGGAGGGCGACGACCTGCTCGAGGAGACCCCTGACTTCCTCCAGGAGACCCCTGAGCACGATCGCCTCTGGTTCGAGCAGAAGCCGCCGCGCGACTTCGATTTCGACTAGACACCTGTCCAGCTTTCGCGCTCTGCGCACAGGCGCGCGCGGATCCCGGCCGATCAGGGCCTCAGGCCGCCGGATCCAGCGAGGGAAAAGGTTGCCGGCCCGATGGCTAGTCCTTCGGGCGTCGGTGTAGGGGATGGGCGGGTCCACCTGCCCCGGGTCCGCCCGGACTACACCGGCCGCTCTGCTCAGGGTCGCGCGGAAGGGACGCCGCGCGGCCCTTGAGCTGAGCCCAGGTCAAACGCGGGCTCGGTCTCCGGCCGCTCGCGGCGGACGAACACGTACACGCCGACGACCACGCCGACGAGCGTGAACAGCGCCCAGCCGATCCCCTGCCCGACCTGCGTGGCGATCGGGCCGGGGCAGACCCCGGTCACGCCCCAGCCAAGCCCGAAGATCAGGCTGCCGACGACGTGATCGCGTCCGGGCTGCTCGGTGGACCAGCCGATCGGCTCGCCGGTCAGCAGCGTGCGGCGCTGGCCGCGGCGCACGAGCGCGAGCCCGGCGGCGCTCGTGGCGACCGCGGACGCGAACATCAGGTACAGGTAGGAGTCCTCGATCAGCAGCGCCGAGCGCACGACGTCCGGGTTGCTCATCGCAGACCAGCACAGCGTGACGCCGAAGACCACGCCGATCAGGCCGCCGGCCACGCGGGTCATATCAGCGCCTCCACCGCGGACGCGACGACGATGCCGGTGCCGAAGAAGGTCGCCGTCGCCGCCAGGCCGGCGGGCGAGAGCATCGAGGTCGCGCTGAGCCCGTTGCCCGACGTGCATCCGCCGGCGACCTTTGCCCCGTAGCCGATCGCCACGCCGCACGCGACGAGCACGACCCCAATCAGCGCGCCGTCGAGCTCGCGGGTCAGCCAGCCATAGCCGTTGAACCCGGGACCCCCGTGAGCGAGCAGGTAGACGGTGCCTCCGGCCGCCGTTCCGAGCGCGAACCAGCCGCGCCAGTCGAAGCTCACGCTGCCGCGGCGCAGCTTGCCCACCAGCTCCGAGTAGCCGCCGGTGACGCCCAGCCGCCCGTTGAAGAGCACGCGGCAGGCGACCACGCACAGCCCGAGAACCGGTCCCGCCACGTACCACGCCAGCTGTCCGTCCATGCCCTCCAGGATAGTTGTGGGCGCGCGCTCCACGTGGGAGCGAGACTTCCCAAGGCGGCCCAGCGCTGACCTATCCTTTCGCGCCGTAGGGGCCATAGCTCAGCTGGGAGAGCGCCGCCTTTGCAAGGCGGAGGTCGCCGGTTCGATCCCGGCTGGCTCCACTACAGGTACGCCCCGCCCCGGCCACGCCGCGGGGATACGGGCTCGGCTCGTAGGCTCAGGCGCCATGGCGCTGCCAGAACCCACGAGCGAAACGACCGTCGTCGTCACCGGGGCCTCATCCGGGATCGGAGCCGAGCTGGCGCGCGAGCTCGCACGGCGCGGACACGGCGTCACGCTGGTGGCCCGGCGCGTGGAGAAGCTCGACCAGCTCGCGGAGGAGTTGCGCAAGGAGCACGGGGTCGAGGCCGCGGTCGAGTCCGCCGACCTGCAGGACCGGGCGGCCCGGGACGGGCTCGCCGACAGGCTGCTCGAGCGTGGCGTCGTCGGGCTCGTCAACAACGCGGGGTACGGCGACACCGGCCCGTTCGTCAAGGCCGAGCTCGACTGGCTGCAGGGGATGGTCCAGCTCAACTGCCAGGCGCTGGTCCACCTCACCGGGCGGTTCGTGCCGGGCATGGTCGAGCGCGGGGCCGGCGCGGTGCTCAACCTCGCCTCGCTCGCGGCCTGCCAGCCGATCCCCAACATGGCGACCTATGCGGCCAGCAAGGCGTTCGTTCTCTCCTTCAGCGAGGCGCTGCACACGGAACTGGCAGGAAAGGGCGTCTCGGTCACCGCCGTCCAGCCCGGCCCGGTCAAGACCGAGTTCTGGGAGCTCGCCGGCGATCGCGGGTCGAACCCAGGTGCGGCCTTCCTGCCCGCGGGCGAGGTCGCACGCCAGGCCATCGACGGCATGGCGACCGGCAGGCGCACGGTCGTTCCGAGCCTCAAGTGGAAGGGAGCCGCGGTGGTGGGACGCTACGTCCCGCGCACCGTCCAGCTGCCGCTCATGAAGCGCTTCGGCTACTAGGGCGCGCGGGACCCCCGGCGGTCCGCCCCTGGATAACGCGCGCTGTAACGCGTGAAATCCAGGGATGGATCGAACGCCAGGTCTAGGCGACCGCTTCGGCCTGCTTGAAGAGCTCGTCGGCGACGCGGTCGGCCGCGCCGTCCGTCCCGCCGAGCAGCCGCCGTGACAGCTGAGCCTTGCGGAAGTACAGCGGCGCGTCGTGCTCGAACGTCGCCCCGATCCCGCCGTGGATGGAGATCTGGATCCGGGAGGCGTCCTCCAGCGCGCGTCCCGCCTTGAGCCGGAACGCCGCGGCGGCCAGTGCGAACTCGTCCGCCTTGTCGGCGCCCGCGTAGCCGGCGTAGAGCATCAGCGACTTCGCGTTGTCGCTCAGCCGCAGGATCTCGACGAGCTGATGCTTCATCGCCTGGTAGGACCCGATCGCGCGGCCGAACGTGAAGCGCTCCTTCGCGTAGGCGACCGAGACCTCGAGCGCGCTCTCGGTGGCGCCGAGCGACTCCGCGCCCAGCAGCGTCTGCTGCAGGTACCACGCGTCGGCGAGCACCTGCGGGTCGACGTCGAGCGCGATCCCGCCGCTGACGCGCACGTGGCCCAGCGAGCGGGTGGCGTCGTAGCGCATCACCGGCTCGACCTCGGCAGCATCGGCCAGCGTCGCGACACCGTCGCCCACGATCACGTAGACGTCGGCGCCGGGCGCGTCGGGGACCCACCACGCGGCGGTCCCGTCGGCGGGCACGCGCTGGGAGCCGCGCAGCGGCGAGACGGTCCAGCGCTCGTCGACGCCCGTCGGCGGCGCCGCGCCCACGAAGCACGCGCGCCGGGATCCGGCCGCGAGCTCGCTGAGCAGGCCGGTATCGGCCCCGGCGCGGTCGAGCACGAAGGTCGCCGGCAGGTGCCCCAGCAGCGGCACGGATGCGAGCACCTTGCCGAGCTCCTCGAAGACGAGCATCGCGTCGAGCGGGCCGAGGCCGGCTCCCTCATTGGCCTCGCTGATCAGCAGGCCGGGCCAGCCGGCCTCGACCGCGGTCGGCCACAGGTCGGGGAGCGGCTCGCCCTCGAGGGCGTCGCGCGCCGCCTCCACCGTCTTGAACCGCGACAGCGCCCCGCGCGCCGCCTCCTGGAGGAACTCCTGTTCCTCGGTCAGCGTGAAGTTCATGAGTTCACCGCCTCCCTCTCCTTCGCCCGCAGCTCGGCGAACGGGATGCCCTTGTCCAGGCGCGGCTCGGGCGGGAGCCCGAGTACGCGCTCGCCGACCATGTTGCGCAGGATCTCCTCGGTCCCGCCGGCGGATTTGAGCCCCGGCAGGTCGGCGATCAGCTTGCCCCACGAGCCCGCCTCCATGGCGAGCGCGTCCGGGCCGAGCGTGTCGGCGAGCAGCTCGCCCGCCTCGATCGCCGCCTTGATCGTCGTGACCTTGGCCAGGCCGCCCTCCGGGCCGGGGATGCGGCCCTGCTGGAGGGTCGTGAGCATCCGGTAGCCGGTGAAGCGCAGCGCCAGGAAGTCGGCGGCGAGCTCGCCGAAGCGGTGGCGCACCTCCGGATCCTCGGCCACGCCGGGCTCGGCCGCCAGCGCGGACGCGAAGCGGTCCGAGCGCCAGCCGAACCCCTCGCCGCCGAGCCCGATCGTCACGCGCTCGAACATCAGCGTCGTCATGGCGACGCCCCAGCCGCCGTCGACCGGCCCGACCGTCGCGTCCTCCTCGACCGCCGCGTCGTCGAAGAAGACCTCGTTGAAGTGAGCGTCACCGGAGATCTGCCGCAGCGGCCTCACGCTCACGCCCTCGGCGTCCATCGGCACGATGAACATGGTCAGGCCCTTGTGCTTGGGTAGCTCGGGATCGGTGCGCGCCAGCAGTAGCCCGTACTGCGCGAACTGCGCGTTGGTCGTCCACACCTTCTGGCCGTTGAGGACCCAGCCTCCGTTGGAGCGCTTGGCGCGCGTCTGGATTCCGGCCAGATCGGATCCGGCGGCCGGCTCCGAGAAGAGCTGGCACCAGACCTCGTCGCCGCGGAGCATCGGCAGCAGGTAGCGCTCCTTCTGCTCGTCGGTGCCGTGGGCGATGATCGTCGGGCCGAGCATGCCGACGCCGATCACGTCGAGGATGCCCGGAACGCCGGCCTCCGAGATCTCCTGGTTGGCGACCACCTGGTGCAGCGGTCCGAGGCCCTGGCCGCCGAACTCCGCCGGCCACGTGATCCCGTTCAGCCCGCCCTCGGTGAGCTTGGCCTGCCAGGCCCGCCGCTCGGCGATCTCGTCCTCGTGATCCACCTGCGACGCGCCCGGGTTCGCGGGCGCCTCGCTCCTGTGCTCCTCCAGCCAAGCCCGGACCTTGGTGCGGAATTCGGCCAGCTCCGGCGTGTCGTTCAGGTCCATAGTTGCGAAACGATACGGGTGCCGGGCAGCGCGGGCTTCACTCGTAGACGACCATGTCCGGCGCCGGGCGCAGACGCAGCACCTGCCGCGGCGACATCACGCCCGTGTCCTCGACGTAGAAGAGCTTGAAGCCGTTGAAGGCGAAGCCGGAGAGCCGCGCGAACTCCCGGTACTTCGCGGCCTTCACGACGGCGGTCCCGAAGCCGTCGGTGTTGAGCACGAGCGCCACCGACCGGTAGGGGTGCAGCAGCTCGCGCCGCTTGATCATGCCGTCGGTGAACTGGTGCACGACGAGCACCTTCTGCGGCAGGTCGTGCCGGCGCGCGAGGGCGTCGAGCCAGTCGCCGACCGCGACGACGTCGGCCGCGTCCACGGACCCGATCACCTGGCCGGGCAGGTCAGGGGCCGTGACGTGCCACTCGGGGTCGAGGGCCAGGGACACGTCGGGCTCGCGCAGCCAGCGCTCGAGCCGCTGCGCCTCGGGCAAGAACCGCGCGCGGCCCGGCTGGATGTCGAGGATCAGCTCGGCGTCGATCGCGCGCGCCGCGCGCAGGTAGCGGCGGATGATCCGGTCCGGCGTGTGCGTCCGGTACATACCGTCCTCTCCCGGCGCCGCCGCGGCGATCGTGGCCAGCAGCTCGAACGCCGGCAGCACCGGGCGCCGGGACGTCTCGTAGCGCGCGGCCACCCGCTCCAGCCGTGCGCCGGCCTGCTCCGGGGTCCCGATCCCCAGCACGCCCAGCGCCTCGTCGTGCGGGTGCCCGTAGAACGCGACGATCCGCCGCTTGGGCTCGGCGAAGATCAGGCGCCCGCCGCCGGGCAGCTGCGGCGGCTCCGCCGTCGCCGCGGCCTTCGCCGCGGGGTCGCCTTCGCCCCCGCCGCACCCGCCGAGAGCGAGCACGGCGAGCGCAAGTCCCGCCCGCCTCACTGCTGGCCGCCCGACCACACCCCAATGTCTACAGCGCGGATGCGAAGCCCGCGTCGAGCAGCCTGCGCGCCTGGCGCTCGATGTCCGGCGAGTCGAGCAGCACCACGCCGAGCTTGACCGGCCCGCGCCTGGCGGTCGCGACGAAGCAGGCGCCCGCCGCGTCGGTGTAGCCGGTCTTGACCCCGGTCGCCCCGCGATAGCCCTTGAGCAGCAGCGGGTTGTGGTTGTACAGGTACAGCCGGCGGCCCTTGACGGGGAACCTGAGCACCTTGAAGCGCCGCCCGACGATCCGCGTCAGTCGCGGCCGCCGCAGCATCGCGCGGGCCATGGCGGCCAGGTCCGCGGCGCACGAGTGGTTGTCGGCGTCCTCGAGCCCGCTGGGGGTGTTGAAGTGCGAGCAGCGCAGGCCGAGTGTCGCGGCCATCGCGTTCATGCGGCGCACGAAGCGACGGATCGAGCCGCCGCCCGCGCCCTGTGCGAGCACGCGCGCGGCGTCGTTGCCCGACGGCAGCAGGAGCCCGTAGAGCAGGGTCCGCACCGGCAGCCGCATGCCCTTCCTCATCAGCCCGACCTTCGAACCGCTCGTCCGCAGCGCGCGCCGGGTGACGCGTATGCGGTCGCGCAGCCGCAGCCGCTCGTCCACCACGAGCGCGGTCATCATCTTCGTCAGCGACGCGATCGGCCGCTGCAGCCTTGCCCGGCGCCGCCACAGCACCTGGCCGGTGTCGATGTCGAACAGCAGCCCGGCCCGCGGAGGGCGCTTGAAGTGCGGTCGCACGCTGTCGCGCGGGTCCTCGAGGCGTACGGAGAGCGGCGAGGGAGCCGTGCCGAGATCGAGCGCCGCGCCCGGCTCGGGCGGCGTCACCGTCGGCACTGTCGCCCCCGGCGCCCCGCGCGAGTCGCCGCAGCCGGCGAGCAGCGCCAGTGCGACGGCCCACCACCTCATCGCGGTCCGCCGCGGCGCTCGTTGAGCGCCCCGAAGATCCCCACCCCCAGCACGCCCACGAAGACCAGCGAGATGAACACGAGCACGTCCGGTCCCTCGGTGAACAGGACGTACAGCGTGAGGCCCGTCAGCGCAGCCCACAGCAGGAACGCGGCAAGGGTGATCACGCGGCGGGCCATCAGCCGAAGCGTCCCGCCTCATGCGGACGTTTGATCCATGCCCTGATCGTGAGCAGACCGAAGACGAAGCCGCCGATGTGCGCGAAGTACGCGACCCCGGCGTCGCCACCCGTCGGGTCGGCGAAGCCCGCATACCCGAAGAACAACTGCTGGAGGAACCAGAAGCCGAGCACGACGAGCGCCGGGATCGGGATCACCACGATCCACACGAACGTCCATACGCGCGCCCGCGGGTAGAGCAGTATGTAGCCGCCGAGCACGGCCGCCACCGCCCCCGACGCGCCGATCGTCGGGACGTCGGACCCGGGATCGACGGCCACCTGCAGCGCCAGCGCCGCCACCCCGCCGAGCAGGTAGAAGAGCACGAAGCGCACGCGGCCCATGGCGTCCTCGATGTTGTTGCCGAAGACCCACAGGAACAACATGTTGCCGCCGAGGTGGATCAGCCCGCCGTGCATGAACATCGACGTCAGCGGCGTGATCCAGCGCGACGCCGGCTCGCCCGTGCACGCCCCGAGCTCGAAGTCGGGGTCCGTGTACTCGCGCGGCACGGCGGCGAACTCGCCCAGGTTGCACAGGTAGTCGCGCGTGTCAGGGTCGCCCACGCTCAGCGTCCCGTGCTGGAAGAGGAAGTAGGCGATGACGTTGAGCGCGATGACGCCGAGTGTCACCAGCGGGAACGTCTGCGTCGGGTTGCGGTCCGAGAGCGGGATCAAACCGCGGCGAGCGGCCCGTTGCCGGGCTGATCCTGGGCGACGTGCTCGTCGGCGTGGTAGCTCGAGCGCACCAGCGGGCCCGCGGCGACGTGCGCGAACCCCATGGCCTCCGCCGCGGCGCGCAGCGCGTCGAACTCCTCGGGCTCCCAGTAGCGCACGACCGGCAGGTGTCGCTCGGTGGGCCGCAGATACTGGCCGATGGTGATGATGGAGACCTCCTGCTCGCGCAGTTGCCCGAGCGCGTCGACCATCTCGTCGAAGCTCTCGCCGAGCCCGACCATGAAGCCGGACTTGGTGGCGACCTCGCCCTCGCCGAGCTCGCAGGCGTTGCGCAGCACGCGCAGCGAGCGCTCCCAGCGCGAGCCGCGCCGCGCGACCGGATACAGCCGCGGTGCGACCTCGACGTTGTGATTGAAGACGTCGGGGCGCTCCGCGAGCACGCGCGCGAGCGGCATCTCCTCGCCGCGGAAGTCGGGCGTGAGCACCTCGATCTTGCACCCCGGGGCCTGGCGGCGGATCTGGCGCACCACGCCGCACCAGACCGACGCTCCGAGGTCGGGCAGGTCGTCGCGGTCGACGCTCGTGATGACCGCGTGGCGCAGGCCCATGCGCGCGACCGTGCGCGCGACGCGGGCGGGCTCGAGCGGGTCGTTCCAGGTCGGCCTGCCCGTCTTGACGTTGCAGAACCCGCAGCGGCGCGTGCACGTGTCGCCCAGGATCATGAACGTCGCGGTCCCCCGCTCCCAGCAGTCACCGATGTTCGGGCACGCCGCCTCCTGGCAGACGGTGTGGAGGCCCTCCGCCGCGATGTCAGCGCGCAACCGCCGGTACCGCGCGCCGCCCGGCGCGGGCACCTTGAACCACGCCGGCTTGCGCGAGCGGAAGGGCAACACGTCGGCGCCGAGCACCTCGAGCACGTCGCCACCGCCGGGATTGGAGCGCCCGCGAGTACTCATGCGACAGAAGGGACTGTCCCTTTTGTAGCAACCTCGGCCGCGATCCGCTCGGCCAGGGCGGGCAGCGTGCCGGTGCGCCCCGTCTCGCGGCAGACCGAGGTCATCTGCACGTCGGGCAGGCCGCAGGCCACCGCCCACTCGAACGGCTGGAGATCGTTGTCGACGTTGAGCGCGAAGCCGTGGATCGCGACGCCGCGCGATACGTGGATGCCGATCGACGCGATCTTGCGGTCCTCGACCCAGACGCCCGTGAACTGGGGTCCCTCGCTGTCGCGCCCGCGCGCCGCGATGCCCTGCTCGCCCAGCGCGGCGACGATCGCCCTCTCGATCGCGCACACGTGGTCGGGGATGCGAGTGACGCGGACGATCGGATAGCCGACGAGCTGCCCGGGACCGTGGTACGTGAGCCTGCCGCCGCGGTCGACCCGCACGACGTCGATCCCCTGCGCGCGGTACCAGTCCTCCCCCATCGCCAGGTCGCCTGGCTGCGAGCGGCGCCCGAGCGTGTAGACCGGCGGATGCTCGAGCAGCAGCAGGGCTCCTTCGGACTCCCCCGCCTGCACACGCGCGCGCTCGCCGAGCTGGAGCTCGAGCGCCTCCGCGTACGGGACCAGACCCAGCCGGCGGACGTCCACGCCTTCAATCGTACGCTCCACCGCTGTGACCCTCCGCTGGCGGCTGCGCGGCGCCACGATGTGGCCGGCCTTCATCGCCGCCACGCTGGTCGAGGCCGTCACCTTCGACCGGCTCCCGTTCAGCGGCGACGGCCCCGCCGGGTTCGTGCCCGCGCTTCTGCTCGCCGCCGGGCTCAACCTGATCGTCGTGGCCGCGCTCGCCCCGCTTGCCGGCGCGCTGCTGCGCCGCCGCCGCCGCGACCTGCCGCGCGCGATCGCGACCGACTACTGCGGCACTGCGCTGCTCGGCGCGCTCTTCGCCTCGCTGCTGGTCGCCGGGCTCGTCCACCACGGCGAGCTCGCCCGCGACGACCGCGACCGTGCCAGCTCCCTCGAGGCGACGTCGGTCTACGTCCACAACCAGGCCCGCGAGCAGCTCGCGGCCCTCGACGGCATGACCGCGGTCAAGGTCGTGGACGGCATGTGGCGCACGTGCGTCGCGGGCGAACGCCCGCTGTGCCTGTTCGTCGACACCACGACCTCGCCGCCGGGCATCACGCGCGACGGCGACCGCATCCCCAACGCGTTGTGGCAGCGCTGATGAATTGCACCCTGAGCCAGGGTCTAATTCATCAGGGCTGCTAGGAAGGCGTCGGAGTCCTGGGGCGTCGCGACCCTCGCGTCGGCGACCAGGGTCAGCCCGGCGCGGCCGACCCCCAGCGCGCCGGTCTGTCGTGGCAGCAACGGCGGCGTCAGCCAATCCAGCTCCAGGTCGAGTCCCCAGACCGTGAACGTCGCCCCGGATACCTCCGGAGCGGTGAAGGACGCCGGGTCGCGAGCGCGCAGTTCCTCGTAGTCACCGAGGAGGGGGAATACCGACCCAGGCAGCGCCACGGCCACGCGCGGTTCCACCTCCACTGCCGCGCCGTCTCGCCACACGCGATCCAGCCGCCCCTCCCTCAGTGCCAGAGGGATACGGCCGAGACGCTCGTGCGGATCGCGCCAACTACCGGCGACGGCGGCAACGAACGACGGCATCGTCGCCGCAGCTTCGGAGACACGCAGAGCCAGGGATCTCAGGGCGCTGACGCTACCGCGACGCGGCCCGCGCCCGCGCGCTTGGCCTCGTACATCGCCGCGTCCGCTCGGCGCAGGAGAGCGGCCCCGTCCTCCTGCAGCGGAGCGGCGGTCGCGACCCCGACGGCCGCGCTCAACTGCGCCGGTCCCGCCTCGGTGGCGTACGGCTCCGCCAGCGACGACCGCCAGCCGGCGCGCCAGCGACACGCCGCCGTCGCCCTGAACGCCCTCGCAGAGCACCACGAACTCGTCGCCGCCGAGACGCGCCACGGTGTCCGACTCGCGCACCTCGCGGTCGAGCCGGCGCGCAACCTCGACCAGGACCTCGTCTCCGGCGAGGTGACCCAGCTTGTCGTTGACGGCCTTGAACCCGTCGAGGTCGATGAACATCAGCAGCAGCTGCGGCGCCTTGCGCGAGCGCCCGGCCGACCGCGCGGCACGCGCGAGCGCCTGCTCGAGGCGGTCGGCGAACAGGATCCGGTTCGTCAGCCCGGTCAGGGGGTCCGACAGCGCGAGGCGCACCAGCCGCCGCTCCGTGCGCTGTCGCTCCATCGCGTAGCGCATGGCCTTCGTCAGCGTCTCGCCGTCGACGCTGTCCTTGGTCAGGTAGTCCTGCGCCCCGGCCTGCACGGCCTCGAGCGCGACCTGCTTGTCGTCGTTGCCCGAGAGCACGACCACCGGGATGTCCGGTGCTGCCGCGCGCAACCGGCGCACGCCCTCGATGCCGAACGAGTCGGGGAGCGAGAGGTCGAGCAGGACGAGGTCGGCGAGCCCGCGGCTGATCGGCCCGAGCGCCTCGCCCAGCCGCGTGCAGCTCGTCAGGACCGCGCCCTCGTCGGCTTCGCGGAGCATCTCCTCGACCAGGCGGCGGTCGCCCGGCTCGTCCTCCACCAGCAGGACCCGGACGACGTCCTGGCTCTCGGCGATCTCGTCGAGGACCGTGGTCCAATTCACGCGCCGACCTCGCAGGCGGGCAGATCGATGCAGAAGCGCGCGCCCCCACCGGGCCGCGCCTCGGCCCAGATCCGCCCGCCGTGGCCCTCGATCACCTTGCGCGAGATTGCCAGGCCGACACCCGTCCCCGGGAACTCGTCGCGCGTGTGCAGCCGCTGGAAGACGCGGAACATGCGGTCCGCCTGCTCGGGCGGGAAGCCGATGCCCTCGTCGTCGACGACGATCCGCCAGCCTCCGTCGGGGAGGGGAGTCGAGTGCAGCTCGACGACCGCAGCGTGGCCCGGCTCGACGAACTTCAGCGCGTTGGAGAGCAGGTTCTGAAACGCCTGGCCGAGCTGTCCTGCGTCACCCATCACGACCGGCAGGCCGGTGGCGAGCAGCGTCGGCTCCGGGCCCTCGCGGCCGGCGGTGAGCACGCGCCAGGTCTCCTCGATGAGCTCCTGGAGCTCGACTGGCGCGCTCTGGCTCTCGCCGCGACCGACCCGCGAGAACGCGAGCAGGTCGTCGATCAGCGCCCGCATGCGGACGGCGCCGTCCATCGCGAAATCGACGAACTCCTGCGCGTCGTCGTCGAGGTCGTCGCGATAGCGGCGCCGGAGCAGCTTGAGGTAGCCGTTGATCATCCGCAGCGGCTCGGAGAGGTCGTGCGACGCGACATAGGCGAACTGCTCGAGATCGGCGTTGGACCGCTCCAGCTCGCGCGCATAGGCCGCCACCTCGCGCTCGGCCGCGACGCGGCGCGTCACGTCGCGCCACTGCGACATGCCGCCGTGGATCCGGCCCAGCTCGTCGACCATCGGGATCACCTGGACCCACCACGTCGTCCCGTCGGCGAACTCGAAGTCGAACTGACTGTCCTCGCCGCGCAGCGCGGCCCGGAAGTGGGGTTCGATGTCGCCGATCCGGCCCGGGCTCGCGATCTCGTCCAGGTGCTTGCCGACCACCGCCGACGGCGGGACGGGTATCCGGTCCACCGCGCCGCCCTCGAGGCTGAGGACGCGCAGGTCGGTGTCGAACAGGACGATGAGGACGTCGGGAAGCGTCTCCACGAGCGCGCGGTAGCGCGCTTCCGTCGGCATGGCCGTGTTCAGGCGGAGCACGCCGGACTCCGAGAGCTGGGGCTGATCTGGCGGGATCGGGGACACCTATGGGGATTGAACGGCTGAGCGTGCCTCAATCCCGCATCGGCAGATCGCGACTCGGCCTGAACCGGGTTATGGCTGCTGCCATCTCGTCCACTTGTCCAGAAACTGCCTGGCGTCTAAAGAAACGAGATCGGCCCGGAGCGCCCTGGCGAAGCGTCGCGTCTGGTCCGGGCGAACGTCCCAGAACAGCGCTATCTCGCCGGTGGCGATGTCGAGGACCTCGATCATCGCCCTGCTGACCCGCAGTTCATAGGCGCGGTCGGCCCTCACGGCAGGGCGTGCAGGATCGTGCCGCTCGTGACGACCGCGGGCACGTCGAGGACCCCCGCCTCCGCGGCCGCGGCGGTCGCTGCTCGCAGACGCTCGTCCGTGCTCCGCAGCCCCGCGCCCTTCTCCAGGGCGGCTGGGTGGATCTCGGCCGCGGCGCCGGCCAGGAAGACGGTCTCGGGGTCGGCGAGATCGCGCCCGGCGGCGAACACCTGCCGGAAGGCGGCGAGGCTGAACGCGACGACCTTGCCGATCTGCTTCGCGTAGGTCGCGGCGAGCATCGCGAAGCGCGTGTCGTCGAAGGGGAACGCCGGCGGCCGGCGCGCGGCGAGCAACCCGTGCTCGGCGGCCTCGCGCGCGATGTCCTCGAGATGGGCGTCCACCTCCTCGGCACAGCGGAACGGTCCGACGTCACCGGCGGCCAGCCCGCTCAGCTCGACGGGCACGAACTCGGGCACCTCGCCGAGCACGTCCACCACCCGCTCCGCGGCCAGCCAGGCGCTGGGAGACCGCAGGTCGTAGTAGAAGCGCGCGGTCACCCGTGGATGAGCCAGCCGTCCGCCGCGCGCGCCGCCTCCATCACGCCCTCGGCGAGCGTCGGGTGCCCGTGCACGATGCGGGCGACCTCGGTGAAGCCGCCCTCCAGGGCGCGCACGTTGACGAGCTCCTGGATCAGCTCGGTCGCCTTGGCGCCGACGATGTGGCCGCCGAGCAACTCCCCGTACTTGCGCTCCCCGACGATCTTGATCAGTCCCGTGCGGTCCCCGTACACGGTGCCGGCGCCGACCGCGCCGTACTGGACCTTGCCCACGACGACGTCGTACTCGGCGTCGCGCGCCTGCTGCTCGGTGAGGCCGAACGACGACACGTTGGGCGTGCAGAACGTCGCGCGGGGGATGTCGACGTAGGCGAGCGGGTGCGTCTCGAGCCCGGCGGCGTCCTCGACGGCGATCACGCCCTCGTCGGAGGCCTTGTGCGCGAGCGCGGGGCCCGGCACGAGGTCGCCGATCGCGTAGATGCCGTCGGCGCTGGTGCGCAGGTGCCCGTCGACTTCGATCAGACCGCGCTCGCCGAGCTTGACGCCGGCGCCGTCGAGGTCCAGTACCTCGACATCCGGTCCGCGCCCGGCCGCGATGACCAGGTAGTCGGCTTCGGCGCTCTCGCCGTTGTGGGTGAAGCTGACCTTGTCGTCCGCCGACTTGACGTCCTGCACGAGCGTGCCGGTGTGGACCGTCATGCCCTGCTTCTTGAGCGCGCGCTCGGCGGCCTTGGAGATGTCGGCGTCCTCGAGCGGCAGGACGCGGTCGACGGCCTCGAACAGCGAGACCCGGGTGCCCAGGCGCGCGTAAGCCGACGCGATCTCCGAGCCCGAGGCGCCTGCGCCGACGACAGCCAGCGTCTCCGGAAGAGCTCTCGAACGCCCACGCCTCCTCGGTGCCGATGACTCGGCCCCCGAACTCCGTCCCGGGGATCGGCAGCGGAACCGACCCCGTCGCGAGCACGATGCAGGTCGACGCCTCGAGCTGCTGGTCGCCGACGGTGACGGTCTTGCCGCCGCCGAGCGACGCCTCGCCCTCGATGTAGGCGATCTCGTTCTTCTTGAACAGGCCGGCGACGCCGCCGGTCAGCGTCTTGATGACCTTCTTGCGCCGCTCGGAGACCTTGGCGAAGTCGACCGAGCGCGACGGGACCTCGATGCCGAACTCGCCGGCCTCGTCGACCTCGGAGAGGATGTCGGCGACGCGCAGGACGGCCTTGGCCGGGATGCAGGCGACGTTGAGGCAGCGCCCGCCGACGACGTCCTTCTCCACGACCGCCGTCTTCATGCCGAGCTGCGCGGCACGGATCGCGGTGACGTAGCCGCCGGGCCCCGAGCCGATGACGATGCAGTCGTAGGAGTCAGGCATGGTGTTCGACTCTATCCCGCAGGCCCGCACGCGCGTTGAGCCGGATCAGCGGCCAGAACAGCACCCCACAGATCACGATCACCGCGCCGCTGAGCAGGGCGGACTCAAGGTTCGAGGAGACGAGCAGCGCGCCGGTCGCGAACAGAGCGGTCAGGGCCAGCAGCGCCTGCATGCCCGCGATCGCGAGCAGCCTGCCCCGCCACAGGCCGTAGGCCAGCCAGCCGAACAGGACGGCCGGGGCGATCGCCGCCGCCGCGTTGAGCTCCTGGCCGCGCACCTCCCAGCCGACCGCCCACAGGACGATGTTCCCGACGGCGACCGCGACGCACAGGGCGGTGCAGATCAGGATCGGCAGCGGCCGCTCGCCCGGCGCCAGCGGCACCAGCTGCGCGCGGATCGCCGCGTCGCGCTCCTCACCCCGCATCAAGCGCACCCCTGAGCGTCCGCGCCGCCGCCTCGACGTCCTCGGCGTCCAGGATCGCCCGCACCACGACCACGCGCGTGGCGCCGGCCGCGATCACCTCGCCGACGTTCGCCGTGTCGATCCCCCCGATCGCGAACCAGGGTTTGGCGACGTTCTCCGCCGCCCAGTGCACGTAGTCGAGGCCGGTCGCCAGACGGCCCGGCTTGGTCGGCGTCTCCCAGACGGGGCCGACGGACAGGTACGACACGTGGGCGGGTGCCGCAGCGGCCTGGGCCGGGGCGTGAGTGGAGAGCCCGATCAGTCCGTCGAAGTCCTCGGGCGGCGGGACGTCGTCCTGCCCGAGGTGGACGCCGTCGGCGCCCAGTTCCCGCGCGAGGTCGGGGCGGTCGTTGAGCACCCACGGGACGCCGAGGCCGGCGAACGTCTCCGCCGCCCGGCGGATGCCGTCGTCGTCGAGCGCCTGGTCGCGCAGCTGCACCACGTCGACGCCACCGGCGACGGCGGCTTCGAGCGTGGCGCGGTCGACCGCTGGGGCGCACAGGTAGAGCCGCACGCGTCTACCGTAAAGCGCAGTGCCTGACGTCCTGATCGTCGGTGGCGGCATCATCGGGTTGTCGATCGCCTACCGCGCCCAGCAGCGCGGTGCCGACGTGCTCGTCCTCGATGCCGGCGAGCGGCCCGCGGCAGACGTCGCCGCCGGGATGCTGGCGCCGGTCACCGAGGCCGAGTTCGGCGAGGACCCGAGCCTCGGCATCGAGAGCCTCGAGAAGTACCCCGCGTGGTGTGACGAGCTGGGCGTCGAGCTGCGCCGGACCGGCACGCTGGTGGTGGCCCGCGACGCCGACGACGCAGCGGCGCTCGATCGCCTGCACGCCTACCGCGGGCGCCTCGGCCTCGCCGCCGAGCGCGTGCTGCCGAGCCCGGCGCGGCGCCTCGAGCCGGCGCTCGCGCCCACCGTTCGTCTCGCCCTCGACGTCCCCACCGACGCCTCGGTCGACCCCCGCGCCCTTCTCGATGCCCTGCGAGCCCGCGTCACGGTGCGCACGCAGCGGGTCGAGCGGCTCGAAGACCTCGAGGCCGACACCGTCGTCCTCGCTGCCGGGGCCTGGTCGGGGCAGCTCGCCGACGTCCCCGTCCGCCCGGTCAAGGGCCAGGTCCTGCGGCTGCGCGACCCCCGCGGGGCCGGACTCGTCGAGCGCACCATCCGCACGCTCGACGCCTACCTGGTCCCGCGTGGGGACGGCCGCTACGTGCTCGGCGGCACCGTCGAGGACGTCGGGTTCGACCACGCGCCGACCGCCGGCGGCGTGTTCGATCTGCTGCGCGACATCAGCGAGGTCGTACCCGGCGTCCTCGAGCTCGAGCTGGAGGAGGTGGCGGTCGGCTTCCGTCCGGCGACGCCGTCCACCGAGCCGATCATCGAGCGGCGCGGCAACCTCGTCGTCGCCACCGGGCACTGGCGCAACGGCATCCTGCTCGCGCCCGCCACCGCCGACCGCGTGGTCGAGCTGATCGAGCGGGTGCCGGCGTGATGGAGGTCCTGCTCAACGGCGAGCCGCGAGCGCTGCCCGAGGGCGCGACGGTGGCGACCGCGGTCGCCGAGCTCGAGCTGCCCGCGGCCGGCCGCGGCGTGGCGGTCGCCGTCGACCGCGAGGTCGTCCCGCGCGGCGAGTGGGACCGCAAGACCCTCGACGACGGAGCCCGGGTGGAGGTGGTGCGCGCTGTTCAGGGTGGCTGACGTCGCCTTCGGCTCGCGGCTGATCCTCGGAACGGGCGGCTTCCGCTCGCTGGAGACGCTCGCGCGGGCGATCGCCGCCAGCGGGACGGAGATGGTCACCGTGGCCCTGCGCCGCGTCGATCCTGAGCAGCACGGATCGCTCGTCGATGTGCTCGGCGAGGCCGGCGTGCGCCTGCTGCCCAACACCGCCGGCTGCTACACGGCGCGCGACGCGGTCCTCACGGCGAGGCTCGCACGCGAGGCCTTCGCCACCGACTGGATCAAGCTCGAGGTGATCGGCGACGACCGCACCCTGCTGCCCGACGCGCCCGCGCTGTTGGAGGCCGCCGAGGAGCTGGTCGACGACGGCTTCACGGTCCTCCCGTACACCAACGACGACCCCACGCTGGCGCGCCGGCTCGAGGACGTCGGCTGCGCCGCGGTCATGCCGCTCGGCTCGCCGATCGGCTCGGGCCAGGGGATCCTCAACCCGTACAACCTGCGGCTGATCGTCGAGCAGGCGGGCGTCCCGGTCATCCTCGACGCCGGCGTCGGCACCGCGTCCGATGCGACGATCGCGCTGGAGATCGGCTGCGACGCCGTGCTCTGCGCGACCGCGATCAGCCGCGCCGAGGATCCGGTCGCGATGGCACAGGCGATCCGGCTCGCCGTCGAGGCCGGCCACCTCGCGCGCCAGGCCGGCCGCATCCCCCGGCGCCTGTACGCCGAGGCGTCGACGTCCGAGTCGGGCGTCCCCGAGTTCGGTTAGACGCTGCGGGAGGCCCGCACCACGGCACCGTCGGCGCCGCGCGCGCGGATCTTCACGCGCAGGCGACCGCTCGTGCGCTTCGGCAGCCGTAGCTTGATCGTCGTCGTGCCGCTGAGCACAGGCCTGACCGCCTGCGCGATCACCAGGCCGCGGCGCAGTGCCTGCGCGCGCAGTGAACGCAGCTCCCCCGTCGCGCTGAGCCTGACGCGCAGACGCCGCCCCTTGCGCCGGATCCCCACGATCTGCAGCGAGGCCGGAGCGGGGGTGGCCGTCGGCCCGGGAGTGGGAGTTGCGGTCGGGGTCGCCGTGGCGACAGGTCCCACCTTCGCCGCGATCCAGTCGTAGAGCTCCTGCCCGCCGACGCGGGCGTAGACGCCGTACTGCGTGGGATAGCCACAGCCGAAGCCCCACGAGATGACTCCCGCCAGCACCATCGCGCCGGTCGCGTCGGGCACCATCAGCGGCCCGCCCGAGTCACCGCTGCAGGTGTCCCTACCGCCGCCCGTCTCGCCGGCGCAGACCATCGTCGACGCCTCGAAGTCCCCGGTGAGGCCGATCGAGTAGCTGGCGTCGCAGTCGCCGTCGGCGACCATCGGGACCTGTATCTCCATCAGGTCGTCGGTCGTGTTGACGCCGCCGATGCCGGGATAGAACGTGCCGCCCCAGCCGATCGCGGTCGCGGTCGCGCCGGGAGCCCACAGGGCCTGCTCGGAGGGCGGGACGATCCGGATCGGCGTCCCGACCGCATCGCGCTCGAGCATGACGACCGCGACGTCGTTGGAGGCCTCCGCCGGATCGCCGTACCTCTCGTGGACGATCACGCGCGCGGCGGCGATCTCCTCGCCGTCGTCGGAGGACAGCCGCGTGCGGCCCAGCACGAAGCTAAGCCGGCTCGGATCGAGCGGGTCGCCGGCCTCGTCGAGGGCGCAGTGGGCCGCGGTCAGGACCCAGCGCGGTCGCACCAGGTTCGCGCCGCAGACGAAGTCGCCGTCCTGCTGCAGCGCCGCCATCGCCGGATACGACCGTGTCGGCTCATGCCCGCCGACGATCGCCACCGCCGGAGCGGCGAACAGCAACAGGAAGGCGAGGAGGAGGACGGCGCGGCGCATCAGAGCCTTAACGCACGGCGGGCACCGAGCTTGCGGGGGCGCCACAGCAGCCGGAGGCGCGGGGCGCTGGGACGCGGCGCATACGCTCCCCATGGTGACCGCAGAGGAGATCTTCGACGCGTGGGAGGCGGCGTGGTCAGGGCACGATCCCGACGCCTTCGCCGCAGTCTGCGATCCCGAGGACGTCCACTACGAGGATCCGCTCACGCCCGAGCCGCTCGAGTCGGCCGCCGAGATCGGCGTGCACGCAGCGCGGCTGTGGAGGGGCTTCCCGGACGCCCGCCTGCAGAAGACGGGACCGCGCCTGATCGGCCCGGACGGTCACGCCGCCGCCCCGGCGAAGCTGCTCGCCACCCACACCGCCGAGCTCTACGGGCTCACGCCGACGAGCCGCTTCGTGATCGTCCACGGCGTCACCGTCGCCCAGTTGCGCGACGGGCGCCTGCACCGGATCCGGCTGTTCTTCGACCTCTACGACGCGGCGACGCAGCTCGGCGTGCTGCCGCGCCCCGGCACGCTCGGCGAGAAGGCGCTGCTGATGCTGCGAGGGTTCGGGCTGAGGCGGGAGAAGTGACGCACTTCCTGACCGGGGAGGAGCTCTCGGGCGCGCAGCTCGCCGCGCTGCTCGACCGCGCCCTGGAGCTCAAGGCCGCGCCGCTGTCGTCGCGCGAGCTGGCGGGCAGGACAGTCGCGCTGGTGTTCGAGCAGCCCTCGACGCGCACGCGCACGAGCTTCGAGGCCGGCGTCTTCGAGCTCGGCGGCCACCCGATGGTCCTGCGCGCCGACGAGCTCCAGCTCACGCGCGGCGAGTCGGTCGGCGACCTCGCGCGCGTGCTCTCGCGCCAGGCGGCGGTGATCGGCTACCGCACGGGCTCCGACGACTCCCTGGCCGAGCTGGCCGAACACGCGGAGGTACCGGTGATCAACATGCTCTCGCCCAGCCACCACCCGTGCCAGGTGCTCGCCGACCTGCTGACGCTGCGCGAGGCCTTCGGCGAGCTGAGGGGGCGCCGTCTCGCCTATGTCGGCGACGGCAGGAACAACGTGGCGCGCTCGCTGGCGGTCGTCGGGCGTGCCGCCGGGCTCGAGATCGCGATCGCGGCGCCGGGCGCCTACCAGCTCGAGGACGGGCTGGGGGCGGAGATCTTCAGCGAGCCGGCGGCGGCGGTCGCGGGGGCGGACGCCGTCTACGCCGACGTGTGGGTCTCCATGTCCGACGACGAGCACACCGCCGGCGAGCGCCGGCGCGCGCTGGAGCCCTACCGGCTCGACGACGCGCTGCTCGACCAGGCCGCCGACGGCGCCATCGCGCTGCACTGCCTGCCCGCCCATCCCGGGGAGGAGATCTCCGCCGAGGTGCTCTACGGCGACCGGCAGCGCATCTGGGACCAGGCCGAGAACCGGCGCCATGCGCAGAAGGCGCTGCTCGAAATGCTGGTCTCGGCGGTTGGGTAGGCTCACCTGCGTATGCCCCAACCGAAGGCCAAATCAGCACCGCGACGCCGCTCTCCGCTGAACCCGGTGGATGCAGTGATCCTCACCCGCGATCGCCTCCAGGAGGTGCTCGACGACGCGGTGACGCGCGGCCGGATGACGCGCTCGGACGCGACCGACCTGATCGCGGAGATCTTCGCGCGCGGCCGCACGGCCTCGGAGGAGCTGATCAGCGCCCTGCCGGGGACCGACCGCGTCCGCCGCGAGGTCGATCGCGCCCGCCGCGCGAGCGGCATCGGCCCGGCCTTCCCGATCTCCGGCTACGACGGCCTCACGACCGGCCAGGTGCAGGCGCGCCTTGACGACCTCACCCCTGCCGAGCTGCGCAAGGTGCGCGACTTCGAGCGCCGCAACGCGAACCGCAAGACGGTTCTCTCGGCGATCGAGACGAAGTTGAAGTAAGCGTCGGCCGGGTCGAGCCGTCTCGCGGGCTGCGCCAACCTCGAACCCTTCCCCTTATCGCGCAGTCAGCTACGGCCCCGACGTCTGAAGGCGTCCGAGCGGGACGAGCTAGCGTCGAAGCCGGATGTCGACACCGGCCAAGTCCGCACGTCCCAAGCCCGGCGACGAGCTCACGCTCACGGTCGACCGGCTCGCCTACGGCGGCAAGGGCGTCGCGCGCAGCGACGGGTTCGTCGTCTTCGTCGCCGGCGCGCTGCCCGGCGACACGGTGCGCGCGCGCGTCGAGAAGAGCAAGCGCGCCTATGCCGACGCCCGCGCGCTCGAGGTCGTCGTGCCCTCGCCCGATCGCGTCGCGCCCGTCGCCGACCACCCCGGCGCGCCGTGGCAGGTGCTGCCCTACGACAAGCAGCTGCAGACGAAGGTCGAGCAGGTCGAGGAGGCGCTCGCCGCCTCGGCCGCCTCGAGGGCTATCGTGCTCGAGGAGATCGTCCCGGCGACGGAGCAGTGGCGCTACCGCAACAAGCTCGAGTACTCCTTCGGCGAGGGTGCCGACGGCGAGCTGATCTGCGGCTTCCACGCTCCCGGGCGCTTCGACCAGATCGTCGCCGTGAGCGACAACAAGCTCGCATCCGAGCGCGGCAACGCGCTGCGGGAGGCGGTGCTCGCAGTCTGCCGCGAGCACGGCCTCAGGCCGTGGGACCGGCGCACGCAGCGGGGCTTCCTGCGCAACCTCGTCGTCCGCGAGGGCGCCGCCAGCGGCCAGTTCCAGGTCCGCGTGGTCACCTCACCGGGCACGCTGCCGGTCGAGGCGCTGCGCGAGCGCGTCGTCGCCGACTCGCTGTGGTGGACGCAGACCGACAGCCTCGGCGAGACGACTGCCGGCGGCAAGCTCGCAGCTGCTGTCGGGCTCACCGCAGCTCGAGGACCGCATCGGCGACCTGCGCTTCCTGATCTCCCCGGAGGCGTTCTTCCAGACCAACACGGAGATGGCGGGAGTCCTGTACGGCATCGCCGCCGAGTACGCGGACCTGCGCGGGACCGAGAGCGTCTTCGACCTGTACTGCGGCATCGGGACGATCGCGCTCACCTTGCGCCGCGCGCCCGGGCCGTGTACGGGCTCGAGCTCGTCGCCCGACGCGATCCAGGACGCCGCCGAGAACGCCCGCCTCAACGAGATCACGAACGCGAGCTTCTACGCCGGGGACGTGCGCACGAGCATGCGCGACCTCGTGGCCGAGGCGGGCAAGCCCGACGTCGTGGTCGTCGACCCGCCGCGCGCCGGCCTGTCGCAGAAGGTCGTCCGCCGGGTCGTCGAGGCGGCGCCCGAGCGCATCGTCTACGTCTCCTGCAACCCGACGACGCTCGCCCCCAACGCGGCCCAGCTGGTCGAGGCCGGCTACACGTTCGACCGCATCCGGCCCGTCGACCTGTTCCCGCAGACCCCGCACATCGAGTGCGTCGCCCGCTTCACCGCCGGCCCCGGCGGCGTCAAGAACCCCGATTGAGCCTCTAGAAGCCGGCGCCGTAGGGCGGGATGTTGCGCGCCGTGCTCGGCCGCGGGTCGGGCGCGTCGCGCGGCTCGGGCTTGGCCTCGGTCGTCTCCGTCCTGGCCTTCGGCGGGGCGACGCCGATCAGGTTGCCGTCCTTGTCGCGCCGCAGCTTGACGGCCATGCCGTCGAGGACCTCTCCGGGCGTGGGCCGGCCGAGCGGTTCGTGGCGGGGCATGTCAAGAAGGCTACGCCGCCGAGACCCACTCGGTCCACACCGGCTCGTCCGCCACGTCGGCGAACTCAGCCAGCGCGCGGCCGACGATCCCGTAGACCTGCTGGTTGACCGCCATGCCGCAGTGCGTCGAGTGGACCTCGAGCTGCTCGTCGGCGGCCGGGTCGAGGCAGGAGCGCCAGTTGACGATGCCGTCGCGGCGCGAGTACAGCGCCTTGTAACCGACGCCGTCGGGGAAGTCGACCGTGTGCAGCGAGTCCCGGAAGCGCGAGCAGCAGTCGCCGAACAGGCAGCGGAACGTGAACAGGTGCGGGACCTTCAGGGACCCGAGGGCGCCGACGCCGAGCACCGACGCGAACACCAGCGGGTGGATGTTGAGCATGCCCGCGTTGGGGGAGCCGAGCGTGACGATCCCGCTGACCAGGTCGGGACGTGACTTGGCCAGTGCGCGGGCGATCACGCCGCCGCGGCTCTGGCCGATGATCGCCACCCGGTCACCGGTTCGGTCGGCCATCATCTCGAGCCGTCGCTCGAGCCCGTCGCAGACTGCCTGCGAGCAGGCGACGTTCGAGCGCATGCCCGCCTTGCGCGTCTGGTAGCCCAGGCCGCGCAGCCACCGGGTCATGACGCCGAGCGATGCGTCGCCGGCCAGATAGCCGGGGATGAGCAGTACGCCGCGCCCGTCGCCGTGCGCCTGGCCGACGCCGTGCCACTCAGCGGAGCGCAGGAGATGTGCGGCTTCGAGAGGCATCAGCCCCTCGCGCCACATCGGTGGGATGGCGGGCAGGCGAAGGGCCATGGCGGGAACCCTGCCCGAAGTATCGGACATTGACACCCAGTTAGTTAGTGCCCAACAGGCACCATTTCACGCTGACCACTGTACGTTTTGTCGTGTAGTGCGCCGGATACGGCTATTTCTCGCGGTTCTCGCGACCACTGCCGTCGGTGCGCCGGTCGCCCACGCCAGCTTCCCCTACAGGCCGCAGGGCGAGCCGACCGAGTACGAGAAGTACTTCCTCCCGCCGGCAGATCCCGTCCCGAGCGATCTCGGCGGCAAGCTCGAGTGGATGTACGCCTCGACGACGGAGCAGGGATCGCCGTACGCGCTCGACCAGCGCGAGCTCAACGGCGTTCGCGGCGCCCACGTGGTCGACGCCGTACGCAGCGCCGACCAGGCCTGGCGCAGGACGACCGGGCGTCCCGACGTCACGATCGGGGTCACCGACTCCGGGATCATCTGGGGCGACGGCCGCGGCGCACAGACACGCGCAAAGACGCGCATCAGCCGCGGCGAGACGCCGGCGCCGCAGGCCGACCGGGCCACCAGCACCGAGGAGGGCGAGGACTGCGCCGCCTACCTGGCCGGCCAGCGCGACGCCAACGGCGACGGCGTCTTCAACGTCGTCGACTACAGCTGCGACTCGCGCGTGAGCATCGACCCGCCGCGCGGCGTCGGCTTCCCGAACCGGATCGACCCCCAGGACGTGCTGATCGCGTTCTCCGACGGGGACGACGACGACGCCAACGGCTACGTCGACGACATGGTCGGCTGGGATTTCCTCGACGACGACAACGACCCCTATGACGACGTCCTCTACGGCCATGGGACCGGCGAGGCGCAGGACTCCGTCGGCGAGGCCGACAACGGGGGCGACCTCGGCACCTGCCCGAACTGCATGGTCGTCCACCTGCGCGTCGGCACGTCCTTCGTCGCCGACGTCAACCGCTTCGCGGAGGCGGTGGTCTACGCCACCGACAACGACGTCTTCGTCGTGCAGGACGCGCTGGGGACGCTGAACAAGTCGACGTTCGCGCTCGACGCCATCAAGTACGCCTTCGACCACGGCACGACGGTCATCGCCTCCGCCGCCGACGAGGCGGCCCAGCACCACAACCAGCCGTCGGCGCTGCCCTACTCGATCGTGGTCAACTCGGTCACGCACACCGACGACGCCGACCCGCCGAGCGGGCCGAGCCCCGTCAGTTACCTCCAGTTCAACGGTTGCACGAACTTCACGTCGCGGATCACGCTCGCGATCCCGTCGGTCTCGTGCTCGTCGGATGCCACGGGCCGCGCCGCCGGCATGGCCGGGCTCGTCTACTCCGAGGCGCTCAACGCGATCGGCAAGGGGCACATGACGACGCACCCGATCAACGGCTGCATCCGGCCCGGCGGCGACCCGTGCCCGATCACGCCCAACGAGGTGCGCCAGGTGATGGCCAGCGGCACGGTCGCCGGGGCGCCGGTCGCCGACGACGTGAACTTCGCCCAGGACCCGCTGCTGGGCACGTCGGCCGAGCTGTCCTGCCTTCCGCTGCCCACGCCGGCCTGCACCGACCCGTTCCTCGCCGCGCCGACGACGCGGCCGGGCCAGCCCGGCGCCTCCTACCCCGCGCGTGCGGGCCACGACCAGTTCTACGGCTACGGGCGCGTGAACATGGTGCGCGCGCTCAGGACCGTCGGTGCGCCGCCGCCGGAGGTCGAGGTGACGACGCCGAACTGGTTCGCGATGGTGGACCCGGAGGCCGCGAACGTGCGCGTCGACGGCATCGTCGACAACCGCGGCGCGCCGTACAGCTGCAGGGTGTACGCCGCGGCGGGCAGCTACCCCGGCCTCGGCGACTTCCTGGAGCTGCCGGGCGTGTCCTCGATCTGCAACGGCAGCTCGCGCAGCGAGCGCGTCACCGGGGAGATCGCCTCGATCCCGGTGGACACGCTGCGGGCGCTGTTCCCGCCGTCCGTGGAGTTCAGCGGCAACCAGGGGCCGCAGCCTTACGGAGGGCGCCCCAACACCGAGCCCCACGGATTCGTGATCAAGGTCGTCGCCACGGCGGGCAACCGGACCGGCGAGGACCGCCGCCAGGCCTACCTGCACCGCGACGCGGACATGCTCGACGGCTTCCCGCGCGAGTTCTCCAGCGACGTGGAGTCCTCGCCCGTGCTCGCCGACATCGACGGTGACAACGAGAACGAGCTGATTCTCGCCAACTCCGACGGCGAGATCCACGCGTTCGAGCGCGACGGCGGGGAGGCGGCCGGCTGGCCGGTCACCACCGGCCCGGTGCGGCCGAACCATCTCGGCGCCACCGGGCTCGGCGCCGGCGCCGTCGATCCCCGGCACGAGGCTGTGCTGGCGACGCCCGCGGTCGTCGATCTCGACCGGGACGGAACCCTCGAGGTGGTGGTGGCCGACCTCGACCGCCGGGTGCGCATCTTCGGCTCCGACGGGACGCTCAGGCAGACGCTGGAGACCAACCCGCGCTACGCGGGCATCCCGGCGGAGCCGTTCGCCAACCTGCGCAACGGCAAGCGCAACCGCACCCAGCCGGGCGCGATCGGTTCGCCGGTCGCCGCGGACCTCGACGGCGACGGCCGGCTCGAGATCGTGCTCGCGTCGATGGATCGCCACGTCTACGCGTGGCACCACGACGGCGAGACGGTCGACGGCTTCCCGGTGCTCGTCGTCGACCGCACAAAGGCCGAGGCGATCGATCCCGACTCGCACCAGGTCCGGTTCCCCGGTGGCCCGAACGTCTCCGACGCCGAGCAGCAGGGCGCCATCATCGACACGCCGGCGGTCGGCGACATCGCCGGGGACGCCGCGCCCGGAGATCCTGATCGGCACCAACGAGGAGTACCCCGAGACGATCAACGCGGGCGGCCTCGACATGGCCCTCTACGCGCCGCTCGGTGCGGCGCTGGAGCCCGGTAACGGGCGCCTGTTCGCCCTGCGGCCGGACGGCGTTCCCGCGGCCGACGCGCTCAAGCTCGACAACAGCGTGTACCTGCCCGGCTGGCCGTTCCGCGTCGGCATCCTCCAGCGCGGGCTGCTGCCGCTGGTGGGCGAGGGCATCAACGGGTCGCCGGTGATCGGCGAGCTGCCATGCAACGGGCCGCAGGAGGGCGTGCGCATCGGCGTGATCCCGGCGGCCGGGCTGCCCTACCTGATCAACCCCGACGGGACGTCGTGCTACGGGCAGATCGGGCGGCCAGGACATCGCGCTGCCCACCTACGGCGGCGGGGCGGCCGATACCCCCTTCCTCGCCGCCGTCGGCCTCCCGGCGATCGGCACGCTGGCCGGCAAGCCGAGCTTCCTCGCCCCGGCGGCGGGCGTCAAGCGGGCAGTCGACGTGGTGCTGCCGGAGTACCAGGGCGGCAACGACTACCTCGCGGCGTGGGACACGGCGACGGGCAAGCTCGCGCCCGGCTGGCCCGCTCAGGTCAACGACCTCCAGTTCCTCACCGGACCGGCCCTGGCCGACCTCGACGGGCTGCCGGGCTCGGAGGTCACGGGGGGCACCGCGAGCGACGACCTGTACGCCTTCAACGGCGCCGGCGCCCCCGTGGGCCCCGGCTGGCCGAAGCTCACCGGCGACTGGACCGTCTCGACGCCGGCCATCGGACCCTGGGGCGGTGGGGAGACGAAGGTGCTGATCAGCGGCACCCGCAGCGGGCGCCTGCTGGGCTACGACGCCGGCGTCGATGCGTGCGCGGAGGCGGAGTGGCCGCAGTTCCATCACGATCCCGCGAACTCCGGCGACGCGCGCCGCGACGCGATCTCGCCCGGCCATCCGACCGCGGCGTCGATCGACGGCGCGACGCTGAGCTTCACCGCGACGGGCGACGATCTCCAGTGCGGCACGGCCGCGAGGTACGAGGTCGCCACGGCGGCTGACCCGATCGACGCGGCCGGCTTCGGCGCCGCGGAGCCGGTGGCGAGCACGGGGGCGCCGCAGCCGGCCGGCACGGCCGAGTCGCTCGTCCTGACCGGCGAACTGCGCCGCTTCGTCGCCGTGCGAGCGGTGGACGAGCAGGGCAACGTCGGCCGTCCGGTGGTCGTCGACCGCGGGCCCGGTTCGCCACCCACGCCGACCGCCACCGCCACCGCCACCGCCACCGCCACGGCCACCGCCACGGACACAGCGACCGCGACGGCGACCGCGACGGCGACCGCGACGAACGGGCCGACCGTCACCGAGTCGCCGACCACCACCAGCACCGCGCAGCCGACCCCCACGGGCGGTCCGACGGCCTCGCCGACCGCTGCACCGCCGGGCCGCTGCAGCGTTGCGGTCACCGGCACCGGCTTCGGCGACCGGCTGCGCGGCACGCCCCTGGGCGATCGCATCGCCGGCCGCCGCGGCAACGACCGCCTGTTCGGGGGGCGCGGCCGCGACTGCCTCCACGGCGGGCGTGGCAACGACACCCTCAACGGCGGCGGGGGCCGCGACCTGCTGTTCGGCGGCGCCGGCCGCGACCGGCTCGTCTCGCGCGGGTCGGCGAGGGACTCGGTCGACTGCGGCCCGGGCCGCGACGTGGCGATCGTCGACCGGTCCGACACGGTCATCCGCTGCGAGAGGGTCCGGCGCCGGTAGTTTTCGGCCCATGCGTGCCGTGACCGTCCGCGACGGCGCCGTCGTCGTCGCCGAGCATTCCGACCCCAGCCCGCAGGCCGGCGAGATCCTGATCCGCGTGCGGGCCGCCGGCCTCAACGGGGCCGACGTGCTTCAGATGCGCGGCCTGTACCCGGCACCGCCCGGATCGCCCCCGGACATCCCGGGCCTCGAGTTCGCCGGCGAGGTGGTCGAGTGCGGTCCCGGGGTGCACCGCTTCGAGACCGGCGACCGCGTCATGGCCGTGGTCGGCGGCGGCGGCCAGGCCGAGCTGATCGCCGTCAACGAGCGACTGGTCATGCCGGTCCCCGAAGAGCTCGACTGGGCGGCGGCCGGCGGCGTCCCGGAGGTGTTCACCACCGCCCACGACGCGCTCTTCACCCAGGCTGGCCTCGCCGCCGGCGAGCGGCTGCTCGTGCACGGCGCGGCCGGCGGGGTCGGAACCGCGGCGGTGCAGCTCGGCGCGCTGGCGGGCGGCCGCGTGTCGGCGACCGTCCGCAACGAGGAGTCGCGGGCGCGGATCCACGCCTTCGGCATCCACGCCATCGACCCCGAGGGCTTCGAGGACGAGGGTCCCTTCGACGTCATCCTCGAGCTCGTCGGCGCGCCCAACATGCCGGGCAACCTCAAGGCGCTGGCCATGCTCGGCCGCGTCTGCGTGATCGGTGTCGGGGCCGGCGCGCAGGCGGAGGTGAACCTGCTGGCGCTGATGGCCAAGCGGGGGGCGATCCACGCCTCGACCCTGCGCGCGCGATCGCTCGAGGACAAGGCCGCCGCGGCGCGTCTGGTCGAGAAGCACGTCCTGCCCGGCTTCGCGGGCGGTGAGCTGACCGTCCCCGTGGACCGGACGTTCGCGCTCGACGAGGCGGCCGACGCCTACGCGTACTTCACGCAGCCCGGCAAGTTCGGCAAGGTCGTGCTGACGCTCTGAGCAAGTCTGCGGCCGCGCGGACGTTTGCACTGCCATGCGCGTCGCCCTGATCACGCTTGCCGTCCTGATCGCCGCAGGCATCGCTGTCGCCGAGGCCGCCGAGCCCTCCTCGGGCACGGTGTCGAAGTCCTCGCCCACGGTCAAGTGGGGCGGAACGCTCACCAGCTCGGGCGTAACCAACAACGCGTGGGCGGAGGACGCGACGTTCCCTTGCAATCCGCCCGCGTGCGACTCGTACGCGCTCAAGGTGACCGAGTCGGACGATCTGACGATCGCGCTCAACATGCTCAGCACGAACGCCGACGGCAGCGATCCCGGCTGCGGCATCCGGCTGATCAAGCCCGACGGCAGCGCCCAGTGGTACGACGGCGTGTGCTCCGAGAAGAAGGCGATGAAGGCGGTCGTCAAGGCGGCTCCGGTCGGCGACTACACGGTCGACGTCGCCTCCAGCCATGTCTGCTGCGGGAGTGAGGACTACAGGGCCACCGCCACGCTTGGCGCCGCGCTGGGCCCGACCGGCCCGACGGGCCCGACGGGCCCGACCGGGCCTGAGGTCAAGATCAGCGCCAAGGTCGCGAAGCTCTCGGCGAAGAAGCTCAAGAAGGCCAAGAAGTTCAGGGCCACCCTGACGTCGACCGGCCCCTTGACCAACGTCAACGCACTGCTCGTCAACAAGACCAAGCAGCTCGGAGCGGGCAGGCTCCCCAGTCTCGACGGCACGGCCAAGGTCACCGTCAAGATCACCAAGAAGGTCAGGCGCGGGACCTACCAGCTGTCGGTCGGCGGCAAGGACTCGTCGGGCCGCAACGTCAACGCCGCCGTCAGAGTCAAGGTCAGGAAGTAGCGGCTTGGCCTGAATCCAGGCTCAGTAGGGCGGGAAGTCCGCGTACCACTCGCCCAGCGAGCGGAACGCGGCCCAGAAGGCGCGCTTGGAGTCCTCGTCGTCCAGCGCGCCGTCGATGTCCGGCGTGTACAGCGCCTCGATCGACGGGGTCAGGGTCTGCACCTCGCCGGTTGCCGGCTCCAGCGCGCGCGCGAGCGGGAGCGCGACGTCGTTGAGCACCGCGAGCGCGTCCTCGCCCATGACGATGACCATCTTGGGCTGGACGATCGCGAGCTCCTCGACGAGGCGCGACAGGCACTCGGGCGCCGCCATCGCGGTGTCCGGGACGGGGCACTTCACGCACACCGTCCCGTAGACCAGCAGCGGGTCGATCCCGAGGCGCTTGAGGGATTTCATGACCGCGGTGCCGGCGCGGCCGTAGAACGCGACCCCCTCCTCGATCTCGGCGTGGCTGGGGGCGTACTTCAACAGGAAGATGTCCGCCTGCGGGTGGCCGGACCCGAGCACGGGCATGTGGTCCCCGCGCGGGCAGCGCGTGCAGGACTGCAGCTCCCGTGTGAAGTGGTTGAGCTCGCGGATCGCGCGCTCGAGGTACTTCTCCCGGATCTCGTCATCAGTGGCGGGCATTCCGCCGAGCGGATTTGACCCCACTGGAGACTTTCCCTCTTGCTGCATCAGAGGTTGCGCGTCGCCCGGCGCACACGCCGCTCGCGGGCGGCCCGTCGGCCCGCGGGCGTGCCCGCCTTCGTCTGGAGGAACTTCAGTGCCTGCACTCCGGCGTAGTAGAGCGCCGACGGGCGTCCGAGGATGTCCGCCTCGCGCAGGGACTCGAGGAACTCCTCGGGCCCATCGAAGTCGCGCATGCGGATGCGCACGCTGCCCAGTCCCTGCGCCACATGCGAGTCCGAGCCCGCGCCGCCGACGATCCCGTACTTGGACGCGAAGCGCATCGCCTCCTCGTTGAACGCGGGCAGCGCGACGCGCGGGTTGAAGATCTCGATCGCGTCGATGTCCTCGAGCACGGCCAGCAGGTGCTCGTAGTCGGGGATCGAGTGCAGGCGGTCGAACGGGTGGGGGACATAGACGAGCCCGCCCTGGCGCTTGATCTCGGCGATCGTGTCCTGCAGCGTCAGGCCCTTCGGGATCTTCTTGGACAGGAAGAGGCCGATCACCTCGCCCTGCTCGGCGGTCTTGACCTCCTCGCCGACGATCACCTTGACGCCGTAGTCGGCCGCCTTCTCCGCCGCCTCGAACGCCCCCGAGATCTCGTTGTGGTCGGTGACGGCGATCGCGCCGAGCTCGCGGTCGCGCGCCGCCGCCAGCAGCGCCTCGACGGGCGTCGCGCAGTCGTAGCGAGTGGTCGGTGTGCATGTGCAGGTCGACGTCGATCTCCCTGCGTCCCGACAGGCGCCGCCCGATCGCAGGGTCGCCGGCCGTGTCGTGACGCCGCGCGGCCAGCCGCTCGTAGACCCCCTCGATTTCGTCGGCCACGCGTGACCACGACAGGTCGTGCGCGCTCGCCCGCACGCAAGCGCTCGCGCAGCCCGGCGTCGGCGATCACGCGCTCGAGCTGCGCCGCCAGCACCTCGACGTCGGAGGGCTCGAACACCAGCCCGGCCTCGCCATCGGCGACGAGCTCCTCGTACACGGGCAGCCGGGAGACGACCGGCACCGCGCCGGCGGCCAGCGCGCGCAGCACGACGCTCGGCGCGGGCGCGATCCCCGAGGACGCCAGCACCACCACGTCGGCCGGGTCCGGCTCGCCCTCGCCCTCGATGACGGTCACGCGCTCGCGCAAGGCCGCGCGCGACGAGCTGACCGGAACATGCCCGCCCGGCGCCACGACCGTCGCCCGCCAGTCCAGACCTTCCGGCAGTCGCCGCAGCGCGCGCAGGAACACCCGCAGCGCGGCCCGCTCCTCGACCGCCTCGAACACCACATGCACAACCGGCTTCACAGAAGGGACGGACCCTTTTGTGAAGTCTGTGGGAGCCGGGGGCTCGGCGCCGGGCAGGACGACCTCGTACTCGCCGGGGAAGATGCGGTTGAGCACGCCGGCCGTCGCGCGGAAGGAGGCGACCCGCGCGTCGAGGCGCCCGAAGAAGGTCTCGACGAAGCGGCGCGCGACCTGGGTCGAGAGGACGCGCTCGGTGGGCGAGTGGAAGGTTGCGACGTTCAGCGCGCGCGAGTGGCGCAGCGCCGCCGAGGAAGCCGAGGGCGCCCACGGCTCGTGGACGTGGACGATGTCGAAGTCGACGCGCTCGAGCAGCTCCTCGAGCGCGCGCGACAAGTCGACGGGCAGCGACGGGATCGACCGCCGCGGGGACAGCGTCGGCAACAGCTCGCCGATCGCCAGCACCTCGGCGCTCTCGCCGGCGCGGATCAGGCGCCGCGACTGGCGGATCAGCGCCGGGGAGTGGCTCGGCGCCACCACCACGACGCTGTGCCCGCGCCCCCGCAGCTCGCGGCTCAGCGCGCGCACGTGCGCGTTGACCTCGTGCGCGTCCTCCCAGGGATAGGGAGTGACCTGCGCGATGGTGAGCGGCGGCACCCGCGGGATCCTAAAGGGGTGCCTGAGGTGGCCCTGACCCCTTCGAACGCCTGGAGGAAGTAAGAGGCCGCCGGAGGCGGGCCCCCCGTTCGAATCCGGCGGGTGCGACGCTCCTCTAGAGCTGAGCCTCCAGGTCGGCGCTCTCAACGAGCTGCGCCCGCGCGGCGTCGCCGGCAGCCTTGGTGCGCGCGTTGGCGGTGATGAACTCCTCCGTCAGCTCGCGCGCCTCGTCGTCGGGCCGCTGGTTCTGCGGCGACTTCATCAGGTACGAGGACGGGCCGTCGAGCTGGCCCGCGATGCCGTTGTCGAGCGCCAGCTTGCAGCAGGCGCACGGCGTCGATCACGATGCCGGCCGAGTTGGGCGAGTCCCAGACCTCGAGCTTGACCTCCATGTTGAGCGGCACGTCGCCGAAGGCCTGTCCCTCGATACGGATGTGCGCCCACTTGCGGTCGGTCAGCCACGGCACGTAGTCCGACGGGCCGATGTAGACGTCGTCGGCGGGCAGCTCGTGGCCCATGATCGACGTCACCGCGTTGGTCTTGGAGATCTTCTTGGACTCCAGCCGCTCGCGCTCGAGCATGTTGAAGAAGTCCATGTTGCCGCCGACGTTGAGCTGCGACGTGCGCATCATCTTCACGCCGCGGTCGTGGAACAGGCGCGCCAGCTGGCGGTGCACGATCGTCGCGCCGACCTGCGACTTGATGTCGTCGCCGATGATCGGCAGGCCGGCCTTCCTGAAGCGCTCGGACCAGTAGTGCTCGCGCGCGATGAAGACCGGGATGCAGTTGACGAACGCGCAGCCGGCCTCGAGCACCTGCTCGACGTACCACTTGGTCGCCTGCTCGGACCCGACCGGCAGGTAGCTGACGACGACGTCGGTCTGCGTGTCCTTGAGGATCTGGACGATGTCGGCCGTCTCGCCGGGCGCCTTGGTGATCCTCTGCTTGAGGTACTTGCCCAGCCCGTCGTGGGTCATCCCGCGATGCACGGGCACGCCCAGGTGCGGCATGTCGTCGCCGAGCTTGAGCGTGTTGTTCTGGCCGGCGAAGATCGCCTCGGACAGATCCTTGCCGACCTTGTCCGCGTCGATGTCGAATGCGGCCGAGAACTCGATGTCCCCGACGTGGTAGCCGCCGAGGTCGACGTGCATCAGGCCCGGGACGGGCTCGGAGGGGTCGGCGTCGCGATAGTACTGCACGCCCTGCACGAAGGAGGAGGCGCAGTTGCCGACGCCGATGATCGCCACGCGCACCTTGCCGGGCGTGTGGCGGGGGCCGCCGTTGGTGATGCTCAAGGTCTCGAGTTCTCCTGTTCTAGGAAGGTTCTGGGCCGAAGTATCCCCGCCGCTCCCGGCGGGTTACGCCTGCGCGAGCGCTTGGCGCACGTGCCAGATGCGCTGCACCACGGTCACGACCGCCAATCCGGCGAGCACGTAGATCGCCGGCTCGAGGAGGTCGAGGTCCGCGAAGATGAGCCCCGCGGAGAGGATCACGACCCGTACGGCTCGATCGGCGATCCCCACCTTGCACTCGACGCCAAGGGCCTCGGCGCGAGCGCGAGTGTAGGAGACCATCAGCGAAGCGACGGCGGCGACGATCACCGCGCCGACGGCCACGTCGTCCTGGGCCTGGGCGAAGTTGGCTGCCACGGCCGCGAGCACGACGCCCTCTTCGACGCGGTCGAGCGTCGAGTCCAGGAACGCTCCGAACGGGGTGCCCTTCCCCGATGCGCGGGCGTAACGGCCGTCGAGCGTGTCGCAGATCGAGCCGATCGCGAAGACGATGCCGCCGATCAGGTACTCGTCCTGCCAGACCAGCACGGCGGCGAGCACGCACAGGGCGAACCCGGTCAGCGAGATCGCGTTCGGCGTCAGGCGCGACTCGATCAGACGGTTGGTCATGACCGCCTGGTACTCACGAGCGGTCGTGCTGCGCGGCGCGCCATTGCGGCGCTGAATCTAGTGAGCGCTGGTCAGGTCAGCGGTCCACATCGTGACCTTCTGGCCCCAGAGCATGCCGCGGCGCTTGGCGACGCCGATGCGCCGGAAGCGGCGGTCGGTGAGGACGGCGAGGTGGCCGGGAGAGTTCCTCCACATGCGCACGATCGCCGCGGCGGAGGTGTTGCCGGCGACCGGCTGGTAGGCGAGCGTCTCGCCGATCCAGTTCGACCGGCGGTAGTGGCGGACGCGGTTGTAGGTGCTGGTCCCGTTGGAGGACGTGTGCGCGAAGAAGTCCGCCCGCAGCATGTCGCGGCTGTGCGCATTGGCGGCGCGGGCCAGCTTGCGGTCCGTGCGCAGCGCGCGCAGGCCGTGATCGGCGCGCAGCCGGTTGATGCGCTTGACCACCGAGCGCTCGGCACGGCTCAGCGCCTGCGCCGCAGGCGCGCTCAACAGCATCGATGTAAGCGCGCACACCAACAGCACGCGGTACTTCTGCCCCGACACGATTCCTGCCCCCGGTGATCGTTTGCAACGGTCCGCCTCCGGTGAAGGGCGGCAGGCTAGCGATACCTTCGGACCCCGGTGGCCAAACTTGGGTCGATCCCGCGAGCGCAGTGGCGCGGGCCCACGCGCCGGCGCGTCGTGGCGGTCCGGGACCGCTTGAGAACCGTCTACGGGACGCCGCTCGACGCCGCCCCACCGCCGTCCGGTCGAGGAGCTGATCCTGACCGTCCTCAGCCAGTCCACCAACGACCGCAACCGCGACGTCGCCTACCTGCGCCTGCGCGAGCGGTTCCCTGGGTCCCGGAGGTGGCCGAACGACCGCCACGCGACGGAGGGAATGGGAGGCCACCGGAGGCGGGCCCCCTCGCCATTTCCTGGGAGGCGGTCCGCGACGCTGAGAGAACGGACGTCGAGGCGGCCATCCAGCCCGGCGGCCTGCACCGCCAGAAGGCCGTGCGCATCCAGGAGATCCTGCGCGCGCTGCCGGGGGCGGTCGGGACATATCCCTCGACCATCTGGCGTGCGTTGTCCGTCGAGCGAGGCCCGCGACGAGCTCACGGCCCTTCCCGGCGTCGGGCGCAAGACCGCCGCATGCGTGCTGCTGTTCTCGTTCGGGATGCACGACGTCCCGGTGGACACCCACGTCAGCCGCGTGGTCACGCGCCTGGGGATGTTCCGCCCCGGGGCGCCGTTCGAGGAGATGCACGACGACCTGCTGGCGTGGACGCGGCCGGGCGAGGAGCTCGAGCTGCACGTCAACCCCCTACGCCACGGCCGCCGCACGTGCCACGCCCAGCGGCCGCGGTGCGGGGAGTGCGCCCTGAGCCGGATGTGCCCGAAAATCGGTGTCCGCTAGAATCTGCGTCACCCCCACTGAGATTTTCAACCAAGGAGTCTGTACAGCACATGGGCAAGACCATCGGCATCGACCTGGGCACGACGAACTCGTGCATGGCGGTGCTCGAGGGCGGCGAGCCGACCGTCATCGAGAACGCCGAGGGCGGCCGCACGACCCCGTCGGTCGTCGCCTTCACGAAGTCCGGCGAGCGCCTCGTCGGCACGGTCGCCAAGCGCCAGGCCGTCACCAACCCCGAGAACACCGTCTTCTCCATCAAGCGCTTCATGGGCCGCAAGGAGGCCGAGGTGCAGGAGGAGGAGCGATGGTCCCGTACAAGGTCGTCTCCGGCCCGGGCGGCGACGCGCGCGTCGAGGCGGGCGGCAAGCAGCTACCCGCCGCCGGAGATCAGCGCGATGATCCTGCAGAAGCTCAAGGCGGACGCCGAGGCCTACCTCGGCGAGACCGTCGACGCGGCGGTCATCACCGTCCCCGCGTACTTCAACGACGACCAGCGCCAGGCCACCAAGGACGCCGGCCAGATCGCCGGCCTCGAGGTCAAGCGCATCATCAACGAGCCGACGGCCGCGTCGCTGGCCTACGGCCTCGACAAGGAGTCCGACCAGACGATCCTCGTCTTCGACCTCGGCGGCGGCACGTTCGACGTGTCGGTGCTCGAGATCGGCGAGGGCGTCTTCGAGGTCAAGTCGACCGCGGGTGACAACCACCTCGGCGGCGACAACTTCGACAAGGCGATCGTCGACTGGCTCGTCGCGGAGTTCAAGCGCGACCAGGCGATCGACCTGACGCAGGACAAGATGGCCCTCCAGCGCCTCTACGAGGCGGCCGAGAAGGCCAAGATCGAGCTGTCCAGCGCGCAGGAGACGCAGATCAACCTGCCGTTCATCACCGCCGACGCCGGCGGTCCCAAGCACCTCGACCTGCGCCTCACCCGCTCCAAGCTCTCGCGAGCTCGTCTCGGATCTGATCGAGCGGGTCGTCCCGCCGGTCCGCCAGGCGCTCGAGGACGCGAAGGACAAGGGCGCGGCCGACATCGACCACGTCGTGATGGTCGGCGGCATGACCCGCATGCCCGCCGTGCAGGAGAAGGTCAAGGAGCTCACCGGCAAGGAGCCGCACCGCGGCGTCAACCCGGACGAGGTCGTCGCCGTCGGCGCCGCCATCCAGGCCGGCGTGCTGGGCGGCGAGGTCAAGGACGTGCTGCTGCTCGACGTCACCCCGCTCACCCTCGGCATCGAGACCAAGGGCGGCGTGATGACCAAGCTCATCGAGCGCAACACGACGATCCCGACGCGCAAGGGCGAGGTGTTCTCCACCGCGGAGGACAACCAGCCGAGCGTGGAGATCCACGTCCTGCAGGGCGAGCGCGAGATGGCGACCTACAACAAGTCGCTGGGCAAGTTCCAGCTCACCGGCATCCCGCCGGCGCCGCGCGGCATCCCGCAGGTCGAGGTCACCTTCGACATCGACGCCAACGGCATCCTCAACGTGTCCGCGAAGGACCTCGGCACCGGCAAGGAGCAGAAGATCGAGATCAAGGCCGGCTCGGGCCTGTCCGACGACGAGATCAAGAAGATGGTCGCCGACGCCGAGTCGCACGCCGACGAGGACAAGCGCCTGCGCGAGCTCGTCGAGGCCCGCAACAACGCGGAGTCCGCGGCCTACAACGCCGAGAAGCAGCTCAAGGATCTCGGCGAGGCCGTCGACGCGGCCTCCAAGGAGGAGATCGAGGCCGCGATCAAGGAGGTCAACGAGTCGCTCGAGTCCGAGGACGCCGAGGAGATCCGGGCCAAGACCGACCGGCTCCAGCAGGCGTTCCACCGCGTCTCGGAGGCGATGTACGAGAAGGCGCAGGCCGAGCAGGCCGCGTCCACCAACGGCTCCTCCGACGGCGCCGCCGCGAGTGACGAGGAGGAGGTCGTCGACGCCGAGGTGGTCGACGACAAGTGAGCACCGACGAGCCCCTCGTCGAGGAGACCCTGGAGGAGGAGGCCGTCGAGGAGGCGGCCTCCGATCCGCTCGCCGAGGCCGAGGCGCGGGCGCAGGAGTACCTCGAGCTCGCCCAGCGCAAGCAGGCGGAGTTCGAGAACTTCCGCAAGCGCATGGCCGCGCAGGGCACACAGGCCGAGGCGCGCGGGGTCGCTCGCGTGGCGAAGGAGCTGCTCGCGCCGCTCGACCACCTGGCCCTGGCGGTCGAGCACGCCGACGACGAGCACCGGCCCCCGCTGGAGGCGTTGTACCAGGAGTTCCTCACGGCCCTCGGGCGGCTGGGCGTCGAGGCGTTCGCCCCGCTCGGCGAGGCGTTCGACCCGACGCTGCACGAGGCCATGGCCCAGCACCCGGTCGAGGGGGCGGAGCCGGGCACCGTGGCCGAGGTCTACCAGGCCGGCTACCGGCTCAACGACACGATCCTGCGACCCGCGCGGGTCGTGGTGGCCCAGTAAGCAGCGATGGCGCGCACCGGCGACTACTACAAGGTCCTCGGGGTCGACAAGAAGGCCCCGCCGGACGAGATCAAGAAGGCCTACCGCAGGCTCGCGCGCCAGTACCACCCCGATCGCAATCCGGGCGACGCCAAGGCCGAGGAGCGCTTCAAGGAGATCTCCGAGGCCTACGACGTGCTCGGGGACCCCGAGAAGCGCAAGAAGTACGACCGTGGCGGCTCGATCTTCGCCGGCGGCGGCAGCCCCTTCGGCACCGGCGCGGGAGGCGGACCCCGGCGGGTTCTCCGACATCCTGTCCGACCTGTTCGGATCGGCGACGGGCGGGCGCTTCGGGCGGCACGCGCACGAAGCCGCAGGCCGAGAAGGGGCGCGACCTCGAGACGGAGGTCTCGATCTCCTTCGCCCAGGCCGTCACCGGGGCGCAGGTGCCCGTCGCCGTCACCACCTACCAGCCGTGCCCGACCTGCCGCGGCACCGGCGCCGAGCCCGGCACGGAGCCGATCGTCTGCCCGGTCTGCCAGGGGCGCGGCGTGGAGTCACAGGGGCAGGGGCTGTTCTCGATCACGCGACCGTGCTCGCGCTGCAACGGCTCGGGCACCGTCATCGAGCGGCCGTGCCACACCTGCCACGGCGACGGCCGTATGCGCGAGCTCAAGCGCTACAAGGTCAACATCCCCGCCGGCGTCAGGGAGGGGTCGCGCATCCGGCTCGCCGGCAAGGGCGAGGCCGGTCTGCGCGGCGGTCCGCCCGGCGACCTGTACGTCGTCACGCGCGTGAGCGAGTCGCCGGTGTTCAAGCGCAAGGGGGACAACCTCGAGGTCGAGATCCCGATCACCGTGGTCGAGGCCCTGCGCGGCGCCGACGTCGAGGTCCCGACGCTCAGCGGCACCAAGACGCTGCGCGTAAAGGCGGGCACCAGGCACGGCACGGTCCAGCGCCTGCGCGGCGAGGGCCCGCCGCGGCTCGACGGCGCCGGCCGCGGCGACATCCACTACCGCTTCGCCATCGACGTGCCGCCGACGCTCAGTGACGAGCAGCGCGACGCCGTCGACGAGCTCGGGCGCGTGATGAACGGCAACCCGCGGGAGTCGGTGCTTCGGCAGGCCGCGGCCTCGGTGGGCGGCTGATGGCCCGCATCTCGATCACGGCCGATCGCGGCGTGTTCATGATCTCGGTCGCCGCCGAGCTCGCCGACATGCACCCGCAGACGCTGCGCATGTACGAGCAGCGCGGGCTGATCACACCCAAGCGCTCGCCCAAGGGCACGCGCCTGTACTCGCAGGAGGACGTCGAGCGCCTGCGCCGCATCCAGCAGATGACGGCGGAGCTCGGGATGAACCTCGCGGGGGTCGAGCGGGTGCTCGCGCTCGAGGAGGAGCTCACCCGGATGCGCCACCGGGTCGAGCAGCTCGAGCGCAAATCCGAGCGGCTGCAACGAGAGATGCAGCGCGCCGTCGCCGACGTCCATCGCAGCTACAGGGCGGAGCTGGTGCGCTACGAGGAGCCAAAAGTTGCGGTCATCCGCGTAAAGCGGCCATAGACGGACACAGTGGGGAAGACCCGACTGGCAATCACCCCACAACTTGGGTTAGGCTCCGCCGGTCACCGGGTCGGCCGACGGTTGGACGGCCCAAGAACCCCCGCTTGGGAGGAACTACATGAAGGTTCGTTTTGGGCTGTTCGCAGCCCTTGTGGCGTGCGTCGGGATGCTGATGGGCAGCCCGGTCGCAAACGCCAAGCCCGCCGGTAAGGCTTCCGCGAAGGCGAAGAAGTCTCACTCCGGCCACAAAGGCAAGCGCGGTAAGCGCGGTAAGCGCGGCTTCGCCGGTCCTGCCGGTCCTGCCGGTCCGGCCGGTCCGAAGGGCGACACCGGCCCGCAGGGCCCTCCCGGCACGGCTCCGGTGGGCGCCGCTGCTGTGTTCCCGTTCAAGTTCCTGGCGATTGGCAACACGTCTAACACGACGATCCAGACCTTCACGGGCGCGATCGCCGAGGCCGGCTGCCAGGGCGGCGCATTCACGGATGCCCGTCTGCGGTCCACCCAGGACAACAACGCGGCTGAGGTTCTGAACCTCCGTACGGCGAACTTCGACTTCGAGCCGGATTTCGACACGGGCGAGAACGTGCAGCTGAACGTCAACAACGCGAGCGACCAGCACGGCCTGACCTACATGGCAGCCGCCGGAAGCCAGGTCGTTTCGGCCCACTACTCTGCCTACGCTGGCCAGGCGATCGGCGGTCAGTACGACTGCGCGATCTTCGGCACGTCGCAGGTCGGCTAGGGGGCTCGGATGACGACACGCCTATCACGGAGCGTGCTGCTAGCCCTTGTGGCGGGCATCGCGCTCATTGTGTCCGGGATGTCGGCTGCCGGCGCGCCCGCGTCAACCAAGGCCCAGGCCTCGGCGAAGGGCAAGGTGTCGCACGTCAAGCGCGGCAAGCGCGGCAAGCGCGGCAAGCGCGGTCTGCAGGGTCCGCAAGGGCCCGCCGGCCCCAAGGGGCCCGCGGGCGACCAGGGCCCTCCCGGGCCCAACGCGGTCGCAGTGGTCCGGGTTCAGCCGTTCAAGTTCCTGGCCATTGGCAACACGTCGAACACGACGATCCAGACCCTCACGGGTGCGGTGGCCGAGGCTGGCTGCCAGGGTGGGGCGTTCACGGATGCCCGTGTGCGGTCCACCGCGGACAACGGCGCCGCTGAGGTGCTGAACCTGCGGGTCAAGACGTTCGATTTCGAGCCCGACTTCGATACGGGCGAGAACGTGCAGCTGAACGTCAGCAACGCGAGTGACCAGCACGGCCTGACCTACATGTCAGCCGCCGGTGTGCAGGTTGCAACGGCGCACTACTCGGCCTACGCCGGCCAGGCGATCGGTGGTCAGTACGACTGCGCGATCTTCGGCACGTCGCAGATCGGCTAGACGCCAAGCGAAAGTACGAGCAGTTTGGGACGGGGCCTTCGGGCCCCGTCCCTTTAGTTTCGTCACCAGGGCGGGTGCTACAACGATGACCGTGTCGACCAAGCGAATCGTGCTCGCCGTCATGCTGAGCGCAGTGTTGGTGGCGGGCTGCGGCGGTTCCAAGGACGACGGGAAGCCGACCGCGACCGCGACGGCCTCGCCGACCCGCTCGGCTGAGGGCGTCATCGAGGCGCGGTCGATCGACGAGCGGACGGCGGGCCTCGTGCAGCCGCGCATGTCCGAGGAGAAGGTGATCAGCCTCCTCGGCGGCGACCCGATCCTGCGCCAGGCGCCAACCCGGGACTTCGAGCAGGGCTGCATCTTCTACCCGATCGCCAAGCAGCGCCTCAGCAACGTCTGGCAGTTCTGCTTCGACGATCGCGGGATCAAGCTGGTGGTGACGGCACTCTCGCCCAGCCATCCGGACCCGCCCGCGGACGCCTCCGAGGCGCGCGAGGTGCTGCTGGCTCGTGGCGACTCGGTCTGCCAATCCCAGTACGGTCACCTGAACGGGATCACCAAGCAGGTGAGCAAGGCGCTCGCGGCCTTCGGCCGCAGGGACACGCCGGCGACGCGCAAGCAGGCCGGACGCCAGATCGCGCGGTTCATCGAGAATCTCGACGTGACCCACGAGAAGCTGGAGGCGTTCGAGGCGCCGCCGGACGAGCTCGACGTGTACGGGGCCTATGTCGATTCCATGGGTGAGCAGGAGGCGGTCCTGCGGCAGGCGCGGGCGTCCCTCCTCCGCGGCCAGATCGACGCTTACGAGGAGCTCGGCGACCGATTCTCCGAGATCGGCCAAGCGGCCGAGGAGCAGGCGGAGGACTACGGGTTCTCGACTTGCCGGGCGTCGCGCTGGGGGTGAGCGCTCGGACGCCGGCGGCGCTGCTCGCGGGCATCGCGCTCATGGCCGGCTGCGGCGGATCCGCTGAGCCGAGGACGATCTCGACCGACGGCGGCAAGCCGTCGGCGCTGGGGCCCACCGACGTCACGAAGGTGCAGGAGGGCATGCCGAAGGAGCGCGTCCTCGCCGAACTCGGCCCACCGGTCGTGGCGCAGGGGCCGATCGACGACTACGCCGGGGGATGCCTGTTCTATCCGGTCAAGGACGTCCCGCTCGTCAACGTCTGGCAGTTCTGCTTCGACGCGGCCGGGCTGACCTTCGTGACGACGGCGACAGCCGGGAGTCATCCGCGCGTATCGCGGTACGCGTCACCGGCGCGGCGCGTCATCGTCGTTCGCGGCGACGCGCTGTGTCAGTCGCAGTACGGCTACCTGACTCAGATCGCCAGACGGGCGACCCGAGCGGTACGGGTTGTGCGACGGCGCGACAGCCCGGCGGCCCGTCGCGCCGTCGGGGTCCAGATGGGGCGCTTCACCGCCAGGCTCCGGACGATCCACGAGCAGTTGTCCGCGTTCATGGCCCCAGCCGACGACAGCGACTACCTGGTGGCCTATCTCGCCACCCTCGAGTCCCAGATCGGGACCCTCGAGGATGCCCGCGCCGCTTACGAGTCCCGCGGCGACGCGGCGTATCGAGAGCGGATCGCGCGACTCGCCGAGCTGAGCACGAACGCTCAGCAGCAGGGGCGCGCGTTCGGCTTCACCACGTGCGGCGGAGTGCGCTGGCGGCTCTGACCGGCTGCTAGAATCTTAGTCAGTCTGACTGAGATTTTGCATGCAGCCTGATCGCTTCACCATCAAATCCCAGGAGGCCCTCGCGGCCGCCATCACACATGCCGCCACGCGCAAGCACGCGCAGGTGCTGCCCGAGCATCTGCTGTCCGCGCTGCTCGCCCAGGAGGACGGGCTCGTCGTGCCCGTCCTGCGCAAGCTCGGAGCTTCTATCGACGCGCTGCGCACCGACGTCGCCGCCGCGCTGGATGCGATCCCCGTGCTGGAGACCGCGGACGAGCCGACGACCTCGCGCGAGGTGCTCGGCGTGCTGCGAGCGGCCGAGGGCGAGCTGTCCAGGCTCAAGGACGAGTACATCTCCGTCGAGCACCTGGTCCTGGCGCTCGCCGACGCCCAGGGTGCCGCCGGCGAGGCGCTGCGGCGCAACGGCGCCGGCCGCGACGGGATCCTCAAGGCGCTCCAGGAGGTCCGCGGCTCGCACCGGGTCATCGACCAGAGCCCGGAGGACAAGTTCATGGCGCTGGAGCGCTTCGGGCGCGACCTCACCGACGCCGCGCGGGACGGCAAGCTCGACCCCGTCATCGGCCGCGACGACGAGATCCGCCGCGTCATCCAGGTCCTCTCGCGCCGCACCAAGAACAACCCGGTGCTGATCGGCGAGCCCGGCGTGGGCAAGACGGCGATCGTCGAGGGTCTCGCACAGCGCATAGTCGAGCGCGACGTCCCCGAGTCGCTCTCCGACCGCCGGGTGATCGCGCTCGACATCGGGGCCCTGCTGGCCGGGTCGAAGTACCGCGGCGAGTTCGAGGAGCGCCTCAAGGCCGTGCTCAAGGAGATTCAGGACGCGGGCGGCGAGGTGGTCCTGTTCATGGACGAGCTGCACACGATCGTCGGCGCTGGGGCCGGCGAAGGCGCGGTCGACGCCGCCAACCTGCTCAAGCCGATGCTCGCGCGCGGCGAGCTGCGCGCGATCGGCGCCACCACGCTCGACGAGTACCGCAAGCACGTCGAGAAGGACGCCGCGCTCGCCCGTCGCTTCCAGCCCGTTCTGGTCGGCGAGCCGTCCGTCGAGGCCACGGTCGCGATCCTGCGCGGACTCAAGCGCCGTTACCAGGAGCACCACAACGTCCATATCGACGACGCGGCGCTGATCGCGGCCGCCACGCTCTCGGAGCGCTACATCGCCGATCGCTTCCTGCCCGACAAGGCGATCGATCTGGTCGACGAGGCGGCGTCGCGCGTCGGGATCGAGCTGACCTCCATGCCGACGGAGATCGACGAGGTCAAGCGCCGGATCATGCAGCTCGACATCGAGCACGTCGCGGTCGAGAAGGACGAGACGGCCGCTCAACGCCGTGCCGAGATCGAGCGCGAGCTCGCCGAGCTCAACGAGCAGATGGCGGGCATGGTCTCCCAGTGGGAGGCCGAGAAGGCGCGCACCGAGGGGTTTGGTGCCGTGCAGAAGCGGCTCAACGAAGCGCAGGCGGAGCTCGAGCGCGCCGAGCGCGAGGCCGATTACGCCCGCGCCGCGGAGCTGCGCCACGGCGAGATCCCGGAACTGGAGAAGCAGCTGGCCGACGTCGAGGACGTCGAGGACGAGCCCAACGTCTATCTCTCCGACCGCGTGGGCGCAGACGAGATCGCCGAGATCGTCGCGCGCTGGACGGGCATCCCGGTGACCCGCCTGATGGAGTCCGAGATGAACAAGCTGATCCACATGGAGGAGCGACTGCACGACCGCGTGGTCGGTCAGGACGAGGCGATCGAGGCCGTCGCCAACGCGCTGCGACGCTCGCGCGCCGGGCTCTCGGATCCGAACCGGCCCATCGGCACGTTCCTGTTCCTCGGGCCGACCGGCGTCGGCAAGACCGAGCTCGCCCGGGCGCTGGCCGAGTTCATGTTCGACGACGAGCACGCGATGGTCCGCATCGACATGTCCGAGTACATGGAGAAGCACGCCGTGTCGCGGCTGGTCGGCGCTCCGCCCGGATACGTCGGCTACGACGAGGGCGGGCAGCTCACCGAGGCTGTGCGCCGGCGCCCGTACGCGGTGGTGCTGCTCGACGAGATCGAGAAGGCGCACACCGATGTGTTCAACATCCTTCTCCAGGTCCTCGACGACGGCCGCCTCACCGACGGACAGGGCCGCACGGTGGATTTCAAGAACACCGTCCTGATCATGACCTCGAACATCCCCGGCGGCCGGACCGGCGCGGAGGGGTTCTTCAAGCCCGAGTTCATCAACCGCCTCGACGACATCGTCGAGTTCAGCTCCCTGTCGCGCGAGCAGATCTCCGCGATCGTGGACCTTCAGGTCGCTCAGCTGGTGGCGCGGGTCGCCGAGCGCGGGATCGAGGTCGAGCTCACCGACGCGGCGCGGGAGCTGCTCGGCGACCTCGGCTACGACCCGACCTACGGCGCCCGGCCGCTCAAGCGCGTCATCCAGAAGCGCCTCGTCGACGAGCTCGCGCGCGGGATCCTCGAGGGTCGCTTCGGCGCGGGCGACCGCGTCACCGCCGACGCCGAAGGCGGCGAGCTGTCCCTCGTCAAGGCGACCGGGGCGGTCGCGGCCGCCTAACCGACGGTGCTCGGCCGGCGCCGGACGTCGATCGTCAGCCTCACCAGCGGCCCGTCATCGGTGAGCCGCCGGTGCTGGTCGATCTGCACCAGGTAGGTACCCGTTCGGGGACGGAAGGGGAACTGGCGGCGGCGCACGGAGAACGTCCCGCAGGCGCCGGACGGCCTGCCGAAGCGCACGGTCTTCACGAGCCGGCCGCGGCGCAGATAGTGGGCGTAGATCGTGCCGCGGTCGGTGAAGCCGCGCCCGCGGAAGCGGACCTTCTGGGTCGGGCGCGCGCGCTTGGGCTTCGCGCGCACGGCGAGCGCGCTGACGAAGGCGTCGCGGATGCTCATCCAGTACGGGCTCCGGGCATCGGTGGCCACGACGGTGAAGCGCCGTTGGCCCCTGCGCATGACCGGCGCGCTGGCCTGACGCGGGGCGAGTACGCCCGATTCGTCAACCGCGACGCCGGGCAGCACGAGCGCGCCGTCGACCGATAGGTCGACGCGGCTGTGCGGCGTCCAGCCGAACCCGCTGATGTCGACGGTCTCGGTGGTGAAGCTGCCGGGTGCGGTCTCGACCGAGACGTAGCAGAGCTTGAGCGGGTTCAGCGAGGGTGCGGGCGCGCCGGCGGCCGGGGCCACGAGCAACGCCGAGAGCCCGGCCAAAGCAGGTGTGAGGCGACGAAGGACCACGTCAGTCTGCATGAACACGCCGGATGGGGTACAGCTTCGCTGCATGCCGACTTACATCATGCTCGCGCGGCTGTCCTCCGAGGGCGTGCAGACCGTCAAGAACAACCCGAACCGCATCAGGGAAGTCGCTTCCGAGGTCGAGCAGCTCGGCGCCTCGGTCAAGGCGCAGTGGGCCACGATCGGCCGCTACGACTTCGTCAGCGTCGTCGAGGTGCCCGACGAGAAGACGATGGCGCGCGTGTCGCTCGAACTCGGCTCGCGCGGGACGGGAACCTACGAGTCGATGACCGCGATCCCGATCGACGAGTTCATCGAGTCCTTGTGAGGCCTGGGGGCGAAGCGGTCTCCAGATGAGGGTCCTCGTCGTCGGGTCCGGAGGCCGCGAGCACGCGCTCGTGCGCGCCCTGAAGCGGTCTCCCCAGCGGCCCGAGGTGCTGTGCGCCCCCGGCAACGCCGGCATCCGCGCCGATGCGCCGCCACTGGAGGGCGATGACATCCCGGAGGCAGCGGAGGCCGCGGGTGTCGACCTGGTCGTGGTCGGGCCGGAGGCCCCGCTCGTCGACGGCCTCGTCGACGCCTGCGCAGAGCGGGGGATCCGGGCGTTCGGGCCGCGCGCCGCAGCCGCGCGGCTCGAGGGCTCGAAGGCGTTCTGCAAGCAGGTGATGCGCAGCGCCGGCGTCAAGACCGGGGACTTCGCCGTGGTCAGTGACGTGGAGGCCGGCCTCGCGGCCATCCGGGAGTATCCGGTGGTGCTCAAGGCCGACGGGCTGGCCGCCGGCAAGGGTGTCGTGATCGCCGGCGACGAGATGGAGGCCGGCGAGGCGCTCGAGGCGATGCTGGTCGAGCGGCGCTTCGGCGAGGGCCCGGTCCTGGTCGAGCAGCATCTGGTGGGCGACGAGGTGTCGCTGCTGGCCATCTGCGACGGCGAGCGCGCCCTGCCCCTCTCACCCGCGCGCGACTACAAGCGCATCGGGGACGGCGGCACCGGGCCCAACACCGGCGGCATGGGCTGCTACTCGCCGGTGCCAGAGCTGACCGACGACTTCGTCGCGCAGGCCGTCGCCAGCGTCCACCAGCCCGTGCTCGATGCGCTCGCGAGCGCAGGCACCCCGTTTCACGGCGTGCTCTACGCCGGCCTGATGCTGACCGAGTCCGGTCCGATGGTGCTCGAGTTCAACGTCCGCTTCGGGGATCCGGAGACGCAGGTGGTGCTGCCGAGGCTGCGCTCGGATCTGCTCGACGTCCTGTGGCGGTCGTGCGACCCCGGCGGGCTGGCGGGCGTGGAGCTCGAGTGGGACCCGCGTGCGGCGGTCACGGTCGTGCTCGCCTCCGGCGGATATCCGGAGTCGTCGTCGAGCGGCGACGTGATCAGCGGCCTCGCCGCTGCCGCCGCGGCCGGCGCGGAGGTCGTCCACGCGGGCACGGCGGAGCGGGACGGTGAGATCGTCACCGCCGGCGGGCGCGTCCTCAACGTCACCGCCCTCGCCGGCGGCATCGGTGCCGCCCGCGCTGCCGCGTATGCTGCCGCCGACATGATCGCCTTCGACGGCCGCCAGCTGCGGCGGGACATCGCCGCGGGTGCCTGAGCCGCAGACAGAGACCGAGGTCGCCGGGCTCGAGGACTTCGAGGTCGACGCCCCGCGCGTGGGGATCATCATGGGCTCGAAGAACGACATGCCCGAGATGGAGAAGGCCGGCGAGGTCCTCTCCGAGTACCGCATCCGCTACGAGATCCGCGTCATGTCGGCGCACCGCGACCCCGACATGGTCGCCGACTACTGCAAGAACGCGCGCATGCGCGGGCTGAAGGTCATCATCGCGGGGGCCGGGCTGTCGGCGGCGCTGCCGGGCGTCGCCGCGGCACACACCGAGCTCCCCGTGATCGGGGTGCCGCTCTCGAGCCGGCTGAGCGCGGCAGGTGGCCTCGACGCGATCCTCTCGGTGGTCCAGATGCCGCCCGGGGTGCCGGTCGCGGCGGTGGGCCTGGACAACGCGCGCAACGCCGCGCACCTCGCGGCCCGCATCCTCACGACTTAACCCGGCGTGCAGGAGAAAAAACGGCCGTCAACCGCTAGAGTCAAGACACGCGGGGAGGCGCCGATGTACGAGTGATCCGCTCGTCAACATCCGGACTTCCGCGTTGACATCCTCTACCACCGCCCCCGCGCCGCTCTCCGGCTCGCCGATCGATGGCCTGCTCGCCGTCGCGGCGGCGTTGCGCACCAGCCCCGATCTGGGTCCGCCGCTCGAGCGCGTGGCCGAGTCGATCGCGGCGGCCGTCGGCGTGGCGACGGCCACGATCAACCTCTACCGGCCCGCCACGCACGACTTCGAGACCGTGGCGGTCTACGGCTCTCAGATCGCCCGCGCGACGCTGCTGGGCTCGCGCTCGCCCGCGGAGGAGTGGGCGCAGCTGATCGACACGCGCTTCGAGCGCCGGGGCGCGTACTTCATCAAGGACGGCGACTTCGACTGGGGGGGCGAGGCGAGACTCTCCTACGTCGCGCCGATCCCGGTTTCCGACGACCCGGACGCATGGCGTGCCGAGGACGCGCTGTTCGTCCCGCTGCGCTCGTCCTCAGGCGTGGTGCTGGGCGTGCTGTCCGTCGACGAGCCGTACAGCGGGAAGCGTCTGAGCGACCGCGAGCTCGACGTACTCGTCGCTGTCGCCGCGCAGGCGGGCCTGGCGATCGAGGCCGCCCAGCACGCGGAGGCCGCGCGCCGCCACCGCGCCGACGTCCAGCAGTTGCTGCGCGTCTCCAGCCGGCTCACGAGCGAGGTGTCGCGCGAGGGCATCGCCCGCGCCGCCTGCGAGGGCATCCGCGAGGCGCTCGGCTTCGAGCGGGTGGCCGTGCTTCTGCGGGTCGGCGGCCGGCTCGTCCCCGCCGCCGCGGCGAACTGGTCCGGCGGCGTGCCCGAGCAGGAGTTCCGGGTGGACGACGTGTCCGGGCTGCTCGAGCCCGAGGCCGCGACAGACGGCTGCATCCTGCTCGCGCGCGAGGAGGCGCACGCGCGCACTCCCGAGCACCTGCACGGGGTGTACTCGTCCCGGCGCAACGGCCGCGGCCCGCACGGCTGGAACCACCACTGGCTGCTCGTGCCCCTGCACGACGAGGACGGCGAGCTGATCGGGATCGTCTGGCCCGAGGACCCCGTGGACCGTCTGATCCCCACGGTCGAGCGGCTCCGCACCCTGCGCGCGTTCGCCAACCAGGCGGCCAGCGCGTTCGAGGCGCTCGAGCACCGCGAGCGCCTACGCCACCTCTCCGAGCACGACCCGCTCACCGGGCTGCGCAACCGCCGCCGCCTCTCGAGCGCGATCGACGAGGCCATCGCCGCCGCCGGGCCCGAGGGCGTGGCCCTGGTCGTCGCCGACGCGGACGGCTTCAAGCGCGTCAACGACGAGCTCGGGCTACATGACGGGCGATGCCGTCCTGAAGGGGATCGCATGGGTGATCGGCGACACGCTGCCGCCCGGCGGCATCGCCGCGCGGCTCGGCGGCGAGGAGTTCGCGCTGGTGCTGCCGCGCACGGACGCGGCCGGCGCGCGGCTGACGGCCGAGGCCCTGCGCCGCAGCGTGAGCGAGACCCTGGACGTGCCGTGGGGGCTGACGCTGTCGGCGGGGCTCGCGGTCACCGGGCCGGAGATCCTCAACGCCGAGGCGCTGCTGCGCGCGGCCACGAGCGCGCTCTACGTGGCAAAGCGGCTCGGCCGCGACCGCGTCGTCGTCTACGACCCCGTGACGCTCGAGACGCTGCTCGCGTCGCTCCACAACAGCGACAGCCGCGGTGCCGAGCAGCTGTCGGCGGTGCTGCTGCTGGCCGAGACGCTCGATCTGCGCGACGCCGGCACGGCGCGGCACTCGCAGACCGTCGGCCGCTACTCGGAGCAGATCGCGAGCCGCATGGGCTTCACCGCCGAGGAGGTCGAGCGCATCCAGATCGCCGGGCTTCTGCACGACATCGGCAAGCTCGCCGTCTCCGACGCGATCCTGCACAAGCGCTACGCGCTCGCGCCCGAGGAGTGGGCGGAGGTGCGACGGCACGCCGAGGTCGGCGCGCGCATCTGCTCGCATGCCGGTCTGCGCGACATCGCGTCGTGGGTGCTCGCTCACCACGAGCGCTGGGCGGGCGGCGGCTACCCGCACGGGATCACGGCCGACGCGATTCCGCTGGAGGCGCGGATCCTGTCGGTGGCCGATGCCTACGAGGCGATGACCGCGGTCCGTCCCTACCGGGCGAAGCCGCTGAGCGCCGAGGCCGCGCGGCAGGAGCTGCGCGACGGCGCCGGGACGCAGTTCGACCCCGAGGTGGTCGAGGCGTTCCTCACGGTCCTGGCTGCCGAATAGCCTTTCGCGGGTGATCGGGGTCGGCGGGTGATAGACAGGTACACGCGCCCGGAGCTCGGTTCCGTGTGGACCGACGAGGCGCGGATGACGGCATGGCGGGACGTCGAGGTCGCGGCGGCGGAGGCGCTCGACGGGCCGACCGAGGCCGAGCGCGATGCGATCCGCGCGGCGACGTTCACGGTCGACGCGGTGCGCGAGCGCGAGGCGGTCACCGATCACGACGTAGCGGCGTTCGTCGACGTGCTCTCGGCGTCTGCGGGCGAGGCGGGCCGCTGGATCCACTACGGCCTGACGTCGTCGGACGTGCTCGACACCGCATTGGCCCTGCAGATCCGGCGCGCCGGCGAGCCGATCCGCGCGGGCGCGCGCGAGTACGCCGTCGCCCTCGCCGAGCGGGCACGCGAGTTCGCGGGCACCGTCTGCGTGGGCCGCACGCACGGCGTCCATGCCGAGCCGACGTCATTCGGGCTCAAGCTCGCCGGGTTCGCGTTCGAGGCCGAACGAAACCGCGCCCGGCTGGAGCGTGCGTTCGAGCAGGCGGCGGTCGGCGCGATCAGCGGGGCGGTGGGCACGTACGCGTCGCACTCGCCCGCCTACGAGGAGCGGGTGCTGGCGGCGCTGGGACTCGAGCGCGAGGCGGTCTCGACGCAGGTCGTCCCGCGCGACCGCCATGCCGAGCTGCTGCAGGCGATCGCGCTGGCGGGCGCGGGGCTCGAGCGCTTCGCGACGGAGATCCGTCACCTGCAGCGGACCGAGGTGCGCGAGGTCGAGGAGCCGTTCCGCGCCGGCCAGAAGGGGTCGAGCGCGATGCCGCACAAGCGCAACCCGATCACGACGGAGCGCATCACCGGGCTGGCGCGCGTTCTGCGCGGTTACGCGCAGGCCGGGCTCGAGAACGTCGCCCTCTGGCACGAGCGCGACATCTCGCACTCCGGTGCCGAGCGGGTGATCCTCCCCGACGCGACGATCCTGATCGACTACATGCAGTCCCTCGCCCTGCGTGTCGTGCGCGGCATGACCGTGCATCCCGAGCGCATGCGCGCGAACCTGGAGCTCACCTGCGGGGCGCTGTTCTCCCAGCGCGTGCTGCTCGCGCTGGTGGGCGGCGGGATGGTGCGCGACGACGCCTACCGGATCGTGCAGCGGCTCGCGCAGCAGGCGTGGGACAGGCAGACCCCGCTGCGGTCCCTGCTCGAGGCGGAGGAGCTGGATCTCGATCTCGACGCGATCTTCGACTACGGCGCCTACCTGGAGCACGTGCCCGAGGTGCTGGGAAGGTTGGAGACCATTGCCTGATCTACTGCTGTACGGCGATACCGCCACATCAACAGATCTCTTCCACGCGATCCCGACGACGATCGTCGACCCGTTCCTGTACGTGGAAGCGGACGGTCGGAGATGCGCTGTCGTGGGTTCGCTGGACGCCACCAGCGTGCAAGCAGCAGCACCCGACGTCGAGGTTCTCGACCCGGAGCGCTACGGCAGGCGCGAGCTCAGCCGTCTGCCGCGACTGGAGGCGCGGGCCGAGGGCGTGCGGCGGGTGCTCGACGATCTGGGCGTGCGCGCCGCCGTGGTGCCGTGGGACTTCCCCCTGTCGCTCGCTGACGCGCTGCGCGGCCGCGGCGTCGAGCTCACGGTCGATGACGCCGTGTTCACCGACCGCCGGCGCATCAAGACCGAGCCCCAGCTCGCCGGCATCCGGCGGGCCCAGCGCGCGGCGGACGCAGCGATGGCGGTCGCGCGCCAGTTGATCCACGACTGCCGCGACGGGCTGACCTGCGAGGAGGTGCGAGCGGCGATGCAGGCGGTCGCGCGCGAGCACGGGTGCGACCTCGACGACGACGTGATCGTCGGGCCCGGCGCCCAGGGGGCCGTGGGCCACGAATCCGGGACCGGCCCGATCGCAGCCGGCGAGAGCGTGATCGTCGACATCTGGCCCCGCGACGGGCGGTCGCGGTGCTGGGCCGACATGACGCGCACGTTCGTGGCCGGCGGCGGCGATCCGGATCCCGAGCTGCGCGAGTACTGGGAGCTCACCCGGGAGGCGCTCGCGCGCGTGACCGAGGCGGTCCGCCCGGGCGTCGACGGCACCGAGCTGTTCGACATCGCCTGCGCGATCTACGAGGCGGCGGGAAAGCCGACGCAGCGGACGGCGGAGCCGGGGTCGGCGGAGGGGTTCTTCCACGGGCTCGGCCACGGCGTCGGGCTCGACGTGCACGAGCTCCCGCGGATGGGCCTGTCCGGCGACGAGCTGGTGGCCGGCGACGTGATCACGGTCGAGCCGGGCTGCTACCGCCAGGGCTACGGCGGCGTCCGGCTCGAGGACCTGCTGCTCGTCACGCCCGGCGGTTGCGAGGTCCTCACGCAGTTCCCGTACGAGCTGTGAGCATCGCGTCCAGGAGCCGCTGGAGCACGTCCTCGGCCTCGGCGCGGGCCTGCTTGCCGGCGGCCGCGTAAAGCGCCGCCTCGTCGAGCGCCCCGACGAACACGTGGGCCAGCGCGCGCGTCGGCCCGCGCTCGAGCTGTCCCGCGTCCATCGCCGCCTGGAGCATCTGCTCGGTGAGGCCGAGCCCGTGCCTGAGGACGATCGCGCGGAACTCCTCCCAGCCCAGCACGCCCGGTCCGTCGATCAGGACGATGCGGCGGACCTCCGGTTCCTCGCAGGCGTCGAGCCAGGCCGTGACCGCGGCGCGCAGCGCGGCGGCGGGGCTGTCGGCGCCCGAGGCCAGCACCCGCTCGGTGAGCCGGGCCGTGACGTCGGTCTCGACCGCCTCCACCACCGCCCGGAACAGGTCCGTCTTGTCGGCGAACTGGTGGTACAGCGCGCCGCGGGTGACGCCCGCGGCGGCGGCGATGGCGGGGGTTCCGACCGCCGCGTACCCGTCGCGCGCGAACAGCTCGCGGCCGGCGGCGATGAGTGCGCCGCGAGTCGCGGCCGTGCGCTCCGGCTGGGTGCGCTTGTCATTCATACAGACTGCATGTATGTTATGCCCATGGCAAGCATCGAACTGACGGCGGGAACTATCCACTACGACGAGGTCGGGTCCGGACGCCCGGTGATCTGCGTCCACGGCTACCTGATGGGCGGCGATCTCTGGAGCGAGCTGGGCTCGCGGCTGGCGGACCGCGGGCTGCGCTGCTTGATGCCCACGTGGCCGCTGGGAGCGCACCCGGATGCGATGAAGCCGGGCGCCGACGTCTCGCCGCGTGGCGTGGCGGCGATCATCGCGGAGTTCCTCGAGGCGCTGGAGCTCGAGGATGTCGTGCTGGTGGGCAACGACACCGGGGGCGCTCTGAGCCAGGTCGTCGCCGTCGATCACCCGCAGCGCCTCGGCGCGCTCGTGCTCACCAACTGCGACGCGTTCGACAACTTCCCGCCGAGCTTCTTCAAGGCGCTCGTCACGGCGGCGAAGCTTCCGGGCGGGCTGAAGGCGGCGCTGGCCGGCATGCGCTCGGCGGCGATCCGCCGCTCGCCGGTCGGCTACGGGATGCTCTCGCACGGCGACGTCGACCACCTGGCCAAGGGCTGGGCGCAGAACGTGCTCTCCAAGCCCGCCGTGCTCGACGACCTGCGGCGCTTCACGCTCGGCCTGGATCCCGAGGTCACCCAGGACGCGGCCAAGCGCCTGCCGGGCTTCGACAAGCCCGTGCTGCTCGCGTGGGCCCCCGACGACAAGCTCTTTCCGCTGTCGGACGCCCAGAAGCTGGCCGAGCTGCTGCCCGACGCGCGCCTGGAGACGATCGCTGACAGCAAGGCGTTCTCGATGATCGACCAGCCCGACGCGCTGGCCGCGCTCGTTGCGGATTTCGCCGGTGACGTCGCCCAGATCAAACAAGCTGGCGCAGTTTCCGGCCGGGCCAGATAGTTGATCCGAAGGAGGCAGTAGCTTCAGAGGGGTGACAAGCGTTGCCGACCTGCCCCTGCTCGCGTCCGGCAAGGTTCGCGAGCTCTACGACCTCGGCGACGAGCTGCTGCTCGTCGCGTCCGACCGCATCTCGACCTACGACGTCGTGCACCCGACACCGATCCCCGACAAGGGGAAGGTGCTCACGGGGCTCTCGGCGCTGTGGTTCGACCTGACAGCCGACATCGTCGCCAACCACGTCCTGTCGTACACCGACGGCGTGCCGGACGACGCGCGCGCGCGCGGCGTGCGCGTGCGCAAGCTGAAAATGCTGCCGGTCGAGTGCGTCGTGCGCGGCTACATCACGGGGTCGGGCTGGAAGGACTACCGGGCGACCGGTCGCGTCAGCGGGCTGGAGCTGCCCGCCGGCCTGCAGGAGTCCGAGCAGCTGCCGGAGCCGCTCTACACACCGTCGACGAAGGCCGAGGTCGGCCACGACGAGGCGATCGACTTCGAGCGCACGGTCGAGCTGATCGGCGACCGCGCCCTGGCGGAGCGCGTCCGCGACGTGACGCTCGCCGTCTACCAGCGCGTCGCCGACCACGCGCGCGCGCGCGGGATCATCCTCGCCGACACGAAGCTCGAGTTCGGCCTCGACGAGGACGGCGAGCTCGTGCTCGGCGACGAGGTCTGCACGCCGGACTCCTCGCGCTTCTGGCCGGCGGAGGGCTACGAGCCCGGGCGCTCGCAGCCGAGCTACGACAAGCAGTACGTGCGCGACTGGGCCTCGGGCACCGGCTGGGACAAGGCCCCGCCGGCGCCGCCGATCCCGGACGACGTCGTGGCGCGCACGCGCGAGCTCTACGTCGAGGCCTACGAGATGCTCGCGGGCGAGGCGTTCGGCGAGTGGGAGCGCAGGTGCGGGCCCGGGTCCTGATCCGTCCGAAGGCGGGCATCCTCGATCCTCAGGGCCAGACGGTCGAGCGCGCACTGCCGGCGCTGGGCTTCGAGGGCGTGTCGAACGTGCACGTGGGTCGCCTGGTCGAGCTCGACGTCGAGGACCCGTCGCAGCTGCCGCGGATGTGCGAGCAGCTGCTCTCGAACCCCCTGATCGAGGACTACGAGATCGTCCAGTGAAGTTCGGGGTGGTCACGTTCCCCGGGAGCTGTGACGACGCGGACGCCCGGCTCGCGTGCTCGCTGGCCGGCGAGGCGGTCGAGCTGTGGCATGCCGACCGCGACCTGAAGGGCGTCGATGCCGTCGTCGTCCCCGGCGGCTTCTCGTACGGCGACTACCTGCGCGCGGGCGCGATCGCGCGCTTCGCGCCGGTGATGGCGGAGGTGGAGGCGTTCGCGCGCGAGGGCGGCCCCGTGCTCGGCATCTGCAACGGCTTTCAGGTTCTCTGCGAGGCGGGCCTGTTGCCGGGCGCGCTGCTCCCCAACACGAACCTGCGCTTCGCGATGCGCCAGACCGAGGTCGAGGTCATGCCGACCGACTGCGTGTGGACCCGCGGGCTGAGTGCGGGCGAGCGGTTGTCGATCCCCGCCAAGCACACCACCGGGCGCTACTTCGCGCCCGCCGCGGTCGACGTCGTGCTGCGCTACGTCACGGACCCGATCCCCAACGGCTCGCAGGACGACATCGCCGCCGTCTGCAACGACGCCGGCAACGTGATGGGCCTGATGCCGCACCCGGAACACGCCGTCGACATCCTGCGCGGCAGCATCGACGGGCTCAGGCTGTTCGAGGCGGTGGCATGACCGCTGCCGCCGCGCCGTGGCGCGAGCTCGGGTTGACCGACGCCGAGTACGACCTGATCGTGGACAAGCTCGAGCGCGAGCCCAACGGCGTCGAGCTGGCGATGTTCAGCCTGATGTGGAGCGAGCACTGCGCCTACAAGCACTCCAAGGCGCTGCTGCGCACGCTGCCGGTCGAGGGCCCCAAGCTCGTGCTGGGGCCGGGCGAGAACGCCGGCGCGGTGGACGTCGGCGGCGGCATGTCGTGCGCGTTCAAGGTCGAGTCCCACAACCACCCGAGCGCGGTCGAGCCCTTCCAGGGCGCGGCCACCGGCGTCGGCGGGATCCTGCGCGACGTGTTCGCGGTGGGCGCGCGCCCGATCGCGGTGCTGGACTCGCTGCGCTTCGGCGAGGTCTCCTCGCCGCGCTCGCGCTACCTGCTCGAGCAGGCGGTCGCGGGCATCGGCCACTACGGCAACTCGATCGGCGTCGCCACCGTCGGCGGCGAGATCTACTTCGAAGGGCCCTACGAGCAGAACTGCCTCGTCAACGCGATGTGCCTGGGCCTGATCGAGACCGAGCGGCTGATCCGCAGCGCCGCCGCGGGTGTGGGCAACAAGCTCGTGCTGTTCGGCGCCCGCACGGGGCGCGACGGCATCGGCGGCGCGTCGGTGCTGGCCTCAGCGGAGCTCGGCGACGCCGACGAGGCCAAGCGCCCGACGGTGCAGATCGGCGACCCGTTCGAGGAGAAGAAGCTGATGGAGTGCTCGCTCGAGCTGCTCGATCGGGGGCTGCTCGTGTCGCTCCAGGACCTCGGCGCCGCCGGGCTGACCTCGTCGTCGAGCGAGATGGCGTCCAAGGGCGAGGTCGGCATCGACATCGACGTCGCGCGCGTCCCGCTGCGCGAGGCCGACATGGAGCCGTTCGAGATCATGATCTCGGAGTCGCAGGAGCGGATGCTGTGCGTCGTCGAGCCCGCGCGCGTGGACGAGGTCCTGGCCACCTGCGCGAGGTGGGATGTCAACGGGACCGTCATCGGCGAGGTCACCGGCACGCGTGCGCTGCGCGTGCTCGACGGCGACGAGCTGGTGGGCGAGCTTCCGGTCGTGGCCCTCGTGGACGAGTGCCCCGTCTACGAGCTCGAGCCCGCGGCGCCGACGACCCCGCTGTATCCGCCGCCGCCGCGGACGCTGGAGGCGACGAGCGTTGCCGACCGGCTGCTCGCGCTGGTCGGCTCGGCCAACCTCGCCTCGCGCCGCTGGGCGTTCTCGCAGTACGACTGCATCGTCGGCTCGCGCACCGTGCGCCGGCCGGAGGCGTGCGACGCCGCCGTCCTGCTGCTCGACCCGGCGCCGAGCGACGGGCCCCGCCCCGCGATCGCGGTGTCGATCGACGGCAACGGACGGCGGGTGGCCTGCGATCCGTACCGCGGCGCGGTCGAGGCGGTCATGGAGTGCGCGGCCAACCTCGCCTGCGCGGGCGCCGAGCCGCTGGGCCTCACGAACTGCCTGAACTTCGGCAACCCCGAGAAGCCGCACATCGCCTGGCAGCTCTCGCGCGCCGTGGCGGGAATCGCCGATGCCTGCCGCGCGCTCGACGTCCCGGTCGTGGGCGGCAACGTCTCGCTCTACAACGAGGGCGGCGGCGGCCCGATCTACCCGACGCCTGTCGTCGGCATGGTCGGGGAGCTGCCGGACGCGAACGCCGCCGGACGGCTCGGCTTCGCCGCCGACGGCGATGCGATCGCGCTCCTGCGCACGTCGGACTGGTCCCCGTCGCTGGCGGGCTCCGAGCTGGCCAAGCTCTGCGGCGAGCCGCTGCCCGACGCGCTCCCGTCCGCCGACCTCGGCGAGCTGCGCGCGCTGCTGGCCGCCGTGCGCGGGGGCGTGCGCTCCGGTGCGCTGCACTCCGCTCACGATGTCGCCGAGGGAGGACTGCTCGTCGCGCTGGCCGAGTGCTGCATCGCGTCCGGGCGCGGCGCGGCCATCGAGTTGCCCGACGAAGAGGCGCTGCTGTTCGGTGAGGCGCCCGGTTGCTTCGTCGTGTCCGGCGGCGCGGAAGCGCTGCGCGCGTTCGGTGCCGCCGTGCAGGTCATCGGGAGCGTGGGCGGCGACGCCCTCACCCTCGGTGGGATCTCGGTCGCGGTGTCGGACATGGCCGAGCGGCACGCCCACGGCCTCGCCGACCTGCTGCGCTGAGCGCGAGTTCGGCGCGCGCGCAGCGTTTGTGCATACATGACGAAGTCCTTAACCCGGCGCGCGCTGCCTCTCGTGGCCGTTGTCGCCGTGCTGGCGGTGCCGATTGTCGCCGCCGCCGCACCCGATCGCACTCTCACCGTCTCCGCCGCCACGCCCGAGGTCGCCTGGGACGGACCGGCGGCCAACGGGGACTACACGACCAGCTCCTACGACCCCGACGACTGCTCGAAGGAGTCGGCCAACTACTGCGACCAGACGCTGATCAAGATCGAGAGCGGAGGGCCGGTCACCGTCGATTCGACGGTCGCGGACTACTCCAACCCGCTGGCCGACTTCGACCTTCACCTCTACAAGAGCGATGCCACCGGCGCCGCCGTCGGTGACGATCTCGCCCCCACGTTCGATTCAGGCGGCGACACCGGGTGGCCGAACGGCTTCGAGGAGTCCGCTCACCTCGAGAACATCCAGCCCGGCTACTACGTCCTCATCGTCGCCTACTACCAGAGCTTCGGCGGCTCCTACAAGGGCACGTTCAAGATCACCGGCGCGACCCCGGGCGGCGGCGGCACCGCGACGGCGACCGCTTCACCCGGCGGCACCGCGACGGCGACAGTGACCGCGACAGTGACGGCGACGGCGACACCGTCGCCCACCGCCACTCCCCGATCGCTGCCGCTCCGGGCCGCCACCGTCCTCGGTTCGGCCAAGAAGGCCAAGAAGAAGAAGGCCCTGAAGTTCAAGGTGACGGCGGGCGAGGACATCACGGACCTCGTGCTGACGCTGGTCAAGGGCGCCAAGAAGGTCTTGGGCACAGCCAGGATCGCCTCGCTGCCCAAGGGCACGCGCAAGATCAAGCTCAAGGTCGCCAAGAAGATCAAGAAGGGGCGCTACCAGCTGACATCCCAGGGCACCGTCAACGGCGCGACCCTGCGCGCCGCGCAGAAGGTGAAGATCAAGAAGTAGCCGACGGGATCCGGGGCCGCTGCTAGCCTGCGTCGCAGCGGTCCCGTGGCCCCCTCCACCTCTGATCTGCTCGATCCCCGCGACGGACCGCGCGACGAGTGCGGTGTGTTCGGCGTCTACGCGCCCGGCCGCGAGGTCGCCCGGCTCGCATACTTCGCGCTCTACGCGCTCCAGCACCGCGGCCAGGAGTCGGCCGGCATCGCCACCTCGTCGGGCGGCCGGATCATCACCGTTCGCGACCAGGGCCTCGTCAACCAGGTCTTCGACGAGCAGAAGCTGCGCGCGCTCGAGGGCGAGATGGCGGTCGGGCACGTCCGCTACTCGACGACCGGCGCGAACTCCTGGGAGAACTCGCAGCCGGTGTGGCGCTCGGACGTGCGGGAGGTCGCACTCGCCCACAACGGCAATCTGGTCAACGCGGTCGAGCTGCACTCGGAGCTGGTGGGTGCCGGCGTCTCGTTCCGCTCGACGTCGGACTCGGAGATCATCGCCGCCCTGCTGTCCACGCACCCGGGGGCGACGATCGAGGAGGCCATCGCCGACGTGCTGCCGCGCCTGCACGGCGCCTTCTCGACCGTGGTCATGGCCAAGGACCGGGTGTGCGCGTTCCGCGACCCCGCCGGCCTGCGGCCGCTCGCGCTGGGCCGTCTCGAAGACCGGTTCGTCGTGGCCTCGGAGTCGTGCGCGTTCGACATCATCGGCGCCGAGTTCCTGCGCGACGTGCTGCCCGGCGAGCTCGTCACGCTGACCGAGAACGGCCTGCGCACGCGCCAGGTCGTGGAGGCCGATCGCAAGGCGTTCTGCGTCTTCGAGCACATCTACTTCGCGCGGCCCGACACCCAGCTCGAGGGTCGCGTGGTGCATACCTCGCGCTCGCGCATGGGGGAGATCCTCGCCCGCGAGGCGCCGGTCGAGGCCGATCTCGTGATCGCCGTGCCCGACTCCGGCAACGCCGCCGCCCGCGGCTACGCGAGGGCCACGGGCATCCCCCAGGACGACGGCTTCGTCAAGAACCGCTACGTCGCGCGCACGTTCATCCAACCGGGCCAGGAGCTGCGCAAGCACGGCCTGCGGCTGAAGTTCAACCCGCTGCCGGAGGTGGTCGCGGGCAAGCGCCTGGTCGTGGTCGACGACTCGATCGTGCGCGGCAACACGACCCGGCAGATCGTGCAGATGCTGCGCGACGCCGGCGCGTCCGAGGTGCACCTGCGCATCTCCGCGCCGCCGATCCGCCACCCCTGCCACTACGGCGTCGACATGTCCACGCGCGAGGAGATGATCGCCCACGGGCAACACCGTCTCCGACATCGCCGCCGAGCTCGACTGCGACTCGCTCGCCTACCTGTCCCTGGAGGGCGTCTACGAGGCGATCGAGCTCGAGCGCTCGGACCACTGCGACGCCTGCTTCTCCGGCGAGTACCCGCTGCCCGACACCGAGGCCTCGGCGCAGGCGAAGGACGCATTCGAGCGCGCGCTGCCGCTCGTCCGCGCCTGACCGTCCGCTCTGCAACAAGCCGGCGCAGACCGTTCGGGGCCGTCCGAAGCCGGGTGTAGCTTCGGCCGTCCCGTGCAGTCCCTGACCCTTCCCGGCCTCGACGAGGAGCCGCAGGCGCCGGTCGTGTCCGCGACCGACGCCGCGGGCGCGCTTCGCACGGCTGTTCGGCTTCGCGGCGTTCCGGCCGGGTCAGCGAGAGGCCGTCGACGCCGCGCTGGCCGGCCGGGACGTGCTGGTGGTCATGCCCACCGGGTCGGGCAAGTCGCTGTGCTACCAGCTGCCGGCGCTGATGCGGTCGGACCTGACGCTCGTCGTCTCGCCGCTGGTGTCGCTGATGCAGGACCAGGTGGAGGCGCTCCGGCGCGTCGCGCCGGGACGGGTCGGCGCTGATCAACGCCCAGCAGGACGCGGCGGCCAACCGCCGCGTGCTCGACGCGGCACTGCGCGGGGACCTGCGGCTGCTGTACGTCGTCGCCGGAGCGGTTCAGCTCGCCGGGGTTCGTGGAGCGGCTGCGCGGTGCCCGCGTGGGGCTGTTCGTCGTCGACGAGGCGCACTGCGTGTCTCAGTGGGGGCACGACTTCCGGCCGGACTACTTCCGGCTCGCGGACGCGGCGCGCTGGCTCGGCGCCGCCGCGATCGTCGCCTCGACCGCCACGGCGACGCCCGAGGTCGCGCGCGACATCGTCGCGAAGCTGTCACTGCGCGATCCCGTGCACGTCGCGACCGGGTTCGACCGCCCGAACCTGTCGTTCGCGGTCGTACCGGCGAAGACCAAGGAGGCCGGTCACCGCGGGATCGGCGCCGCGCTGGCGCAGGAGGGCGCGCTGCCGGCCATCGTCTACGCCGGAACGCGCGCGGAGTGCGAGCGGCTCGCCCGGCGGCTGGGCGGAGAGCTCGACACGCAGCGTGCTCCCCTACCACGCCGGGCTGCCGCGGGAGGTACGTGCCGAGACGCAGCGCAGGTTCATGGCCGGCGCCGTCCAGGTCGTCGTGGCGACGAACGCGTTCGGCATGGGGGTCGACAAGGCCGACGTGCGCACGGTCTGCCACGAGTCGGTGCCGGGGTCGATCGAGGCCTATTACCAGGAGGCGGGACGCGCGGGCCGTGACGGTGCTCCCGCCCGCTGCCTGCTGTTCGCCAGCTCCCGGGACAAGGGGTTGCACGTCTTCTTCATCGAGCGTTCGACGGTCGACGAGGGCGCGATCGCGTCCGTCGCCAGGCGGCTCCTCGGTCGCGCCGCCGACGGCCGCTACGACGTCGGGATCGACGAGCTCGCGCACGTCATCGGCGACGGCGACGGTGAGCAGGTGCGCGCGATCATCGGCCACCTCGCGCGCGCGAGCGTCATCCAGCCGGCGCCGTCGCCGCCCGACCGCGCTCTCGGCCGCGTAACGGGCGAGTGGGACGGGCGCGCGCGTGCCGTCTGCCGCACGTCGGCGACGGAGGGGACGAGGGCGCGCTGGCGCCAGTACCGCAGCGTGTGGGGCTGGGTCGAGGGCAACGGCTGCCGGCGCGCCGGGATCCTGCGGCACTTCGGTGACTCCACCGCCCCGCACACCGACCCGGGCGTGCCGTGCTGCGACGTGTGCGACCCGTCGCTGCGGCCGCCGCCCCCCGAGCCCGCGGTGCGGGTGGCCGCCAGGCGCGCGCGGCAGCTGAGCGCGCGGCCGCTCGACGCCGACGCGCTCGACGACGCCATCCTGTCGGTCGTGGAGGCCGCCGAGCCGGCCGTCGGGCGCACCCGCGCCGTGGAGATCCTGCGCGGCGGGCGCTCCAAGGTCATCGCCAAGCACGCCTACGACGGGCTGCCCGAGTACGGGACCTACGGGCACCTCTCAGCGCCCGACGTCCTCGACCGAGTCGACGCTCTGCTGAGCGCGGGCACCCTGCGCTCGACGGGCGGTCGGTTTCCGAAGCTCATATGCGAGTAGGGGTCCTCGCCTCCGGCTTCGGCTCCAACCTCGGCGCGCTGCTCGAACGCGGCGTGGACGTTGTCGCAGTCGGCGTCCGACAACGCCGACGCCCGCGCGCTCGAGCGCGCCCGCGAGCGCGATCTCCCGGCCGGGACCTTCGCGCTCGAGGAGTATCCCGACCGCGCGGCCCGCGACGAGGCCATCGCCGACTGGCTGGTCGGGCACGACGTCGAGCTCGTGGTCCTCGCCGGCTACATGAAGCTGCTCTCGGCCGGTTTCCTGGCGCGCTTCCCGGAGCTCGTCATCAACGTCCACCCGTCGCTGCTTGCCGGCCTTCCCGGGCCTGCACGCGGTCGAGGAGGCGCTCGAGTACGGGGTCAAGGTCTTCGGCGTCACCGTCCACTACGTCGACGAGGGCATCGACAGCGGCCGCATCATCGCCCAGCGCGCCGTCGAGCTGCCGGACGCCACCACGCCCGACGAGGTGATGGCGGCGCTGCGGCCGCTCGAGCACGAGCTGCTCAGCTCCGTTGTCCTGGGCTTCGACCGGTAGGGTCCCGCCGCGTGACCCAGCCGGGCGAGGTGGAGATCAGGCGGGCGCTGCTGTCGGTGTCCGACAAGACCGGGTTGGTCGATTTCGCCCGCGGTCTGGTCGGAGCTCGGCGTCGAGATCGTCTCCACCGGCGGGACGGCGCAGGGCGCTCGAGGAGGCGCGGGCTCGAGGTCCGCGCGATCACGCGACTTCACCGGCTTCCCGGAGATCATGGACGGCCGCGTCAAGACGCTGCACCCGAAGCTCTACGCCGGCCTGCTCGCGCGGCGCGACGAGCCGTCGCACATGATCGCCGCGGCCGAACAGGGGATCGAGTTCGTCGATCTCGTGTGCGTGAACCTGTACCCGTTCGAGGCGGTCGCGGCGCCGCCGCGGGGCGGCCGAGCACGAGATCATCGAGAACATCGACATCGGCGGTCCGACGATGATCCGCGCCGCGGCCAAGAACTTCCGCCTTCAGCGCCGTCGTGAGCTCGCCCGGAGAGCTACGACGCCGTGCTGCAGGAGCTCCGGGACGCGGGCAACCGGCTGTCGCTGCACGACGCGCGAGAACCTGGCGGCGGAGGCGTTCTCCTACACCGCGCGCTACGACCTCGCGATCGCGCGCTGGTTCGCCGAGCGCCAGGACGACTTCCCGCAGCGTGACGATGGGCGCCTACGAGAAGGTGCTCGACCTCTCCTACGGCGAGAACCCGCACCAGCGCGCTGCCTACTACGCCGAGGTCGGCTCGCGCATGCACGTCCTGTCGATGGTGCGCCAGCTCGGCGGCAAGGAGCTGTCGTTCAACAACGTGCTCGACCTCAACGGCGCCCGCGCCGCTCGTCGACGAGTTCGAGCTGCCCGCGTGCGCGATCATCAAGCACAACAACCCGTGCGGTTGCGCGGTCGGGTCGACCGGCGTCGAGGCCTACAAGCGCGCCTTCGCGTGCGACCCGATGTCGGCCTACGGCGGCGTCGTGTGCCTGAACCGGCCCGTCGACGAGGACGTCGCCGAGGCGCTGGTCAAGCAGTTCGCCGAGATCGTCTTCGCGCCGAAGTTCACCGACGGGGCGCTCGAGGTGCTCGGCGCCAAGCCCAACATGCGCATCCTCGAGGACAACGAGCGGCGCCGGCCGAACATCGGCGAGCGCGACCTCAAGCGCGTGATCGGCGGCCTGCTCATCCAGGACCGCGACATCGACCTCGAGGACCGCTCGGCCATGGAGGTGGTCACCGAGCGCAAGCCCACCGAGCAGGAATGGGGCGAGATGCTGTTCGCCTGGAAGGTCTGCAAGCACGTCCGCTCGAACGCGATCGTCATCTCCAACGAGCTCGCGGCGGTCGGCATCGGCGCCGGGCAGATGAGCCGCGTCGACTCCGTGCGCATCGCGGTCGAGAAGGCCAAGGCCGTGGGCGCCTCGCTGAACGGCGGCGCGCTGGCGTCGGACGCGTTCTTCCCGTTCTCCGACGGGCCGCAGCTGGCGATCGACGCGGGCGTGCGCTGCGTGATCCAGCCCGGCGGCTCCGTGCGCGACCCCGAGGTGGTCGAGGCCGCGGACGCCGCCGGCATCTCGATGGTGTTCACACACCGAAGGCATTTCAAGCACTAGGTTCGGCGGCATGAACGCGCGCACCATCGCCCAGCTCATCGCCGCCGGCCGCGTCGTCATCGGCGCCGGCCTGCTCGCATCGCCCCCGCTCGTCACCCGCGGCTGGCTCGGGGAATCCGAGAGCGCGAAGCCCGGCGCGCGCGTGATGGCCACCGGGCTCGGCGGGCGCGACATCGCGCTGGGCGCCGGCGCGCTCGCCGCACTCGGCGCGGGCTCCGGGGCCGCGAAGCCCTGGCTGGTCGGCAGCGTGCTCGCCGATCTCGGCGACCTCTTCGCCACGCTGCGCTCGGCGGGCGAGCTGCCGACGAGCGGCGTCGTCCTGACCAGCGCGGTCGCCGGCACGGCCGCGGCTGCCGGGGCCTGGCTGCTGACCCAGGACCTCTAGTGTCGTGAGTCGGAAGTTCGTGCGCAGCTACATGGATGCCGGGTCGTGCGTGCCGGTCGCCGCCGAACCGGCGGCGTACCGGGCGTACGTGGCCGTTTGGCGGCGGTCGGCAGGCGCGAGTCCGGCGCCATAGGGCTGCCCACGAACTTCTGATTCACGACACTAGGGCGTGAGGTAGAGCGCTCGGGCCCAGATCGTCCCGAGCGTCTCGAGCACCTTCGCCGGGGGCACCCTGCGGTCGGGCCCGAACGAGTGGTAGAGGTAGCGCTCGCTCATCCAGACCAGCGCCTTCGACGCCTCGGTCGCGTCGATCTTGGGCAGACTGCCCACGCTGATCTCGAGCTGGATGTGCTCGGCGGTGACGTCGACGAAGCGCTGGAGCAGCGCCGCGTACATGTCCTCGACGTCGGGATCGTCGGCGGCCGCATCGGCGAGCGCGCGCAGCACCGCCCCGTGCTCCTCCCACACGCCGACGATCCCGGCGAGCGCGTCGCGCAGCACCGACGCGCCGCCGCCGAGCGACTCGTACCAGCGGTTCGCAACCGCCAGGAGCTCCTGCTCGAGGTGCACCACGACCCGCAGCACCAGTTCGTGGCGGTCCTTGAAGTAGACGTAGAACGACGGCCGCGACAGGCCCGTCCGCCGCATCACCTCGTCGACCGTCAGCTCGCGGAACGGCCGCTCGCGCAGCAGCGCCTCGGCGGCCTCGACGATCTCGGCCTGCGCCGCCTCGGGCGTCCTGCGGCGACGCCGTGCGACTACCTCGACCCCCCTCACAGGCACACGGGCCACCATATACCGGTTAGTGCCCCCGGAAGGATTCGAACCTTCACCTCAACGCTTAAAAGGCGCGTGCGCTGCCATTACGCCACGGGGGCTCTGGGCGCACGCTAGCCACCGCTGCTACTCCCCGGCGCCGCCGATGTAGCCGATCAGCGCGGTGACGCGGGCGCGACGCACCGCGGCCTTGACCACGGGCGACGGACGCTCCTCGCCGAACGGGTAGACGAAGGTCTCGAGCCACCAGCTGCGCCGGTGGCGAGTGGCGTCCGGGTGGTGCTGCGGGACCTCCTTGCTGCGCATCCCCGGTCGCACGCCACCCCAGCTCGCGAAGCGCCGCCCGCGGGCGGCGAAGGTCTGCGCGAAGCCGTGCCGGTTGGAGCAGACGGTCTCGCCCTCGGGCACGCCGCCGAAGTTCGCGAAGAAGATCCGGAGGTCTGGCGAGCGCCAGCGAACGGCGCACAGGGTGGCGTCGATCTCCCGCCGCGAGTCCGGCTCTCCGAACGCCCGCACGGCGCGGCCCAGGCTGCTGTTCTGCCCCGGCTTGAACGGCCCGATCTTGGTGACCGTCCCGGAGTCCGAGATGCGGATCACGTAGGGAGCAGCCGATGCGGTCGCGGGCGCGAGGCTCAGCACGGCGAGGGCGAGGATCAGTCGGCGCATGGCGCGAACCTAGACGACCACTGGCGTATCGTGACCGCCCGCACGCCCCCATGGTGTAAGGGTTAGCACGCCAGATTTTCATTCTGGTAGTCGGAGTTCGAGTCTCCGTGGGGGTATTGAGGATGCTGACCGAGCGGGTACAGGCGTGGCGGGATAGCGGGTCCTACGAAGAGGTCGCGGGGCGGCAGCTGTTCGTCCTGCGCCGCGACGGGGAGGGCGTGCCGCTGCTGTTGCTGCACGGCTTCCCGTCGAGCTCGTACGACTGGCGGCGGCTGATGGAGCTGCGGCCCGATCCGCCTGTGGTCGCGTTCGACTGCCTCGGGTTCGGCCTCTCGGAGAAGCCGGACGGGATCGAGTACACACTCGCCTGGCAGGCCGACGCCGCCGAGGAGCTCGTGAGCCGCGGCGGCCACGAGGAGGTGTTCGTCGTCGGGCACGACATGGGCACGTCGGTGGCGACGGAGCTGATGGCGCGCGACCTGCGCGGCGAGCTCAGCATCGGCCTGGCGGGCGTGCTGCTGTTCAACGGCAGCATCCTGCTGCACCGCGCGAGCCCGACACTCGGGCAGAAGCTGCTGCGCTCGCGCGTCGGACCCGCCTTCGCGCGGCTGAGCAACCGGCGCTCGTTCAGCGCGCAGTTCGCGCGCATCTTCTCCAGGGAGCATCCGCTCACCGAGGAGGAGGCGGCCGACCAGTGGGCGCTCCTGGCCCACAACGACGGCCAGCGCCGGTTGCCGCTGACGATCAACTACATGAGCGAGCGCGAGCGCTACACGGAGCGCTGGCACGGCGCCGTGCGCGACTGGGCCGGGAAGCTGTCGCTCGCCTGGGGGCTCGACGATCCCGTGGCGACGACGAGCGTCCTCGACGGCCTGAGGGAGCTGCGGCCGGGCGTCGGCGTCCACGAGCTGCCGGGCGTCGGGCACTATCCCCAGATCGAGGCGCCGGAGGAGTTGTGTCGGGCGCTGGACGCAGTGCGCTCCATATCCTGAAGCCATGGCCACCGATCCCCGCTGGGCGCCCGAGCCGCCGCTCGAGCTCCCGCCCGGCCGCGTGATCGCAGTCCGCGGCCGCGGCGAGATGTTCGTCCGCGACTCCGGCGGCGACGGTCCGCCGGTCCTGCTGCTGCACGGCTGGATGTTCTCGGCCGACCTGAACTTCTGGCGCAACTACGGAGCGCTCGAGCGCGCCGGCTATCGCGTGCTGGCGATCGACCACCGCGGACACGGGCGCGGGATCCGCTCGCACGCCAAGTTCCGCCTCGGCGATTGCGCCGCCGACGCCGCCGCGCTGCTCGGGCAGATCGGCGCGGCCCCGGCGCTCGTGGTGGGTTACTCGATGGGCGGGCCGATCGCGCAGCTGCTCGCCCGCGACCACACCGACGTCGTCGCGGGCATGGTCCTGTGCGCGACCTCGTCTCACTGGACCGACTTCCGCCAGCAGCTGCTCTGGCGCGGCCTCGCGTTCATTCGCCTCGGCCTCGGCCTCGCGCCCGACCTCCTCTGGCGCAACGGCCTGCGCCTCGCCGGCTTCCCCGACCATCCGGTCACGGTGTGGACGACCTCCGAGCTCACCCGCGGCGCCTCCGTCGATCTCGCCGATGCCGGCCGCGAGCTCGCAGGCTGGGACTCTCGTGAGTGGCTGCCCGATCTCACCGTCCCCGCTGCCGTCGTCATCACCGAGCGCGACAGCGGCGTGCCGCCCGAGCACCAGCGCGAGCTCGCCCGCCTACTCGACGCGCCGTCCTTCCCGATCCCGGCGGACCACGGCGCCGCGATCTCCTCGTACAAGCGGTTCAACGCCGCGCTGATCGAGGCGCTCGACGCTGTGTCGTCGCCCGCTGCCGAGGCCGCCGCCTAACCTCACCGCCGAAGGGCGGTTAGCTCAGTTGGTCAGAGCGCCTGCCTTACAAGCAGGAGGTCGCCCGTTCGAGCCGGGCACCGCCCACTTGACATCCGGTCAATACGCAGAGGATACTCCCGCCCCAATCGAGGCTCGGAGGCGTGTTGTTCAGGCGGAGCGCAGGAATCATCAGGCCGGCCGCATTGGTCGCGGCAGGTGTCGTGGCCGGCGGGTTCGGCATCGCCGTGGCGGCGATCCCCGGTTCCAACGGGACCATCTCCGCGTGCTACGACACGTCCAGCGGTGCGCTTCGGGTCAAGGATCGCGACGCCGGAGAGACGTGTTCAACGGGTGAGAAGGCGATCGCCTGGAACGAGACGGGGCCGACCGGACGCAGGGGTCCGACCGGCCCGGCGGGCCCGAAGGGTCCGACCGGCCCGGCAGGCCCGAAGGGTCCGACCGGCCCGGCAGGTCTGACGGGTGCGAAGGGTCCGACCGGCCCGGCAGGTCTGACGGGTGCGAAGGGTCCGACCGGCCCGGCAGGCCCGAAGGGCAACACCGGCCCGACCGGGCCGCGCGGCGCCTCCGGCGGCATCGCCTTCGCGACCTCTTTCGGCGGCCCGATCGATAGTGTCTCGTTGTCGCCGTCGGCATTGTTCGGCTTCGCCGGACCCACCCAGACGGTCTCGGTCACGGACACCCAGACGATTCAGGCGACCGGCACCGTGGCCCTCGGGGCGTTGTCCGATAACGACGGGACCGCCGAGAGGTGGACAGTGGACGTACACGTCTGCCGCCGCCCCGCGGGCGACACCGGGTCCCCCTCCATCCTGGACAACAACTACGTGACCGTGCAGATCGATGAGGGCGTGGGGCGCATGGCGATCACCACGTCGACAGCCAGAGCCCTCGGCGCCGGCAGCTACGAGCTCGGGGCCTGCGTCCGCAATCGTGGCCCCCGGGCTCTGGACAACAACGACTACAGCGTCGGCAGCATCCTCGTCATCGGCTGAGCCCTCCAGGGCTCACGCCGGCGCCTACGTCCGGTCCGCCGCGAAGCGCCAGCCATGGCGCTTCGCGGAGTCGAGCGCGGCAGCAGGATCGACATCGGCCTCCGGTGTGTCGGTGCCCGTCTCGAGGAAGAAGCCCTCGATGCCCGCAGGACTGAAGACGATGACGCGGCGCCCCGGACCCTCGACGCAGTGGCCCGAGTGGACGATGCCGATCGGGATGTGGACCGTCTCGCCAGGCCCGGCCGTCACCGCCGTGCCGTCGATGTCGAGCGCGAACGTCCCCGCGACGATGTGGATCGTCTCCGTCTCGTTGAGATGCCGGTGTGGCGGCAGCGACCAGCCGGTCGGCGGCTCGTCGACGAGCATGAACAGCGCGCCGTCCGTGTCGTCGCCGGTGAGGTGGATCGTCGTGCGCAGCCCGCCGGGCATCCAGACCGTTCGCATGGCGTGAAGCGTACGCTGGCGCGGGTGCTCGACTTCCCCGACGAGCTGCGCGAAAGGCTGCTGCTCGAGCCGGAGCCGTTCGACGAGCTGCTGGCGGCCTGGCTCGGCGCCGTCGCGGCGCGCGAGTGCGGCCCGGAGCAGATCCAGTGGGGCCTCGCGTACCCGTGGGAGCGCCCGCCGCAGTCGTACCTGCTGCGCGACGGCGAGGTGCTCCCGCCCGACGAGCGCTACGCGCGGGACCGCCACCCGATACTGGCGTTCGGCTCGAACGTGGCCCCGGAGACGCTCGCGCGCAAGTTCGCGCACTTCACCGAGCCGTCGGACCGCGAGGTGCTGGTGCTCGCGGGCGAGCTGCATGACTTCGACGTGGCCGCGGCCGCCACCGTCGCGATCTACGGCGCCATGCCGGCGACCCTCTTCTCCAGCCCGGGCGCCAGGGTCCGCGCGGCCGTCCTGTACACGACCGACGCCCAGGCGACCCAGCTGACCTGGTCCGAGCTGAGCTATCGCTTCGGCCGGCTCGACGACATCCACCTCGCCGTCGACGACAGCGGCGAGCCGATCACCTGCGTGCTCGTGTACGTCAACCGCTTCGGCGCGTTCGCGCCTGACGGCGAGCCGGTCGCGCTCGCCGCCGTCCCGGCGCGGGAGCGCCGAGCGCCCGCCCTCACGCAGCGCGAGCTGCTCGACCGCGTCGCAGAGCTGATCGGGCTCGCCGGGGCCGACGACGTCGTGCGAGCCGTGCACGACTGTCCCGGCGACCTCTTCCACAGGGTCCGCGCGCACGTGCGCCCGCGCGCGCTCGCCTTCGACAGCGACCGCTGGACTCCGTACAGCTAACGCGAGACGGCGCGCCGCGCGCGGCCGAGGCCCGCGCGGACCGGCCGGGGAAGGCGCAGCAGCGCCCGCCGCCCGGCCGACATCCGGATGCCCTCGTCGGCGTCGGACTTGCGCTCGCCGGGCAGCGTCTCCACCGCCATCAGCGTGAACTCGCGCGGGTGGTAGTAGCGCTCGAAGCGGGGGACGCCGCCGCGCTTCATGAGGTCCAGGTCGGCGAACGAGTCGATGCGCTCCTTGATCTCGTGTCCGCTGGTGATGAAGGCGTCGCGCGGATTGACCGAATCCAGCACGGCCGGGTCGCTCATCGAGTAGCCGAGGAACTCGGCCAGCCGGCCGACGCGCTTCTCGAGGCTGCGCCGCGCGGGACCGTCGAGCGTCTCCGTCCACTTGGAGATCCGCGAGACGTCGAGCGGGTCAGAGACGCGATTGCGGCCCTCGACGACCTCGCGGCCCCCGCGATCGGCCTGCACCTTGTGGTGCTCGAGCACCTTGTCCGACCACTCCTCGCCCAGCCATCCGAGCAACTCGCGCAGCAGCGGCTCGGGCTGGAGCAGAAGGTCCTCGTAGCGCAGCATCACCGTGCGGTCGGGGTGGCGCGAGGCCTGGCGCAGCATCTCCCGCGTGTAGCGCTCGAGGTGGCTGGCGGCGCGGTGCTGGGTGAAGCGCCAGCGGTTGATGTTCGACGCCATCGACCCGCCCGGGTGACGCGTGATCGCGATGAACACCGCGTCCGGGAAGACCCGCGACATCGCGTCCCAGTGCCACATGTGCAGCGGGGTCTTCTCGCCCCAGCGGCGCTTTCCGTGCGTCTGGACGTAGCGCTGGAAGATCGAGTCGTAGAACGCGCCGAGCGCCGCGTCTAGCTCCTCGTCGCTCCAGCCCAGCCGCTTGGCCCAGTTGCGGCCGGTCCACTTGAACGGGATGAACTTGTGCGCCTTGTAGGCGCGCATGAAGCCGGTCTCGGGCGGGATGGCGATCGCGTCGTGGCTGTCCAGCACCAGCCGCAGCAGCGTGGTGCCGGTGCCCATCGCTCCCATGACGAAGATCGGCCCCTTCCCCGGGGCGGGTTCAATCGCGCTCATGCGGCGCCCGAGTCTATGGTCGCCACTTCGCGATGAAGCGCGTCAGCGTCTCGCCGACCGCGTTCACGCTCCTTCGAGACAGCTTGTCCATCCCGTCCTCGAGGCTGTGGCCGGGGTAGTTCCAGTCGATCAGGTCGACCGCCGGGATGCCGGCGCGCAGGAACGGCGTGTGGTCGTCGGTGATGCTCGGGCCGTCGCCGTCCGGGAACTGCCTGCGCGCACCGACAGCGAGCGCGGCCGCCCGCACCTCCGCCCACAGCTCCGGTGTCGACGTGCCCTCTCGCGGCAGCCGCAGCCCCTTCCCGGCCACGTAGTCGAGCAGCACCAACGCGGCCACCCCGCCCTCGTGCGCCTCAACGTACGCGCGCGAGCCCCGCAGCCCGGTGCTGTAGAAGTCCTCCTGCTCCTCGGGCAGCCCATCGGGTGGCTCCTCGCCGTCGAAGAGCACGAAGCGCAGCTCGGGCGCGCCCGCTGGTCGTGGCCGGCGCGCTGCCTGGCGCGCGAGCTGCACGACGATCGCCGTCCCCGCCGCACCGTTGTTGGCGCCGACGAACCCCTTCGGCTCGTTCAGCGTGTCGTAGTGCGCGCCGACGACCAGCGCAGGCTTCGAGCCCGGTACGACCCCGACGACGTTGCGCAGGCGCGGCCAGTCTGGGACCGGTTCGAAGCGCCCGTCCGGAAGCAGTCGCCGCAGCCGCAGCGCCAGCCGCCGCAGCTGTGCCGAGCCCGCCGGTCGCTGGCCGACTGCGACCTGGCGCTCGATCAAGCGCCATGCCTTGTCCTCGTCGAAGCGGTCGACACGGATCGCGGCGGCGCGGCCCGGCGCGGCGTTGGCGCCACCGTCGCCACCGCACGCGGTGATCGCGACAATCAGCGGAACGATGAGGATGCGGCGCATCGCACCCATGATGGCGATGGTAATCGCCGCCTGTGGCAGCCCGGAGGTGGTGCCGTTCGGCAACGGCCCCCGTTACCGGCCGCCGGCGGGGGCCAATGCCGCTCCCGGCCTGAGCTGCGGCGACCACCGCGCCCGCCACTGGGCGCACATCGAGCTGTTCGCCGACGGCAAGGGCGTGCTGGTGCCCGCCGGCATCGGCGTCGCCGCGCCCCGGCGCGACGGCGCCTACGTCACCGGCGGCCGCTGCCGCTTCCCGATCTACACCGAGGAGCCGACCGGCCTGATCGGCCTTGCGCGTGACGACCTGACGCTCGGCGACCTGTTCGCCGTCTGGGGCCGCCCGCTTGCGCGCGACAGCGTCATCCACGTCGGGGGCGAGCGCTGGGACGGGGCCACCGCGGACGTCCCGCTGCGCCCACACGCGCAGATCGTGGTCCAGGACGGGGAGCCCTTCGTCGAACCCCACGCTCATTACGCCTTTCCTCCCGGCCGATGATTGCCTCAGCCGGTTGTTAGGTAACCCGACTAGGATCGCCCTCGTATGCCCGCCAGCACGCCCCAGTTCAAAGACGAGATAGCGCCGTTCGCGCGGGCCAGCCTCCCGCTCAGCATCCTCGACCTGCTGACGTCCGTCGTCCCGTACATCGCGCTGATGGCGCTCCAGATCGTCATGCTCAACCACGGCGCCCCGTACTGGCAGGTCCTGCTGCTGGTGCCGCTGACGGCGGGCTTTTTGCTGCGCAGCTACATCGTCTTCCACGACTGCACGCACGGGTCGTTCATGCCGACCAAGCGCGGGAACCACATCGTCGGCGCGATCGTCGGGGTCATGGTCTTCACGCCCTTCCAGACCTGGCGCCACAGCCACGCCGTCCACCACGCGACCGCGGGCGATCTCGACCGCCGCGGCACGGGCGACGTCCCGACGATGACGGTCCACGAGTACCTCGATGCTCCGCCGGCGGTCCGCGCGGGCTACCGGACCTTCCGCAACCCGCTCGTCATGTTCGGCCTCGGCTGGCTGTGGGGGCTCGTGATCCAGCCGCGGATCGTGGGCTCTGAGGCACGCCCGCGCCTGAAGCGGTCCACCTGGGTGACCAACGTCGTCCTCGTGCTCGTCGTCACGGCCATGTGCATCACCCTCGGGTGGGACGACTTCCTGCTGGCGCAGGCCCCGGCCGCCGCGCTCGCAGGGGCCGCGGGCGTCTTCCTCTTCTACGTCCAGCACCAGTTCGAGGACACCTACTGGGAGTCCGGCGAGTCCTGGACCTACGCCGACGCCGCGCTGCGTGGCAGCTCGTACCTCAAGCTCCCGCAGCCGTTCCAGTGGTTCACCGGCAACATCGGCCTGCACCACGTCCACCATCTGTCGGCGAAGGTGCCCAACTACCGCCTGCAGGCAGCACACGACGCGCTGCCGGTCTTCAAGGACGTCCCGGTGCTCACGTTCCGGGACGGCGTCAAGGCGTCGCGCCTGAAGGTGTGGTCACCCGAGGAGCGCCGACTGCTCACCTGGTCCGAGGTGCGGGCGCTGCGCCGCAACCCGGTCCCCGCGCCCGCTGCGAGCTGAGCCCGGGCTACCACATCCCGGCGAGGCTGTACTCGACCTTGCGGGATACCCCGTAGTCGACCGGCGAGCCGGTGTTGGTGCCGCCCGTGAGCTGCGTGCGCGCGCCGTAGTCCGCGATCTTGCCCCGGCCGTCGAGCGTCAGGTAGATGCCGTTCTTGTTGCCGCCCCTGACGAGGAAGTCGCTAACGCCGCCCTTGATGCCGATGAAGATGGTCGTGCGATTCTGGGCGAAGTTGTAGTCGACGTTGCCGAAGGGCGTTATCGGGGTGCGGCCGCTGAGCTCCGCCGACACAGACTCGCAGTTGGCCGAGAGTCCGAGGTTCGCCGGCACCTCACCGAGCTGGATCGGGATCGTGGTCGAGAACTTGACCCCTTTGAGGGCCGGCGGGCACGAGTACCCCGGTGGCATGTCGCCGGGGTCGTCCTCGGCCGCGCTCGTCCCGCCGGGGCCCGCGCAGTCGTCCTTGACGGAGTCCTCCTGGCTGGTCCAGCCCTCCGCGACATCGACGACGTAGGCGTCGTACGCCCCCCAGATCACGTCGGCGATCGCGTGCACAGGCGCCTGGCTACCGGCCGGGTGCGCGATGTTGGCCGCGACCCCAGTCGCATAGGTGTAGAGGTCGGCGGCGTACGTCCGCGCGGTCGCGTACGAGTCGTTCGCGATCGCCAGCCAGTTCGCGTGGGCCTCGCTCAGGACCGGGACGCACTGGCTGCGGCGGCACTGGAGCGCCTGGTCGTTGGGGAGGCCTTGACAGTCCTGTTGGATCTGCAGGTAGCGGGCGCCGAACTGCTCCATCACGCCGAGCATGCGGCCGTGATTCGCCACCAGCTTGTCCTCGAGCTCCTTGAACTCGGGCCGCTGCGTCTGCCACTGCGTGATCAGCGCCCAGATGTTCAGGGTGCGCGCTACCCGGTAGCGATCCGTGACCTGCGCGTGGAACTCGGCGCTGGTCGTGCCCGAGGCGGTTCCCTCGGCGAGCGCTCGCTGATTCGCCGCTTCCGAGGCCGCCGTCAGCGCCTGGTTGCTCGCGATCCCGTCGTCCGGGGTCTGGGGGAGCCGCAGGTTCGGGAGCTGCATCGGTACGCCCTCGGAGAGGTCGAGGGCTTTGCCCGCCTGCGGGTATGAGCTCGACGCCGCCGCGAGGGGGCGTTGGTTGCGCCGCTTGCTGGCGATCAGCGGCGCGACGGCAGCACCCGTATGGCCCGAGCACAGCTGGGCGACCGCCAGGTTCCATTGCGCCTCCGCGAGCAGCGGCTCGCGCCGGACCGCCGCCTTCAGTGCCGGGATCGCGTCGCCGTAGCGGCGCAGCGCGATCAGTGCGTACCCGCGATTGTTGAACAGCAGCGCCTTCAGGTCGATCGCCATCGGTGCGTTGCGCGGGAAGCGCAGCCGCTCGGCGGCCTTGAGCAGGGCGAGCGCTTCGCGCGGCTGTCCGAGACCGGTGAGGACGACGCTCGCATTGATCAGGTGACGCGGATCTCGAGGCTCGCGCTCGTGTGCGGCCAGCGCCGCCGCGAGCGTGGCCCCCGGCGCTCCCCCGACCATCCCGTGGATGCCGATTGCCTCTGCCCGCCTGCGCTTGCGCGCCGCGCGGTCGAGCTTGGCCACCGCCTTGCGGCCGCCCTTCGCCCGCGTCTTGAGCACCTGCTCGGCCGTCCTGACGGCGGCCCGGAGCCGGGGCGAGCCGGGCTGGCGGACGCCCTGGCAGACGCTGGGCCGCATAACGCGCAGCGCGGCTTTCGCCTCGGCCGGGCTGGGGACGCCGTTGATGTCCTGGAGCGTGATGATCGGCGGATCGGCCGCGCGCGCGGGAGCGATGCCGGTCAGCAGGCATGCCGCTGCTGCGACGAGGGCCGCGCGCCCGACAGTCAGGCTCCGGCTGGTCATCTGCATCGTGCATGATTGCGGATCGTGAGGACCTGGGTCGCCGGCGCGGACGAGTCGGGCTTCGGCCTCGAGAACCTCCCGTACGGAATCGTCCGCCGTGCCGGCGAGCCGCCGCGGCCGGCCGTCCGGATCGGGGACTTTGCGCTCGAGCTCGCCCACGTGCTCGACGGCGACGCGTTCAGCGCGCCGAACCTCAACGCGTTCCTCGGACTCGGCCCGATCGCGTGGGCGGACGTGCGCCGGCGCCTGCGCGCGCTGCTGACCGACCGCCCCGCCGCCGAGCCGTGGCTCGTACCGCTCTCGACCCTTGATGTGCTGCTGCCGATCGAGCCCGGCGACTACGTCGACTTCTACGCCTCGCTCGAGCACGCGACCAACGTCGGCAAGCGCTTTCGCCCGGATGATCCGCTGCCGCCGGCGTGGCGGCACCTGCCGATCGCCTATCACGGCCGCTCCGGGTCGGTCGTCGTCTCCGGCACCCCGATCGAGCGGCCCAGCGGCCTGCGGGGACCCGGCGACTTCGGCCCGGAGCGCGAGCTCGACTTCGAGCTCGAGCTCGGGATCGTCACCGGCCACCGCGACCCGTTCGGCGTCGTGCTGCTCAACGACTGGAGCGCGCGTGAGATCCAGCGCTTCGAGTACGTCCCCCTCGGCCCGTTCCTGGGCAAGTCGTTCGCGACGTCGATCTCCCCGTGGGTCGTCCCGCTCGACGCGCTGCCGCTCACCGACGCGCCGGCGCAGGATCCTCCCCCGGTCGATTACCTCGGCCGGGGCGAGCCGTGGGCGCTCGACATCGAGCTCGAGGCCGAGGTCAACGGAGAGGTCATCTCGCGCACGAACGCGCGCGAGCTGTACTGGACGATCGACCAGATGGCCGCCCACATCACGGTCAACGGCGCCGAGCTGCGCGCGGGCGACCTGTTCGGGACCGGGACCATCTCGAGTCCGGGCAACCCGGGCTGCCTGCTCGAGCGCGACGGACCGTTCCTGGCGGACGGCGACGAGGTCGTCCTGCGCGGGCGCGCGGGAGAGGTGTCGCTGGGGGAGGTGACCGGCGTGATCGGGCGCCCCGAATCGATACCGTCCGCCGTGTGACGGACATCCGCGACCCCGAGGTCGCCGAAGGCCTCCCGCACGACGAGCTGCTGCGCCGCCGCGAGTTCCTGCAGCGCACCGCGATGACGGCCGGGCTGGCGGGGATGGCGGGCGCGCTCGGCCCGGACACGCTGGTCGCGGAGGCCGCGCGGCGCCAGCGCCGGAGCTACCTGCCGTCGCCGCGCAACATGCCGGTCGACACGATCGTCGTGATCATGATGGAGAACCGGTCGTTCGACCACTACCTCGGCTTCCTGCCCAAAGCCGACGGGCACCAGCAGGGCCTCGTCTACGCCGACGGCGCCGGCCAGGCGCACCCGACACACCGGCTCACGCCCGACTGGCAGGGCTGCGGCCACCTCGACCCCGACCACTCATGGGACGGCGGCCGCGTCCAGCTCAACGGCGGCGCCTGCGACGGGTGGCTCAAGCCCGGGTCCAACAACGACGACTTCGCGCTCGGCTACTACGCCGAGGGCGACCTCGGCTTCATCCAGGACGCCGCCAAGCAGTCGACTGCGTTCGACCGCTTCTTCTGCTCGATCATGGCGTCGACGTTCCCCAACCGCGAGTACATGCACGCGGCGCAGTCCTACGGGCAGACCGGCAACTACATCCCGGCCGAGGAGATGGGGTTCCCGTTCGAGACCACGATCTGGGCAGCGCTCCAGCGGGCGGGGATCTCGCACCAGTACTTCTACTCCGACATCCCGGCGTCGGCGCTGTGGGGTCAGGAGGCGCTCGGGATCTCGAGCCCGGTGTCCGTCTTTTATGAGCAGGCCGCCGCGGGGACGCTCCCGCACGTCTCGTTCGTGGACCCGAACTTCGGCGCCATAGTCGGCGAGGGCGCCGGCACGTCGGGCGACGAGCATCCGCACGGCGACGTGCGCGTCGGGCAGGCGTTCATGGCCGACGTCTGCCACGCGTTCATGGAGTCGCCGCAGTACAAGCGCGGCGCGCTGTTCATCACCTACGACGAGTGGGGCGGGTTCTTCGACCACGTCCGACCGCGACGCGTCCCGGACCCCCTCAACAACGCGGACATCAACAAGGACTACGGGCTGATGGGGTTCCGCATTCCGGTCGTCGGGCTGTCGCCGTACCTGCGCCGCGGCCACGTCGATCACTCCGTCTACGGGTTCGAGTCGATCCTGAAGATGATCGAGTACCGCTTCGGCCTCAAGCCGCTCACGCGCCGCGACGCGTACGCGCGCAACATCGCGCGCGCGTTCGACTGGCGCGGCAAGCCACGCACTCCGCCGGAGCTGCCCACGCCGGCCGACGTGGTCGGGATGCCGTGCCCTCCCGGCGGCGCGGAGCAGGTGCAGCGCCCGAAGGACCACGACTTCGTGGCGCTGCTGAAGTCCGGCTATCTCGACGCGCTCGGCTTCGAGGTGACCGGCGAGAGCGCCTTCCGCTACCCGGACTCGATCCGGCGCGGTCTGCTTGAGTCATGAGGCTGCTCGCGCTCGCCCTGACGCTGGCGCTGGTGGGCGCCGCCGTCGCCGGGGCGGTCACGAAGGTGGGCGGCAAGCGCGGTGACCGACTCACCGGCGGCAAGCGCGCCGACCGGCTCGCCGGGCGCGGCGGCAACGACGACCTCTACGGCCGCGGCGGCCGGGACCGCATCAAGGGAGGCAGCGGTGACGACTTCCTGATCGGCGGCACAGGCGGCGACACCCTGCGCGGCGGCATCGGCTACGACGTCTTCAGCGGCGGTCCCGGCAACGACGTCATCCACGCCCGCGACGGCGCCGAGGACGCGATCGACTGCGGCTTCGGCAACGACGTCGCCATCGTCGACGCAACCGAGGACGGCGTCCTCGACTGCGAGCAGGTCCAGCGCCCGGAAGGCGCCCCCTAGCTTCACTAAAGGGTCCGTCCCTTTTGTGAAGCGCTTCTGTGAGGTGCGGCGAAACCTGGGGGCCCGCGACTATTAGTGGTATGGAGGGTGAGCCGGGGACGGTCTTCGAGGACGAGGTCGTGATCGAGCGCGTGCGCTTCGTCGCCGAGGACACCGGCTTCGGCGTGGTGGAGGCCGACCGCGACGGTGATGAGATCGTGCTCGTCGGTCTGATCGGCCACCTCGAGCGGGGCGAGCGCGTCGAGGTGCGCGGGATCTGGCAGGACGACCGCCGCTTCGGCATGCAGGTCAAGGTGGCGCACGCCGAGCCGCGCGGACCCACCGGCACCAAGGGCCTGATCCTGTATCTCGAGCGCGTCAAGGGCATCGGGCCGACGCGGGCGGCGAAGCTTTTCCAGGCCTACGGCGAGGACGTCCTCGACGCGGTCGACCGCGATCCGCGCGCCGCGTTCAAGTCGGTCGGGCTGAGCGCGCGGCAGGCCGGCGAGGCGGCGCGCTCGTGGGACGGCCTGCGCTCCACGCGGGCGCTGCACCTCCTGCTTGCCCCCCACGGGCTCGCCTGGCTCGTCGCGCGCATCGACAAGCAGTACGGGCCGGGCGCACATCGCATCGTGCGCGAGCATCCGTACGAGCTGACCTCCGTGTTCGGCGTCGGGTTCACGATCGCTGACACGATCGCGCGGGCCGTCGGGGTGCACCCGGACGACCCCGAGCGCGCCGAGGCGGCGCTGGTCCACGTCCTCAGCGAGGCGGAGCGCGACGGCTCGACCTGCCTGCCCGTAGACGTCGCCCTCGAGAGGACCGCCTCGCTCCTCGGCACGAGACAAAAGGGACTGTCCCTTTTGTCTCATGAGTCGGGTCGGGTGGTCGTCGATGACGGCTTCGCCTACCGGCCGCCGACGCACGCCCTCGAACGGGAGCTTGCCGAGCGCGTCCGCGCCCTGCTCGCCGCGAAGGCATCGCTCGGGCCGCCCGCGCATGATGCCGGCGACCTCGAGCCGGCGCCCGAGCAGCGGGACGCCGTCGAGCACGCCTTCGCGCACCGGCTGTCGATCGTCACCGGTGGACCGGGCACGGGCAAGACGGCGACGATCAAGCTGATCTGCGCCGCCGCCCACGCGCGGAACGCCTCGGTCCTGCTCGTGGCGCCGACCGGGCGCGCCGCCCGGCGCATCTCCGAGTCCACGGGGCTCGAGGCCTCGACGGTGCACTCGGCGCTCGGCTGGATCCCGGGCGAGGGCCCGCAGCGCACCGAGGACGATCCCCTGCGCGCGGACCTGCTCGTCGTCGACGAGACCTCGATGGCCAATCTGGAGCTGCTCGTGACGCTCCTGCGCGCGGTTGGCGACGGGATGCACGTCGTGCTCGTCGGCGACGCCGACCAGCTCGCGCCCGTCGGGGCGGGGAAGCCGTTCGCGGAACTGGTCGGGCTCGTCCCGACGGTGGCGCTCACGCGCATCTTCCGCCAGGCCGCCGGCTCGATGATCGTTCGCGGCGCGCACGCGGTGCGCCAGGGCGAGCCGCCGTCGTTCGCCGCCGGGGAGGACCTCGAGCGCGACCTGTTCCTGATCGAGCGCCACGACCCCGGCGCCGCCCTCGACGAGATCGTCGCGCTCGTCTCAGCGCGCCTCCCGAGCTACTACGGGGTCGACCCGGTGACCGACATCCAGGTGTTCGCGCCGGTCTACCGCGGCCCGCTCGGCATCGACGCGCTCAACGCACGGCTGCGCGACGCGCTCAATCCCGACGGGGCGCCGGTGCTCGGCGGCCGCCTGCGCGAGGGCGACAAGCTCATGCTCTCAGGCCGCAACCTGCACGACCTCGGGCTGATGAACGGGACCGTGCTGCGGCTGCTCGGCGTCCACGACGAGCTCATCAGCGTGGAAGCGGAGGGCGTCACGGTCGCCCTGCCCGACGAGGACGCGCCTTCGCTCCAGCTCGCGTACGCCTGCTCGGTGCACAAGGGCCAGGGCATCGAGCTCCCGGTCGCCGTCCTCGTCGCCCATCCCGCCGCCGGGGCATTCTTCCTGCGCCGCGAGATGCTCTACACGGCGATGACGCGCGCCCGGCGGGCGACGGTGATCGTGGGCACGCGCGAGGTCGTCGCCGCCGCCGCCCGGCGCGCCGACACCTCCGGCCGCTACTCGCGGCTCACCGACCGTTTGCCAGCAGCCTGATCCGCGCGCGGACTCCACCGCGAACGGCCACGGCCAGCTCGTAGCGGCCACGCGGCAGCCGCTCCGGGAGCTCGATGCGCCAGCGCCGCACCCCGCGCCGCAGCACGCGCTCGCCGAGCGTCACTCGCGCGCGGCGACAGGCCTTGCCGCTCGCCACGAGCCGACGGACGCGCACCACCACGCAGCGGCGCTTGACGCGCCGCCGTCCCACCACATGCAGGCGCGCGCCGCCGAGCAGGTCCTCCAGCCGCTCGGGGTCATCCGTGAACACGCCGTCCACGGGTTCGCGCATCGCCAGCTGGAGCTCGGCCGTGGCGTTGGCGGTGTACGGCGCGACCTTCAGGCCCAGCTCGTGGGCGCGGGCGACGAGCGCGGGATCGATGCCGTCGGCCCCCAGCTGCGGACCGATCCAGTGGTAGCCGTTGGCGCTCGCGTAGTCGGGCGCCGGTCCGTTGAGCGGCTGGAGCGTGAGGAACAGCAGCTGCGCGTCGGGGAGGATGCCCCGCGCGACGTCGAGGCTGGGCGGCCAGAAGCTCTGCACGATCATCCGGGACTGCGGGACGCCGCTGTCGCGGAGCGTCTCCGCCACTCGGGTGGCGAAGGCCGGCGTGGGGTCGAAGTCGCTCGGACCCCCCTCGACCGGCGGCGTGTTCTTGATCTCGGGGGTGATCATCGCGCCGGTGCGCCTGGCCAGCGCGAGCACCTCCGCGAGCGTCGGGACCGGCTGCGGGCGCGCGGCCGGCGCGTTCGGCAGGCCCCCGTCCGGCCGGCCCACCAGAACAACCGGACAGGAGCGCACCTGCGCCAGCGTGAGCTCGCGGATGGCCCGTCCCCGGTGCGGGCACTCCGCGGCCACCACACGATCGAGGGTGTCGTCGTGGATCACCACCGGGACGCCGTCGCTGGTCACGTGGACGTCCAGTTCGAGCGTATAGCCGGCGCGGGCCGCGCGCCGGAAGGCCGGCAGCGTGTTCTCGGGGTAGACGGCCTCGCCCCGGACCAGCGCACCCCCCCGATGCGCCAGTATCAGCGGGCTGGCCGCGGCGGGCGCGGCGAGCATCCCCGCGACGATCAGGCCGAGCACGCAGCCGGCCGCGCGGATCACGCGACCTCCCGGCGCCACGGCGGATCGGCCCCTGCGCGCGTGACGACTCGCGCCGCCACCCGGCAGCCGAACGCCGCCGCCTCGGCCAGGGCCGCGATCTCCAATGGTCGGCCGACGCCGCTCTCGAGCCACCACGCCAATACTGCCGCGCCGAAGGCGTCGCCGGCGCCGATCGTGTCGACGACGCGGGCCCGGCGCGCGGGGATCTCGGCCACGTCCTCGCGGGTGACGGCGAGCGCGCCGCCCGCCCCGGCCGTCACGATCGCCGGCGTTCCCAGCCGGCGGGCCGCCTCTGCCGGGCGGGCATCGGGCTCCAGATACGCCAGGTCGGCCACCGACGCCTTGACGAGATCCGCGCGGGCGAGGACCCGATCGAGGCGGGCCCGGTATGCCGCCCGATCGGCGACCAGCGCCGGGCGGCAATTGGGGTCGACCACGACCCGCACGTCGAGCGGAGCCGAGACGACGAGCTCCTCGACCGCCGACGCCATCGGCTCGAGCACGAGCCCGAGCGTGCCCACATAGAGCGCGGAGACGCCGGCCGGCACCGCGATCGTGCCGAGCTCAGGCGCCGAGGTGCCGGCGACATAGAACCGGTAATCGGCCTCACCCTCGGGGCCGACGTCGATCGTGGCCAGAGTGGTGGGCAGCCCGACCAGTTGCACGAGGTCGAGCCGCACGCCGTCGGCCACCAGCAGCGCGCGCGCCCGCGTGCCGAGTCCGTCGGTCGAGAGCGCCCCGGCGAAGTAGGTGTCGCGCCCGAGCCGCGCCAGGGTCCGGGCCGCGGTGAACGGGCCGCCGCCGAGGTGCGCGTCGAAGCCGCGCTCGGCGTTTGCGACGAGGTCCGCCAGCGCCTCGCCGGCGACAACGACGGGACCTGCAGCCGGCACAGCGGGCAGGGTAATGTGCGCGACGCGTTGTCGATCCGCAACGATGTCGACCCCCAGGAGACGCGCGAGTGGCTGGAGGCACTCGACGACGTCCTGCGCGCCGACGGCGCGGAGCGCGCCCAGGCGCTGATCGACGCGCTGCTCGACCGCGCACGCGTGCGTGGCGTCCCGCTCGACGGTCGGGCTCAATACGCCCTACGTCAACACGATCCCGGTCGATCGGGAGGAGCAGTGCCCGGGCGACCTCGACCTCGAGCACCGCATCCGCGCGATCATCCGCTGGAACGCCATCGCGATGGTGCTCAACGCCAACAAGGAGTCGTCCGAGCTCGGCGGGCATCTCGCCAGCTACCAGTCGGCCGCGACGCTCTACGAGGTCGGCTTCAACCACTTCTGGCGCGCGCCGACCGAGGACAACCGCGGCGACCTCGTCTACATCCAGGGCCACTCGTCGCCGGGCATCTACGCGCGCATGTTCCTCGAGGGCCGTCTGAGCGAGGAGGACCTGCGCTCCTTCCGCCAGGAGGTCTCGGCCGGCGGGATCGCGTCCTACCCGCATCCGTGGCTGATGCCCGAGGTCTGGCAGTTCCCGACCGTGAGCATGGGCCTCGGCCCGCTGATGGCGATCTACCAGGCGCGCTTCATGAAGTACCTCCAGGGCCGCAACCTGTCCGAGACGGCGGGCCGCAAGGTGTGGGCGTTCATGGGCGACGGGGAGATGGACGAGCCGGAGTCGCTCGGCTCGATCAGCCTCGCCGGCCGTGAGCGCCTCGACAACCTCGTGTTCGTCGTCAACTGCAACCTCCAGCGCCTCGACGGCCCGGTGCGCGGCAACGGCAAGATCATCCAGGAGCTCGAGTCCGACTTCCGCGGCTCGGGCTGGAACGTCATCAAGGTCGTCTGGGGCGACCGCTGGGACCCGCTGCTCGCCGCCGACGACCAGGGCCTGCTCGTGCAGCGCATGGAGGAGGCCGTCGACGGCGACTACCAGACCTACAAGTCACGTAACGGCGCCTACGTGCGCGAGCACTTCTTCGGGAAGTCGCCCGAGCTGCTGAAGATGGTCGAGGACCTCTCCGACGACCAGATCTGGGCGCTCAACCGCGGCGGCCACGACGCGCAGAAGGTCTATGCGGCCTACGCGGCGGCGTCGCGGCACGAGGGCCAGCCGACCGTGATCCTGGCCAAGACGATCAAGGGCTACGGGATGGGCGCGGCCGGCGAGGCACAGAACATCACCCACCAGGCGAAGAAGATGGACTTCGACGCGCTCTACCGCTTCCGCGACCGCTTCGAGCTCGAGCTCACGGACGAGCAGGTCGAGAGCACGGAGTTCTTCAAGCCGCCCGACGACTCGCGCGAGATGGTCTATCTGCGCGAGCGCCGCGAGGAACTCGGCGGCGGGCTGCCGCAGCGCCGCGCCGAGGCGGACGCGCTCCCGGTTCCCGAGCTCGACGTCTTCGAGGCCCAGCTGACGGGCACCGGCGACCGCGAGATCTCGACGACGATGGCATTCGTACGCATGCTCGCCGCGCTGCTGCGCGACGGCGAGCTGGGCCCTCGCATCGTCCCCATCGTGCCCGACGAGTCGCGCACGTTCGGCATGGAGGGCATGTTCCGGCAGCTCGGGATCTTCAGCCAGGTCGGCCAGCTCTACCAGCCGCAGGACCGCGACCAGCTCATGTACTACCGGGAGGACAAGCGCGGGCAGATCCTTCAGGAGGGGATCAACGAGCCGGGCGCATTCTCGAGCTGGCTCGCGGCGGCGACCTCCTACGCCAACCACGGGCTGGCGATGGTGCCGTTCTACATCTACTACTCGATGTTCGGCTTCCAGCGCGTGGGCGACCTCGCGTGGGCGGCCGGGGACAGCCGCGCGCGCGGGTTCCTCCTCGGCGGGACGGCCGGGCGCACGACGCTCAACGGCGAGGGCCTCCAGCACGAGGACGGGCACAGCCACATCCAGTCGTCGCTGATCCCCAACTGCGTCTCCTACGACCCGACCTTCAACTACGAGCTCGCCGTGATCGTCCAGGACGGCCTGCGGCGCATGTACGCCGAGCAGGAGGACGTGTTCTTCTACATCACGCTGATGAACGAGAACTACGTCCACCCGGCGATGCCCGATGGCGTCCAGGACGGGATCCTGCGGGGGATGTACCTGCTGCGCGAGGGCGATGGGGCGCGCGTGCAGCTGATGGGCTCCGGCACGATCCTGCGCGAGGTGATCGCCGGCGCCGAGCTGCTCGAGCAGGACTTCGGCATCGCGGCCGACGTGTGGAGTGCGACGAGCTTCACCGAGCTGCGTCGCGACGGCATGGCGGCGGAGCGCCAGACGCGGCTGGGCGGCGAGGCGGTCACGCCCTACGTCGCGCAGCAGCTCGAGGGGCGCGAGGGCCCGGTCGTGGCCGCGACCGACTACATCCGCGCGTTCCCCGACCAGATCCGGCCCTACATCGGCGACCGCGGGATGACCGCACTCGGCACGGACGGCTACGGGCGCTCGGACTGGCGCCGCGCGCTGCGCGCCTTCTTCGAGGTCGACCGGCATCACGTCGTGATCGCGGCGCTGCGCGCGCTCGGCGAGGACAAGGCCGCCACGAAGGCGATCTCCGACTACGCCATCGATGCAGAGGCGGAGGCGCCGTGGCGGGTGTGATCGACGTTAAGGTTCCGGACATCGGGGACTTCTCCGACGTACCGGTGATCGAGATTCTGGTCGCGCCCGGCCAGACGGTCTCCGAGGAGGACCCGCTCGTCACGCTGGAGTCCGACAAGGCGACGATGGACGTCCCCTCGCCACGCGCGGGCGTGGTCAAGGAAGTGAAGGTGAGCGTCGGCGACAAGGTCAGCGAGGGCTCGATCGTGGTCACGCTCGAGCCCGCGGGCGACGGGGGCGACCCGGTCGCCGAGCAGGAGGCGCCCAGCGAGCCGCCGCCCGCCGCCCCGCCAGAGGCCGAGCTACTGCCCGACGCCGACGCGATCTACGCCAGCCCCGCGGCGCGGCGCCGCGCGCGCGAGCAGGGGACGGACCTCACCCAGATCACCGGCTCCGGCCGCGGCGGCCGCATCACCCTCGACGACGTCGACGGACGCACCAAGGAGCCAGGCCACCTGGTGCAACCGGCGGACACGGCGGGGCCGGGCCGGGCCGTGCCGAGCGGCGGCGAGGAGCGCGTCGAGCTCTCGCGCATCAAGAAGATCAGCGGGCAGCGGCTGACCGAGTCCTGGCAGACGATCCCGCACGTCACGCAGCACGACGAGGCCGACATCACCGACCTCGAGGCCTTCCGCAAGCAGATCAACTCCGAGCAGGACATCAAGGTGACGATGGTCGCGCTGCTGATGAAGGCGTGCGTGGCGTCGCTCAAGCAGTATCCCGAGGTGAACTCGTCGCTCGACGGCGACCACCTGATCCTCAAGCGCCACTACGACCTGGGGTTCGCGGCGGACACTCCCAATGGCCTGCTCGTCCCGGTCATCCGCGACGTCGACCGCAAGGGGCTGCTGGAGGTGGCGGCCGAGCTGATCGACCTCTCCGGCCGCGCGCGCGAGGGCAAGCTCAAAGCGGAGGAGATGCGCGGTGCCACGTTCACGATCTCGTCGCTGGGAGGCATCGGCGGTTCGTTCTTCACCCCGATCATCAACGCGCCCCAGGTGGCGATCCTCGGCGCCTCGCGCTCGGCGATGAAGCCGGTCTGGGACGGGAGCGGGTTCGTCCCGCGCCTGATGGTGCCGCTGTCGCTGAGCTACGACCACCGCGTCATCGACGGGGCACTGGCGGCCCGCTTCACGACCCATCTCGGCCAGGCGCTGGGCGACCTGCGGCGCGTGCTCCTATGAAGGTCGAGGTCCCCGACATCGGCGACTTCTCCGACGTCCCGGTCATCGAGGTCCTCGTCCAGCCCGGCCAGGAGGTGCAGCCCGAGGACCCGCTGGTCACGCTCGAGTCCGACAAGGCGACGATGGACGTGCCCTCGCCGGCGGCCGGCACCGTGGAGAAGGTGCTCGTCGCCGTCGGCGACAGGGTCTCACAGGGCACGCCGATCGTCGAGCTGGCCACCGCCGACGCGCCCGCGCTTCACAAAGACGACGGACCCCCCAGTGAAGGTGGGGTGGATCTGGTCGTCATCGGGTCGGGCCCCGGCGGGTACACGGCCGCCTTCCGGGCTGCGGATCTCGGGCTCACGGTCACGCTGGTGGAGCGTTACGAGCGGCTCGGCGGGGTGTGTCTGAACGTCGGCTGCATCCCCTCGAAGGCGCTGCTGCACCTTGCCAAGGTCATCGGCGAGGCCGAGGAGGCGGAGGGCGTGCAGTTCGGCGAGCCCGAGATCGACCTCGAGGGCGTGCGCGCGTTCAAGGACGGCGCCGTCACCAAACTCACCGACGGGCTCGCCGGGCTGGCCAAGCGCCGCAAGGTCACGGTCATCACCGGCGAGGCGCGCTTCACCGGCCCCAACGAGCTCGCCGTGGGGGACGAGACGGTCGCCTTCAAGCACGCGATCATCGCCGTGGGATCGAGTTCGGCGGGGCTGCCGTTCCTGCCCGACGACGAGCGCGTCGTGACCTCGACCGGGGCGCTCGAGCTGCTCGACATCCCGCAGCGGCTGCTGGTCATCGGCGGCGGCATCATCGGGCTCGAGATGGCGACCGTCTACGACGCGCTCGGCTCCGCCGTGACCGTCGTCGAGCTCGAGGAACAGCTCATTCCCGGGTGCGACGCCGACCTCGTCGAGCCCCTGCACAACCGCATCGAGGAGCGCTACGAGAGCATCCGACTGCGCACGAGCGTGTCCGCGGTCGAGGCGCTCGAGGACGGCCTGCGCGCCACCATCGGTGACGCCACCGAGGACTTCGACCGTGTTCTCGTCGCCGTCGGGCGCCGCCCCAACGGCAACGCGATCGACGCGGACAAGGCCGGCGTCGAGGTGGACGAGCGCGGCTTCATCGCCGTCGACGACCAGCTGCGCACCAACGTCGGCCACATCTTCGCCATCGGCGACGTCGTCGGGGAGCCGATGCTCGCCCACAAGGCGACCCACGAGGCTGTGGTCGCGGCCGAGGTGATCGCCGGCCACGACGTCACGTTCGACGTGCGGGGGATCCCCTCGGTCGCCTACACCGACCCCGAGGTCGCATGGGTGGGGCTGACTGAGACGAAGGCCAAGCAGGACGGCACGAAGTACGAGAAAGCCGGCTTCCCGTGGGCCGCGTCCGGCCGCGCGCTGGGCATCGGCCGGCCCGACGGAGCGACGAAGTTGCTTGTCGATCCCGAGACCCGCCGCGTGCTCGGTGGGGGCATCGTCGGCGCCGGGGCGGGGGAGCTGATCGCCGAGGTCGCGCTCGCGATCGAGATGGGAGCGGTGGCCGAGGACATCGCCCTCACCGTTCATCCGCACCCGACGCTGTCCGAGACGATCGCGTTCGCGGCCGAGGTGGCGGACGGCACCGTGACCGACATCTACGCCCCGCGCAGGAGGTAGTACATCCGTCCGCGGTCGATTGGATCGCTCACAGCGCCTTCAAGTGACGTACGTTCGACGCCGAGGGAGATAGGGAGCGTCCCGCCAGACTGCTGCCTTGACCCGACGCAAGACCCGAATCGTCCTCTTCTCGACGTCCGTGCTGATAGCGGGGATGGTCGCCTTGTTCGGGCAGGCGCTGCTCGCCAGCCTCGGCACCGAGCGCGATGCCGCCAAGCAGCGCTTCGGCGACGAGGCGAAGGTCTCCTCGGCGCTGATCTCTTCGATCTTCAACTCGACGACCACGCAGGCGCAGCAGCAGCTCTCCAAGCGCTTCGGCGGCAGGCTCGACACGGCCAGGCTCGACCGCTACGCCCGCCGCAGCCGGCTGCGCTACATCGTCGTGCTCGACGCCAGGGGCGCGACGCTGGCAACGAGCACTGGCGCCGACGCCGTCCGTCCTCGGTCCGATCGCCGAGGGTCCACGGCATCTCGAGGACGTCCTCGCCGGCGCGCCGTGGCGCCTGTCGGGCGTCACATCAGGCAAGGCCGCCGAATACGTCACCAGGCTCGAGGCCGCCGACGGGTCCGAGCGCGTGATCGTCCAGGGCTTCCCGCTGCAGCTCATCTCGGAGTTCGTCGGCAACACCCTGGCCGAGCTGCCGAACGCCGAGAAGGAGCAGGCGCTGGTCGTGGACGACCAGGATCGCGTGATCGCCGCCGCGGGGGCGCGCGCGCCGGTGGCCGCCACGGCGCCGGAGGTGGGCGAGGGGCGCGACAAGGTCGAGTCGCGGGTCAAGAACACGCAGTGGCGCGTCAGGCTGTCGCAGAAGCGCAGCGACCTCTACGCCGGGTCGGGCGCCACCATCCAGTGGCTGGTCCTGGTCGCGCTCGCGCTGGCCGGCCTGGTCGCCGTTCTGCTGCTGCGCCGGGCGATGGACCAGGCACGTGACATCGAGGCGGCCAACGCCGACCTCGCGCTCGCCAACCGCGACCTCGAGCTCACCAATCTCGAGCTGAGCCGCTCGAACTCGGAGCTCGAGCAGTTCGCGTCCGTGGCCTCGCACGATCTGCAGGAGCCGCTGCGCAAGGTCCAGGCCTTCGGCGACCAGCTCGAGTGCCGCTACGGCTCCGAGCTCAACGACGAGGCGCGTGACTACCTGCAGCGCATGCGCAGCGCGTCCTCACGCATGTCGACCCTGATCGACGACCTTCTGCGCTTCAGCCGCGTCACCACCCAGGCCAAGCCGCACGTCCCGGTCGATCTCAACCGCATCGCACGCGAGGTCGTCGCCGATCTGGAGGCCCGCGTCGCCGAGACGGGCGGCCGGGTCGACGTCGAGCCGCTGCCGGCCGTCCAAGCCGACCCGACGCAGATGCGCCAGCTGCTCCAGAACCTGATCGCCAACGCGCTCAAGTTCCACCGGCCCGACGTTCCGCCGGTCGTGCGGATCGCCGCGGCGCAGGCGTCCGTCGGCGGTATGGCCGCCTTCACCGTGTCCGACAACGGGATCGGCTTCGAGAGCGCGTACGAGGAACGCATCTTCCGCGTCTTCGAGCGTCTGCACCCGCGCGACATCTACGCCGGCACGGGAATCGGGTTGGCGCTGTGCCGCAAGATCGCCGAGCGTCATGGCGGCACCATCACCGGCGAGGGCCGCCCCGGGGAGGGCGCGACCTTCACCGTCGCGCTGCCCGCCGCGCAGTCCACGGGCAACGGCCGTCCCGCGGACGCCGTGCGCGCACCGGCGCCGGCGCATGCCTGACCGCAAGCCGATCACGATCCTCCTCGCCGACGACGACGAGGACGATCGGCTGATGACGCGCGACGCCCTGCGCGACGCGCGGCTGCACAATCCGCTGCGCACGGTGACGGACGGCATCGCGCTGTTGCGGTACCTGCGCCGCGAGGGTGAGTACGCCGATCCGGCCGAGTCGCCGCGTCCCGGGCTGATCCTGCTCGATCTCAACATGCCACGCAAGGACGGGCGCGAGGCGCTGCGCGAGATCAAGGGCGATCCGGAGCTGCGTGCGATTCCCATCATCGCCCTCACCACGAGCAAGGCCGAGGAGGACGTGATCCGCACCTACGACCTCGGCGTCAACTCGTTCATCACCAAGCCGGTGACGTTCCTCGGGCTGGTGGAAGTGATGAAGGTGCTCTCGCGCTACTGGCTCGAGATCGTGGACCTGCCGCCGGAGGATCGCTGATGGGTCCGGTTCGGGTCCTCGTGGTCGACGACGACGAGGACGACATCCTCATCACGCGCGGGCTGCTGCGCGAGGTCGAGGGCATCGACTACGAGGTCGAGGCGGCGCTCGGCGTCTCCGAGCTCGAGCTGATGCTGCCGCGCAGGGCGCATGACGCCTATCTCGTCGACTACCGCCTCGGCGTGCAGAACGGGCTCGACGTGGCGCAGCGGATCATCGAGGTCCATCCCTACGCGCCCGTGATCATGCTCACCGGCACCGACGACCGCGCGCTCGACGTGCGCGCCGGCGAGCTCGGCATCGCCGACTATCTCGTCAAGGGCACGCTCGACCCGCGCACGCTGGAGCGCTCGATCCGCTACGCCGTCAAGCACCAGCGCGCACTGCGGGCACTCGCGCAGTCCGAGGAGCGCTACGCGCTGGCGCTCGCGGGCGCGAACGACGGCCTGTGGGACTGGGACATCCGCGCCAACAGCATCTATCTCTCGCCGCGCTACAAGGCGATGCTCGGCTACGGACCGGAGGCCATCGGCGGCGATCCGCAGGCGCTGTACGAGCTCATCCATCCCGAGGACCGCGAGGGCCTCCAGAACGCGGTGGCCGAGCACCTCGAGGGCCGGACCGAGCACTGCGAGCACGAGTACCGCATGCGCACGGCGCGCGGCAACTACCGCTGGATGCTCACGCGCGGGCTTGCGGTGCGCGCCCCCGACGGCCGTCCGCTGCGACTGGCCGGGTCACAGACCGACGTCACCGAGCGCAAGGTCGCCGAGCTCCAGCTCCAGCACGACGCGCTGCACGACTCGCTGACCGGACTCCCGAACCGCGTGCTCTTCCAGGACCGCCTCGAGCACGTCGTCAGGCGCTGCCTGCGCCTGGAGGGGGCCGCGGCGGTCCTGTTCCTCGACCTCGACCGCTTCAAGGTCGTCAACGACTCGCTCGGGCATCTGGTCGGCGACGACCTGCTCGTCGAGGTGGCCGAGCGTCTGCTCGCGGCGCTGCGCCCCGGCGACACGGTGGCGCGTCTCGGTGGCGACGAGTTCACCATCCTGCTCGAGGACCTCGCCGACTTCGAGGAGGCGCAGGCGATCGCCGATCGCGTTCTCGCGACGCTCGAAGAGCCGTTCCGGGTCTCCGGCCAGGACCTCTACCTCTCGGCGTCGATCGGCATCGCCATGGTGCCTCCGGGCGCGACGCCGGAGGAGGTCATCCGCGACGCCGACGCGGCGATGTACCGCGCCAAGGGTGAGGGCCGCAACCGCCATGCGCTGTTCGACACGGCCCTGCACCAGGCCGCGCTGGCGCGGCTCGACGTGGAGACGCGCATGCGCCGCGGGCTCGCGCGAGGGGACCGGGCTCCACGTCGCCTACCAGCCGATCGCCGACGTCGCGTGCGGCCGGCTGCGGGGCTTCGAGGCGCTCGCACGCTGGCGTGATCCGGACGGACACACGATGGCGCCGGACGAGTTCATCCCCGTGGCCGAGGAGACCGGGATGATCGCGACGCTCGGAGAGCTCGTGCTGCGCGAGGCGTGTCGCCAGCTCGCGGAGTGGCGCCAGGGCAACCCGCACGCCGGGTCGCTGACGATGGCCGTCAACATCTCCGGTCGCCAGCTGCTCGAGCCCACCGTCGCAGAGCACGTGCGCAGCGCGCTCAGCGATCACGGCATCGAGCCCGAGGCGCTGCGGCTCGAGATCACCGAGACGGCGGCGTCGTCGGACTCCGGCGCGGTCCACGCCGCCCTGGAGCGGCTCTACGCCGACACCGGCGTGCGTGCGCACCTCGACGACTTCGGGACGGGCGCGGCGTCGCTGACCGTCCTGCGCGGCTTCCCCGGGGACGCACTCAAGATCGACCGCTCGTTCGTGGACTCGATGGGCACCGACCCCGGCGCCTTCCAGATCGTGCGCGCGGTCGATCGCGCTCGCGCATGAGCTGGGGATGAGCGTGGTCGCAGAGGGAGTCGAGATGGAGTGGCAGCTCGACCTGCTGCGCGAGATGCGGTGCGAGTATGCGCAGGGTTACCTGCTCGCCCGCCCGCTGGACGCGGACGCCGCCGGCAGGCTGGTCGCCGCGGGAACGCTCGCAAGCAGCTAGTACCCTTACGCGACGTAAGTGACTGCCGAGTGGCTGGGACTCCTCGCGTTCGTCGTCCTGGCGCTCGCTCTCGATCTGCGCCCGTCGGCGCGGGCGGCGCCGTCGCTGCGCGGCGCGATCCTGTGGTCGGTCGTCTGGACCGTCCTCGGTCTGCTGTTCGCCGTCGTCCTGCTCGCCATCGGCCAAAGCACGAGCGACGTCGGCGACTACCTGTCCGGCTTTCTGATCGAGAAGTCGCTGTCGCTGGACAACCTGTTCGTCTTCGCGATCCTGTTCACGTTCTTCGCGGTCCCCGAGTCCGAGCGCCAGCGGGTGCTCGTGCTCGGCATCGCGGGCGCGATCATCCTGCGCACGATCTTCATCGTGGCCGGGGTCGCGATCCTCGACGCCTTCGACTGGTTCACCTACGTGCTCGGCGCGCTGCTGGCCTTCACCGCCTACGGCGTCTGGCGCCACGGCGACGAGGAGCTCGACCCCGAGGACACGCGCGTGATGAAGATCGTCCGCCGGGTCGCCCCTCGCAACGCCTCCAACCTCATGCTGGCGCTGCTCGCCGTGGCCGGCTTCGACCTGATGTTCGCGATCGACTCGATCCCGGCCATCTTCGCCATCACCCGCGACACGTACATCGTGTTCGCGGCCAACGCCTTCAGCCTCCTGGGCATGGTCAGCCTCTACTTCCTGCTCGACGGCCTGCTGGCACGCTTCCGCTATCTCCAGCAGGGCCTCGCCGTGATCCTGGGCTACGTCGCGCTCAAGCTCCTGCTCGAGGACTTCGTCCACCCGCCCGAGTGGGTCAACCTCGTCGTCGTCGTCGGCACGCTGACGGTGGCCGCGCTGATCTCTATGCGACGCGAAGCCGCCGACGCGGCGGAGTCGCCCGCAGCTCCCGCACCACCGACTGGATGAGCGCCTCGGACTCGTCGCGCGCGGCCGTCGGTGACGGCCCCGACGATGCCGCGCTTGCGGGCGATCAGCTCGACCATCGTCTCGTCGATGGTCTGCGCGGCCAGCAGGTACCAGGCGGTGACCGACTCGTCCTGACCGATGCGGTGCAGGCGGTCCTCGGCCTGGTCGTGCATCGCCGGGGTCCACTCGAGATCGAGAAAGGCGACGTTCGACGCACGCGTGAGCGTGATGCCCTGTCCGGCGATGCGCGTCGCGCAGACGATCAGGTCGCCGCCGCCGGCCTGGAAGCTCTGCACGGCGGCCTCGCGCTTCTCGACCGGGTCGTCGCCGACGATGTGCAGCGCGTCCGGGAAGCGCTTGAGGAGGTGCTCCTGGACCTCGCGCGAACCCGAGAAGACGACCAGCGGCTCCTCCGACTCGCGGAAGTCGTGGATCCAGGCGAGCGCGGCCGACAGCTTGCCGCGCGAGGCGAGGCGGCGAAGGACGTTGAGCTGGGCGAGGCGCTCGGCGCGCAGCGTGGCAGCGACCCGCGCCTCGAGCTCTGACAGCTCCAGCGGCTGCTCCCGCAGCCAGGTGATGACGTCCTCCTCCGCCTGCCGGTACTCGCGCTCGTTGTCGAGCGCGACCGGCACGACGACCTGGCGCTTCGGCGGCAACTGCGGCAGCACCTCGCTCTTGAGACGTCGCACGAAGCAGCGCCGTCGCAGATGCCAGTGGATGCGTTCCTCCGCGCCTGCGCCCTGGAAGCGGCGTGCGAACTTCGCGCCCGACCCGAAGTCCTCCAGCCGGCCGATGATGCGCAGCTGGGCGATCAGCTCCTCGGGGTGGTTCATCACCGGCGTCCCGGTGAGGGCGAGCCGGAACGCGTCGGGCCTGAGCGCGTTGGCGAGCTTCCTCGTGGCGGCCGTGCGCTTGGCGCGCGGGTTCTTGACGTAGTGGGACTCGTCGAGGATCAGCGCCCTGGGCTCGCGCAGCGCGAGCCGCGCGTGGTGGGCGTGGACGATCTCGTAGTTGAGGATGGTGATCTCGGCCCCGTCGTCGGGCGCGAGCGCCGTCCCGGAGATGATCCGGACGCTGCGGTGGGGGAGCCAGCGCCGCGTCTCCCGCTCCCAGTTGAGCTTCAGGCTCGCCGGGCAGATGACGATCGCCGGGTAGGCGCCGTCCTCCTCCAGCGCCGCGAGCGCCTCGATCGTCTTGCCCAGGCCCTGCTCGTCGGCGATGAACGCGTGCCGTGCCTCGAGCACGTAGCGCACGCCGGCGCGCTGGAACGGTCGCAGCTCGCCGCCGAGCCGATCCTCGCACTCCAGGGGGGGCGCCTCCTTCGCGCGCGAGCGCCGGACCTCGTCGACGGCGACCGCGTGCTCGCGGCGCAGGTCCTGCAGCGCGACGCGCGCGTTCGCCGCGACGTCGATCTCGAACGTGCGCAGGTAGTGCTCGAGCGGCTCGAGCAGGTAGGGGTCGATCGGCAGCGTGCGCCCGTGCGACTCCGCGGCGGGCAGCGCGAGGAAGGGCGCGATCGTGTCGGGATCCCAGTTGACCTCGAGCTTGAACCGCGGCTCGCCGACGCTCTGCGAGTAGACGAGCGTCGCCGGGGCCGGCATCCGGCTCACGAGCAGCCCGCGCTGGCAGCGCTGCGCGCGCTGGTCGAGCCGAGCGCCCGGGAGCTCGTCGAGCAACCGTGCCGCCTCCTCGCTGAAGGGGACGAGGTCGCCGTCGGCGAGCTCCGCCAGCTCCTCGGGCAGCTCGCCGGCGATGCGCTGGAGGATGAAGACGCCGGCGCCCTTGCGCCTGCCGGCGCTGACGCGGCCCACCCAGCCGGTGACGACCCGCCCGAGCCACTCCGTGACCTCGTCGGTGGCCGTGAGCCAGTCGTGCTGCTCGAGCGTGCCCTTGACGTACGGCGCGGTGGCGTCCGCGCGCGGGACCCACCACTCGCGTGCCTCCCAGTCGAAGCGACGGCCGGGGATCGCGCGCACGCTGTCGACGACGTCGGGCCGGTAAGGGAACGCGAAGACCACATGGTCGTGGCCGTAGCGGTCCTGGCGCAGCGTTACATGGGGCGGCTCGCCGGCGACCTTCAACGCGCGCGGACCTCGTCCACGAGCGCTGCGATCAGGCGCGACTCCTGGTCGGCCTCGGGGTGCCACTGGACGCCCAGCGCGAACCGGTGGCCCGGCGCCTCCATCGCCTCCGGGAGCTCGTCCCCGTCGGACCATCCGGTGACGGTGAAGCCCTCGGCGACACGGTCGACGGCCTGGTGGTGATGCGACTTGACCGCGCTCGTGGCCGCGCCGGTTGCGCGCGCCGCGAGCGAGCCTTCGTCGAGGCGCACGCCGTGATCGCTCCAGCCGCCCGGCGTATGACGGTGGTCCTCGTGGCCGACGACGTCGGGCACGTGCTCGATCAAGGTGCCACCGGCGGCGACGTTGATCACCTGCATGCCGCGGCAGATCCCGAGCAGCGGCAGGTCGCGCTCGAGCGCGCGGCGGCCGAGCGCCATCTCGAAGGCGTCGCGCTCGGGATCCTCGCCGACGTCGACGCCGCCGGCGAGCACCAGTCCGTCGATGCGGTCGAGCACCTCGTCCGGGTTCTCCGTCGTGACCGGGTCGGGGACGAGCACCACCGCCAGCGCGCCGGCGCTCTGGACGGCGAGCGTGTAGTCGCGCGGGAGCAGCACCGTCTCGAGGTCCCAGGGCCCGAACCGCGCGCGCTGGTGGGTCGCGCAGAGGCCGATCACCGGGCGGTCGGGCACCGGCTCAACCCTAGCCTTGAGCGGATGAAGAGGGCCACCGTGGAGCGGACCGCCCGGCTGTCCGTCCTGGCGGCGGTGGTGCTCGTCACGGTCAAGCTCGTGACCGGCCTGATCACCGGGTCGCTCGGGTTGGTCGCCGAGGCCGCGCACTCCGGCACCGACCTCGTCGCGGCGCTGCTGACCCTGTTCGCGGTCCGCGTCGCGGGCCGCCCGCCCGATCGCGACCACCCCTACGGCCACGGCAAGGCCGAGCACCTCGCCGCGCTCGCCGAGGCGGTGTTCCTGGCGCTCGTCAGCGCGTTCATCGCCGTACAGGCCGGGCGGCGGCTCGCCGAGGGCGCCAACGCCGGTGACGTCGACGCCGCCTGGTGGGCCCTGGTCGTGCTCGGCGTGGTGATCGCGATCGACGCCTCGCGCGCCATCGTCTCGCGCCGCGTCGCCATTGCCGAGGGCTCGGCGGCGCTGGCCTCGAACGCGCTGCACTTCGCCGGGGATCTCCTCGGAAGCGTCGCCGTGCTCATCGGCCTGCTCTGCGTCCGCGCCGGCTACCCGGAGGGGGACGCGATCGCCGCGCTCGTCGTCGCCGCGCTGGTGATCCTCGCCGCGGCCCGCCTGGCGCGCCGCAACGTCGAGGTCCTCATGGATCAGGCGCCGCCCGCCGCCGAGCAGGCCGCGCGCGAGGCGATCGTGCGGGACGAGCCGGGCGTCGAGGTCCGGCGCCTGCGCGTGCGCGAGGCCGGCGGCGCGCACTTCGTCGACGCGGTCGTCGGCGTCAGCCCCGATGCCGCGATCGCCCAGGGCCATGCCGCCGCCGACGCGGTGGAGGCCGCCGTGCGGCGCGCGCTGCCGCACGCCGACGTGGTCGTCCACGTCGAGCCGGGGGAGGCCCACGGCCTGCGCGAGCGCGTGCTCGCGGCCGCCATGGGCGTCCGCAACGTGCGCGAGATCCACAACGTGCGCGTGATGACGGTCGACGGGCAGCCCGAGCTCTCGCTGCACCTCAAGCTCCCGGCCGACCTCTCGATCGAGGAGGCGCACGCGGTCACCACGGACGTCGAGCGCACGATCCGGTCGGCCGTCCCGGAGCTGTCGGACGTGCACACCCACATCGAGCCGCTCTCGGTCCCGCGCGCCGGCGCCGAGCTCGAGGCGGCCGACGAGCGGGCGGTGATCGTCGCGGTCGTGCACGAGCTGACCGGGCGCCCACCGGAGCACCTGCGCATGCGCGCCGGGGAGCGCGGGCGCATCCTGGCGCTGCTAACGGTGTGCGTCGACGCCGATCAGCAGCTGCGTGCCGCGCACGACCTCGCGACCGAGATCGAGGAGGAGGTCATCCGCCGCGCACCCACGGTCACCGACGTCGTGGTCCACACCGAGCCGCGATGACGACGACGGTCAGCCCCCTCGCCGAGGCCGACGTCGACGGCGTCGTCGCGCTGCTCGCCGAGCCGGGCGTCATGGAGTGGTGGGGAACGACGACCGCCAAGGACGTACGCGAGGATCTGGGCAGCGCCCTCGTAGTCGAGGTCGACGACGAGCTCGCGGGCTACGTCCAGGTCGACGAGCGCACGGAATGGGAGTGGCGCTCGGTCGAGTTCGACATCGCCATCGCCGACCGCTTCCAGGGGCGCGGCCACGGTCCCGCGGCGCTGCGCGCGGCGGTCCGGCACTTCGCCGCCCGCGGGCATCACCGCTTCGAGATCGCGCCGGCCGCGCGCAACGAGCGCGCGATCCGCGCCTACGCGAAGGTCGGGTTCAGACCCGTCGGGATCCTGCGTCAGGCCGGAAAGGTTCGTCCCGAGGATCCGTATGAAGACGATCTGCTGATGGACCTGCTGATCGAGGAGCTGATCTAGAGGCGAACGTGCGCAGCAGCTTGCTGAGCATGCGGTCCGGGAGGGTCTGCGCAGATCGGTTGAAGGCCAGCTTGCGGACGTACTCGGGGACGTGCCACTCCAGCGTGGTGCCGGCCCGGAAGTGGGCGGTGTCGCCGGGGCGCAGGGTGATCGTGTGCCCGTCGTCGTCGGTGACGTGGACCTCTCCCTCCAGAACCTCGATCATCTCGTCGCCGGCGTAATGCCAGCGGAAGCGGCCGGCGGTGCAGTCCCAGTAGTTCATCGAGACGCCGCCGATGCGCGACGCGTGCAGGTCCCAGCTGCGCGCGCGCGGCTGACCGGCGATCACGTCAGCCTCGCGGATGGGCGCGTCGTACCAGCTCATAGGTGGGAGGTCGGGTCAGGGCGCCCGGAACTTGAGCACAGTCTCCAGCGTGTCGGCCTCGCCGGGGTCCTTGTCCGGGCGGTGGCGCAGCACGCGCGCGAAGCGCAGCGCCACGCCGCCGGGGTAGCGCGGCGAGCTCTGCAGGCCGTCGATGGCGATCTCGACGACCAGCTCCGGCCGGACGCGGACCACCCAGCCGTCGTCCTCGATGGCGAGCTCGCGCAGGCGCTGGGTCTGCCAGCGCAGCATGTCGTCGGTGAGGCCCTTGAACGTCTTGCCGAGCATGACGCCCTCGCGCGTGCCGAGGTGGAGGTTCGAGAGCCATCCGCGGCGCCGCCCGGAGCCGTGCTCGACCGCGAGCACGACGAGGTCGAGCGTGTGGACCGGCTTGACCTTGAGCCACCCGGCGCCGCGGCGGCCGGCGGCGTAAGGCGCGTCCAGCGACTTGACGATCACGCCTTCGTGGCCCGCTGCCAGGGCCTCCTCGAGGGTGCCCAGCGGCACCCGCGGCGCCCCGGTGGCGTCGAGTGCCGCGCTGCGCGTGCGCAGCGGCGCGTCGAGCAGGTCCTCCCCGTCGCGGTGCAGGAGATCGAAGAACAGGGCGGTCAGTGGGACGCCCGAGCCGCTCCCGAACCGCGCCGCGGTGACCTGGAACGGATGCGGGCGGCCGTCGTCGCGCAGTGCGATGGCCTCGCCGTCGAGGACCAGCTGCTGCGCGTCCAGTGCGAGCACGGCGCGGACGAGCTCGGGCACGCGCGCCGTGATGTCGTCGAGGCTGCGGGTGAACACCGCCACGTCCGCACCATCGCGGTGGACCTGGATGCGCGCCCCGTCGAGCTTGTACTCCGTGACCGCCTCGTCGCCGATTTTGGACACCGCCTCGTCGACCGACTTGGCGGTACCGGCGAGCATCGGCTGCACGGGCCGGCCGACCTCGAGCCGGACCGCGCCGAGGTCGCCGCCGGCGAGCGCGATCCGCGCCACCGCCGGCAGGTCGCCGGCGAGCATCAGCGCGCGGCGCACGGAGGCGACCGGGGTGCCCGCGGCCTGGGCGACGGCCGACACGACGACGCCCTCGAGCGCGCCCTGGCGCAGGTCGCCGATCAGCAGGCCGCGCAGCAGCCGCTGCTCGGGCTCGGTGGCAGCGGCGAACAGCAGCTCGAGCTCCTCGCGCCGCGCGGCGACGGACCCCGCGCCGGCCAGCGCTCCGATGCGGGCGAAGGTCGCCGCCACGTCGGCCACGCTCAGCGCCGGCGCGGCGGCGGCAGGCGGCACGTCGCGCAGCGACGCCCAGCCGACTCCGATCTGGCGCTGAAGCAGCGTGCCGGCCAGGAACGCGGTCCCCGCCTCGATCTCATCGGGCGCGAGCGCGCGCAACCCGTCGGCGAGCAGGGCGACCTTCGCGTTGCGCGCGTTCGTGTCGCGCACCGCGTCGCTGATGGCGGCAAGGTCGGCGAAGCGCACGCGTCTTGTGTAGCGGTTGGCCGCCGGCCGAAGCCCCAACCGCGCCGACTTTCCACCGGTCGGCGCCAACCGTGCCAGATAGCCACCGTCTTCCGGTGGGAATCCGGCATGGTTCGTAGGAGGCGGTGAGGATCCAGCGCGCTTCGCTACGCCGCGATCCGTGCTTCCTCGAGATCGAGGTCGCGCTCGATCAGCCTCAGCACGTCCGGCCGCAGCCGTCCGGCGCCGCGCAGGGTCGAGCAGGACGTCGCGCTCGACACCGATCAGCTCGCGCCGCAGATCGCCGTACCGGTAGCGGGCGTCGCGCACGCGGTCGCGCCCGGCGTCCTCTCCCTCCAGCGCCGCCTGGCACATGCGGAAGCGCGCGCGGTAGAGCTCGCGCAGGCGGCGCAGCGCCTCGGGCGGGTCGCCCTCGCGCTCGGCCTCGAGCTCGTCGAGCCGATCGAGCGCCGCCTGCGCCGCCTCGAGCCGCGCCAGCGCCTCGTCGGGCGACCACACGCGCGCCCCGCGCAGCCGCAGCGCACGCAGCAGCGGCGCGAGCGTGAGCCCCTGGCCTACGAGCGTGACCGCGATGACGAAGAACGTGAGCACGATGATGTGGGCGCGGCCCTGGACCTCGAGCGGGATCGACAGCGCCGCGGCGAGCGAGATCGCGCCCCGCATCCCGCACCAGCCGACCACGACCCGCTCGCGCCATCCGTCCGCGGTGCTGATCCCCGGGACGAACTGGGCCGCCATGCGCACGCCGATGACGACGGCGGCGATGGCGAGACCGGGGACGACCACGTCCTCGAGCGGCAGCCGGTCGCTGAGCGCCGGGAACTGCGTCCCCAGCAGGATGAAGATCAGCGCCTGGAGCGCGAACTCGAGCACCTCCCAGAAGGCCACGGCAGACAGCCGGACGTCGGCGTCGAAAGCCGTCGAGGAGTGCCAGCCGAGATACAGGCCGGTGAGCACCGCGGCGAGCACGCCCGAGCCGCCGAGCTCCTCGGCGCCGATGTAGGCGGCGTAGGGGGCGAGCAGCGTCCACAGGATCGCCAGCGGCCGGTCGCTCAGCCGCTGGACGAGCTTGACCAGCAGCCAGCCCCCGGCGAGGCCGACGGCCAGGCCGACGGCGACCGCCTGGGCGAAGTCGACGGCCGCGTCGGAGGCGTCGAAGGTCGCGCCGGTGGCGACGCCCAGCGCGACGCGCAGGGCGACCAGGGCGGTCGCGTCGTTGAGCATCGCCTCGCCCTCGACGATCAGGCGGACGCGCTCCGGTGCGTGCGCGCGCCGGAACGTCGCCAGGGCCGCCACCGGGTCGGTCGGCGCCACCACCGCGCCGAGAACGAACGCGGCCGCCCACGGCAGCCCGTCGACGAGCGCGTGTGCGACGACGGCGACCGCTCCCATGGTCGCCAGCACGAGCAGCAGCGACAGGTGCGCCAGCGCGCGCCGTTCCGCCCGCAGCTCCTGCGGCGACGCGTAGTAGCCCGCGGCGGCGAGCAGCGGCGGCAGGAAGACCAGGAAGACGACGTCCGGCGGCAGCACCAGGTCCGGGAGGCCGGGGATGAACCCGATCGCCAGCCCGCCGAGCACGAGCACGATCGGGTACGGCACGCGGATGACGTCGGCGAGCCGCACGAGTCCGGCCGCCGCGACCAGCAGCACGAACAGGAACTCGAGGTCGTCCACGCGCGTGAGCCTACGATTCGCGCGTGGAGCTAACGGAACCCGTCCACTCGGGCGACCACGTCCGCGGACCGGCGGACGCGGAGCTCGAGCTCGTCATGTACGGCGACTTCGAGTGCCCCTACTGCGCGGCGGCCCAGGGCATCGTGGCGCGCGTCGAGCAGCGGCTCGGTCGGCCGGCTGCGCTTCGTCTTCCGCCACTTCCCGCTCGACTGGATCCACCCGCACGCGCTGCACGCCGCGCAGGCGGCCGAGGCGGCCGGGACCCAGGGAGCGTTCTGGGAGATGCACGACGCGCTCTTCGCCGGCCGCGGCCGCCTCGAGGACGCCGACCTCGTCGAGCACGCCCAGCGCCTCGGCCTCGATGTCGCCGCCGTCGACGCCGCCCTGCGTGACGGGTCCTACGTCGACCGCATCGAGCGCGACCGCGAGCAGGGGCGGGCCTCGGGCGTCTCCGGCACGCCGGGTTTCTTCGCCAACGGGCGGCTGGTCACCGGCGCCTTCGACGCCGGCTCGCTCGTCGTGGCGCTGACGACATAGGCTTAGACGACCGCGCATGCCACGGTTCGGGGTCACATCACACCGGGAATCCGGGTGCCTCGTGGTCGTACCGACCGGGGAGCTCGACATCGCAACTGTGGACGCGGTCCGCGCCGAGTTGGGCAACCGCGAGGCCGGCGAGGATCTCGTCGTCGACCTCCGCCAGGTCGAGTTCCTCGACACCTCGGGGATCCAGGTCGTGATCGAGGCCTGGCGCGCGGCGCGAGAGGCCGATTTCGCGCTCCGTGTCATCCGCGCCGCGCCCTCCGTCCACCGCGTGTTCGAGATCGCGGGTCTCGAGGAAGTGCTCCCGTTCGAGAACGGCGATGGGTAGCGGGCGCTCCGTACGCCTCCCGCGCGGGCCGCAGGCGCCGGCCGACGCGCGCAATGCGGTCATGAAGTGGCTCGACGGCATCGTCGACCGCCGGAACGTCGATGACGTCAAGCTGCTGGTCTCGGAGCTGGTGACGAACGCCGTCCGCCATCCGCGGCGCCAGGGCCACATCGACCTGTCGGTCGAGGTCGGCCGCGGCCGCGTGCGCGTGGAGGTGGCCGATCCGGGCGAGGGGTTCGCGCGCCCGCGCGTTGGCGAGCCTCCGCCCGAAGCGCTCGGAGGCCGCGGACTGCTGATCGTCGACCGCGTCGCGTCGCGCTGGGGCGTCACCCCCGGGCCGCCGACGCGGGTCTGGTTCGAGCTCCCCGTCTAACCGAAGAAGACCTCGGCGGTCTCGAACAGCTCGGGGTCGAGCAGCTTGGGCTCGGCGAGCGCGGCCGCCAGCGGCACCGTGACGATGTCGGTGCCGCGCAGCGCGACCATCAGCCCGTGGTCGCCGCGGGTGATCGCGTCGACCGCGGCCACGCCGAAGCGCGTCCCGAGCACGCGGTCGTACGCGTTGGGCGTCCCGCCGCGCTGGACGTGGCCGAGGATCGTCATGCGGGTCTCGAAGCCCGTGCGCCGCTCGATCTCGGCCTCGAGCGCGACGGCGATCCCGCCGAGGCGCTCGTGCCCGAAGGCGTCGACCTGGCCCGAGCCGGCGATCTCTCCGTCGGACGGATGGGCGCCCTCGCTGACGACGACGATGGAGAAGCGCCGGCCGGTGTCGTGGCGGCGGCGCAGGTGGTTGCAGACCTGCTCGATGTCGAACGGGCGCTCGGGGACGAGGATCGCGTCCGCGCCGCCGGCGAGGCCGGAGTACGCAGCGATCCAGCCGGCGTGCCGGCCCATGACCTCGACCACGATGACGCGGTTGTGCGACTCGGCCGTCGTATGGAGCCGGTCGATCGCGTCGGTCGCGACCTGCACGGCGGTCTGGAAGCCGAAGGTGAAGTCGGTGCCGGCGAGGTCGTTGTCGATCGTCTTGGGCACCCCCACGACGGGGACGCCGGCCTCGGCGAGCTTGCCGGCGACGCCGAGCGTGTCCTCGCCCCCGATCGGGATGAGCATGTCGACGCCCACCATGCCCATGCCGGCCTGGACGCCCTCGACGCCCGCGCCGTCCTCCTGGAACGGGTTGGTGCGCGAGGTGCCGAGGATCGTCCCGCCACGGTGAAGGATGCCGCGCGTCGCCGAGTGGTCGAGCTCGATCCCCTCACCCGACAGCACGCCCGCCCACCCGTAGGTGAAGCCGAAGAACTCGTGCCCGTGGACGTCGATGCCCTTGCGCACGATCGCGCGGATGACCGCGTTGAGCCCGGGGCAGTCGCCGCCGCCGGTGAGGATGCCGATGCGCGCCACGAGCGCGAGCCTACCCCAGGCTCAGCGCCACGATGATGATCACGCCGACCGCGACCCGGTAGGGGACGAAGGCGGCGATCGAGTGGTGCGCGACGAAGCGCAGCAGCCACGCGACGCTGGCGTAGGCGACGACGAAGGCGACGACGGTGCCGACGATGGTCGCCGTCACGCCGACGCCGCCGGAGAGGGCGTCGGGGAGCTGGTAGATGCCGGCCGCGGTGAGCGCCGGAATGGACAGGAAGAACGCCAGCCGGGTCGCCGCCACGCGGTCGAACCCCGACAGCAGCCCGGCGCTGATCGTGGCGCCGGAGCGCGAGACGCCCGGGATCAGCGAGATGGCCTGGACGGCGCCGATGATCACGCCGTCGCGCACGGTCATGTCGCGCTCGCCGCGTTCGCCGCGGGCACGGCGCTCCGCGTAGACCATCACCGGCGACCACAGGATCAGCGCGGCCGCGACGACCCACAGGCTGCGCAGGTCGCCGGAGATGACGTCCTTGAACAACAGGCCGGCGATGCCGATCGGGATCGAGCCAACGACGACGGCGAGGAAGAGGCGCCACTCGGGCGTGTGCCGCGCCTCGGCCGAGCGCACGCCGCGGGCACCCGCGCGCAGCAGCTTGGCGATGTCCGTGCGGAAGAAGAGCAGCACCGACAGGATGGCGCCGGACTGGACGACGGCGGTGAAGCCGGTGACCGCGTCGGAGTCGATCGGAAGGCCGAGCAGCTCCTCGGCGATCGTGAGGTGCCCGGTCGACGAGACCGGCAGGAACTCCGTGAGCCCCTCGACGATGCCGAGGACGATTGCTTCCAGGATGGTCATGGGGAGCGCGCAGACAGTACGCGCTCCCCATGAGGACTCCGCCTAGCGGCGGTCGGTCCGCCCGCCGTCGTCGGGCGGCTGCTGCTTGGAGCCGCTCGGCTGCTTCTCCGTCGCGTTCTCCCTGGCGTCGTCCCGCGGATCGGGAGTGACCCGCACTACCCGCTCGCAGGAGCCGTTCGGGTTCTCGCGCGAGGCATCCTCGATCACGTCGAGCGTGTCCAGGAACGCGCGGTCGTCACCGGGACCGCAGTTGACGAGGTCCGCCTCCCCATCGGAGACGCGGATGCGGTCGTTGCCGTCCTCGCCGCGGACCGTGTCGGCGTCCGGCTGCGGGACATCGGCCTGCGCGAGCGCGAACAGCAGGTCGTTGCCGGGACCGCCCAGCGTCACGTCTGCGCCGAGGTTGGCGAAGATGACGTCGTTGCCGTCACCGCCGGCCTGGACGTCGTTCCCCGGTCCGCCGGCCAGCCGGTCGTTGCCGGCCTCGCCGGTCGCGTGGTCGTCGCCCGGCCCGCTCAGCAGCACGTCACGCGCGTCGCCGCCCCAGATCAGGTCGTCCCCGCTGCCACCCCAGATCCGGTCGCGGCTGTTGCGGTCACCGACCTCGGCGTTGTCCCCGCGCAGGGTGTCGTTGCCCGCGTTGCCGCGGATCCGGTCGTTGTCGGCGAGGCCGTTGATGTTGTCGTCGCCGTCGTTGCCGAACAGGCGATCGAACCCCATGCGGCCGACGATCGTGTCGTTGCCCAGGCCACCGACGACGACGTCGTTGCCGAAGCCCGCGTCGACGGCGTCGTTGCCGCGATTGGCGAAGATGCGGTCGCGCCCGTCGAGGGTCACGATCGCGTCGTCCCCGTTGAGTGCGAAGACGCGATCATCGCCGCCGAGCCCGTTGATCGTGTCCACGTCTCGCGTGCCCACGAGACGCTCGCCGGCGGGGGTGCCGTTGATGACAGCGGCGGTCGCTCCCGACGGGAGGACCAGCACCGACATGACGGAGACCCCCAGGATCAGCTGCTTAACATGGAGCATCGCCCCACCTCCTGAGTGATCGATTGAACGGCCCCATAACCCGGTCCGCCAAGTCGAGTTGCGGGCGGGTCGAGGCTCTCCGGCGGTGGGGTTCCTTCACCGACCGGCGACGTTTCGAGTGCGCAACTTCGCGCACTCGCTATCTTCACTCGCCGGTCCTGGGGGCGTAGCTCAGTTGGTTAGAGCGCCGGCCTGTCACGCCGGAGGTCGCGGGTTCGAGTCCCGTCGCTCCCGTCCCTGCTGTAGAGCCAAATCTGGAGGTCGCAAACCCGCGACCCGAGGACTGCTCAGGCCGGGGGTCGCGGGCTTGAGAAAGTCCCGCAATTCAGCGATTTCGCCGTCTGGTCGGCGGCAACGTGCGGCAACTGAGCGGCAACACTACGAATCCTCTCGGGTGCCTCTGCGTGTCCGTCGACCACGCGGTCCTGTCACTCCGGAGGTCTCGGCACGCGCTCAGCGCGCGGTCCCGGGGTAGCGACGCAGGGCCGGTGCCCGCAATAGCCAGCGTGTCTTCGTCGGCGTGGCAACTCTGGCCATGCTTGGCCGCGAGATATGCCATGTGGCAGATGTAAACCCGCTGACCGAAACGTAGCGTCGCCGACGCAGGCAACTTCGAGCGACGGGAGGTCGGGATGCGACCACAGCTATTGGTGGGGATGCTGCTGATCTGCGGTACGGGATGGGTGACGCCGGCGGGTGCGAGCGCACCGGCGTCGGGCAGGGTGGAGGATCCGCGCCAGGCGGTGCGCTGGTCGGGTGCGGTGGAGGGAGCCGGCGTACCCGAGGCGTGCGCGATCGCCCCCGGGTGTGACGAGTTCCAGATCGAAGTCGCGCTGCCGGCGGCGACGTTCGCCAACCGTCGCGGCGGCCTCCAGGTCGGAGTCCGCTGGGCCGACGAGCGCCAGGACGTCGACCTCTACGTCTACGGCCCTGACGGAACGTTGGCGGCGAAGTCCGCGCACATCGTCTCGATCGCCGAGTCGGTGCTGATCCGGACCCCGACCAATGGCAGGTACCGGGCGGTTGTGGTGCCAACGGGAGCTGCGGCCACCAACTATGAGGGCGTCGCCGAGGTCGAGTTCGACCCCCAGGTCAGACCGCTCCGCAGCTTGCTGCCGGATCTCGTGCCCCATCCGCCGCGCAATCTCCACATCGCCACCGACGCCTACCTGTTCCAGCTGGGCGTGCCGAGCATGCCGGGCGGCTGCTATCCGGAGGAGACGCTCGAGCAGGGTGCGAGGCGTTGCCTGCGGTTCGACCAGTCGATCGCCAACCACGGCGAGGGCGCGTTCGAGCTGCGATACCGGCTGGACGGGCTGCTGACGACCCCGAATCTCAACCAGCGCATCTACCGCAGCGACGGCAGTTTCTGGGAGCGCAAGGCCGACACGTACGAGTTCCACCCGACCCACGCCCACTTCCATTACAAGAACTTCGCTCAGGCGAGGCTGTGGCGCGCCGACGCCGACGGCCGGCGCATCGGCACCGCGCCGGTTCGGATCGGCCGCAAGAACGGGTTCTGCATGGAGGACGTCGAGAACTACGCCTTCGGCGAGAAAGGCGACGCGGCCAGGACGTACACACCGCCGGAGTGCATCACGCCTTCGTACATCAATCTCGCACTGCGAGAGGTATCGATGGTCAACGGCATCTCGGTGGGGTGGGCCGACGTCTACAACTGGTTCCTCGCCGATCAGTTCATCGAGATCTCGGGCCTGGCTGACGGTTACTACCTGCTCGAGTCGATCTCCGACCCCGTCAACACCGTCGTCGAGTCCGACGACTCCAACAACACGGCCAGCTCGCTGATCCGCCTCTGCGGTGACTCCGCCGAGGTCGTCGGCAGCGAGCACAACTGCTCCGCGACGAAGGGATGACGATGCTGCCTCTCACCGAATCCGCCCGGGCCGTTCGCAAGCTCGGCGGTGCAGACGTCGCGGATGTCTCGCGGTCGATGGCGCGCGCGTTCTTCGACGATCCCGTCGTCGGGCATTGGTGCCTGGCCGACGAAGCCAAGCGGATGGCCCGCCTGGAGCGCATCTTCGAGCTCTGGCTGAATCAGCTCTATCTGCCGCACAACCAGTGCTACACCGATGAGGATCTCCGTGGCGGCGCGTTCTGGCTGCCCCCGGGCACATGGAAGCTCAGCGGTGTTGCCCAACTGCGGCTGATCGCACGCACGGCCCGCGCGACCGGCGGCGCGACGCCGCGGATCGTGCGCGCACTCACGGCGCTCGAGGCCAAGCATCCGCACGAGCCGCACCACTATCTGCAGTTCCTCGGCGTCGAACCCGACTCGCAGGGCGAGGGGGTCGGAAGCGCCCTGCTGCGACCTGTGCTCGACCGCTGCGACCGCGACGGCGTGCCGGCCTACCTGGAGGCGACGTGCGAGCGCAACGTCGCGCTGTACGAGCGGCACGGCTTCGCGATCGTCGAGGAGATCCGCCTGCTGGGCGGCGGCCCGCCGCTATGGCGGATGTGGCGCGAGTCGGACACCGCGTGAGACGATGGCGGCGGGGGAAGCATGGGCGAGGACGTAACACAGCTATCGGCGCTCGGGGTGCCGGCGGGGACGATCACGTTCCTGCTGACCGACGTCGAGGGCTCGACGCGGCTGTGGGAGGCAGCGCCCGCGGCGATGCCCGACGCGATCGCGCGCCATTACGAGATCCTCGACGCGGCGATCGCCTCTCACGGCGGCGTGCGCCCGGTCGAGCAGGGGGAGGGTGACAGTGTCGTCGCCGTCTTCACGCGCGCCGGCGACGCGCTGGCGGCGGCGCTCGACGCCCAGCGCGCGCTGACCGCCGAGGACTGGCCCGACGGCGCGCCGCTGCGGGTGCGGATGGCGCTGCACACCGGGGACGCGCAGCTGCGCGACGAGGGCAACTACTTCGGCGCCGCGGTGATCCGCTGCGCTCGCCTGCGCGCGGTCGCTCACGGCGGCCAGGTGCTGCTGTCGGCCGCCTCGGCGGAGCTGGTGGCGGACCACCTGCCCGATGGCGGCGACCTCGTCAACCTTGGCGTGCACCGCCTGCGCGACCTCGGCCGGCCGGAGCGTGTGTTCGCGCTCGCCCATCCCGACCTTCCCGGCGGCGCGCCGCCGCCGCGCTCGCTGGACCAGCTGCCCAACAACCTCCCCGTGCAGCTGACCAGCTTCGTCGGCCGCGACCGCGAGCTCTCAGAGCTCGACAGGCTGCTCGACGCGACGCGCCTGCTGACATTGACCGGCGCCGGTGGCTGCGGCAAGACCCGGCTGTCGCTACAGCTTGCCGCCGACGCGCTGGACCGCTATCCCGACGGCGCGTGGTGGCTGGAGCTTGCGCCCCTGTCTGACCCCGCGTTGATCGAGTCGGCGCTGGCGACCGTGGTCGGCGTGCGCCCGCTGCCCGGCCAGACGCCCCTGCAGGCGGCGATCCTGCACCTCGCCGCGCACACCGCGCTCGTCCTGCTCGACAACTGCGAGCACGTGCTCGAGCCGTGCGCGAAGATCGCCGACGCCGTCCTGCACGGCTGCCCGGGCGTCACCGTCGTTGCGACGAGCCGCGAGCCGCTCGGCCTCGGGGGCGAGACGACCTGGCGCGTGCCGTCGCTGTCGCTGCCCGCGCCGAGCGCGCCCGAGGCGCGGCAGTCGCTCGCGCAGTCCGACGCGGTGCGGCTGTTCATCGAGCGCGCGCTCAAGGTACGCCCGAACTTCACGGTCACCAACGAGACGGCCCCCGCACATAGCTCAGATCTGCCAGAGCCTCGACGGCATCCCGCTGGCGATCGAGCTCGCCGCCGCGCGCGTGCGCGTGCTGTCGGTCGAGCTCATCGCCGACGGGCTCGCAGATCGCTTCCGGCTGCTCACCGGCGGCGCGCGCGGCGCGCTGCCGCGCCTGCAGACCCTGCGCGCCTCGGTCGACTGGAGCCACGAGTTGCTCGGCGACGACGAGCGCACACTGCTGCGCCGCCTCGGTGTGTTCCACGGCGGCTTCACGCTGGACGCTTGCGAGGCCGTCTGCGCCGGCGACGATCTCGATCGCTACGCGATCCTCGACCTGCTCACGTCCCTTGTCGACAAGTCGCTCGTCCTCGCCGCCGAGCGCGAGACACTGAGCCGCTACGTGCTGCTGGAGACGGTGCGCCACTACGCGCTGGATCGCCTCGCCGAGGCCGGTGAGACTGACCACCTCCAGCGCCGCCACGCCGATGCGTTTCTCGCGTTCGCCGAAGGCAGCACACCGACGGAGGCGCGCTGGGACGAGCTGCTCGCTGCGGAGGCCGCGAACCTCTATGCGGCGATCGATCATGCCGCCGCGAGCGAGCCGTCGATGGCACTGCGGCTGTGCTCGGCACTGGCGTACTGGTGGGTCGTCACGGCGCGGCTCGTCGAAGGTACGACAGCGCTCAGTCGTGCGCTCGACGCCGCGGATGACGATCGGTCGGCGATGGTCGGCCGGGCGCTCGCCTGGCACGGATACCTCGCATGGTTTGCCGGCGACCACGAGCGTTCCAAGCAGGACGCGACCGAGGCGCTCGCGCTGGCCCAGGATCTCGATGACCAGGGCGTCGAGGCGCACGCGCTGAACCTCGCCGGCCTGCTCGAATTCGTCACCGACCCTCGCGGCGCCCTTCCGACGCTCGAGCGCTCCCGCGAACTCGCCCGCGCCACAGGCGAGGACTGGTGTCTCGCCGAGGCCTCGCAGAACGTCGGGATGGGGCTGATGAGCGCGGGCGAGTTCGACGCAGCACGTGCGGAGCTCGAGGCGTCCTACGACGTCGCTGCCCGCAACGGCTTTCACGAGATCGTCGCCTGGCACTGGTGGATGCTCGGCCACACCGTGCATCCCAAGGGCGACGGCGCTGCGGCGCGTGCGCTGTGGGAGCGCTCTGGCGAGGGGAACGAGTCGCAGCACGGCATGGCGACCTGGGGGCTGAGCATGCTCGATGTCGACGAGGGGCGGCCGGCTGATGCGGTCGAGCGGCTGCAAGCGTGCCGGAGGCGCATGGTCGCCGCCGGCGTCGGGCTCGCGCTGCCATTCATCGATGCCGGCTTCGCAGCGGCCCAGGCTGCCCTCGGTCGGCTCGACGAGGCGCGGGACGGGATGATCGCCGCGGCGCCCGAACTGGGTGAGGGCTTCGTGTGGGGTCAGGCGATGACGCTGCTCGATCTGGCGCGCGTCGAGCGACTTCGCGGCGACCGTGCAGCCGCACGCGCGAGCGCCGACGAGGCGCTCGCGGTCGCCGAGCACCTCGGCAACGCCACGTTCGAAGCGCGCGCACGCCAACGGCTCGCTCGCGTCGCGATCGCCGAAGGCGACTGGGCAACCGCAGAGAAGCTCGCACACGACGCGCTCGCCTCGCAGGCCGAGCGCGGCGACCACCTCGACGTGCCGGACTCGCTCGACGCGCTCGCGGAGATCGGCGCCGGTCTGGAGAGCCACGAGGAGTCCGCGCGCCTGCTCGGCGCTGCCGACCGCGCCCGCGCGGACATTGTCGTCGCGCGCTGGGCGCCGGAGCAGGACCACGCCGACGCGCTTGCCGCGCGGCTTCGCGAGGCGTTGGGCGACGAGGCGTTCGACGCCGCGTACGCCGACGGCGAGGGCCTGGCCCACGACGAGGCGATCGCCTACGTGCGGCGCGCGCGCGGCGAACGCAAGCGCCCGTCGGGTGGCTGGGAGAGCCTGACGCCGACCGAACTCGAGATCGTTCGCCACACCGCCGCCGGGCTGACGAATCCCGAGATCGGCGAGCGCATGTTCATCGCACGCGGGACCGTGAAGGTCCATCTCTCGCACATCTACGCCAAGCTCGGCCTTCGCAACCGAGCCGAGGTCACAGCCGAGGCGATGCGCCGAAACGCCGCCGAGGACGACCCAGTAGTACGCCACCCGCAGTAGCCTTGTGTGGCATGCCTGTGGAGCGCGTTCCGGTGGAGTTGGACGCTGCCCTGATCGAGCGCGCGCGCAACGTCGCGCGCTCCAGGCGAAGCGTCTGACACGCAAGTCGTCGAGGATGCCCTGACGATCTACCTCGGGCTGCGTGCGCTGGATGAGGCGCACGCGCAAGGCGGTCTGGACGAAGACGAAGCCAACCGTCTCGCCGCCGACGAAGTCCGCGCCTTCCGCCAGGCGCGCGACACGGCTGCGTGAGTCGAGCCGTAATCGACACGAGCGTCCTGGTCTCGGCGTTCATCGGCCATCCCGGGGCGGCACCGGCTCGACTCGTCGACGCATGGCGGGACGGCCGAGTCGTCTTCGTGGCGTCGCCGCAGCTGATCGACGAGCTCAGTGGGGTGTTGGCTCGACCGAAGTTCAATCGATGGGCAGACGACGGCCGCGGCGCTGCTCACGCAGAGGCCATCGCCGCTGGGTCCGCGGCAACCTGGCGGCAACATCCCGTGTTGCCGGACCGTGTCATCCAGGTACCTAGATGAGGCCTGCGCCGCCTATTCACGTACTTCCATGGCACGGTTCGACACCTCTGGCCTCTCTGTCACGCCGGAGGTCGCGGGTTCGAGTCCCGTCGCTCCCGCTCCCGGGAAGTCCTGCAAGGCCGTCGCTTCCCTCTCGAACGGTCGACTTCCGGCCGGCTGAGGCGGCTTGCGGAGTAGCGCTGCAAAGTAGCGCTCGGCTTCTTTCGTGCAGTTCGTGTTCAGGCTCTGGCGAGGACGTGAGCTGCCAGCGAGAAGTCCTCGTGACCTGGCCGTCGAGTGAACTGAAAATGGGGGGTGGCTCCCCGATGACACGGCGCCACGCCAGCTGCATACTCGGGGCATGCGCTTGGTGATTGCGGCAGGGGTGGCTCTAGTGCTCACTGGTTGGCCGGGCTCCGCCGAGGCCAAACGCCCGCCGCGCGGCGAGGCGGAGCGCGTGGCGTCGTTTCTCACCCCGGGGACTACAGGCCACGGCGGGACCACTGCGGTCTATCTGCGCCGGACCGGCAGGAGCCATCCGCTGCTGGCCCTCAACGCGTCGTTCGCGATCGAGCCGGCGAGCGCCATCAAGATGCTTCTGCACCTGCACGCGATGCGGCTCGTCCGCCCGGGGAACGAGTCACTGGACAGCCCGCTCCAGGTATGGAAGTACACGCTCTCCGCAGGGACCTTGGGCGATCCCTCCAGCCCGGGTGCGTGTCCCAACGAGGTCGAGGAGGGAAACCCCCTCAACGCGGAGACGCTCCCGCTCGGTGAGGGCATGCGGCTGATGATGGTCGAGTCGAACAACCGCACGACTCGCGGGATCGTCCTGCGCTACGGACTGCCTGCACTCAACGCGACCGCCGCGGCGATCGGGATGACGCATACCCGCCTCGGCCAGGATTTGATCGGTTGCTTCTACTTCGGCGACAAGCACAACGAGACCACGCTCGAGGACCTGGCCCGCCTCTACGAAGGCGTCGAGAGGACGCGCTTCGTCGATGCAACCGGGCGATCGCTGATGTACGAACGAATGCTCGCCGGCAGCGGCCCGCCTTATCCCGAGGTCGAGCGCGTGGTGCGCGATGTTGGCGAGGCCGTCAATGCCCGCCCCGGCGCCGTGGAGAAGGTGCTCGCCGGCATGCGCTTCGCGCAGAAGCCTGGCTTCTACACGATTCCTTGCGCTGCCGTTCCCTATGCGGGGGAGCGGATGGCGAACGAGTGCGGCAGCCCGTCGCGGAGCGCGTTCGTCACGTCGCTGGCAGGCACCGTCACCGTGCCGTTCGCGCGTAGGCCACGGACCTACGTGGGTGGTGTTGCGCTGCATGAGCGCTTCGACGATTGTGCGAACTGCGTTCCCCAGTATCGCGCCGCCCTTCTGCGCGCCTACGCGGAGCGGCTGCGCTGGGTGATCAGACAGGCTCTGCGCTCATACCGCTGAGCGCGCCGGCCAGGGCGTCCCGGGATGCGATCTCGAGCTTGCGGTAGGCGCCGCTGAGGTGGTGCTCGACGCTCTTGCGGGTGATGAAAAGCGTCTGGGCAATCTCGGGGTTCGACAGTCCGTCTGCGGCGAGCCGTGCCACGCGTAGCTCCGCGGGGGTCAGTGACTCAGCGCCGCTGAGCACCCGGCGCCGTGGCCGAGCCCCTGCGGCCAGCAATTCCTCGTGGGCGTAGGCAGCGATTGCGTGCGCACCGCATTGCGTCGCGAGGTCCAGCGCGCGCCGGAGCGGGTCGCGTGCTTGAACCGGTTGCCGCTGCTGACGCTGGGAGCGACCGAGGTCCACGAGCACGCGCGCGACCTCGACCCGGTGCGGCGTGCTCTCGAGTAGGCCGAGGGCCTCGCGCAGAAGCCTCTCCGCGTCCCGGCGCGCGCCCATGAGCGCCTTCACCCGCAGTGCGATGCCCAGCAGGCGTGGCTCGCCAAACTCGCGGGCGATGCGCAGCGTCTCATCAGAGAGCGCCGTCGCGGCGGCGCGGTCGCCGGTCCCAAAATGCGCCACAGCGGCCAGCGGACGCCACGGAAGCAGCGCATGGTTGCAACGGGCCATCCCGAAGCGCGCCTGGAACTCCCCGGCGCGCGTGGCGTCAGCCACGGCCTCGTGGTAGCGACGCTGAGCGAGCCGCAGCATCGCCCGCGCTGCGAGCACACGGCCCCAGTCGAACGAGTCCTTCTCGATGCTGCTGTCCGGCCAGTCGTCGAGCATGGCCTCACCCGCCGCCAGCCGGCCGCGGTCGACCAGCACCGGCATGGCGAACTGGATCTGCTCTGCGGCCTTGCCGCCGAAGAGACGCTCCCGATCCGTATCTCCGAAGCCGCTCAGCAGGGTTTCTGCGGTGGCGAGGTCACCGTCGTAGGCGATGGCTACGCCGAGCAGGGTCTCGCCGGACAGCCGCTCCACGACGGAACCCGTCCGCACTCCGCGGTCGAGCAGCTGCTGGGCGAGGGCGCGCGCGGTGCCCGTTCGGCCGTATGCGCTTAGGAGCGCGATGACCCCGGAACTGTGGACCGCTCCCGCGGGATCGTCCTCGATGGTGTGCCGCGCGACGGGCTCGATCAGGCGCAGGACTTCGCCGATCGGCCGGTTGTCGTAGACGGCGAGGCGAACCAGAGCCTCGAGAACCAGCCGTTCGCCGCGCGTGCGTCCCTCGCTCACCTCGGCGGCCAGACCCGCTGCGCGGCCGATGACGTCCTCGGGCCGCCCGCCGTACATGCCAGCGAGTAGGACCTCAGACTCAAGCAGCAGCCGGACCTCCCGGTCGTCGTGCTCGAAGCTGCCGAGCGACTGCTCGAGGAAAGCGACGCGCGCCGGACCGATCGGCATGGCTCTCGCAGCCGCGATCACCGCCTCGGCCCTGCGCTCGGAAGGCACCCCCGCATGGCCTGCGACCGCGTGGAGCCGCTCAATCGCGCCGGCGTCGCCGGCGTCCAGCCCGACCACCCCGAGCTCGAGGTCAGCCTCGGGACGGATGTCTGGGGCTGGAGGCTCTGCAAGCGCACGGCTCAGCAACGCGTGTGCCAGCGTTACGTCGCCTCGCGTGCGGGCGGTGCGCCCCGCGGCGAGCAGCACGTCGGCGGCCGCGGCGTCTCCAGCCGGCTCAGTCTCGAGCAGGTGTACGGCGATGGTCTCGGCGTCCGCGCCCTCAGCGGACAGGACGCGAGCGGCGTTGGCGTGCAATTCCGCCCGCCGCGGCCAGGACAGCGCCTCGAGGACGGCGGCACGTAGCACGGGGTGACGCAGGCGCAGAGGCTTGTCGGGCGCGAACACATCCCAGGTCACCAGCGCCTCGACGACACGCGCGCTCTCGGTCATGGTCAGGCCCGCGACCTCGGCCGCATGGCGCAGCTCGGCGTGTTCGCCCAGCGCCGCGACCGCCTCCGCGAGGCGCTCACCACGAGGGTGTGCGCTGCGGCAGCGCGCGATCACCGACATGGCGATCGAGGCAGGGCCGAGATCGTGCAGCCGGCGCGCTCCGGCATCGTCCGGCTCGACCGCGGAGCCTCGCGCCGAAACCAGCAGCTCGTGCAAGTAGAGAGGGTTGCCACCGGTCGTGCTGACGCAGGCCGCGACGAAGTCCTCGGAAGGGGTCGTCCCGACCGTGCTGCGGACGATCTCGGCTATCGCCGCCGACCCCAGCGGTGCCGGATCGAGCAACGTCACCGTGCGGTCAGCGAGGAGAGCGTCGAGGGATGGGTTGCCGAGTATCGGACGCGCGGCCAGGAGCGAGAGGAGCGCATGGTCGGCCGATCGTCGCCCCACGTAGGCCAGCCACGCCAACGACGGCGTATCGGCCCAATGAGCATCGTCGACGACGAGCGCGAGCGGTTGCTCTTCTGCCGCCTCGGCCACGATCCACCAGAAGGCGTGCATGATCGAGGCCGGGTCGGGACCCGCATCCGAGCCGCCGAGAACGGCAAGCGCGGCCGCCGCCGGTCCATCCCGCGCAGCCCCCACGGCCTCCTGCAGCGCCGGCGACTCCACCAGTTGGCGCACGACACCGAATGGGATCGAGGACTCGAGCTCGCCCGCCCTGGCGCGCGCGACGGCGAAGCCCTGCGCGCGTGCTGCCTCAGTGCCGAGCTCGAGTACTGTGGACTTCCCGATGCCGGCCGGCCCCCGCAACGCCACCGTGCATCCCGTTCTCTCCTTCGCAGCACGGACGATGCGGTCAGCGATGACCGCCAGCTCGCTGCCGCGCTCGAGCACACCCGCCTCCCCCATGGCGCGACGCTACCGCGAGAGCGCCGTAGGGTGCGGAACTAGGCAAGACCGCTCGCGTTCAATCCGCATAGCCGCGGCGAGGGACTACTCGCGGGTCGCAGCCTGCGCAGTAACCCGAGCAGCAGCTAGCTCCCGATGCACTACGCACTCCACTACGCACTCGCGTTGCGTAGTGCTCGAGGCGAGTCGGGGGTAAGCACTGAGTTGTTCGGCGGGCGGGGGCTGAAGGAAGGGTCGGACGCGAGGTGCTCTGGGTGCCGTCAGGCGGGCGGTGAAGCTACGCGGCTGGGAGCAGGACGCCGGCGAGCTCGTCGGCCTTGATGTGGCCGGAAGGCCAGGTGATGGTGAGCTCGCCGTCGCGCTCGAGCAGCCATCGGACGTTGACGAGCACCATCCCGATTACGGCGCCCGACTCGTCGTAGTCGATCGCGTGTCCCTCGGGCGTCGCGATCGTGCGTGGAGCCTCCCGCGGCTCGCCGACGCTGAGGTAGAGCACGTCGCCGCGCTGGTCGTACTCGTGCTGGTCAAACGTAATCCCGGCGATCCTGAGCGTCATGGCGTGCCGCCGGGCTGGGTGTCCTGGATGAAGGCGGTCACCACGAATCCCGGCGCCTCGGTGAGGTCTACGACCACCCGAGCCAGCGACTGACGCCGTCGAACGTCTCGATCGTGCACATGCCGCCGTGCAGCAGCACGAGCGGTTGACGTCAATGGCTGTGCTCGGCGCTGAGCTCGCGTTCCACCGCGGCGACGAGGTCCTCGTGGAGCTCGACATAGCGACGCAGGAAGCGGGTGCAAAGCAGCAGGTACTTCTCGCGGTGGGGAAGGCCGCGCGCCGCCTCCTCGGCGTCGTCGAGCCGCGTCGCGAGGTCGGCGAGGTCGTCGCGCAAGGCGACCATGCTCGACCGCGTCACCGGCTCGCCGGTGAGGTCGCAGATCAGCAGGCGCAGCAGTGCGTCGCTCTTGAGCGGCGTGAAGGTCACGGGCCGCGCGGCGTACTCGCGCAGGGCCTCCAGTCCCTTCTCCGTGAGCGTGTACACGGTTCGCGGGCGGGTCTTGCCGGGCTCCCTGCGAGCGGTGAGGTAGCCGAGCTTCGCCAGTCGCTTGGGCTCGGTGTAGTACTGGCTTTCGCCCGCCCAGGCGAGGATGCGGCCGCGTTGCGTGAATCGCCGCAGATCATGCGGCCCGGCGCCCTGATTGCCGACGAGGCCGAGGATCTCGATCGAGAAGAGGCTGAGTTCGCTGGGCATGTAACGGACGCGCTCCCGGTTTGACAAAGGTACGGTTCATAGCTTAGACTTAGCTATGGTTCATAGTCTAGGAGGGAGCGAGGATGACACCGACCGCCGTCACCGGAAGCGCAGAGCGCTGGGGCCCCCTTTGGGGCGCGCGGCCCGCGGACTGGGCGCTGAGCGAGGACCAGCAGGTCCCCAGTTACGAGGACGCGCTCGCGCGCGCCGGGTTCCAGCCCGGCCAGAGCGTGCTCGACATCGGCTGCGGCGTCGGGGCGTTCCTGCGCCTGGTCGCTGAGCGCGGCGGCCACCCACACGGAATCGATGCGTCGCAGGCGCTGCTCGACGCCGCACGTTCGCGACTGCCCGAGGCCGATCTGCGTCACGGCGACATGGAGGCGCTCCCGTACGCCGACGACACGTTCGACCTTGTCACCGGCTTCACGTCGTTCTTCTTCGCCGACGACGTCGTCGCCGCCCTGCGCGAGGCGGGCCGGGTCGCCAAGCCCGGCGCGGCGGTCGTCATCACCGTCTGGGGCCCGCACGAGGCCAACGACCTCGAGGCGGTGAAGGCGGTCATTCGGCCCTACTTCCCGCCGCGCCCCGCCGACGCGCCCGCCGAGCCCGACTACGCCGAGCCCGGCGTGCTGGAGGACATCGCGAGCCGCGCGGGCCTGGAGCCGGAGACGACATTCGATACCACGTTCGCCTTCGTGTTCGAGGATGCGCACACCGTGCGGCGCGCGATGGTCGCGCCCGCCGGGATCGCCCTGCTCGTCGGCCCCGACCGCGAGGACGAGGTCAAGGACGCCATCGAGCGCGGCCTGGCGTCATATCGCGCCGCGGACGGCAGCTACCGGCTCCAGAACACATTCCACACCCTGATCGCGCGGGCGCGATGAGCGTCTACTCCGTCATTCGCGAGGCGGGCCTCGGCTTTCTCGACGGCGGCATCGCGGCGCAGCCGGACGTCGCCGATCACGCCGCCTTCATGAACGGGCTCGCCGAGGACGGCCTGTTGGTCACGCCGCGGAATCGAGAACTTCAGCAACAAGGCTCGACACTCCTGGCCTCCCTGTGACGCCGGAGGTCGCGGGTTCGAGTCCCCGTCCCCGCGATTCCCTGCTACCGAGCGTCGCTGGAGCTAAGGACCGAGCCGACGCGCGGCGTCCTCGCATGCCACGAGCGTCGGGTGGTCGGGCTGGACGGTGTCGCGCAGGAGCTGCGATGCGCGCCCGATGAGGCTGCGAGCCTCGTCGACGTCCCCCGCCTCCTCGCGCAGCCGGGCGAGGTTGTTGAGGGTTGTCGCGAGCTCGGGGTGGTCGGGGCCGAGCAGGCGCTGCTTGATGTCGAGGGCGCGGCGGTAGAGCGCGTCCGCATCGTCGAGCCACCCGCGGCGGTGGAGGATCGCGCCGAGGTTGTTGAGCGTGATGGCGACCTCGTAGTCGTCGGGGCCGAGTGCGCGCTCGAAGACCGTCAGGGCGTCGCGCAGCAGCGCCTCGGCCTCGCCGTCGCGGCCGAGCCCGTCGAGGATCGCGGCAAGCGCCGCGCGGTCGGCGGCCACCTCGAGATGCTCGGGGCCCAGCGCGGCGGTTAGGATCGCCAGCGAGCGGCGGGCGTTCGGCTCCGCGGCCGCGTAGTCGCCGCGGGCGTGCGCGAGGCCTGCGATGTTGTGGTGCAGCGCCGCGACGAAAGGATGCTCGGGCCCGCGGGTGCGCTCCGCGATCGCCAGCGCTCGCCGGTAGTGGCGCTCGCCGGCGTCGAAGCGGCCGCTGTACTTGCAGGTGACGCCGAGCGCGTTGAGCGCCTCGATGACCTCGGGCGCGTCATGTCCGAGCGTCCGCCGGGCGAGCGCGAGCGCGTCGGTCAGCAGCCGCTCCGCGTCGCGGTATTGGCCCTGGCGCCGGCACTCCTCGCCGCGATCGAGCAGGTCCTCGATCACGCCGGGGTCCCGATCTGGTTGATCGCGTGCGGGAGCCTGCGCTCGAGCCCGCGGGCGGCGAGCGCGGCGAGGATCAGCACGCCGGTCAGTCCGACGAAGAACGGCTCGGCGGCGCCGGCGGCCAGCGCCGCGCCTGCCAGCGCCGGCCCGGCGAGGAAGCCAGCGGTCTGGGCGAGGCTGAACGCGCCGTTGTAGCGCCCGCGCAGGTGGTCCGGCGCGAGGTCGTTGACGATCGCCGGAAGCGTCGGTGCGAGCAGCGTCTCGCCGAGCGCGAAGATGGCGACCGCAACCGCCAGTGCGGCGGTCACAACGACGCCCTCGGATAGCCCGCCCGCGATCGGGACGATCAGCCACGTGAGCGACCAGCAGCCGCACAGCGATGCGATCACGCGCGTACGGCGGCGGCCGGCGAGCCGCTTGAGCACGATCAGTTGCGCGCCGACGACCGTGATCGTGTTGGCCGCGAACACGAGGCCGAGCGCGCCCGCGCTGACGCCGTGAGCGACCGCGTAGGCGGGCAGCGCCGCGAGCAGCGGGCCGTAGCCGGCGGCGACGAGCAGCGCCATCAGCAACCAGACGCGCCGGAAGAGCGGATCGCGTGCGACGGCGCGGTAGCCGCCGCGATCCCCGTCGTGTGTCCGAGCCGGCCGGGGTCCAGTGTCGCCGAGCGCGATCAGGATCGCGGCGAAGGCCAGTGAACACCCGGCTTCGAGCAGATACACGAGCTCGAAGCTCGCCGGGTGCGCGACGTCGACGAGCAGCGCCGCGAGCAGAGCGCCGGCGCCAAGACCCGCGTTGAGGATCGCGAAGCGAACGGCGAACACGCTCGAGCGCGCGGCGGGCTCGACGCTGGAGCCGAGGAGCGCGTCGAGCGCCGGCAGACCGATCGCCGCGCCCAGCCCGACCGTCGCGGCCGCCGCGAACGCCTGGCCGGTGCCGCCCACCGCGGCGAGCTGGGCCGCGCCGGCGGCTGAGACCACGAGGCCCGCGACGATGGCACGGCGCGCGCCGACGCGGTCGGCCAGCCAGCCGCCGAGCGGGTTGCCGACGATTCCCGCGGCGGCCAGGGTGGACGCCGCGAGCCCCGCCAGCCCGATCCCGATCCCGCGCACCTCGTGCAGGTACACGACGAGATACGGGATCGTCATGCCGCCGCCGACGGCGGCCAGGGCGTCTCCCCCGAGCACGCACCAGGCGCGCCGGGGGAGGGTCGGGATCAGCCCGCGCATGCCCGCTTCAGCGCTCGCCGGCGGAGCGGACGACGACGGTCTCGTTGTGGTTGTAGACAATTCCTCGCGGGGTGCGCCGGTCGGTGACGACCGTCTCGTTGTGGTTGTAGGCCAGTGCTCGCGGGACGCGCGGGTCGCTGACGACCGTCTCGTTGCGACGTGTGTGTGTGGTGTTGGTCATGCAGAGAGCATCCGCTGCGCCGGCCCGCCCGTCGACCCCCCGTAGGGATGGTCGGCCCAGCCTTCTGGTGGCCCGGTCCAGCCCTACGGGTCCTGCCCAGTCACGCCGCGAAGCGTGATCTTGGCCGGGTCAATCCAACTCCTCATGGAGGCTCACATGCATCACGCAGCTCACATCATCCGTCGCGCGCTCATCGGTGCAGTGGTCGCCGTCGGACTGCTCGCGCAATCGGCGAGCGCGAGCGTCTACCAGTGGACGCTCGACTTCCCGAACGGTGTTGCCTACAACACGAACACGTCGTTCTCGCTGCGCAACCAGGTCGAGGGCAGTTTCCTCGTCTACGAGAACCGCGGCGAGTACAACTGCTCGGGCATCAACCTCGGCTGGACCGACTCGAAGACCTGGCAGTGGCGTTTCCGCCGCCAGGGCGGCGCCACGGGCCCGCTGCTGTACGGCGAGCGGGTCGCCCTGCTCAACCGTAAGTACAACGACTACCTCCACTACGGGGAGCGCCCGTGCGGGATCAACCTCGAGTGGACCGGCAGCGCCGACTACGAGTGGACGATCCAGGGCGGCACGAACGGCACGCGCGTCCTGCACCAGGAGGGCAACGCCCTGTTCAACCTGACCGAGAACGACGATCTCGTCTACGCCTGGCGTCCACGCGGCGTCAACCTGCGCTGGATGGACGACGCCGAGCCGTGGTACTGCCAGTACCACGACGAGTGCTAGTCGGCTGACGCTGGTGTCTGACCTGTCGCGGCCAACCGCGACAGGTCAGGTGCGGCGCCGAGCCGCTCGTAGGCCTCGCGCGCCGCGCCGAGCTCGAGCTCCGCGGAGTCCTCGTCGCCGAGGGCGCGGCAGGCCAGGCCGATCAGCTCGCGCGCGCGGGCCGCTTCGTACGGAGCTTCGAGCCTGTGCCACACCCGAAAGGCGCCACGCAGTGACACGAGTGCGGTCGTCGCGTCGCCCTCGGCCAGCGCGACCGCGCCACTCGCGAACCCGGACATCGCTGCGAGCGCCTCGCAGCCCTGGCGCTCGGCAACCTCGGCGAGGTCGAGGCAGGCGGCGTGCGCCGTCGTCACATCGCCGGCGGCCAGCGCGATCTCGACCTGGGCGGCGACCAGTCCCGCGCGGTCGAGCGAGTCGCCGGTTTCGAGCACGGCCCGGCGGATCGCGGCCGCTGCCGCGTCCACTTTGCCCTGCGCCAGCCGCAGCAACGCGAGCCCGGGCTGCGGCTCGCGGCCCGCGGCGCTCGCGGCGCGGAAGCGAGCCTCGGCGTCGTCTACCCGGCCGAGCACCCGCTGGATCTCGCCCTGCCGGTACAGCGCCTCGCGCTGCGCACGCACGTTGAGGTAGCCCTCGGTGAACCGCCCGGCGACTCGCTCGGCTTCTTCGAGCGCGGCCGTCCAATCCCCCTTGAGCTGGATCATCTCTGCCCGATGCACGAGGCAGACGCCGTTGTGGGCGACCATCTCCGGCTGGCGCTCGCACCACCGCGTCAGCGCCTCGGTCCACAGGTGCGCATGGCGCAGCTCGTAGGCGCCGCGGCAGAACCCGATGATGTTGCAGTGCACGATCCCCGTGATCTGAGGCGACAGCTCGCCGGCCGTCGCGACCACCAGCGCCTCGTCGACCAGGCGCAGCCCGTCCTGCACGCGGCCCTGCGCGATCAGCGCGCGCCCCATGTCCATCCGTGCAAGCCACGTCAGGTCGGTGTCGCCGGAGCGCTCGCCGATCGCCTCGGCCTGCGCGGCGGTAGCGTAGCCGCCCTCGTAGTCCCGGGCGCTCATCTGGCGCAGCCACTCCGGGATCAGCAGGTAGCCGCGCAGGGCGCAGTCATCGTCGGGCTCGATCGTGCGTTGCGCGCGTCCGAACCACCCCTGCGCGCGTGCCGCGTCGCCGCGCCAGATCGCGTTGAAGCCGATCCAGAACGCGCAGAGGCCGGCACGCAGCGCTTCGCCGCACTCGACGTATGCGGCGTAGGCGCGCTCGAGCGCCGCGACGGAGTCGTCGTCGCGACCGAGCATCGTCGCGGCGCGCGCGAGCAACTCGAGGTCGGCGGCGTGCAGCGAAGCGGTCTGATCGGCTGCGGTGAGCGTCTCGAACGCGGCGTTCCATGCACCGGTCTCGCACTGCGCCCGGGCGCGCTCGACCGGGTCCGCGGGCGCAGCGCCGGGCTCGGCAGCGAGCCGCTCGAGCGTCTCGCGCCCGCCATCGAGCTCGAGCGCCGCCGTGCCCTCGTCGCCGAGCGCCGCGCAGGCAGTGCCGATCAGCAGCCGCGTGCGCGCGGTCTCGTATGGGGCCCCCAGCTCCTGCCAGATCGCGACGGAGCGGCGCAGGCTGGCGAGCGCGGCGCCCGCCTCGCCCACGGCCAGCTCGATGCGGCCGCGTGCTTGGGCGGCGAGGGCGGCGAGCATGCCCTCGCTCCCCGCCGCGGCCTCCGTGAACCGGTCGCACGCGTCGCGGGCCGCGTCGACGTCGCCGACCCCGAGCATCACCTCGACGTACGCGGGCAGCAGCCGCAACTCCGCAGCCCTGTCGGGCGCCTCGGCACACGCACGGCGCAACGCCGACGCTGCGCGGTCGGCATCGCCGCGCCCGAGCCAGAGCAGCGCGAGGCCGGGCTGGGGGTCGTAGCCGAAGCCGCTGGCCTGGCGGAAGCTCTCGTCCGCAGCGGCGAGGTCCCCACGTAGGCGCTGCGCCTCGCCACGCACGTAGGCGGCCGCCCCAGCCGATCGCCGGTTGCCTGCCTGCTCGCTGCGCACCCGCGCGCGGTCAGCCTCCTCGATCGCGTCCGGCCACGCCCCCTCGAGCAGCATGAGCTCTGCACGGTGCATGCGGCAGCGGCCGGTGAAGGCGACCATGTCGGGCTGCGCGTCGCACCACCCGCTCAGCGCCCGCGTCCACTCGCGTGCGCGGCCGACGTCGTGCGCGCCCTGGCAGGCGAGGACGACGCCGCAGTAGACGATCCCGCTGACGATCGGGGAGACCTCGCCTTCGTCGAGTAGCAGCATTGCCTCGTCGAGCGCCGGGAGTCCCGCCGCGATCGCTCCCCCCTCGATCAGGAACTGGCCCTTGTCGGAGAGGCCGAGCGCGACCAGCTCGGCATCCCCGAAGCGCTCCCCGATCGCCGCCGCCTCAGCGCATATCTCGGCGGCGGCTGCGTGGTTACCTTTCGCCGCTTCCTCGAACGATGCCGGGAAGAGCAGGTACCCGCGCTCCGCGCAGTCGGTGCCTTCGCTCTCGAGCAAGCGCTGCACGCGCGCGAGCCAGCCGCCCGCCCGTCCGGGCTGGCCCTCGGAGAACAGGTGCAACCCGATCCAGATCGCGGCACGGATCGCAGGCAGACGAGCACCGGCCGAGAGGTGGGCTTGATGCACCCGCTCCATCACGCTCAGGTAGCCCTCGAGGTTGCCCAGCATGTACGAGCACGTCGCGAGGAGCTCGAGGTCCGGCGGTTTGAGCTGTCCGGCGCCATCGGCAGCAGTCAGCGTCTCGAACGCGGCGCTCCAGGAGCCGGACTCGTAGAGCTCGCGCGCGTTGTCGAGCTGCTTCGGCACGAGGGCCACGGCGGTCGCGGACCGGGCTGCTCCGCGGGCGGCCTCGGCGATCGGGCCGCCCGCGGCCAGGACCACCCCGGCCGCCTCGAGCCAATGCGGGCCCCACTCCGCCGCGGCTGCGCCGGCGAGTGCAACGCCCAGGCTCTGCGCGCTGGCGATGCGCTCGGCGGGATCGCGCGCGAGTGCGGCGTCGACGACGTCGCAGATGCCCGCCGGCAGCTCGGGCGCGGCATCGTGGAGCGGCTCCGGCGCCTCGTGCACGCGCCGGAAGAGCAGGTTCACAGGGTCGCCGTCCGCCGGGAACGGCAGCCGCCGGGCGAGCAGCCAGTAGAGCGTCGTGCCGAGGGCGTAGACGTCGGTTGCCGGCGTCAGCTCACCGCCCTGGACCTGCTCGGGGGCCATGAACGCCGGTGTCCCGAGCGCCGTCCCGTCGGCGGTCGCGGTCGTTGCAGCGGCGCCGAGCACCTTGGCGATCCCGAAGTCGGCGACCTTCAGCGCGCCCGACGCGGCGAAGAGCAGGTTGGCCGGTTTGATATCGCGATGCAGCAGGCCATGCTCGTGCGCGTGCTGCAGCGCCGAGCAGGTCGCGAGCCCGAGCCCGCATGCGACCTCGGGCACGAGCTGCTCGCGCGCCGCGCGCTCGGCGACCGTCCCGCCCGTGAGCCGCTCCATCACGAGCAGGCACAACTCGCCGTGCTCGACGTAGTCGTAGACCGGCACGATGTGCGGGTGATCGAGCGACGCGAGCCGCTGCCCCTCGGCAAGAAAGCGAGCACGCACGTCGGGGTCGGATGCGTAGAGGGCCGGCAGCTGTTTGATCGCGACCTCGCGCCCGAGCGCCCGGTGACGCCCGGCCAACACCACCCCCCAGCCGCCGCGGCCGAGCTCCTCGCCGATCTCGTAGGCCGCGAGCGCGGCGGCGACGCTGCCGGCCGCCGCCGGCTCGTCGCCCGCCGCGGGCGACACGTCCTCGCCTTCCGCCATGACCGAACCCTAACCGGGGCGGGTTGCCCGGCGGGGGCGTTGCGGTCACAATCGGCCCCGTGACCAGCCCGCTGACGGCGCACTCGGCCACGCCCGCCGAGCTGAAGGACAGGTTGGCGGCCGACCGCGCCGGCGTCCCCTACCTGCTCTATCGCGACGGCGACGGCGGGCAGGAGATATTCACGCTGCCGAGCGACCGCGAGACTGCGACGATCGGTCGCGGGCCCGCTTGTGACATCTGCCTGGAGTGGGACGCCGAGGTCTCGCGCGTCCACGCCAGGCTCGAGCGTCTCGGTGACGAGTGGACGGTCGCCGACGAGAACCTGTCGCGCAACGGGACGTTCCTGAACGACGAGCGCGTGCACGGGCGCCGGCCTCTGCGCGACGGGGACGTCGCGCGCTGCGGGGTCACGGACCTGGCCTTCCGGACGCCGCTCGGCGGGCTCGCGGAGACCGCGCCTCCGAGTGTTTCGACGCCGCAGATCCAGCTTTCGCCCGCGCAGCGCCGCGTGCTCGTCGCCCTCTGCCGGCCGTACGCGCCCTCGAACCCTTTCCCCCGGCCGGCGAGCAACCGCCAGATCGCCGACGAGCTCGTCCTCAGCGAGGCGGCCGTCAAGACGCACCTGCGCACGCTGTTCGACCGCTTCGACGTCGGCGAGCTGCCCAACAACGCCAAGCGCGCGCGGCTCGTGGAACTGGCGCTCACCTCGCGCGCGGTGCTGCCGCGCGAGCTCGAGGGCTGAGACGACCAGCCCTTGGGTGCATGGTCGGCGGCGTCCTCGCAGCGGATCCTTGAGCGGTCCCCACGATTCAAGGAGAACATGATGACCAGCAAGATGATCGCCCTCACCCTCACCCTCGCGGCCCTGATCGCTACCCCCGCCAGCGCCGGCATCGGCACGAGCCCGGGCACGGGACCGGCCGGCGCCGAGATGGACCACGGCCGCGGACCGCGCTGAGGTCAGCTGCTCCCTGGACAGCTCAGGGCCGGAGGTCGCTTGTCGGCCGCGTAGGCCCGTTCATCGTCGGTGCAGAGACCGCAGTGAAGTCCGCGCACGGGCACCGTTGCCTGTGGGCGGCACGCTCGAGTTCGCCCGGGCGCGAGGACATCACGGGTCCTCGCGCCGCCGGCGGAGGTGTGGTGCGAAGGCCGCCGGAGCCGCGAATCATTTCGACGAGTGCGCGCGTGGATGGCGACGGCGCCACCGCCATCTCGGTCCGATCGTCTGCGAGCGCGACGAGTAGCCGGAGGGTCTGGGTTCCGTCGCGCCCGTTCCCGCTTCAGCCGCGCGGCACGCGTCCGAGCAGCACGGTCAGGTAGCGCTCCATCCCGCGGCGCTCGTAGAACCGCAGCGCGCCGTCGTTGCCGTCCATGACGTAGAGCATCAGCTCGTCGATCCCGAGGCTGCGGAGGAGCTCGTAGGCGGCGTCCATCAGCGCGGCGCCGATGCCGGCTCCTCGCCGACCCTGTGCGACCGACAGCGTCTCGATCTCCGCCATCCGGGCGCCGGTCGCCAGCGATGTCTGCCCGCCGATCTCCGCCACGAACGCGTACCCGACGACGTCGCCGCCCTCCACGGCGATCAGCAGGTGCCCGCCGGCGCTCTCGAGCAGCGTGACGTAGTGACGGCGCCGGCGCTCCCACGCGTCCTCGTCGTCGCGGAAGGCCGCAACCGCTGCGGCCCCGGGCGCGCACGCCCTGTGATGCGCGTGGAGTGAGAGGAACAGCGGCCTCAGCTCGGCCACGCGCTCCGGTCCCGCCGCGACGATCTGGAGATCGTGCGTTGTCGCGCTCATGGCGCTGCCACAACCGGCCGGTCACCGGAGCAGACGAGGTGGAGCTTGCTGATCAGGCCGTCGGCGACGTCGTAGTAGGCGTTCTGCTCGAAGACGAACTGCTCGCCGCCCTCCGCGATGCGGACCCGGTAGCGGACGCTGGGGCGGTCGACGACGATGCCCCCCTCGACAGTCTCGAGGTCTCGCACAGGCGCGAACCAGGCCTCGAGAATGGCAACGAACGCGTCACGGTCGCCGGCCTCGAACATCCGCCCGGGCGTCAGGCCCCGGAACTCGACGTCAGGCGCCAGCAGCGCCGCCGCCGCCTCGAAGTCGTTGGCCGCCGCGGCCCTGATCAGCTGCTCTCCCAGTTGGTCCTGCATGATCTCCTCGCTCTCCTCGACAGGCGTTTCGTCGGACGCTCGTGACCGTATGTGTGGCCGGATCCGGCGTCATGGGGCAGCTGCCTCATAGAGTTCGCTCACAAATGACCCCCGCAGACGAGGCGACCGGGGTCTCCGGCGCCGAGTTGCTGGCCGCGCTCTCGTTGGCGATCGATCTCGGGCTGGGGCAGCCGATGGAGCACGTCCTGCGGTCCTGCGCTCTCGCGCTGGGCATCGCCGACGTCGCGGGCCTCGATCAGGACGAGCGGCAGACGACCTTCTACGTCGCCCTCCTGGCCTGGATCGGCTGCAGCGCCGACGCGCACGAGATCGCACGCTGGTTCGGCGACGACATCGACTTCCGCGCCGGCAGCTACACGGTCGACCTGAAGGGAGCGGCGGCGACGCGGTACATGCTGCTGCGGCTGGGGGCCGGCGCCGGCGTGACAGGACGTGCGCGGGTCGCCGCCGCTTTCGTCCGAGACGGGGTCCGGGACTTCGATCCGATGCAGACGCACTGCGAGGTCGCCGGCTCGTTCGGGGAGCGACTCGGGCTCGCCGGGCCGGTCCGCGCCGCGCTGCTCCAGGTCTTCGAGCGCTGGGATGGCAAAGGTCAGCCGGACGGATTGCTGCACGACGAGCTGGTGCTCCCGATGCGGGTCGTCCATCTGGCGGAGATCGTCGAGGTCTTCCACCGCACGGGCGGCGTCGGCGCCGCGGTCGCGGTGGCGCGCGAACGACGCGGGACACAGTTCGACCCCGGGCTGGTCGAGGCGTTCGTCTCGGCGGCACCCAGCCTGCTCGGCGAGCTCGACGCAGAGCCCACCTGGGAGCGGGTGATCGGGGGAGAGCCGGGCCTGCGGCGCACCCTGACCGACACCGAACTCGATTCGGCGCTCGAAGCGGTCGCGGATTTCGCCGATCTGAAATCGCCGTACATGCTCGGGCACTCTCGCGGCGTGGCCGAGCTCGCAGCGGGCGCGGCGCAGTCGCTCGGGCTTGCCGACCCAGAGCTTCGGCTCCTCCGGCGGGCGGGGCTCGTCCACGACGTGGGCCGTCTCGGCGTGTCGAACGCGATCTGGGACAAGCCCGGTCCCTTGACGGCGAGCGAGCGCGAGCGCGTCCGCATCTACCCCTACCTCACCGAGCGGGTGCTCGCCAGGCCGGCGGCGCTCGCCCGCCTCGGGCGCGTCGCGGCACTCCACCAGGAGCGGCTCGACGGGTCCGGCTATCCGCACGGAATGAGCGGTAGTGCGATCGACGTCGCGGCGCGGGTGCTCGCCGCGGCCGATGTCTTTCAGGCGCTGCGCGAACCGCGACCGCACCGCGACCGGCTCACCGAGGACGACGCGGCCGCCACGCTGCGTCTGGAGGCGCGCGCGGGGCGTCTGGACGGAGAGGCCGTCAACGCCGTACTCGCTGCCGCAGGGCACCGCGTCGAAACCCGTCCCGAGCTCCCCGCTGGGCTCACGCCGCGCGAGCTGCAGGTCCTCCGTCTGCTCGCGCGCGGGATGTCCAGCCGGACGATCGGGGAGCGTCTGAGGATCTCACCCAAGACGGCCCGCAACCACATCGAGCACATCTACACCAAAGCCGGGGTGTCGACGCGCGCCGGGGTCAGCCTGTTCGCCGTGCGCCACGGACTGGTCAGCGAGTGAAGCTGCGGAACTCTGGCGGAGCTGGCTGTCACGCCGGAGGTCGCGGGTTCGAGTCCCGTCGCTCCCGTCCCGCGTGAGACCTTTCGAGCACTAGCGCAGCGTCAGGCGCTCGGTCGCGTGCCCGCGGCTGCGCCCGCGGGTGGAGGCCTTCGTCGTCACCACGATGCGCACCGGCTTCCCGGCCCGGCGCAGCGCCCGGCGCGCCTTGCGGCTGAGCTTGATCCGGATCGTCTTGCGGCCGGCCTTGGTCAGCGTCGCCTTCCCGCGCCCGAGCGTCTTGAGGCCGAGCCGCCTGGCGGCCTTGCGGGCCAGCGTCGCGCGCGCCCGGCAGATGCCGGCGACTGCGAGCCGGCAGATCGCCGTGAGCACGCCCGTCGTGGCGACGGACGCCAGCGACTGCCGCGGTGTGGTGAGCCTCAGCGAGACAGCCTGGATGCAATTGGAGAACTCCGACGTGTTGCCGCTTGGGTCGGTGGCCGTCGCGGCCAGGCCGGTGAAGCCACCCGGCAATGCGACTCGCTCCTCGATCGAGCGCGGGCCGATCGCCGCCCGCAGGTGCAGGGTGCGCAGGAACCGCTCGCCCTCGCCGTAGCCCGACTTGTCGCAGGTTGCCACCGCGAACAGCTCCACCTCGTGCGCCTTGCCCGGCGCTCCCTTGAACAGGCCGCGCAGCAGCGGCGGTCGGGCGAAGTCGGTCGCGGTCAGCGTTTCGAGCTCCGGCGCGTTCTGGAGGTCGTTGGGCCCCTTGTCGCTGTCGTGGGGGTCGTTCGGGTCGGGCCCGCGCTCGCCTCCCAATCCGAGGTCGATGCCGAGCAGTTCACCGTGGTCAAGCAGGTCGCCGCTGCCGCTGATGCGGTTCTGGGACAGCGTGATGCGCTTGGCAGAGTCCGTGATCAGCACGCCGCGCAGGCCGCTGCCCGTGATCGTGTTGGACTTGACCGTGTTGACGGCGGCGCGGTCGGCGGCGATGACGCCGTTGCCGTTGGGTCCGCTGATGTGGTTGCCCTGGACGGTCGTGCCCGTCGCCCGCCCGCGCAGCGCGATGCCGTCGAGTCCGTTGCGGCCCAGCGTGTTGCCCGTGATCCGCGTCGCCGTCGTGTCGAGGACATGGATGCCGTTCCCCGCGTTGCCCAGGACGGCGTCCACCTGGCCGGTGCGGCTGGTGCCGACGAAGTTGCCGGCCACCAGGTGACTGCTCTCGCCACGCTCCTCCTTCTGGATCAGGATCCCGTCACGCCCGTTGCCGACGACGACGTTTGCGTCCTCGGCCGCCGTCCCGCCGATGACGGCGTTCGTGCTGTTCTGGTGCACGTGGATCCCGGTGCCGCCGTTGCCGAGCAGAAGCGCCGCGTCCGCTGACGGCTTGCGGTCGGTGCCGATCGCGTTGCCGACGACCTTCACGTCGCGCGAGAAGTGGATCTCGATGCCGGTGAACGTGTTGCCGGAGATGACGTTGTCGGGCCCGATCGTGGTCGGCCCAGCGTTGAGGATCCACACGCCGCGGCCGTTGGGCCGGGGGACCTCGGCGGCTGCGTCGGTCCCGATCGTGTTATGGGCGATGCGGGTGTTCTCCGACGCCTCGCCGGTGACGGTCACACCCTCGTCGAGGTTGTCGGAGACGAGGTTGCCCGCCCCGGCGGCCCCGATCGTGTTCGACGGCGAGTTCTCGATCCGGAGCCCGTTGAGGTTCTTCACGATCACGTTCGACGTCAGCGTGCTCGAGCCGCCGCCCTGGAGCACGATCCCGTAGCGGGCGAAGTCGCGCACGGTCAGGCCGTCGATGGTGTTGCCCGCGGCCGTGAAGGTGAGCCCGTCGAGGAGCTTGCCGTCGGCGCCGGAGATCTCCACGCGCGGGCCGGCCGCGTCCTGGCGGCCGAGCACCGTGACCGGGCCGGTGATCTCCGGCAGTGCCGCGGCCGGGGCGATGCGCGGGCTCGTGCCCGAGAGCTGGAAGGTGATGCGGTCGGCGCCGGCCCGCGCGTTGGCCTCCTGGATGGCGGCGCGCAGCGTGCAGCGCGTCGTGGAGCTCGAGGCCGTGCCGTCGCAGACGCCGTCGGCGGTGTCGGTGTCCGGTCCGTCGCCGGTGTCGACGACGATCAGGCCGCAGGGCGTGGCGGCGCGGGCGCTTCGCGCGATCGGGCAGGCGTCGGTCGACGCGAGGTCCGGCTCGGCGGCGGTGCCGTCTCCGCCGGTGGTTCCGTGCAGGCCGTCGGCGCCGGGGGCGCCGTCGACGCCATAGGCGGCGCCGCCTGCACCCTCCCCGCCGTCCCCACCGGTGCCGAGGTGCCCGGCGGGACACGCGACGTTCGGGTCGGTCGGGTCGCATGGGCCGAGCGCATCACCAGGCGTGACGAAGTTGCCGGTGTTCGTGATGTTCGTCGGTGGCTCGAGCGTGCCGGCGTTGAAGACCGCGGCGCCGATCGCGTCCCCGCCGTCGCCTCCATCCCCGCCGTTGCCGCCGGAGGAGCCGCTGGCCCCGGGCGCGGAATCCTCCTCCAGGCCGCCGCCGCCGTGGCCGCCGCGGCACCCGCCGCCCGCGGCGGCGCCGAACCCGAACTTGTTGCCGCCGAAGCCGGAGGTGAACGTGGCGCTCGCGCCGGTCGCGCGATTGCCCGAGAACGTGGCGCCGGTGATCGTCAGGTGCCCGGCGTTGTAGATCCCCGCGCCCTTGGCGTCGCCGCCGTCGCCACCGTCGCCCCCGTCCCCGCCGCCGCCCGAGCAGGGGCCGGCGGCGCCGGCATGGCCGTGGATGGTCTCGTCACCGGAGTTGCACGCGCCGTTGTTGTCGGTGTCGGCGCACCCGTAGGCAGCGTTGCCGCCCGTGCCGCCGTCGCCCGCCCCGCCCCCGAAGCCCCCGAACCCGCCGAGCCCGCCGCGCGTCTCGTTGCCGGTGAAGCGCGTCCCGGTGACGCTCAGGTCGCCCTCGTTGTAGATGGCGCCGCCGCGCGCGTCGCCGCCGTCGCCGGCGTGACCGCCCGCGGCGCCGCCCGCGGCGGAGCCGCCGGAACCCGAGGATCCGGGCGCCCCGATCAGCGGCGCATCGCCCTGCAGGCCGTATCCGCCGTCGCCGCCGCCGCCGCCGGCCCCGCCGTCCTGGCCCGGGCCGCCGGTCAGGATGCAGTTGCTGAAAACGCCGTCACGCAGGACGGCCGTCGCGCCGGCGGCGATGAACATGCAGCCGCCGCGTGCGGTCGTGCCGTCGAGGCCGTTGCCGCCCGGGCTGCCGGCCGTGCCCGAACCGCCCGACTCGCCGTAGTCCTCGGCGTCGAGGCCGTCCTGGCCGCCGGCGCCTGCGCAGCCGGTCTGGCTCGGCATCCCGCCGCACATCTGCGGCGGTGTGACGGCGCCGAAGATCCCGTTGCCAATGTTGACGCCGTCGAGCGTCAGCGTCCCTCCGGTGACGGTGAAAACGCGCTTGGTGGGCGCCGCGAGCAGTGCGACGTGGTTCGGCGCCGTCAAGGAGACATCGGCGGTCACCACGAGCTCCTGGTCGAGCTGGATCGTGTCCGAGCAGGCGAAGCGGTAGTCGCCGCCGGCGGCGACGGCCTGCTCGACGGCGTCGGAGGTGCAGCTCGCGATCGGCGTCGGGTCAGCGGCTCGTGCCGCCGGCACAGCCCCGGCCAGCAGGGCAGCCGTGGACAGCCAGAGGAGTCCGAGCCTCACGATCAGAAGGTACGGCCGTTCCGTCTGGCCGTCAACGATCCCGGCGACTGCACGTTCGCGAACGACTCATGGAGGGCGCCGCACGCGAGGTGTCTAGCGCCAACCAGCGGGACGAGCAGATCCGTCACGTCGTCAGAGAGGTTGCCCGAGTCGGCGAACCCCGCGAGGGGCGAGCCCCCTATTCCGCGAGGATCGCGTCCATCTGACCCATGGCCTGCTTCATGCCCTCGGCCTGGCCCATGTCGAGCACCCGCTGCAGGTCCTCGACGGTGGAATGGATGGAGACGAGCTCCATGCGCGTGCGGCCGCCGTCCTCGGTGAGCCGCATTCGCATCTGCCCGGTTGGGAGCTCCGGGTTGACGTTGCCGTCGGCGTCCGCGAAGGAGTCCTCCACGTCCAGCGAGTGCGGCGGGTCGACGGCGACGACACGCCAGACGCCGTGGAACCGCTCACCCTCCGGGCTGGTCATGAAGTAGGTGACGGTGCCACCCGGCTCGAGCTCGTGGCGCTCGAAGGTCGCCGGGTAGCCCGGAGGACCCCACCAGCGCTCGAGCTTGCGCGGGTCCGACCACAGCTCCCACACGCGCTCGACCGGTGCGTCGAACTCCGCGACCAGGGTCAGGGTGCGGGCGTCGAGGTCGGTGTCGACGGTCGTGACGGTCATCGGGGGTTCCCTTCTTCGGTGAGGACATCGGTCATGCGCGCCACGCGGCCGCGCCACAGGTCTTCGAGCTCGTCGAGCGCGCCGCGCGCCCGGCGGACGGCTGCGCGCTCGGTGCGCACGAGCGTCTCCCGCCCGCGACGCTCCTTGACCACCAGGCCGGCGCGCTCGAGCACCGCCACGTGCTTCTGCACGGCGGCGAAGCTCATCGGGTAGGCCTCGGCGAGCCGCGTCACCGACGGAGCGTCGATCGCGCAGCGGCGCAGGATGTCGCGCCGCGTCGGATCGGCGAGCCCACCGAACAACCCGTCGGTCGTATCTACAACCATTTGGTTGTATGTTAGCGCAGGTGCGACGCAGCGGTCACACGCGCTGCAGCTTCTCGGGGTTGCGGATCGCGTCGATCCGGGTGATCCGGCCGTCGGCAACGGCGAGCGAGAGCGCCGCGCGGTGACCATCGCTGCTCGGAAGCACCAGCCCGAGCCGCCCGTTGAGCTCGAGCTCGATCGGGTCCTGCGTTGACCTCCGGCCGAGTGCGACCCACGCCCGCGCAACCCGCGCTGCGCCGTGCAGCGGCCTGCGCGCGGCGGTCGCGCGGCCACCGCCGTCCGACGTCCAGATGACCTCCGGATCGAGCACCGCGACGAGGCCCTCGAGGTCGCCCTCGGCGACGGCCTGCGCGAACGCCCGCACGGCGCGGTCGTGCTCGTCGCGCGAGGCCGCGAAGCGAGGGCATTCGGCCTTCACATGGCGGCGGGCCCGCGAGGCGAGTTGGCGGACCGCCTCCGGCGAGCGGCCGACCACCTGGGCGACGTCCCCGAACGGCACGTCGAAGACGTCGTGCAGGACGAACGCCGTGCGCTCCGCGGGCGAGAGCTGTTCGAGCACGGCGAGCAGCGCGTAGCTCACCCACTCGTCCAGCGTCACGCGGTCCGCCGGGTCCTCCGACCCGAGCGGCTCCGGCAGCCACGGACCGACATAGGCCTCACGGCGCGCGCGGGCAGACCGAAGGCGATCGAGTGCCAGCCGGGCCACGACCGTCGTCAGCCAGCCGTCGAGGTTGTCGATGGCGTCCGCGTCGGAACGCTCGAGCCGCAGCCACGCCTCCTGCACCACGTCCTCGGCCTCGCCCACGTCGCCCAGCTCGCTGTAGGCGAGGCGCAGCAGCCGCGGGCGGGCCTGCGCGAACCGTTCGGTGGCGGTCATGCCGCGACCCCGACCGCCGCGGCGATCGCCGACGCCGCGTCGTCGAGCCAGACCGTCGGCTGGTAGGCGTCGGGTGGTCCGGCGGCGACCGAGGTGCCGCCGCGCGCGGCCTCCAACGCCGCTTGACTGGACTCGCCGTCGGGCCCGAGGAACAGCCCGAAGCGCAGCACGACGGTGTCGCCGCCGAACAGCTCGTGCGCGTTGCGCTCGGCCGTCAGCGCGGTCGTCGTCACGCCGCCGCCGATGGCCGGCGCATCCTCCTCCAGCCACTCCTCGCCGCCGTCGGCGTACACGAAGGCGATCGACTCCTGCACGAGCCGTCGCACGCCCGCGGCCTGGCCGGCGCGCGCCCCGAGGCCCTCGAGCTGCTCGCGGCCCCGGGCGGAGCGCGTGACGCCGGACACGCGGTGGCCAGCGCCGAGCAGCTCACGGACGGCGCGCCGACCGGCGACGCCCGTGGATCCGGTGATGACGATGTCGTTCATGCCGGACTGACGACGTACCTTGCCGGATCGTGACACGACGGATGTCACGTGCACCGGCTCCATCTCGTCACTGGGGTGCAAGCAACCCAGAGGGGAGCAGTCATGAAGGTCTTCGTAGCGGGTGCCACAGGCGCCCTGGGCAGCACGCTCGTGCCGCAGCTCGTGGCACGCGGCCACGAGGTGGTCGGCATGACGAGGAGCACATCGAAGCGGGACCTCGTGCGCAGCCTGGGCGCGCGGCCGATCGTGGCCGACGCGCTGGACGCCGACGCGGTCGCCCGGGCGGTCGCGGACGCCGAACCGGAGGTCATCGTGCACGAGCTCACCGCGCTGTCGGGACCGATGAGCGTCCGCGACGCGCGGCGGCCCGACCGGTCTCCCGCTGCGATCATGACCAACCGGCTGCGCATCGAGGCGACGGACCACCTCCTGGCCGCCGGGCGGTCGACGGGCGCCCGCCGCGTCGTCGCGCAGAGCTTCGGGGGGTTCCGGTTCGACCACGCCGGCGACGAGGTGCGGACCGAGGCGGACCCCCTGGGTCCCGACGATCCGCCGGCGGCGCTGCGCGCCGCCCAGGCGGCGTACCTGCAGCTCGAACGGGCGGTGACGACGATCGACTGGGGCGAGGGGCTCGCGCTGCGCTACGGCGGCTTCTACGGCCCGGGCACATCGATCAGCCTGGCCCCTGACGCGCAGATGGTGGCGCCGATCCGCAAGCGCCGGTTCCCGATCATCGGAGACGGCGGGGGCATCTTCTCGTACGTGCACATCGAGGACGCCGCGACGGCGACCGCGATCGCAGTCGAGCGCGGCCGGCCGGGGGTCTACTACGTCGTCGACGACGAGCCCGCTCCCGTGCGCGAGTGGCTGCCGGTGCTCGCGAGCGCGCTGGACGCCGGGCCGCCCCGGCGGGTCCCCCGCTGGCTCGGCCGGCTCCTCGCCGGTCCGGCGGCGACGGCGATGATGACAGAGGCGCGAGGCGCCTCGAACGAGAAGGCCAAGGGCGAGCTCGGCTGGCGGCCGCGCTACGCGAGCTGGCGGCAGGGCTTCACGCAGGGTCTCGGCTGAGTCCGTGCGGTGAGCTCTGGTGGATGAGTCGGTCGATGAGGGCGGCGGCGACCATGGCGTCGCCGACCTCGCGACGCGGCGCCGGCTCAAAGACCGGGGCACCGGGCCGCCCGACCGCCCTACCTCTGCACTTTGATTCCTGAAAACTCTGCACTTTTCGGTTCCTGTTGACACTCGGTTGGCTCCCGGACCGGAGCGAACGTACTCGACACCATCGGTGGTCCGGCGCGCTACGTCGGTGCCGGGGGCGCGACCAGGTGGATGACGCCTCTTTGGGGCACGGGTGTACGATTAGAACGTCGTCTGCTCGAACCCCCGGCGGATGATGGCGGCACCGGCTCCAACTCTTGGCTGGGTCGGGCGTGATCTGAGTGGTCGCGCCGCAACCTTCTCGCTCGGAGTTATGCCGTGGATTCGTCTTCTGCCAAACCCCTCGCTCCGGCAGGCCTTGACGCCCACGGGCCCGTGCGCCTGCCCAGCCAGTTCGTTCGTCCGCCGGTCTTTGCGTGCTCACCCACAGACCGAGGTCGGGATGCGTCCTGGGTGCACCTCGCCGGCGAACTGGACATCGCGACCACCCCACTGCTGCAGGAGACGCTGCGCGCGTCTCGGCTTGGCTCGTTGCGCGCGCGACTGGTCGTGCTGGACATGCGCGACCTCGAGTTCATCGACACGTCGGGCGTGCACGCGATCACGGAAGCCGGCATCCGCGCGCGACAGGCAGGCGGGCGCCTGGTTCTCGTCCGCGGGCCGCCTGCCGTCGACCGCATGTTCGCGCTGACTAGGGCCTGTCAGCAACTCGAGATCGCCGACCTCGACCCCGGCGAGCCGGCTGTCACGGCACTCGTGCATCTCGTAGATGCGGAGCGCGCAGAATGACTGGGTCCGAGACGGTCCCGATCGAGCACGAGACCGTGGAGCGCGTCGTGCGCGTCCTGGTGGTTGGGGTGCCCGCGGCCGCGCTCGTCGCAGGTGGGTGGCTGGCGTGGGGCGGCGGCGGGCTCACGTGACCTTCAGCATCGACTCGCTGTGCCATTGCTTCGGCCGACGGCGGTTTGCCACCGGAGACGAGTCGCGCAACCTCCGCCTGGCTCGCGCCGCTGGCCTTCGGCGAGTCCTGGCACAACAACCATCACGCGTTTCCCACCTCAGCGCGGCACGGCCCCGGGCGCGGGCGGGTCGACCCCGGTGCATGGCTCATCACTGGTCTCGAGCGCGTCCACCTGGCGTGGGACGTCGTACGCATCAGCCCAGCGCGCCAGCAGGCTAAGCATGGACCTGCCGCCTAACGGCTGATGGGAGTCTCACTGGCCGTCGGCGTGGGGCTGCTGTGCGCTCTGGTGTCGGCGCTGGTCACGAACCTGAGCTTCCTGTGGAAGCTCAGGGGGGCCGCGGCCGCCCCGGACGTCGACATGCGCCATCCGCTGCGCAGCGCGCGCGATCTGTTTCGCTCGAAATGGTGGAGCATCGGGTGGGCCACCGCGGCGGTGGCGTTCGCGTTGCACGTGGCCGCGCTCACGCTCGCACCGCTCTCCATCGGCCAGGCCGTGCTCGCCGGTGGCCTCGTGTTCCTCGCTGTGCTGGCCGAGCGCTACTTCGGCTTCGAGCTCGGCCAGCGACAGTGGGCCGGGATCGTCGTCGTTGCACTCGCGCTTGGCCTGCTGACGCTGACGGGCGGGGTCGGGAGAGAACCGAACTCCGGTTACTCGGTCGTCGGGATGATCCTCTTCGAGGGCATCGCCATCGGCGTCGGAGTGCTGCTCGTGGTCTCCCACGCGATCGAGCGCATCCCGATCCAGCGCGGCCTCATGCTCGGCGTCGCCGCGGGGCTCGGATTCGGGATCTCGGACGTGGCGATCAAGGCCCTGTCGGGGGACCTCGACAGGGGTCCGCTTGCCCTGCTAAGTCCGTGGAGCGCGGTCATCGTCGTCGCAGCGGTGGGCTCGTTCTTTGCTTCCGCCCGCAGCCTTCAAATAGGCGACGGCGTCGCCGTGATCGCCGTCACCTCGGTGGCGGCGAACCTGTCGACCATCGTCGCCGGGCTGGCCGTCTTCGGAGACCCGCTCGGCGACAACCCGCTGGTCGTGCTGGCGCGGATCGTTGCGTTCGTCCTGATTCTCGCTGGCACGGCTCTGATCCCGGCGCCCGTTCGCGCCGGCGACCCTCCGAGGGATCCGGCTCAACCGCTGGGCGCGCGCGCCCAGCCGCCGCTGGATGACGTGCAAATTGGGCTGCGGAGCAGCGTCCGTTCCCCTTAGAATCGAGGTTGGACGGAGCGCCGATGACCCCCCGAGACACCAAGCACCTCCGTGTCCTGATCGCCAACGAACGCAAGGACCGACTCGCCCTCGTCGCACCGATCGTCGCCGCGCTGGGCCACGAAGTCATCGCGCGAGAGATCGAGGTCGCGGACGTGGGTGCGGTCACGGCGCGAGAGCGGCCCGATGTCGCGCTGGTCGGGCTCGGTGAGAGCTCCGGGCATGCACTCGAGTTGATCGACCGGATCGTCCGCGAGGCCGCGTGCCCAGTAATCGTCCTACTGCACGCACGTGACCCCGACTTCGTCACCGAGGCATCCAAGCGCGGGGTCTTCGCGCACATCAGCGACGCCGATGTCGAGGACTGGCAGAGCTCGATCGACATCGTGCTCCGCCGCTTCGCCGAGTACCACGACCTCGAAGGCGCGTTCGGCCGGCGGGCGCTGACCGAGCGCGCGAAAGGGATTCTCATGGAGCGCCACTCGATCGACGAGGCGGCCGCCTTCAAGATGCTGCGCGACCAGGCGCGCGTAGGCAACCGCAAGCTGATCGACCTCGCCGCGGCCGTCGTCGACGGGCATCGGTTGCTCCCCAGGCAGCCGGCCTCCGAACAGGACTAGAGTCGTTGATGCGCGGGCACTCATTGCCCGCCCCTCATCAGTGTCGGGCAGACCTAGCGATGCCGCCCGCACGCGAAAGGTTGTCCCATGCAGGACACACCGTCTCAGACCGAACCTGGCAGCCCGCAGGTTCCCATCGATCCCTCTGCTCATGTGAGCGAGCCCGCTGCCCCGACGCCTGCCGAGCGCTCGGACGACTCGGGCAGTCGCCGCGGATTGGTCGCGACGCTGCTCGAACGCCTGCGGGGGCGCTGATCATGCGCGGCCGCCACTTCCCGCGCGTGCCGCTTAGGAAGCCAGTCGATGAGTGAAGCCACGAGACCCGTGAGCCGACGGCGGGCCGCCGAATCCCGCCGCCACGCCGCGGTTCTCGCTGCCCGCAGGGCACTCAGCGAACGGCTGACGCCTCGCCCCAGACGAAAGCTGGGCACCAGGGCGGAACGCTCCGCACACCTGAAGCGATCACACGACTAGCGAGAGGACTGATCACCATGAAGGCCATCACACTCGAAGATCTGCCGACCGTCATAGAGGACGGGCCGCTGAAGGTGCGCCTGCGCGACGAGGACGGACTCGCCGTGGGGTTCGTCGAGCTTCCCGCGGGTGCGGACCTGCGCGGCGCCACCAAGGGCCTCGCCGACGACTTGTGCCCGTGCCCGCACTGGGGCTACATGATCAAGGGCCGCGTACGGATGCACACGCTCGATGGACACGTGGACTTCGAGGCGGGGCAGGCCTTCTACTGGGCGCCGGGCCACGCTCCCGAGGCGCTCGAGGACTCAGCGTACGTCGACTTCTCGCCGACCGACGAATTCCTGCCGGTCATCGACCACATCACGTCTGGAGCGGCGGCAAGCGCCTGAGCAGATCGGCGGATGACTCGTAGCGCCTTGGAGTGCGAGGAGGGAGACGCTTTCAGCGGAGTGCGCCCGTCGGGATCACGTAGCGGAGTACGGCGCCGTCGGCGGTGCCGCGAGCGCTGTGCAGGCCTCGGGATGCGGAGCTCGCGGCCGCCGTCTCCGGCTCCCCGGCATGGGCGACGATCCACTCCACGATCGCCTTTGACGCGACCCCCTCGGCGAGGATCGCGGCCTGCTCGATCACATCGCCTTTCGGGTGCGGACGCGCCAGGCGCACGACGGTCGCGCGGATCTCGTCGGTGTCGCGCTTCTGATCATCGAGGGACATGCGGTCCTCCTGCGTAGATGAGGCAGCGGTAACAGCCATCTGGGCGCGTGTCGATCTGAACCACGCGGTGGACGCGGCGACCTGAACTCAGGTCGCGTTCTGCCGGCGAGCCGAACCCGCTGGACCAGCCCGCAGCACCGACACTATCCCCTCCCCGTCGCACTGGGGCGGCTATGCCGCGATTCGCAGCCGGTCTACACTGGAAGACGCTCACGTTCCCGGCTTCTCGTTCTGTGCTCTGGTCGGTGACGTTCATCTAGAGCGCGGGAGAACTCGAAGGCCGTCGTGCCGGTAGCAGATCCCTTCCACGAAGGCGAAGAGCAGGATCTGGCTGACCGTGACCAGACGCTGGCTGACTGCGATCAGAGCAGCGCCGACCTCGACCAGAGCTCGGCCGACTCTGACCACACGACGTCCGAGCGCGACCAGAACGCCTCTGATCGTGACCAGAAGGCGGCTGACCTCGACCAGGCCGCCAGCGACCGCGCCGAGGCGCTCGGGCTCGAGACGGGGCACTACGCGCGCACGCGACGCACCCGGGCGAGCACCGCCCTTCAGCGCGATCTCTCCTCGCAGGTTCGATCCGACGCTGCACGCATTCGCGATGCCACCGCCGAACGGCGAGACCGCGACGCCGACGCCCGCGACGCAGCGTCCGCTGCGCGTGACGAGCTCGCGGCAGCGCTCGACGCCGAGATCGAGCAAGTGGAGAACGAGCAGGGCCAGGGTGCCAACGGGACGGGGTTCGAGATCCTCATCCGCGCAGCACAAGATCGCAAGCGAGCGACGGCCAGCCGCCAGCGCGCCGCCGAACAGCGCGAACGGGCCGCAGCTGATCGTGCGCGGGCCCGCGAGGATCGCAGGCAGGGCGCGATCGACCGAGAGCACGCCGCAGAGGAGACGGCGGTCGAGGGTTTGGACCATCTCACCGAAACGCTGCGGCGGCGCATCGGGTTCGCGGCGATACAGCGCGAGATCGACCGGATCGAGCGCACGAACGAAGCACTGGTGATCGCTTTCGTCGACGTCGACGGCCTCAAGGCGATCAATGACTCGAACGGGCACTCCGCCGGCGACAAAGTGCTCCAGGACGTCGCCCGTTGCATCAAGATCGGTCTGCGCCCCTACGACATCATCATGCGCTACGGCGGCGACGAATTCGTTTGCTCACTAGCAGGGGAGAGGCTGGCTGGCATCCGCGAACGCTTCAACGAGATCGCCACCCGGATCGCGGAAGCCACAAGCGGAGCCTCGATCAGCGTGGGCCTTGCGGAATGCGTTCCGCAGGAATCAGTGTCCGACCTGATCGCGCGAGCCGACCAGGCGATGCTCGAGGCGCGCAACGGCGACGAACGCCGCTCCTAGCGGACCTGCAAATCGGTCGTCGTGTAGGCGTGGCCCTGCGGCGGCGGCAGCTCGCCCGACGCGACCAGGCGCAGGTAGTCCAGCCCGTCCATCGTCGCGCCCGTGGCCGCGGAGGCCAGCGGGTCCTCCCAGCTGAAGGTCCGCGTGCGGGCGGTCTCGACGCTGCTCATCGCGCGACCTCGACCGCCGGCATGGGGGCGGCGGTCAGTGGTGCGCGCGCGGGCGCGCCGAGCATCCACAGTCGCGCCGGTGCCCGCGGCGGCGCCGATCATCGTCGCGCGTTGCCCTCACCACACCGTGGCGGATCACGGCGATGCCGCCGACCACGACGAACGGCAAGCCCGCCTCGCGCGCGTCACGGAAGACCCGCGCGAAGTCTGCGGTCACGGCCGTTCGGTCACCGTGCCCGACGGCGCGATCTGCGCCGCGAGCCGGACCAATGCCATGCCTTCTTCAAGCAGCTCCTCAGGGTCGCGTCCGCCGTCAGCGACGAGTCGTCGCTCGCGCAGCCGCTCGTTTGCGGTCCAGTCGTCGCCTCGCGCAAGCGCATCGTCAGCTTGGTCCGCGAGCTCTCTGAGTCGGACCTGACGGTCGTTCGAGGTCACGCCCTGAGGATATGGACTCAGCGCCCGGCGGTTCACATGAACCAGCTTTGCAACAGAACTCCGCGCCTGTTGCACTCTTGTCGCAATCGCGCAGTCAACGGGCCGCGCGCCGCCATGGCCGCGCCGTGAGGACGGAGCTGAAGGCGACGGAGGGGCACTCGCTCTCGTCGACGGTGAAGGTGACCTGCTCGCCCTCGACCCTGTAGGGGAACACCGAGCAGATGGCGGGGTCGTCGTTGTGAGGCTCCTGCAGGGTGATCTGACCGTCCGAGATCGAGACGGGGTTCACGAACTCTCCGAGCGTGTCGTTTGCCAGGTACGGATGCGCTGACGGGCTCGGGCCGCGAGCTGATCGACCGCCTGCGCGCCGAGATCGGCGAGCCCCATCCGTACACGGTCTCCGCAGCGCAGGCGACAGAGCTGCTGCTGGACGCCATCGCCCGCTCGGGCGGAACCCGCAGCTCGGTGATCTCCCATCTCTTCGCCAGCGAGGTGCGCGGCGGCGTGCTCGGAGACTTCTCCGTCACGCCCACCGGCGACACCACCGCCAACCAGGTGACGATCTACCGGATCGTGAACGGCGAGCGGCGGGTCGAAGCAGTGCTGACGCTGCCGCTCAGCCTGGTGGTGGACTGACACAGACCGGCCGGAACGCCTGGCCGGGCACCACGTCCTCCCACTCGCGTTCGGTGAGCTGACGGCCGGCGACCAGGCAGGCGTGGCGCTCCCACGCCGACGGCCGAACGTCCCAGCGCACCGCGTCCCCGCTGTGCGGCACGGCGATCACGGAGTCGCCGTCGGGCGCGAAGCCGGCGGCGATGTATAGGTCTGTGGCGACGGTCAGCGGCGACCCGATCGGCCGGCGCGACGTGAGGTCCCACAGCACGACCGTGCCGTCGGGGCTGCCGGTCAGCAGCCGAGTGCCTTCGGGCGCGTACGCAAGCGCCGTCACACGTTCGGTGTGGTTCTCGAGGCTGCGGCCCGCGGGCTCCCAGGCACGCGTGCCGAACGTGTTGACGCCGCCCCCGTACAGACCGACGGCGAGCTCCTGACCGTCGGGGCTGAACGCGACGCTGCGTGCGTCGTCCGTGAGTTCGGGCCTCGCGATCCGGTGCCCGCTGGCGGCGTCGAGCACGAGGGCGCCGTCCTCGCCCGCCGCGGCGGCGAGTCGCTCTCCGTCCGGGCTGAAGGCGACCGAGAGCGCCGACACCTTGGGCGAGTCGCCGCGCAGCCGGCCGGCGGCCACGTCGTACACGTCGAGCCGCCCGCCCTTCATGCTGAAGAACCCCGTCGCCAGGAGGCGCCCGTCGGGCGAGAACGCGACGGTCTGGCTGTACCCGTCGCCGGACGGGTCGCGCAGCACGCGGGTGCGCTCAAGGGTCGCCGCGTCCCACAGGGAGAGCTCGCCGCCGTGCCCGGTTACCGCCAGCGTCCTGCCGTCCGGGCTGAACGCGAGGCCGAGCACCGGCCCGTCGAGGGCGTCGAGGCTCCCGCGCGGCTCCAGCGTCGCGGCGTCGATCACGATGACGCTGCCGTCCTTCTGTCCCACGGCGATCGAGCGCCCGTCCGGGCTGGTCGCGAGACCCTTGGGCGACTGGTTGTCCGGGATGTTCATCGGCGGCCCGGCGTCGAAGCGCCGGTCGAGCCGCCGGTCGCCGCCGAGGTCCCACATCACGAGCTTCGCGTCGATGCCGGCGGTGAACAGCGTGCGGCGGTCAGCCGACGCCTCCAGGGCCGTCACGTCCTCGGGGTGGGCGGCGAGGCGCTCGCGGACACTTGCGGTCGGGACGTCCCACACCGTGACCTCGCCGCCGTCGGTGGCGAAGACGACCGTGTCGGCGTCTGGGAACGCCACGCGCCCGTCCTCTGACGGGGCGGCGCCCTTCGTGATGGTGCGCACGTCACCGCTGCGCAGGTCGAGGACCCGCAGCGAACCGTCATCGTCGGCCAGCGCGAACCTGCGGCCGGCCGGATCGACCGCGCCCCAGCGGGCACCCGCCGGGTGGGTGCGCCGCACGCGCAGGCTTTTCGGGTCGAGCTCGTAGGTGCGGTCGTCGGCGGGACTGGTCACGAAGACCCGGCGGCGGTCCTCGGTGGAGACGAGGTTCCACGCCCCGCCCGCGCCGATCCGGACGGGCCCGCGCCGTACCGCGCCCGTCCGCGGGTCGACCCTCCACATCACCGGCGGCCCGACGTCCGGGAACTCGACCGGGCTCTGCTGCACGATCACGCTGCCGTCGGGGCCGTAGGTCGCAAGCACGAGGACGAAGAAGGTCTCCTCCGGGAACTCCGGGAGCACGATGCGACGCCTCCGCTCGCCCGTCTCGGGGTCGAGGACGTCGATGAGGGTCTTGCCCTGGTGAACCGGTGAGGCGCCGGGCTCGGACCAGGCGCCCACGATCAGGTCGCGGCCGTCGGGGGAGAACTTGAGCTGCTGGACGATGCCGTAGTCGACGAGATAGGAGGAGATCCGCTCGCGCGTCACGGCGTCGTAGACGATCACCCCGCCGCGCTGGTCGCCGATCGCCAGACGGGTGCCGTCCTCGCTCACCGCGATGGAATACAGCTGCCATCCGTCGCCGCGCAGTTCGCCGATCGCGGCGGGCTCGCGCATGAGCACGGACAGCAGCCGGCTGTGGGTTGCGGTCGAGGCGTGCAGGTCGACGCCGGCGCGGGCCAGGAGCAGGGCCCGGTCTAGGCGCTCGTCGGTCAGCGCTTCGGCACCCACGCGCTGTGCGTCCGCGATCAGCGCGGCGTCGCGCGCCTCGCCGCGCTGCTGGGTCGCCACCACCCCGGCGCCGGCGGCGAGCGCGAGCAGCGCGCCCGCGGCGCCGAGCAGCACGCGCAGGCGCCGGTTCGCCCGGCGCTGCCGGGCGGCCTCCGTCTCTCCGGCCGCTCGGCTGCCCTCCAGGAAGGCGCGCTCGTTCTCGTTGAGGTCGGCGGTGTGCTCCTCGCTCCACTCGAGCGCTGCCGCAAGCCGGGGCCCGCGATAGAGGTCGCTGCGGTCGCGACCGCCGGCGTCCCACTCGCGCGCGGCGGCAGCGAGGTGCCGGTGCAGGCGCCGGCCCTCCGCGTCCTCGTCGAGCCAGGCCCGCAGCCGCGGCCACTCGCGCAGCAGCGCCTCGTGCGCGACCTCGGCGCCCTCGCTGGACACCGTGAGCAGGCGCCGGGCAGCGAGCACGGCCACGACCTCGTGGTCGGCCTCGAGGTCGGGGCGAGGCACGCGCGTGCGCACGTCACCATCGCCGGCGAGACGCAGAAGGACGCGCCGCGCCCGGTCGCGCTGCGCCTCCGTCAGGCTCGCGTAGGTGGTCTCGGCCAGGCGCGCGACCGCGCCGCGCACCCCTCCGCTGGACGCGTAGGCCTCGGCGGTGAGCCGTCTGCCCGCGCGCTGATCCCACAGCTCGCGCAGCGTCGTCGACAGCAGCGGCAGCGCGCCAGGCTCGCCCTCGACGTCGGCGACGAGCGCGTCGACGAGGTCGGGCTCGACCGTCACCCCAGCGCGCTGCGCGGGCAGCTCGATCGCGCGTTGCAGCTCATGGCGCCGCATGGGCCCTACGAGGAAGTGGTTGGCGCCGAGCAGCCGTGCGAGCTGCGGGTACTCGGCGCAGCGGCCATAGAAGTCGGCGCGGATGGCGATCGCCACCAGGGCCTGTGCCGCCGGGTCGCGCGTCTGGCCCAGCAGCGTCTCGACGAAGCTCGCGCGCTCGGACTCGTCATCGCACGCGACGAACAGCTCCTCGAACTGGTCGACGGCAAGGATCCAGCGTCCGGCGGGCGGCTTGGCGCGCAGGGCGCGGTTGAGCGCGCGCAGCGGATGCGCGCCGGGGCGCACCAGCTCGAGCGGCCACGTGTCGCTGCCCGGGAGCACGCCGTCGCGCAGCGCGGCCAGCAGCCCTGCGCGCATCACCGACGACTTGCCGCTGCCCGAGGGTCCGACGATGCCGACCAGGCGCGACCCCGGCACGGCGGCGACCAGGTCGGCGACCAGCCGCTCGCGCCCGAAGAACACGGCTGCGTCGGCGACGTCGAAGGAGGCGAGTCCCCTGAACGGGCACTCCCCGACGTCCTCCTCGTCGGCGGTCGCCCGCTCTCGGAGGTCCTGCAGGCCCGCGACCTCGGACGCGAGGTCGTGCTCGGCCAGCCGCCACTGGGCGCGCTCGGCCGCCGCGCGCGCCGCCGCGTCCGCCAGCCGCCTCAGTCCCTGTGCCTGCGCCCATTGCACCGCCACCTCCTGCAGCCGTGCCGGCAGGCCACCGGCCTCCGCCACGAGCCGCTCCACGGGCGGATCGGCGTCATCGTGCGTGCGGGCGTGAAAGCGGATCAGCGCCGCGGCGGCGTCAGGCGCGAGCGGCCCGAGCTCGACGACCTCCTCGGCGCCGACGTCGGCGGTCTCCGACGTGGTGGCGAGCACGAGCGTGCCGCTGCCACCGGCGGCGCGGAGCGTTGCGACGCCTAGCTCGGGGCCGGCCTGCTCGACGTCCTCGACGACGACGAGCACCGGTTGCGATGTGGCGCAGGCGGCGAGCACCGCGGCCGCATCGCGATCGCACCAGGCGACATCCGCGTGCGGACGCAGCTCGTCGGAGAACTCCTGCGCGAGCCTTGTCTTGCCTGACCCCCGCGCGCCGACGAGCAGCACGCTTGCGCCTCCGTTTGCCTGCGCGCGCCGCCAGGCGCAGCGCAGCCGCTCGAGCTCGGCGTCGCGCCCCAGCAATGGCGTCATGAAGCGCCCGGGAATGGCCGCGACGTCGAGCGCGGGGTCGTGTCGCAGGATGGCGGCATGCAGCCGGCGCAGCTCGGGGCCGGGTTCCACCCCGATCTCGCCGACCAGGATCGATCGCGCCCCGCGGTATGCCTCGAGGGCTTCGGCCTGGCGCCCGCACCGGTACAGCGCGAGCATGTGCTGGGCGTGGGGCCGCTCGCGCAGCGGCTCCCGCGCCAGCAGCGCCTCGATCTCGGGCAACGCCTCCTGATGGCGGCCGGCGTCGAGCTCCTGGTCGATCGCCACCTCGAGCGCGGTCATCCGCAGCTCCTCGAAGCGGCGGATCTCGTGGGCGGCGAACGGCTCTTCGGCGACGTCGGCCAGCGGCGCCCCGCGCCACAACGCGAGCGCTTCCCGGGCCGCACCCTGCGCCATCAAGCGCTCGAACCGCGTCGCGTCGACCTGGTCACGGCTGACGCACAGCTCGTAGCCGCGACCGCGCGTGGCGATCGCGTCGCTCTCGCCCGCCTCCGCCAGCGCCTTGCGCAGATGTGACACGTACTGCTGTACGAGCTTGTGGGCGGACGCCGGGAGATGGTCGCCCCACAGGCCCTCGAGCAGCCGGTCGTTGGAGACCACCGTGCCGGGATCGAGGGCCAGCATCGCCAGCAGCGCGCGCTGCTTGCTCCCGCCGAGGGCTACCGCACCCTCGCGGGTGATGACATCCATCGGTCCGAGCAGCGTGATCTGCATCGTCATGGCCGCAGGCGCGCGAGTGCCCGCGCGGTTCTCGCGACCTCATTGTGATCGCTGCCGAGCACGCGCGTCTTGATCGCAAGCGATCGTTCGTGCAGCGCGATCGCGAGCGGGCGATCGCTCCTGCGCTCGGCCAGCTCGGCGAGCTTGTCGAGGGCGAGCGAGAGCTCGTAGTGGTCCGGCCCGAGGACGCGCTCGAGCACCGCGACCACCTCGGTCAGGGTCTCCTGCGCCTCGCGCGTGCGCCCGCGAGCGGCGAGCACCTCGGCGAGCGCGCGGCGGTCGGAGGCGGACTCGAGGTCGTCGCGCGGCACGACCGCACCCTCACCGGACGCGGTAGAGGCTCGGTAGAGGCCGTGCCGGGAGAGCGCCTCTACCCGCCTCTACCAGGCCTCTACCGGCAACTGGAACCGTCCGCGGCGTGGTCAACAACAAGGGAGGCACCATGCCCCGCATCGCACCCATCATCGCCCTCGGCTGCGCGGGATGTCTCGCGCCGATGGCGTCGCCGGCGCTCGCCGCGTTTCCTGGCGACAACGGCAGGATCCTGTTCGACGGCAACCGCGGCAGCGGCGACACCGACATCTGGACGATCGCTCCCAACGGCAGAGCGCCTGTCAACCTGACCGCGGGCTCGAAGGGCAACGACGACCTGGGCAGCTGGAGTCCCGACGGAACCAGGATCGTCTTCATGAGCAACCGCGAGACCGAGCGCAATCCGGATCCTCCGGGGCGTCGCCAGCCGGACACGGAGCTCTTCGTGATGGACGCGGACGGTTCTGATCCGACGCAGCTCACGTTCAACCGTCTCGACGACGAGGATCCCGCCTGGTCGCCCGACGGCGAGCGGATCGTCTTCGTGCGCGACTTCAACCCCGTGCAGGGCAAGGTCCGGTACGACATCCTGACCATGTACGCCGACGGGACCGGTGAGCAGAACATCACCGACCGTGCAGGCGATCAGTCGCAGCCCAGCTGGTCCTCGACGGACAGGATCGCTTTCACGAACGACCGCGGCGGCGATGTCGACCTCTACTCGATGAGCCCGGATGGGTCGAACGTACGACAGCTCACCCGCGGGAGGCACGTCGACGAGTTCCCCGACTGGTCGCCGGATGGCAGCCGCCTCGCGTTCCATCGAGAGCGCAAGGGCAACATCGACGTCTACACGGTGCGAGCGCAGGGCGGCGGAGTGCGGAGGCTTACGCGCCACGCCGACCCCGAAGGCGTGCCCGCTTGGTCACCGGACGGCCGTGAGATCGCTTACGTGAGATTCTTCGAGGAGGGTCAGGGCATCTACACGATGCGGGCCGACGGGCGCCGGCAGGTGAAGCGGACCGGCAGGAAGTTCGAGCCGTTCGCATCTGACTGGCAGGCGCAGCCCCGCATGGGGAGTGGCCCCTGGGGGGCTCCGCAGAAGCTCGACACGATCGACGGCAACAGCACGGAGATCAACACGCCGGGGCTGGAAGGCTGTCCGATCCTGTCGCCCGACGGCCGCAGCCTCTACATCGCCTCCGACCGAGCCGGCGGAGCCGGCGGTCTCGACATCTGGGTAGCCCATCGCGACCGGACCGACAAACCGTTCGGCGCGCCGGAGAACCTGAGCGCCATCAACTCGCCGGCGAACGACTTCTGTCCGACGCCGCTGCCCGGCAGGCGCCTGCTGTTCGTCAGCAATCGCCCGGCCGAGCAGGCCTGCGGGATGGGCGACATCCACATCACCCAGCAGGACGCGAAGAACGGCTGGAGCACACCGCTGCGCCTGCCGTGCGCCCCGGCGGGGCCGAACAGCCAGCTGGACGAGCAGGGTCCGTCCCTGGTCGAGATCGACGGCGTCGAGCAGCTGTTCTTCTCGCGCAGCGCGCCGCCGCCGTCCCCGGTGCCCGGAGAGATCTTCGTCTCGCCGGACTTCGGCCCGGCGACGGTCGTGGCGGAGCTCAACAGCCCGGGCAACGACATCCAGCCCAACGTCCGCAGGGACGGGCGCGAGGTCGTGTTCTCGTCGAACCGCGTGAGCGGCAACCAGGACATCTACACCGCGACCCGCGCGTCGACCGACGATCCGTGGTCGGTCCCCGTGCCGGTCAGCGCGGTGAACACGAGCGCCGCCGAGACCCGGCCCTCGCTGTCCTGGGACGCGACCACGCTCCTGTTCGGCCGCGCGCCGGGCGAGGAGAGCGCGCTGGCGGACGTCTTCATCAGCAGGCGCTGAGGACGATCGCTGGACGGGGCGGCCGGTGCGTGACCGGCCGCCCCGGCCGTACCCCTATTGCGCGAGTCCCATCAAGCGCGCCTCGCGCGCGACGCCGGCGCACGACGACGCGTCCGCGGCAGCCAGGGCGGGGCCCGCGTCGACCGCCTCCCCCGCGTCGCGCAGCGCCCACGCCCGGTACAGGGCGACCCGCACGCGATGGGCGACGAGGTTCTCGCGCTCGCAGATGCGCTCGGCGGCGTCGAGGTGGGTGTGAGCGCGGGCGTGGTCCCCGAGCACGACGCACAGTTGCGCGAGGGAGACGTCGATCGGCCACAGCGCGGTGAACGCGTGCCATGCGGTGCGGCCGCTCACCGGTTCGAGGAGATCGCGCATGCGCGCCGCCGCATCAGCATCGCGCAGCCAGGTGGCGGCGTCGGCGAGCATGACCATCCCGGCTGACCAATGGACGTTGCGCGGCAGGCCGGCGAAGTCGCTCTCGGTGAAGGTCCGCAGGTGGCTGCGCGCCTCATCGACGTTGCCGAGGCGCGCGTGGAACATGGCGAGCGCGGTGTTGTTCCCGGGCATTCGCGCGGGCTCTGGCAGCGTGCTCAGGTCGGCCACGGCGCGTTCCCATAGACCGCGCTCGATCAGCACGGCGCGCCCCGGCCCGCCCGGGGCGGCGATGCCCATTCGCTGCGCGAGCGCGGAGGCGTCCGCAACGAGCCGCTCGGCTTCGTCGAGTTCGCCCGCGAGGGCCGCCAGGCCGGCCTGGCTCACCGACGCGAAGACGCGCAGGAAAGGCGCGTCGAGCTCGGAGGCGATCCGATCGGCGCGGTCGAAGGCGGTGCGCGCGCCGGCGAGGTCGCCCATCTCCAGGTGGTTCTGGCCCAGTAGGCGGCTCGCCTGCCCGAGCAGGACGCGCTGGTTGAGGCGCGCGCCGAGCTCGCACGCCTCCTGGGCCCAGGCGAGTCGGCGGTCGAGGTTGAGCGGGTCGAAGCAGGCCCAGTACACGCTGATCAGGATCTCGCCCAGAGCGCGGGGGTTGCCCGATGCGCGGGCGGCGACGAGCGCCTTGGCGCCGAAGTCGCCGCCGCGCGCGTGGTCATGGGTGAAATGGCCCGCGACGGCGATCATCGCCAGTAGCCGGGCGCGGGCGGCCGCGGCTGAGGTCGGCAGCCGCTCGAGCGCCTCGTGCACGACCTGGATGATCTCGTCCCGCCTGGCGCTGGAGATGGTCCACCCCTGCTCGCTGAGGGCAAGCGCCGCTCGCGTCAGGAGGTCCGGGTCGTCGAGCCGGCGGGCGGCGGCCGCCGCATCGAGCAGGACGTCGCGGTAGCGCAGGTCGCCGGCGCTGTGCAACGCCTCGCCACGCTCGATCGCGAGCTCGCAGAGGTCGTGCTCGCCGCGGTCGGGCAGGTCCCCGGCGAGCTGCGCAGCCTGCTCGAAGTGGACCGCGGCGTCGGCGTACGCGAAGCGCTCGCGGGCGAGCTCGCCGGCGCGCCGGGCGTAGGTGAAGGCGTGCTCGCGATCGCCGAGGTCGGCGGACGCGTAGAAGTGGCGGGCGAGCTCGGTCACCTGTGCGCCGCCGGAGCGCAGGACCGTGCCCGCGGCGTGGTGCAGGCGCATGCGGCGGCCCGCCGGGATCGCCCCGTAGCGGACGTCACCGAGCACGGCGTGGGTGAAGGCGAAGCGCCCGGCGGCGCCCGGAACCGCCACGACGATGCCGAGGCCCGCAGCGCGGTCGAGCGCGTCGAGCACTTCGGGCAGCGGCCGGTCCAGAACCTCCGCGCAGGTGCGCGCTCCGAACTCCGCCCCGAGCACGGCACCTGCGTCGAGGACATCTCCGTCTGCCTCCGGCAGCCGCTCGAAGCGCGCGGCGACGTGGTCGCGCACCGTGGAGTTCACGGGAAGCGCGCGCAGCACGCCGTCGGCGGGCAGCTCGCGGACGATCTCGCGCAGGAAGAGCGGGCTGCCACCGGTCGCCTCGTGGAGGACGCGGGCGGTGCGCGCGACATCGACTTCTGCGCGGCGCCCGGCGGCTCGCAGCAGCGCCTCGACGTCGGGTTCCGTGAGCCCTCGCAGGCCGATCCGGGTCACCGCCGGTTGACGGCCGAGGTCTGCCAGGAAGGTCGAGAGGGTGCTCGTCATGTCCGGGGGGACGTCCCGGCTCGAAACCAGCAGGAGGATCGAGCCGGGAGCCATCCTGACGATGTGGGCCAGCAGCGAGAGCGTGCCCGACGCCGCCCAGTGGATGTCCTCGATCACGAGCAGGGTGCGCGGCCTTGCCGTGCGCTGGAGGTAGTCGACCACGGCGCCGAACAGGCGCATCTGCTCGCTGTCCGGACTGTCGCCGGAGACGTGTGCAGCCGCGCCGAAGCGGTCGCGGAGGTCGGGGATGATGCGAGAGAGCTCGCCGGCGCTCGTGCCGAGCCGGTGCCCGGCCGCGGCCTGGTCGAGCCCGCGGAGGTCGAGGGAGATCGCGTCGACGAACGGCCCGTACGGAGGACGAGGGCTCTCGTGGCAGCCGCCGTAAAGCACCGGTGCGCCGGCGGCCGCGATCTGCTGCGCCAGCTCGGCGATGAGGCGGCTCTTGCCGATCCCGGCCTCGCCGGTGATCAGGCACAGGCGCGGGAGGCCGTCCCCGACGGCGTCCCACGCGGACTCGAGAACGGCGAGCTCGTCCTCGCGGCCGACGAGCGGACCGGCACCCGCCGCCAGGGCCAGCGGGCCGGGGAGCGACGGGCGCTCGGCGACTGCAGTCACGGGCGCCGCCGTGGTGGCGCTGCGGCCGTCGCGGATGTCGTCGGCGAGCGCGCGCGTGGCGGCCGATGGCACCATGCGCAGCTCGGCGCGCAGGCGCTCGCGGTGCTGCTCGAAGACCGACAGCGCCGCCGCGCGGTCCTCGGCCAGGGCCAGGCGCCGCATCAGCGCGCGTGCGTGCTCCTCGGAAAGGGGATCGAGCGCGACGAGCCGGCGCGTGTACTCGACGGCCGCGCCCGCGTCGCCGCGCTGCTCGGCGTCGCTCGCCAGCCGCTCGATGACCTCGGCGAGACGCAGCTCGTGCTCCTCGCGGGCCTCGAAGACCCATTCGTGGTCGAGCTCGGGCAACAGCTCACCCGCGGCGCCGATCTCCAGCGCCTCCTGCAGCCGTCCGTTCGCGGCGGCGGCGTTGAAGTCGCGCACGTCGACGCGCACCTCGTCTGCGAGCCCGACCTCGTCGCGCGTGGCGAGCACGACCCCGGCCGCTCGGGGCCCGAGCTCGCCCCGCAGGTCCCCCAGAGCGGTACGCAAACTGCGCCGCGCGCTCTCGTCCATGACGTCGGGCCACAGCCGCGCGGCGACGCGACCACGCGGCTGCATCCCCGGATGCAGCGCCAGCCACGCCAGCAAAGAGGCGCACCGGCCGCGAGGGGCCGCCACGGTTGCCCCCTCATCGGTGACCGCCACCCCGCCGAGCAGGCGGACGACCAGCATCAAACGAGCCTACACAGCCCAGCCGTGGCGATGCCCGACATTGGCGCTGGGTTGGCGGAGCGTTGACGGAGCGTGCGGATGCTCCTCAGCCATGACCATCAATGAAACCGCCCTCGACGAAGGGCGACTGCAGGAGTTCGTGGGGCGCTTCGCCGGCGACCTCGGCGCCGCGCTTCACCAGACGACCGTCCTGATCGGGGACAAGCTCGGCCTGTACGCCGCGATGAGCGACGGCGAGGCCGTCACTCCCGACGAGCTCGCCACGCGCACCGGCACCGACGAGCGCTACGTGCGCGAGTGGCTGTGCGCGCAAGCCGCCAGCGGCTATGTCGAGTACGACGCCGACGGCGAGCGCTTCTTCCTCACGCCGGAGCAGGCCGCCTGCCTCGCCGATCCCGACAGCCCGACGTTCCTGCCGGGCGCCTTCTACATCGCGGCGTCGTGCGTGCGCGACGAGCCGAAGATCACCGAGCGCTTCCGGACGGGCGAGGGCCTCGGCTGGCACGAGCACGACGGCGACCTGTTCTGCGGGACCGAGCTGTTCTTCCGGCCCGGCTACGTCGCGAACCTCGTCCCGTCGTGGCTGCCCGCCCTGACGGGTGTCGAGGAGAAGCTGCTGGCGGGTGCCCGCGTCGCCGACATCGGCTGTGGGCACGGCGCCTCGACGATCGTGATGGCCAAGGCCTACCCGAACTCCGAGTTCGTCGGCTTCGACTACCACGACGTGTCGATCGCAGCAGCGCGGCGCGCGGCCGAGCGCGCGGGCGTGGGCGACCGCGTGCGCTTCGAGGTGGCCAGCGCCAAGGACTACCCGGGCGAGGGCTACGACCTCGTCTGCGTCTTCGACGCGCTGCACGACATGGGCGATCCCGTGGGGGCATCCGCGCACGTGCTGGGCTCGCTGGCCCCGGACGGCAGCTGGCTGATCGTCGAGCCGATGGCCGGCGATCGCACCGAGGACAACCTCAACCCGGTCGGCCGGATCTTCTACTCGGCCTCGACCATGATCTGCACCCCCGGCTCGCGCGCCCAGGAGGTGGGACTGGCGCTCGGCGCCCAGGCCGGCGAGGCCCGGCTGCGCGCCGTCGTCACCGAGGCCGGCTTCACGCGTTTCCGGCGCGCGACCGAGACCCCGTTCAACCTCGTCCTGGAGGCACGGCCGTGAGAAACACCGCCATCACCATCCTGTTCGCTCTCGCCTGCCTCGCCGCGCCGTCATCCGCGAGCGCCGGCAACGGCGTCACCCGTGCGGTCGAGCGGACGCTCGACGCCGTCCGGGCGCAGAACGTCGGCACACCGAACGCCGGCCGGCTCTACGCCATGGTCACCGTCGCGATGTACGACGCTGTCAACGGCATCGACCGCGCCCACCGGCACGGGCGCACGCACGCTCTGGTGGCGCCGGATGGCGCACCCGCAAAAGGCGACCGCGACGTCGCCGCCGCGGCGGCAGGGCACGCCGTGCTTCGGGGCGTGCTCCGCTCCGACCAGCCGCCCGTCTCGGACGGAACGCTCGACGCCGCGCTCGCGGACGAGATCGCCGCGGCGGGAGGTCGCGATGACAGGCGCGTGGCCGCCGGCGCGGACTGGGGCGAGCACGTCGGCGAGCAGGTGCTCGCGCAGCGCTCGGCCGACGGCACGCAAGCGGCGCAGAACGTCGCCGCCTGCAGCCGCTTCAACGACCCGCTCGCCTGCGAGCCCGGCGAGTTCCACGCGAGCTTCGACGCACGCTGGAGGAACATGAGCCCATTCGGGATCGCCGACGGCTCGGCGTACGCCTCGCCGCCGCCGCCACCGCTCGACGGGCCGGACTACGCGATCGCCTACGACGACGTCCGCGCGTGCGGCAGCAACTCGCCCGCGCTCGATGCGCTGTGCGCCGACCCGACGACGCCCGGCCAGCGCAACGAGATCTCGAGCTTCTGGCTCGCCGAGGGCGGCACGGTGCGCGAGACCGGAACCTGGATGCAGGCCTCGCTGGCCATCGCCGAGCAGCAGGGCACCGACGAGTCGACCGCGAAGTCCGCTCGGTTGTTCGCGCTCGTCGGGATGGCGGTCGCCGACGCCGTCAAGGTCTCGTGGGAGGCCAAGGCGACGTACTTCACCTGGCGCCCGTTCCACGCCATCCGCGGGGCGGCCGAAAACTCGAACCCCAGCACTGCCCCTGACCCCAACTGGACAACGCGGATCGGCTCGATCGGCAGCTCGCCCGAGTACAACTCCGGCACCTCCACCTTCGCGGGCGCGGCCTCCGCTGCCATCGAGGGGTTCTACTGCCGGCCGGTCGGCTTCAGCTTCGAGACCGATATGGCCTCGCACGGACCGCGCTCCTACGCGAGCCCGCTGGAAGCCGCCCAGGAGGCCGGAAGGTCGCGGATCTTCCAGGGGATCCACTTCCAGTTCTCAAACGAGGACGGACGCCGCGCCGGCCGAGGGATCGGCAGCGAGATCGCACGGACCAGGCTGTTGCCGCTGGACAAGGAGCGCGGCCGTCCCTGCGACCGAGCAGCGGCGTAGGCTCGGCGCGCCATGCTGCTCTACGACTCCCCGGTGTCCGGGAACTGCTACAAGGTCCGGCTGCTGTTCGCCCACCTCGGATTGAGCTACGAGCGGCGCGAGATGGGCGTCGTCGACCGCTCCGACCGCGCCGAGGTCCTGGGTCACCTCAACCCGCAACTGCGCCTCCCGACGCTCGTGCTCGACGACGGGCGCCCGCTGGCCGAATCCGACGCCATCCTGTGGTACTTCGCCGACGGCACGCAGTACCTGCCCGGCGATCCCTACGAGCGGGCGCAGGTGTTCCAGTGGCTGCTGTTCGAGCAGAGCTCGTCCATGCCCAACATCGCCGTGATGCGGTTCTGGCTCAGGTGGGCGCCGGAGAAGCCGGGGGAGGCGGAGATGGAGCCCAGGCGCCGGGCCGGCTACGCGGCACTCGACACGATGGAGAGCCACCTCGCCTCGCGCGAGTTCTTCGTCGGCGAGCGCTACTCGATCGCCGACATCGCGCTCTACGGCTACACCCACGTGGCCGAGGAGGGCTCGTTCTCGCTCGACGGCCACCCCGCGGTCGGCGCGTGGCTGGAGCGCGTCCGCGCGCAGCCGGGGCACGTCCCGATCACCGCCTGAGCGGCGGCGCGGCGCCGACCCCGGCGGCGTCGTGCGAGATGATGCGCGCATGAGGCCGATGACGCTGGTGCTCGCAGTCGCTGTCCTGCTCGTCGCCGGCTGCGGCGGCGACGAGCCGGAAGTCGAGTCTCCGGCGCCGGTGGCCAGCGCCTCGCCCGAGGTCGACAGGACGGTCACGCCGCAAGCGAAGGGCGAGGCCACCGCGCCGACCGGCACGGGGGACAGGGCGGGCACCGAGATCGTGCTCGCCGCCTCCGAGTTCGGCGACATGCTCTACGACGCCGACCAGCAGGCGATCTACGTCTTCGAGCGCGACCGCGCCGGGGAGACGACCTGCTTCGGCGAGTGCGCCGAGGCCTGGCCACCGGTGTACACCAAGGCCGAGCCCGTCGCAGGCGACGGTGTCGTCGCGAAGCTGCTCGGCACCCTCGAACGCGATGACGGCCGGATGCAGGTCACCTACGCCGGACGGCCGCTCTACTACTACGCGCACGAAGGGCCTGGCGAGGTGCGCTGCCACAACGTCGACCTCAACGGCGGCCTGTGGTGGGTGGTGGGTCCGGACGGGGAGCCGCTCGACTGAGCGGCTCCCGCCGGATCGCTGCCGTGTCGGCGCCGGCGTCCGTTGACCGTCTCAGCCGAGCTGAAGCGAGTCCATGACGGCCTGCATCTGTCCGAGCACGTTGTCGAACTGGTCCGGCGGAGCGGCGAACTGCTCGATGATCACCTGCTCGCCGCCGACGTCCAGCGCCGTGTAGCGCACGCTGTCTCCGACCAGGTAGACGACGGGCTCGTCGCCGTCGAAGAAGACGGGGACGCAGTCACGCGACGTCTCAACGCACTCGGTGGGCATCCGCTTCGGTGCCGTATCGGCGGTCACCGTGATCGCACGGCCTGTCACTCCGCCAACGGTGACCTCCTCCGGCGCCTGCGCCTTCAGGCGCGGATGCTTCGCCAGCCACTCGATGAAGTCGTCCGGCGCCGGCTGTGCGTCGTCGATCGTCCGCGCGCCGAGCTTCGGATCGGCCACGTCGGAGATGTGCAGGAACGCGAGCGTGTTGATCGCCACCTCGTCTCCGGCCAGGAGCTCGAGCGCCACGCTCTCGGCGGTGTCACCGGCGCCGCTGACCCGCCAGGTCTGGTCCTCGGGGATCTCGAGCGTGACCGTGGGCTCGAAGACGGTGGTGCTGTAGCGCCCCGCGGAGACGCTCGTGTTGGTGGCCTTCGGCAGCGGGCTGGCCGCTGCGGACTCGGGCGTTGGCGTCGGGGTGGCCGCGCGCTCGCCGTTGCTGTTGTCGCTGTCCGAACCGCAGGCGCTCACCAGGAGGGCGACGGTCAGCAGCATGGTGGTGGTGGTGGTGGTTCGCATGAACGGCACGCTCCCAGGCGGCGTAAAACGGGTGGCAAATGAGCCTGCGAGGGCTGATAGCGTCGCAAAAGCGTGGACTTTCGCGTCCTTGGCCCGGTGGCGCTCGTCGACGGTGAGCAGGTGCGACTCGGCGGCAACCAGCAGCGCGCTCTCCTCGCCCTGCTCGTGCTGCACCACGGCGAGGCGATGGGCGTCGACAGGATCGTCGACCACCTCTGGGGTGAGCGCCCGCCCCCGACGGCGGTCAAGACGGTCCAGGTCTACGTCTCGCGGCTGCGCAAGCTTCTGGGACAGGAGCGATTGGAGCGCGACGACCGCCGCTACCGGCTCGTCGCGTCCCCCGACGAGATCGACGCGGTTCGATTCGAGGCGCAGGTGGCCGCGGCTCGAGCAACCGACGATCTCGAGGAGGCGGTCGCGCGGTTCACGGCCGCCGACGATCTGTGGTACGGGCTGGCGCTCGCGGACATCGACATGCCTTGGGCGATCGCCGAGGCGACCCGACTGGAGGAGGCGCGCGTCGCCGCCCACGAGGATCGCATCGACGCGCTCCTGGAGCTCGGACGCCACCACGGCCTCGCCGGTGAGCTCGAGGGGCTCTGCCAGGCGCACCCCTTGCGCGAGCGACTGGTTGCGCAGCGGATGCTCGCGCTCTATCGCTCCGACCGCCAGGCGGAGGCGCTCGCCGCCTACCGCATCGCGCGCGAGCGGCTCGTCGAGGAACTGGGCCTGGAGCCTTCGCGCGCACTGCGCGAGCTCGAGAGCCGCATCCTCAACCAGGATCCCGAGCTCGATGTGTCGCCCGCGGCGTCGCGCATCGAGTCGCGGCCCGCCGACGAGGCGGTCGCGCGCGCCTACGCGATGCTCTTCAGCGACATCCAGGGGTCGACCCGGATGGCGCGGGCCCTGGGGGAGGACTGGCCGGCGGTGCTGACGACGCATCGCGCGCACATGCGCGCGGCCATCGCAGACGCCGGCGGCACGATCAACGCGACCGAAGGCGACTCCTTCTTCGCCACCTTCCCCGACTCCGCCAGCGCAGCACGCGCGGCGACCGCGGCCCAGCGATCCGCGCGCGCCCATACCGGGCCGGGCGCGCCGCTGCTGGTGCGGATGGGCATCCACCTGGGCATCGCGCGCCACACCGACGGGCATCTGGTCGGCATCGAGGTGCACCGCGCGGCGCGGATCGCCTTCGCCGCCCACGGCGGACAGGTGCTGGTCAGCGCTGCCGTCGAGCAGGCGCTGGGCGGAGAGCCCGAGTGCGAGGACCTCGGATCGCATCGTCTCCGGGACTTCGACGGCCCCGAGCAGCTCTTCCACCTGCGCGTGGACGAGCGCCACGCGAGCGACTTCCCACCGCCACGGGTGGAGGAGCCGGAGGGGCTGCGCCGCCGCGAGCTGATCGCGGGCGCGGTCGCGCTCTCGGCACTCGCGGGGCTGGGGGTGGCGCTTGCCACTCGCGACGACGACGGCGTGCCCCCCGGGCCGAACACCGCGATCGCGATCGATCCCGAGTCGCTCGAGGTCACGGCCCGCGTGCGCGTCGGTGACTCACCGGTCGCCGTGGTCGCTGCGGTCGGCGGTGCGTGGGTCGTCAACGGCAACGACGAGACGCTGACGCTGATCGATGCGGCGCGCGGCGAGGTCGTCCGCACCATCGCGATCCCCGGCGCGCCGAGCGACATCGCCGCCGCTGGCGGTGAGCTGTGGCTGCTGACGCGCCGGCCTGACCTCGTCCGCATCGACCCTGTCTCCGCGCGCGTGGCTGAGCGGGTGCCGCTGGAACGCCCGCGCAGGCTGGCGCCGGCGCGGGCTTTCTCCCGAGGTTGGATAGCGGCCTTCGACCGCGAGGTGTGGGCCTCCGACGGGGTCTGGCTGTGGCGCCTGGAAGCCGGCCCGCCGAGATCGATCGAGCGGCACGCCGCGCCGGCCCTTGGCCCGCTCACGGTTGGCGCATCGGTGTGGATCGGCAGTGCCGTCGAGCTCGATCGCCGCACGATGGCCGTGCGGCGGCGGATCGGTCTCGGCGACCGTGCGCAGGACATCACCATCGGTCACGGTGCGGTCTGGATCGCCGACCCCACGCGCGACAGCGTCATCCGGCTCGATCCGGTGACCGGTAGGAGCACGGCCGTCGAGCCCGTGGGCGGGGTGCCGAGTGCGCTCGCGGTCGATGACCGCGCGGTGTGGGCGTCGGTCGAGTCCGGTCAGGTGGTGCGGCTCGACCCGGCGACCGGCGCCGCGACCGGTCGCGCCGAGGTCGGCGGGACGCCGAGCGGTGTCGCCAGTGCCGAGGGACGGGTATGGGTGGCCGCGGCCTGACGGCCGCTGTCGTCGTCGGCGCCACCGCGCTCGCGGCGTGCGGCGGCGACGCCCCGACCGTCGAAGCGCTGCCGCGAGCAGTCTGCGCGCCGATCATCACCGCCTCCGGCGCCGAGCCCGATCTGCTCGTCGTCGCCGACATGCCCCGACGGGGTCGGGCGGGAGTCGCGGGTGTCGCGAACTCAGAGGCCGTGCGGCTGGCGCTGGAAGCGCATGACTTTCGGGCCGGCGCGCATGTGATCGGCTTTCAGGAGTGCGACGACTCGACCGCGGCCGCGGGCGGCTACGACCAGAAGCGCTGCGCGACCAACGGCAGCACCTACGCCGGCAATGCGGCGGTCGTCGGAGTCATCGGCCCCCTGCACTCGCTGTGCGCCAAGCGCATGGTGCCCGAGGCGAGCCGGGCCGGGCTGGCGGTCATCTCGCCCTCTGCGACTCTGACGTCGCTGACGGCGGTCGCCGCCGGAGCCTCGCCGCAGGAGACACTCGCCCTGTATCCGACCGGGCAGCGCACGTTCTTTCGCGTCGCCCCGCCGGACTCCGAGCAGGCAGGGGTGGCCGTCGCGTTGCTGCGGCGCCTCGGCGTCGAGCGCCTGTTCGTCGCCGGCGAGCCCACGGAGTACGGGGCGTCGAACCTCGCAGCCGTGCGCGCGGACGCCACGCGGGCGGGCATCGACGTGCTCGCTTCGGAGACCTGGAATCTCCGTGGGGCGCGCGTGGGCCGGCTGGTGCGCCGTGCCCGCGCGGCGGGCGCCGATGGAGCTCACCTCAGCGGCGCATGGCAGAACGGCGGCGCCCAGCTCGCGACAGCGCTCCGCGCGGAGATGGGCGCGGACTTCCCGCTGGTGGGCACCGACGGCTTCGTCCTCGGCCTCCCGCCGGCGGTGTCCCGGGCCGCCGACGGCATGTGGGTCACCGTCGCCGGGTTGCCGCCCCGGCGGCTTCCGCCCGCGGGCCGGGAGGTCGTTCGCGCCGTGGGCACCGGTCCGCCACCGACCCTCGGCTCGCCGTATGCCGCCGCCGCCACCGAGCTGCTGGTCCGCGCCATCGCCGGCTCCGACGGGACGCGCGGCGACGTGGTGCGCGAGCTGCGCCGCGTGCAGGTGAGCGACGGCCCGGTCGGGCCGCTGCGGTTCGACGCGAACGGGGACCCGATCCCGCGCCACGTCTTCCTGTATCGCATGCGCGACGGTGCCGTCCTCCCGGAGGGCGACTAGCAGGCCACCGGCGTCAGCGGATCCGAGCCTCGTCGAGGTCGAGGTCGCGTTGGAGGGTGAGCAGGAGCTCACCGCTGATCTCACCGCGCCGCCGCAGCTCGTCGAGCTCGCGGCGCTGCGCGTCGAGCGTCTCCGACCACAGGTCGCGCAGTGCACCGCGGCTTGCGTCGAGGTCCTCCCTCTGGGCTTCGTCCTCGTCACGAGCGAAGCGCTCGATCCGCAGCTCGTAGCGGCGCCGCACGTGCTCGAGCACGTGCTCGGGCACCTGGCGCTCCGCGGCAGCTTGCTCCGCGCGGCTGAGAGCCGCCTCGGCGAGCGCCGCCCTGGCCTCGCGCTCGCGTTCCTCGAGGTCCTCCTGACCGGCGAGTCCGAGCGCCCGCACGAGCGGCCCCAGCAACAGCGCCGGACCCACGAGGAGCACGACGATGGCGGCGAACGACACGGCGATCAGCGTGTTGCGCTCGGGGAAGTCCGCACCGGCCACCGAGGCCGGGATGCTGAGCGCGGCCGCGACCGATACCGCGCCGCGCAGACCACCGAAGCCGAGCACGAGCCGTTCGCGCGCGCCGATGAGAGGTCCCAGCCGCTGTCTCGTCGGGTACAGCAGGCGGGCGGCGTAGGGGAGGCTGAAGATCCATGCGAGCCGCGTCCCCACAGCCACCACCACCACGAGCGCCGTGATGCCGGCGAGCTCGAGCGCCGGGCGTGTCGCGGGATCGGCGACCACCTGCCCGAAGGCGAGTCCGACGAGCAGGAACAGCATGGACTCGGCCAGGAACTGCGCCACGCCCCAGAACGAGCCTCCTCCGATCCGGGTCGCTGGGGAGGAGACGTCGGTTGCGCGGCCCATCACGAAGCCCGCGGCCACGGTCGCGAGGACGCCCGAAACGTGGATGACCTCCGCCAGCACGAACGCGCCGAACGCGAGCAGGACGGTGATTGCCGCCTCGAGCTCGACGGCGTCGACCCGGCGCAGCAGCCGTGCCGTCGCCCACCCCAGTGCGGCGCCGATCGCCGCGCCGCTGAGGGCGACCAGCACGAACTCGCCGATCGCGGGGCCGAGTGCGAACGACCCTCCGACGGTGCCGATGGCGATCCGCAGAACGGTCAGCGCCGTGCCGTCGTTGACGAGGCTCTCGCCCTCGAGGATGGTCGCCAGCCGGCTGGGCGCCCCCGTCGAGCGGATCACCGACGTCGCGGCGACGGGATCCGTCGGCGCCAGCACCGCGCCGATCACGAACGCCGGCGCCCACGCCACGTCGGCGACCAGATGCAGGGCGACCGCGATCGCCGCCATGGTGGCGAGCACGAGGCCGATGGCGAGGAACCCGATCGGGCGGAGGTTCCCGCGCACGCTCTCGAACGCGAACTCGTACGCCGACGGGTACAGGATCGGCGGCAGGAACACCAGGAGGATGAGGTCGGGCTCGATCTGGATGTCCGGCGCGAACGGCAGCGCGCCGATCGCGACGCCGCCGACCACGAGCGCCACGGCGTGCGGGATCCCGCGGACGCGGTACGCCACGAGCGCCAGGAGCACGACGGCGACGAGCAGGCCGGTGAAGAGCTCGACCTCGCGCATCCTCACCCCCCGCGCGGTTCCAGTACGGCGGCGCGCGCGTCCGTCGGTCCGCGCACGCGCGCTCGCCTAGCTCGCCACGCGCCGCAGCATGGCGTGATGACGGCCGTGCGCACCGGCGCCCAGCCGGCGGGCGAGGCCCGGTTCAACGAACTCGCTTCCGGGAATCCGCCGCTTCGCCATCGATTCGAGTCTACGCCCGCCCCGGCGCGGCGCTGGTCAGGCGTTGATCGGCGCGACCAGCTCGTACGGGTCGATCGCCTCGAAGGCAGCCACCACCGCCGGGTCGAACTGGAGACCGTTCAGTCGCTGCACCTCGGCCACGGCTCCGGGCACCGGCCACGCCCGCTTGTACGGCCGCACGTGCGTGAGCGCGTCGAACACGTCGGCGAGTGCGACGATGCGCCCGCTCAGGGGGATGGCGTCGCCGCTCAGCCCGGCGGGATAGCCGTCGCCGTTGAACCACTCGTGGTGGGTGAGGGCGATCTCGCGGGCGAGCTGGAGCACGTCCGAGGTGCTGCCGGCCAGGATCGCCCCGCCGGCGGCGACGTGCCCGCGCATGTGCTCGAGCTGCTCCGGCGTCAGCGCGCCACGCTTGAGCAGCACCTTGTCGGAAACGGCCAGCTTGCCGATGTCGTGCAGCGGCGCCGCCTGACGGATCAGGGCCACCTCGGGAGTGGGCAGGCCGAGCCGCTCCGCGAGCAGGCCTGCGGTGCGGGCGACGCGTTCGGTGTGCTCGTGGGTCGCGTCGTCGCGGTACTCGCCGGCGAGCGCCAGGCGCTTGAGCGTCTCGAGGCGGGCCCGTTCGAGTTCCTGGTACACGCGCACGTTCTCGATCGCGACGGCGGTCGAGTCCGCAAGCGACTGGAGCAGCTCGATCTCCTGGTCGGTGGGCCGGTGACGTGTGGCCCAGTACGTGCCGATCGCGCCGACCGGGTCCAGGGTCCGGATCGGGACCATCGCGAGGCTCTTGACGAAGGTCGGCCGGTAGGCGTCATGCGGTATGCGGTCGTCGGCGTAGATGTCCTCGATCACCGCGGTGCGGCGGTTGAGCATCGCCCAGCCGCTGATGCACGCGTGCATCGGGAACCGCTGCCCCTTCCACAGCGGGGAGATCGCGTCCTCGTCGGCGTAGTAGCACTGGTCGCCCTCGCGCAGCACGAACGTCGCGCCCTGCGCCCCGGCCAGCCGCCGCGCCGCGGTCCGGGTCACCGTCTGGATCTCCGGGAGCGAGCGGGCGAGCGACAGGCGCTGGATCGTCTGGATCAGCTCCCGCGCCTGCTCGTGCGGCGACGGGGGCGTGAACGTCGTCGGCGTCACGGCCCTGGCATCCATACTCCTCCATGATTGGACGGTCACGCGGCGTCTCCTCCGGGTGACGGATACCCGTCCGCAAACCCGGTGAAGTTGCGTTGGACGAATGATCGAGCGCCGCGATCAGGCCTCGCCCGGCGGGCCGCCGAGGAATGCGACGGAGACGAGCAGGTAGGCGGCGACGGCCACCACCAGGCCCGCGAAGGCGCGGCCGAGGGCGCGCTGCGGGATGCGGCCCGCCAGGCTCGCGCCCGCGAAGGCGCCGGCCACGCAGGCAACGGTCAGCGTGGTGGCGAGGTCCACGTCCACTGAGCGGCCGGCGAGCAGGTGCGCGGCGAGGCCGAGCAGGGAGCTGGCGGTGATGATGACCAGCGACGTGCCCACCGCGGTCCGCATCGTGAAGGCGAGCGCGACGGCGAGCGCGGGCACGATGAGAAAGCCGCCACCGACCCCGAAGAAGCCGGTGACGAAGCCGACCGCGGCTCCCGCGAGGAGGTCCCGGGGCAGCCGCAGGGGCGGACAGGCGTGGCCGGGCTCCCAGTTGTCATCGGCCTCGGGCTCGCTGGCTTCGGCCTTGCGCCAGGTGGCGTGCGCGGCCACGAGCATCACCAGGGCGAAGCCGGCCAGCAGCACCGTCCCGTCGACCGCCTCGGCGGCGAGCGTGCCAAGCGCGATGCCGGGGACCGCCGCGACGGTGAACGAGCCGGCGTGGCGCCAGCACACCCGTCCCGCCCGGGCGTGACCGAGCCCGCCGGCGACCGCGCCGGCGGCGACGACCAGCAGCGAGGTCGTCGTGGCCTCGGGCACGGTCTGGTCGAGGAAGTAGACGAGGATGGGGACGGCGAGCACCGACCCGCCGCCGCCGAGCGTGCCGACGGCCAGCCCGATGGCGAGCCCGAAGGGGATGGCCAGCAGCACCCGGGCTAGGCCTTCTCAGGCTTCTCGATCGGCCAGCCCTGGCGCTTCCACAGCGGAACGCCGCCCTCGACGATGTGGATGACCCCGTCGGCCCCGTAGCGCTGGAGCAGGCTGGCGCCGACCGCCGAGCGCTGGCCTGAGCCGCAGATGACGGCCACCGGCTCGGCGGGGTCGATGCCGTCGGGAACGTCACGGATGTCGTGGTAGGGCTCGTGCACCGAGCCGGGGATGTAGCCCTTGACCCACTCGCTGTGCTCGCGGACGTCGAGCACCTGGAGGGCGTCGCCGTTCTGCCAGCGGTCGTGGAGCTCGGGCACCGTCATCCGCCGCACGCGGTCGACGTCGAGCTTCTCCTCGCGCCAGGAGGTCATCCCGCCGGCGAGATAGCCGGCCAGGTTGCGCAAACCGACCGCGCCGGCGAGATGGGCCGCCTCGATGGCGTCCTCGTCGTCGCGCCCGACGAGCACGATCGGCTGCTCGGGCCGCGCGAGCCACGCGAGCTTGGAGCCGAAGCCGGCGCGGCGTGCGGTCATGCAGACGGCGCCCGGGATGTGCGCCTCGTCGAACTGGAGCTCGGTGCGGACGTCGACCAGCAGCGCGCCGTCGTCGCGGGCCAGCTGGACCTGCCGCGGGCTCAGCGGATGCGCTTCCACGCTCTCCTTGACCAGTGGACCCTGGTTGAGCGCGACGATGTTCTCGAAGTTCGGCGGCTGCGGTCCCAGCGTGGATGTCGTCTTCTCGACGAACTCATCCTCGTCGCCGAGCCGCAGCAGCTCCTGGTTCGCGCGCTCGAAGCCGATGGTCGAGGAGACCTTGAGGTCCATGCCGGGCCCGCCGCACAACGACCCGCCGAGATGGCCGGGCCACACCTCGACGGTGTCGGGCAGGCTCATGAGCTTGTCGTTGAGCGAGCGGAAGATGCCGCGCGCGCCCTCTTCCTTGTCGACGGCGAGGTCGGGCCGGGCGATGTCGCCGACGAACAGGCTGTCCCCGGTGAGCACCGCCCACGGATCGTCGGAGCGAGACGTGTCTACCAGCGCGTAGGCCACGTGCTCGGGCCGGTGGCCGGGCGTGTGCAGCGCCCGGACCTTCAGCGCGCCGAGCTCGAGCTCCCAGCCGTCGTCGAACGGCTCGTGCTCGTAGTCGGGCTCCGCGTCGCGGTGGATGTGGATGGTCGCACCGGTCGCGGCGACGAGGCGGCCGTGGCCGGAGACGTGGTCGGCGTGGTTGTGGGTCTCGAGGATGTGCTCGATGCGCACGCCGAGGTAGCGCGCCAGGCGCAGGTACTCGTCGATGTCGAGCTTGGGATCGACCACGGCGGCGATGCCGGCGCTGTCGTCGCCGATCAAATAGCTGGCGCAGCCGAGGTCGTCATGGGTGAGCTGGCGGAAGATCATCGGTTCCTTACGGTCAGTAGCTGATCCAGTTCGGCAACCTGCCGGCGCAGACCGCCGCAGACGAGCTCGCAGAGCTCGAAGATCGTCTCGTCCGCGATCGAGCAGCGCACGTGGTTGCCATCCTTCTCGCGAGCGACTATGCCCGCGCGCGCCAGCACGCCAACGTGTTTGGAGACGTTCTGCTGAGAGGCGCCGAGCGCGTCCGTGAGCTCGTTGATCGTCAGAGGCCCGTCGCGCAGCGCGTCCAGGACCCGGATGCGCATCGGCTCGCCGATGACCTGAAAGCGCTGCGCGATCAGATCGACCAGCGCATCAGGGAGCGGGTGGGGGACGGAAACGCGGACGGGCCCTGGCACTCACACAACTATACTACCCGACAGTTGTTGTACGAAACCGGGCGCGACGGGTCAGATCAGCAGCACGATCACCGCAATCACCGCGATCACGACGAGGCCGACGGCAAGGATCGCCCACGGTGGCTCCCCGCGCGCGTGGTCGTACTCGCTGAGCTCCTGGCGCCGGGTGGGCATGGTCATCACGCCAGGACGAGGACTGCGACGATGATCGCGAGGGCGGCCAGGAGCACGATCGCGCTCCATCGGTTCGCGGTGTCGGGGGACGCCGGCCGGCCGCGGCTGGACTCGCCAGTGTGGCGGTCGGGGTCAGCACGCTCGCCGCGGGGCGGGATCGGGTTCAGGGCCATCTCGACTTTCCTCTCGGTCGGGACATCCACGTTCCCACTGCGGGGCGACCGCGGCCATGGGCGAATCCGCCCATCTGGCCGGGCCGTCAGCGCGGGCGGGTAGGAGTGGCGACGCGCAGCTGACCGAGCATCCGGCCGAGGCGGTCGTAGATGTCGGTCGTGCTGAGCCGGAGCGTGTTCGCCACGTCGGCGAGCGGAGTCCCGTGGGCGAGCATCCCGAGGATCGGGCGGTTCTCGACGTCGATGGCCTCGCTCGCTGCGCTCAGGAACTCCGGCAGCAGATCCGGCATCGCCTGGCCGCCGCCGGCCACGATGCGGATGGCCTCGGCGAGCTCGCGCCCGGGGGCGCCCTTGTGCACGACGCCGTCGGCACCGGCGAGGATGGCGGGCAGCGTGATCCAGTCCTCGGCGAAGGCGGAGTGGAGCAGGACCGCGGGAGCGGGAGGATCGCTCTTCACGCGCCGGCACAGGGTCAGCCCGTCGTCGTCGGGAAGGCGGTAGTCGATGATCACGACATCTGGCGACGTCCGGTACAGCAGCGGCGGGAGCTCGCGGGCGGTGGTCGCCTCCCCGACCGGCTCGAGGTCGGGCTCGTGTTCAAGGGCCGCACGCAGCCCGAGCCGGACCGCATGGTGATCGTCAACTACCGCGACGCGAATCATCGGTGGAGCGTCGCCGAGAACGCTCCTGTGCTCCATGGGCGAGACCACCCATCGTTCACGGTTCCACGAGGCCCTGGCGGATCGCGTAGCGGGTCAGGTCCACGCGATTTCTGAGCTCGAGCTTCGCGAGGATGTTCTCGCGATGGCGCTCGACGGTCCGCGGGCTGATGACGAGCATCCGGGCGATCTCCTCCGTGGTGTGGGCCTCCGCGATCAGCTTGACGACCTCCATCTCGCGCGGGGTGAGCAGCTCGCGCTGAGGCGCCTGATCGCCGCCCTCGGCGGCCCGTTCGAGGTGCTCCCGCAGCAGCGCACGCATGACGCCCGGGTAGATGAACGTCTCGCCGCGCAGCGCGGCGCGGCAGGCCTCGATCAGATCGCGGTCGGCCACCGTCTTGAGGACGTATCCCGAAGCGCCCGCCTTGAGGGCCTCGAAGAAGTAGTCGGACACCTCGTGCATGGACAGCATCAGGATCCGCAGGTCGGGCCGGCGGCGATGGAGCTCGCGAGCGGCCTGGATGCCGGTGCGGCCCGGCATCGCGACGTCGAGGACGGCGAGGTCGACGCGCGGGTCGAGGCCGAGCCTGACGGCCTCGATGCCGTCGGTGGCCTCGGCGACGATCTCGAGATCAGCCGCCGCATCGATCACCCTGCGCAGCCCGTCGCGGACGAGCCGGTGGTCGTCGGCGAGCAGCACGCCGGCGCGCAGCGGCACGGTCATGGCGCCGTCGAGTCGACCGGAACGGTCAGGCGCACCTCCGTGCCCCGGGGTTCGATGCGCCCCACGCTGAAGCGTCCGCCGACGTAGACGGCGCGTTCGTACATCCCCCGCACACCCTGTGAGGACGACCCCACGCCCGCCTCGATCCCGCGCCCGTCGTCGCGGACGCGCAGTTCGAGCGCTCCGTCACGGCGATCGAGGTCGATCTCGACGGTCGTGGCGTGCGCGTGCCGCACGACGTTCGTGAGGCTCTCCTGGGCGACGCGGTAGACCACCAGCTCCACCTCGGGCAGGAGCGCGGGTAGCGATCCGGCGAGGCGGCGGCGCACGGTCAGCCCGCTCGCGTCGGCGACGGTGCTGAGCAGGGACACGAGGGCGGCGCGCAGCCCGAACTCCTCGAGCGTTTCGGGGCGCAGCCCGCGCGCGATCTCCCGGACGTGCTCGGCGCCCTCGCGCACGGTCTCCTGTAGCTGCTGAACGCGCTCGGTCAGCTCCGGTGGCGCAACGCGCTCGAGACTGTCGAGGCCGAGGATCACGCCCGTCAGCGTCTGTCCCACCTCGTCGTGAAGTTCGAGCGCGAGCCGCCGGCGCTCCTGCTCCTGGGCGTCGAGCGCGCGGCGGCCGCTGTCGCGCCGCTCCGCCTCGAGCCGGTCGAGCATGCCGTTGAAGGTCGCCGTCAGCTCGTTGACCTCCCGGCCGCCGCCGGACGGCGGCAACCGCTTGTCGGGCCGCAGCAGATCGGCGGAGCGCATCGACTGCGTGAGGCGCTCGAGCGGCCGCAGCGTCCGGCGCAGCAGCAGCCAGTTCAGCGTCAGCACCAACGCCACCCCGACCGCCAGGACCAGCACCTCGTGAAGGAGCAGGCTCGAGCTGACGGTCGCCGGTGACAGAGCGAGTGCGAGCGTCGCGGCGACGAGCAGGGCCCCGTTGATGACGAACACCCGCCACAGCAGCGATCCGGCGGCGGTCCTGCGGGCACTCTCGGGGCTCGAAAGCTTCATCGCCTCGCAGTCAGCTAAGCACTTCGCTGCCGCGGGCATCTCACGGCCAGCACGAGGACGCCGACCGTGGCGACGCCGGCCAGCGCGCGCTGCCACCATGGGTCGGAGCGTGGGTACCCGAGGCGTGCAGCCCGTAGCGCGGCGGAGGTGACGTGAGACGCCGCGTTGCGGCAGCGGTGCTGATCGTTGCCTGTGCGCTGCTCGGCGGCTGGATGCTGCCGAGGGCGGTCGGGCCGGCCACGTACGAGACCGCGGCCGCCGACGTGCAGATCCGCTACTCGCTCTCCTCACCCGCTCGGCGCGGGATCGACCTCTACGTGCCGCTGGCGGACTGGGGCCTGCGTGCGCGCGTGTTCGCGGCTCCCCTGCGCGTGCGCGTCGAGCCGCGCCGGCTGGACCGATCCGGGCTCGTGCGGCTCGCCACGGGCGGTCAGGATGAGGTCGCAAGCCTGCGCCGTGAGGTCGACACCGCGCTGCGAGGAGCGGCATGGCGTGGCGCTCTCCTGGCGGTGGCCGGGGGCTTCGCCGGCGGCCTGCTGGCGCTGCTGGTGCTGCATGCACTCGGCGTGCGCGGCCGGCGCCTGATACTCGCCCCGGTCGCGGGAGCACTTACGATCGCACTGCTGAGTGGGGCGGCCGCCACCTGGGCGGCGGTCAGCCTCGATCTCGAGCGGCTCGAGCGGCCGCAGTACTTCGCCTCGGGCAGCGAGCTCGAGCGCATCGTGGAGCAGGCCGACGCGTTGCGGCGCAGCGGGGAGAAGTACTCCGACCGGGTGGATTCCGCGATCCGCTCGATCGCCGGCCTGCTCGACGAGCGCACGCCGGCGGTCGGCGGCGGCGCCGCTGCCGGGACGGGCGTGCGGCTCGCGCTGGCCTCGGACGTGCACAACAACCTGCTCACCCTGCCGGCGCTGCGTCACTACAGCAGCGCGCTGCTCACCGTGCTGGCCGGCGACTTCACGATCAACGGCGGCCGGCTGGAGGCGCCCTTCGTGCGCGCGATGGCCGACGTCGGCGACCCCGTGGTCGCGGTCTCGGGCAACCACGACTCGCCGGGCGTGATGCGCGTGCTCGAGCGCGAGGGCGTGCGCGTGCTCGATCACGAGGCGGGCGTCGTCGAGGTCGAGGGCCTTCTCGTCGCCGGCTTCGAGGACCCGCTCGCCTACGCCGCGGGAGAGTTCCCTTCCGGCCTGCGCGCCGGGATCAGCTTCGGCGACATCCCCGACGGGCGGCGCCTGTTCCTGGAGGCGATCCAGGAGCGCTGGCGCTGGTGGCAGGCGCTCGATCGCCGGCCCCAGGTCCTCGTCCTGCATCAGGCCGCGCTAGGCCGGGCGCTCGCCAACCTCATCTGGGAGGCCGACCCCGAGGGAGAACCGGTCGCCATCCTCGTCGGCCACACCCACCGCCAGCGCCTCGAGCGCTACGGGCCCGTGACCGTCGTCGACGGCGGCTCGATCGGCGCGGGCGGGCTGTTCGGGCTGGGCACGCAGAGCGTTGGCTTCGCGCTGCTCGACTTCGATTCGGCCGGAGCCCTGGAGGCGACCGACCTGATCGCGCAGAATCCGTCCACCCAGTCCGCCCGCGCGCAGCGCGTGGTCATCGCCAGCCCGGACTGCGACGGCGAGCTCGTCGTCTGCCACGAGGCCCCCGACCCCCCCGCGGAGCCGTGAGGATCGCTGGCCCGTCCTCGGGGAGTCGCGCGAGTGCGGCTAGGCTTCGTGGCGGTGTGCCGGGAAGCCTGGTCGGCGACTCGTCGTCGACCCTCGGAGCCCACCTATGGCACTAGCCGTCATCGTATTCGCGGTAGCGCTCGCCGTCATCGCGTCGGAGAAGGTCGACCGCACGAAGGTCGCGCTGCTGGGCGCGACGCTGTTGCTGCTGGCCCAGACGCTGGACCAGGAGCAGGCGGTCGAGGCGATCGACTTCAACACGATCGGCCTGCTCGTCGGGATGATGCTGATGGTCCGCCTGACCGAGGCCACCGGCGTCTACACCTGGCTCGCCATCAAGGCCGGGCAGCTGTCGCGGGGCCGGCCGCTCGCCGTGATGCTCTCGCTGGCGATCACCACCGCGGTCCTCTCGGCGTTCCTGGACAACGTGACCACGGTCCTGCTGATCGTCCCGATCACGTTCCTGCTCGCCGACGCGCTCGACATCGACCCGATCCCGCTCATCCTCATCGAGATCTTCGCGTCGAACATCGGCGGTACGGCGACGCTGATCGGAGACCCGCCCAACATCCTCATCGCCGGTCACACGGGCATCTCCTTCGGCGCCTTCATCACCAACCTGGCTCCGATCGCGATCGTGACGATGGCCGTCGTCCTCCCCGGGCTCTACCTCGTGTTCCGTGACCGTCTGCAGGTCGAGCCCGACGCGCGCGAGCGCATGATGGCGCTCGATGCGCGCCGGTCGATCGAGGACCCGCGGGAGGCGCGGCTGACGGTCCCGATCCTCGTCATCACGATCCTCGTGTTCTTCGCCCACAAGGCGCTCCATCTCGAGCCGGCGACGGTGGCCCTCGCCGGGGCCAGCGTGATGCTGCTGGTGACGCGGCAGCCGCTGCAGGAGGCGATCGCAGGCATCGAGTGGCCGACGCTCTTCTTCCTGATCGGCCTGTTCGTGATGGTCGGCGGCCTGGAGGAGACCGGCGCCCTGGAGGAGGTCGCCGACGGTATCGCGTCCGTCACCGGCGGCGATCGCGTCGCCGAGCTGCTCGGCATCACGTGGGCGTCCGCGATCGGCTCCGGCCTGGTCGACAACATCCCGTTCACCGCCGCCATGATTCCGGTGGTGGATTCACTCGGCGGACAGGGCGACGACGCCTACTGGTGGGCGCTCGCCCTCGGGGCCTGCTTCGGCGGCAACGTGACGATCGTCGCCGCCGCGGCGAACGTCGCCGCGTCGGGCATGGCCGTCCGCGCCGGCCACCCCATCAGCTTCTGGACCTTCTTCAAATACGGGCTGCCGGTGACCGCGGTGTCGCTGGCACTCGCCACCGGCTACATCATGATGAGGTACGCATGAGCCCGCGCACCATCTCCAAGCACGCACTGCACGAGCCCGAGCCGCTGCATGTCGGCGACACCGTCGAGCAGGCGGTGCAGGCCATCCTCGACAGCGAGCTTCCCGCGCTCCCTGTGGTGGACGGGGACGGCCGCTACGCCGGCATCTTCGGCGAGCGGGAGTTCATGGCCGCGCTGTTCCCCGGCTACCTGTCCGAGCTCAGGGGCGCCTCGTACCTCTCCCGGGCGCTTGACGACGCCCTCGAGAAGCGCGAGACCTGTCGCCAGGAGGCGATCGGGCAGCACATGAACACCGAGCATGTCGACGTCGGACCGGACTTCGCCGACGCGCAGGTCGCCGAGATCTTCCTCCACCACCGCGTGCTGGTGGTCCCGGTCGTCGACGACGGCCGGGTGACCGGGATCCTGACCCGCCGGGACTTCTTCCGCACCCTCGGCCGGCGTTTCCTCGAGCACGACTCATGAGGTGCCCACGGGCCCCGGGCGCGACGGCCGGGCTGTGACCGTGCAGCCCCAGATCGAGGTGATGGACGGGGCGACCAGCTGGCGGCTGACGCTCGAGGCCGACCGCCTGACCGTCGGCAAGGCGGCCGAGAACGACGTCGTGCTCGAGCACGACGCGACGGCCAGCCATCTGCACGCGATGTTCGAGCGCTTCCCGGCGGGCTGGTGCATCACCGACCTCGGCTCCTCCAACGGCACCTGGGTCAACGGCGAGCGCATCTGGGCCTCGCATCGCCTGCGCCACGGCGACGAGGTCCGCGTGGGTCAGACGCGCCTGGTGTTCCGCGACCCGCTGAGCGCGAGCGGGCCCCAGACCGAGGCCGAGGACGCCCCGCCCGCCCTGACGGCCCGCGAGCGCGACGTGCTCATCGCGCTGTGCCAGCCGCTGCTCGAGCGCGACATGTTCACCGAGCCGGCGTCGACCCGCGCGATCGCCGAGGAGCTCGTGATCACCCAGGCCGCCGTCAAGCAGCACCTCGCCAACCTGTTCGACAAGTTCGGCATCCCGGCCGGCGACTCGCACCGCCGCGCCCGGCTCGCCAACGAGGTGCTGCGCCGCGGGGCGGTCTCGCTGACCGAGCTACGTCACGAGCAGACCGGCCGGTAGTCGAGCTCTCCGACCAGCTCCTCCCACTCCGCCGACGTCAGCTCCCGGCCCGCCACGCTGCAGGCGTGGCGCGACCAGGCGTCCGGGGTCACCTCCCAGCGTCGCGCCGCACCCTCTTCGGTCAGCACGAACAGCCGCCGTCCATCGGGGGTGAAGCGGGTCGAGTTGGCCCCGAGGGGGTTGGGGAGCGTTCCAAGCGAGCGGCGCGACTCGACGTCCCACAGGATCACGCCGCCGTCGGACCCGCTCGTTGCGAGCGTCCGCCCGTCGGGAGCGAACTCCGCAGTGAAGGCGACGCCCTCGTGGCCCGTCAGCGGCGGCCCGATCCGCCGGCGCTCCGCCACGTCCCACAGCTGCGTGTCGTGCGCGGAGGTGACGGCCAGCAGCCGGCCATCGGGTGAGAAGCGAACCCACCATCCCTCGTCTCCGGGGCGTCGGGGCAGGCGGGCGACGAGCCGGAGGGAGTGCCCGTCGCGCAGTTCGGTCCCGCGGTCGGCCAGCCCGAGCGCGAGGAGCTCGCCATCGGGGCTGAAGGACAGGTGCGCCGCCCCCCGCGCCGCCCGCCGCACCGCGCCGCTCTGAAGGTCCAGCAGCCGCAGCTCACCCTCGATGTCCGCGGCCGCGAGCCGGCGGCCGTCGGGCGAGAACGCCAGTGCCTGTGCGGGCGCGTCGCTGCTGGGCAACGGCGGGCGCACGCGGCGGCCGGTGGCCGCGTCGCGCAGCTCGACCGCGCCGCGCCCACCCGTGACGGCGATGGATCGACCGTCGGGGCTGAACTCGAGCGCGCCGACCGGTCCACCCTGGATCCCCGGGAGGTCCCTGATGCGCCGCAGCGTCCCCGCGTCGTGCAGGCGCACCGTCCCGTCGCTGAGGCCGCTGGCCACCGTCCGCCCCGCCGGATCGATCGCGAACGCGGGCGGGAGCACTTGGAAGTCCCCTCCGACCTGGAAGGGCCGGGCGAGGCGGCGGTCGCCGGCGATGTCCCAGACGATGATCCGCCCGTCGAGCCCGGCGGTGTAGAGCGTCTCGCCGTCCACGCTGACCAGCAGGTTGTTGATGGCGCCGCTGTGGCCGGTCAGGGTCTCGCGCACCTCGCCCGACCGCAGGTCCCAGAGCAGTACCCGATCGTCGCCGGCCGTCGTCGCCAGCGTGCGTCCGTCGGCGCTGAACGCCAGCTGCCGCACCCGGTCCTCGTGCCGTCCCGACAGCGGCCGGGACTCGCCCGTACGAAGATCGAGGATCCGGACGCTGCCGTCCAGCCCGCCGAGAGCGGCGCTGCGCCCGTCCGGCGAGACGCCTGCAGCCGACCCGCGGGCCGGGAGCCGCCGCCGCACGCGCAGCGTCGCCGCGTCCACGACGTACGTGCCGTCCCCGCCGGTGAAGAGCAGGAGATCGGGCCGGGAGGTCGCCGGCCGGGCGGGGAGCACGGGTCCCCGGCCGATGCGCACGCCGCGGCCCAACGGCCTCCCGGTCCGTGTCGCGAACCGCCGCAAGTACGGCGGCGGCCCCTCTGGCGAGTCGGGCATGACGCTCACCAGCACCGTCCGGCCGCCGTCCGTGAAGCGGACATCGGCGAACGTAAGGACATGGGGGTAGCGGGGCACCGGGCCGAGGTCGATCGTGCGGGTCACCTTCCCGGTGGCGACGTCCACCAGCTTGATGCTGTCGGTGTCCTGCGCCCCGGGCACCTGACCGGATCCGGGTGCGACCGCGAGCAGCCTGCCGTCCGGCGAGAAGTCGAGGCCGCCGATAGCCCAGTAGGCCTGAAGGGGCGTGCCGAGGCGCTCGCGCGTGCGGGTGTCGAGCAGGACGACCGTCCCGTTGTCGTCCCCGGCAGCCAGAATCTCCCCGCCTGGGCTCAGCGCCAGCGCCAGGTGCGGATCCCCGTCCCCCTGCATCACGCCGACCGCCGCCGGATGGCGCACCAGCGCTGAAAGCAGGGAGCCGCGCGTCGCGACCGAGTCGTCGAGCTCGCGGCCGGCCTGCGCGAGCAGCAGGCTGCGGTCGAGCCGGTCGTCGACGAGCGCCTGAGCGCCGAGTCGTTGGGCGTCCGCGGTCCGGGCGGCGGCGCGCGAATCGCTGCTCTCCCGCACTGCGACCAGGCCTGCGACGACCGCGGCGGCGAGCAGCACGCCGGCGCCCGCGAGCAGGGCGCGCAGGCGGCGGTTGACGCGCAGCTGCGAGCGGCGATCGCGCTCGGACTCCGCGATGCTCGCGTCCAGGAACGCGCGCTCGCCGGCGTTGAGCGCCTCGGGATGCGATCGCGCCCATTCCACCGCGGCACCGAGGCGGGTGCCGCGGTACAGGTCGCCCCGCTCCCGGCCGCCGGCCTCCCAGAGGCGCGAGGCGTCGCCGAGCTGCCGGTGCAGGACGAAGCCGGCGCGGTCCTCCTCGAGCCACGCGCGCAGCGTCGGCCACTCGCGGATCAGGACCTCATGGGCGACCTCCGCCGTCCCCTCGCCCAGGGTCACGAGCCGCGCCTCGGCGAGCCGGCCGAGCAGCCCCTGGACCTCCTCGGCCGCGGCCCCCTCCGGTATCAGCTCGTCCACCGCGACGCGTCGCCGCGTGTCCTCGATCCCGTCGCCGAGCTCGGTCAGGCGCAGGAACAGGTTGCGCACGAGCGCCTGGCGATCGGGCGGCACCGCCTGTAGGACCGAGTCGGCGGTCTGCGCGAGCGCGGACGCGACGCCGCCGCTCGCGCGGTAGGCCTCGACCGTGAGCGTGCGGCCGTCGCGCTGGGCCCACGTCTCGCGCAGCGCGTGCGAGAGCAGCGGCAGGGCTCCGGGCTCGCGCGCCACGTCGCGCAGGATCAGTTCCACGAGGCCGGGCTCGAGCCGCAGGCCGGCGACCCGCGCGGGCTCGGTGATCGCGCGGGCGAGCTCCGCCTCGCCCATCGCCCCGAGCAGGATCTGGTTGGCGGCGACCGCCCGCGCCAGCCCGGGGTGGTCGCTGAGCTTCCCGTACAGGTCAGCGCGCACGGCGATCGTCACCGGACCCGGGTGCGCGAGCAGCCGGTCGATGAAGGCGTCGCGGTCGTCGTGCTGCGTGTAGAGCTCCTCGAACTGGTCGACGACGAGCAGGCCGTCGTCGGGCAGCGGCTCGCCCGGCGTGATGACCGTGCCGCCGCCGAGCGTCCCGACGACGCCGGCGCGCAGCAGCGAGGACTTGCCGCTGCCCGAGGCGCCGATCACGGCGAGCAGCCGGCCGGGCTCGATGCGCGCGAGGATCTCCTCGACGACGGTCTCGCGCCCGAAGAAGAAGCGCCGGTCGTCGGGCCCGAAGGCCAGCAGTCCGCGGTAGGGGGACTCTCCGGCGGGCAGCGGGGCGCTGAGCCCGGGTCCCTTGAGGGCGTGGATCCGCTCCGGGGCACGCAGCCCGCGCAGCTGGTGGGGCCCGAGGTCGACCAGCTCGCAGCCGGCCGGGAGGTGCTGGGCGACGAGCGCCGCCGTCGCCGCCGAGACGAATACCTGCGAGCCGTCGGCCTGCTCGCGCAGCCGCGCAGCCAGATTCAGGGTCGGCCCGAAGTAGTCGGCCCCGCGTCGCTCGGCCTCGCCCGTGTGCAGCCCGAAGCGGACGGCGAGCCTGAGACCCCCGGGCCACGGCTCCTCCTGCAGGGCGTGCGCGGCGGCGAGCGCGGCCTCGAGCGCCTGCGGGGCCGACTGGAACACCGACACCGTCGAATCGCCCTCGCCCATCGACTTGATCACCTGGCCGCCGCGGACCTCGACCTGCGCGGCGATGATCTCGTCGTGGCGCACGAGCGCCTCGGCCATCGTCGCGGGGTCCTCGTCCCACAGCGCCGTCGAGCCCTCGATGTCCGACAGGCAGAACGTCATCACGCCGGTCGGCAGCGCCGCGCCCCAGCCGGTGCGCAGGCTCTCCACGAGCTCGCCCGGCGTCGCGGGGCGGTGCGCCGGATCCGTCGCCAGCCCCCGGCGCAGCGCGGCTTCGAGCTGCTCGGCCTGTGCGGGCTCGATCCCCTCCCATGACGGCAGCACTCCGGCGGGGGCCGAGCCCGTCAGCAGTGCGAACGCGGTGGCCGCGAGCGAGAAGACGTCGCTGGAGCGAGACGGTGTCCCGTCGGCGGCGAGCTCGGGCGCGCGGAAGCCGGGCGTGCCCGCGCGCCGGCGCGGCGCCGCGGGCGCCGAGGACAGGCCGAAGTCGACCAGCTTGACGCGCCCGCCCTTGGTCAGGATCAGGTTCGCCGGCTTGACGTCGCCGTGGATGACCGGCGGGTCCTGGCCGTGCAGGTGCGTGAGCGCCTCGGCGGCCTGGGCGAGGTAGGCGAGCACGCTCGACGGCGCCAGCCCTGGCCGGCCCCGCTCGGCGAGCAGCCGGGCGAGATCGGTGCCCTCGACCCAGTCCATCGCGACGACATAGGTGTCGCCGTCGAAGAAGTCCTCGCGCACCAGCGGGAGCGCCGGGTGGGGCGGGACGGCGAGCAGGACCCGGGCCTCGTTGAGCAGCTCCTCGCGCAGCGACTCGCCGCGGGCCTCGCGGATCTTCAGCGCGATCAGCCGGTCGTGCTGGCGGTCGAGCGCCTTGACCACGTAGCCCTCGCCGCCGGCACCGAGCGAGCCCAGCACCTCATAGCGCTCCTTGATCAGCCGTCGAGCGATCGTCCCCACGGTGCCATCATCGCGACGCGGACCCTCGCGGCGCAATAGCCGGAGGGTCAGATTCGCCTTCCCCTCGGGCCTGACGGCTGGCCCCCGGTCGCCCATGGCGCAGGCGCTCGCCGGAGCGCAAGCTGCAGCCATGACCAGATTTCCTTGGCTCGCACCAGCCGCGGCGGCCATCGTCCTCGGCGTCGCCGGCTGCGGCGGCGGCGAGGAGAAGCCGCTCGTCATCAAGCTCGACCTCGATCGGGTCGCCTCCGGGTCGCGCATCGGCGATTCGGCCTTCTGTCGCGGGGGCACGACGCTCACCCGCTACGACGACGACACCACCGTCACGAAGCTCCGCTGCCGCGACGGCGAGCTGACCATCGCCTCCCCCTCGGGTGTGCGGCGGGGCTGCTGGTACGTCCTGCGTGCCACCGGGAGCCTCGAGGGTCTCAGCGGCCGCGGCGAGATGCAGGCCCGGTCCGGCCGGGCGACGTTCGCCGGCACGGTGGTCGTCTAGCCATGCTCGGTCTTCTGCGTCTGACGGTGTGCCTCACGGCTATCGCGCTCGCCGCCTGCGGCGGCGATGACGGGGACGCGCGAACGGCCCCCGGAGCGGCGAGCGCGAAGGCGCGTCCGGCTGCGGTGAGTCTCGACCGGTTCCTGATGCGCAGGGACGAGGAGCCCGGGTTCCGCCCCGGGGCGGCTCCCGGGGCCTTCCCTCGGACCGGCGACACCATCACCGGCGTCGAGGCGTTCGCGGAGGAGATGGGCCTGGCGCCGGCCGAGGCGCAGCGGCTTCGCCGCGAGGGGTTCATCTCGTTCGCCGTCGAGCCGATCCGCGGCCCGCGGACGGCCGGGCTCTCCAACGTCGCGCTGTACGAGACCGCCGCCGGCGCGCGGCAGAGCCTGGAGTACGAGCTGCGCCCGGACATCATCCGGAGGTTCCACCCCGTGGAGGACCTTCGGTGGTTCAAGGTCCCGGGCGTCCCGGGGGCACGCGGCTGGAGCGCGTCCGAGCCGCACGTGGGCAATGTCTTCTGGGTCCAGGGCCGGTGCATGCTCGTCCTGGGAAACCAGGGTCCCGGCCCCTTCGCCGGTCCGCTGTCGGCTGGCGCGAGAGCGATCTACGAGCGCACGGACGGGGAGTGCCCGTGACGGCGCGGCTGCTCATCCTCGCCGCGTCGCTCGCGCTGGCCGGATGCGGCACCGGCGGCAGCGGAGCGACCGGCGAGTCCCGCGCGACGGCCGAGCAGCCGTCCGCGTCAGCGACTGCCGAACCGCTGGAGCTCTGGCCCGTTCCGCCAGATCCCCTCGAGCGAACGATCGCTGCCGGCCTGAAGCCCGAGCGCAAGGAGCTCCTGACCCATCACGCCCACGCGCACCTGGACGTCTTCGTCGACGGCGAGCCGGTCGCGATACCGGCGGGAATCGGCATCGAGATCGATGACCCCGAGGTCCAGCGCTTCGAGGATCCGGTCGGCTTCGGCGGCATCGAGCGCTGCCGCACGCCCTGCATCTCGCCCCTTCACACCCACGATGGGAACGGCATCATCCACACCGAGTCGGCGACCCCCGAGCCGAACACCCTCGGCCAGTTCTTCATCGAGTGGGGGGTGCGTCTGAGCGAGTCCTGCGTCGGGGAGCACTGCAGTCCGGAGCCGATCGCGTTCTACGTCGACGGCAAGCACCACACGGGGGACCCGCGCGCGATCGAGCTCACCGATCGCAAGGTGATCGCGGTCGTGATCGGCACCCCGCCCGCGGAGATCCCGAAGACAGCCGATTTCGCGAACGCTTGATCCGAAGCGCAAGTGCTCCAGGTCAGCCGCGGACCGCGCGCCGCACCGAGTCCGGTGCGCGGAACAGGTCGGACGGCTTGCCCGCGCCGACCGGGATCTTGTACCGGTCGGCGAGCACCTCGAGCTCGCCCATCTCGTCGTGGTGGCGCTGGACGTCCTCGTCGACGAGCGCTCCGCCTCCCAGCGAGCACGGCTTCGAGGCCACCCAGACGGGGTCCGGCAGGTCGGGTCGCTCGAAGTCGGGCTTGTCCCAGTTGAACGAGCGCCCGATGTTGCTGGCCTGCTGGTGGCGCAGGTTGAGCGCGCCCAATCCCCAGCGCCACGAGATCAGCTTGAGGATCGACTCGAAGCCGTAGAGCCCGTGCCTGACGCGCGCCGCCCGGTTGTCCCGCGGGTTGCGCGTCCACGGCGAGATCGCGACCGCCGGAATGCGGAATCCCATCTGGCCGAAGTTCTGGTCGGAGACGGCGCTGGCCCGATCGTCGGGGACCGACGGCGGGGCGACGTGGTCGAAGAAGCCGCCCCACTCGTCGTAGACGATGAACATCGCGCCGCGCTTGTAGTTGGGCGACTGGACGAACGCGTTGACGACGTCGGCCATGAACGCCTGTCCGAGGCGGACGTCACCGTGCGGGTGCTCGTCGGCGGAGTTGCCGTCGAAGCCGCCTCCGTCGCGGAAGGGCGGGTCGACGAAGGTGATGTTGGGCAGCGTGCCGGCCGCGCAGTCGGCGTAGTACTGGGCGATCGGGCGCGTCCAGGTGGCGCCGCGGGCTCCCCAGGTGGCCGAGAACGGCAGGTCGGAGTTGTAGTACGTCGCGGTCAGGCCCTTGCCCAGCGCGCGGTCGAAAATCGTCTCCCACTGGTTGCCGAGCGTCGCCACCGGCGGGCTGTTGTTGGTGATCCCGCCCGACTGCGCCGACCACATGTAGTAGCGATTGGGCCACGTCGAGCACATCAGCGAGCAGTGGAAGCGGTCGTAGAGCGTGTAGGCGGCGGCGGCGTCGTGAATGAACTTGAGCTCGCCCTGGTTGAAGTAGGTCAGGGCGAACTCGTCGTTGCCGGTGCCCTCGGCGATGAAGCCCTTCTCCATCTGCACGCGGCCCGACCCCCAGCCGTGGCCGGGGTCGGAGAAGCCGCAGCCCTGGTGCGAGGCGTCGCCGATCCCGAGCTCGGAGTGGTGGCGGGTCTCGTATGGGACCCCGTCCCGGAAGTAGGTCTGCTGCTGCGTGGCGTCGGCGATGTCCGACATCCAGCCGAAGTAGTGGTCGAACGACCGGTTCTCCATCATCAGCACGACGACGTGGTCGAGCTCGGCGTTGCGCCGCGACGGCAGCGGGGAGCGGCGCGCCGCCGCGTTGGCGGCCTCGGTCAGTATGCGGTCGGGGCTGAGCACCGTCGCGGCTCCGGCCACGGCTGCGGTGCGGGCAAGGAACTCTCGGCGGCGCAGCGCTTCCTCTCTCATATCCGCACGAACGAACGCAGCGGTTCAGTCTTGCGCGAACTCATCAGCCGCTGTGAGACTCAGGGGCCTGTCCCTTTTGTCTCACGTGCCTCTGAGACTCAGGGGCCTGTCCCTTTTGTCTCACGTGCCTCGCGGAGCCGGCGGTATGCCGTGGCGCGCGAGACATTGAGGTGCGCCATGACGGCGCTTATGGGGATCTGCTGCTCGTCGACCGCGATGGCCACCCAGGTTCTCGGCTGCTCTACCTGAAGGTGCTCGAGTACGGATCGGTCGGAGGCGTCGGCGAACTGCCGGTATACCTCTGCGTCCATCCGCCGGCGGACTGCGGGGACGTCGAGGAACGGCGGCGGCGTTGCCAGCTCGGCCAAGGCTCGGTGCGCGCTCCATCTCCAGGACGCCGGTGACGCGCACAATCCGGCGGTGACTGGATTTCGCGCGATGTATCGAAGACAGGCGAACTCGTGCTGATCCGTCATCACGATGCGGTTCTTGAAACGGGACCCGAACAGGTGACCGTGGCTACCTCGCACGCCGTGAACCGTTCGGACGAAGCGCTCGTGGACCGCCTTCACGCCGAGACCCAGATCAGCCGCGGGCGTCACCAAGAGCAGATGGACGTGCGTGGGCATGAGGCAGAACGTCCGCAGAGACCACTCGCGCTCTCGGATCTCCGGGCCAAGCAGGTCCAGGTAGTAGGCGTAATCGCCCGCGTCCCGGAACAGCCGCAGGCCCTTCGGGGTCCGGGCCGTTACGTGGTGCATCCCTCCGGCGAGTTCCAATCTCGGCGCGCGCGGCATCACCCCTCCTAGGTGCGACCGCCAAGAAGTTCTCCGCGTGAGACAAAAGGGACTGTCCCTTTTGTCTCACGGCCGGTTACGTGCGGCGGTCGACGGAGACGGAGTAGGCGGCGGGGCGGAAGCGCAGGACAGGATCGTCGGACAGCTCGATCCCGTCCGTGACGCGGCTCGGGTCGAAGACGACCGGGCCGCCGCGGTCGGCCTCGGGGTCGTCGATGCTCGCGGTGAGCTCGAGCGTGCCGGCGTCGATGCGCTCGCGGCTCGGCGGCCAGTGCGCGGACGGGTCGTGGGGATCGTCGGAGTCTCCGGCGATCTGGACGGAGAGGGTCCAGCGCACCGGGCCCTGCTCGAGCCGTGAGCGGAACTCCTCGAACAGGTAATCGCGACCGCCCTTCTTGGCCTCGCCCGGGCTGATCCGCCTGTCGCCCGCCTCCGGCACCCACTCGTAGCGGACCCAGCGCGCGCTGCCGTCGGGAGCGAGCCACCGGAAGGCGTGAATCGCGTAGAAGTGGACGTGCGCGAAGCTCGGCGGCGGCCGCAGCGCGGCGGTGTTGACGCGCAGGCCGCGGATCGCGCCCGGGTTGCGCGCCAGGAACGCCGGGAAGCGGATCGCGCTGGCGATGCTCGGCTCGGAGAGCTTGACCAACTGGAGGAAAGCCTCGACCGAGCTGACGGAGAAGCGCGGGACGCTCTGGGACGAGATGTCGGTGGACGCGCCGTCGGGCAGTGAGAACTTGACCGCCAGCCCGCGGACGTCGGGCGCGTAATCGGGGACCCCGGGATCGCCGCCGCCGTTCGATACGCGCGCGCGAACCGGCACGGGGTCGCCCTGAAGATGCGCGGCCCGGCACAGCCGGCTCGCCGCGGGGCTCGCCGCGAACGTCCCGGCGCAGAACATCCCCTTCGCGTGCAGCGCGCGCCTGCCCTCGTGCCGGCCGAAGCGCGCGTTGATGACCTCGAGCGCGTGCTCGGGCGTGACGGTCACGCCGAGAACCTACCTCGCAGCCGCGGCAGGACGTCGCCGCAGAACGCCGCGATCTGCCGGCGCTGGTCGTCGCCGGGGAAGTGGAAGATGAGCTCGGTGAAGCCGTGGTCGACGTAGACGGCGATCTGCTCGACCACCTCGTCGGGATCGGCGGAGACGATGAAGCGCGTGTGCGCGCGGTCGGCTGCCGCCTCGGCGGCACGCTCCATCTCGATCGGGTCCTCGATGCCGGCCTTCTCGTCTCCTGACAGCGCCAGGGCGGCCCACGGCCGGCACGCCGCCCGCGCCCATTCGGCGTCGGCGTCGTAGGACACCTTGATCTCGATCATGCGCGCGAGGGAGCCGTGGTCACGGCCCGCGGCCGCCGCGCCCTCCTCCATCGCCTCGACCAGCTGGGCGTACAGCGCCGGGTCCTTGCCGGACGTCACGATCAGCCCGTCGCCCGCGCGGCCGGCGAGCTTCGCCGCCAGCGGTCCCGACGCCGCGACGTAGATCGGTACGGGCTGCTGCGGGCGGTCGTAGATCGTCGCCTTCACCGTCCGGTAGTAGTCGCCCTCGAAGTCGACGCGCTCCTGCGACCACAGCGCGCGGATCAGTTTGATCGCCTCGCTCAGCCGCCGCCGACGCTCCTTGATCGCCGGGAACTCGTCGCCGGTCACCGGCGTCTCGTTCATCGCTTCGCCCGTCCCCACGCCGAGGAACACCCGGCCCGGTGCCAGGCACCCGAGCGTCGCGAACGCCTGCGCGATCACGGCCGGCTGGTAGCGCAGCGTCGGTGTCAGCACGCTCGTGCCGATGTATGCGCCCTCGGAGCGTGCCGCGAACGCGCCCAGCCACGGCAGCGCGGCCGGCCCGTGTCCACCGTGGTGCCGCCAGGGCTGGAAGTGGTCGGAGATCGCGACCGTGTCGAGGCCCGCGCGCTCGGCCTCCAGCGACAGCTCGAGCAGCTCGCCCGGCCCGAACTGCTCGGCCGAGGCCTTGTAGCCGAAGCGCATCGCGTGAACCTTACGATCAAGCGATGCCGCGCCAGCGCCTCCCGCCGGAGACCTTCCAGCTACCGGTGGAGCGGCTGCGGGCGGGCTACTACACCGACGCCTACTTCAACCACACGCGCCGGCTGCTGATCGAGCGCGAGCACCGGCCGGCGGTCGTGATGCAGGTCTTCCAGAAGCACGAGGCGCTGCTCGGCGGCATCGACGAGGCGATCGCTGTGCTCAAGCTCGGCAGCGACGACTTCGCGGCGCTCACCGTCAGGGCGCTGCACGAGGGGGACGCGATCGAGCCGCACGAGACGGTGATGACGATCGAGGGCGACTATGCGGGGTTCGCGCACCTCGAGACCGTCTACCTCGGGTGCCTGGCACGGCGCTCGCTGATCATGACCAACGTCCGCGACGTCGTCGAGGCGGCCAACGGCAAGCCGATCCTGTACTTCCCGGCGCGCCACGACCACTGGCTCGTCCAGACGGGCGACGGCTGGGCCGCGCACATCGGGGGCTCGATCGGGGTCTCGACCGACGCGCAGGCATCGTGGTGGGGCGGCCGCGGAGTCGGGACCGTGCCGCACGCCCTGATCGCCGCCTACTCAGGCGACACCGTCCGCGCCGCGCGCGAGTTCGCCGACCGCTTCGCCGACGAGATGAACGTCACCGTGCTCGTCGACTTCGAGAACGACTCGGTGCGCACCGCGCTCGCCGTCGCGGCGGAGCTCGGCGACCGGCTGTGGGCGGTGCGGCTCGACACCTCGGAGGCGCTGACCGACGTCGCGCTCGGACCCGACGGCCCGCGCGGGGTCGCGCCCGAGCTCGTCCACGCCGTGCGGGACGCGCTCGACGCCGGCGGCTACGAGGGCGTCCGGATCGTCGTCTCGGGCGGCTTCGACGCCCGCCGCATCGCGCGCTTCGAGGCGGCCGGCGTGCCGGTCGACGCCTACGGCGTCGGCTCGTCGCTGATCCGCGGCGCCGACGACTTCACAGCCGACATCGTGGTGGTCGACGGCCGCCCGTGCGCGAAGATCGGCCGCGAGCTCAGGCCGAACTCACGTCTCGAACGCGTCCTGTGAGCCGCGCCCGCGCCTCGGCGAAGCGCTCGACCTCGTTCGGCGTGCGGTTGAAGCGCCGCGGCGCGCGCACCAGCTGCATGGTGCGATGCGACTTGTCGCGGAGCAGGCAGCGCGGGCAGGCCTGAAACGGCGACCTGACCCCGCTTTCGGCGATGGTGAGCCCGCAGGACGGGCAGCTAAGAAACGACACTGGGACGGACCTCCTCGAGATGGACGGCTTGTCTCGCTTCCGTCCGTGTCCGTCCGGGCGCGCTACTCGCTCTCTGTGACATCACCCGCCGGCCTGGTCTCGGGCCCTGCCGGAGCGGCGTGCTGACCTCGGGTTGCCACAAACATCACGAGGCCAAACAGGGGCCTGTCAGACGAACGGCACAAAGCGCACCCAGCCGTGGTCGGTCCGTTCGATTCCGGCCGGGGTGCGCAGGTAGCGAGCCAGGACCTGCTCGCGCCTGCCGACCGGAGCGACGAGCCGTCCGCCGACGGCGAGCTGGTCCAGCAGCGGGCGCAGGCGATCCTCCGACACGGCGGCGGCGACGCTGATGGCATCGAACGGTGCCGCGTCGGGGGCGCCGGCGGCCCCGTCGCCGGTCAGGCACGTCACGTTGGCGTACTCCGACAGCCGAGAGCGCGCATACTCGGCGAGCTGCGGACGCACCTCGATCGTCCACACATGCGCGGCAAGCCGGGCGAGCACGGCGGCGTGATAGCCCGATCCGGTACCGATCTCGAGCACCGCCTCGGTCCCGTCCAGTGCGAGCAGCTCGCACATGTGCGCGACGGCCAGCGGCTGCGAGATCGTCTGCCCGTCGCCGATCGGCAGCGCCTCGTTCTCCCACGCGCGCGCGTGCAGCGCGGGAGGAACGAAGCGGTTGCGCGGCACGGCCGCGATCGCCGCGAGCACGCGCTCGTCGGAGACCGCCCCCCGCAGCAGGTCGGCGAGCGCTCGCCCGCTCATGCACTCAGAATCGCAGCAATGCCGCGCCGCCGTCGGCGAGGCCTAGACGGTCGCCTTGATGCCCAACTCCTCGCAGAGCACGAAGAAGGCGTGTGCGAACGCGTTCCCGCTCGTGCGCTCGGCGATCCGCTCCCACGGCACCTGCTCGCGCAACGCCCGCGCCGTCGCGAGCAGTGCCTCGAAGCGCACCTCGTGCTCGGTGATCGAGAGCAGCTTGGTGACGATCAGGTCCTCCAGGCTCATGACCTCGAGATCCATGCTCAGGACGTTCAGCCTGTCCGCGCGCGAGAACAGCTCCTCGTCGACCGGCACGCCGGTGGGCGCGAAGATGAGGTCGACCAGGACGTCGCCGTCCCAAGCCTTGAGCAGCCACTCCTCAGGCGGGTCCTCGCGCCGCATCCCGGCGGCCTCGAGCGCGGCCATCGCGCGCTCGGCGTCGTCGGGATGGACGATGAAATCGAGGTCATGGCGCGTCTCGGGGCCGCCCCGCGCCCAGCTCGCCAGCGATCCGGCGATCAGGGAGCGGATGCCGGCGTCACGCAGCGCCGCGGCCGCGCGCTTGAGCGTCGCCTCCATCTCGGAGAACAGCTGCTCACTCATTGCCCCGTGCCTACCCGGGTATGGCGTACGCATGACGACCGTGCGAATCGCAGCCGCAGGGGACATCCACTGCGGGACGGGCTCGTCGTGCGAGCGCCTGCGCCGCGCGGTCGCCGAGGTGGCCGGCCGGGTGGACGCGATCCTGCTCGCCGGCGACCTGACGACGCACGGCGAGCCCGAGCAGGCCCAGCTCGTCGCCGACGCGTTCCGCGACGCCGGCGTCCCGGTCCTCGCCGTGCTGGGCAACCACGACTGGCACGCCAACCGCCGCGACGAGCTCGTCGCCGTCCTCGCCGACGCGGGCATCGAGGTGCTCGACCCCGGGCACGCGATCCTCGAGGTCGAGGGGATCGAGGTGGGCGTCGCCGGCGTGAAGGGCTTCGTCGGCGGCTTCCCCGGCTCGCACCTCCCCGACTTCGGCGAGCCCCTGCTGCGCGAGGTCTACGCGGCGAGCGTCCAGGACGCGCACGCGCTTGACAGCGCGCTGCAGGCGATCCGCGTCTGCCCGCTGCGCATCGTCCTGCTGCACTACGCGCCCTGCACCGACACGCTGATCGGCGAGCCCGAGCCGATCTGGGCCTTCCTCGGCACCGACCGCCTCGCCCCGCCGATCGTCGAGCACGAGCCCGACCTCGTCCTGCACGGCCACGCCCATGCCGGCAGCTTCGAGGGCGCCATCGACGACGTCCCCGTCTTCAACGTCTCCGTGCCGGTGATGAAGCGCGACTTCCACGAGGTCGAGCTCGAGGTCCCCGAGGGCACCCCGCCGCCGCTGCACTAGCGATAGCTTGGCCCGGTGCCCGCCCGCACCCCGCGGCTGCCCGCGTCCGAACGCCGCCGCCAGCTGCTCGACGCCGCGCTCGACATCCTCGCCGAGGAGGGCTTCGACGCGGTCAACGTCGAGAGCGTCGCTCGCCGCGCCGGGGTGACGCGGCCGGTCGTCTACGACCAGTTCGGCGACCTCGACGGCCTGCTGGTCGCGCTGGTGGACCGCGAGGAGGCGACGGCGCTCGCGCCGCTGCTGGAGATCCTCGGCGACCAGCCCGGGCTCGAGGTCGATCCCGACTCCTACCTGGTCGAGGCCGTGCGCGAGTTCCTGCGCGCGGTCCGCGCCGCGCCGAAGACGTGGCGGGTCGTGCTGATGCCGCCCGACGGCGGCTCGCCCGACATGCGCGCGCGCGTCCAGCGCAGCCGCCGCACGATCACCGCCCGCGTCGGCGAGCTGATCGCGTGGGGGATCGAGCGCCGCGGCGGCCCGCGCGGCGTCGACGTCGAGCTGCTGGCGCGCCTGGTGGTCGCGATCGGAGAGGACGGCGCCCGGCTGCTGCTCGCCCATCCCCGCCGGCACTCGCCCGACCGCCTCGCCGACCTGGTCGCGGCACTCGTGGCGCTGGTGCCACGCGACGCCGCGATCGAGCCGCCGCGCCACTTCGATCCCGCGCCGCCGCCGCAGCCGCAGACGGTGACGACGACCGCGGGCCGCGTCCCCCAGGCGCAGCGCCGCGAGGAGCTGCTCGACCACACGCTCGCCCACATCGCCCAGGACGGCTTCGACAGCCTCAATGTCGAAGCGATCGCGCGCCGCGCCGGCGTCAACCGCGTGATCGTCTATCGCAGCTTCGGCAACCTCGGCGTGCTGCTGCTGGCGCTGATGCGCCGTGAGCAGGCGCGCATCCGGGCGCAGCTCGAGGCGCTGGTGCCGGGCGAGCCCGGCGACCGCACGCCGCACGAGCTGCTCACGTCGTCGCTGGAGGGCTTCCTCGAGCTGGTCGCCGAGGACGCGCTGACGTATCGGGTCGCGCTGCTGCGCCCGGAGAGCGCGCCGGCGATCGTGCAGAAGGTCGTCGCGCGCCAGCGCGCCGAGCTGGCCAAACGGCTGCGGCCGCTGGTCAGCTGGGGTCTCGCGGGCCTGCCGCTCGAGCTCGACGAGCGCGACGCCGATCTGCTCGGCAGGCTGCTGTTGACGGTGGCCGAGGAGCTCGGGCGTGTCCTGCTCGAGGACCCTACGTTCCCGCGCGCGCGGCTGGCCGACTCGACGCGGCGCTTTCTCGCCCTGCTGCCGTGGCGGTGACCGCCAGGCGGTGCAGGGCCGCCGCCCACGCGCCGAGCAGCGCGACGAACACCAGCGCCACGACCAGGACCGCCGACGTCCACAGCCAGCCGTCGACGTCCTTGGCCTCGCGCTGCAGGAGCCCCTTCTCGTCGACGAACGCGCGCTCGAAGCGCGGCAGCGCCGGGACCTCCGCCGCCGGGATCGCCGGGTCGTCGGGCAGGTAGACCGGCAGGCCGGCGAGCCAGCCGTCCTTGTGCAGGCGGATCGCGGTCTTCCAGGTGCCGCCCACCGGGACGGGCTCCGCCGTCCGGTAGACGCCTTCCGAGGTGCGCACCATCTCCTCGCCCTCGAGGCCGCCGCCCTGCCACGCGATCGTGCGCATCCACGTCGCCCCGTCGGCGGCGTCCGGCGGATCGAGGCGCACGGTGGCGTCAACGTAGCCGGGCGAGGCCGGCGTCAGCGTCACCGCGCCGCGGATCTGCGGCGGCGCCGGCTCGATCAGCCCGTAGGCGATCAGCGCCGCGATCGCCACGCACGCGCCCGCGGCGGCACGGCGCAGCGCCGTGCTGCGCACCGGGTTGGTCACGCGCAGGTGCGAGCCCACCCACGCGCCCAGCAGCGCGCCCGCCATCGCCATCGCGAAGCCGAGCAGGACCGCCTCCGGCAGCAGCTCGGCCGTCCAGTCGATCCGGAACACGCGCGCCCATGCCCACTCGGCCGCGAGCCCGACCGTGCCGATCAGCGCGCCGCACCAGGCGCCGAAGGCGAGCGGCGACTTCACGCGCAGAGCGACCAGCTCGACGATCGCCGCCTCGGCCACGAACAGCGGGAACATGTGCACCGGCTCACCGAGCACCGGGCCGACGAGCACGGTGATGGTGCCGCGGATGATCAGGAACAGGATCGCGCCGCCCAGCGCCGCGCCCGGACCCATGAACAGCCGCGCCGCGACCAGCCCGAGCCCGGCGGTGACCATGATCGTCATGGGGTGGAAGACGAGCTTGAACTGCGGGACGCCGAAGTCGAACTCGCCCTGCAGCAGCGACAGCAGCAGCAGCAGCGCAGCCGGGATCATGAAACGCTGCACCATCCGCGCCAGCCCGGCGAGCGGGGCGCTCCTGCCGGTGGCGCGCCGCGCGCGCATCGCCTCGACGTTGAGCACGACGATGCCGACGACCGACAGCGCCATGCCGCCGACCATCATCACGTGCGTCGGGCTCCACAGTGTCACGTCCTGGCCGAACAGCCGGTGCCAGACGTCGTCGAGCGGGAAGCCGAGCAGCGCGACGCCCGCTCCAGCTGCGGTCAGCACCGCACCCAGCGGCGCGCGCCAGCCGTCGGCGATGCGGATGCCGCTGCGGGGCACGCGCTCGTCGGCCATCGCGATCCCGATCACGCCGGCCGCGAAGGCGGCGAAGATCCCGGCCAGCAGGAAGTAGTGCGACGGGTTGGCCAGCGGGCCCTCGTCGCGTCCCTGCGCGATGTGCAGCGACTCGTCCCACTGCAGGCCGAAGAGCGTGGTCGGCAGGACCGTGACGGCCAGGCCGCTGGGCACGCCGGCCCAGCCGGGCATGCCCGCCCAGCGCGTCGAGATGCGGTCGCCGAGGGCGAGCAGACCGATCCGGCCCGAGCGATGCCCGGCGCAGAGCGCGAGCACGACGAGTGTGACGAGCACCCCGCCCGTCGTCGCGATGATCACCTGGTCGAGGGCGGCGCCCCCGGCGGGCGGTGCTTCGGTCATGCGGTCTCCCCGTTTGTCACAGCTGCGTAGCTACGGGAGTGTTACACACGCGGACGCGCTGCGTTACGCGGGATTCAGAGCCCCTCGAGTGCTTCCTTCGCCGCGCGGTCGCCGGAGCGGATCGCGCCGTCCATGTAGCCGTTCCAGATCGTCGCCGTCTCGGTGCCCGCCCAGTGGACGCGGCCGAACGGGCGGCGGATCTCGGTGCCGTAGGAGAGCAGCACGCCCGGCGGTGTGTAGCCGCCGTAGCAGCCGCGCGTCCACTGCTCCTCGGCCCAGCTCTTGTCGAAGTAGTCGCTCGGGTTCGCGGCCTGCTGGCCGAAGTAGCGGACGAAGCTGCCGATGACGGCGGCGCGACGCTCGGCGGGCGGCCTGCTCGTCCAGGCACGCGCCTCGGCGCCCTCGATGAAGCCGAGCATGACTCCCGGCTTGCCGCTCGGCGGGGTGTTGTCGAAGGTGATCTTGACCGGGCCGGTGTCGCTCGTCGCCTGGCCCGTGAGGCCGTCCTTGCGCCAGAACGGCTCGGGGTAGACGGCCATGCACTTGACCACGGACCCCATCGGGAAGCGCTGGAGCAGCTGCGCCTTCGGCCCCGGGAGGATGGGGTCGAAGCCGATGAACGGGATAACCGCCGGCGGAACGGTGACGATGCAGCGCTTCGCGGTCACGGTGAGCCGGTCGCAGACGACACGCACGACGTCCGCGCGCTGCTCGATGCGGCGCGCCGGCGCCCCGAGCACGACGCGCTTGCCGAGGCGCTTGGCGAGCCCCTTCGCGACGAGCTGCGAGCCGCCGACGAAGCGCGACTCCTGCGCGCCGCCGGCGGTGTTGATGAGCCGGTCGAACGTCCCGGGCGTGGTCTCGTTGCCCGCGCTCGCGATGTAGAAGAGGACGTGCAGCAGGGAGACGTCGCGCGGCTGGGCCGCCCACACCGCCTCGATGCCGAGGTCGAGCAGGTTGCGCCCGCCGGGCGACTGCGCGTTGGCGAGCTTCCAGGTCTCGAACGTCTGCCCGTCGTACTCGGCCGCCTGTGCCGCGTTCCACGGCGCCTCGCGCGGCACGCCGTTGGCCATCGAGTTGAGCTGCTGGATGGCCAGGAACGCCTCCGGTGCGCCCAGCGCGTCGGGCGGGATCGGCCCCAGCGGCCCGGTCGACGCGTAGCGGCTGAGTGAGCCGTTGGCGTAGTAGACGTTGTCGCCGTCGTTGTAGGTCTTGTACGTCGCGACGCCGAGGTCCTTGGCGACCGCGAGCAGCCGGTCCTGCGTCGGGCCGACCCACTGGCCGCCGATCTCGACGACGCCGCCGGGGTGGTCGGGCCCCAGCCGGTGGTTGAGGATGCGCCCGCCGACGCGCCGGCGCGCCTCGACCAGCACGACGCTGCGGCCCGCCTTCGCCACCGCCGTCGCCGCCGCGAGGCCGGCGAGCCCGGCGCCGACGACGACGACGTCCGCGCGCCGCCGCGAGCGCCGCTTCGCCGCGGCGGCCGGGGTGGCGCGCACCGCCGCGGTCGCCGCCGCCCCGCCGATGAAACCCCGTCTGGTGCTCACGGACCGCATGCTCGCACGGCTCGCGGGCATAAGGTGCAGGTATGAGCGAGAACAGCTACGAAGCCCGGGCTGAGCTCGAGGTCGGCGGGGAGACGTTCACCTACTACGCGCTCGACGCGCTGCAGTCCTCATACGACGTCGCGCGCCTCCCGTTCAGCCTCAAGGTCCTGCTCGAGAACGTGCTGCGCAACGAGGACGGCGACGCGGTCCGCAAGGAGGACGTCGAGCGCATCGCCACCTGGGACCATCGCGCCGAGCCCTCCGAGGAGATCGCCTTCACCCCTGCGCGCGTCGTGCTGCAGGACTTCACCGGCGTGCCCGCGGTCGTCGACCTCGCCGCCCTGCGCGACGCGCTCGCCGACATGGACGCCGATCCGAGCGTGATCGAGCCGCTGGTCCCGGCCGAGCTGGTGATCGACCACTCGGTGCAGGTCGACTCGTTCGGCTCGCGCGACTCGTTCCGGCGCAACGCCGACCTCGAGCACGAGCGCAACAAGGAGCGCTACCAGCTGCTCAAGTGGGGCCAGGAGGCCTTCGGCGAGTTCAAGGTCGTCCCGCCCGACACGGGCATCGTGCACCAGGTCAACCTCGAGTACCTCGCGCGCGTGGTGTTCGACGACGAGGGCGTCCTGTACCCAGACACGCTGGTCGGGACCGACTCGCACACGACGATGATCAACGGGCTCGGCGTGCTCGGCTGGGGCGTCGGCGGCATCGAGGCCGAGGCGGCGATGCTCGGCCAGCCGATGTCGATGCTGCTGCCGCAGGTGGTCGGCTTCAAGCTCTCAGGCGAGCTGCCCGAGGGCTCGACCGCGACCGACCTCGTCCTCACGGTCACGCAGATGCTGCGCGAGTACGGCGTCGTCGGCAAGTTCGTGGAGTTCTTCGGGCCGGGCGTGTCGCGGCTCGCGCTCGCCGACCGCGCGACGATCGGCAACATGAGCCCGGAGTTCGGCTCGACCTGCGCGATCTTCCCGATCGACGCCGAGACGATCCGCTACATGGAGTTCTCCGGGCGCCCGCAGGAGCAGCTCGAGCGCGTCGAGACGTACGCGCGCGCGCAGGGGATGTGGCACGACGAGGACTCCGAGCAGCCGACGTACTCGGACGTGCTCGGCCTCGACCTCGGCGACGTCGTGCCGTCGCTCGCGGGCCCCAAGCGCCCGCAGGACCGCATCTCGCTGTCCGAGATCGGGGACAAGATCGGCGAGCTGCTGGGCACATCGATCCCGTCGCTGCAGGACGATCGCGACGAGGCCTCCGACGAGTCCTTCCCCGCCTCGGACCCGCCGGCCAGCGGCGACCACGACGGTCACGAGGACCGCACCAGCGAGGCGCCCGATCCGCCCGGCGACGACGTCATCACCGAGACGCTCGAGAAGGCGGCGACGACCGTCACGCTGGCGGACGGCAGCGAGACGTTCCTCGACCACGGCCACGTCGTCATCGCAGCGATCACGTCGTGCACGAACACGTCGAACCCGACCGTGATGGTCGCCGCCGGCCTGCTGGCGAAGAACGCGGTCGCCAAGGGGCTCACGACCAAGCCCTGGGTCAAGACCTCGCTTGCTCCCGGCTCGAAGGTGGTGATGGAGTACTACGCCGAGGCCGGGCTGGTCGAGCCGCTGGAGGAGCTCGGCTTCCATCTCGTCGGGTACGGCTGCACCACGTGCATCGGCAACTCGGGCCCGCTGCCGGAGGAGATCTCGGCTGTGGTCAACGAGGAGGACCTCGCGGTCGCGTCCGTGCTGTCGGGCAACCGCAACTTCGAGGGCCGCATCAACCCGGACGTGAAGATGAACTTCCTCGCGTCGCCGCCGCTGGTGGTTGCCTATGCCCTCGCGGGGACTATGTGCTGGGACCCCTACAACGACCCGATCGGCGAGTCCGCCGACGGCGAGGAGGTCTACCTGCGCGACATCTGGCCCGCCGCCGATGAGGTCGCGCACCTGGTCGAGGAGAGCGTGCACTCGGAGATGTTCACCTCGTCCTACGACGAGGTCTTCGACGGCGACGACAACTGGCGCTCGCTCGAGGTGCCGACCGGCGACCGCTTCGGCTGGGACGAGGACTCCACCTACGTGCGCCGGCCGACGTTCCTGATCGACGTCCCCGAGGAGCCGAGCGAGACCGGCGACATCGAGGGCGCGCGCGTGCTCGCGCGGCTCGGCGACAGCGTCACCACCGACCACATCTCCCCGGCGGGCGCGATCAAGAAGGACTCGCCGGCGGGGGCGTATCTCCAGGAGCACGGCATCGAGCCCAAGGACTTCAACTCCTACGGCTCGCGCCGCGGCAACCACGAGGTGATGGTGCGCGGGACGTTCGCCAACATCCGCCTGCGCAACGAGCTGGCGCCCGACACCGAGGGCGGCGTCACGCGCCTGATGCCGGACGGCGAGGAGATGACGATCTACGACGCCGCGATGAAGTACGCGGAGAGCGACACGCCGCTGATCGTGCTCGCGGGCAAGGAGTACGGGTCGGGCTCGTCGCGCGACTGGGCGGCGAAGGGAACGAACCTGCTCGGCGTCAAGGCCGTGATCGCCGAGTCCTTCGAGCGCATCCACCGCTCCAACCTCGTCGGGATGGGCGTCCTGCCGCTGCAGTTCGCCGACGGCGAGAGCAGGGAGTCGTTGGGGCTCACCGGCGAGGAGGAGTACTCGATCGCCGGCATCGACGGCGGCGAGGCGCGCGAGGTCACGGTGCGCGCCGACGACAAGGAGTTCACCTGCCGCGTGCGGATCGACACGCCCAAGGAGGTCCAGTACTTCAAGCACGGCGGGATCCTCCCGTTCGTGCTGCGCCAGCTGCTCTCCAGGGCGCGTTCGTGACGATCCCGAGCGTCCTCCGGGACCTGCTGGTGGCGGCAGGTCCGTCGGGTTACGCGACGGCGCCGGCGAAGGCGTTCCGCGCCGCGTGCGACGCGCTCGGCGCCGAGGTGCGCGGCGACACCGTCGGCTCGACCGTGGCGACGCTCGCCGGGGGCGACGGGCCCAGCGTCGCGGTCATGGGCCACATCGACGAGATCGGCCTGATCGTCTCCCACATTGACGACAAGGGCTTCCTGTGGTTCCTGCAGGTCGGCGGCTGGGACCCGCAGATCCTCGTCGGCCAGCGCGTGGACGTGATCACGCGCGACGGCGTCATTCCCGGCGTCTGCGGGCGCAAGCCGATCCACCTGCTCTCCGAGGACGAGCGCAAGAAGGTCCCCAAGCTCAAGGACCTGCACATCGACATCGGCGCCAAGGACGGTGACGAAGCGCGCTCCATGGTGCGCGTCGGCGATGTCGCCGTGATCGGCGCCGAGCCGCTCGAGTTCCCCAATGGCCGCATCGTCTCGCGCTCGCTCGACAACCGCGTCGGCTGCTTCGTCGCCTACGAGACGCTGCGGCTGCTCGCGGAGGGTGACCCACCGCCCGGCGACTTCCACGCCGTTGCCGTCGAGCACGAGGAGACCGACTTCCAGGGCGCGATCACGACCTCGTTCTCCCTACGCCCCGACGTCGTCGTCGTCATCGACGTCACGCACGAGACCGGTGCGCCGGGCGTCGACGAGAAGGAGAACGGCAAGCACGAGTTCGGCTCGGGGCCGGCGATCGTGCGCGGTGCGACGCTGTCCCCACGACTGTTCGAGCTGCTGGTGGAGACGGCGGAGGAGGAGGGAATCCCGTACACGCTCGAGGCCACCGGGCGCTCGACCGGCACCGACGCCGACGCGACGGTGTGGTCGCGCGGCGGCATCCCGACCGCCTCGATCGGCGTCCCGTCGCGCTACATGCACTCGGCGTGCGAGATGGTCGCGCTCGACGACGTGATGGCGACGGCGCGGCTGTGCGCGGCGTTCGTGCGGCGCCTGAGCGCCGACATGTCGCTCGTGCCTTGACCTAGGGGTGGTGAGGCCGATCGTGTGCGCCCTTGCCGGCCGAGCCGGGCCCCCGAGCGGTCTCCCGCTGCTGATTCTCTGGGACATCGACGGCACGCTGCTGCAGCGGGCCTCGCACGAGCACGCGACCGCGCTGGTGCGCGCTCTGGGCGAGGTGCACGGCTCGTTGCCGTTCGATGCCGTCGGCGTTGATGCCGCCGGCCGCACCGATGGAGCGATCGCTCGCGATCTCCTTGTGGGCTGCGGTGTCCCGGCGAACAGCATCGACGAGGGAGTGGATGAGGTCGCTCGGTTGACGGCGGAGGCCTACGAGGAGCTGTGCCCGGCCGATCTGTCGGGGAAGGTCGCTCCGGGGATCGCGGCGCTGCTGTCGGCGCTGGCGGGAGATCCGCGCTACCGCAACTCGCTCGTCACCGGCAACTTCGAGCCCGTCGCGCGGCTGAAGCTCGAGCGGGCCGGGATCGGCGCGTTCTTCGAGCCCGGCCAGGGCGGCTTCGGCTCGGACGCCGAGGAGCGCGAGCAGCTCCCGCCCCTGGCGCGGGCGCGCGCGGGCGACTGGCCGCGCGAGCGCACGGTGGTCGTCGGCGACACGCCGCGCGACGTGGCCTGCGCGCGCGCCGACGGGCTGCGCGTGGTCGCCGTCACCACCGGGCCCTTCGACGCCGCGGCGCTGCACGAGGCCGACCACGTCGTCTCCGGCGCCGACGAGCTGGCCCCGTTACTGCCGTCGCTTTGAGGGCCGGCAGCGGCGCGCGCGCTTGCGCGCCTTCGCGCCGCGGCAGCGCTTCGGCGTGGACTTCACGTCGAACGTCAGCAGGCTGGGCCGCAGATAGTCGTAGGGGTCGTAGAGCCAGCGCACCTCGGTCGGCACCGGCTCGCGCTTGGCCAGCTCACGCCGGAACACGCCCTCGAGGCTCCTCGAGGCGCCGTACTCGGCGACGAAGTCGTGGTGCAGCGGCACGAACACCTTCGGCCTGATCCGCACCATGTAGTCGACCGGGTCGCGCTGGCCGTTGGTCGGATCGTTGAACCCGAGCGTCGAGCCGAGCTCGACGTCGGTCGGCGGCAGCTTCTCCAGCAGGTCGAGGACGTGCGGCGCGTTCTCGCGCAGCGGGCCGACGCTGTCGTGCCAGGTGAGCCTGAAGTTCCCGACCTTGAACTGGTACAGCAGGCTCCAGCCCTCGTCGCCGCTGGTGGCCAGTCCGGCGACCGTTCCCGCGCCCGGCGGGTGCAGGAGCACCTGGGTTGCGTCCGGGAGGGCTCCGCCGGTGAGGCTGGTCTCGTGGTTCTCGCCGTCGGGCGGGACGGCGGCGCTGTGCAGGTGCTTGAGCACCCTGACCTTCACGCGCTTGCCGACCGGCTGCAGCCCCGTGGTGAAGGCGCCGGGCTCGGACGCGCGCGGCACCGCCTCGACGCAGTTGACGAGCACCGGTTTGCCGGCGTACGCCTCGGCCTGCGCGCGCGCCTGGTCGCAGTGCTCGGGCGTCCCCATCACCAGCGCGCCGGTCTCGGCCGCGATCGCGCCGCCGGTGTTGGCGTGGTCGAAGTGGCCGTGCCCGATGAAGATCGCCCTGGGACGCAGCGCCATCAGCTCGGCCGTCGTGGTGGGCACGTAGTTCGGCTGGTCCTCGCCCTTGTGGATGTAGGTGTCGAGCAGCACGACGCGGCCGTCGATCGCCATCGCCACGCTCGCGACGCTGAACCAGGACAGGATCACCTTGTCGCTGCGCACGCGGCCGGCGTCGTCCACGTTGCCAGGGCCGAAGAAGTGCTCGCGCGCCGCGACGGTCTCCTGCGGCAGCTGGGCGCTGGCCGCGGGGGCGAACGCCAGCAGCAGGAGCACCACCGCAGAGGCTCTAGACACCGATGCGCAAGATACGCGAGCGCGTCGCGCCGCCGCGCAGGTGCCGTACGCGGGTGACGTAGGCGGAGTCGGCGGCGAGTGCCGTCGTCCACAGCGTCACCGTCACGCCCGCGCGCGGCCTGGGCGGTTGCCTCGGGCGCCTGCGGCGCGGATAGCCCTGGCGGTGCGGGCGCAGGCCCTTCTCGTGACCGCGGTCGCGGCGGGAGGTCGGGGTCGTGGAGAAGATGACGCGCCGGTCGAGCACGAGCTTCTGGCGCCGGGAGCTGGCGCGCACGTAGAGCAGCCCGCGGTCGGTGAGCGTGGGGGCGAGCAGCTGAGCGCCGGTCGTCCGGCGCAGCGTGCGCAGCGAGCCGGTGGAGAGGTTGCGTGCACGGATGCGGCTCTGGTGCCGGGACTGCTCGTCGAACAGGACGCGGGCGCCGGTGAGCGTCGGCCGGCCGACCCGGCCGCTGCGGACCAGGACCGGCTCAGTGGGCGCGGACCGGTCCACGCCCAGGATCTCGTTGCCCGCGCGCCAGGCGACGTGCGTCGGCGACAGGGCGACCGCGTCCGCCCCCGGCGCCGGGACGCTGAGCTCGGGCGTCAGTGTCGTGGCGTCGGCGACGACGATCTCGTCGCCCTGCACCCACGCCACCTCGGTCTCGTCGACGGCGGGGTGGGATCCGGGGAGCGCAAGCGTCTGGCCGTCGCGCACGAGCGCCCCGGTCCCGCTCGACGACTGGTAGGCGAACAGCGCGCCGGCGGCGCTCGGGTCGTGGGCGTTCGCGGCGGCGACGGTCGCGGCGCGCGCGTCCGGCGGTGAGGCGACCAGCGCCGCGGCCGCCAGCGCGAGCGTCGCCGCCGCCGCTGCGCGCAGCCCGCGCAGCACCTGCGGGCGCTCGGCGAGCAGCGCCGCGTCGGCGAGCAGGACGATCGGCAGGGCACGGCCCGCTCCGAACGCCAGCCCGACCGCCAGCCCGGTCGCGGGTGTTCCGATCGCCAGGCAGGCGGCCGCGAGCGCCCAGGTCGCGTACGAGAGCAGGAAGGTGGTGAAGCCGAGCCCGAGCAGCACCCCGTAGAGGCCGGCGGCGAGCGGCAGCGGCAGGAAGCGACGCCAGGACTCCGGCACCTGGCGCCGGACCTGGGGCACGATGCGCCGGCCGGCGGCGTCCCCGAGCGCCGCCGCCGCGAGCGCCGCCACGGCCAGCGCGACGATCGGGCCCGCAAGCGTCGTGCCGAGTAGCGCGAGACCTCCGAAGGTGGCGGCGCCGCCGGCGATCGACCCGAACGCGAACGCCGCTGTCGCCCCGGCCCGGCGCTGCAGTGTCTCCATCATCGACATGCCGCAGGGCGACCACGAGCCGGCCAGGCCCGCCAGCGTCGCCGCGCCGATCAGCGCCGCGCTCAGCACGGGACCCGCGTCTGGAAGAACATCACGCAGAAGACCTTGCGCCCCGAGTAGCAGTAGCCGGTCAGGGAGGCGTCGCCGTTGATGCGGCGGTCGCTCTGGCTGCAGCAGTCGACGAGCTTGCGCACGTGGCCCTTGCAGCAGCGGTACCACGCGCCGTCGACGTGCGTGCGGATGCGGTACTCGCGCGCCACCGCCGTGCAGACCCTCGTGCGCGTCGCCACCGGTAGCGGGCGGCCGCCGGGATCCCGCAGCAGCCGGCCGTCCCTTCCGACCGGTCGGTCCTGCCGGTCGACCGGGCGACCGAGGTCGTCGACGCGGTGCCCGTCGCGCGCGCGCAACGGGAATCCCTTGGCGTCGATGCGAGGCAGCCCGGTCGGGTGAGGGCAGGAGTCGGTCGTGTAGATGTGGCCGCAGAAGTGGTAGGCCTCGGCCTCGCCGGGACGGATGGTGCCGCCGAGCGCGACCGCAGCGGTTGCCCTGGCGACGAACGTGCGCCGGTCGACGCCGCCGCGCAGTGCTCGTGCCTGAGTCCCCGTGTTGACCGTCCCCTTCGCGCGCACCGTCCCGTCTTCGCTGACGAAGACCGCGTACGGAGCGCCCGGGACGCGCGCGGCGAGCCACGCGGCCGCGTCGCGCTCCTCGTCGAGCTCGACGTAGTCGCGCAGGCCGCGCTTCACGCGCGCGCACAGACGGCACCCGTCGGCGGTGAACAGATTCAGACCCGGCGCCAGCGTCGTCGCCGAGCCCAGCTCGGGCCCTTCGTGGGCGACGTCGAGCGCCGCCCGCGGCGCGCGCTGGAACAGCAGCGCCGCGATCGTCGCCACGGCGGCGCCCGCGACCGCGAGGGCCACAGAACCGCCGCCCGCGAACAGGGCGAGCACCGCCAGTGCGCACGTTCGCGCGACCGACCATCGCGACACCGTCCCGCGCGCGCCGAGGCAGCCGCACGGCGCCCCGCCGCCACCGCGCGCGAGGACGACCGCCTGCGCGAGCGCGAACACCGCGAAGACGCCCGCCGCGGGCCAGCGCGCACCCGGCACGCCCGCCAGCACCGCGACGCCGAGCACTGACTCGGCGACCACGAGCGGCCACAGCGCCCAGGGCACGCCGAACGTCCCCAGCGCCACGCGCGACGCGGCCGGCTCGGCGGCCTTCATGCCCGCCGCGAAGAGCAGAACGAGGCCGCAGATCACGCTCGCCGGCACCCGCCGCAAACTACCGGCCGGGGCGGGTGCGTCTACGGACCGCTACACGTCGAGCCAGAGCGTCGCGCGCGCGGCCGCCTCGGCACGGTTTCGGACACCCAGCTTGGACAGGATCCGGCTCACGTGGTGGCCGGCCGTCTTCTCGCTGATCACCAGCGTCTGTGCGATCGCGGCGTTGGTCATCCCCTGGGTGATCAGCGCCAGCACCTCCTGCTCGCGGGCCGACAGCTCTCCCTCGACGCGCGCCCGCGGCGCGGTCCCCTTGCCGAGCTCGCGCAGCACCGCCGCCGCCGCGTCGAGCGCGCGCGCGGCTCCGAGCCGCCGGAAGGCCGCCTGGGCGCTGCGCGCCTCCGCGACGGCCAGCTCACGCGCCTGCGACCCGAGGGAGCGAGCGACCTCGAGCCGCGCCTCGCCGGCGTCGAGCGGCATCGCCAGCGCCTCGAACGCTGCCAGCGCCCGTTGCGCGGGCCCGGCCGCATCCTGGCCCCGGGCCAGTGCCACGCGGGCCCCGGCGAGGTCGGCGCGGGCAGCGACGAGCCTGATGCCCGAGGAGTGCGCCAGCGCGCTCAGCTGATCGGCGGCCTCCGCGGCTCCGTCGATTGCGCCGGCTGCCAGCCGCGCGTCGACGAGCGGGGCCAGCAGCTGGCTGGTGCGAACGGCGTCGTCACCGGCGGTCATCAGCCCGCGTTCGAGCAGCGCGGCCGCGGTGTCCGCACCACCCTGGGCGAGTGCCAGCAGCGCAAGGGCGCGCAGCGAGGACGGATGCTCCTGGCGGTCGGCGAGCAGCTGCTCGGCCTCACGCAGCCTCCCCTGGCGCACGCGCAGCTCCGCCAGCGCGGCGACCGTGGGTGCGCCCATCTCGGGGATGTAGCGGGCGTGCGTGGCCAGCGCGCTCTCGAGCGCCCGCTCCGCGTCACCCCAGCGCCCACGCGCCACGAGCACATCCGCGTGGATCGTCTGGCAGGAGCCCAGCAACGGAGCCGTGGCGTGCTCGCGCGCGAAGTCGTCGACCAGCTCGCACCACTCCGAGGCCTGCTCCCACTCGCCGGCATCGACGCACGCGATGATCAGGTTGCAGTACGACTCGGCCAGGGTGTGGACGTTGCCGACGCGTCCCGCCGCAGCGGCCGCCATCGCCTCCTCGAGCAGCGCCATGCCATCGCGCGGACGGCCGGCGCTGACCTCCGCGCGCCCGAGCACGCTGAGGGCGAACACCTCGAGGTCGGCGTCGCCGCTGTCGCGCGCATACACCATCGCGCGCCGGGCGTGCGCGGCGCACTCGTCCACGCTCTCCGCATGCCGCGCGTGCTCGACGGCGACCCACCCGTGCCCGGCGCACGCGTCGCTGCCCTCCAGCGCGCGCTCGGCGCGCGACAGCCAGCCGCGGGCGGCGGACGCGCGCCCGCGCACCATGCGCTGGTGGGAGATCCAGACCGCCATGCGTGCGGCCTCGTCGCAGCGTCCCGCGCTCACGTAGCCCGCGAACGCGCGCTCGCGCGCCGTGATGCCCTCCTCGACCTCGCCCAGGAACCACAGCGCGAGGCCGAGGCCGTCGTGGGCCTCGGGATCGTCGGAGCGCGCGAGCGTCTCCTCGTACGTCGCGCGCGCCGCCGCCCACTGGCCCGTGTCGATCATGTCCCGCCGGGCTATACCACGCTCAGGCGCGCGTGCCTACCGCCACGAGGTACTCCTGCTCGAAACGGGCCGCGTCGTCGCCGCCACGGTTCCACTCGTCGCAGAAGCGATCGAGTGCCGCGTCGAACTCCGCTTCGCGCTCGTTGCGCACCGCGTTGGCGCGGACGGCGATGGTCGGCCCGTAGTAGGCCTTGAAGTGCTCGCCGTAGTCGTGCGCGCGGCTGAAGGCGGTGATCTCGAGGGCGTCGCGCTCGAGTCTGTGGAACGCGACGCGCCCGCCGAACAGCGCTCCCACGTGCTCCTCGCTGCCCCACAGCGGCGGGGACTGAGCGCCCGGGGGCGGCGGCGGCGCGAACTCCTTCATGGTCGCGAACAACGCCCCGAGCATGCCCTCGGGCGTCCAGCTGAGCAGAGCGATCGTGCCGCCGGGGCGACAGACGCGCACGAGCTCGTCGGCGGCCGCCTGGTGGTGGGGGGCGAACATCACGCCGATCGACGACATCACCACGTCGAAGGAAGCGTCCTCGAACGGCAGATCCTCGGCGTCGGCGGGGACCCACTCGATGTCGAGGCCCTCAGCGTCCGGTCGGCTGGATCCCGCTTCGAGCAGCTCGGGGGTGAGGTCGCTGGCGGTGACGGTGCCGCCGAGCCGGGCCGCGGGGATGGCGGCGTTGCCGGTCCCGGAGGCCACGTCGAGCACGCGGTCGCCGGCCTTGATGCCGGCGGCCCGGGCCAGGCGCTCGCCGACGGGGACCAGAAAGGTCTCGACCATCAGGGGGTAGTCGCCCGACGCCCACATCGTGCGGTGGCGGGTCTTGAGCTCGGTGTCGATCGTCTGCATGGCCCGCAGTCTCGCTGTCCGCGGGGCCGCGCACATCGGGAACCATCCCTATTGCGCGGCTACGCGCGCGTCAGCTTCTTGTACGTGATGCGGTGGGGGCGGTCGGCGGCGTCGCCGAGCAGCTCGCGACGGTGCTCCTCGTAGGCCTCGAAGTTGCCCTCGAACCACGTCACCTGCGAGTCGCCCTCGAACGCGAGCACGTGCGTGCAGACGCGGTCGAGGAACCAGCGGTCGTGGGAGATGACCACCGCGCAGCCGGCGAAGTTGACCAGCGCCTCCTCGAGCGCGCGCAGGGTGTCGACGTCGAGGTCGTTGGTGGGCTCGTCGAGCAGCAGCAGGTTGCCGCCGGACTTGAGCAGCTTGGCCAGGTGGACGCGATTGCGCTCGCCGCCGGACATGACGCCGACCTTGCGCTGCTGGTCGGTGCCCTTGAAGTTGAAGCCGCTCACGTACGCGCGCGAGTTCATCTCCCGGTCTCCGACCTTGATGACGTCGTAGCCGTCGGAGATCTCCTCCCACACGCTCTTGTCCGGGTCGAGCGCGTCGCGTGACTGGTCGACGTAGGCGAGGTCGACCGTGTCGCCGACGCGCAGGGTGCCCGAGTCCGGCTCCTCCTGCCCGGTGATCATCCGGAACAGCGTCGTCTTGCCGGCTCCGTTGGGGCCGATGACCCCGACGATGCCCGCGGGCGGCAGAGAGAAGGAGAGGTCGTCGATGAGCAGCTTGTCGCCGAAGCCCTTGCGCAGGTTCTTGGCCTCCAGCACCGTGTCGCCGAGGCGCTTGCCGGCGGGGATGTGGATCTGGACCTGGTCGAGCTTGACGTTGCGATCCTCGGCCAGCAGCGCCTCGTAGCGGGCCAGGCGCGCCTTGTTCTTCGTGCGCCGGCCCTTCGGGTTGGTGCGCACCCAATCCAGCTCGGCGGCGATCGTGCGCTGGCGCGCGGACTCCTTGCGCTCCTCCTGCAGCAGCCGCTGCTGCTTCTGCTCGAGCCAGGCCGAGTAGTTGCCCTCGTAGGGAATCCCGCGCGCGCGGTCGAGCTCGAGGATCCAGCCGGCGACGTTGTCGAGGAAGTAGCGGTCGTGGGTGACCGCGACGATCGCGCCCTTGTACTCGGCGAGGTGCTGCTCGAGCCAGGCGACCGACTCGGCGTCGAGGTGGTTGGTGGGCTCGTCGAGCAGCAGCAGGTCGGGCGCGGACAGCAGCAGGCGGCACAGGGCGACGCGGCGGCGCTCGCCTCCGGAGAGATGCGTGACCGGCGAGTCAGACGGCGGCAGCCGCAGCGCGTCCATCGCCGTGTCGATCAGCGTGTCGAGGTTCCAGCCGTCGGCGGCGTCGATCTGGTCCTGGAGCCGCGCGAACTCGTCCGCCGTCTCGTCGGAGTAGTTCATCGAGAGCTCGTTGAAGCGCTCCATCAGGTCGCGGATCTCGGCGACACCGTCCTCGACGTTGGAGCGCACGTCCTTGGACTCGTCGAGCTGCGGCTCCTGCTCGAGCAGGCCGACGCTCGCGCCGGGCGCCAGCTCCGCCGTGCCCTGATAGTCGTGGTCGAGTCCGGCCATGATCCGCAGCACGGTCGACTTGCCCGCGCCGTTGTAGCCCAGCACGCCGATCTTGGCGCCGGGGAAGAAGGACAGCGACACGTTGTCGAGCACCGTCTTGTCGGGCGGGAAGCGCCGCGTCAGGCGGTGCATGGTGAAGATGTACTGCGAGCTCATGGCGCTTGCAGGCTAGGGCTGTCGCCTCGGCCGGTGCTCCGGCGCCGGCCAACTGCGGCACTGAGGGAGGGAAGCGCGTCGCGGCCACCGGGATTCGCGACTGATGCACCTCCTGGATGTCCTGTTCGCGAATGCCGGGGGGCGTCAGCGAGAATCCGACCCATGTACCTCGCGCACGAGGCCGGCCGGCTCGCCGGAGTCGACGGCGACCGCATCGGCCAGTGGGCGCGCTGGGGGCACATCCGCGCGTCGGTCTCCGACGGCGATCCGCACGTGTACTCGTTCGCCGACGTGGCGGACGCGCTGGCGGTGCGGCTGCTGATCGACGCCGGCGTCCCGCTGCCGGTCGTGCGGCTCGCGGTCGACCACCTCGGCGGCGAGCACCCGTTGAGCGCCGGGCTGCACATCGTCGACGGGCGCATGGCGATCGAGCGCGCGGGCGGGCTCGAGGACGTCTTCACCGAGCAGCGGGTACTCGAGCTCGACGGGCGCCTGGACCCGGTCTCGCTGCTGCGCAACGGCGGTTACCCGTCCCTGATGACAGGGGTCGCGGTCGAGGTCGACCCGGAGCGCGCCGCCGGCCACCCGTGCGTGCCGGGCACGCGCCGGCCGGTGAAGGACGCGCTCGACGATCCGCGCTACCTGCGGTGGTGGGAATGCGTCGCCTGATCCTCGACGGCGGCGTTCCTTCCGAGCTCGCCGCGGAGCTCCGCGCGCGCGGGCGCGACGCCGTCACCGTGGCGGAGATCGGGCTCGAACACGCCACGGACGCCGAGGTGCTCGCGGCCGGCGGCGTGCTCATCACGACCGTCCCGCTGCCCGGCGCGGTGCTGGTGCGCGGCAACCCGTACGAGTTCGTGCACCGCCACGCGCACCGCCTCGCACGCGGTTCATAGGCTGAGAGCCGTGCATCCGATCGAGGTCCGCGGGGCCTTCAAGCGCTACGGGCAGATCCAGGCCGTCGACGGCCTCGACGTCACCGTCCCGGAGGGGACGTGCGTCGGCCTGCTCGGGCCCAACGGGGCGGGCAAGTCGACGACGATGCGCATGCTCACCGCGCAGACGATCGCGGACGCCGGGACCATCCACGTGCTGGGACACGAGTTGCCGCGGGAGTCCAAGCCCGCGCGGGCCAAGATGGGCGTCGTCCCGCAGCTCGACAACCTCGACATCGCACTGACGGTCGAGCAGACGCTGTACATGTTCAGCCACCTGTACGGCGTCAGGGCCAAGGACCGGCGCGCCGCCATCGACCGCGGCCTTGCGATCGGCAACCTCGCCGATCGCGCCCACACGCGCGTGGACAAGCTCAGCGGAGGGATGCGCCGGCGGCTGCTGATCGCCCGCGCGCTCGTCCACCAGCCGCACCTGTTCCTGCTCGACGAGCCGACCGTCGGCCTGGACCCGCAGGTGCGCCAGGAGCTGTGGGGGCTGATCGACGACCTGCGCGCCGAGGGCGCGTCGATCCTGATGTCGACGCACTACATCGAGGAGGCCGAGCGCCTCTGCGACACGGTGCTGATCATGAGCGAGGGCAAGGCGGTCGCCGAGGGCAGGCCCGCGCAGCTCGTGCGCGAGCTCGTGGGCACGCAGGTGACCGAGGTCTACGGGCCGCGCGATCACCTCGTCAGCGTCGAGGCGCAGATGCGCGAGGCGGGCTACAAGACGCGCCGCACCGGCACGAGCGTCGCCGTGCTGGGGACCGAGAACGCCAACGGCGAGGTGCCGGAGGGCAACGTCCGGGTCGCCTCGCTCGAGGACGTGTTCGTCCTGCTCACCGGCGAGGTGGTCGAATGAACATCCAGCGCTCGGGCCTCGCCGGCGTGCTCGTGCGCGAGGTCATCAACTTCGGGACCTTCTGGCGCTCGTCGACCTTCAGCGCGATCGTGCAGCCGATCGTCTACCTGCTGGCCTTCGGCTTCGGCTTCGGCACGCTCGTGGACGAGGTCGGCGGCGTCGAGTACATCGAGTTCGTCGGGATCGGCACGGTCGCCACCGCGATCCTGTTCAGCTCGGTCTTCAGCGGCATCTTCGGGACGCTCGTCAAGTGGAAGTACCAGGGCACCTACAACGCGCTGCTCGCGGCGCCGGTGTCGGTCGAGGAGGTCGTCCTCGCCGAGTCGGCGTGGATCGGCGTCCGCGCCGGCATCTACGGCTGCGCACCCCTGATCGTCGCCTTCTTCTTCGGCCTCGATCCGTCGTGGGGGATGCTCACGGTGCCGCTGATCGGGATCCTCACCGGCTTCGGGTTCGCCGCCGCCGGGATCCTGATCGCCGCGCTGGTGGAGAACTTCGACAACACCAGCTACGTGCAGTCCCTGCTGATCACCCCGATGTTCCTGCTCGCGGGGACGTTCTTCCCGCTCGACGAGCTCCCGCACTGGGCGATCGTCGCCTCGCAGTTCAACCCCCTCTACCACTGCGTCGAGCTCGTCCACCACGCCTGCTTCGGGTTCGAGACGGTCGACCTCGGGCACGTCGGCGCGCTCCTGCTCTTCGCGCTGGCGATGTGGCCGCTGGCGACCTGGCGCCTGCGGGCTCGTCTGATCGACTGATCCCGCGTACCCTGGAAGGGCTGTGCGCGTACCGCCGATCTTCGACGTGGAGCAAGCCGTCCTGCTCCTCGAGCTCGACCCGCCCTTCGGCAAGCGGGAGGTGCAGCTCGCTCGCCGCAAGCTGGCGAAGGTCTGGCACCCCGACATCGCGCCGGCGGGCAGGCAGTTCGAGCACGAGCGCCACCTGAAGGCGATCAACGAGGCGGCCGACACGCTCGAGCGCCTCGCGGAGTCCTCGCGCGGCGGGCGCGTGACCAAGAACGCGGTCAGGGTCTCGGCCACCGCGGCGCGCAAGGCGCGCGAGGAGGCCGGCCGGCGCGCGTACGAGGAGGAGCAGCGGGCGCGCGCGCGGGCGGCCGAGGAGCAGCGCCACGACCCGTTCGGCACCCGCATGCCCGACCACTCGGTCGTGCACCGCTACGCGCGCTGCCTGTCGTATCCCGAGTGGGGCGTCGGCACCGTCAACGGCATCTACTTCACCGGCGACGAGGACTCGATGCAGCAGTGGGCGCGCGTGTCGTTTCACGTCGGCATCCGCACGGTCCCGGCGGGCTCGCTGCACTTCGTCGACTTCTCCAAGCCCGACCCCGCCGCCGACCGCGTCCAGCGCTTCATGACGGCGGCCAAGCACGCGCTGGCCGAGGGCGACTTCAAGCTGGCGGCGAAGCGGCTCGTCTTCGCCCGCGACGCCGAGCCCAACAACGCCGCCGTCCTGCGGCTGATGACGACGGCGTTCTGGCAGGCGGGCGACTACGCAGCCGCCGCGCGTTCCGTGCGCGACTGGGCGCGCATCGAGCCCGACCGCCCGGGCCCGCACCGGACCGCCGCGCGCATCTACGAGGACATGGGGTCCCTGACGCAGGCGACCGACGCGGCGGTGCGCGAGACGGTCACCGCGCCGCGCGACGCGACGGCCTGGGAGCGCCTCGGCCGCCTGCGCATGCGCCGCTTCGACCGCGACGGAGCCCGCACCGCGCTCGAGCGCGCCCGCGCGCTGCACCCGTCCGAGGAGGGCCTGCACGACCTCGCGACGATCGCGCACCTGTCCGGCGACGTCGGCGCCGAGGTCTCGGCCTGCCTGCAGGCGACCGAGGTCGCGCCGGAGTCCGAGCGGGCCTGGTCGCGCTACGCGCACGCGCTCGCCAAGACCGACCGCATCCAGGACTGCCTCGCCGCCTGCGACCGCGCGCTGTCGCTTGTCGACGACCCCGAGGTGCGCGCGCTCGCCGAGCACGTCCGCGCGCGCACCCCGCGCGAGCTCGCCGCCTAGCGTCCGGGGCGGCGCATACCGTTCGGGCCCGATGCGTCTCGTCGTGGCCCGCTGCTCCGTCGCGTACTCCGGCCGCCTGACCGCGCACCTGCCCGAGGCGGTGCGGCTGCTGATGTTCAAGGCCGACGGGTCGGTGCTCGTGCACTGCGACGGCGGCGGCTACAAGCCGCTCAACTGGATGACCGCGCCGACGGCGATCGACGAGGACGGGGACACGATCACGGTGCGCAAGCTCAAGGCCGAGGACAGGTTGGAGATCACGCTGGCCGAGGTACTCAGCGACGTGACCGTCGAGTGCGACGCCGAGTCGGGCCTCGAGAAGGACGGCGTCGAGACCCATCTGCAGGAGCTGCTCGCCGAGCAGCCCGAGTGGTGCGGCGAGGGCTTCCGGCTCGTGCGCCGCGAGTGGCCGACCGACATCGGGCCGGTCGATCTCATGTGCCGCGACTGCGACGACGGCTGGATCGCGGTGGAGATCAAGCGCGTCGGGACCATCGACGCCGTCGAGCAGCTGACGCGCTACCTGGCCCGCATCCAGGAGGACCCGGCGATGGCCGACTGCCGCGGGGTGCTCGCCGCGCAGGTGGTCAAGCCGCAGGCGCGCGTGCTGGCCGAGTCGCGCGGGATCGCCTGGGTCGAGGTCGACCTCGCCGTGCTGCGCGGCGAGCGCGAGCCCGAGCTGACGCTGTTCGCGGCGTAGGCTTCCGCGCCATGAGCGCAGAGCCCGTGCACCTCGAGGAGGACGGCGGCGTCCTCACCATCACGATCGACCGTCCGGAGGCGCGCAACGCCGTCAACAGCGCGGTCGCGGAGGGGATCGCGGCGGCGCTCGACCGCCTCGACTCCGACCCGGCGCTGCGCATCGGGATCGTCACCGGCGCGGGCGGGACGTTCAGCGCCGGCATGGACCTCAAGGCCTTCGTGACCGGCGAGCGCCCGTGGGCGGGCGACCGCGGCTTCGCCGGCATCACGCAGCGATCGGCGGAGAAGCCGCTGATCGCAGCCGTCGAGGGCTACGCGCTCGCCGGGGGCTTCGAGATCGCGCTGTCGTGTGACCTGATCGTCGCCGCGCGCGACGCCCGCTTCGGCATCCCCGAGGCCAAGCGCGGGCTGGTCGCCGCCGCCGGTGGCCTGTTCCGCCTGCCCCAGCGGATCCCGTACCACCTGGCCATGGAGCTCGCGCTCACCGGCGACCCCATCACCGCCGAGCGCGCGTACGAGATCGGCATCGTCAACCGCGTCGTCGACAACGGCCAGGCCGTCGGCACCGCCCGCGAGCTGGCGAAGACGGTGGCGGCGAACGCCCCGCTCGCCATCGCGGCCTCCAAGCAGGTCGTGCGCGGCGCGCGCGAGTGGACCGAGGCCGAGGCCTGGGACCGGCAGGGCGAGCTCGCGGGCGCCGTATTCGGGAGCGAGGACGCGCAGGAGGGCGCCCGCGCGTTCGCCGAGAAGCGCGAGCCGCGCTGGCAGGGTCGCTAGGGCGGGTCCAGTCCCGCGCTGACGTTGCCAGCTGTCAAGCCGCAGCAGATGGGGCAACGAGGGAGGGGAGGCCATATTCGTCAGCGCTGATGAATTGCACCCTGAGCCAGGGTGGTATTCATCAGACCCGGCTCGAGGCGTTCGAGCGGGACGCGATCACGCGACGAGCGTGAGCTGGAGCGTCCGCGCCCCGCCGCGGTCGCGGTGCTCGCACAGGTAGATCCCCTGCCACGTACCCAGGGCGAGCCGCCCGTGCGAGACCGGCAGGGTCAGCGACGGCCCGAGCAGCGAGGCCTTGATGTGAGCGGGCATGTCGTCCGGTCCCTCCTGCGTGTGCGTCCAGTACGACGCCCGCTCGGGCACCGCCTCGTCGAACCACGACTCGAAGTCGCGCCGCACGTCGGGCGAGGCGTTCTCGTTGACCGTCAGGGAAGCCGACGTGTGCTTCATCCACACGTGCAGCAGGCCCGCAGCGCACTCCGCCAGCTCCGGCAGCGCGTCGCACACCTCGCGCGTGATGAGGTGAAAGCCGCGCGGGCGCGGGTCCAGCGTCAGCTCGCGCGAGAGTCACGGGATGCGCGCGACGCGCATGTCGACGCGGTCGCCGCGGAACGGGACGCCCTCGCGCTCCAGGCGCTCGCGTTGGGGGGCGCCCTTGGCCAGCGAGCCGTCGGCGCGCACGACCCGCCACCAGGGCAGGCCCGGCTCGTCGACCTCCGACAGCACCGCGCCGGCGACCCGGGGCGCGCCCGGAGTGATGTCCCCGTAGGCGCGCACGAAGCCCTCCGGGATTCGCCGGACCCGCTCGATGACTGCCTGCGTATGCTCGCTGTCGGTGCGCAAGGGGACGTATTCCATCGTGGCGCGCGATCCCGCGTCGGGTGATCTCGGCGTCGCGGTCCAGTCGCACTGGTTCTCCGTCGGCTCCGTCGTCACCTGGGGTCGCCCGGGTGTCGGGACCGTAGCTACCCAATCCGTCGCCGAACCTGCCTACGGTCCGCGCACGCTCGAGCGCCTGGCCGCCGGCGTGCCCGTCCGGGAGGCGCTCCAGGGCCAGGTCGAGGGGGACGAGCTCGGCGCCGTGCGGCAGGTCGCGGCCGTCGACGCGAGCGGCGCGATCGCCGTCCACACCGGTGCCGACTGCATCCCGCACGCGGGCCACATCACCGGCGATCAGTACAGCTGCCAGGCGAACATGATGGCCCGTCCCGGCGTGCCCGAGGCGATGGCTGCGGCATACGAGCGGACCGGAGGTGACCTCGCCGCCAGGCTGCTCGCCGCACTCCAGGGCGCCGAGGAGGCGGGCGGCGACGTCCGTGGCCGCCAGTCCGCTGCGATGCTGATCGTCAGCGCCGACCGCACCGACGTCGTGCCGAAGCTCGAGCTGCGCGTGGAGGACCACGCCGACCCGATCGCCGAGCTCGCCCGGCTGCTCATGCTCCAGCGCGCGTATGCGCTCGCGGGCGAGGCCGACGAGCTGCTCGGCGCGGGCGAAGCGCAGGAGGCGGGGCGGCTATACCAGCAGGCCTCCGACCTCGCGCCCGGCAACGACGAGCTGCTCTTCTGGGCCGGGCTGAGCCTGGCCCACGCGGGCGACCTGGACGCCGGCGTCGCCGCCGTGCGCCGGGCCGCGGCAGCGCACGACGGCTGGCTCGACCTGCTCGACCGCCTCAGCGACGACTTCGCCCCGGCCGGAGGACAGGTCCGCGCCGCGCTCGGCCGTGATTGAGACGCTGCGCGAGGTCGTCGAGGCGCTCGCGCCGCTCGAGCGCCGGGCGGGATCGGCCGACGAGCGCCGCGCGGCCGAGTGGCTGGCGCGGCGCCTGACCGCCGCGGGCGCGCGCGACGCCCGGGTCGAGGAGGTCCCGTTCCGCGACGGCTACGCGAAGCTGGGGCTCCCGCTCAATGCCGCCGCCCTGACGGGCAACCGCCTGATCGCGCTCGCCGCCGCGCTGCTGGTGGCCGATGACGCGTCCAACTACAAGCGCGTGTGGCGCCGGACCGTCACCCGCCCGAAGACGACGACCAACGTGATCGCCGAGGCGGGCGACGCGGACAGCGAGCGCACCCTGGTCGTGCTCGCCCACCACGATGCCGCCCCGACCGGGCTGATCTTCGACCAGTCCTTCCAGCGCGCGCTGGCCAAGCGCTTCCCGCAGCTCGTCGCGGCCACCGACACGAGCCTGCCGCTGTGGTGGGCGGTCGTCGGCGGCCCGCTGCTGATCGCGCTCGGGTGGCGGCGGGCGGGCCGGATCCTCACCGCCCTGAGCGTGCTGGCCGCGGTCGACATCGCGCGCAGCCCGGTCGTTCCCGGCGCCAACGACAACCTGTCCGCGTGTGCGGCGCTGGTCGCGCTCGCCGAGCTGGACGACCTGCCCGTGCGCGTGGTGCTCGCCAGCTGCGGTGCCGAGGAGGTTCTCCAGGGCGGCATCTACGCATTCGTCGAGGAGCATCTGCAACCGCTCGACCCCGCCCGGACGTGGGTCCTCAATCTCGACACCATCGGCTCGCCCGAGCTGTTCATGCTCGAGGGCGAGGGGCCGTTCGTGATGGAGGACTACTGCGACCCGGCGTTCCGCGACCGCGTCGCGGCGGTCGCGGAGCGGGTCGGCCCGCGCCTGCGCCGCGGCTGCCGCGCCCGCACCAGCACCGACTCCGTCATCCCCAGCCGCGCCGGCTACCCGACGGCGTGCCTGTGCTCGTGGGAGCCGGAGACCAAGCTGCTGAGCAACTACCACCTGCCGACGGACGTCCCGGACAACCTCCACTACGAGACGATCGAGCGCGCCGTGGACATCACCCGCGCGCTGGCCGAGGACCTAGGCCGCGACTGAGGCGCGCCGCTCCACGAGCGCGACGAGGTCGGCGAGCGTCGCCGCCACGGCCTCGCCGAGCTCGGGGTCGAGCGACCCGCTCGCGAACGCCGACTCGGCGAGCGGCACGGGCGTGTCGCGGTCGAGCACGCGGGCGCCCATCAAGCCGAGCACCCTGCGCAGCTCGGCCTGCGCCCACACCGCCCCGAACATGCCGGTGGACGTCCCGATCACGGCCGCCGGCTTGTTGCGGAGCACGTTGTGCTCGAACGGGACCGACGCCCAGTCGAGCGCGTTCTTGAGCTGCCCGGGGATCGAGCCGTTGTACTCCGGGGTCGCGAACAGGACGCCGTCGGCGCCGGCGATCGCGCGCCGCAGCCGCTCCACGGCCAGCGGGGCGGCGGTCGCCTCGCGGTCCTCGTCGAAGGGCGGGACCTCGCGCAGCCCGTCCCAGCGCTCGAGCTCGACGCCGGGCGGGAGCATTCCCGCCGCGGCGTCCATGAGCTGCTGGTTGTAGGACCCGGGACGCAGCGAGCCGACGACCCCCAGCAGCCTCATTACTTGACGAGCTGCAGGTCGACGGTGAGGGTCACGTCGTCCCCGACCGCGCTGCCGCCGCCGGGGAGCGGGGCGTTCCAGCTCACGCCGAAGTCGTGCCGGTTGACGACCGTGGTCAGTGAGATCGCGATGCGCTCGTTGCCGTCGAGGTACTGGGTCGGGCCGGCGATCGCGCCGGTGGCCGCGAGCTCACGGGCGACGCCCTTCATCGTCAGCTCGCCGCGGACGGTGAGCCGCTCGCCGTCGACCTCGAGATCGGAGGCGCGGAAGCTGATCTGCGGGTGCTGCTCGGCGTCGAAGAAGTCGGGCGACTGGAGGTGGCCCTTCAGCTGCGCGACCGGGACCTCGACGCTCGCGACGTCGACGGTTCCGGCGAGGACGCCGTCCTCGAGCGTCGCGGCGACCTCGGAGAAGTGGCCGCGGAAGGTGGCGATGCCGGAATGCTGGACCGCGAACTCGGCCCGGGAGTGGACAGGGTCAACAGTCCAGGTCCCCGCGGGGACGACCTGCTCGATGGTGCTCATGGATCCTCCTTTGGAAAGAACTTGCGCGAGCAACCATAGCAGACTGCTTGCGCAAGCAAAGATCTGCCAAGACGTTGTCAGGGGGTTTACACTGGGTTCCGTGAGCGTCGCTGAGCAGCCGAAGTCTCAGGGTACTTCACCCCCGACCAGGAGGCGGCCTGGTTCGGGCTGCTGTCCGCGTACGCGGAGCTCACGCGCGGGCTCGACGCCTGCCTGTCGGCCAAGCACGGTCTGACGCTCAGCGCCTACGAGGTCCTGTCGCGGCTCGCCCATGCCGAGGAGGGTCACCTGCGCATGTCCGAGCTCGCGGCGCAATCGCAAGCTCAGTCTCAGCCGCGTGTCGCGCGTAATCGACACGCTGTGCGAGCGCGGCCTCGCCGCTCGCCGCAGTTGCGCGAGCGACTCCCGCGTCGTGCACGCGACGATCACCAACGAGGGGCAAGAAGCTGTTCGCCGCAGCGCAGGACACGTTCTTCGAGACCGTCGAGTCGCGCTTCCTCGGGCAGCCTCTCCTGCGACGAGGTGAGCCTGCTCGGGGACATCTTCGGGCGGCTGGTCGCCGTCGGTCCGCCCGACGGAGTAGGTTTCCGGGCGATGCGCCACGACGATCTATCGCGAAGTGCCGTGCTCGATCGCCCGCAGCATGGCCGTCCTCGGGGAGCGCTGGACGCTGGTCATCCTGCGCGAGGCGTTCATGCGCGCCCGCCGCTTCGAGGACTACCAGCAGGGGACGGGCATCGCGCGCAACATCCTCACCGACCGGCTCCACAAGCTCGTCGAGGCCGAGATCCTCGAGCGTCGCCCCTACGCCGAGCACCCCGGCCGGACCCTGTACGAGTACCGGCTCACCCAGAAGGGCCTCGACCTGTACCCGGTGCTCGTGTCGCTGATGCAGTGGGGCGACCGCTACGGGGGGCTGGACAAGCCGCCGGTCACGCTCGAGCACAAGGACTGCGGGCACATCACCACGCCCAAGCTCGTATGCAGCGAGTGCGGCGAGGAGCTCTACGCGCGCGGCGTCTACGCGCACGAGCACGTTCCGGCGGTATGAAGGTCGCAGCCGCGACGCTCTTCGCCCTCCTCTCGCTCACCACCCCCGCCCCCGCCTTCACCGAGACCGCTTCGCTGGGCTCGATCCGCGCCGAGCTCTCCTACACGCGGCACAAGGACGGCCCGCCGACGCGCGTGTCGCTGAAAGTCTTCGACAACGAGGTGCAGATCGCCGGCCGGGAGATACCGGACGACCGCTTCATCCAGCCCGCGGGCTACAACACCGACTACAAGTCCGTGAAGGTGCTCGACCTCGACGGCGACGGGATCGGCGAGGCGGTCTTCGACCTCTTCACCGGCGGCGCGCACTGCTGCTCGCTGACGTACTTCTACAAGGGCGCCACGGAGATCGAGAAGAACTTCGGGAACGCCGGCTACCGGATCAAGCGGCGCGACCTGCTCACCGGTGACGACCACTTCAGCTACAGGTTCGGCTCCTACGCCGCCACCCTGCGCCCGCTCCAGGTCTTCCAGCTCACCTCCGACGCGAAGCTGACCGACGTGACCCGTGAGCGCCCGGCCAGGATCCGCAAGGAGCTCAAGCGCTACGAGCGCTACTACCGCGAGGCGGTCGCCGACTTCAGGCGCGACCCCGTCTACCGCGAGCTGATCAAGACCAGCGTCGCGGCGATCGCCGCCGACCACTGCAACCTCGGCGATTGCCGGAAGGGCTACGCGCTCGCTCGCCGCGCGGTCGAGAAGGGCTACGTCAACCCGCGCTACCTGCCGAAGCTCAAGCGCTTCCTCAAGCGCCGCGGCTACGACCCCTGAGACCCCGGGGGACCCGTCCTCGGCGCGCGACAGCGGCCAGGGCGGGCCGTCGCCGTGCGGGTGGTCATCAGCGCTCGCCCGGCATCCGCGAAGGGTTCACCGACACCGGGATCGAGAGGTCGAGCGCGGTGCGGATGATGCGGTTCTGCTCGATGGTGTGGGCGGCCGGGTAGCCCTCGCCCGGCGATGCGCGCTCCGGCCGGCCGACGTAGCCGAACTCGAGATGCTCGGGAAGGATGTGGAGCATGCGCGGGCTCATGTGCGCGCGCGGCGCCCATGTTGCGCGGCTCCTCCTGCACCCACAGCACCTCGCGCAGGTTCGGGTAGCGGTTGATCTCCTCGAGGATCTGCGCCTGCGGGAACGGGTACAGCAACTCGACGCGCGAGATGGCCACACCCGGGTTGTCCTCGCGCGTGATGTGGCCCTTGAGGTCGTAGAAGATCTTGCCCGTGCAGAAGACGAGCCGGCTGACGGCCTCCTCGTCGATCCGCGGCTCGCTCAGCACCGGGTAGAAGCGCGACTCGCTGAGGTGGGCGAGCTGGGACATCGCCTGCGGCAGCCGCAGCAGCTGCTTGGGCGTGACGATGACCAGCGGTCGCTGCTTGGCGACCCGCGCCTGGCGGCGCAGCAGGTGGAAGTACTGGGCCGGCGTGGTCAGGTTCGCGACGCGGATGTTGCCCTCGGCGGCGAGCTGGAGGAAGCGCTCCAGACGCGCGCTCGAGTGCTCCGGGCCCGACCCCTCGTACCCGTGCGGCAGCAGCAGCGTCAGCCGCGAGGTCTGGCCCCACTTGGCCAGCGCGCTGATGATGAACTGGTCGATGATCACCTGCGCGGAGTTGGCGAAGTCGCCGAACTGCGCCTCCCACAGCACGAGCGACTCCGGCGCCTCCATCGAGTAGCCGTACTCGAAGCCCAGGCACGCCACCTCGCTCAGCGGTGAGTTGTGCAGCTCCATCGGCGCCAGCGCGCCGGGCAGGTTCTGGATCGGCGACCAGCGCTGGCCGGTCTTGGCGTCGTGCAGGACGAGGTGGCGCTGGGAGAAGGTGCCGCGCTCGACGTCCTGGCCGGTGAGGCGGATCGGCGTGCCCTCGCTCAGCAGCGACGCGTAGGCGAGCGCCTCCGCGTGCGCCCAGTCGATCCCGCGCCCGGTCTCGGAGACCTCGCGGCGCTTGTCGAGCTGGCGCGCGAGCTTCGGGTGCACCGTGAACCCGTCGGGCACCTTGAGCAGGTCGGCGTTGAGCGCCTTCAGGCGGTCCTCGGAGACCGCCGTCTTGACCTCGGGCGACTGCGTCCGGTCGAGCTCGTAGCCGCCGGTCGGCTGCTCGGCCTGCGACGTTGCCAGCTCCTCCTTGAGCTCGCGGTGGCGGCCGGAGAGTCCGTCCCAGACCTCCTTGGCCACCTCCTCGGACTCCTCCGTGCTGATCGTCCCCTCGGCGATCAGCTGCTCGGCGAAGATCTCGCGCACGGACTTCTTGCTCTTGATCATCGCCGCCATCTCGGGCTGCGTGTAGGCGGGCTCGTCGGTCTCGTTGTGGCCCCAGCGGCGGTAGCCGATCAGGTCGATGAGCACGTCGTGGCCGAACTCGTGGCGGTAGGCGAACGCCAGACGCACGGCCGCGATGCACGCCGCGACGTCGTCGGCGTTGACGTGGATGATCGGGACGTCGAAGCCCTTCGCGAGGTCCGACGCCCAGCGGGTGGAGCGCGACTCGTCCGGGTCGGTGGTGAAGCCGATCTGGTTGTTCTGGATCAGGTGGACGGTGCCGCCGACGGTGTAGCCGTCGAGGCCCTGCAGGTTGAGCGTCTCGGCGACCACGCCCTGGCCCGGGAAGGCCGCGTCGCCGTGCAGCACGGCAGGCATCGAAGCCGCGTGGTCGATGTGCGTGTGCGGGCCCTGGCGCGTCGACTGCACGGCCCGGGTGGCGCCGGTCACGACGGGGGCGACGTACTCGAGGTGCGAGGGATTCGACTCGAGCCGCACGAGCAGCGCGCCGTCGCCGACCTGGTAGGTGCCCTGCGCGCCGTGGTGGTACTTGACGTCGCCGGTGCCGCCCTGCGGGATCGTGGTGACGGCCTCGATGTCCGACGCACCCTCGAACTCGCGGAAGATCGTCTCGTAGGCGCGGCCGAGGTTGTGCGCGAGCACGTTGAGCCGGCCGCGGTGCGCCATTCCGATCACGACCTCGCGCGCACCCTTGTGGTAGGCGAGCTGGATCAGCTCGTCGAGCATCGGGACCGTCATGTCGAGGCCCTCGATGGAGAACTGCTTCTGGCCCAGGTAGGCCTTGTGCATGAAGCGCTCGAGCGAGTCCACCTGGGTCAGGCGGTGCAGCAGCGCCTTCTTCTCCTCGGTCGTGAGCGGGGCGCGGTACTCGCCGGACTCGATCGCCTTGCGCAGCCACACGCGCTGGCGGTGGCTGGCCAGGTGCTCGATCTCGTACGCGATCGTGCCGCAGTAGGTCTCGCGCAGGTGCGGTAGCGCGTCCGCCAGCGTCGCGCCCGGAACGCCGACGCGGAGGATCTTCGCCGGGATCTTGCGCATGACCTCCGCGGTGAGGCCGAGGGGCTCGGGATCGAGCGCGGGGTCGCCCTCGGGCTCGGAGCCCAGCGGGTCGAGGCGGGCGGCGAGGTGCCCGTGCGTGCGGTGCGCCTTGATCAGCGACGTCGCGGCCTGGACGGCCTGGAGCAGCTCCTCGTCCGGCGGAGCGGCCGCGGCCGCCGGGGCGGCGTCGCGGGCGGCGGCCGCCGCGGCTGCGGGAGCCGGCGGCTGCGGCGCGGGGCCGAGCTCCGCGCCGAGGTCCTTGAAGACCTGCTCGTAGAAGCCGTGCTCGCCCTGGAGGTAGGCCTCGACCGTCTGGAGGAACTGACCCGACTCGGCACCCTGGATGATGCGGTGGTCGTAGGTCGAGGTCATCGTCATGACCTTCTCGGCGCCGATGACGCCGCCGATGTTGCCGAGCCCGACCGGATAGGCGATCGAACCGGTCGCCACGATCGTGCCCTGGCCGGTCATCAGCCGCGGCACCGAGGCGATCGTGCCGATCCCCCCGGGGTTGGTGAGGCTGATGTTCGCCCCGACGAGGTCGTCCGCGGTCAGCTTGTTCTCTCTCGCGCGCGCGATCAGGTCGTTGAACGCGTCGAGGAACCCCTCGAACGTGAGCCGTCCCGCGTCGCGGATGACGGGGACCATCAGCGTCCGCTCGCCCTTCTTGTTGGTGACGTCGACGGCGATGCCGAGGTTGACGGCCTCGTCGTCGATCACGTGCGGCTTGCCGTCGACTGCGGTGAAGTGTCGCGCCATCACCGGCATCTCATCGGTCGCGGCGCGCGCGATCGCGTAGGCGATCAGGTGGGTGAAGGAGACCTTCAGCCCGGCCTCCTTGAGCTGTTTGCGGCGGCCGTCGAGCGCGGTGACGGTGATCGTGCGGAACGACGTCGCGGTCGGGATCTGCCGCGACTCGTCCATGTAACGCGCCAGCGTCGCGGCGCCGCCCTTGAGCGGGGTCCCCTGCGACTCCTCCTCGCCGCGAAGCACGTCCGCCTTCGTGATGCGCCCGCGCGGGCCCGTGCCGGTGACCTTGGCCAGGTCGACCCCCTCCACCGCCGCCACGCGCTGCGCCACCGGCGTCGCCTTCACTGAGGGGTCCGTCCCCTTTGTGAAGCTGGGCTGAGTCTCGGGCGCTGCCGTGGCGCCGTTGCTGTCGGGCTTCGCCGGTGCGACACCGCCCTTCATACGCGCGACGACCTGCCCGACGGTGACCGTCTCGCCGACCTCGACGAGCGTCTCGGTGATCACGCCGGTCGCCGGCGAGGGCAGTTCCGCATCGACCTTGTCGGTCGAGACCTCGACGATGCCCTCGTCCTGCTCGACCGCGTCGCCCGGCTGCTTGAGCCACTCCAGGATCACGCCCTCCGAGACCGACTCGCCCATCGACGGGACGACGATGTCGATGGCCTCCTCCTGTGCCGGCGCCTCGGGCTCGGTGGTCGCGGGTGGCGTGCCGTTGCCCGCCCCGTTGCCCGAGATCTCGCACAGCACGTCGCCGACGGCGACGGTGTCGCCCTCCTTGACGTGGATCTTCGCGATCACGCCGGCGCTCGGCGACGGGACTTCGGCATCGACCTTGTCCGTCGAGATCTCGACGAGCGGATCATCGACAGCGACCGTGTCGCCTTCCTGCTTGAGCCACTCGAGGATCGTGCCCTCGGTCACCGAGTCGCCCATCGCGGGCATGACGACTGAGGTGGTGGTTTCGACGGCCATCGCGGCTAAGTTCCAGACTACCGGCTTCGCCGCTGGTGCAGCGCAAATCCCAGGGATCCGGCGAACGGCCCGATGCCGCCCACCACGGCGACCGTCACGCCCAACCACAGCGGCAGCGCGCGGCGGCGCACGGCCGCCAGGCAGAGCACCGACATCACGATCCACAGGATCCCGTGCGTCCAGCCGAAGACCGTCACCAGCTCGTCGTGACGGTCGACGAAGGCGACGTAGAGCAGCACGGCATAGACGGCGGAGTGGAGATAGGAGAGGTGGCGCAGCCTCACCGCAGCAGCAGCGCCATGTGGCGCAACGCCGGGCTCGCCTCATCCGGCCATGCGTTCGGGTCGGGGCTCCACCACGCGTGGGCGTCGTGCTCGTGGTCGCGCGTGATGTCCGCGCCGCTCGCGACCCAGGCCGATCCCACCAGCAGCACGAGCCGGTTCGGCGTGCACACGAGCGCCTCGATCTGCGTGCGCTCGGGCTCGAGCCCCCACTCCTCGTGCAGCTCGCGCTCCAGGGTCTCGACGGGGTCTTCGCCCACCTCGACCGCGCCCCCCGCCCCGAGCGCCCATCGTCCCGCCCACGTCGCGACCCATGGCGCCCGGCGGCCCGCGAGCCAGCGACCGTCCTCGTCGCGCACGACGCATTGGACGCTGATGGAAGAGAGCGCGTCGTCGCCGAGCCGCAGGCTCCAGCGCATCGGCTGCAGCTCGAGCGCGAGGCCGTCGCCGGCGTCGAACGACGCCAGCCGCGCCGCGAGGCCGTCATGGGACGGGGAGCCGCGATCCTTCAAAGCACCGATGGCGGCGTCCGCGGCGGCATGCTGCGCCGCCGAGGGCTCGTAGGCCTGCTCGACCCACATCGTCCGCACGGCGTCGGTCGGCCACGGTCCTCTGGCCAGGATGCCGGGCTCGACTTGCACCTCGGTGACGGTATCGGCGGCGGCGACTCTCGCTGCAACTGCATCGATGAGGACGGAGGGAGGAGCGCCGGCGCGGCGATCGGCTCAACCGCGCCAGGTTTCCACCGGTCAGCCCCAACCATGCTGGATTCTCACCGGAGGACGGAGGGAATATGGCGCGCTTCGCTCACTCCGCTCCTTCGTCGCTGCCGTTTGCCGAGGGTCCGATACGGTCCCGAAATGGCGAGGCGCAAATACTGGGGCTGGGGCTTGGAGGGCGACGCTCCGACGGCCGAGGAGGTCAAGGGGCTCACCGACCACCTCGGTTTCGGCCGTACGGACATCGAGGAGCCGGCGCCCCTGACGCTGCCCGAGCCGCGCATCGGCATCCCGCCCGAACTGCGCGACTGCGCCGGCGCCGACGACTACGACCGCGCCCGCTACGGGCTCGGCCGCTCGTACATGGACACGGTGCGCGGCCTGCGGGGCGAGATCTCGCACCCGCCCGACTTCGTCGTCCACGCCGGGAGCGAGGACGCCGTCATCCGGACGCTCGAGTGGGCGGCGGGCAGGGGCGTCAGCGTCACGCCGGTCGGCGGCGCCACGAGCGTCGTCGGCGGCATCGAGGCGCACCCGCTCGACAACGGTGCGCTCGCGCTCGTCCTCGGTGCGATGGACGAGGTGCTCGAGGTCGACACGGTGTCCAACGCGGCGCGCATCCAGGCGGGCGCCACCGGCCCGCGGCTCGAGGAGCAGCTCGCCCAGCGCGGGCTGACGATGCGCTTCTACCCGCAGTCGTTCGAGCAGTCGACGCTCGGCGGCTGGATCGCGACCCGCGCCGGTGGGCACTTCGCCACCGGCCCCACGCACATCGACGACCTCGTCGAGAGCGTGCGCGCCGTGACGCCGGGGGCGGGCGTCTGGCACTCGCGGCGGCTGCCGGGCTCCGGCGCGGGGCCGTCGCCGGACCGGCTGCTGCTCGGCTCCGAGGGGACGCTCGGCGTCATCACCGAGGCGTGGGTGCGCGTGCGCCCGCGCCCGACCGAGCGCCGCTCGGCGAGCGTGCGCGTCCCGGACTACTTCGCCGGCGCGACGATCGTGCGCGAGATCGTCCAAGCGGGCCTGTGGCCCTCCAACTGCCGGGTGATCGACGCGCGCGAGGCGGCGATGACGTTCGCCGGCGACGGCTCGACCGCCCTGCTCGTGCTGGGCTTCGAGTCCGCCGGCCTCCCTCTCGACGAGCAGTTCGAGGAGGCGCGGCGCATCGCGCAGCTCCACGGAGGCGAGGTGCAGGAGTCAAAGAGCGGCGGCGCCGGCGCCTGGCGCGACGCCTTCCTGCGCGCGCCCTACCTGCGCGACACGTTCGTCGCGATCGGCGTGCTCTCGGAGACGTTCGAGACCGCCATCACCTGGGAGCGCCACGACGAGTTCGTCGAGGACGTACGCGGCACCGCCGAGGCGGTACTGCGCGAGCGCTGTGGCGCCGGTCAGGTCACGGTGCGCATGACGCACGCCTATCCGGATGGAGCGGCGCCCTACTTCACCTGCCTGGCGCCGGTCGAGCGCGGCGCCGAGGTGGAGACCTGGAAGGCGGTCAAGCAGGCGGCCGGCGACGCGATCATCCGCGCGGGCGGCACGATCACCCACCACCACGCCGTCGGGCGCGATCACCGCCCTTGGTACGACCGCCAGCGCCCCGACGCCTTCGCGGCCGCGCTACGGGCCGCCAAGGATGCCGTCGATCCGGCGGGCATCCTCAACCCCGGCGTCCTCTTCGACTGAGCGCAGCCGCGCCTCGAGGAAGTCGCGCTCGTGCTCGGTGGGCGCGAGCTCCCGCGCGCGTGTATACGCCGCGCGGGCTTCGCCGCGGCGGCCCAGCCTGCGCAGCACCTCCGCCCGCGTCGAGTGGAACAGGTGGTACTCGTCGAGCGCACCGTGCTCGCCGGCGGCGTCCACGGCGACGAGCCCGGCCTCCGCGCCATGCGCCTCGGTGATCGCGACCGCCCCGTTCAGGCGCACGACCGGGCTCGGGTCGAGCGCGTAGAGCTCGCGGTAGAGGCCGGCCACCGCGCACCAGTCGGTTGAGCCGGCCGCGTGCTCGGCGGCGATCCGCGCCTGCAGGGCATAGCGGCCGCGCCCGGCGCCGCGCAGCAGACGGCGCGCCTCGGCGATCTCGGTCTGATCCCACAGTGAGCGGTCCTGGTCGGAGAGCAGGATCGGCGTGCCGTCGGGTGCGAAGCGCGCGGCGCGGCGGGAGTCCTGGAGCAGCAGCAGGGAGACGAGGGCGCGCGCCTCCGGCTCGCCGGGCGCCAGGACGGCGACCAGCCGGGCGAGCCGGATCGCCTCGCCCGACAGCTCGCCGCGACCGCCCGCGTAGCCCTCGGTGAAGATCAGGTACAGCGTCGTCAGCACACCGGCGAGGCGCGCGGGCATCGCGTCGCGCTCGGGTACGGCGATCGCGATCCGCGCCGCGCGCAGCTTCCGGCGCGCGCGCACCAGCCGCTGCGCCATCGCTGCCTCCGAGACCAGGAACAGGCGGGCGACCTGGGCCGTCGTCAGCCCGCCGACGTGTCGCAGCGTCAGCGCCACTCGCGCCTCCGCAGCCAGGGCGGGGTGGCAGCACGCGAACAGGAGCGCAAGGCGGTCGTCCGGCCACGCCTCGGCGACCTGCTCGGGCGCCGGCAGTGCCTCGAGCGCCTCCGCGTCGGCGGTGCGGCGCCGGCGGCGTACCTCGTCGATGGCTCGGTTGCGCGCCGTGACGTAGATCCACGCCGCCGGGTCGTCCGGGACGCCGTCGCGGGCCCAGCGCTCGACGGCGACGACGAACGCGGCCTGCACGGCCTCCTCGGCGAGCCCGAGGTCGCCGGTCGTGCGCGCCAGTGTCGCGACCGCCCGCCCCGCTTGAAGGCGGAACAGGCGGTCGGCGACGCGGGCTGCGTGGGTCAGGACGGCTGCCCGTTCTCGTCGAACGTCATCACCGGCCGCACCTCGACGCAGCCCGACGAGGCCCCGGGAATCTGGGCGGCGATCTCGATCGCCTCGTCGAGGCCGGGCGCGTCGACCACGTAGTAGCCGCCGAACTGCTCGCGGGTCTCGGCGAACGGGCCGTCGGTGAGCAGGCGCTCGCCGTCGCGGACGCGGACGGTTGTCGCAGTCGCCGTCGGCTGGAGCGCCTGGCCGTCCTTGATGGCCTCGGCGTTGCGCTCTCCGAACGAGCGGTATCCCTCCATCATCTTCCCGATCTCGTCCGGGGACTGGGAGTCCCAGAAGGACTCGTCCTCGGCGATCAGCAGTGCGTAGAGCATCGGTGCCTCCCTGTCGGTTGGTTGCATCATCCCGACGCTCGGAGGTCGCGCGCCACGACAAGCTGGCGCGTTCGCGCTCAGTTCAACGACGGCGCCGCGATCTCGCGATCCGCCGATACGGCCTCGACGACCTCGTCCTCCGCCTCCTCGGACAGCCCGCCCGGCCCGTCGGGCTCCGCGTCGCAGGTGACGCGCATCATCCCGGTCGCGACCTTCTCGTCGCCGATCACGACGAGCCCGCAGACGAGGTCGCCCTCCTCCCAGCCCATGCGCTCGATGTCGAACCAGTTGAGGTGTACCGCGTTGGCCTTGCCGCCGTAGGGGCAGGTCTTGTCGTGCTGCTCCCTGGCCTTGCAGACCGCCTGCATGTTCTTGGCGGAGGCGTCGATGCTCACCGGTTCGCACCTTAGGAGTCCAGCGCCGCCGCGAGCTCTTCGCGCGAGGAGAGGTCGAGCTTCCGGTACACGTGGGTCAGGTGTCCTTCCACGGTGCGGGCGGTGACGAACAGCGCCTGGGCGATCATGCGGTTGGTCCTGCCATCGGCGGCCAGCTCGGCGACGCGGCGCTCGCTCGGGGTCAGCGATTCGACGCCGGTGAGCACGACGCTCCGGGGCCGTGCGCCCGTCGCCCGCAGCTCGGTCTCGGCGCGGGCGGCCAGCGGGCCCGCGCCACTGCGATGCGCGCGGTCCAGGGCCTGCCGTAGGTGCTCGCGCGCGGCGGAACGCTGCTTGGCGCGCCGCAGCGCGGCGCCGAGGTCCACGAGCGAGCGCGCGTGGTCGAGGGGTGCCTGCGACTCCTCCAGGACGCCCGCGGCTTCCTGCAGCAGCTCGATGCCCTCACGACCACCTCGCACGACGCCCGCAGCCCGCAGTGAGAGGCCCAGCGCGCGGGGGGTGCCGAACTCGCGGGCCAGCGCCAGCTCCTCGTCGGCGAGCTCGACCGCCCGTTCGCGTTCCCCGCGCATGGCGAGAGCCACGGCGGCGTCCGATCGCCAGGGCGCCACGGCGGGGCTGGTCGCCCCGTGGCGTTCGAGCCGGCGGCCGCAGCGCAAAAGGTCCGTCAGCGCCTCGTCGATCGCGCCGCGCGCGAGGTTGAGCCTGCCGCGGGCGTGTAGCGCGAGGCTCGCGTGCAGGCTCGGCTGATCGATCACCGCGTCCAGGGCGGCGAGTTCTCTCTCCGCTGACCGCGGTCCTTCGCGTTCGAGCAGCGCGTGGATGAGCATGGCGGCCGAGAGCGGGCGGAAGAGCGGCTGCGCGTGGCTGCGTTCGGCCTCGAGGGCCGAGCGCGCGTCGCTCTCCGCGTCTGCGACGAAACCGGTCCGCAGGTTCAGCCAGGCGCGGAAACTGCTCGCGGCGGCGATCTGCGGAAGCGACCCTGCGGCAGTCATCGCTGCGAGGCGTCCGTCGAAGGCTGCTCGGACAGCGCCGTAGCGTTCGGTCCAGGCCAACGCCTGGCAGGCGTGGTAGAAGGCGGGTGCCTGGTCGGCCAGCTCTGGCAGGGGCCCCTCCCGTGCGAGCGCTCGCACGCCCAGCTCTGCCGCCTCCGAAGCCGCTCCGTTGCTCATGGCGATATGCATCGCCACCACGCCGAGCGCGTTCCAAGGCGCCGACCCGCGCTTCCCGAGGCCGTTGCGCAGGCGCTCGAGGCGGTCGGCCACGCGCGGTGCGGCATCCGCATCGAGCAGAGCCGCGCCGACGACGGCAGCTTCCAGCAGCAGGCGGATGTCCCGCTCTGACGGCGGGAGCCGTTCTAGCGCGCGGTCGAACACGGCGACGGCCGCGCCGGTCCGCCCGGACATGATCACCGCTCTGCCGAGCTCCACGGACGCGCGCAGGCGCAGCGAATCCTCCTGCGCGTCCCGAGCCGCGGCCTCGAGATGCTCGAGAGCGGCGGCCTCCCCCGCACGCGCCTCCGCCTCGCCAGCCGCGAGGAGCACGCTCGCCCGGTCAGGTGCGGCGGGTGGCTCCGCGAGCGCCCGCCGCAAGTAGCCGGCGGCGACGTCCGGCGCCCCCTGCGCGCTGGCGCGCTGCGCCGCCGCCTGCAGCGTGTGCACGACGAGTGGGTCAGCGGCAGGGTCGACGGCCAGAAGATGTACGGCGACTCTCTCCGCGGGGGCGCCTTCCGTGCTCAGCAGGCGCGCGGCCGCGGCGTGGCGCTCGGCGCGCCTGGCCGCGGGCATGTCTCCGGCCACCGCGGCGTCCACGAGCGGATGGGCGAACGCGAGCGGACGGCCCGGGCGCAGCAGCGCCCCGGCAGCGAGGGCGTCGGCAACCCGGGCGACCTCCGCCTCGTCGAGTCCTGTGATGGCGGCAACGCGTCTGACGTCGGCGTCGGCGCCCAGCACGCAGACCGCCTGCGCGACCGCGGCGGCCGCGGCCGGCAGCCGCCCTAGACGCAACAGGATCGCGTGCGAGACCGTGGCCGGTACCAACCGCGACACGCGCGCGACCGAGGCCGCCGTCGGTGCGATCGCGTCCTCCGAGCAGGCCCGCAGCAGCTCATGGAGCAGGAACGGGTTGCCGCCGGTGACCGCGACGCACGCCTCGATGAACTCAGGATGGCCCTCCTGTTCGAGGTCGTTCGCCACGACCTCGCCGATGGCGTCGGAACTGAGCGGTCGGGGGCGCAGCAGCACGGTCGACGGGTCCGCCGCCAGCTGTAGGAGCGGGCTCTGCTCGATCCCGGGCTCCCCTGGCCGCGCCGCCACCAGCAGGGCGACAGGCAGCGTGTCGACTCGGGCCGCGAGGTAGGCGAGAAAGCGCAGCGACGGAGCGTCCGCCCAGTGGACATCGTCGACGAGCAGCGCGAGTGGCTCGTGTTCCGCCAGTCCCGCGCAGACCCAGTACAGCGCGTGCATGACGGTCGAGCTGTCGGGTGGGTGCGGTCCGGGATCGCCCGCCGGCTCGAGTCCGAGTGCCGGCCGGGCGTGGCGCGCCGAGCCCGCGAGCAGTCCGTCGGCGTCGTCGTCGCTCGCGCGGGCGGCACCGACCACGGGCTCGAGCAACTGGCGCACCAAGCTGTGCGCGAAGTCGCGTTCGAGCTCGGACCCCCGTGCGCGAAGGGCCCTGAGTCCCTGCTCGCGGGCGTGATCGCGCGCCGCCTCGAGCAGGCGTGTCTTGCCGACGCCGGGCGGACCCTCGAGATACAGCAGGCCGCCGCTCCCGGCGGCGGCCGCCGCCAGCACGCCTTCGATCGCCTCCAGTTCGCGCCGGCGCTCGAGCAGACCCGCTGTCGCCTCCCGTTTCACGGCCGGCTGATTCTGACCCGAAACACAGGGGGGTGTCCACGGTGCGAAGCGACCTCGCCCGGGGGAGGCTGCACGCACATGACCGAGCCGAGCGGGCCCAGACGCTTCGAGTTGCTGCTGGAGCCTGGCGCCGAGCCCATCGCGGGTGCCCTGGTGGGCCACGGTGTCAGGCGGCCGTTCTCCGGCTGGAGCGGCCTCGCCTCGGTGCTCGAGCAGGCCCTCGACGATCGAGACGGGAGACCTTCAGATGAGCAAGCGTGAAGTCGTGGTGGTGGGCGCAGGGCCGGCGGGGCTGTCGGCGGCCGTCGCGCTCAAGGACGCCGGAGTCCGACCACTCCTGGTCGACCGTGCCGAGCGCGTGGCCTCGTCGTGGCGCCACCGCTACGACCGTTTGCGCCTCAACACGTGCCGTCCCCTCTCGCACCTCCCGGGGCGGCCGTTTCGGAACGGGACGCCGATGTTTCCCTCGCGCGACCAGCTCGTCGACCATCTCGAGCACCACGCGAATGAGGACGGGATCGACCTGCGGCTCGGCACGTCGGTCGAACGCGTCGATCCCGACGGTGACGGCTGGCGCCTGGAGACCTCGGCCGGGGAGATCCATGCCCATCGGGTGATCGTGGCGACGGGCTACGAGCACACCCCCGTTGTCCCCGAGTGGCCCGGCCGCGTGAGCTTCGGGGGCCGGCTGCTCCATGCTGGCGAGTACCGCAACGCCACGCCCTTCCAGAACCAGAGGGTGCTGGTCGTCGGCCCGGGATGCTCGGGGATGGAGATCGCGTTCGACCTCGCCGAAGGCGGAGCGGCCCGGGTGTGGCTCTCCGCCCGAACCCCGCCGAACATCCTCTTGCGCACGGGCCCTGGCGGCCTGCCCGGAGACGTGATGGGAGTTGCCCTGCTGCACGTCCCCGCGCGCTTCGCCGATGCCTTCGCGCGCCTCGGGCGCCGGATGGATCTCGGCGATCTGACCGACTACGGCCTGCCGGTCCCCGAGGAGGGGCCGATGTCGCGCCTGCGTCGCCTCGGCGCCGCCCCGACGATCGTCGACAAGGAGGTGATCGAGGCGGTCAAGGCGGGTCGGATCGAGGTGGTGGGTGGCGTGGAGTCACTGGATGCCGTGGGTGTCCGGCTCGCCGACGGCGGCCGCATCGAGCCCGACGTCGTCGTCTGCGCCACCGGCTACGGCCGCGCGCTGGAATCCCTCGTCGGCCATCTGGGCGTGCTCGATGAGCGCGGCCTGCCGCATGAGCTCGGATCGAATCCGGCGGCGCCGGGTCTGCACTTCATCGGCTTCGTGCCACGTCCCGGAGTGATCAGCTACATGGGCAGGGAGGCGCAGCGAACGGCGAAGGCGATCGCCCGCGAGCTCCGCAGGGATGCTGACGCCCGCAAGCGCAACCGCCGAGTGCCGGCGGCAGAATCATGACCACCCGACCGACGGCTTCGACCGCCGGGTGACGCGCGGCGCCGGCGCGTCGTAGACGTGGTCAGGCGAGCCTGAGCTCAATGCCGAAGGCCTGCTCGAAGAGCTCGGTCTGGCGCTCGGCCATCCAGCGGGCGAGCGACACGTCGTCCTCGGCGTCGAGGCGCAGGTCGGCGTGGCCGTCGTCGACGGTCAGGATCGCCTCGTGCACCGCCTGGTCGCGGGCGCGCTCGAGCTGCTCGGACAGGCGCAGCAGGGCAGCGCCACGGCGCAGGAGCTCGTCGTCGCCCTTGCCCGCGAGCGGCGCGAGCTCGCCGAGCGTCGGCGTCCCCTTGCGGTGATAGCGGGCGAGCTGGGCGATCAGGGCGGTCTCGCGCGCCGAGAAGCCCGGGAGCCCGGCGCTGAGGATGAGGTAGCGCGAGTGCTTGTGGTGGTCGTCGTAGTCGACGGCGGTGCCGATGTCGTGCAGCATCGCCGCGGCCCACAGGAGGTCGCGCTCGGCCGGGTCGCCGGCGTGCTTGCCGGCGGCCGCCAGCGCGTCCCACATCTCCAGCGTGAGGTCGGCGACGTGCTGCGTGTGCGCGAACTCCGGGTGGTACTGCGCCGCGAGGTTGAGCACCGACGCGCGCCGGACGTCGTCGAACAGCGGCGGGTCGGCGCCGTCGAGCAGCGTCTCGAAGAAGACGCCCTCGCGCAGCCCCGCCTCGGTCGCCTCGATGGCCTCGAACTCGCTCAGCTCCATGACCGTGTCGATGACGACCGCGGCCGCGAGGATGACGTCGGCTCGCCCCGGCTTGATGCCGTCGATCGAGCCGCGCTCGGCCGCGGGCAGCGCCAGCATGGACTCGATCAGCCCGCGCAGCTGCTTGCGCGTGATCGTGACTCCCTGGACGCCGTAGTCGGGCATCCCCGCGGCGGCCTGCGAGGCGGCCGCGAGGTTGCGCACCGCGCCGCCGACGCCGACGAGACGCCGCCCGTGCGTCCCCGCGCCCGAGAGCCAGTCCGCCCCTGAGGTGAGCTTCTTCTCCACCTGCGCGCGCAAAGCCTTGACCTGCTTGGGCGACGTGGTCTTGCCCGCAAGGAAGCGCTCCGTCATCCGCACCGCGCCCAGGCGCCACGATCTCGCATCGGTACCGATCCGGCCCTCCACGTGCGTCAGCTGCAGCGAGCCGCCGCCGATGTCGAGCGCGATGCCGTCGGCCAGCGTCGTGGAGTTGACTGCGGCCAGGTAGCCGTAGCGCGCCTCGCGCTCGCGCTCGAGCACTTCGATCTCGAGCCAGGTCCGGCTCCGCGCCGCCTCGAGGAACTCGTCGCGGTTGCTCGCGTCGCGGATCGCCGAGGTCGCGACCGCCCGCACGTCGGTGATGCCGGTCGCGCGGCAGAAGTGCGCGTAGAGATCGAGCATCGCGAGCGCGCGCTGCATCGGCTCACGGCCCAGCTCTCCGCTCGCGTCGAGTCCGGCTCCGATGCGAACCGCCTCGTGGATCTCGTCGGTGCGCTTCCACCACGCCTCGCGCCCTTCGCCGGCCCAGGTGAAGACGACCAGGCGAAACGAGTTCGACCCGAGGTCGATGACCGCTTGGCGGCGCTCGCTCACCACGACTGCGGAGCGTACGCTGCGGGCATGATCGTCGAGCGCTCCATGCGGGAGGACTACCTCTCGAACACCTACCTCGTCGCGGCCGGAGAGGGCGGCCCGGCGTTCTTCGTCGACGCGGGCGGGCCGGTCGCTCCGCTGATCGAGCGAGCGGACGACCTTCGTCTCGATCCCACGCACGTCCTGCTCACCCACCGCCACGGCGATCACGTCGAGCAGCTGGGTGAGCTGCTCGAGCGCTGGCCGCAGCTGCAGGTTCTCGCGCACCCCGACGAGGAGGTGCTCGGCGTCACCGGGCACATGCGCGGGGACCAGGACATCGACGCGGGCGGGCTGACCGTCAGGACGCTCCACACTCCGGGCCACACGTCGGGGATGCTCGCGCTGCTCGTCGACGGGAACGTGTTCACCGGCGACACGCTGTTCAAGGGCTCGGTCGGCGGCGTGCGCGCACCGGGCGCCACCTCGTACGCCGATCTCAAGCACTCGGTCATGGAGGTGCTGCTGGCGCTCCCCGGCGACACGGTCATCCGGCCGGGTCACACCGATCCCTCCACGGTCGCAGAGGAGACGGAGGGGAACCCCTTCGTGCGCGTGTGGACGGGCGCCGATCCCGAGGGGGACGAGATGGTCACCGTGTGGGACAAGCCCGCGACGCTCGTGCTCTGGGGGCCGGACTACGACGGTGGGCACAAGGCCTGGATCCGCTGGGCGGCCGACGGCGCGGACGACATCGTGGGGGGCTCGCAGGTTCAGCGTGGCTAGGGACCGGATCCCGACGTCCCGAGTCGGCCGTTCGGCGCGGATCGGACGGCTCGCGGCCGGCCAGGGCGCGCGCCAGGTCGCCACCATGACGGCCAACCTGGCGCGCTCGGACGAACGCCGGGCCCGCGCGCTCGACAAGCGCTACATCGAGGCCGCCGAGCAGATCGTGACCGTGCTCGGGACCATGAAGGGCGCGGCGATGAAGGTCGGGCAGATGCTGTCCGTCATCGATCCCGGCGTCGTGCCCGAGGAGTACCGCGAGGAGTTCCAGCGCAAGCTCGGGGAGCTGCGCGACGCCGCCCCGAACGTCCGCTTCGCCGACATGCGCAAGGTGATCGAGTCCGAGCTCGGCGAGCCGCTGGGGAGCGTCTTCGCCGACTTCGACGAGACGCCCATCGCCGCCGCCTCGATCGGCCAGGTCTATCGCGCCTCGCTGCGCCAGGACGGCCGCGAGGTTGCCGTCAAGGTCCAGTACCCGCGCGTCGCCGAGGCCGTCCGCGCCGACATGCAGAACCTGGGGATGATCCTGCGGGTCGTCCGCACCATCGCGCCCGGGCTCGACGTCCGCGCGACCGCGGCCGAGATCCGGGACCGCATCCACGAGGAGCTCGACTACGAGCTCGAGGCGGCCAACCAGCGCGCGCTCGCGCGCATCTTCCGCGGCCACCCCTTCATCTACGTGCCCGAGGTGGTCACCTCCCTCAGCCGCGAGCGGGTGCTCGTCAACGAGTTCGTCGAGGGCCAGGGCTTCGAGGCGGTCAAGGGGCTCGACCAGGACACGCGCGATCGCGTCGGCGAGATCGTCTTCCGCTTCTACTTCGGCTGCATGTACCGGCACGGGCAGTTCTCGGGGGACCCGCACCCGGGCAACTTTCTGCTGCGTCCCGACGGCAGCGTCGCGTTCCTCGACTTCGGGCTGTTCAAGACCATGTCGCGCGAGCTCGTCGAGACGGAGCTCGAGACGCTGCGGCTCGGCGCCGAGGGCGACGCCGAGGGCCTGCACGCGCACTGGGGGCGGATCGGATTGCTGCGCCGCCCGGAGCGCTTCGAGGCCGAGAGGCTGCTGGCGCAGTTCCTCGACGCGACGTGGTGGTACCTGATCGACGAGGATGTCGCGCTCGAGCCCGACATCGCCACCCAGGTGATGATCAACATGGGCGACCCCCGATCGGAGCACTTCGGCCAGATCCGCCACGAGACGCTGCCCGCCGACCACCTCTTCGGGCGGCGCGTGGAGGTGCTCACGCTCGCGGTGCTGTCCCAGCTGCGCGCGGTCGCCAACTGGCACGCGATCGCGCGCGAGTGGCTCTACGCGGCGGAGCCCGTGACCGAGCTCGGCCGGGCCGAGCAGGAGTTCTACGAATGAAGGTCTTCTTCGACGTCTGCGTCTCCCTCGACGGCTACCTCGCCGGACCGAACCAGTCCGAGGAGCTCGGGCTGGGCGAGGGCGGGGAGGAGCTGCACGACTGGCGCTTCAAGCCCGAGCTGCAGACGGACCGCGACCGCGAGATCAACGACGCCTGGGGCGCCGGCGCCGGCGCGGCCGTGATGGGGCGGAACATGTTCGGGCCCATCCGCGGCGAGTGGAAGGGCGACTGGCGGGGCTGGTGGGGCGAGAACCCGCCGTACGGCTATCCGGTCTACGTGCTCACCCACCACCCGCGCGAGTCAGTCGAGATGGAGGGGGGCACGACGTTCCACTTCGTCACGGAGGGCTTCGACTCCGCGCTGGCGCAGGCCCGCGCGGCGGCCGGCGACAAGCGGGTGCAAATCCTCGGGGGCGCCTCGACGATCCAACAGGCGCTGCGCGGCGGCCACGTCGACACCTTCGCGCTCCACATCGCCCCGGTCCTGCTCGGCGCCGGCGAACGTCTCCTGGACGGCCTCGAGCCGGCGCAGCTCGAGATCACCGACTCCGTCGCGTCCCCACACGTGACGCACATCACCTACCGCACTTCACAAAAGGGTCCGTCCCTTTTGTGACATGGCGTGGCCGGCGCCAAGCAGGGGACAGTCCCCCTGTTAGCGTCTGACGCGCACCTGGCTCGACACCCGCCGGGTGCCGCTCGGCGTCGTCACGGTCGCGTCCGCGCGCAGCGTGTACCGGCCCTTGCGCAGCGCCGGCAGCTTGAAGGAGAACCTTCGCGCGCCGTCTGCCACCTGAGCCACTCCGAAGCCGCGCTTGGCGACCACCCGCTTGCCCCGCACGAGCCGGAGCACGACGCCCGCCACCGCGCCGGCCGGCACGTCGGAGAACCGGGTCGTCACCCGCGCGCTGCCCGCCTTGACGCTCAGCCCGCGCAGCGCGACCCGGACGTCGAGGCTGCTGCGTGAGCGCACCTTGCGCACACGCCTGCCGGCCTTCGAGCGGCCCACGACGCGCGCCGACCCGAGCGTGTCCCAGCTCGACGGCGTGATCGTCAGCGTCTCGTTCCGGCGCACGGCCAGCGGCCCCGACTCGAACTGCCCGGCGCCCTTGCCGTCCGTCGCGCTCGTGAGCGTGATGGCGACGGTCGCCGGCGGGCCATCGTGCTCGTAGACGAGGGCGCCCGACCGCAGCGCGGCGACGTCGGACCCGCCGCTCGCCGAGCGGGTCTCGATCGTCGCCAGCCGCGAGCCGTCCCCGCTGTTGATGCCGAGCCGCATCTCGATCGGCCGCGTCTCGGAGCCGGCGAACGCGATCCGCCGGCCGTCGCCCGTCAGCGAGTCCGTGACGCCCGCCGAGGTCGGCGCCTCGACCGTGCCCAGGAAATCGCCCGACACGAACGTCTGGCGGTAGGAACCGTCCTTGCGCCCCACCATCCTGTTGGTGATCGGGCCCTCGGTGGCGATGACCGTGCCCGCCGAGCCGGGGATCGCGTTGGAGTCGAGCACCGGCAGCACTTCGCCGTTCGCCGGCTCGCCCTCGATCACCGCGGCCCCGTCCGGGGACCCGTAGATCAGCGCGTTGAGCACAGCCTCGATGCCGGGCAGCGACGCCGCCGCGCCCGTCGGCCAGTCGCTGAGCAGGGTCGTGTAGAGCGTCTGGGAGCCACCCGACCAGCTCCCGAACTCCCACCTGGTCTTGGCCGCGTTGATGACGACCCGGCTGGACTCCTCGCGATCGCGATGGGTCGTGCCGGATGCGTCGAGCTCCGATGGCGTGAAGGGCTTGTTGTTGTCGTAGGCCCAGATGACCGTCGTGCCGTCGGGCAGCTCCTCGATGTCGTGCGCCGTGATGACGTGACCGGAGAAGCCGCTGCGCACGACGATGCCGGGCAGCCGGCCAGCGGCGAGCTCCCGCCGCGCGCGCTCCAGCTGGGCGGTCAGCGACCGGGTGCGCTCCATGAACGAGCGCAGGTACTCGAAGGTGAACTGCCCGGCGTGGCGCTCGTCGAGGTAGCTGCCCACCGCGCCGACGGGCCCCGCCGCGCTGGGGAGGTCATAGACCCTGCCGACCCCGGCCACGAGGTCGCCCGGTGACCTCTGGCCCGCGGCGACCTCCTGCACGAACCGGTTGATGCCGAAGCAGTGGCCCTTCGACGACTGCGCGGCCTGGTCGATGACCTGCCAGGCGAGGAACGCGACCGGGTCCGGGATCGGCGTCGGTAGCGAGCAGTCGTAGAACGGCCAGCAGGGGTTCGGCGAGTAGAACATCTCCTCGTCGCCGACCAGGTCGGTGAGCTCGTCGTAGGACAGGTTGCCCCAGCCGAAGTTCTCGAACTGCGGGGCTCCGGAATTGCGCAGGGAGTCGACCGTCAGGCTCCCCGTGGTGGGATAGGAGGGGGCGCCCGGCGTGATCACGGTCACCGGCCCGGTGGTGGCGAGCCGCGGGACCCGGAAGTAGATCGCCGTGTTGGGCGCCGTCAGGTCCGGCTGGGTGTCGACCTCGGCGAGCGCGTTGCCGACCTGCACCCTCGTGCCCCGGCAGAACCCGTTGCCGGTCAGCCGCACCAGGCCGCCGGGCAGCAGGCGCGACGGCACGGAGCCGCGCAGCGTCGTGGGGTCCAGCGTCGCCGTCGGCCCCGCGTTGATGACCGGCCAGGTCTTGACCCGCGTCGGGCCGTCGGGCGACGACGCCTCGACCGTGATCGTCGCCCCGCTGGGGATCCGGTCCGTTCCCGAGCGCGTCAGACGCATGAAGGTGGGCGTGTTGGCCTGACCCACGGGCGGGACCGTCGCGCTCGGCACGAACTCGACCTTCAGGCCGGCCGGCACGGACGTCGCCGCGAGCGTGATCGTGTGATCGACCGCCCAGCTGACGTCGCGGTTCAGGAGGATCTTCGTGTCGGTGGGCACGCACCACGGGACCTCGAGGAACGACCCGCCCTCGCGGTCGAGCTCGAACGGCGAGCGCACGGACAGGTTGACGTCCACGGTGCGCGGGCCTGGCGCGACGCCGGCGTCCGCGGGTGTGAGCGTGAGCGCGACCGATTGCGGCGCGAAGGAGACCGGCGCGTCGTCGGCGGCCGTGACGCGCAGCGTGGCGGTGCTCTGCGTGCCCGGCACCGGGTCCGGCAGCAGCTCGGCCGTCACGCCCGCGGGAAGCCCGGTCACCGTCGGCGTCAGGTCCCCGTCGGAGCCGTTGATGCGGATGATCGAGAGGGGGACGTCGACACTGGTCCCCTGGTAGACCACGGACGGGCCGGTGTCGGCGCTCAGCGCCACGTCGGGCAACTGGTCGGCGGAGTAGTCGATGACCAGGTCGTCGAAGCCGACGTCGGCGCCCTGCTTGCCGGGACCGTCGATGACGAGCTCGACCCGCTGGATGTCGCCGGCCGCGCTGGTCACGGTTACCGGTGTCTCGATCTGGTCCGTGCCGAAGGGGGCGAAGAAGTCCCACGCGAGCGTCGTGACGGGGCTGCTCGCCACGGGCTGGCTCTCGCCCGCGCGGTAGGCGACGAGCTGGACGTTGACCGCCTGCGGCGGCTTGGTGAAGTGGCCGGCGTCGAGCGTCAGCGACGTGGCCTTGCGGCTGAGCTGGAACGTGGTTCCGCCCAGGGGCAGCTCGCATTGGGTCCCCGTGCCGCCGTCCGGCTCGCAGCGGTTCGCGCCGATGTCGGCGGCGATGCCGCTCCCCTTCAGGTGTGCGCGCCGTCCCGGCCGGAAGCCGGGGTCGGCGAGGAACCACTGCACGAACGCTTCGCCCAGGTACTCGTCGGTGATCGGCGCGCCCAGCGGCGGCCCGGTCTGGAAGTCGACTTTGTGCTCGACGGCTCGGGCGGGCACCGCCGGCAGCAGGAGCATGGCACCGAGCATGATGAGCAGCCGTCGTCGCATGCCGGGAGCGTGCTCCACTCTCCCTCCCGGCACATCGGGAGGAATGCCCATCCGGTCCCTAACCCGCTCAGACGACCTGGATCTGGAACAGCGAGGTGGTCCCGGGGCGCCCAGACGGGAGGCCTGCGGTGATACCGACCCGTGCGCCCGGCTTCACCCAATCGAGCTCGACGGCTCTGCGGCCGGCCGCGCCGATGAGCTCCTCGGTGACCTCGTAGCGCGGCAGCGAGGCGGCCTGCACGCCCCACATCAGCGCGCACCGGCGCACGGTCTCGCGCCCGGGGGAGAGAGCCAGGATCGGGACGGTGGGCCGGTGGGCGGAGATCAGCCGGGCCGAGCGGCCCGAGAGCGTCGGCACGACGAGCGCGTCGAGCCCGAGCTCGTCGGCGGCGCGGCAGGCCATGAAGGCGACGGTGTAGGCGGGGTCGCGGCTGTCGCGCTTGACCCGACGCTCGTTCCAGACGTCGTACGGCGCCGCCGCCTCCGCACGCTCGGCGATCGACGCCATCATCTCGACCGCCTCGACGGGATAGTGGCCGACGGCCGTCTCCTGGGAGAGCATCACCGCGTCGGTGCCGTCGAGGATCGCGTTGGCGACGTCGGCGACCTCGGCGCGCGTCGGCCGTGACGACGCGACCATCGAGTCGAGCATTTGCGTCGCGGTGATGACCGGGCGCGCCATCGACCCGGCGCAGGCGATCACCCGCTTCTGGACGAGCGGGACCTCCTCGATGCGCAGCTCGATGCCGAGGTCGCCGCGAGCGACCATCAGGCAGTCGGAGGCGTGCGCGATCTCCTCGATGCGCTCGACCGCTTGCGGCTTCTCGATCTTCGCGATCAGCGGCAGCCGCGTGTGCTCGCGCAACGCGGTGACCTCCTCGGGGCGGCGGACGAAGCTGAGCGCGACCAGGTCGACGCCGATGCGCTCTCCCGTCTGCAGGTGCGCCAGATCGGCCTCGGGCAACGACGGGAGCTCGGTCACCTCGCCGGGCAGGTTGACCCCCTGGCGCGAGGCGACGGCGCCGCCGATCTCCACCAGCGCGTCGAACTCCCCCTCGCGCACCGCGGCGATCCGCAGCCGCACCGCGCCGTCGGCGAGGTAGAGCACCTCCTCGGGCGTGACCGCCTCGGCCAGGCCGCTCCACGAGATGTGCATGTGCGTCGCGTCCCCGCTGCCCGGGTCAGCCGCTCCGCATGTGAACGTCACTACGTCGCCGGGCTTGAGCTCGACGACATCATCCGCCAGGACGCCGATGCGCAGCTTGGGGCCGGGGAGGTCCTGCAGGATCGCCACCTGCCGGCCCGCGCGCCCCGCTGCGTCGCGCACGCGCTGCGCCGTCTCGGCGTGCTCGTCGGCGGTCCCGTGCGAGAAGTTCAGCCGCGCGACGTCGAGGCCGGCATCGACCATGCGGGCGAGGATCTCGGGGTCGCGGGACGCCGGTCCGATGGTCGCGACGATCTTCGTGCGGCGAGCCACACCGCCAAAGCTATCCGGCGAGCGTGATCGTCCGGGTCACGCGCGCGCCCCCGGCCCTGATCGCCAGGCGCAGCTCGCCCGAACGGGTCCGGCGCAGGGCGCGCCGGCTCGCGCGCAGGCGCCAGCTGAACGTCGCTCGTGCGTCCCGTGAGCGGATGTGAGCGAGCGTCACGCGCCGGGCCGAGCCGCGCCGTCGGCCGATCAGCCAGGCCTCGCAGCGCGCGCGCGACGCGAGCCGGACGTTGACGGGCATCCCGCGGCGCAACATGCGTCTCGTGACGCGCGAAGGGACACTGACGGCCGGCACCGGCTCACCGGCGTCGAGCCTGGCGACGAGCAGCACAGGGGTTCCGCCCTCGCAGCGCGAGCTGCTCCCGCCGTTGCAGCCGAGCCCGACGATCACCAGCCGGTCGCGCCCCTGCAGCGCAGCCGCCGTCGCGCGGGCGACCGGATAGGCGCCCCAGGCGACGCTCGTAGCACCCCCGTCGCCGAAACCGGCCTCCGGGCGCCCCCGGACGCCGAGCCGGACGACGGCGAACTGGTAGCCGCCGCCACGCGCCGCCTGGCCGGTGACGAGTGCGCGGCCAGCACGGTCGAGCACGAGATCGTTGGCCACGGCGCCCTCCCCGAGCGCCACGAGCGAGGTGCCGCCGTTGCCGAAGCGCGAGTCGGGGCTGCCGTCGGCGTGCGTGCGCATCACGGCCATCGCCTGGCGGCCGTCGGCGACCGTGGCCGCCCCGGCCGCGATCAGGGCGCCCCCCGGCAGCGCCGCGGCTGCGGTGGCAAACGACGAGGAGCGGCCGAGCGAGCGCTCGAGGTAGCCGTCGCCGTCGAAGGCGCCGTCGGGCAGGCCGGACACCGTCAGGCGCTGAGCGCCGAAGCGGTAGTTGCGCGCGTCCGGCGAACTCCCCGCCACACCGGCGACCAGCGCTTGGCCGGCGCGGGTGACCGCCAGCGCGAGCGCGTAGCCGAACGGCGGCGGCGCGGCGGTCACGCCGCTGGTGCCGAAGCTCGTGTCGAGTTCGCCCGCACCCGTGAAGCGGGCGACCACCATGCGCGGGTTGCCGAGACCGTCGACCGCCTGGCCCGACGCGAGCAGCGTGCCGCCGGGACCGAGCTCGACGTCGCCCAGCGAGGCGTAGGAGGCACCGGCCGGCACCAGTGCCGTCCCGCCGTCGCCGAAGCTCGTGTCGAGCGCGCCGTTGGAGTGGTAGCGCGCAAGGGCGAACACGTCGCGGTCACCGATGCGCGCGACGCCCGCCGCGACCAGCCGCCCCTGCGGGTCTGCGACCACGTCGTAGGCCTGGGAGCGGCCGTCGCCGAGCGGCGTCGTGACGAATCCGTTCGCACCGAATTCCGGGTCGAGCCCGCCGTCGCGGGTCAGCCGCGCGAGCCGGAAGCTGGCGTTGCCGCCCGCGAGGCACGTGCCGTCGCCGCCGGGCACGGGCTCGCACAGGTAGCCGGCGACCACGATGCGCGAGCGGTCGTCGATCGCCACCGCGCGCGCGACGAAGGCCCCGGCTGCGGGCAGGGCCAGCTTCCCGTCGCCGCCGAAGCTCGGGTCGAGGTCTCCCGGCGCCGCCCCTGCCGGCTGCGTCAGGACGACCGCCAGCGCGAGCGCAACCACTGCGACCGACCGGCGAGGACGTCCATTTCCCAGCACCGAGCCGTCGAGGCTACACCGTCAGGCGCCGTCCGACAGTCAGTTCTTCGGGATGTCGACGACCTTCCCGTCGGCGAGCAACCGGCCCGCGCCGCGGAGGTCGCAGATCAGGTCCCAGTGGACGGCGCTCGCATTGACACCGCCGGTCTCCGGATAGCTGCGGCCGAGCGCCAGATGGACCGTGCCGCCGATCTTCTCGTCGAGCAGGATCAGCCCGGTGGGGCGGTCGAGGCCGAAGTTCGTTCCGATGCCGAGCTCGCCGAGGCGGCGGGCGCCGTCGTCGGTGGCCAGCGTCGCCTGCAGGTAGTCCTCGCCGCGCTCCGCGCGCGCGTGCGTGACCTCGCCGCCGGCGAACGTGAGCTCGACGCCGGCGACGTCGACGCCGCCCGGGCTGCTGGGCACCGTGAACCGGATCGTCCCGCTCGCCGAGCCTTCGTGCGGCCCGGTGAAGACCTCGCCCGACGGCAGGTTGCGCCGGCCGTCGGAGTTCTGCCAGGCGCGGCCGGCGACGTTGAGGGTGAGCTCGGTGCCGGGCGCCTCGATGCGGATCTCCTCGGCGGCGCTCAGCGTCTCGATCAGGCGCGCCTGGCGGTCGTGCAGCGCGTGCCAGGCGGCGACGGGGTCGGGTCGGTCGAGGAACAGCGCGCGCTCCACCAGCGCGGCGAACGCGCTCGTGCTCATGCGCGCCTGCTGCGCCAGCGCCGCGGTGGGGTAGAGCGTGACGTTCCAGCGCCGGTGCGCGCCGGCGTCGCGCAGCTCGGAGCGGGCGCGGGTGGCGGCGGCCAGGCGCTCGGGATCGACGTCGGCAAGAGCGGTCGCGTTCGATGGCGAGACGATGCGGATGGTGGCGTCCGTCGTCTCGGCCTCGACGCGCTCCAGCGGGGCGACCCCCTCCAGGAACACCTCCTCGTCGAGCGTCACCCGCAGCAGCGGCCACGCACCACGGGCGAGGATCGCCCTCTGCAGGGCGACCACGAGCGGCGCGGCGGCGACCCCGGCGTGAATCACGACCTGCTCGCCGGGCTGCACGTCGAGGCAGTAGCCGGCGAGCAGCTCCGCGTGCTTGGCGGTGTCGATCACGGAGCTGGGAGCTCGGGGAAGTGCTCGGCGAGGTGCTCGCGCAGTACGTCGCGGATCCAGCCGCGTTCCTCGGCGGTGGCGAAGCGGAAGCGGCCGAGCAGGTCGCGCTGGCGCGTCAGGGGGTCCGCGCCGGCGATCGTCCACGAGACGACGAGCCGCTCGAAGAGGAACTCGACGCGCCGCTGCCAGGCGTCCTCGCGCACGCCGCCGATCTCCTGATAGGCCGTGCGCGTCTTGGGGGTCAGCGCCCCGCGCAGCACGAGCGCGTCGTCACCGTTGCGGTACTCGATGTCCGGGGCGCGAAGCTTCTCGGCACGGCGGCGGGCCACGCCCCGAGGTTAAGGTGCCGCGCTTGGCCAAGCCGACGAAACGGGTCATCGGCCGCGGCGAACGCGTCATCCCGGGCATCTGGCGCCTGCGCCTGCCGCTGCCGTGGCCCGGCGTGCCGCACTGCAACGCGTGGGCGATCGCGGCCGGCGACGGCGTCGTGCTCGTCGACACGGGCGTGCACGAGCCGGGCTCCCTCGGCCATCTCGAGCGCGCCCTGGAGATGGTCGGTCTGCGCCTCGACCACGTCCGGCTCGTGATCTGCACCCACGCCCACGCCGACCACTGCGGGCAGGCGGCGACGATCGCCGGGCGCACCGGCTGCGAGGTCTGGATGCACCCCCGCTCCGAGCACCTGTTCCGCCAGGTCGCGGATCCCGACGCGGTGCTGACGCGCCGGCTCGAGATCGCGCGCCAGAGCGGCGTGCCCGCGGAGCCGCTGCAGCGCTGGGTCGAGTCGCGCCGCGGCCAGGGACCGCTGGCGGCGCTGCCGCTCACGGTCGACCGCGAGCTCGTCCCCGGGGTCGAGGTGCACACCGACCTCGGCACCTGGCACGTGATCGAGACGCCCGGGCACGCGCCGTCGCACGTCTGCCTGCACCAGCCGGAGCGGCGCCTGCTGATCACGGGCGATCACCTGCTGGGGCGCGTGTCGCTGTACTTCGACGTCGGCTGGACGCGCGACCCGGTGGGCGAGTTCCTCGAATCGCTCGATCGCACCGCCGCCGTCGACGCGCGCCTGGCGCTGTCGGGCCACGGGCGCCCGTTCGCCGACGTCGCCGGCCACATCGCGGCCAACCGGGCGCTCGTAGCCGACCATCTCGACAAGGTTCGAGCCGCCCTCGCCGACGGCGAGCCGACCGGCTTCGAGGTCGCCCCGAAGGTCTTCGGCGAGGCGTTCGGCGCCGCCACCGGCCCGTGGCTGTTCACGGAGACGATGGCCCTGCTCGGGCACCTGGAGCTGCGCGGCGAGGCGAAGCGCATCCCCGGCGACCCGGAGCGCTGGGCGCTCGCGTAGCCGGCGGGTCCAACCGCGCTGACTTTCCAACGGTCAGCCCGAAGCTCGCCAGACTTCCCCCGTCTTCCGGTGGGAATCCAGCGCGGTTGGCGGTGACCAGCGAAAAGCGCCCAACCGACCCGACCTAAACTGACGCGCCATGCGCATCGACGAGATCGTCGAAGGGGTGGGGCGCCCGGTCTTCTCGTTCGAGTTCTTCCCGCCCAAGACGGCGGAGGGCGAGGTCAACCTGATGCGCGCGCTGGAGGCGCTCGGTCCGATGCGGCCCGACTTCGTCTCCGTCACCTACGGCGCGGGTGGTTCCACGCGCGAGAAGACGATCGACATCGTCAAGCGCATCAAGTCGGAGTTCGGCATGGAGGCGATGGCGCACCTGACCTGCGTCAACGCGACGGTCGACGACATCCGCCGGACGCTCGACGAGATGGTCGACGCCGGCGTGGAGAACGTGCTCGCTCTGCGCGGCGACCCGCCGCAGGGACAGGAACGCTGGACGAAGACCGAGGGCGGCTTCGAGTACTCCCACGAGCTCGTCACGCTCCTGCGCGAGGACTACCCGTTCGCCGTCGGCGCGGCCGCCTTCCCGGAGACGCACATCCACGCCACAAGCGCCGAGGATGACCTCCGTTTCCTGAAAGCGAAGGTCGACGCCGGCGCCCAGTTCCTCATCACCCAGATGTTCTTCGACGACCGCTACTACTTCGACTTCGTCGAGCGGGCGCGGGCGATCGGCGTCGACGTGCCGATCATCCCCGGCGTCATGCCGATCCTCTCGTCGGCCGGCATCAAGCGGATGACCGAGCTCTCGGCCGCGAAGCTGCCCGAGGGCCTCGTGCGCGAGCTCGACGCGCGCGAGGGCGACGACGAGGCCGTGGCCGAGCTCGGGACGTCATACGCCACCCTGCAGTGCTCCGACCTGCTCGCCGGCGGCGCCCCGGGCATCCACTTCCTCACCCTCAACCGCTCCCCGGCCACGCGGGCGATCCTGTCCGCGCTCAAGGTCTTCGAGCCCTGGCGCGCGCCCGCTACCGCGTAGAGGGCGTGGGCCCGACGATGTCGAGCGCGTGGGCGACGCGCGGCTGGCCGTCCGCGGCCGTCCAGGAGACGTCGACCTCGTCGTTGCGGCCGTAGGTGCCGATCCCGAACGCGCCCCAGAACCAGCTCCAGAAGCCGAGGCGGCCCTCCTTGATCAGCGGGCGGCGGAAGACCAGCGCGCCGGACTCGACCTGGTAATCGCGGCCGGCCTGCTGGCGCACGCCGTTGACATAGACCGTGAACGGCGACCGGACGCCGGGCGGGAGGGGGACGCGCCACAGGTCCATCGGGCGCGAACCGTAACGTGCGCCGGGATGGACACCAGGACTTTCGAGGTCCGCCGCTCGTCGCGCGCGCGCCGCGTCCGGGTGACGGTGCATCCCGACCGCCGCGTCGAGGTCGTGCTGCCCCAGCGGGCGCCGCAGAAGGCCGCTGCCGCGGCGGTCGCGGAGCTGGAGCCGTGGATCGAGAAGCGGCTGCGCTCGCTCGACCGCGCCCACGACGAGCTCGCGCGGCCGGCGAACACGCTGCCGTTCCTGGGCGCCGACCTGGAGCTCGTCGCCAGCCCGGCCGTGCGCGCGTGCACCGCCGCGGTGACACGCTCCTGGTCGGTGCGGGTGATCCGACGCCCGCGCTCGAGCGCTGGTACCGGGCGCAGGCGCGCAAGGTGATCGCCGCCAAGCTCGACGCCGCCACGGCCCGCGCGGGCACGACCTACAGCAGGCTGACCATCCGCGGGCAGCGCACGCGCTGGGCGTCGTGCTCGGCCACCGGGCGCGATGTCGTTCAACTGGCGGCTGCTGCTCGCTCCCGAGCCGGTGCTCGACTACGTCGTCGAGCACGAGGTCTGCCACCTGGAGATCCTCGACCACTCGCCCGCGTTCTGGGCGCTGCTGGCCGCGCGCGCTCCCGACTACCGCGAGCACTCGCGCTGGCTGCGCCGCTACGGCTCGGCGCTGACGCTGCGCGCGGACAGCACTCGCCGCAGCGCCGCGTAGGCGTCCTCGCCCCGGGCCTGCTCGACGACCTGGCGGCGCCAGCGGCCCACGAACGCCTCGGCCGAGCCGTCGCCGCGGACGTCGATGCCGCCGGCCGCCCCGCCCGGCCCGCGCAGCTCGGCGCGCGCCATGCACCTGACCGACCGGCTCGTAGGTGCGCTGGCCAGCTTGATCTCCCGCCGCCGCTGCGTCGTTGGCGATCGCCCGGCACGTCTGCTCGAGCGCATCGAGCGCCGCCTGCCCGGTTTCGAACTTATGCCGCTCGACCCGCGGGCCGATACGCGTAATCAGCCGCCAGCTCACGTGCTTAACCTACGCATGCCGATGCTGACCACCCGTGCCCTTGTCGCCGGCGCCGCCGCGGCGCTCCTGGCGCCCGCCGCCGCGCAGGGCGCGACCCTCACCACCAGCCAGCCCTGCTACATCGCCGGGCAGACGATGGGGATCGCCGGCAGCGGCTGGGCCCCGGGGTCCGACTGGACCGTGAGCTCGGACGGGGTCTTCGACTCCGGCATCGCGGCCGACGACGGGACGTTCGCCACCACCAGCCCGACGGCCCCGCCCCTGGCCAACTCGGAGAGCTTCAAGCCGGAGACCCGCAGGCTGACCGGGACCGAGAACGGCACGGCGGTCGCGGAGACCACGTTCAAGATCGTCAACTTCCTCGTCAAGCCGCGCAGCCTCAACGGCAAGCCGACCGGGACCACCACCTGGGTGTTCGCCGGCTTCAACCCCGGAAAGAGGATCTACTTCCACATCAAGCGCAAGTCCGGGTGTGGACGGAGAAGGCGGGCAGGTCCAAGAAGCCGTGCGGGACGTTCAAGAAGCGCATGCGACGGCTGCCCGCGGTCCCGGCCAGCCAGATCGAGTACGGCGCTACAAGGTCTTCGTCGACAACCGGCGCAAGTTCTCCAAGGGCGGCCTGCAGTACCGGGCCACCATCACGATCTACAAGCGCTTCGTGTAGCCCACTCGGACAGGCGCTCGAGCGCCTCGTCGAGCACCTGCTCGCGCTTGCAGAAGGCGAAGCGGACGAGGCTGTCGAGCCGGCCGCGCGCCGTGAACACGCCTGCGGGAATCGCGGCCACGCCGGCCTCGGCCGGCAACCGCAGGCACAGGTCCTCCGCGTCGGGCTCTCCGAGCGGGGCGGCGTCGCAGACGATGAAGTAGGTCCCCTCGGTCGCGAACACCTCGAAGCCGACGTCCGTCAGGCCGGCCGCCAGGCGGTCGCGCTTGGACCGCAGCGTCGCGCGCAACGGCTCTGCGCCGATCCCGAGCCCCACGGCTGCCGCGTGCTGGAACGGGGTTCCGCCGGCGAAGGTGAGGAACTGCTTGACCTCGCGTACCCGCGCAACGAGTGCCGCGGGGCCGCACGCCCAGCCGACCTTCCAGCCCGTCAGCGAGTGCGTCTTGCCCAGCGACGAGATGGTCACCGTGCGCTCGGGTATCAGCGTCGCCAGCGGCACGTGCTCCCCGTCGTAGACCAGATGCTCGTAGACCTCGTCGGTGATCGCGATCAGGTCGTGCTCGGCGCACAGCTGGGCCAGCCGCACCAGCTCCTCGCGTGACAGCACGCGCCCCGTCGGGTTGTGCGGAGAGTTGACGAGCAGCACGCGCGCGCGCGGGGAGACCGGCACGTCGCCGAGGCGCCAGTCCGGCGGGTCGAGCTCGATCGGCACGATCGCGCCACCGGCCCGCTGCACGATCGGCGCGTAGCTGTCGTAGCTCGGGTCGAGCACCAGCACCTCGTCACCCGGCTCGACGAATGCCAGCAGCGCCGCCGCCAGCGCCTCGGTCGCGCCGAACGTCACCTGGACGTCCTCGACGGTCAGCCCGTGGTGCTCGCGCTGGTGAGCCCGGATCGCGTCCACCAGCGCCGGCACGCCGGGCAGCGGCGCGTACTGGTTGTGGCCCTCGCGCATGGCGGCCGCGGCGGCGTCGATGATCGCGGCCGGGCCGTCCTCGTCCGGGAACCCCTGGCCGAGGTTGATCGCGCCGTGCTCGACGGCGAGCGCCGTCATCCGCGCGAAGATCGTCAAGCAGGCGAGGCTACAGAGCTGCTGCGGCCGCTTCGAGCAGCTCCTCGACGCCCTCGCGGCGGCAGCGGGCGGGCGAGCAGGAAGCCCTGCGCCAGCGGGCAGCCCTCGTCGGCGAGGAAGCGGCGCTGCTCCTCGGTCTCGACGCCCTCGGCCACCGCGACGCGGCCCGAGCGCCGTCGACAGCCGCAGGATCGAGGTCACGATCGCCGACGCCTCGTCGTTCTCGGGCACCTCGCGCATGAACGCGCGGTCGATCTTCAGCGTCGCGACCGGCATCTCGCGCAGGCGGCGACAGCGACGAGTAGCCCGAGCCGAAGTCGTCGAGGGCGAGCTGGAGCCCGAGCGCGTGCAGCGCGCGCAGGATCGTCTCCGACTCCGGCGGGGTCCTCCATGGTCGTCGACTCGGTCAGCTCGGCGGTGAGCTTCGTCGGGTCGGCGCCGGTGCGCTCGAGGTGGTCGGCGACGCGGTCGGCGAAGTCGAGCCGGCGCAGCTGGCGCGGCGAGACGTTGAAGGAGATCTGCGGGTGCAGGCCCGTCGCGGCCCACTCGACCTGCTGCTCGCAGACGGCGCCGACGACCCAGTCGCCGATCGCCTCGATCAGGCCGGTCTCCTCGGCCAGCGGGATGAACTCGCCGGGCGGGACCATGCCGCGCTCGGGGTCGAGCCAGCGCAGCAGCGCCTCGACGCCGATCAGCTCGCCGCGGGCGACGTCGAAGATCGGCTGGTAGTGCAGGCAGGAACTCGTCGTTGGCAAGCGCGCGGCGCAGGCGCGTGGAGCCCTCCAGCCGCTCGCGGCGGTCCACCGAGTCCGGCGGCTCGTAGACGCACCAGCTCGCCGCGGGCGACCTGCTTGGCGCGGAAGACGGCGGCGTCGGCGTGCTCGAGCAGGTCCTGCGCGTTGCACTTGCCCTCGACGCAGAGCGCGATGCCGACCGAGCACTCGAGCGTCGAACTCGGCGCCGTCGACGTTGAACGGGCGCCTCCAGCGCCGTCGACGATGCGCGCTGCGGCCTGCTCGGCGACCAGCTGAGCTTCGCCGGCCTCGACGTCGGCGAGCAGCAGCAGGTACTCGTCCCCGCCGGGGCGCGCCAGCAGGTCGGTGGTGCGGGTCGCCTCGCGACAGGCGAGCGGCGACCGCGGCGAGAACGCGGTTGCCGGCGACGTGGCCGAGCGAGTCGTTGACCAGCCGGAAGGCGTCGACGTCGATGTGCAGCAGGGCGACGCCGGTGCCGGCGCGGCGCGCGCGGGCCAGCGCGAGCTCGAGGTGCTCCTCGAGCAGCGCGCGGTTCGGGAGCCCGGTCAGCGGATCGCGGAAGGCCAGCTCGAGGCCGACGCTCGCGCTCGGCTGCGAGCTCGCGCTTGCAGGTCCTCGACCGCCGCCTTGGCGGCGTCCAGCTCCTCCGACAGCGTGGTCTCCCACGGGCCTGTCATCGGCTGACGGACCTGTCATCCTGAATAGATCAAGCGGCCAGACGCTCCGACGTGGGGCACCTGGCGACGTGCGCCAGCAGCCGCCGGACGGCCACGGTTCTCGCCGTCGATCAGCGCGCTGAAGCGCTGGATGCCCTGCTCGCGGCAGCGTCGACGAGCGCCTGCATCAGCCGCGTGCCCAGGCCCTGGCGCTGCAGCGGGTCGGCGACGACGATCGCCCACTCCGCGCACTCCGGGTCCTCGGGGTCGCGCACGGCGCGGGCCGACGGCGACGAGCCGGCCGGTCGCCATGGAGATGGCGACGAGCGCGATGTGGTTGACCCCGTCGACCTCGGTCAGGTAGCGCAGCTCGGCGGAGCTGAAGCGCGGCTTGGCGGCGAGGAAGCGGCGGTGGATGGTCTCGAGCGAGAGCCGCTTGAGGCCCTCCTGGAGCTGCCACTTGTCGTCCGGCCGGATCGGCCGGATGCAGACCTGCTGGCCGTTGGCGAGGCGGTGGACGATCATGGTCGTTGCAGTATGCAACGACCAGTCGTGCCGATCTGTGACCTTGCTCTCCTAGCCCTACCGCTCGTCGACCGGCGTGTAGTCGAGCTCGCGCGCGCCGGTGTAGACCTGGCGCGGCCGCGCGATCTTCTGGTCGGAGTCGTTCATGTGCTCGAGCCACTGGGCCAGCCAGCCGCTGGTGCGCCCGATCGCGAACATCACGGGGAACATCGACGTCGGCAGCCGCAGCGCCTCGTACATCAGCCCCGAGTAGAAGTCGACGTTGGGGTAGAGCTTGCGCGAGGTGAAGTACTCGTCGTCGAGCGCGCGCTTCTCGAGCTCGACCGCGACCTCGAGCAGCGGCGACTTGCCCATCACGTCGAACACCTCGTCGAGGTGCTTGCGGATGATCCGCGCGCGCGGGTCGTAGTTCTTGTACACGCGGTGGCCGAAGCCCATCAGGCGCTCCTTGCCGTCCTTGACGCCCTCGAGGAAGTCGGGGATGTTCTCGACCTTCTCGATGCGCTCGAGCATCCGCAGCGCCTGCTCGTTGGCGCCGCCGTGCAGCGGCCCGTAGAGCGCCGCGACGCCGGCGGCCACCGCCGAATACGGGTCGACCTGCGTGGAGCCGACGAAGCGAACCGCGCTCGTGGAGGCGTTCTGCTCGTGGTCGGCGTGCAGGATGAAGAGGACGTCGAGCGCGCGCTCGAGCCGGGGATCGGGCTCGTAGCGCAGCTCGGTCATCTTGTACATCATCGAGAGGAAGTTGCCCGGGTAGCTGAGGTCGTTGTCCGGATAGACATAGGGCTGCCCGTTGGTGTGCCGGTAGGCGAAGGCGGCGAGCGTGGGGACCTTCGCCAGCAGCCGGATGATCTGCATGTCGTTGGTGGCGTCGTCGGAGATCTTCGACGCCTCCGGGTAGAACGTCGACAGCGCGCCGACCGATGCCAGCAGCATCCCCATCGGGTGCGCGTCGTAGCGGAACCCCTGCATGAAGTCCTTGACGTTCTCGTGCACGAACGTGTGGATCGTGATGTCGTGCACCCACCGGTCGAGCTGGGCCTTGTCCGGCAGCTCGCCGTTGATGAGCAGGTAGGCGACCTCGAGGTAGCTCGACTGCTCGCACAGCTGCTCGATCGGGTAGCCGCGGTACTCCAGCACCCCGGCCGCGCCGTCGATGTAGGTGATCTCCGACCGGCACGAGGCCGTGTTGGTGAAGGCCGGGTCGTAGGCCATCATCCCGAAGTCGTCCTCGTTGACCTTGATCTGGCGCAGGTCCATCGCCTTGATGGTGTCGTCGGTGATCTCGACCTCGTAGGTCTTGCCCGTCCGGTTGTCGGTGATGGAGAGCGTGTCGGCCATGGTGAGTCGTAGTCTGCCCGACATGCGGGGTCTGACGCTTGACCGCGAGGCCGTCGAGCGCGTGCGGCTCCCACTCGAGCGCGCCACGCAGCTCCCGCCGCAGGCGTTCCTCGATCCCGGAGTGCTCGCATGGGAGCGGGAAGAGCTGTTCCGCGGCGGCTGGATCTGCGCCGGCCACATCTCGGCGCTGCCCGAGCGTGGCGCCTTCATCACCGCCGAGGACGTGTTCGTGATCGCCGGCGACGACGGCGGTCCGCGCGCCTTCGTCAATGCCTGCCGCCACCGCGGCGCCCGGCTGCTGGACGCGCGCGAGGGGAGGGTGCGGCGGCTCCAGTGCCCCTACCACGCCTGGAGCTACGGCTTCGACGGCGCGCTGCGCAGCGCTCCTTTCACCGAGGGCATCGAGGACTTCGACTGCCCGGGCCTGCATCCGGTGCGGATGGAGATCGTCGAGGGCCTCGTGATGATCGACATCGCCGGGACCGCCGGGCCGGTCGCCGAGCACGTCGGTGACCTGCGGGCCCGGCTCGCGCGCTACGACCTCGCTCGGCTCGTCCGCGCGCGGCGCATCGTCTACGACGTCCACGCCAACTGGAAGTGCGTCGCCGAGAACTACTCCGAATGCCTGCACTGCCCTGGCGTCCATCCCGAGCTCAACCGCCTCTCGCACTACCTCTCCGGCGAGGGGGTCGAGGGCGCGGGGGCGTGGTGCGGCGGATCGATGACGCTCGCCGAGGGCGTGTCGACGATGGCCACGCAAACCGTGCAGCGGCCGCCGTTGCCGGGCGCCGAGCCGGGCAGGGTCCTGTACTTCCTGCTGTTCCCGAACGCGCTCGTCTCGCTGCACCCCGACTACGTGATGCTGCACACCCTGTGGCCGAAGGAAGTCGGCGAGACGGAGGTGGTCTGCGACTGGCTGTTCGACCCCGACACGGTGGCCGCGCCGGGCTTCGACTGCTCCGACGCCGTGGACTTCTGGGACCAGGTCAACCGCGAGGACTGGGAGGTCTGCCGCCTCACCCAGCTCGGCCTCGCCGCTCCGCGCGTCACCCCGGGGCGCTACACGACGCAGGAGCGCGACGTGCACGCGTTCGACGCGATGCTCGCCGAGCGCTACGCCGCCGCGCTCACCTGATCCGCAGCACGCGCCGCGCCGCGTAGAGGGCGCGGTTGCCAGAGAAGCGCAACAGGACCCGCGTGGCGCGGCGCGTCACCTTCAGCCGCTCGCTGAACCGGCACTCGCCGCCGCGGATGCGCTCGCCGCCGCGGACGACCAGGCGGTGGCCCCGCTGCACTCGTACGTCGACGCGGCCCGCGCCGCAGGCAAGGGACCTCCCGATCCTCCTGGGCACGACGACGCGCCCGGTCACCGTCAGCCGGCGCCCGCGGCGCCGCGCGCGCCCGGTCAGCCGCGGCCGCAGCCGCTCGGCGGGCGGGGCGAGCCCGGGCCCGGGCGCCGGCGCGCCCGACCTCGCCAGCGTGCACTCGTTGGCGACGTCGTGGTTGCCGCTGTGGGGGACGAGCTGGGAGGGCGGAGGAGGGCGGTTCTGCTCGACCCACCGCGTGAGCGCGCTGAAGGCCGTCCGCCAGCACGGGTGGATCGGCTGGATGCGGTCGGGGAAGCGGTCGTGGCGGCCGTCGACGTGGTTGCCGTGTTCGACGACGTAGTAGCGGTGGAACTCGTGGCGGCCGCGCGCTTGGACCATGCGGGAGTAGACGTCGGAGGCGGTGGTGATCGGCAGCAGTGCGTCGAGGGTGCCGTGCAGTGTCAGCAGCGGCTTGCGGATGTGGCCGGTGAGGGCGACCCTGGCCAGCGCGTCGTGGGCCTCGCCGCGCGACTCGTAGTCGTAGTCGGCGTCGCACATGGGCGCCGGGCTCTGGCAGAAGGGGACGCCGCCCTCGAGTGGACCGTCGTAGGACGGGTCGAACTCCTCGCGGTAGACGCGCTGGGTGAGATCCCAGTACTCGGCGTAGTGGTCGGGCCACAGGAACTCCGAGCCCGGCGCGAACCCCGCCCGGATCAGCGCCCGGTAGGCGTCCCCGTCCTGCGCGGCCGCATAGCGGGGATAGTTGCGCAGCGCCGCCGGCAGGTAGGTGAGCAGGTTGGGACCCTGCTCGCGGAACAGCGTCCCCTCCCAGTCGACGCCGCCGTCGAAGAGCTCGGGGTTGTTCTCGAGCTGCCACCGGGTCAGATAGCCGCCGTTGGAGATCCCGGTCATGTAGATCCAGTCCGCGGTGTGCCCGTAGTACTGCCTGATGACGTCGCGCATGGCGCGCGCGAGCTCGGTGACGCGCAGGTTCCATTCCGCGACCGCGTCACCGGGCTCGTCGCCGTCGCGGTGGAACATCGTCCCGCTGTTGCCCTTGTCGGTGGCGGCGTAGGCGAAGCCCGCGGCGAGCACGAAGTCGCCGATCACCGGGTCGGCGGAGTACTGCCTGCGGACGCCGGGTGCCCCGGTGATGACGACACCGCCGTTCCAGTGGGCCGGCAGCCGGATGACGAACTGCGCGTCGTGAAACCAGCCGTGCGTGCCGTTGAAGGTCGACGTGTCGGGGAAGTAGCCGTCGACCTGCAGGCCCGGGACGCCGGAGGGATTGCGCTGCGCGCTCGGCGTCAGGCCCGCGTAGTCGCTGGGATCGGTGTGGCCCGTCGTGGCCGTGCCGGCCGTCGTGAGGTCCTCCAGGCACGCGCTCTGCTGGTGCTCGGCGCCGGGCACATCGACCCGGTCGGCGTTCGGGCAGTCGGCCGCGCGGGCCGGGGCTGCGAGCACGAGCGCGGCGATCAACGCGGCCAACCCGCGCACCGGCTCGCTAGCCCGTGATCACCGCCGTCGCGCACGCGGCGACGACGAGGAGTGCTGAGATGCCCATGATCCCGCGCGCGGCGGAGTCGGTCGAAGGCCAGTTCGCGTGCCCCCGGATGCCGATGAAGGAGACGAGCACCGCCCACCCGGCGAGCACGGCGCCCGCGACGTAGAAGGCGGTGTGCGAGGTCTTGTGCGCCTCCTCGGCGGCGAAGGTGACGATGGCTCCAAGCACGGCGCGGGACTCTACCCGCCGTACCGGCTCTCGGTCGCCGCGACCTGGCCCTGGTAGTGCGATCCGAGGCCCTCCGACCCGTAGGGCCGCTCCGCGGCCCGGTCGAGCGCCATCACGCTGAGCTGCGCGATCGGCAGCCCCGCGTAGAGCTTGATCGGGACTCGCGTGAGGTTGTTGAGCTCGAGCGTCAGCGTCCCGCTCCATCCGGGGTCGACGAAGCCGGCGGTGGCGTGGACGATCAGTCCCAGCCGCCCCAGGCTCGACTTCCCCTCCACCCGCGCGACCAGGTCGTCGGGCAGCTCGACGCGCTCGAGTGTGCGGCCGAGGCAGAACTCGCCCGGGTGGATGACGAACGGCTCGTCCTCGGCGATCGACACCTCCTCGGTCAGGTTCGGCGGCATGTCGCGCAGGTCGATCGCGCTGATGCGGTGGTTCGAGAAGACCCGGAACGAGTCGCCCAGGCGCAGGTCGATCGACGCGGGCTGCACCATCTCGGGGTCCCACGGCTCGACGACGAGCCGACCCTCCTCGACGAGGCGGCGGAGCGTGCCGTCGGAGACCGCGGAGTGGATTTCCACGGCGGTCAGTCTCCCAGGTGCTCGCGGGCCGCGAGCGCGGGGGCGATCGCCGTCACCGGTCGCACGCGCGGCGGCGCCGGCAGGACGGCGGGATCGCCGTGCGGCCCGCGCGGTCGGCGCCGCTTCGGTCGGTCGGGCCGGTGCGGATGCGGCTGCGGCGCGCTGCGCACGGGATGCTCAGGCGCAGGCTCGTCGGTCTGCTTCCACGCCCAGTAGACGATGCAGAAGAGCCCGATGATCGGGATCTTCAGGATGAACATCAGCCAGATGAATCCCCAGGTCATGGGTGCCCACCCACGAGGCGAAGACTAGCCCGATTTCGGTAGGCCGGTCATCGCCGCCAGGGCGCCCACCCGCGCGTCGACCTCTGCGCGGGTCAGCGTCTGCAGCCGCTCGGTCCCGAACGCCTCGACGTTGAACGAGGCGAGTGCCGTGCCGTACGCAAGAGCGGAGCGCAGGTCGCCGTCGCCGTGAGCCGCGACATAGCCGACGAAGCCGCCGGCGAACGTGTCGCCGGCGCCGGTCGGGTCGACGACGTCGGCCGTGGGGTACGCGGGCAGGGCGAAGATCTCGTCGCCGCTGAAGAGCGTCGATCCGTACTCGCCCTGCTTGGCGATCACGATGCGGGGGCCGAGCTCGAGCACCGCGCGCGCCGCGCGCACGAGCACCGGCTCGTCGGTGAGCTGCTTGATCTCGCCGTCGTTGACGATCACGCAGTCGACCATCCCGATGGCGCGGACGAGGTCCTCGTGTGCGACGTCGATCCACAGGTTCATCGAGTCCAGTGCCGAGAAGCGCGTGTTCTTGCACTGCTCGCGCACCGCGATCTGCAGCGCAGGGACGATGTTGGCCAGGAAGAGCACCTCCGCGTTCGCCGACTCCGCGGACAGCTTCGGCTCGAAGGTCTCGAACACGTTGAGGTCGGTGCGCAGGGTGTGGCGGACGTTGACGTCGCGCTCGTAGCGACCCGCCCAGAAGAACGTCTTGCCGCCCGGGATCCGCTCGATGTCGTCCGTGTTGACCCCGCGCGCGTGCAGCACCGCGAACTCCTCCTCGCCGAAGTCGTCTCCGACCGGGCCCACGACGCGCGTGTCGGCGAAGAACGACGACGCCAGCGAGAAGTGCGTCGCCGACCCGCCCAGCAGCCGATCCCGCTTGCCCGCCTCGGTCTCGACGGCGTCGAACGCGATGGACCCAACGACGGTGACCGTGCTCATAGACCGCGCGAGCCTAGTGCCATGTCACAAAAGGGACGGACCCTTTTGTGACGCTCTGATCGTGCTAGTCGCGGCGCTCGCGGCGCCGCTCGCGCGCGGCGCGCGCCTCTCCGGCGTCCCAGCCCGCCGCCCACACGTGTTTCTCCTTCGGTGCCTGCGGTTCCGGCTCTGGTCGCGGTTTCGGGCGCAACCGCGCCGAGGGATCCGGCCGGAAGAGGTAGCCCAGCAGCAGCGAGAAGGAGACGAGCACGATCGCGAGGCCGAGCAGGCCGAGCCAGTTGGGGTGGCTGGCCCAGTCGCCGACGGCGAACCCGACCGTGGCGAGCGCCACGAACAGCGCGACGTACCGCGCAAAACGCATGCCCCGCAGCCTAGAGTCATTGCGCAGACATACATGACAGCCAGTTTCAAGGACCTCGGCCTCTCCGAGGACATTCTCACCGCCCTGGACGACGTGGGCTACGACTCGCCCAGCCCCATCCAGGAGCAGGCGATCCCGCACCTGCTGCAGGGTCACGACGTGATCGGCCAGGCCCAGACGGGCACCGGCAAGACAGCCGCCTTCGGCCTCCCGATGGTCCAGTTCGTCGATCCCTCCGAGGAGGACGTGCAGGCGCTCGTGCTGACCCCGACGCGCGAGCTCTGCATCCAGGTGACCCAGGCGCTGCGCGCCTACGCGCGCCACAAGGGCATCGAGCCCGTCGCCGTCTTCGGCGGCGCACCGATCCGCGACCAGCAGGCGCGCCTGAAGACCGGCGGGCAGATCGTCGTCGGCACCGTCGGCCGCGTGCTCGACCTCATCAGCCGCCACAGCCTGATGCTGCACTCGTGCCGCTATGTCGTGCTCGACGAGGCCGACGAGATGCTCGACCTCGGCTTCCTCGAGGACGTCGAGAAGATCCTCCAACTGTGCCCGAACGGCCGCCAGACGTGCCTGTTCAGCGCGACCATGCCGGCGCCGATCGCCCAGCTGGCCTCCCGCCACCTGTACGAGCCGGTCACGGTCAAGGTCAAGGCGGCGACGCTGACGATCGACACCGTCGAGCAGTTCTACGTCGAGACGCCGCAGCGCGAGAAGAACGAGATGCTCGCCCGCGTGCTCGCCTCCGAGCGCCCACGCCAGGCGATCGTCTTCGTGCGCACGAAGATCCGCTGCGACCAGCTCTACCGCACGCTGCGCGACAAGGGCATGAACGTCAAGGCGCTGCACGGCGACATGACCCAGGGCGGCCGCGACGGGGTGATGATCTCCTTCAAGGACGGGCGCGTCCCGATCCTGGTCGCCACCGACGTCGCCGCCCGCGGCCTGGACATCTCGACGGTGACCCACGTCATCAACTTCGACGTCCCGAACTCCCCCGACATCTATGTGCACCGCATCGGGCGCACCGGCCGCGTCGGCCGCGAGGGCCGCGCGATCACGTTCATCGATTCCAAGCAGAAGCGCGACCTGGCGGCGATCGAAGCGCATGCCAACACCCAGATCGCCCCGTGGAGCGAGGGTGCCAAGGTCGACCCCGCGCCGGTCACCGAGCGCCGCCCCCGCCGCCACACGCGCAAGCCGCGCGACACCGAGCCGGCGCCCAACGGCAACTATCGCGCGCTGATCGCGGACTCGGGCCGCGCCGACGGGCTCTCCGAGAGCGATCTGATCGCCGCCGTGCACCGCGCAGGCCTCGACGGCGAGCGCATCCGCAACGTGCGGCTGCTCGAGCGCTTCGCTCTCCTCGAGGTCCCGGAGGAGGACGCCGAGCGCGTTGTCGAGACGGTCAACGCAACCAACGGGCTGAGGCTCGAGCTCGCGCGTGGGTAGGGCTCGGGGGGCCCGCCCGGCACCCCTAGGCTCACGGCACATGTCCGCAGCCACCATCTCCACCAACCACGGCGACATCGAGATCGAGCTCTTCGACGCCGATGCCCCCAAGACCGTCGAGAACTTCAAGAAGCTCGCCGGCGATGGCTTCTACGACGGCCTCGTCTTCCATCGCGTGATCAAGGACTTCATGATCCAGGGCGGCTGCCCGCAGGGCAGCGGCACGGGTGGTCCCGGCTACCAGTTCGAGGACGAGATCAACCAGCACAAGATCGTCCGCGGCGCCCTCGCCATGGCCAACGCCGGGCCCAACACCAACGGCTCGCAGTTCTTCATCGTCACCACCGACGCGGCGCCCTGGCTCGACGGCAAGCACACCGTCTTCGGCGAGGTCACCTCCGGCATGGACACGGTCGACGCGATCGAGGGCCTCGACACCGACGGCCGCGACCGCCCGCGCGAGGACGCCCGCATGGAAAAGGTCAGCGTCGAATAGCAGCGGGTTGCTTTCCGCGGGCTTAGCGGAAATGCTTGCGCGATGACGGAGCTGGCCCCCGGGTCGCGCCTCGGCCGCTACCAGATCGAGGGCGTCGTCGGCCGCGGCGGCATGGGCGTCGTGTACCGCGCGATCCAGGACGGCCTGGACCGCCCGGTCGCGCTCAAGGTGATCACCCCCGAGCTCGCCGGGGACCAGGAGTTCCGCGCGCGGTTCCAGCGCGAGGCGCGGCTGGCGGCCTCCCTGGACCACCCGAACGTCATCCCCGTCTACGAGGCCGGCGAGGACGGCACCGCCCTCTATCTGGCGATGCGCTTCGTCAACGGCGAGGACCTGTCCTCGATCATCAAGCGCGGCGGTCCGCTTCCGGCCGCCAAGGCCACCGACGTCGTCGAGCAGGTCGCCGCGGCGCTCGACGCGGCCCACACCGCCGGGCTCGTCCACCGCGACATCAAGCCCCACAACGTCCTCATGGCGGGCGACCACGCGTACCTGACCGATTTCGGCCTGACCAAACGCACCGACTCCGAGGCGGCGCTGACGCGCACCGGTGTCGTGCTCGGCACCCTCGACTATGCGGCCCCCGAGCAGCTGCTGGGCGACCCGGTCGACCGGCGCTGCGACGTCTACTCGCTCGCGTGCATGACCTTCCAGCTGCTGACGGCCAAGCCGCCCTTCGAGCGCAGCAGCGACACGGCGCGGATGCTCGCTCACATGAACGACCCGCCGCCGGACCTGCCCTCGCACTTTCCACCGGCGCTGAGCGCGGTCGTCAAGCACGGGATGGCCAAGGCGCCGGACGACCGCTTGCCGACGGCGGGCGCGTTCGCGCGGGCGTGTGCGGCCGCGCTGACCGGGGGCGGAGCGCCCACGCAGCCAGGGCGCACGGTCAAGCTGGGCGCCCCCGCGGCGGGCGGGCCGCGCCGGGTGCGCGTCGCGCTGACCGTGGCGCTGCCGCTCCTGGTCGCGGCCGTCGTTGTCGCCCTCGTCGCCGGCAGTGGCGACGAGCCCAGGGGCAACGCGGGCGCGACGGTCACGGCGACCGCGGCGAAGGCCGCGCCGCGAGCCGTCGCCTCGATCCCGGTCGGTGACGGTCCCGACGGGATCGCCGTCGACAGCGCCACGGTCTGGCTTGTGGCCGCCGACGACGCCGACCTGGAGCGGATCGACCCGGCGACCAACACGCTGATCGGAGACCCGATCCCCGCGGGCAAGCGCCCCGACAGCATCGCGGTCGACGAGGGCGGCATCTACATCACCAGCCACATCGACAACAAGCTGCTGCGCTTCGAGGCCGACCCTGACCCCGTGGCCGCCGGATCGACCCTCGTCGGCAGCCTTCCCGAGGGTGTCTCGCTGGGCCCGCAGCATGTCTGGGTGGCGCTGGCCGGCGACGGGACGGTGCAGCGCGTCGACCGCGCCTCCAATGCCCTCGTCGGCGATCCGATCGTGGTGGGCGCGGCGCCCGTGACTGCGTACGTAGGTCAGAGCGGGGTCTGGGTCCCCAACGCCGACGACGGGACCGTCACCGTGATCGATGCGGAGACGGCTGCCGTGCTGGAGGCCGCGATCCCCGTCGGGAGGGAGCCGCGCGACGTCGTCCAGGCGTTCGGCGCTGCCTGGGTCGTGCTCGCCGGAGACGATGCCGTGGTGAAGATCGACCCGGAGACGCTCGAGGTCGAGGGCGCTCCGATCCCGGTCGGCGACAACCCACGCCGCATCGCCGCCGGGGAGGGGGCGCTGTGGGTGACCAACCGCAACGACGACACCGTCTCCGAGATCGATCCCGATACCGGCCGCGTCAAGGGGCGGCCGATCCCCGTCGGCTCCCAGCCGACCAACATCGCCGCCGGCCTCGGCGCGATCTGGGTCTCGAACCCCGGCGACGACACGGTCACACGGATCGATCCGGACCCCACGGGCTGACTGGCCGTCCAGCCAGTGTCATGTAGCCTCCGCTACATGGCCACCGTCGAGCACGAGACTGCCGCCAAGACGAACGGCGCGCGCGACTCCATCCCCGTCGAGAACCCGGCGACGGGCGAGATCATCCAGACGATCCCGGTGACGGCCCCGGAGGCGGTGGCCGAGATCGTCGCCAAGGCGCGGGCCGCGCAGCCCGCATGGGAGGAGCTCGGCTTCGAGGGTCGCGCCAAGGTCCTGCGGCGTGCGCAGAAGTGGCTGGTCGACAACGCCGAGCGGGTCGTGGAGACGATCGTCTCCGAGACCGGCAAGGCGTGGGAGGACGCGCAGCTCGCGGAGCTCGGCTACGGCGCGCACGCGTTCGGCTTCTGGGCCAAGAAGGCCCCGGACTACCTCGCCGACCAGAAGGTCCACAGCGCCAACCCGTTCGTGCTCGGCCGCAAGCTGGTGATCCGCTACCGCCCGGTCGGCGTCGTCGGCGTGATCGGGCCCTGGAACTACCCGCTGACGAACTCGTTCGGCGACGCGATCCCGGCGCTCGCCGCCGGCAACGCGGTTGTGCTCAAGCCGTCCGAGATAACACCGTTGACGTCGCTGCTGATGGCCGAGTGCATGCGCGAGTGCGGCACGCCCGAGGGCATCTTCGCCGCCATCCCCGGCTACGGCGAGACCGGTGCCGCGCTGGTCGACCACGTCGACATGATCATGTTCACGGGCTCCACGCGCACGGGCAAGAAGATCGCCGCGCGGGCGGCCGAGCGGCTGATCCCGGTCAGCCTCGAGCTCGGCGGCAAGGACCCGATGATCGTGCTCGACGACGCCGACCTCGAGCGCGCCGCCAACGCCGCCGTCCACTACTCGATGCAGAACGCCGGCCAGACGTGCATCTCGACGGAGCGCGTCTACGTCGAGGAGCCGGTCTACGACGAGTTCGTCGACAAGGTCACCGAGAAGGTCAGGGCGCTGCGCCAGGGCAAGCCGGAGGGGCCGGGATCGGTCGACCTCGGAGCGATCATCTTCCCGCCCCAGGCCGACATCATCGAGTCGCACGTCTCAGGACGCGCGCGAGAAGGGCGCGACGATCCGCACCGGCGGGCACCTGCGCAAGGACGGCGGCCTCTACTGGGAGCCGACCGTCCTCACCGAGGTCGACCACTCGATGGCCTGCATGCAGGAGGAGACCTTCGGCCCGACGCTGCCGATCATGAAGGTCGCCGACGACGCCGAGGCGATCCGCCTGGCCAACGACTCGCTGTACGGGCTCGCAGCGTCGGTGTGGGGCTCGGACGTCGCCCGGGCCGAGCGCGTCGCGCGCCAGGTCGAGGCCGGCGTGGTCACGGTCAACGACGCCCAGATCAACTACCTCGCGACCGAGCTGCCGATGGGCGGCTGGAAGACGTCCGGGCTCGGCTACCGCCACGGGCCCGGGGGCATCCAGAAGTTCTGCCGCCAGCAGTCCCTCCTCGTCACGCGCTTCGCGCCGATGAAGAAGGACCTGCACATGATGGGCTACTCGCCGCGCGTGACGAAGCTGCTCGGCCGCATCACCAAGTTCATGTACGGCCGCGGCAAGCGGGATTAGCCCGGTCTGTGGACGGGGCTAACCCACCATCGCGGCGGGGGCTGACTGCATCGCGGTCAGCTCCCGGCGCAACGTGACCCGGCCGCGGTGCTGGAGCCCGTGGACGGCGTCCTCGGAGCGCCCGATGCGCTCGGCGATCTCGCGCGGCGAGAGCCCGAGCACGAAGCGCATCACGATCACCTCGCGCTGCTCGTCCGGAAGCTTCGACATGGCCTCCTGTAGGTCGGCGGCGCGCTCGCGGGCGATCGAGCCGTCCTCGAGCTCATGGGAGCGGACCTCCTCGCACGGCACCGCACGGCGGCAGCGCATCGAGTCGATCGCGGCGTTGTGGGCGATGCGCAGGATCCAGGCGGAGAAGGGGACCGACCGGGGCTCGTAGCGCCCCAGGGCGGTGAGCAGTTTCGCGAAGATCTGCTGCGTGACATCCTCCGCCTCGTGCTCGTCGCGCACGATCGAGCAGACGTAGCCGTAGACGTTGTCCGCGTAGCGGAGGTAGAGGAAGCGCATCGCGTCCTCGTCGCCCTGCTTGGCGCGGCGCACGGCCGCGTGAACGATGGGCTCGACGTCACCCGACCGGTCGAGGCGGCGGCGGCGGAACCGCTCACCTCGACCTGTGGCGGCGAGGCGGTCGGCCTCCGCGCGGACAACGGACTTCGGGACGGACTGGGATTGTGCGGACATTCGGAGCCTCCCCCCAGAGGCGTGCAGATCAATCGAACGTCCACCACCTTGATGCCGCCCCGTCGGCTGCCGATTAGGCCGTAGGTTAAACGGAAATCAAGCGTCATCTTCTGGACGTTTGTTCCATCGAAATGACAGAAATCGCCCCCCGCACGTCAGAGCTCGGACTCAAGACCCCGATCGCCTACCGCGCCGTCTTCGAGTTCTTTCCCACGGGGATCGTGGTCACGGACGCGCACGGCCAGGTCCAGGGGACGAACCTGCGGGCCAAGGCGATGTTCGGCCCGCTGCTCGAGCGCGAGCGCGTCCGCTGCTGCGACATCTTCGACTGCCGCCGCACCGGCACACCGCTTGCCGACCACTGCATCACGGAGCTCGCGCTCAACCACGAGGGCCCGCTGCCCGAGCTGCGCGTCGACCTGCCGCTCGAGCACGGAGCCGTGCACTCGGTCTGGGTCACCGGCTCGCCCTACGGCGGCGCGGAGCCCGCGGTCGTGCTCCAGGTCCGCCCCGGCGTCGCGGGCGACCGCCGCCGCCGCACCGAGCCCCACTGGATGGGCGGGCCGCAGCTGCGCATCTTCACGCTTGGGCGCAGCCGCGTCGAGAGCGGCGAGGGGCCGCTCGCCGGCGAGTGGCTCGGCCACAGGCCCGGCCACGTCCTGAAGTACCTGATCACCCACCGCGAGCGGGTCGTCCCCACCGACGAGCTGATCGAGGTGTTCTGGCCCGATGCGGGCCGCAGGGGCGTCACCAACGTCCGCCAGGCGGTGCACACGCTGCGCGACCGGCTCGAGCCGGGGCGCCCGAAGCACGGCGGCTCGAACTTCGTGTCCTCGCGCTCGGGCGGCTACGAGCTCGAGCGCGGCGCGATCTGGATCGACGCCGACGACTTCGAGGCGTGCGTGCGTGAGGGGCTCAAGGCGCACCACGCGGGAGACGGGGAGACGGCGGAGGCCGCGCTGTCCCGTGCCGCGGGGCTCTACCGCGGCGATTTCCTCGCCGAGGAGGTCTACGCAGAGTGGTCGTTCTCCGAGCGCGACCGGCTGCGCGAGATGGGCGGCCAGGCGCTGCGCGGCCTCGCCGAGATCAAGTCGGCCGCGAACGACCTCGAGGGCGCGACGGAGCAGCTGCACCGGCTGGCCGAGCTCGAGCCCTACGACATGGACGCGCACCGCGACCTTCTCACGCTGCTCGTGCGCCGCGGCCGCCACGCGGAGGCCGCGCGCCGGCACGAGCTGATGCGGCGGCGCTACCGCAAGACGTTCGGCGAGGAGCCGCCGTTCTCGCTGTCGGACCTGAGCCTGAGCCCAAGCAGCTCCTCGAGCTGAGGGATGGTCGTCCCGGCGTCCGTGTGCAGCACGGTCGCCATCCCGAGCTCCCTTGCGGGCTTGAGGTTGAAGCCGAGGTCGTCGACGAAGACGATCTCCTGCGGCGGCAGCCCCATGCGCTCGGCCGCCAGCGGGTAGATGCGCGGGTCCGGCTTGCGCATGCCCTCCTGGGCGCTGATCACACGCGCATCGAAGATGTCGCCGAGCGCGTCGTAGTCGGTCGCCATTCCCCAGGAGTTGGACAGAACTCCGGTGACGACGCCCTGGTCGCGCGCGGCTCCGACGGCATCGATCATGGCAGTGTCCGGCCGCATCCCGGCGAACAGGCGCGCGATCAGATCCTCGTCGGGCAGCCCGAGGCGCTCGCCGAAGGCGATCTCGAAGTCACGCTCGGCCAGCTTCCCGTTCTCGAGGTCCTCCAGCAGCGCGCGCGCCGTCGCGTCCGAGCGGAACAGCTGTTTGATGTGGTCGGGGTCGAGCCGCTCGGCGCGGCAGAACGCCTCGAAGGAGGCGAACACGTTGCTCGTCAGTACGCCACCGAAATCGACCAGTAGTCCGCGCAGGCGCCCAGTTCTACAGGCCGGCACCGGCCCGTGCCGATCTGGACCTCAGTACCCCTCTCCCGCCAGCGAGGTTCCGCCAATGCTCAGCCCCCTCGGGTTGATCGCCCTTGATCTGACCGGTGACGTCGTCGGACGCATCGATGCCACATACCCCTATGACGGCTCCGAACCGGAGTTCGCGGTGATCCGCCTCGCGCGCGGCCCGCTCGGAGAGACGCGGATGGTGCCGCTCGACGGCAGCGCTCGCTTCGCAGAGTGCGTCCAGTTCGCCTTCACGCTCGCCGAGATCGAGGACGCTCCGTCCCCGGAGAGCGCGCGCTGGGGGATCGACCAGGCCGAGCTCGCCCGCTCCTACTGGTAGGCCGTAGCCTCCGCGGCCATGCTCTGGCTGCTGCGGCACGGAGAGGCGAGCGACAAGGGCGAGGGGCCGGACGCCGAGCGGGAGCTGACGGCGAAGGGCCGGGAGCAGTCGCGCGCGGCCGGGCGCGCCATGGCCCGCCTCGGCGTCGCTCTCGACGCCTGCTACGCCAGCCCGAAGGTGCGTGCGCGCGATACCGCGCGGCTCGCCGTCGAGGCGCTCGGCGTCGAGGTGATCGAGGACGAGACCCTCGCCGAGGACTTCGACGCATCCGCCGCGCGCGCTCTCGTCGCCGGGCACAGTGGCGACGTGCTCGCCGTCGGCCACGATCCCGACTTCACCCAGGTCGTCTACGACCTCACCGGCGCGCGCGTCGACTTCAAGAAGGGCGGTGTCGCCGTGGTCGACCTCGCCGCGCCGGGCGAGTTGATCGCGCTCCTGCGCCCGGCCGACCTAGCCGCCATTTCACAAAAGGGTCCGTCCCTTTTGTGAAAGGGCGGCGAGGGTGACGGCGAGCGCGACCTCGGCGCGCTCGTGCAGGGAGCGCTCGAGGACGTACTCGCCCGGATTGTGGGCCGCGCCGCCGCGCGGGCCGAGCCCGTCGATGGTGACGGGGATCCCCGGGGCGAAGTGGCTGGCGTCGGAGGCGCCGCCGCGGGCGTGGGCATGGATCGGCCGGCCGAGCAGCTCCGCGGCGGCCGACAGGACCGGCGCGGTCGGCTCTCGGGCGTCCATCCCCGGCCACACGCGCAGCAGCGTGCGCCGCAGCCGCACTCCGTCGAGCTCCTCCGGCACGGCGGCGAGGACGTCGTCGAAGGCCGCGCGGTCGTCCGCGCGCAGGTCGCAGAACAGCTCGCCGGTGGCGGGGACGACGTTGAACGCCTCCCCGGCGTGGAAGATCGTCGGCACGGCCGTGAGCCGGTGCTCGCCCCCTGGGTCGTGACGGGTGGCGACCGCCTGCGCGACGCGGCTGAGGGCGAGCAGCGCGTTGCGGCCGGCGTCGGGGGCCGATCCCGAGTGGGCCGCGCGCCCCTGCGCCCGCACGTGCAAGGTCCCGGCGCCCTTGCGCTTGACGACGACCGCGTCCTCGCCGTCGGCGGTCGTCTCGCCGGCCTCGAAGCACAGGCAGGCGTCCCAGCCCGCGAACGTCTCGGCGTGCGCGAACGGCGCGGTTCGCCACTCCTCGTCGCAGACGAGGAGCAGCGCGACCTCGGCGTAGAGCTCCGGCCGGGCCGACAGCGCGCGCAGGACGCCGAGCGCCAGCACGTCGCCGCCCTTCATGTCGACGGTGCCGCTGCCCATCAGCCTGCCGTCCTCAGCGCGCAGCGGCTGGTGGGCCGAGTGGGAGACGACCGTGTCGACGTGCCCGAGCAGCACGACGCGCGCGCGGCCGGTGCCGGCGATGCGTGCGATCAGGTCCGGGGCGTGGTCGGGCGACGAGCACGGCGGCCGCTCGACCGCGGCGCCGTCCGGCAGCAGTGCGGCGCACACGGCGGCGCACTCCTCGGCCCCCGGCACGTCGCCGCTCGGCGACGACACGCCCACGAGGGCCTCGAGCTCGCGGGGGGCGCGCGCCGCGATCCGCGTGGCCTGCTCTGCGACCCACTGGTCCATACCCTCGGGAGCCTATGCCCGAGCTGCCGGAGGTCGAGGTCACCGCGCGCCTGCTCGACGAGGCGGTCCGCGGCGCGGCGATCGAGTCGGCGCTCGCACCCGGCCTCAACGTGCTCAAGACCTTCGACCCACCGCTGCACGCGCTGGACGGGACGACGATCACCGGTGTCGAGCGGCGGGGCAAGCTGCTCCTGGTCGCGACGGGCGCCGGCATCGTGCTCGTGATCCACCTGATGAACGCCGGCAGGCTGCAGCTGTTCGACAAGCGCGCCTCGCTGAAGGACAGGACATCCCGCCTCCTGCTGCGCCTGGAGGGCGGGGGAGAGCTGCGGCTGCGCGAGTTCGGCACGCATCAGGCGGCGTGGGTGCGGGTGTATCGCACCGAGGAGGTCGAGGACGACGAGCATCTGGCGACGCTGGGGCCCGAGGCCTGGCCGGATCCCCCGAGCCTCTCTCTCGGTGATCCGCGCCCCCTGCACTCCCTCCTGCGCGACCAGCGCGTGATCGCCGGCATCGGGCGGACCTGGGTCGACGACATCCTGTGGGCCGCGGGCCTCTCGCCCTTCAAGCGGGCGAACGACGTCACCGAGAAGGAGCGGGAGGGACTGCGGGCGGCGATCCGTGACGAGCTCGACCGAGCGGTCTCCTACTACGCCGAGCACTGGTCCCTGCCCCTCCCCGACAAGCAGCAGAAGGTCGCGCGCATCCACGCCCACCAGGGCGAGCCGTGCCCGCGCTGCGGCACGACGCTCGAAGCGGTCTTCTTCGAGGACTACGTGATGAGCTACTGCCCGCAGTGCCAGACCGGCGGGCGGGTCCTCAAGGACCGCCGCTTGTCGCGGCTTCTGAAATAACAGTTCCGCCGGCCTTTTGTCACTCATGGGCGTTGATCGTTGACAGGCGCCTGTGGCTTCATGTCCGGCGATGTTCCGCCGCCTCCGCCAACCGCGCCGGGTTTCCACCGCCCCCTCCGAACCGCGCCAGATTCCCACCGGCTTCCGGGGACAGTCTGGCGCGGTTGCCGACAACCGGCGGAAACTTGGCGCGGTTGCCGGTCGCCAGTGGGGTGTGGCATCTCTGGGCCAGCTGCAGCGCCGGGGGATCGCGGACGCCGTGGTGAGGCGTTGGATCGCCAGCCAGCGTCTGTACCCGCTGTGGCGCGGCGTGCTCTCGACCGTCCCTCCCTCATTGCTATCAATCGAGGGCCGGCATGCCGCGGCCATCCTGGCCGGTGGGAGGGACGCCTGCCTCTGTGCGGACTCCGCCGGATGGTGGGTGAGCCTGATCAAGCAGCGCCCGCCGGAGATTCATGTGGCGGTGCGAAGCGACCTCACGCCGGTGGAGGGCATCCGCTGGCACCGCCTCTCCCTCACCGACGGCGAGCGCGTCAAGCACAGCGGCATGCCGATCACCGCTCTCGAACGGATCCCGCTCGATCTCGCCAAAGACATGAGCCTCTGGGATCTGAAGGGCGTCCTCGCCGAGCTCGAGTTCCACCACGACATCCGCCCGGACCGGCTCACCCTCCGTCGCGGCTACCCGGGCGCAGCCAAGCTCCGCAGAGCGATCGGCGAGCACACGCCCGAGCTCGCCCACACCCGCAGCGAGTTGGAGCGTGCCTTCATCAACTTCCTCGATACCCGCGGCTTCGCTCTGCCGGTGTTCAATGCCGGCGTCAGCCGCACGACGGTCGACGCCATCTACGAAGCCGAGGGCGTCGTGATCGAGCTCGACGGCGCCAGGGGTCACGCCGGCGATCGCCGGATCCTCCGGGACCACCGACGCGATCTGCATCGCCGGGCCGACGGCCTGCTGCCCATCCGCTACCACTACACACAGCTCGTCACACGGGCAGATCAGGACCTGATCGAGGCCGAGCTTGATCGGCTCGGGATCCCCAGGACCGTTGCGAGCCCGTTCCAGGTCACGGCGCTGTAGGTCTCCACGACCTGCGCGCGTGGCACGCCGGGGGTGCGCAGCCACCACTGGGCGAGCTGGTGGGCGGCGCCGCCGATGGCATGGGCGACCGCGACGAGCTGCTGCTCGTCCCCTTCCGGCGCGGCCTGGCGGAAGAGGGCGGCGAAGCGGCGCTCGGTCCCCAGGTGGAGCTGCATCGCGGCCTCGGCAAGCTCGCCCGAGACAGCCGCGCCGCCGCCGAACAGCACCCGCCAGCGCTCGGCCCCCTGCTCGACGAAGCGGAAGTACGCGTCCGCGCCGGCCGCGAGCTGCGCGCGCAGATCGCTGCCGGCCGCCGCCACCGACTCGAACAGCATCGCCTCGAGCTCGGCGCGGGCGCGGCGCAGGCAGGCGAGATAGATCCCGTCCTTGGAGCCGAAGTGCTCGTAGACGACCGGGCGGGTGACGCCCGCTTCGCGGGCGATCGCCTCGATCGACGTCGCGCCATAGCCGCCCGCGGAGAACAGGCGCTCGGCCACGTCGAGCAGCTGCTCGGCCCGCACCGCGGCCGGCACATGGAAGTGCGCATACCCCGCCACGCCGGTTCTGCCTTGCGACGCCATCTGGACTTACGCTACTGTAGGGCCAGGATGCGACTGGGGAGGCGCGTCACCATGCTGGGGATCGCTCTGGGATTGCTGGGCGCGCCGGCCGCCGCGCTCGCCGACAGTCCGGAGGCGCCGGGGCCCCACCAGGTGACCGTCAAGCGGGTGCGGATCCCGATGCCGCTCGATCCGAGCGGTCCCGAGGGCGCCCTCCCCGCGGTGGACGCCGACATCTACGTCCCGCGCGGCGCCGGCCCGCGCCCGCTGATCGAGCTCGGCCACGCCTGGCCCGGGACGCTCGATGACTTTCCGCTGTCGGGCTGGGGCAAGCGGCTCGCCAGCCGCGGATTCGTCGTCATCGTCGCCGACCGCCGGGCGGGCACCGCGGCCTCCGGCCTCGGCGGCCTGCGCCGGCTCGCCGACATCTTCGACCTCGACTCCGGGGTCGGCTCCGGCGACATGCTGCGCATCCTGCGGTGGGCGATCGCCCAGAGCGCCAGGCCTGGCACGTTCCTCAGCGGCGCCGTCGACCCGCACCACATCGCCATCGGCGGCCACTCGCTCGGGGCCTACATGGCCACCTTCGCCGCGGTGCGCGCACAGACCGAGGGCCCGCCGCTGGAGGCGCTCGTGCTGCTCGACCCGACCGACGAGCGGCTGGGCAGCTACACGCTCGACTCCTCGCTCGCGCAGACGCCGAAGCTCCGGGTCCCCACGATCGTCCTCGCCAGCGAGGCCGACATCCACCCGGTCCAGTGCGACATGGACTACGGCAGCGACTGCACGATCGTGTCCCACCAGCAGTTCGCCGCACTCGACACGACCAAGCTGGGGGTCGAGGTCGTCGGATCCGACCACGAGGACGTCCAGGACCCCAACACCACCGGCAACCCGCTGGTCTTCCTCCAGATGTACCAGCGCTACGCGATGGCGTGGCTCGAGTACTGGTTGACCGGCGACTGCTCCGCTGCCACGTGGCTCAACCACCCCCCTGACGCCGCCGCGGGGCGCATCGAGCGGCTGCCCGGCAGCACCGCCGTGGCGGCCTGCGCTTAGGGGACCGGGCCGCCGCGCAGCGGACGCCGGTCGAGCACGCGCTGCTCGTTGTCGCGCAGCCGGGGCTCGTAGTGGGAGAAGAACACCTTGCCCACGAGATCGCGCCGGCTGCGCACCCCGGTCTTCTCGAAGATGTTCTTCATGTGCTCCTGGACGGTGTGGGGCGAGATGACCAGCGCCTCGGCGATCTCGGTCGTGGTGGCGGCCTGGAGGACGAGCCGCGTCAGCTCCTGCTCGCGTTCGGTCAGGCCGTAGGCGGCCATCAGCAGCGGCACGATCCGCGCCGGGTGCGCCGATTCGATGATCACGGCGGCGCGGCGGCCGGGCCCGCCCGCCAGCGGCGCGCCGTGGACCACGACCCACGCCCCCGAGTCGCACAGCACCCGGGCGAACGCCGGCTCAGCCACCGCGCCGGGCGTGAGCGGCGTCTTCAGCGCCTGCTGCGCGACCGACATCACCGCCGCCGGCAGCCGCTTGCCGTACTCGCCGCCGGGCAGATCATCGATCCAGCGCTCCGCGCCCGGTGTGGCCGACTCGATCTCAAGCTGCTCGTCGAGCACCACGAGCCCCGGCGGCTCGGGCCCCTCAGGGTCGCGCGCCTCCCCGATCAGCAGCGCCCGGCGCACGCCCTCCGCCAGCAGCGGCGAGGCTGCGGTCAGGAATGCGCGCTCGCCCGCGTCGAACTGCGGCTCGCCCGCGGCGCGGTAGAGGCCCAGGCAGCCCCAAGCCGCTCCGGTCTTGTTGCGAAGGGCGACGAGCAACTCCTGGTCGCCGCCGCCCATCTCCATGTTCGCCTGCCAGCGCGGGCTCTGGCTCGGATCGCCGCCGGCCGCCTCGTGGATGGAGGAGATACCGGCCTGCGAGCGCGCGACGCCGGCCATGTCGTGCACGTCGTCGGCCGCGTACTCCAGCTCGAGGGCCTCCTCGGGTAGCGGGTAGGAAAGGCCGGGGTTGACGTGGCTGGTCATCAGCAGCGACGCTGGGTCCAGCGAGAAACAGCAGAGGCCCATGTGCGTCGGCATCACGGGAGCGATGACTTCGTGCACGTCGTGCCACATCGACGTCAGGTCGTTCCCGCGCGCGGAAACGTCGGCGATCCGCTCGAGCCCGCGCTCCAGTCCGAAGCTCATGCCGCGAGCCTACGGGGGAAGCAATCGCGGGCGAAATACCAGATCGGTGGGAGAGACAGACGGGGCGGGCGGCGGTTGACTTCCGTGCATGACCACATCGACACTCACCCCCCGCACGCGCTGGTGGTTCGGAGCGCTCGCGATCATCAAGGCCGGCGCCGCCGACACCGGCGGCCAGCTCACCGTCATCGAGGTGACCGAGCCGCCGAACGCCGAGGCACCGCTGCACGTCCACCACGGCGAGGACGAGGGCTTCTACGTCCTGGAGGGAAGCGCGACGATCCACGTCGGCGACCAGGTCGCGCACGTCGAGGCGGGCGACTTCGCCTGGGGGCCGCGCGACGTCCCGCACCGCTACACGGTCGGGCCCGACGGCTGCCGGATGCTGTTCATCTGCACCCCCGGTGGCTTCGAGGACCTCGTCACCGAGATGAGTGAGCCCGCTCAGTCGCTGACCCTGCCTCCGCCGGACCAGGAGGAGCCCGACTGGGAGCGCGTGGCCGCGATCGCGACCGCGCACGGCTGCGAGCTGCTGGCCTGAGGCCGACATGGCGGCGAGGTAGCCTCGCCGCCATGATCGAGCCTGGCCAGCCCGCCCCCGACTTCACGCTCCCCGACCAGGACGGTGACCCAGTCCGCCTGGCCGACTTCAAGGGCCAGACGGTCGTCGTCTACTTCTATCCGAAGGCCAACGCTTAGGCAAGTAAATACAGTCGAAGTCCTAGCGCTAGGAAACCCAAACCTGCCCTGCGACTTCCGGGCAGGTTTCCCGCGCTGGGCGAGCCTGTGAGGTTCACGAGGCCGCCGTCCGGCGCCACCGCGACCATCCTGCCATGACGCCTCCCGAGAGGCTGCGGGTCGAACTCAAGCGCCAGCGCGAGCGAGGACGAACCTTCAAGGTCGCATGGCGGATCGGCGTGAGTCAGGCCGTCCGCGACCTCCCGTTCCCCCAGCAGCGCTGGTGGCGCGACGTCTTCCGTGAACAACGCACGCACTGGCTCTTGAGCTACGACCGTCGACCGTGGCCGGCAACCCACCCCCGTTGCCTGGAGCCGATGGGCGACTACGGGTTGGGCGAGCGGCCGGCCGCTGTGCTCATCGCTTGAGCGCGTCGACCTAGAGCAGATGGCATGCGCGGACAGCTCGTCCGCTCCCACAGAGGCAGGCGTCGTCCGGATCGAGCTCGCCCAAGTCGGTCGAGTCGATCTTCTTCGCCACGCACGACACGAGATGGTGGCGCTGGTCGAGTTCCTCGAGGTCCAAGCCGAACTCCTCCGCAATCACCACGAAGATCAGGTAGAACGCCGCCGCCCCGTGCGCCAGGGCCTCCCGCCACCACTGGTCTGGGCCGACGCGGTTAGGGCCGCGCCGACCGGGTGACATCGACAGGCTGTACGCGACCGGCGAAGCGTGCAGCAGCATGTTGTTCTGGCGCTGGATGACGGAGTAGAGGAAGTCGACGGCGCGCACGTCCTGGGGTCGGACGCGGCTACGCACCAGGGCCTTGAGGTCGTCCGGCTTCTCGCCAGTCCACGACAGTTGGAACCCCCTGAAGCCGTCTGCGAGTTCGGCGAGCCGTGCCTCCTCCTTCGCGGTCAAGGCGTCGACGGCGTCGGTGCGCCCGAAACCGGCGAACAACTTGCGCTCCCCGAGGCGCGTCGCCTCCTCGTGCTTGTCGGCCTGCCTCGGCGCGGCGTCCTTGTTCGCCGCGACCCAGTGAACGCTGAGGACGTCCTCGAGAAGCGCGCGGTTGAGCATCGCTGCGGTGAGCCCCCGACCGATCCCAACCAGCGCCGAGACTGACTCGAAGACATGGACGGCGCGGGTCGCCTGAACCGCCAGGAGCAACATCGCGCCGTTGTTCTCGGTCCGGCCTGTCTCGTCAGTCATCCGGGCGCCCTCATCGAGGAGGTCTTGCGCGGCGCCGCAGCGGAGTCGGTAGATGCCCTGATCGGCGAGCAGGTCACCGGCGACGCCAACGGGATGACGCGGTCGTTCAGCCACGGGTGCCGACCGGGCTGGCGGCGCGGGTTCGTTGGTACTGGCTCCGCACGGTGCGCTCGACTTCGCGCACGGCGAATCCACGGCCGTCAGCGATCTGGGCGTGGTAGGACCGCAGCACCCTCATCGCCTCGCCTTCGTTCAGCCCGACGTCGGTACATCGGCACGCGAGCCAGTGGCCGAGACGGTTCCGCTGCCCGATTTGGGCTAGCCGGACGGCCGCTGAGAGGCATCCGTCGATGCGCCTGCCGCGCCCCGTTCCCCTAACTGCTGCATTTCGTGGGACCGACCGGGTCGTGAGCGCCCGGAGCGCCACCGAGCCGAGGCTGCGGAAGCGAACGTTGAGGGCGTACACATATGCGCCCTTCTTGAGCTGGCGCTCGCCGCCTGTCTTGTCGATCCAACGGGTCAACTGGTCGACGCGACGGATGACGCCGCGCTCACACAGTTCATCGAGGGCGCGAGCGACGGTCTTGCGGTCGTAGGTCACGTTGATTACGTCACGCAGCCACCCGGTAATCCAGTCCCGGCCTGCAGCGATGCGGCCGAGCGCGAACGAGAGCGTGTCCCCGAGGGCGAGGCGGCCGGAGGCGATCAAAGCGAGAGCGTCGGCCACGTACCGCGCCGGTTGGCTCAGGTCGTGCGGGATGACGAGGAAGGCCGACCCGGGGTCCTCTCGCCGGCGCCGCTTCAGGTCCTGCTCTTCGACCACGAACACCCAGGAGGGTCGCAGCCGTGCATGCTGCGCGATCTGGCCGTGTCGCTCCTTGGCGAAGCAGTCGTCGCAGGCGCCGCGCCGAGTGAGGCCGCCGCAGCGGTCGCAGAAGCCGAGGTCACCGACCCAGAGCTTCGGCTGCGGGTCAGCTTCCGCCGCGAGCATCGGAGGTCACTGAGCAGGACTGCATGCACCGCAGATCGTGGCATTTGCATCGGAGGTATCCCAACGGTATGACGACGAACGGCTCGCCGAAGCGAGCCGTTCGAGGGCATGTAGTCCCGCGACCTCGAGCGCGCGGTAGACGCAGAGTAGATCGCCTGGCGGCTGGACCTCGCGCGTCAGGACTCGATCTGTTCGCGTAGGTCGCTCAGCGCCGACTTGAGCGTCGGCTGCCTGGACTGTGCGAGCACGAGGCCCCGCTCGGTGATCGCGAAGGTCGTGAACTTCTGGACCTTCTGGCACCACACGCGGATGACCGCGCAATCGATGCCGAGGACGGCGCCGTTGCCGAGCGTGACGTCGAACGTGCGAACCTCGCCTGCGACCTCGAACTGCCGGTCGCCGGGAATGAGCTTGCGCCCGTGGGGACGCATCCAGTCAGCCATGTCGGGCTCCTTCTCGCTGGTGCCACGTCTTGACCCGTGGCTGTGGTCGCTGACGCCTTGAACTCGCCAGCACGTGAAAGCGTACAGCTGGTGATGCGCCATGTCGAGTGCGGACGTCCCGGACTCGCTGGACCCGATCGGCGTGTCCGAGTTAGAGTCGCGGCATGGCGCCAAGAGCGTTTGAGCAGTGGCATCTCCGTGTGCCGCCACACGCGGTGTCAAGACACATCGCAGATGCCCTCCGGACTCTCGGGTGCGATGTAGAAGAGGCACCGGAGCGAGTCGTCGGCACGGCAAAGATGGCGCTCATGAAGAACAGGCACGCGTACACGGTCGTGTTCGACTTTCAGGCCTCCGGCGGCGACACACTCGCCATGGTCGCCCTCGAAATGCTCGGCGACAGGCAGGCCGACGTCTTCAGCGACATGGCCAGGGCAACCGGGGCGAACGTGATCGCTAGTCGAGCCGCCACCAGGCCGGATGCGTCGGACATGACGAGGCTGGAGCGCATGCGGCTCTCGTTAGACAGGCATCAGCTCGCGCAGGTCGAGAAAGAGGCCGGAAAGCAGGAAAAGCGGGCACTCAAGATGTCCAAGAAGACTGGCCGAGGGAACTGGAGGGCTGCCCGCGCCTCGACCACCGCTGAAGGCCTGAATGCTCGAGCGGAACGCTTGCGTCAAGACGTGAGACCTGCTCGAGCACCGTCGGCCGTGCCTCAGACGCCTTCGCCCGCCGCCCCCACCGCACCGCCCGCCGGGTGGTTCGCCGATCCCAAGGGCGAAAAGCGATTGCGCTACTGGGACGGGAACACGTGGACCGATGCAACGGCGGACTAGCCGCTCGTGAGCATCCGGGGGCTCCTCTCCGTGCTCGTCGTCGCCGGCCTTCTCCTCGTCGTTCCGGCGTCGGCAACGGCGAGGTCGTGCCCCCGCTTCAGCATCGGGCCAGCAGTGTTCGAGAGCGTCAGCGCGAAGGGCGTCGTGCTCGAAGGCTCGCGACCTGCTCGACCGGACGACGCTCGCCAAGAACCGCCGAGGCCGTGACGAGTGGGGCTTCGCGGGTTGGCGGTGGCGCGCTCCGTTCGTCAGCGAGTTCGAGCGCCGCCTCGTCGGCAAGCGCGGACAGCGACGCATCCGCGCCACCTGGTCGCAGTCCTAGGCGCGCGCGTCAGTCGGCGGGCGTGAGTATGGGCTCGCCGAGCGTGTGCTGAAACTCAACGGCGAGCGACTGGCGGTGAAGCTCGCCGACCGCGAGCCGGGTCCTGGCGACCGGCGTCAGGCCGAACTCGCCTGCGAACTTCCAGAACGCCGTGGTCGCCTCACGCTCGATCTGGAGGGCAGGATGCGGGCGAAGCTGGCCAACCGACCCCTGGGTGAACAGGCCCTCGCTCTCGACGACGCGACGGGCCTGGAGGCTGCGGCTGTACATGACGCACATCGCCTCGAAGACCGCGAGGTCGACGCGGTCGAGTAGGCCGGCCTCTAGCAGCCTCGGCGCGACTTGTCGCCAAAGCTCCGCGGCATCCCGGTGCAGCCCGTCCGGCGGCTCCGCGATTTCCTGCGGCTGGGGGCGACCGCCAACGCGGACAAGCTCCTGGCCGTGGCGGCTCGGACGGTACGTCCCGCGCTGCCTGTGAACCTCGTTCGGGATGCGCCGTCGCGGCATGGCTTGCTTAGCGTACGAAGGGGTGCTGACAACCCCGACCAAGGCTCCAGGAAAACGCCGCACGAAACGGCTGCGGTAGAGGCGGGGCGGGGGGTGGTCGCGTATCGGATCGCCCGAGGGGTTGCCCCCCTGCCCTACGCAGCCACTTCGTTTCCCTCGTCGCCGCCCTGCTTTTCCTCCTCGTCGGCCAGGCGAACTGGCGGGTCCGCCTTCGCCGGGGTTTCAGCCTCATTCCCCTCCACGACCTTGTCCAGGGACTCGCGTTCGATGGTGATCCACGTGTCCACGCCGTCCTTGACCGAGTCCAGCTCGTCGCCCTCGCACTTCATGAAGGGCGCCCCATCCCGTGACTCCCACAGCTGGACGTGGCCTCCAACGCCGAGCCTTCCGCCAAGGCTCTTGATGCAGTTGTCGACCGTCCGGTACGCCACGAGGCGCAGTGCCTGCACATCTCGTGCGGCAATGTCGTAGCCCTCCATGAGAGCGTGGGCCACGTAGGCCGCCGACGATCCGCTGCCCACGGTGTGAAAGCCCTTGTCTGTATAGAAGCTGGCGTTGTTACTGCCGTCGATCTCGAGCAGCCAGTAGCCCGCGTCGTCGCGCCCGAGGATCAGGATGGACCCCGCCAGCATGCCGTGGTGTTGACCCGGACCGGCGGGCACGAAGGTCGAGTAAACGTGCTGCAGGACGGGCTTGAAGATCTGCTGCAACGAGTCCCGCGCCTGCATGCGATCCACCAGGGGGCCAGGGAAGGTGCTCAGGAAGGCGTCCTCCAACGCCTTGGCGAGGCGGTCCTTCACTGAGCCGTTGCCGGTGTACCCGCACAGCAGACCCCCGCAGGTCCAGATCTTCTCGACGTCGTAGCGGGTGTGGCCGCTTTCGGTGGCCTCGCTGTCCGAGGCCAGGATCGCGCCGTCCGCGCCGACGAAGGCGACGACGACGGTCACGCGCGGGAGTAGCGCGACCGCGTGGCGAAATCTGGGTAGTCGGCGTAAACCTCGTCCAGCAGGTCGTTGAACGACCGCGTCGTCACGTAGCGGCCGATCTGGGCGAACCACTCGGCGTCGTCTTCGCCGATCTGCGCTCGCAGTTCGCGAGCCCGTTCCTCTCCAGCATCCGTCAGCGCATAGGACCCGTAGCGTCCACGCCGCTCGACCTGGAGCAGCCCCCGCGACACCAGCCCGTCCCTTGAGCGGTACACGTCCGAGTCGAACGGCCCGTAGTCGTACGGGCGGAAGTCGAACAAGGCACGCCACTCGGGACGGCCGAGCTGTGATACGAGGAAGCACCCTTTCATGAGCCGGATCGGGTCCAGCGGGTAGCTCCCCTCGGCGCCGTCGGCGATCAGCAGGACAACATCCTGGCGGTCGAGCGCGTGGGCGGCAGAGGTGGTCATCGTGGGGACAGTACAGCGGGTTCAGGCGTCCGCCTGCCGTTCTTTTGTCGGCCCCGAACCGGAGTTCCTGACGTGGAAGTTCCCGGTCATCAACGCATTTCCTGGGCTCCATCATTGCTCAAGTCGGCTTGAGCGGTGCCTCTGAGGCGTTCTCCAGGCCTCTGCGTTGGTGCGAGGTCGTAGGTGGGGGTCTGGGTGCTCTGGCCGCCCTCAGGCGCCCAGGACTGTCCAACGGGTACTCCAAGCAACCCTGACGGTGATCGGGGCCGCACGTAGGATCACGGCGTGCACGACCCGCCGCGCCACAGCGACTTCACCCGCGAGGCACTGACGGCGGACGGCTATCGCGGCTGGGTGGTCTTCACCGAGCTACGACCGGGCGGCAGCGCAGTGGTTGAGCCCGATCCTGGGACGTACGTCGTCTACCGCTCGACGGCCGGCGACCCGGGGTTCCTGACCGCGAACCCGGCCGGTCGCTTTAAGAACCGCGACCCCACCGTGGGGCTCGACGCGCTTGAGGCCAACTGGGTCGATGGGGCGCACGTGCTCTACATCGGCAAGGCGGACAGCCTCACTGTCCGCGTGCGGGCTATGGCGGCCTTTGCTGACGGTGTACGCACAGGGCACTGGGGCGGACGCCTCGCGTGGCAGCTTGCCGACGCGAGCGAGTTCCTGTTCGCGTGGCGGCCGCTGCGCGAGGGCTTCCCGACGGCGCTCGCGGACGAGACCGAGATGGTCGGGCTGTTCCGACGTGCATACGGCAGATCACCCTTCGCCAACAACCCGGATCGGCTAGGCAGGTAGGCGTCAGTGCCCTGGTACGAGGACCTTGAGGTCTTCTGCGCGGACGTGGGCTCGATGAACCAGGGCAGCTTTGCCTGGGGTCGCCGCCACCCGACCGGCGAGGACGAGGAGGTTCACGAGGCTTCGAGCATCGACCACATGGCGCGGGCGGTCCTTCACCAACTGGTGAATGAGCGACCGGTGGCGCTTGGCTTTGAGATGCCGCTGTTCATCCCCGTCGCCGAGGAGTCGGCTCTCGTCAACAAGGCCCGGCCCTGCGACGTCAACGCGCCCGCTTGGTGCTCTCCGGTCGGCGCCAACGTACTCACGGCCGGTCTGCCTCAGGTCGCGTGGGTGCTGGCCTTCTTGCGCGAGCATGCCGGCGATGCCCCGGTGTCGTTCCGATGGGACCGCTTCGCCGAGTTGCAGTCGGGCCTGCTGCTGTGGGAGGCATTCGTGACCAAGGGCGCGAAGGGCGCCACCCATGAGGAGGACGCGAGGATCGGCGTCGATGCCTTCTGCGGGCAGTTGCCCAGCCCGGGCGACGCCAACGCCGACGACACCACGCGCCCGCTATCGCTCGTCGCGGCGTGCGCGTTGTGGGCGGGGTGGCAGGTCGAGCCCGACGACCTTCGCTCTGCGTGCGTGCTGGTCCGGGCGGAGCCTTCGGTTGCGGGCTAGAGCGCGCGGGTTGCCGAGCGCCGGTCTACCACGGGGTTAACTCGATCTGCATACTGCCCCGGGGGCGATGCTCACGATCAGCGAGATGCGCACTCGAGCGGGGGCGTTCGTGCGCGAGTGGGAGGGCGAAACGCGCGAGGCCGCGGAGCGGCAGACGTTCTGGAACGAGTGGTTCGAGGTCTTCGGCGTCCGCCGCCGCCGCCGAGTCACCTTCGAGCAGAACGTCATGAAGCTCAGCGGGACCACGGGCCAGATCGACGCGTTCTGGCCGGGGATGATCCTGGTCGAGCACAAGAGTGCTGGCGAGGATCTCGACGCGGCAATGGAGCAGGCGCAGGGCTACATGCACGGTCTCAAGGACGAGGAGCTTCCCCGCCTGGTCGTCCTGTCGGACTTCGCCCGCTTCCGCGTCCTCAACATGGAAACAGGTGACGAGGTCGAGTTCCGGCTCGCTCAGCTCCCGGAAAAGCTGGAGTTGTTCACGTTCCTCGCCGGCTATCGGCCGCGCTGGTTCGAGGAGCAGGATGAGGTCAATATCTGGGCCGCCGAGTTGATGGGCCGGCTGCACGACCGCCTCAAGGAGAGCGGCTACGAGGGGCACCCCCTGCGCGTGCTCCTGGTGCGGCTCGTGTTCCTCATGTTCGCCGACGACACCGGCGCGCTGGGGGAGACGGGAGCGTTCGAGGATTACGTCGAGCGCAAGACGGCCAAGGACGGCTCGGACCTTGGACCGCGGCTCGCGGAGCTATTCCAGGTCCTGAACACGCCCGAAGACCAGCGTCAATCAAGCCTGGGTGAGCCGCTGCGCCAGATGCCGTGGGTCAACGGCGACCTTTTCGCCGAGCCAATCCCGATGGCCGCCTTCGACCTCCACATGCGCTTCGGGCTTCTACTCGCGTGCCATTTCAATTGGTCAAAAATCAGTCCCGCGATCTTCGGCTCGATGTTCCAGTCGGTGATGAATGACGAGGAGCGGCGCGCCATCGGGGCGCACTACACGACCGAGCGGAACATCATGAAGACCCTCGGGCCGCTGTTTCTCGATGAACTTGAGGCCCGCCTCACGGCCGCTGGCACGGACAAGACCAAGCTGCGGACGCTGTTCCACGACCTGCGGCGGATGACGTTTTTCGATCCGGCGTGCGGCTGCGGCAACTTCCTGGTGATCGCTTACCGCGAGTTGCGTCGCATTGAGCTCGAGGTTCTGCGGCGCCTCCAGAGCCTCGACAAATCGGTGCGCGAAGGCCAGTTGAGCGCCGACGTCCGGCTGTTGTCACACGTGGACGTTGACCAGTTCTATGGCATCGAATACGAGGAGTTCCCGGCCCGGATCGCTGAGGTCGCGATGTACCTGGTCGACCACCTCGCCAACCAGGAGCTGAGCCAGGAGTTCGGTCTGTCCTACACGCGGATCCCGCTCCACGCGCCGCCGAACATCCGCGTCGACAACGCCCTGCGCATTGACTGGAGCGACGTGCTGCCGGCCAGCGACTGCACCTACGTCCTCGGCAACCCTCCGTTCGTCGCGAAGAAGCGCAGGAACAGCGAGCAGGTGGCCGACATGCGCCACGTCTTCGGGGGGACGACAGTCCTCGACTACGTCGCGGCATGGTTCGTCAAAGCCGCCGTGTACATCAAGGGCAAGCCAACGCGGGCGGCGTTCGTCGCTACCAACTCGATCGTCCAGGGCGAGCAAACGCCGGAGTTGTGGCCGGGGCTACTTGATGACGGCATCGAGATCGACTTCGCGCACCGGACCTTCCGATGGACAAGCGAAGCCCGAGGGCAGGCCGCTGTCTACGTCGTGATCATCGGGTTCAGCGACGGCGGCGAGAGACCGACCAAGCTGATCTACGACTATGAGCGTGCGACCGTCGATGAGCCGCAGGAGCGCGTCGCCCGGCAGATCAATCCCTACCTCGCCGATGCGCCCGCGGACGTTATCCCGCGGCGGAGCCGGACACCCCGCCTGCCAGTGCCCGCCATCCGCTTCGGCAACATGCCGAATGACGGAGGCCATCTGCTCATCAACGATGACGACGAACGCAGGAGGGACGAGGCCGACCCGTTAGGCGCCAAGTACATCCGCTTCCTGCTTGGCGCTGATGGGATGCTCGACGGCAAGAGGCGCTGGTGTCTGTGGCTCGTTGGAGCCGATCCCCAGGACCTGAAGGACTCAACCGTGCTGCGTGACCGCGTGCAGGCGGTCCGCGAGTACCGGCTCAGGTCAAGCCGGGCGGCGACCAAGAAGCTGGCCGACACGCCAGCCCTCTTCGGCGAGATTCGACAGCCGACGGACACCTACATCTGCCTGCCGCGGCACACGTCCGAGAACCGTCAGTACATCCCCGCCGTCTTCGCCGAGCCCGATGTCATCGCCCACGACTCCACCCTCACGGTGCAGACGAGCGACCCGTACCACTTCGCGCTCCTCCACAGCGCCATGTGGATGGCCTGGGTACGCGCGATTGGCGGGCGCATCAAAGGCGACTACCGCCTTTCATCCGAGCTCGTCTACAACACCTTCCCCTGGCCAGACGCGCCCAGCGGCCCCGCGCGGCAGCGGATCGCAGACGCGGGCGAGCGGATACTCGAGGCGCGAGCTAGGCATCCGTCGAGCACGCTCGACGTCCTCTACGACCCGATCGCTATGCCGCCCGATCTGCTCCACGCCCACAGAGATGTCGACCGGGAAGTGGATCGCCTCTACGGCCGCGGCTCGTTCGACGAGGTCAATCGGCTAGCGGCCCTGCTGCGCCGATACCAAGCGCTCACGCAGCTCACCGCCGCCCAGTCACCACGACGACAGCGTGCGGGGGCGAGTGCCTGAGCTCGAGCTCATCGAAGTCCGCGTAGACGTTCGTCAGGTCGATGCTGACGACATCTACTTCGTATTGGAAGACGAGGATGCGTCCGCGCTCGAGCGAGGCGACGCGGCCATCTTGCGCGTAGAAGCCACTGTCGTGCCTGCTTCGCCCGGCCTCACGCTCTACGAAGCCCCGCCGTGGGACGATGTGGTGCGAACTCCGATCACCGAGGAGGACGTGGAGTTCATCATCGAGAAGGCTCTGATGGATCTCGCCGAGGATCGAAGTGACGCCTATCGCCTGACGGTCACGGCAATCGATCTGCGCGCAGCCGCTTCGGTGACCGTGCACGGCGATCTTCCTCCACCGCCGACATAGCGCCACGTCGGACGGGCGGCAACGGAGCCGTTCGCTAGCCGCGAATGAAGGAGCGCACGTAGGCGTCCACTACGGCGCCGTCGCCCTCGGTTATGGGCTCGGCAGCAACCGGCGGCTGTTGCGGCTGCGATGGGGATCTCGATCCGCCGACCATGAGCCGGTCCATGCCGAAGTTCGCCTTCATGTAGGCGGCGAAAGCAGGGCCTTCCTGCTCATCGGTGAGGTCGGTCATGCGGCGGCTCCTGTCCGGTCGCGGTTCCACGGCTTCTGCTTGTGCCACGGACGCTCAAGGCTGCCGGCCAATGCGTCGGCGGCCAGGCGCTCGGGCGGGGGCTCGAGCCGTGGGGCGGGCTGGCGGCCGAAGGCGCCGTCGTCAGCGGTCTGCTGAATCCATTGGCCCCACCGGTGGATGGTGAACGCTTCAGCGCGGGCCTCGGCCAGCAGGCGCTCAGCCTTGTCTCGCTTCTCCCGGGCTGAGTCCAGCCGCGTCCGAAGGCCGCTTAGCCATTCGTCCTCGCTCGCGCGCACAACCTGGATGACCTTGTTCGTGACCTCGGCCAACACCTGCACTCCTGCCCATAGCCGACCTTCGACCACCTGATGCGCGGTGCCACGCTCCTCAGGCGGCGTCCGCTTGTCCTCGATTGAGACCAGTCGACCGTCGCGATGCGCCTGCCGAAGCTGCTCCGCGTAGTTCTCGTCCTCAGCCTTGAACTTCGCGTCGAGGTGCTTCAGGGCAGCGATCTCAGATGCGACCTGCTCGCGTAGGCGCAGGTGCTCGTCCCGCACGGCATCAAGACTGTCGAACAGCCCCGCGGGCAGCCACGCGTCGGACGTGGAATGGCCGCGAAGGTGCTCGGTCATCGCTCGACGGACCTTGGGGTCCTGCGGGGGCGGGAATCGCAGTGGGCCGGTGGGGTGATCGCTCATGTCGGTGCGGGGGGAGGGGAGGTAGGGCGAACCGTACGCCGCGCACCGGACGCTTCCTTCGGGGCCGAACGAACTCGGCCGGCGCCCCGTTGAGTCGCACCGTGGCCTGCCACTGAACACCTCAGGAACTGAACCTGCCCAGAAGTGGGGGGGAAGCCCTTTTGGGCAGCTTGGCCGTACTCAGCCGCCGTGCTCCCCGTACATCTCCCGCAAGGTGGCGTCGGACTCGGCCGCTGGCCGTAGCCGGACCACCCGCGGCGCCCGTGGCACACGGCTCTCCAGATGGTCGATGACCGCGTGGTAGCGGATCTCGACCCGCTCGTCGGGCGGCTGCCCCCGACGCTCTGCAGGCGCGACGATTGCCCGGTCGATCACGGCCCGAATGCAGCGCCGCTTGTCTTCCCAGGCAAGGCGGCCCCAGTCGTGGGCTAGCAGCACGAACGCCTCCTCGGGGGCGGGGCCGAGCCGGTCGAGCCGGTCGCGAGCGCTGTCGCGGACTCGTCGCAACTCCGCGAGGCGCTCGACGGCAGCGGGCTCGTTGGCGAAGTCGGACAGTGTTCGGATCGCCGCCTCTAGGTCGTCCTGGGCCCGTTGCAGAGCGATCTGCGCGCTCTGGATGCCGTCGCGGGCACTCTGGACGGCGACCTGGCCGTCGACGCCCTCGCGGACGGCGCGCTCCACGATCGCCTCCACGATCTCGGCTGCGATGCTGACGCGCTGCAGGCAGTCGCCGGTGGGCGGGCAGCGGTAGACGTGGTAGCGGTTGTGGTTCGCGGTTGCCGTGACCATGCGGGCCCCGCAGGTTCCGCACCTCAGGACGCCGAGGCGGGCGAGCAGCCGGTCGGACTTCGCCTTGCGCCCCCGTGGGACGCTGACCCGCTGCGCGCGCTCCCAGGTCTCGCGGTCAACGACGGCAGGGCACTCCCCGCGCAGCACGTCCTCAGGTCGCGCGCGGTTCGCGCCGAAGACGACCTCCCCGATCAGCAGCCGTGACTTGAGAAGGCTGGCGGTGCCGTGGTAGCTGCGGCTGATTCCGTTAGCGCGCAGGTAGTCGCGGACGGTGGCGATCGTCGCACCGTCGGCGCGCATCCTCACGGCCTCTGCGACGATCGGCGACAGGTCCGAGTCGAGCACGATCCGCTTGTCCTCGCGGCGCAGCCCCGGTGGAAGCCGGTGCGGTGCGTCGCCCCGTGCGACGGCCCGGACCTGGGCGGCGCCCGCCTTCTCGGCGGTGAGGCGGTTGTAGTACTCGCTGACCATGCCGTGCAAGGTTGCGTTGAGCCACTGGCCGGCCGTTTCGGTCGAGACGCGGCCGAGGTCGGCGGTGAGTACCTGGGCGCCTGCGCGCTCGACACGGCGCAGGACCTCCGCCTGAACCTCGAGCGACCGGACCAGGCGGTCGAAGTAGGCGACGACGATCACGTCGGCGCGGCCCTCCTCCACGTCACGGATCGCGGCAGTCAGACCGGTTCGCCTGTCGAGGGGCTTGCCGCCCGACACGTCGAACTCCTCGTAGGGAGGCCGAGTCAGCTGCAGGTTCTCGCGACGGCACAGGTCGTCCATCCGTTCGCGCTGCACAGCGGGCGAAACGAAGCGGTCGTCCTCGTCGCGCCCATTCACCTGGCTGACGCGGACGACACCGACTGCGCGGCGTGGCTTCTTCTTCGGGGTCATGCTCTCTCCATGAGCCAGAACTCCTTGGTTGCCGTTGGTGACGCCGCCCCCGACTTCGACGCTCCCGGATCAGGACGGGAACCCAGTCCAGCTCTGGCTGACTTCAAGGGGCAAACGGTTGTACTGTACTTCTATCCGAAAGCCAACACCTCCGGCTGCACGACGCAGGCGTGCGGCGTGCGCGACCGCCGGGCCGACTACGAGCGAGCGGGCGCGACCGTCCTCGGTGTCTCACCGGACCCGGTGAAGGAGGTCAAGAAGTTCCACGAACGCCAGGGCCTCAACTTCACCCTGCTCGCTGACGAGGACCACTCCGTCTGCGATGCGTACGGGACGTGGCAGGAGAAGTCGATGTACGGCCGCAGGTACTGGGGCGCCACGCGCTCGACGTTCATCATCGGGCCCGACGGCGTCGTGCAGGACGTGCTCGAGAAGGCCAGGCCGGCCACCCATGACGACGAGGTGCTCGGCCGGCTGGGCTGAGGCGACCGTCCCTCCGGTCGCTCGATTACTACCGTCGGGGTCATGCGCTCTCTGTTCACGGTGATCCTCGCGGCGGTCATGGCGTCACCCACACCCGCTCCCGCGCGCACGGCGGTGCCCGCCCAGGTCACGACCAAGGTGATCGCGTCGAACCTGACCGTCCCCTGGGGCGTCGCGTTCCTGCCCAACGGAGATGCGCTGGTCTCCGAGCGCGACACGGCGAGGATCCTGCGCATCCCGGCCGGCGGCGGGGCCCCGCGGGTGGTGCGGACGCTGTCCGGCGTCGACACCGACTCCGGCGAGGGTGGGCTGCTCGGGCTCGCGGTCTCGCCGCGCTACCGGCGCGACAAGCGTGTGTACGCGTACTTCACCTCCGACCGCGACAACCGCATCGTGCGCTTCAAGCTGCGCGGCCGGGTGCGGCCGGTCCTCACAGGACTCGAGCGCGGGTTCAACCACAACGGCGGGCGGATCGAGTTCGGGCCCGACGGCAAGCTCTACGCGGGCGTCGGCGAGGTCGGCCGGCCCGGGCTGTCGCAGGATCGCGACTCCCTCAACGGCAAGATCCTGCGCCTCAACCGCGACGGCAGCGTCCCCGAGGACAACCCGTTCGGCACGCTGGTCTGGTCGTGGGGGCATCGCAACGTCCAGGGCCTGGCCTGGGACCGCAAGGGCCGCCTGTGGGCCACCGAGTTCGGCCAGAACCGCACCGACGAGGTCAACCTGATCCGCCGCGGCCGCAACTACGGCTGGCCGGAGGTGGAGGGCAGCGGCGACACCCAGAACGGCAGGTTCACCAATCCCAAGGTCACCTGGAGCCCAACCGGCTCGGCGTCGCCGAGCGGCGCCGCGATCGTCGGCCGCACCCTGTACGTCGCCGCGCTGGCGGGCGAGGTGCTGTTCAAGGTCCCGCTCAGCGGAACTACGGCGGGCGAGCCGCAGCGGCTGTACGCCGACGAGTACGGGCGGCTGCGCACCGTCGTCCGCGCGCCCGGAGGCGGGATCTGGATCGCCACCTCCAACACCGACGGCCGCGGGTCGCCGGCCGGCGACGATGACCGGATCATCCGCGTCGCCGGTTAGCCCCGCCAACTCCCGGACCTGATCCCGGCCTCCGGGCGTCAGCCGGCACGGCGCATGCGCACCGCGACCAGAGTGCCGACGGCGCCCGTCAGCACGACCACACCGGCGGCGACCAGCGCCAGCGGCGACCACGGATCGTCGAGCGAGTCGCCGAGCGCGGTGTACGCGAAGGCGCGCGGGCTCGACCCGATCAGGGTCCCGACCACGAGCGGCCACGCCGCCACCCCGGCGACGCCGAACGCATAGTTGAACGGGCCGTCCGGGACGACGGGAAGCAAGCGCTGGACGACGACCGCCAGCGTCGGATGACGGCGCACCGACACGGCGAGCTGGGCGTCACGGACCGGGGACCCGCGCGCGGCCCGCGCGCCGATGGCGCGAGCGATCAGCGCGGACAGGACGGCGCTCGCCAGCGTGACGAAGAAGCCGTTCACCGTCCCGAACATCAGGCCCGAGGCGCCGGCCAGCAGCGGGCCGGGCACCAGCACCGCGCCGAGCAGCCCGGCGACGGCCACGAACGTCGGGGCCGCGGCGACCCCGACGGAATCGACCATGTCGCGCACGTCGCCCTTCGAGATCGGCTCCACGACCCAGAAGAAGGCGAACAGCGCGACCAGCACGGCGCACATGGCGACCAGACGGCGCATGGGCCAGAGGGTACGGTGGGCGGCCACTGATGCCGACTGCATCGATCGGCTCCTTCTTCGACTCCGTCGGCGAGTTCTTCTCGAACCTCGCGCGGGTGGACTGGCTGACGCTGCTGCTCGGCCTGAGCTGCTTCACGGTCTACCTGACGCTGCGCTCGCGCGCCTGGTTCCACGTCCTGCGCGCCGCCTACCCCGAGCAGCGCTTCGAGTGGCGCCGGGTGTGGGGCGCGTACTTCGCCGCCTACGGCTTCAACAACGTCATCCCGGCCCGCGGAGGGGACGTGATGAAGGTCTTCCTGACCAAGACCTCGATCCCGCAGTCGAGCTATCCGGCGATCACGTCGTCGATGTTCGTCGAGCTGATCTACGACGCGGTCATAGCGATCCCGGTGCTCGTGTTCGCGTTCAGCCAGGGCGTTTTCCCCAAGCCGCCGGACTTCTCGAAGCTCAACGCCTTCGACCTGAGCTTCTTCGCGGCCCACCCCAAGGGGACCCTGTTCGGGCTGACCGTCCTCGGGATCGGCGTCTTCGTCGCCTTCGCGCTGCTGTCCGCGCGCGTGCGCGCGTTCTGGGACCGCGTCAAGCAGGGCCTGGTGATCGTGCGCGACCGCCGTCGCTACCTGCGCGAGGTGTTCGCCTTCCAGTTCGCGGGCTGGCTGTTCCGCTTCGCCGCGTTCTGGTGCCTGCTCGAGGCCTTCGGCGTCGGCGGGTCGGTGCGCAACGTGCTGCTCGTGCTGGGCGTCAACGCGGTCGCCGCGCTGGTGCCGTTCACGCCGGGCGGCGCCGGCGTCCAACAGGCGCTGCTGGTCAAGGTGTTCGGCGGTAGCTCGGTCGTCGCCGCCTACTCGGTCGGCCAGCAGATCGCGATCGGCGCACTGTCTCTGATGGTCGGCTTCATCGCCCTCGTGACCATCTTCAGGTTCCGCTCGTTCAAGGAGGCGATCGCCTCGGGACGCGAGCACCGCCTGCAGGAGAACGGGCAAGCCGCCGCCAGAAGCGGATGAGCTCGCGCTCGGTGGCGATCCCCGCCTCGAGCGCCAGCCGCATGCCCGCGGTCATGTCGCGCTTCGCGGACTCCAGGTACTCGGCCAGAATCGCCTCGTGCGCCGTCAGCTGCTCCTTGGCGAGCGGCTCGGGCTCGGCCCCGAAGAAGAGCTTGAGAGTCCCGAGGTCGCGCAGCTCGCACTGGAACCCGCTGACGTCGGTGCGCCACGCCTCCAGCTCGCGCGCGCCCGCCGGCGTGAGCGTGTAGACGCGCCGCCGCCGGCCGCCCTCCTCGCGCTCCTCGTCGAGCAAACCGGCTTCGGCCAGGCGCTCACACTCCGCGTAGAGCTGGGTGTGGGCGAGCGACCAGAAGTGAGCGACGCTGATCGCCGCCGCCTGCTTGAGGTCGTATGGCGTCGCGGGCTCGCACGCCTCGACGAGCCCGAGCACGACGTAGCTCGTGGAGGTGAGCCGGACGCTTGACACGACGCGAACCGTACCGTACATTCCAAACCGTTCAGTCTGAACCATCCGGGGAAAACTATGTCCGTCATCGCGACCGCAACACCCAGCTACGTCAAGGGCTTCGAAGGCCTGGAGGAGGAGATCGTCGTCGACGACCTGCCGGTGAGGGGCGAGCTCCCGCCGTGGCTGACCGGGTCGCTGCTGCGCACCGGCCCAGCGAAGTTCGAGGCCGGCGATCAGCGGATGCGCCATTGGTTCGACGGCCTGGCGATGCTCCACCGCTTCACCTTCTCGGGTGGCGCGGTCTCCTACGGCAACCGCTTCCTCGAGGGCAGGAGCGAGCGGGCCGTGCGCGGCGACGGCCGCATCGCCTACCCAGAGTTCGCCACGGACCCGTGCCGCAGCCTCTTCAAGCGCGTCCAGACCCTGTTCGCCGGCGGCCCGGAGTTCGGCGACAACGCGAACGTCAACGTGGGCAAGCTCGGCGACCGCTTCTTCGCGATGACCGAGACCCCGATCTCCGTCCAGTTCGACCCGCGCACGCTGAAGTCAGCGGGAGTCCCGTTCATGCCGCCAGGTCAGGTGACGACGGCGCATCCGCACGCCGACCGGACAACCGGCGCGCTGCTCAACTACGCGCTTCACCTGGGCCCGCGCAGCGAGTACCGCTTCTTCTGGGTCGCCCCCGACGGCGGCGAGCCGCAGGTGGTCGGACGGATACCGGTCCGGGAGCCCGGCTACGTGCACTCCTTCGGGCTCACCGAGCGCCACTTCCTGCTGTTCGAGTGGCCGTGGCTCGTCAACCCGGTACGCCTCGCCCTCGGCGCCAGGCCCTACGCGGAGAACTTCCGCTTCAAGCCCGAGCGCGGCACGCGCATCTTCCTCGTCGACCGGGCCACCGGCGAGACCAGCGGGCCGATCGTCACCGACCCGTTCTTCGCCTTCCACCACGTCAACGCCTACGAGGCCGACGGCGAGATCGTCGTCGACGTCTCCGTGTATCCCGACGCGGCCATCGTCGAGCAGCTCTACCTCGACCGGGTGCGCGTCGGCATGCCGGTCCAGGGCGCCGAGCTGCGGCGCTTTCGCATCCGCGACGGCCGCGTGACGCACGAGCGCTGGATCGACGAGCCGCTCGAGCTCGCGCAGATCAACTACGAGCAGCACAACGAGCGCCCCTACCGGTACGCGTGGGGCGTGGGCTACGGCGAGGGTTGGATCGACAGGATCGTCAAGGCCGATGTCGGAGAGCGCAGCGCGCAGGTCTGGCGCGAGCCGGGGCTCTACCCGGGCGAGCCGGTGTTCGTCGGGCGCCCCGACCAGCGCGCCGAGGACGACGGCGTCCTGCTCTCGGTCGTGCTCGACCCCGAACGCGGGACGTCGCTGCTGCTCGTGCTCGACGCCGCGGACCTGACCGAGCTCGCGCGCGCCGAGGTCCCGCACCACATCCCCTTCAGCTTCCACGGGCGTTTCGCCCGCAGCGTTACGTCAGGCCCTGGCGCGCCTCGCGCACGAGCGTGACGGCCTCCGGGAACACGGTCACCATGACGCTGCGGATCTGCTGCGCCTGATCCTCGGCATTGCCCTGGAGGTTGACGCGGGAGATCGCGGCGACGGTCATGTCGACGGCCAGCTTGATGGCGTTGTCGGCCCAGGCGAGGTTCTGCGCGCCCTGCATCTGCTCCGCCATCTCCGCGAGCCTGCGCTGGAGATCGGGGTCATTGAAGAACTCTCCGAAGCCTTCCATGGCGTCCACATTAGGACGCGATCGCGCGCACCGCGACGGTCCCGCGCGGGCGCAGCAGGACGGCGAGCGGCAGCAGGGGCAGGGCGAGCGCCGTCGGGACGGCGTCGGCGGCGGATATGCCCCGCCCCCCCAAGTTGCGCTTGAGCGCGTGGTAGAGCCACGATGGCGTCGGCGTGACGCGGCTGACCGCCGACTGCCAGAGCCCGAACGGATTGTGCTCGAGCAGCCGGCGGTCGACGCGGTCGATCGCGAAGCCGCTGCGCTCGAGCAGCGTGACGACCCCGCGCGCGGTGAAGTGCGTGCGGTGCCGGGGGAGGTCGAGGTGGTACCAGCGCGGCCCGCCGATCCGCGCCTGCAGGCTGTCGAGGTCGGGCACCCCGACCAACAGCGTCCCGCCCGGCCGCAGCCACGAGCGCAGCCGGCGCAGCGCGGCCGCCGGGTCCTCGACGTGCTCGAGGACGTGCCACAGCGTGATCGCCCCGAGGCCCGTGTACGCGGCGTCCTCGAGCGCGACCGGCGTGACATGCGGGGCGGGCGCGCGCGGCGAGGGCTCGAGTCCCGTCGCGTCCGGGAACCCGTGCGCGCGCGCGTACGCGACGAACCGGCCGCGGCCGGCGCCGACGTCGAGCAGCGGGCCCTCGGCCCCGCCGAGCAGCTCCAGGCGACGGCGGTCGAAGGCGCGCAGCAGCGGCGCGGCGGCCCGCGCCCCCCGCGGCGCTCCCGCCGCGTACGCCCCGGTCGTGTGCGCATCCGGCGGCGCGGCCCCGGCGGTGCGTGCCGTCCCGCAGGCCACGCAACGCAGCAGCAGCCGCGTGGCAGCGGACGCAGGCTCGTTGTCGGGCGCCCGCCGCCAGGCGGCCAGCTCACCCTCACAGGCGGGGCAGGTCACGCCGAGACCATAAGCTCCCGGCGGTGGAGGTAGACGAGCAGCTGGAGTGGGAGCGCCGGCAGCGTCCGAGGGCGGCGCTGATCGCGCTGCTCGCCGGGCTGCTGATGGTCGGCGGCCTCGTCCTCGCCGGGGTCGCCACCAGCGACCAGCCGTCGGCCCTGCTGCTGGACTCGCTGCGCAACCTCGAGAAGCCGGGCCCGATCGGCGACCAGCCGACGACCCACGTCGCCGGCGCGTGCTCGCCGGAATGCGACTTCCAGTACACGTCCGACCACAACGGCCCGGTGCTGTTGAGCATCGCGATGCTTGCGCTCGGGCTGTTCGGGGTCGGGCTGACGCTGAGCTTCCTCGGGCGCTGCACCCGCGCTCGGCGCCCGCAGACTCCGCGCTTCGCGTTGCCGGCGTCCGCCGTCGGCGGCGCCGTCGCCGGCATCGGCATCATGCTCGTCTACTTCGCGCAGCAGAGCTTCCACAGCGACATCCTCGAGGGTGCGGGGACCGTCGACGCGGTGCGCGAGCGGCCGACCGCCGAGGGCGTCGGCTACACCATCGAGCTGCTCGGCATCTTCGTGTTCGCCCTCGGCGCGATCATCACGTGCCTGAACGCGATGCGCGCCGGCCTGCTCACGCGCACGATGGGCATCCTCGGCATGTTCGCGGGCGGCGCGATCGTTCTCTTTGGCCCCAGCCAGCCGCTGCTGCCGCTGTGGACGGCGTTCCTCGCCCCGCTCTTCGTCGGCCGCTGGATGGGCGGCCAGCCGCCGGCCTGGCAGACCGGCAAGGAGGAGCCGTGGCCGACGGCGGCGCAGCTGCGCGAGGACCGGATGCGCGCCCAGGGGAAGCTGAAGGAGCCCGATCCGGAGCCGGTCGAGCGCGCCGCCAAGCCCCACCCGAGCTCCAAGAAGCGCAAGCGCAAGCGCCGCGACTAACGGGTATCACTCCTCCATGGCCACGGAGGAGAAGACACTCGAGCAGACGCTCGAGCAGCTGCTGGACGTCGAGACGTTCGATCCGCCGGAGGACTTCGCCGGCCAGGCGCTGATCACCGGCGAGACGATCCACGAGGAGGCCGAGGCCGACTTCGAGGCGTTCTGGGAGAGGCAGGCTGAAGCGCTCGACTGGGCCCAGCGCTGGGACACCGTGCTCGACGACTCCGACCCGCCGTTCTTCAAGTGGTTCACCGGCGGCAAGCTCAACGTCGCCCACAACTGCGTCGACCGCCACGTCGAGGCGGGCAACGGTGACCGGGTCGCCTTCCACTGGAACGGCGAGGAGGGGGAGACGCGCGACGTCACCTACGCGGATCTCCACCGCGACGTGCAGAAGTTCGCCAACGCGCTCAAGGACCACGGCATCGAGCAGGGCGACGTCGTCGGGATCTTCCTGCCGATGATCCCCGAGGTCGCGGTCGCGATGCTCGCCTGTGCGCGGATCGGCGCGATCCACAACGTCGTCTTCGGCGGCTTCTCGCCCGGGAGCGTCAGGGAGCGGATGGAGTTCTCGCAGGCCAAGGCGCTGGTCACCGTCGACGGCGCGCGCCGCAAGGGCAAGACCACCGACATCAAGCGGGCGGTCGACGAGTGCATGGGCGACCTCGACTCGCTCGAGACGATCTTCGTGGTCGAGCACGCGGGCAACGACGCGCCCATGGATTCAGATCGCGACGTGTGGTTCCACGAGGCCATGGACGCCGCGGACGACGAGTGCCCGGCCGAGCCGTTCGATGCCGAGACGCCGCTCTACATCCTCTACACCAGCGGCTCGACGGCGAAGCCCAAGGGCATCCTGCACACGAGCGGCGGCTACCTCACGCAGGTGGCCTTCACCCACCGCTACGTCTTCGACCTGCATCCGGAGGAGGACGTCTACTGGTGCTCGGCCGACGTCGGCTGGGTCACCGGCCACTCCTACATCATTTACGGCCCGCTTGCCAACGGCGCGACCTCGGTGATGTGGGAGGGCGGCCCCGACCACCCGCACAAGGGCATCTGGTGGGAGCTGTGCGAGAAGTACTCGGTCACGAAGTTCTACACCGCGCCGACGGCCATCCGCGCGTGCATGAAGTGGGGGCCCGATCACGTCACCAAGCACGATCTCTCGTCGCTGAAGCTGCTCGGCACGGTCGGCGAGCCGATCAACCCCAAGGCCTGGCTCTGGTACCACAAGGTCGTCGGGGGAGAGCGCTGCCCGATCGTCGACACGTGGTGGCAGACCGAGACCGGCGGCATCATGATCACGACGCTGCCGGGCGCCCAGCCGACCAAGCCGGGCTCGGCCGGCAAGCCGCTGCCGGGCATCAAGGCGGCGGTGCTGACCGAGGAGGGCGAGGACGCCGGCACCGAGCAGGGCCTGCTCGCGCTGCAGCGGCCGTGGCCGGGGATGCTGCGCACGCTCTACAAGGAGGAGGAGCGCTTCGTCGAGACGTACTTCGACAAGTTCGGCCGCGAGACGTACTTCGTCGGCGATGCCGCGCGCAAGGACGACGACGGCTACTTCTGGGTCATCGGCCGCGTCGACGACGTCATCAACGTCTCCGGCCACCGGCTCTCCACGGCCGAGGTGGAGTCGGCGATCGTCTCGCATCCGAAGGTCGCCGAGGCCGCGGTCATCGGGCAGGCCGACGAGGACACCGGCCAGGCGATTGCCGCCTTCGTCACCCTCGAGGGCGACGACGACGACGGCGACGAGGGCCTCGAGCAGCAGATCCGCGACCACGTCGCGTCGAAGATCGGCAAGCTCGCGCGCCCCAAGCGCATCATCTGGTCGGGCGACCTGCCCAAGACCCGCTCGGGCAAGATCATGCGACGGCTGCTGCGCGACATCGCCGAGGGCAAGGAGCTCGGCGACGTCACCACCCTGCGCGACCCCGCCGTGGTCAAGGACCTCGAGGCCAAGTTCGGCTCCGACGACGGGTGAGTGTCGTCCACGCGACCCATTCGGTCGCGATGACAACACTCACTCGTACTGAAGTGCCCTGAGCACGTCGACGCGAGCGGCCCGGCGGGCCGGTGCGATCGCCGCGAGGATGCCCGCGATGATCGCGACGATCGTGAACGTCACCAGCGCGCCGCCCGGGACGGCGAAGGCGACACCCTCGTCGGCGAGCGCGGATGACAGCAGCGCGGCGAGCAGCAGCCCCAGCGGCAGGCCGAGCGCGGCGCCGATCAGCGCGGTGATCACCGACTCGTGGCGGACCATCCGCCGCACCTGGCGCCGCGACATGCCGATCGCGCGCAGCATCCCGATCTCGCGGGTGCGCTCGAACACGGACAGCACGAGCGTGTTGACCATGCCGAACAGCGACACGACCACTGACAGGGCGAGCAGCACGTAGAGCAGGTTGAGGAGCATGTCGATGCCCTCGACGCGCTTGTCGATCCAGGCGGCGCGCGTGTTGGCCTCGACGTCCGGGAACGGTTTCAAGGCCGACTTGACCGCGCTCAGCTGCGCCGTCCCGTCCACGAACACATATTGGTCGCCCGAGCGCGGGAACGCGGCGTCGAAGGTGGCGCGGCGGAGCAGGACGCGACCGAAGACCGGGTCGATCTTCTCGACGCTGGTGCGGGTCTGGAAGCCGCTCACCCGCAGCGTGAGCCGCTTGCCGTCGGCCGCGGTGAGGCGCAGCGACGAGCCGATCACCAGGTCATGGTCGCGCGCGTAGGAGCGCTCGACGACCGCCTCGTCCGGCCCCGGGAGCTGCGGCGCCCTGACCACGGCCCCGACACCATCCGGCAGACCGTCGACCGACACGTCGTCGCCGAACGCCTTGCCGAAGTCGTGGCCGATCGGGTACACCTGCACGCCCGGCACCTTCTCCAGCGCGCGCGCCGCGGCCGCCGGGATCGTGTTCCAGCCGTTCTCGGCGCTGGCGACGATGGGAGCCGTGACCTGCCCCTCGAGCGCCTCGCGGTTCGACGAGCGCAGGCCCGCGCCCAGCGTGGCCACCAGCGTCACGAGCGCCAGGCCGATCATCAGCGCGCCCGCGGTGCTCGCGGTGCGCGCGGGGTTGCGCGCTGCGTTCTCCTGCGCCAGGTGCCCGGCGGCACCGCCCGCGCGCCGCGCCGGCTGGCCCAGCCAGCGCGCCAGCGGCGTCACCACCCGGTGGGCGAGGATCGCCACGCCCGCGAACAGGACGAGGCAGCCGGCGCCGAGCAGAGCCAGCGAGACCTCGACGGCGAACCCGGCGAAGGCCCCGGCGACGAGCAGCGCCAACGCGGCGGCGAGCACGACCATGCCGAGCGCGGGCCGGCGCGCCCCCAGCTTGGGCGGGAGCTTCGCCCCCTCCTGCATCGCCGCCACGGGGCTGATGCGTGTCGCCCGCCGCGCCGGCGCGATCGACGCCAGCGCCGTCACGACGATCCCGATCGCCAGCGACGCGACGACCGTGCGCGGCTTGACCACCTGGTCGGTCTTGGGGAGGTCGATGCCGAACGCCACGAACACCGAGGACAGCCCGCTGGCCAAAAAGTAGCCGACCACGAGCCCGACGATCGACGCGAGCACCCCGAGCGCCAGCCCCTCGATCAGCACGGAGCGGCGGACCTGCTTGCCGGTGGCACCCAGCGCGCGCAGCGTCGCCAGCTCACGGACCCGCTGCGCGACGGTGATCGTCAGCGTGTTGTAGATGACGAACGCGCCCACGCCGAGCGCGATGAATCCGAAGGCCAGCAGGAAGTAGCGGATGAAGGAGGTCGCCTCCTCGATGTCGTCGGAGTCCGAGGCCGCCTTCTCGTCGCCGGTCTGCACCCTCACCGCGCTCCCGAGCGCCTGCTCGAGCCGCTCCTTGAGGTCGTCGTCGGAGACACCGGGAGCCGCGGCGACGGCGATCGTGTCGAGTCGCCCCTCCTTGCGCAGCAGTTGCTGGGCGGTGGCAACGTCGAAGATGCCCATCGTCGCCCCGCCGATCGAGTCGACGGCGCCGAACTTGACGATGCCGGCGATCGTGAACCGCTGCTCGGCACCCTGCGCGGCGATCCCGATCGTGTCGCCCGGGCGCAGGCTCTCCTTGTCGGCGGTGCCGTTGTCGACGCCGACCTCCTCCGGGCCTTCCGGGAAGCGGCCGGCCGACCACGGTGAAGGGGTTGAAGCGCGACCTCGCGAAGTCGGCGCCGACCGCGAGCTTGGGCGCGTTCTCGTTGCCGATCGTCCTGCCGTCCTTGACGAGTCGCACCTGGTCGGTGCCGAAGCCGCTCGCCTCGACGGTGCCGACGGCATCGGCGACGCCCTCGGTCGCGCGCACCTTGGCCAGTACGGACTCGGGGACCGTCGCCATCCCACTCATCGAGCTCTCGACGCGGCCGCGCGCGGTGAGGACCACGTCGGTCCCGGCGTTGGCGGTCTCGAAGATCGACTTGAACGCCTTGTCGATGGTGTCGGTGAGGATGTAGGTGCCGCACACCATCGCGACGCCGAGCACGACGGCGATCGTCGTCAGCAGCGCGCGCCCGCGCCGCAGCCACAGGCCCTTCAGCGCGACCTTTCTCACCTGCGGACCTCGTCACCGGCGATCCGGCCGTCCTCGAGGCGCAGGACGCGGTCGGCCGTCGCGGCCGCGGCCGGGTCGTGCGTGACCATCATCGTCGTCTGGCCGTAGCCGTCGACGGTCGCGCGCAGCAGGTCGAGGATCTCCTGCGAGGTCGAGGAGTCGAGGTTCCCGGTCGGCTCGTCGGCGAACAGGACGGTCGGGCGCGTGAGCAGCGCCCGCGCCACCGCGACCCGCTGCTGCTGGCCGCCGGACAGCTCGCTGGGCCGGTGCTCGATGCGGTCCGCCAGCCCGACGCGCCCGATCAGCTCCTCGAGCCACACCGGATCGACGTCCTCGCCTGCGATCTCGGCCGGCAACGTGATGTTCTCGCGCGCGGTCAGCATCGGGAGCAGGTTGAAGAACTGGAAGATGAAGCCGACGTGCTCGCGACGCAGCTTCGTGAGGCCCGCATCGTCAAGGCCGGAGACCTCGACGCCGGCGATCGAGACCGAGCCGCCGTCGGGGCGGTCGAGCCCGGCGAGCAGGTGCATCAGGGTCGACTTGCCCGAGCCGCTCGGACCCATCACGGCCGTGAGCCGGCCCGGCGTGACGTCGAGGTCGACGCCGCGCAACGCGTGCACGGCGGCCTCGCCTTCTCCGTACACGCGGGTCAGCCCGCGCGCGGTGACAACTGGGGAGGACATGGCGGCGATGCTGTCAGAGCATCGCCGCCGCCGCTGTGCGGAACCCGCCCTACTTCTTCCTCTTCTTGCCGAACCTCGCGGTCCGCCGCACCGTCCGCGTGGTCAGGTGCGTGTTGCCGCGGAAGGAGACCGTGAAGCGGGCCTTGCCGCGCTTCCCGGTCCGGCGCAGCAGCAGGCGCGCCGAGTACCTGCAGCTCGACCGCACCCGCACGGTCCGGCGGGCGAGCCGCTTGTCCTTGCCCTTGCGGACCTTGCGCGCGGTGATGCGCACGCGGCCCCTGCAGCCATCCGTCCTGCTGACCCCGGACGGGCGCCTGAGCAAGCCGGAGACGCGGAAGCGGAACGGCTTCCTGCGGTCGCGCTGCGGGCGCACCTTCGCCCGCAGCCCGGGCCGCTTCTTGATGACGTAGTACGGCACTTCGTACTGCTTGTCGGACACGGTCACGGACACCGTCGCCGGCGCGGCTTCCGCGGCCCCGTCGCTGGCCGTGTAGGCGAACGAGTCCGTCCCGGCGAACCCGGCGGCCGGGAAGTAGCCGATCCTGCCGCTGACGATGTTGCCGAGCGTGCCGCCGGACGGCTGCCTGGTGATCCGCAGCGTCAGGGTGTTGCCCGAGTTCGGGTCGGTGCAGACCAGCGGCAGCTCGATCGGCGTCTCGAACGCCGTCGTCGCCGACACGTCCGAGCACGCCGGACGCTGCGGCCTCGCCGGGCCCGTGTAGCGGAAGATCTGGAGGCCGAAGTCACGGTCCGATCCGGCGATGTAGCGCTGGCCGTCTGACCCCGTGAACTGCTCGACGCCCCAGAAGTTCGAGCCGTTGCTGTCGTCGTCGATGAACTTCCCGGTCTGCACGAGGCCGTCGGTGCGGGAGAACCGGAACACGCGCATCCCGCCGGCGTAGTACGCCGAGTAGGCGACCGGCTCGGTCGGGTCGGTGGCGAACTCGTGAATCGACAGGTCCCCGAAGCCCTCCTGATAGCGCGGGTCCTGCGCCTCGGGGATCGAGAACGAATCGAGCAGCTCTGAGGTCTGCGCGTCATAGAGCTGCGCATCGCCCCAGCCGTCGAACAGGCTCTCGATGGTCACGTCCGGGCCTGCCGTGCCGTGGTCGCCGCGGGTCGTCGCGGGCGTGATCGCCCCTTCGGGACCGAGCGCGTCGACCCGGCGCATCTGCACTGCGGGGATCGTCAGCCCGTCCCCGTTGTCGGTGAGCATGTTCACCTGGCCGTCGTCCGGGCGGACCTGGTTGAAGATGACCAAGCCGTCGAACCCGGCCACGCGGGCGTTGTCGATCTTCTGGGCGAAGCCGCACCCACCCCCGGTCTGGGTGATCGTCGGCCCACCGCGCTCGACGAGCGCGATCCGGTCGGTGTTCGGGTCGCCGTCGTCAGCCGGCGCCGCGGGGAACTCCGGATCCGTCGCGTCGTCGGTGTCGAACGCGGCGCCCTCGCAGCCGTTGCCGGCCCAGACGGTCTGCCCGTTGAGCTTGCCGTCGGGCAAATCGGCGACGCGGCTCGTGTTGTCACCCCCCTCGGCCGCCGTGCGGCTCTTGTTCGTCGTCGCGCCCGTCAGGACGGTCCGCGTGGGACTGAAGTCCTCGTTGGCGGCGAGCAGGAACTGGTTGTCGGACGACAACTCGCTGTAGTGCGCGTTGCCCTCCCCGAACAGGGTCGGGCGGTACGCGTCGAGCCCCGTCGTCGTGTCCGTGACGTAGGTCGGGTTCGCCGGGTCGGTCACGTCGATCTGCACGTAGCCGGAGTCCCAGTTGGAAACGATCATCCGGTAGCTGCTGCCGATCCTCTTGACCACCATGTCGTGGTTGAAGACGTTGCTCCCGTTGGCCTTCTCGTCGGTGAGGATCTGCGGGAACATGTCGGCGAGGTCGTAGTCGCCGACCTGGACGGGGTTCTTCGGGTCCGTGATGTCGAAGACGTCGACGTCGGTCAGCTCGATGTTGTCCGACGCGGCCAGGAAGGCGCGCGGGCCCGCCTGCCACACGAACACGGAGTGGAAGGAGTTCGCGAGCGTCGTCTCCTGCTCGCCCAGCGGGCCGTCGCCACCGTCGCGGTCGCCGGCGCCCTGCACGAGCACCTTCGGGTTGGCCGGGTCCGAGACGTCGTAGAGGTCGAAGCCGCCGCCGCTCGTGTCGCCCGGGCCGCAGGTGTTGGTCAGGTTCGACCCCCACGTCTCGTTGTTGACGGCCAGCAGGTCGCCCTTGAACTGCGGCGTGTCCATGCTGATCACATGCGCGCCCTCGCCGTGGTAGAAGGGCTGCACCGGCGGGATGTAGGCGATCTCCTTCGGCTGGGCGGGGTCGCGGATGTCGATCACGTACACGCCGCCGCGGTCGCAGGCGACCGATGAGTCCCAGGAGTTCAGGTAGGCGAAGCCCTTGTGGACCGCGAGGTCGGCGATCTCCTCGGCGCGCACGCCGCCGAACGTCTGCGGGTTGAGCTCGGAGACGAGCTCGAGGTTCTCCTGAGCGGCCGGGAGGCCGGTCGGGTCGACGCGCTGCTCGGCGGCGGTGGACCCGGAATCCGAGACGGAATGCCACGGTCGCGGCTGCAGGCTCCGGCCGTGCGCGGACGGGACGAGAACCGCGGCGGCGATGCACGCGGCGACGGCGGACAGGACGTAGCGACGCAAGACTTCCCCCCAGAAGCGAACGATGTTGCCCGGCATGCAATCACAAGTCCTCAAGGACGCAGTGTCAGCGTCAGACGCTGGGCCACCCGCTTGCCGCCGGCGAAGGTGAACGTCGTGACCATCCGCGCGGGCGTGCGGGCCCGCAGGCGGCGCTTGAAGCGCGTGAACACGTAGGTGCGGCCGGGCCCGCCCAGCCGCGACCTGCCGCTGGCGAGCAGGCGTCCGCGCGCCTCGATCCTCACCGCCACCGTGCAGGCGGCGGTGCTGCGCGCGGCCACGATCGGCCCCCTGCCGACGACGGATGCGCGCTGCCGCCGCGCGGTCGTGGCCGAGGCCTCCGGCGGCGCGGGCGGCGGCGCGGGCGTCGGGGTCGGCGCGACCACCGTCTGCTCGTCGGGGTCGCACGCGGTGCCGATGCCGTCGCCGTCGCCGTCGGACTGGTCGTTGACGTGTCCGTCTCCGTCCGTGTCGGTGTCCTCGATGTTGTAGACGTCGGGGCAGTTGTCGAACCCGTTGTCGAAGCCGTCGCCGTCGCGGTCGGCGTCGCAGGCGTCACCCTTCTCGTCGCCGTCGAGGTCCTCCTGGCCCGGATTGGGCACGAGGTCGCAGTTGTCGTCGTCGTCGATGAGCCCGTCGCCGTCTGTGTCGGCGCGTGAGCAGACCTGGACCTGGTCCGGGTTGTAGTCGATGCGGCAGTTGTCGCTCGTGTCGGGGACGCCGTCGGCGTCGTCGTCCTCGTCGCAGGCGTCTCCCGCGCCGTCGTTGTCGGTGTCGAGCTGAGTGCCGTTCTTGACGGTCACGCAGTTGTCGACCGCGTCGCCGACCTCGTCGCCGTCGACGTCACCGGGCTCCGGGTGGCGCGCTGCCAGCGCCGTGCTCGACGGGCGGACGAGCCGGATCGCCGGCACGCGCCGGCCCCGCGACGCCCCGCTCGGATCGGTGGCGACGACGGTCAGGCGCGCGCGCACGCGCTTGCCGCGCCGCAGCGCCCGCGCGGCCCGGCGCCGCTGGCCGCCCGTCAGCCGGTACGTGAGCCGCACCCCGCCTCCGGCCACGGTGACCTCCCGGCGCGGGAGGCGGACGATCGGCAGCCGCAGCCCGGGCATCTCGAGGAACCCTGACGCGCTCACCGAGGCGCGCTCGCTGACCGTCGCGTATACGTGAACGGTGCGCGCGGGCTGGATGACAGCCGCGCCGACCCGCACCCGCGGCCGGCCCGGGATGTCGTAGACGGCGGCCGGCGGCACCGCGGTGGAGGTGACGCCCTCGCAGTTCGCGGCGGCGGTGTCGAACGAGTCCGCGTCGACGACGTCCTCGCCCGGTCCGCAGTCGATCACGTCGGCGGTCCCGTCGCGGGCGGCGATGCGGTCGGCGCCCGGGCCGGCGTCGATCTCGTCGGCGCCGTCCCCGCCCTGGACGACGTCGTCGCCGTCGCCGGCCGCGAGTACGTCGTTGCCGCTGCCGCCGTCGATCTCGTCGCCGGCGGAACCCGTGGTGATGCGGTCCGCGCCGGTGCCGCCGAGCACGGTGACCGGGATGCCGAGCGTCACGGTCGCGGCGTCCTCGCGGTCGCCGAGGTCCACGCGCACGCGCCTGACGTCCGTGGCCGGGCAGAAGACCTGCACGATGTAGCCCTGGCCGTCGACGTCACCGGGCGCGCAGCCGCCGGGGTCGATGCCGCCGTCGACGGCGAGGTCGCGGAACTCGATGCGGTCCGCGTCGCGGCGGACGACGAGGTCGTTGAGCGAGGTGGCGTCGACCGACAGGTAGGAGACGACGGCGCCGCCCGGGCGCACGACGGAGTGGGCGGATGCCGTCCCCGGCAGCGCGCACAAGGCGAGCACCGCGAACAGCAGCCGTCTCACGGCCTGAAGACGTCCTCCCAGGTCGCGCCGCCGTCGGTGGACCGGATCACCGACGCGTCGCTTAGCGCCAGCAGCAGCTCGTCGGCCGACTCGGCCTTGATCACCCAGGGCTCGCCGTCGACGCGCCCGACGTCCTCGTAGGTGTCGCCGCCGTCCGGCGACACCTGAACACGCCCGTCGGCGGTGGCGACGTAGAGGCGGTCCACCTCGGGCCAGGCGACGCGCACGCCGGGCGCGGGCAGGACCGGCCGCCAGCTGTCGCCGCCGTCGGTGGAGCGGAAGAGCTGCTCGTCGGTCGCCGCCACGATGCGGTCAGGATCCTCCGGATCGACCTCGAAGTCGAGGATCAGCCCGCGCGGCGTGAAGTGCTCGGTGAAGGTCTTGCCGCCGTCGGTCGAGATCAGCAACGCGCTCAGCACCGCGTCCCACGCGTAGAGCCGGTCGTGGATGAACACGATCTTGTGCACGTCGGCGACGCCGTAGCGCGAGACGACCTCCCACGTCTCACCGCCGTCGGCCGAGCGCAGGTAGCCGAGGTACTGGGGCATCTTCGAGCCGGGATCGGGGTGGCCGGAGCCGACGAGCGAGCCGTCGGCGGCCTGGTCGAGCTCGAGGAACGTGCCCAGGGTGGCCTGCTTGCCGCGGTGGCTGATGGTCGCCTTCTCCCGGGTGACCTCGTCGGTCTCCGGGTCGACGCGGTAGAAGCCGCGGTTGGTCGTGATCAGGAAGTCGCCGGTCCGCGTGTCGGTCTCGAAGGAGTTGACGTAGGGCGGCTTCTTGGTGAAGTCGACCAGCCGGTCGGAGCGGCCCTTCTGCGCCGCGGGGTCGTCGCCGGAGCTCCCGCAACCGGCGAGGGCGAGGCACAGCGCGGCGGCGAGCGCGCCCCTCATCCCTGGGGCGCCGCGAGCAGCCACAGCGCGAGGCTGGTGAAACCGACCATGACGACGAGCATGCGCTGCTGTGAGCGTACGGCGGCGCGCGTGTCGCCGTAGCGCTCGAGCGCGCGGTCGTGGGCGAGCATCAGCGCGGCGACGTGGCCCGTGACGACGAAGCCGACCTGCAGGTACCAGACCGCGTTCTGGCCCAGCCAGCCGTAGTTGATCGAGGACGTCGCGGTGCCGAGCAGGTCCCAGCCCTCGTTGAACGGGTCGGAGGCGAGGTAGAAGATCGACTGGCCCTCGAAGGCGAGGTAGCTCAGGTAGTGCGCGACCACGTAGACCATCGCGATCGGCACCAGCGAGTGCACGAAGGCGCGGCGGCTGTCGCCGTCACCGGCGCCGAGAGCGTAGAACGCGCTCACGAGCGCGACCATCAGCGCGATGCCGAGGGTGGCGACCAGTTCGCTCGTGCTGCGGTCGATCAGGTCCAGCCACAGCGTGCCCTGGCTGAGGCCGTCGTAGCTGATCGTGCCGATGGCGACCATCAGCAGCGGCACCGTCCCCGGCACGGGTTCGAGCGACGGCAGGCCCGAAAGCGGCTTGCGCACGCCGACCGTGCGGTCGCGGCGCTCGAACAGCGACAGCCGCGCCAGCAGGCCGAAGTAGACGCCGAACGCCTCGCCGCGCTCGGACCATGCGGCGGTCCCGTAGTACGCCTGCGCGGTTAGCGTGAGCACCGTGTAGCCGGCGGCGGCGAAAGCCGTGGTGCGCGGCTCCTCGCCCCAGCCCGAAGCGAGCTCGATCCACGCGAAGGCGGCCAGGCCGGCCGCGGCCGGCCAGCGCCCGAGCCGCTCGGGATAGGGGCGGATCCCGCGCAGGCGCAGCAGCCGCCCGAGCGCCCGCCAGGGGTTCAGCGCGCGGAACACGTCTCCCACGAACACGCTGACGAACGCCATCCCGACCCAGAAGACGATGAAGACGAAGACCGTGGCGAAGTTGTTGAGCGGGTTCTGCGTACCGGTGAAGCCGGCCACGAGGACGACGGCGAGCAGCAGCACGCCGATCGTCCCGAGCACGACCTCGACGGCGGTCGCGCCCAGCACCCGGCCGCCGGGCAGCGGGCGCCACCCGGTGTCGGTCAGCCGCGGCTGCTGCCAGAGCACCGCCAGCGCGGCGAACGACACGACGAGCACGATCGCCGCGGCGACGCCGAACATCGTCTCGGGAATCGGCAGGTTCGCGCGCTGGATCAGCCCGTGCGCGGATGCGGTGGCGGGGAAGGCCGCCGCCACCGCGAGCGCCGCTGCGACCGCCGGCGCTAGCGGCGGACGGCGAAGATCTCGCGGTTGCCCTTGGTGCACCGGAAGGCGATTGCCGTCTGCGACGGGGAGTAGCGCGTGCAGCTCCACCCCTTCGGCTTGCCGTTGCCCTTGAGGTAGCGCCGCGCGCGCTTGCGCGCCTTCTTGCAGCGGATGTCGGCCTTGATCTGGTAGCGCTGGCCGCCGACCGTCATGAAGCCGCAGTCCTTCGGCGGCACCGGCGCCGGCGATGGAGCCGCATGCAGCGCGAACACGACCGTGCTCAGGGCGCAGGTGGCGAGCGCGCGGCGAAGCATGCGCGCAGGTTAGCCCGCGGCGGCCGCGCGGAGGTCCGCTTGGGTGAGCAGCGCGCGTACACGGACACCCTCCGCCGCGGCTGCCTCGGGGCCGCCCTCCTGGCGGTCGACCGTGACCAGCGCGTCGGTGACCTCGCGCCCCTGCTCGCGCAGCGCGCGGACGGTGTCGAGCAGCGTCGAGCCGACGGTGATCAGGTCCTCCACGATCAGGCAGCGCGCGCCGTCTGAGAACGTGCCCTCGAAGCGCTTGCCGGTGCCGTGCCCCTTGGCCTTGCCGCGGTCGATGACGAACGGGCGGTCGAGCTCGAGCCCGAGCGCGGTGACGATCGGCACGGCGCCCAGTGCCGGGCCGACGAGCGTGCCGTCGGCGGGCAGGAGGGCGTGCTCCTCGATCAGCGCGCGGTGCATGCGGGCGATCAACCGCAGCGCCGGCGGATGGGTCGCGATCAGCCTGCCGTCGATGTAGAAGTCGCTGGTACCGCCCCCCGTGAGCTCGAAGTGGCCGGTCAGAAACGCTCCTCGGCGGATGTAGTAGGCGGCCAGCTCGTCCTTCATCGCGGGCATCGTATGTGCCGACTAGGGCTTGGATGGCTTCCGTCCGCCAGCGGTCCAAGCGGAGATCCTGCACGGCCCTGCGCCGGAAGGGGCGGCGGATCAAGAACAAGCGCAAGCGCAGGGCGGCGCTGCGCCGCCTGCCCAGGCGCTGCCGGCGTCCACGCAAGCCGACCCGGCCGACGATCCCGATCACCACCGGGGGGACGCAGCCGAGCGTCCCGCAGATGCCCTCGGTCCCGGGTACGCCGTCGCCGTCCGAGCCGGCGCCCGCGGGCGGGCCCCTCGCCGCCTCGCCGATCGCCACCTTCACCGGCACGTTCGGCGCCAGGCAGGCCGAGCGGCTGTTGTGGCGCGCCGGCTTCGGCCCCAGGCCCGGCCAGGCGGAGCAGCTCGCCCAGCTCGGCCTCGACGGCGCCGTCGCTGCGCTGACGCGCGTGTCGGGCCCTGCGGTGCTCGAGGGACCCGAGCCGACCGACGAGGGCCAGCCACTCGACCCGTACGGGACCTGGAGCCACGACTCCCTGTGGTGGCTGGACCGCATGGTGCGCACCGACCAGCCGCTCGTGGAGCGAATGTGCCTGATCTTCCACGACTGGTTCGCGACGTCCAACGACGGCGTCGGCAGCCGCCGGTTCATGCTCGACCAGAACGACCTCTTCCGGCGCCAGGGTCTCGCCAACTTCAAGACGCTCGTGCACGACCTCACGATCGACCCGGCGATGCTCGTGTGGCTGTCGGGGCTCGACAACCGCCGCCGGGCGATCAACGAGAACTACGCGCGCGAGCTGATGGAGCTGTTCACGCTGGGCGCCGACAGCGGCGCCTACACGGAGACCGAGGTGCGCGAGCTCGCCCGCGCGCTCAGCGGCTGGCGCGCCGACTGGAGCGACGACGTCGGGCTCTACGACTTCCGCTTCGACGCGCAGCGCTGGGACGCCGGCAGCAAGACCGTGTTCGGCCAGACCGGCGCCTTCAACTGGCAGGACGCCGCGCGGATGGTGGTCGAGCACCCCCGGCACCCCGCGTTCTTCGTGCGCAAGCTGTGGTCGTACTTCATCCCCGTGGCGCCGAGCCAGGCGCAGGCGGATGCGCTCGCAGGGCTCTACGTCAGCTCCGGCTTCGAGATCCGCCCGGTGGTGGAGGCGATCCTGCGCGCCCCGGAGCTATACGGACCGGCGCGGATGGTCAAGCCGCCGGCCGTCTTCGCCGCCGGCCTGCTGCGCGCCCTCGGCAAGTCGATCACCGACGGCGCCTGGAGCTGGATGCTGGCCGCGGCCGGCCAGGAGCTCTTCCACCCGCCCGACGTGTCGGGCTGGGACGACTCGCGCTGGCTGGACACCAGCACGATGGCCGGGCGCTGGATGATCGTCAACCACGCGCTCGCGGGCCGGACCGTGCAGCCGTCCGGCAGCTATCCCGTCGAGTCGGCGGCGCAGGCGCTCGACGCCGCGCTGGCCCTGTGGAAGCGGCCCGTGCTGACCGATGAGACCGTGAGCGCTCTGATCGCCTGGTTCGACGGCGCGCTGCCCGCGGGCGCCAACGGCTGGCAGCGGGCGTCGCGCGCCAACGCGATGAAGATGCTCGTCGGCATGTGTCCCGACCACCACACGTCATGACGGTCCGCTGCTGCGAAGACACCGGAATGCCCTTCCCGGCCGGGAGCGGGCTCTCGCGGCGCGCGTTCCTCAACCGCTCCGCGGGACTGGCGCTGGCGGTCTACGGCGGGGCGATGCTCGCACCGCGCGCGTTCGAGGAGGGCATCGCCGCCGCGCAGGCGCAGGCACCAGCCGACCGCATCCTGGTCTCGATCTTCCTCGCCGGCGGTATCGACTCGCTGTCCCTGCTCGCCCCGACCGGGCACGCGCCCTACGCCGCGCTGCGGCCGAGCCTGCGCGTCGCGGAGAACTCGGCCCATCTGCTCCAGGGCGACAGCACGTTGCAGTGGCACCCGAATGCCCTCCCGCTGCGCGACCTCCACAACGCCGGCAAGCTCACCGTGCTCCCCGCGATCGGCTACAGCGACCCCGACCAGTCGCACTTCACCTCACGCCACTACTGGGAGGTCGGCGAGCTCGACCCGGCAGGGCGGGTCGGGTGGATGGGGCGCTTCCTGGACCGCCACGGGGCTCCTGACAACCCCCTTCAGGGCCTCTCACTCGACTACACGCTGGCGCCGTCGCTGGCACCCACCTCGGTCCCGGTCGCCGCTGTCGGCACGCCGGAGGACTACGACTTCCGGACGCGCGACGTCTGGGACGACGGCGTCAACAGCAGGTTGCTGTCGGGCTGGGGCGCTCTCGGCGACCTCGCCACCGACGACGCCGAGCTTCGTGCCGCGCGACGTGCCGTGACCCTGTCGGCGTCACTGCGCGGCGGCCTGATGGGAGTGCAGGGGCTCGACGTCGACGCGCTCGAGCAGGCGCGCGGGTACCCGGCCGGCAACGACGCCTTCCCGCACCGGCTGGCCGCGCTGGCGGAGATGATCAGCCTCGGGCTGCCGCTGAGGTGCGTCGCACTCACCGCCAACGGCGGCTACGACACGCACGACGACCAGCTCGGCTCGCTGCCGGACGACATCGCGCTGCTGAGCCAGACGCTTGCCGCCTTCCAGGCCGACCTCGAGGCGCGCGGCGTCGCCGACCGCGTGATCGTCCACGTGTGGAGCGAGTTCGGCCGCCGCGCCGAGGAGAACGGCGGCGGCACCGACCACGGCGCGGCCGGCGTCTCGCTGGTGATGGGCACGCAGGCCGCGGGCGGGATCGTCGGCGAGTTCCCCGGGATCGCGGCGAGCCAGCTCGACCAGCACGGCAACCTCAGGCACACGACCGACTTCCGCGCCGTCTACAAGACCCTGGTCGAGGGCTGGTTCGCCCAGGACGCGACGGGCATCGTCTCAGACGCGGCGCAGTTCCCAACGCTGCCGCTGCTGAAGTCATGAGCTTCACAAAAGGGTCCGTCCCTTTTGTGACGCCGGCGCTGTCGCTCGCGCTCGCGGTCGCGCTGGCGCTGGCGCTCGCGGTCGTGCCGGCCGCCGACGCGGGCAAGCATCGCAAGCGGCTGCGCGGGCACGTCCTTCATGCGCAGGCGAAGGCGCCGAAGCGCTGGAGCCAAAGGCCGGCGCCCAGTCCCACTCAGGCCCCGACGGCCACGCCGGCGCCGACCGCCACCGCCACGCCGGGCTCGTCGCTTCCGGCGCCGAACCCGCGGTCGCTCTCGGTCGCGTCCGTCGAATACGCCTTCACCCTGTCGCAGCGGACGGTCTCCGCCGGCGATGTGCGCGTGGAGCTCGACAACTCGCGCGCCGAGGACCCGCATCAGCTCGCGATCGACGGACCGGACCCCGACTACTGGAGCTTCGCCGAGCAGCCCGCCGGGTCGGTGACGCGGCGCACGATCACGATGCGCCCCGGGACCTACGTGCTCTTCTGCCCGATCCTCGACCACGAGGCCCGCGGCATGCGCGCGACGCTCACCGTGCAGTGAGTGCTTTCCCGCACAAGTCTTTCGGGTAGGGGGCCTGACCAGAGGGGGCCCGAGCGGCCCATTTTCTAGAACCGGGAGGTCACATGCAGCCTGCGGCTGACCACGACTGGGAGGCGATCGAGCGCTCCGCCGAGTTCCAGGAGCTCGTGCGCCGCAAGCGTCGCTACGTCATTCCTCGCGTCGTCTTCTTCCTCACCTGGTACCTCGGCTTCATTCTGCTGGCCGGGTACGCGGAGGACTTCATGAACGAGCGTGTCTACGAGGGCCTGACCGTCGGCTATTGCCTGGCGCTGTCGCAGTTCGTGATGGTCTGGTGGCTGGCGGCGAGCTACATCCGCAAGGCCGACCGGGACTTCGACCCGCTGGAGGAGAAGGTGATCGCGCTCGTCGAACGGGGCGCCGACACGGCGCACACGCCCACCGGGCGCTTCGCGCGCGAGCAGACGAGCCCGGTGGCGCCGACCTCCGAGGCGCGGACATGACCGTCTTCGCCGCTGTCAACGGTGAGGCGCTCGCCATCTTCGGCGTCGTTCTCGCCATCACGCTGGGCATCACCTACTGGGCGTCCAAGCGCACGCGGACGGCGACCGACTTCTGGGCCGCGGGCCGTGGCATCACCGGCGCGCAGAACGGATTCGCGATCGCCGGCGACTACATGTCGGCGGCGTCGTTCTTGGGCATCGCCGGCCTGATCTTCCTGTTCGGCTTCGACGGGTTCCTGTACTCGGTCGGCTTCCTCGTGGCGTTCCTCACCGTGCTGTTCCTGCTCGCGGAGCGCATGCGCAACGCCGGCAAGTTCACGATCGCCGACGTGCTCAGCTTCCGCCTGCGCCAGGAGCCGGCGCGCGTGGCGGCCGCGACCGGAACGCTCGCGGTGGCCGGCTTCTACCTGATCGCCCAGATGGTCGGCGCCGGCGTGCTGATCAGCGCGCTGGCAGGGCTCGACTACAACCTCGCGATCCTGATCACCGGCGCGGCGATGCTGACCTACGTGATCTTCGGCGGCATGATCGCCACCACGTGGGTGCAGATCGTCAAGGCCGTGCTGCTGATGACCGGCGCCACCGTGATGACCGTCTGGGTGCTGGCCAAGGTCGGGTTCAACCCGATCGAGTTGTTCAACCGCGCGGAGAACCAGGGCAAGGCCGAGGGCTCGACGTTCTCGATGGCGCCGGGGACGTTCCTCAAGAGCCCGCTCGACACGGTGTCGCTCGGGCTCGCGCTCGTGCTGGGCACGGCCGGCCTGCCGCACATCCTGATGCGGTTCTTCACCGTGCCGACGGCGAAGGCGGCGCGCTCGTCGGTCCTGTGGGCGGTCGGGCTGATCGGCGCCTTCTACGTGATGACGACGGCGCTCGGCTTCGGCGCGCGCGCCTTCCTCGGACAGGGCGGCGTCGAGGCCGCGGGCGCGGGCGGCAACCTCGCCGCTCCGAACCTGGCCCAGTTCCTGGGCGGCGGTCCGGGCACCGTCGGCGGGGACATCTTCCTCGCGGTCATCGCGGCGATCGCCTTCGCGACGATCCTCGCGGTGGTGGCCGGGCTGGTCATCTCGGCGTCGGGCGCGGTCGCCCACGACGTGTGGACGAACGTGATCCGCAAGAACAAGGGGAGCGACCCCGAGCGCGAGGAGGTCGTGGTGGGTCGGGTCGCCGCCGCGGGGATCGGTTCCGTGGCGATCGTGATCGCCATCGCCGGCGGCAAGGAGCTCAACGTCTCGTTCATGGTCGGCCTCGCGTTCGCGGTGGCCGCGTCGGCGAACTTCCCGGCCCTGCTCCTGGCACTGACCTGGCGGCGCTTCAACACCACCGGCGCACTGGCCGGCGTGTTCACCGGCGTGGTCTCGTCGATCGGACTCGTGATCATCTCGCCGACCGTCTGGGGCGGCGCGGGCGCGACGGCGGGCGCGTTCAGCTGGTACGACCTCAACAACCCAGGGATCATCTCGATCCCGCTGGGGTTCTTCGCCTGCTGGCTGGGCACGGTCCTGTCGACCGAGCGCGGCGCGGAGCGGTCGTTCCACGAGCTCTACGTCCGGTCCGAGACGGGGCTGGGCGCCGAGAAGGCGGTCGCGTCACACTGACGCGGTATGAACTATGAAGATGCGGTCCGGGACCACGAGTGGGTGGTCCCGGAGCGCTTCAACATCGCGGCGGACGTGTGCGACAAGCACCCGCGCGACAGGCCGTGCATGGTGCACGAGCGCTTCGACGGCGCCGTGCGCGAGCTCGAGTGGGGGGAGATGCAGGACCTCGCCGCGCAGGCCGCGAACGCGCTGGCCGCGGCCGGCGTGCAGCGCGGTGACCGCGTGGCCGTGGTCCTGCCGCCGACGCCCGAGACGGCGGCGATCTTCTTCGGCACCTGGAAGCTGGGCGCGCTGCTGCTGTCGATGTCCGTGTTGTACGGCGACGACGGGATCCGCCACCGGCTGAGCGACTCCGGAGCCAAGGTCCTCGTGACCAACGAGGAGAACGCGGGGCGCTTCGACCACCCCGGGCTCCTGCGCATCGAGGGGCTGCTCGACTCGCAGCCGACGTCGTTCGAGACGGTCGACACGGCGGCGGACGACCCGGCGCAGCTCTACTACACGAGCGGCACGACCGGGCCGGCGAAGGGCGTCGTGCACGCCCACCGCTACATCCTCGCCCACGAGGAGTTCGTCTACTGCCACGAGGTCGCCGATGGCGAGAGCTTCCACGGCATGGGGGAGTGGGCGTGGGCGGCGGGCATCGCGCCGCTGCTCGGGCCGTGGCGGCTCGGCGCGGTGCAGTACGTGCTCCAGCGCCAGGGCGGCTTCGACCCGCGTCAGCAGCTGGAGTTCCTGTCCCGGCACGGGGTGACGAACGTGTTCGCGACGCCGACCGCGATTCGCTCGATGATGACCATCAGCGACGCCGGCTCGCAGTTCCCGTGCTCGTTCCGCCGCGTCTGCTCGGCCGGCGAGCCGCTCAACCCGGAGGCGATCCGCTGGTTCCGCGAGCAGTACGGGATCACCGTGCTCGACTTCTACGGCCTGACGGAGTCCTATCCGCTGGTCGCCAACTACCCGTTCATGGAGGTGCGCGAGGGATCGATGGGGCGGCCGATGCCGGGCTGGGACGTGCAGATCCTCGACGAGGACGAGCAGCCGGTGGCGCAGGGCGAGCGCGGCGAGATCTGCCTGCGCGCGCGCTCGAACCCGCACTATCCGCTCGGCTACTGGAACAACCCCGAGGCGAGCGAGGAGACCTTCGGCGGCGAGTGGTTCCACACCAAGGACGCCGCCTCGATGGATGAGGACGGCTACGTCTGGTACGAGGGGCGCGCCGACGACGTCATCATCGCCGCCGGCTATCGCATCGGCCCCTTCGAGGTCGAGTCCGCGTGCCTGGAGCACCCGGCCGTCGCCGAGGCGGCCGCGGTCGCCTCACCCGACGAGCGCCGCGGCTCGGTCGTGAAGTGCTTCATCGTGCTCGCCGAGGGCCACGAGGGGACGCCCGAGTGCGAGCAGTCGATCAAGGACCACGTCCGCGAGTCGCTATCGGCATACGCGTACCCGCGCCGGATCGAGTTCGTCGGCGAGCTGCCGAAGACGCTCACCGGCAAGATCCGCCGCATCGAGCTGCGCCAGGCCGAGGCCGAGAAGGCCAGGGCCGAACAGGCCGGCTAGCGCCGTGACGGCCCGTCCATTTCTACGTCCGTGGCGGCGGGGCGAGCCCGTGGGCGTAGAAGGTGGTCACTTAGTCACCTGTTTCCACGTCCACGCGCCAAGCCGGGACCGTGGGCGTAGAAACGGGCAGCCCGCTACGGGTCACCGCCGGAAGGCCTCTCGCCACTAGAGCGCGGCCGCCCTCTGCCGCGCCTCGGTGCGCATCTCGCTCAGGATGCGCTCCAGGCGCGGCTCGCGCTCGTCGTCGACGTGCGACATGGCGCGACCCACGGCGGGATGCACGGCGCAGATCTGGCGGTGCATCTCGTGGGCGACGGCGCGGTAGCCGGGATGACCCTCGCGGCCGGAGCGCAGCTCGACGAGGTGCATGGCCTCGCGCGCGTTGAGGTCGAGCACGTAGCGGATGCGGTAGCCCAGGCAGAGCGCGTAGGGGGCGGCGTCGGGCAGGCCGGCGCCGGCGAGGCGGTGGTACTCCGCCTGCGAGCGGTCCAGCGCTCGTGCGTAGGCGTCGCCGACCCCGGCCTCCACGACTTCCTCGGGGATGCCGGCGCCGAGGTCCGGTGACAGCGGCTGCCACTGGACGGTCAGCATGCGGTGTCGCTGGAGGTCGCGGAACGCGCCGTAGTCCGAGACGACCTCGAACCGGTAGCGCAGCGCCTCGAAGCCTCGGCCAGGCCGGTGCCGGCGGTTGCGACGCTCGCCCACCAGGTCGGCGAGCGCCCGGGCGCGCTCGTCCTCGGTCAGCTCAGAGACGGCGGCCAGCGCCGACGCCTCGGGCGCCGTGGAGCCCTCGAACAGCAGCGCCGCCAGCAGCTGCTCCTCGGTTCCGTCGACGTGCAGCAGCTCGACCGACGGGCGCTCGTCGCCCTCGGGCCGGTCGAGCCCCAGCCGCGCCGACCACTTCTCGGCCGCGGCGCGGCGCTGCCCGAGATACGTGACCCACTCGCCGCCGCGCTCGGGCCGCTCCACGCGCGCCACGAAGCTCGGCATCACCGCCTTGATGGCGGCGAGGATGAGCTCGCCGTAGTGGCGGGCCTCGGGCAGCGGATGGCCGAGCAGGTGCAGGATCAGCTGCTCGTAGGCCTGGCCGGTGGCGTAGATGCCCATGTGCGAGAGCGACGCGGCGGGCAGCAGGCCGCGCAGCAGGTCGAACGCCTTCGCGTTGACCGCGCGCGAGCGCGCCGCCGGGGACTCGCCCTCGGCGCGCGGGAACGTCTCGTCCACCCAGGCGCGCACGCGCGGGAGCGCGTCCGAGTAGGTGGAGAACAGGTAGTCCATCGCCGCGGCGTACTCGGGCCCGAGCCCTTCGTCGCGGTAGTAGCGATAGCCGAATTTGTCCCCACCCACCCCCATCTCTGAGTCGTAGGCGAGGTAGCGCGTCGACTGCTCCAGGTACGCGCCCAGGCGCGGCCGCTGGAGGATCTTGGTGAGGATGTTCGAGCACCACTCGGCCGCGACGTGCGCGCCGCCGAGCTGGGCGACAGAGTCGTCGCCGTAGCCGACGAAGATCCGCTCGTAGAGCTCGGCAGCCCGCTTGCCCTCCGTCCCGTCGATGCCGGCGACCGCAGGCAGCGAGTCGGCGAACTCGTCGAGGAACAGGCGCCGCAGCGTCCCGCCGTAGCGCGAGTAGCGAGCGAACAGCGCTCCCTTCACCGTCTCCGGCAGATTGACCAGCGCGAACACCGGCTGGTCGAGGTTGGTCACGTGCGGCGCGATCCGCTCGCGCTCGACGGGGGTCAGCTCATCGACGGGGTAGCGCACTGGTCGGCCAACCTAGCGCGGCCTCCGGCGTCGTCCCCGGCTCGCCCGCAACGTGCGATCACTACTGTGGATGGTCCGCCGGTTCAACCGAGGGGTCCTCATGACGCAGCACCGCAGTGCCGCCGTACGCGAGCCCTCCGTTGCCGAGCTGGCCGAGAACGCTCGCTACACGGCCGACCGCGCGGCGAGGTACCGCCGCAAGGTGTATCTCGGACGCGGAGAGCCCGTGCGGCTCGCAGAGCTCGAGCGCATCGCCGACGGGGCAGCCACACGCCTGGGCACGGCTCGGGCGTCCCTCACCAACAGGGAGACACCATGACGAAGAAGCAGACTGAGCGACTCACCGGCGAGGACGCCTTCCTCGCGGCCACGAAGGCCATCGCCAAGCGCAACGACGAGGCCCGCGCGCGTCTGGAGAAGCAACGTGCGCCGCACGAGGCCCGCGTGCAGGCCTGGCGCCGCGAGGCTGAGCGCAACGAGCGCGCCACCGTCCCCACACCAGGGGCGCGCTCCCAGCCTGAGGGCTAGCCGCTCGAGCTCGGGTCGCCCGCCGTGTCGGTCAGGAAGATCGAGTCGAAGTAGGTCGACGCCTTGACCTCGGGCAGAGTGAGCTGCGTCCCCTCGGAGCCGCCGAATCCGACGACCACGTTCGGGTCGTTGGAGTGCACCGGCAGCTTGTCCGGGTCGCTCGTGGTGACGCGCAGGCGCAGCCGCTCGCCGGCGCGCGCCTGGTAGGCCATCGCGAAGCACGGCGGGTTCAGGACGTACAGCTGCTGCGGGGTGATGGCAGCGGTCTTGTCGACGCCGTCCTTGAGGATCGGGTTCATCGCGCACTGGGTGAGCCGGCGGCGCTTGTCGGCGTCGTCGATCGCGAACAGCGTGGCGATGAGGTGTGTCTGGCCATCGGTCGTCGCGGCCTTGAGACGGATCGACGGGACCCCGAAGAACAGGTGGTCCTCCGTCAGAGGCTCGGTCTCGAAGGCGACGCCCCCGGCGGCCTCGTTGTTGTCGTCGACGTAGCCGTTGGCGTCGCCGGCGAAGCTGACGGTGCCCTCCGCGTCGTCGGAGCCGCCGAGCTTCTCGCCGGCTGCCGCCTTGAGCAGGAACGGGGTCGTCGGGGGCAGCTTGCGGCCGGCCAGGATCTGGCCCTGCCCGCCGAATGCCGCCGAGTCGCTCGTCTCGTCGTTGAGGAAGACCTCGAGCGGCGCGCCGGTGTCGACCCTCTTGCCCATCAGGTGCTTGTCGAACCAGGCGTGCAGTGCGTATGTCCACTGGAGGCCGCGGGGAGTCGGCGCCGAGCCGATGCCGTGGTCCCAGGGGCCGACCCACAGCTTGTCGCCGGCCGGCAGGCCGCGCTCGAACATCCACTGGACGCCACCGATGCGCGCCGCCTGATCGAGGGTGCCGTGCTGGAGGAAGATGGGCACGTCGGCCTTCTTGAGCCGCTCGCGATAGTCGCGCTCGGCGTGGAAACCCTCGTACTGGCCGGTGACCTGGCCGGTGCCGGCCAGCGCCGCGGAGTTCGTCGTCCCGCAGCCCGTGTCGGCCGGGTGCAAGCCGAAGTCCTCGCCGGCCCCCCCGTTGCCGGACGCCCCGGTGACCGGGGCCAGCTGCGGCGGCAGGTCCGACTGGAGCGCGAGCTGCTCGTAGGCCTCGATCGGCCCCAGGTACTGGGCGTTGTAAGGCACGCCGTGTTGGAACTGGTGGTCGTACATCGAGGCCAGCGAGGCGCTGGGGACGATCGTCGCCAGGCCCTTCGCGCCGGATGCGCCAGCCAGGTTGGTGGTGCCGCCGACGTAGGAGTGGCCGGTCTGGCCGACGCGGCCGTTGGACCACGACTGCGACGCCGCCCACTCGATCGCGAGCTTGATGTCACCGAAGTCGTTGGGCCCGAGGTGGTCGAGGCAGCCGCCGGACTTTCCGGTGCCGCGCAGATCGACCATCACCACCGCGTAACCGCGCGGGACGAAGTAGCCGACGAGGCCGAGCGGGTTGCCGTCCTCGTCGGTGGGCGCGGGCAGGATGCGCGTGCCCTGGCGGTTGTAGAGCGTGCCGTGGTAGCCGGAGATCTCGACGATCACCGGGTACTTGCCGGGCGCCTTGGGGCGGTTGACCTCGACGTAGAGCTCGGTGTTGTCGAATGAGGGCAGGAGGAGGGACTCGTTGGTGATCTGCTCCTTGGAGTACTGCACCTTCGAGAGCCCCTTGACCTGCGAGTAGTCGATCGGCGTGCTCGACGAGCCCTGGCCCGGCCGCCGCGGCTTGCGCGGCTTCTTGTTGCAGCGCGCGCGCGTCTTCTTGCGCAGATACGTCTTCTTGTAGCCCTTGGGGCACTTCTTGCGCTTGGCGACGCAGCGCTGGCGCTTCTTGCCCTTCAGTTTCTTGCACGCCTTCTTCTTCGCGGTCTTCTTCGCGGTCTGCGCCGCGGGAGTAGCCGCCGCGGGATGCGCGAAGCCCACCGCGAGCGCGAGGATGCCGACCAGGAGCCAATGTGTCTTCACGGCAGCGGAAACGGCCTGGGGCACCAAAACTGGCGGAAAGCGGGTCTACGCGCTGACGGCCGGCCGGGTCGCCTCCCACTCCCGCTTGTGGAGGCGCTTGACGGCCTTGTACTCGGCGAGGCCGTCGGGCGTGGCGACGTCACCGAGCGTCGGGTGCCAGGGAACCAGCGGCTCGGCGAGGGCGACGCCGAGTCGTTTGGCGAGCACCGCGGAGAGCGCCTTGACCTTCATCGTCCCGAAGCCCGGCAGCGCCTGCAGGCGTGCAAGCAGGTCGTCGGGGTCGGTGGCCCCGGTCCAGACTCGCGCCGCGTCCCCGTCGTAGACGTCGCGGAGGTGCTCGGCGAGCGCCCGCACGCGCACCGCCATCGCGCCGGGGTAGCGGTGGATCGCGGGACGCTCGCGGAACAGCGGGTCCAGATCGGCGGCGGCGACCGCATCCGCCTCGAGCGTCCCGAGCCGCTCGCGCAGTACCAGCGGGCCCATGAACGCCTTCTCGACCGTCACCTGCTGGTCGAGCGCGAACCCGATCAGCAGGGCCATCGGGTCCTCGACGAGCAGCCGGTTGGCCTCGTCGGAAGGCGTGAAGTGCAGCTGATCGTCCACACCGTCATTAGATCAGGCAGTCCTGGCGCGCGGCCGGGAAACGGCCGTTGACGACCTGCGCGTCGATGAGCTCGCGGCGGGTGACGCTCGTGTGGCGGTCGGCGCCGAGCTTGCCGAGCAGGTCCAGGCCGTATGCCCACCCGCCCTCGTCGCTGCGGGTGCGGTAGCGCAGGCGCTCGACGGTTCCACGCGCGCGGATGCGCGCGAGCAGGTCCCCGAGGGCGAGCGCCGGGTTGGCCAGCGCGACGAACGCGACGCGGCGCGCTGCGGCGCGGTCGCCGGGATCGTCGAGCCGCAGCCGCATCACGGTGTGGACCTCCGTCTCGCCACTGCCGCGGCCCGACGCGCGCAGCGTGATCACCGGAGGCGAGCCCGTCGTGTACTCGGCGACCACGTGCCCGTGGCGATCGAGGTCCGGCACCGCCTCGACGAGCGGCCCAGCGCTGTCGGCGCCGAGGTCGAGGTAGTAGGTCGTCCCATCCCGGGCGCGGCGGCGCCCGAGCGCGGCGCGAGCCTCCCCGCCGCCGCCCGGGACCTCTCGCAAGGCCTCGATCGCGAGCTGCGCTCCGCCGCTCCCGCCGCCCTCGACGTAGGTCTCGTCGGGCTCGGGGAACAGCGCCGCCAGCGTGTGCAGGTGCGAGGACAGGTCGTAGCCGCTGACGCGCTGGAGCAGGGAGTCGAGCGCCGCCTCGTCCGGCAGCACCCAGGTGCGCCCGGACGCGAAGCCGAGCCCTCCGCCGGCCGAGCCGCCCGCGCTGACGGGGCCGAGATGCAGCCCCACGCCGGCGGTCGCGCCGAGCCCCTGGCCGTATCCGGCCGACAGCAGGACGCGCCCGTCCGAGAGCCGCCGGACGCTCCAGAACTCGTTGCCCGAGCCGCGGATGAAGCCCAGCGAGATGCCGGTCTCGCGCTCGTGCTCGGTGCCCGTGATCTCGCACGGCTCGAGGCCGCGCGCCGAAGCATCCGCGTCGGAGCAGACGTCTGCGCCGACGATGCACAGCGCGAGCCGCAGCTTCGCCACCACCGCGCCCGGCAGGCCCGGTGCCGCGACGGCCAACCCTGCGCCCGCCAGCACGAGCGCCAGCAGCAGCACCGCAGCGATGTATTCGACGCTCGCCTGGCCACGGCCCATACTCCTCCTAGGCCTGGCGCGACCATTTCTCTCCGGCGGATGTAGCGTCCGCGCCATGACCACCACCATGACCGCGTCCGAGGCGGCGGTGCGCGTGCAGGTGACGGACACCATCGGCTTCGGGCTCGGTACCGGCCAACCGGGTGCGTTCCTGAAGGCGCTCGGCGAGCGCGACGACTGGCAGGACCTGCGCCTGTACGGGGCACTGCTGACCGTGTGGAGCGAGGCGTTCACCCATCAGAACGTCCACTACCTCTCGGGGTTCTTCGGCCCGGTCGAGCGCGCGCTGCGCGACCAGAACGCCAACCTGTCGTTCGCCCCCGCGGACTTTCGTCGCTTCACGCCGCTGCTGGCCGACCAGCGGCCCCGCATCATGTGCGCCCCGGCCGCTCCGCCCGACGGCGACGGCTGGTGCTCGCTGTCGCTGCACGCCGGCGCGTCGGTCGCCGAGCTGCACCGCGCCGGGGCCGACGCTCAGCGACTGCTCGTCGTCGAGTGCTCGCCCAACTACCCGCGCACCGTCGGCCTGCCGCCCGAGCACCGCCATGCGATCCACGTCGACGAGATCGACGTCCTGATCGAGTCCGAGGAGTCCCCGCTCGCACTGCCCGACGCCGAGCCGACAGAAGTCGACCGCGCGATCGCTGAGAACGCGCGCGCCTTCATCCCCGACGGCGCGACGCTGCAGACCGGCATCGGTGCCGTCCCGTCGACGATCGCTGCGCTGCTCGCCGACGGGCCGGGCGGCGGCTACGGCCTGCACACCGAGATGTTCACGACCGGCTGCATGCGCCTGCACCAGGCCGGCAAGGTCACCAACGCGAAGGCGCTGTACCCGGGCGTCTCGGTCACCACCTTCGCCGCCGGCACCGCCGATCTCTACGAGTGGCTCGACGGCAACACCGAGGTCGCGTTCCTGCCCGTCGAGCTGGTCAACACGCCCGAGCTGATCGCGCGCAACGAGGACATGGTCACGATCAACGCCGCGATGGCGGTGGACGTCCACGGCCAGGTCATCGCCGACACGATCGCCGGCAAGCAGTTCTCCGGGGTCGGCGGGCACGAGGACTTCGTGTCGGGCCCGGGACTGTCGCTCAACGGCCGGTCGCTGCTGTGCCTGCCCTCGACCTTCACGGCCAAGGATGGGACCGTCCAGTCGCGCATCGTCCCGTGGTTCGAGGAGGGCGCCGTCATCACGACCCCGCGCCATCAGGTCGACGTCGTCGTCACCGAGCACGGCGCGGCCGAGCTGATGGGCAAGACGATCCACCAGCGCGGGCTCGAGCTGGCCTCGATCGCGCATCCGGACTTCCGCGAGCCGATGCTCGAGGCCGCCGAGCGCGCGTCGGGCGGCCGCTCGCCGCTGGGCTAGGGGCTCTTGCCGTAGGCCGGAGCCGATGCATCGAGTCGGCTCTGATGAATTTCACCCTCGATGAGGGTCCAATTCATCATTGCCGTCTGGCGGGTCCCGGCGGCCGGCTCGACCTCCCTCCCTCGGTGCCAACCGAAAGCTCGAGGCCTCGCGGGGCACTGATGCTTCAGCGGCCGATCAGGCGTGCGCGCTTGAGCGCCGCGATCACGTGGTCGGCGGCGATCCGGGCGCCGGGCAGGGAGAGGTGGATCCCGTCGTCCTCGCGCACGTCGCGCAGGCGACCGCGGTAGGTCATCGTCTCGCGGTAGCGGCGGCCGGGCGTGAAGATCTCGTCGGCGGGGATCAGACGAGCGCCCGGTACGGAGGCGGCGGCGCGGGCGATGGCGCCGTTGATCGCTGTCGCCGGCGGCCAGCGGCGCTCGTCGCGGGCGTAGGGCACGGTGAGCCAGATGACGCGCCCGGCTCCGTCTTGCGCGTAGATCTCCATCACCTGCCGGGCGCGGATCTCGTACAGCTGGGCCCAGTCCGGGCCGCAGCACTCGACGTCGCGGCCGTCGGGCGCGCGCATGGTGAAGGAGTCGTTCGTGCCCAGGAACAGGATGGTCGCGTGCGGGCGGTGCCGGCGCACCTGCTTGCGGGCCAGCGCGGGCCAGTCGACGACGAAGTTGGCCGAGAGCGCGGCGCCCGGCTTGACGTCGGAGACGACGGCCGCGCGGCGCGCGAGGCGATCCTCGAGCACGCTGTCGAGGCTCTGCATCAGCGAGTCGCCCGTTATCAGCAGCGTCGAGCCGGTCGCCTTCGCGCCCACCGTCTGGGTGGTCTCCTGGTGGTCGGCGTACAGCGAGACCCGGTCGCCGCGGCGCAGCCGCATGCGGCGCGTCAGCTTCGTCTGGCCGGCGGACAGTTCGAAGCCCGAGCACCGGCGCGGGCCGCACACCTGAGCGGTGACGTCCCCGAGCTCCCAGGTGTCGCGCACGGTCACCTTGCGCGGACGTGCCGACAAGGCGAGGCGGTTCGCGCACGACGGCGTGCGCACGACGTAGTCGGTCTGCTCGGCGCGCTGCTCGTTGCTCGCGATCGCAACCAGCCGGCGCGTCCGTTGTGTGCAGGACCAGCGCAGCACGTCGGGGAGCGGCGCCCAGTACACGGGCCCGTAGATGCTCTCGGCCACGTAGTGCGCGTTCGGCCGCACGACCTCCTGCAGCGTGCCGTCGACCATCTCGTAGAGCGCGATCTCGGGCAGATCGCCGCTCGCGGTGATCGCCGCCGAGATGTACCCGCGGTGCGTCTCGGCGTTGACCTGGAGCAGCACGCTGGCCGTGGCCCGTGCCGGGAGGCAGAACGAGAGCAGCGTCATCGCTGCGAGGATCAGCTTCAAACCAGGATGGAGCGTAGAGCGGTGCCCGCGTCCTCGGCGGCGTCGAAGAGCGGCTGGGGGTAGACGCCGAAGAAGACGATCGCGGCCAGGCACACCGCCGCGACCGCGAACGCGAGCGGGTGCCGGTGCGTCGCGCCGCCCGCGATCACCGGCTGGCCGGCCGCGGTCACCGCGCGCGACTCCGCCTCCGGGCGCGTCCAGATCGCCGCGACGACGCGCAGGTAGTAGGCCAGCGACACAGCCGACCCGAGGACGATCACCGCTCCGAGCCATCCGTAGCCGTTATCGACCGCCGCGTCGATCAGGTAGACCTTCCCGAAGAACCCGACCGTGGCGGGGAAGCCCGCCAGCGCGAGCATCGCCGCCGTCATCGCCCACGCCAGGACAGGCGACTCGTCGCCGAGGCCGTTCATGGCGGAGATGTCGTCGCCGCGGCCGGTCGAACGCTCGCGGGCGGCGATGACGGCGAACGCGGCCAGGTTCATCATCAGGTAGGCGGCGAGGTAGAACGCGGTCGCCTGGACGCCCAGGGGGGTGGAGACGACCAGGCCCGCGAGCAGGTAGCCGGCCTGCGCCACCGACGAGTAGGCCAGCAGCCGCTTGAGCGACGACTGCCCGAGCGCCCCGACGTTGCCGACGACGATCGTGATCGTCGCCAGCACCGCGAAGATCGGCATCCACGTCTCGGCCGTCCCGATCAGCGCGACGTCGAAGAGCCGCAGCAGCACGCCGAACGCGGCCGCCTTCGTCGCCACCGCCATGAACGCGGTGACGGGCGTCGGCGCCCCCTCGTAGACGTCCGGCGTCCACTGGTGGAAGGGCGCGACGGACGCCTTGAACGCCAGCCCGGTGACCGCGAGCGCAACGCCGGTGAGCAGCAGCACGTCGCGGTCGAAGCCGGCGGTCGAGATCGCCGAGCGGATCGCGTCGTAGCCGGTCTCGCCGCTCGCGCCGTAGATGAGAGCGAGGCCGTAGACGAGCGTCGCCGAGCCGACCGACCCGATGATCAGGTACTTCAGGCCGGACTCGAGGGACGTCGCGCGGCGCAGCTCGCTCGCGCACAGCACGTAGAGGGGGATCGACAACAGCTCGAAGCCGATGAACAGCGCGATCAGGTCGGCAGCGCCCGCGAGCACGACCATCCCCATGACCGACGCCAGCAGCAGCGAGTGGAACTCCCCGTGGCCGGCGTCCTCCACGGCGTCCGAGCCCACCGCCATCGCCGTCGCGGCGATCGCGCCGGCGCAGCAGAGGATCGTCAGCCCGAGCGTGAGGGGGTCGATCTTGAGAGCGCCCGCGATGACGAGCTCGTCCGTGTCCCACTGCCAGACCGCGAGTCCGATCGCCGCGCCGAGCGCCGTGACCGTGAGCGCCGGGACGACGGCGGTGCGCGCGACGCGGCTGCGCAGCAGGCCCGCCAGGAGGACGATCACCGCGCCGGCCGCCAGCGCGACGAGCGGCGAGATCGCCGCCCAGTCGATGTGGGGGGCCTGGGCCTTGGTCACTTGATCACCACGGTCTCTGAGCGCGGGCCGAGGGCCTGCTCGCTCGCCTCGAGCGCCGCCTGCGGATAGACGCCGAACGCAAGCACGGCGGCCACGAGCGGCACGAGCACGAGGCGGTCACGCCGCGACACGTCGGGCGCCTCCTCGGCCACCTCATCGCCGCGCCGGTTGTGGAACGTGCGGATGTAGGCGCGCAGCACGTACACCGACGCCAGCGCGACGCCGGTGAAGGCGACGATCGCCAGCACGAGCTTGGCCTTGAACGCGCCCAGCAGGATGAAGAACTCGCCGACGAAGTTCGCCGAGCCGGGGATCGCCAGCGTCGCGAAGGCGACGATCAGCGCGAGCGTCGCTAGCACCGGGCCGCGGAACGCGAGCCCGCCCAGCGCCGCGATGTCCTCGCGCCCGCCCGCACGCTCGGCCGCCAGCATGACGATGAAGAAGAACGGCAGCACCACGAGGCCGTGGTTGATCGACTGGAGGATCGCGCCCTGCGCCCCCTGATCGTTGAGCGCGAAGATCCCCAGCGTGATGAAGGCCAGCTGGGCGAGCGACGAGTAGCCGAGGATGAGCCGCAGGTTGGTCTGCGTGAACGCCATCGCCGAGCCGTACAGGATGCCGACGACCGCCAGCAGCATGAGCGTGAGCTGAAAGTCCTGCGCCGCGTCGGGGAAGAGCGGGATCGCGACCTTCAGGAAGCCGTAGGCGGCGACCTTCGAGAGCACCGCGGAGAAGACGGCCAGCGCGGGCAGCGGCATCTGCCGGTACGCGTCCGGCATCCAGCCGTGCACGAGGAAGGCGGGCATCTTGATCAGGAAGGCGAGCGCGAAGGCCGCGAACAGCAGCCGCTGGGTGCCGTCCGGGAGCGGGTTCTGCGCCAGGTAGTCGAGCGCGAACACCGGCGCGTCGCCGGGCGCCGATTCGACTGCCGCCGCGACGGCCGCCGCCAGCATCAGCAGCGAGCCGACGAGCGTGTAGATGATCATCTTGATCACCGCCGGGCGCCGCTCGGGCCCGCCCCAGCCGAGCATCAGGAACAGGAACGGGACCAGCATCAGGTCGAAGAAGGCGACGAACAGCGCCAGGTCCTGAGCGAGGAACGCGCCCAGCACGGCGGTCTCGGCGAGCCCCAGGTGGACCGCCCAGCGCCGTGGCTGGCCGACCGGCCGCACCAGCGTCCACACCGCCGTGGCCGCGAACAGCAGGGCGGTGAGCGCGACCAGCCACAGGTTGAGGCCGTCGATTCCGAGCGAGTAGCGGATTCCGAGCGTCTCGATCCAGCGGTCGTCGGTGACGTATTGCAGTCCCGCCTGCGCGCGGTCGAAGTCGACGAGCAGGATCACGGCGAGCACGAGCGCGACCAGCGACCCGAGCAGCCCCACCGCGCCGGCCGTCCGCTCCGGCGTCAGCGCAGCCAGCAGCCCGAAGGCCAGCGGCGCGAACAGCAGGATGGACAGATGGATCGTCACTGGGCGGAGATGAGGAAGTAGAGGGCGACGCCCGCGAGCCCGAGCAGCAGCAGGGCGGCGTAGGCGCGCAGGAAGCCGGACTGGATCGCGCGCACCGCCGCCGACCCGGCGCGCACGATGCCGCTCGTCCCGCCGACGATCACGCCGTTGACCACGAGCCGCTCGAAGGTGTTGCGCGCAAAGCGCCCGAACCAGGCGAACGGCCGGACGATGAGCGTGTCGATCGCCTCGTCGAAGTACCACTTGTTCGAGAAGAAGCGGTGCAGGCCGGCGAGTCGCGCGCGGATGCGGGCCGGCGCCTCGCGGTCCTTGACCCACAGGCGGTGGGCGAGCGCCACGCCCGCCGCTCCGATCACCGCGCCGACGAGGATCCCCAGCCACGCCGAGCCGGTGGTCGGCTCGAGGTCCTCGTAGAGGTGCGAGTGCTCGAAGGTCGGGTGCAGGAACTTGTGGACGGCCGAAGTGACGCCCGGGAGCTGGAGGAGGCCGAGGCCGGTGGCGCCGACGGCAAGCACTCCCATCGCGACCTTCATCGGCACCTCGCGCTCGGCGATGTGGTGGTCGGGGCCGGGGAAGCCGACGTCGGTGTCCTCCTCCTCGCCGGTCGCCGGGTTGGTCGGGACGTCGTGGTGGGCGAGGTGGCCCTCCTCGAGCTCGCGCGCCTCGGGCACGGGCTCGCCGTGGAAGGCGCGGAAGATCATCCGGAACGTGTAGACGGCGGTCAGGAACGAGCCGATGTAGCCGAGCACCCCGAGGACGACGTGCCAGTCGCCGTGCTCGAACGCGATCGAGATGATCTCGTCCTTGGAGAACAGGCCGGCGAACGGCGGGATCCCCGAGAGCGCGAGGCCGCCGACGAGCATCATCGCGTACGTGAAGGGCATCGCCTTGCGCAGGCCGCCCATCCGGTCGAGGTCCTGCGTCCCCGCCATCGCGGCGATCACCGAGCCGGCGGCCATGAACAGCAGCGCCTTGAAGAACGCGTGCGTGGTCAGGTGGAAGATGCCCGCGCTGTAGGCGGCCATCGAGACGCCCATGACCATGTAGCCGATCTGGGACATCGTCGAGTAGGCGATGACGCGCTTGAGGTCGGTGACGACGAGGCCGATCGTCGCGGCGATCAGCAACGTCAGGCAGCCGCCGATCGCGCCGACGTCCGCCGCGGTCGGCGCGTGCTCGAACAGCGGGTGCATGCGGGCGATCAGATAGACGCCGGCGGTCACCATCGTCGCGGCGTGGATCAGCGCGGACACGGGGGTGGGGCCTTCCATCGCGTCCGGCAGCCAGGTGTGCAGCGGGACCTGCGCCGACTTGGCGAACGCGCCGACGAGCAGCAGCAGGCAGCCGACGACGAGATCGGTGTCGTTGCGCTCGAACGCCGTGTCCACCAGCTCGAACGTCTTGACGAAGTCCAGCGTGCCGACGTGCTTGAAGATGAAGTACGTCCCGAGCACGAGACCGACGTCGCCGACGACGTTGATGACGAACGCCTTGATGCCGGCCTGGGTCGCGGTGCGCCGGCGGTACCAGAACGAGATCAGCAGGTACGACGCGGCGCCGACGAACGCCCACCCGATGATCAGCACCAGGAAGTTGCCCGCGAGGACGAGCAGCAGCATGCTGAAGACGAAGAAGTTCAGGTAGGCGAAGAAGCGCGTGTAGCCCTTGTCGGAGGCCATGTACGCGGTCGAGTAGAGGTGGATCAGGGCGCTCACACCCGTGACCACGAGGCACATCAGGACGCTCAGCGGGTCGAGCAGGATGCTCACCTCGGCGTCGACGCCGGCTGTCCTGGCGTAGTCCCAGCCGACGGCCACGACCTGCTTGTGCTCGAGGTCCTGCAGTTCGAAGAAGGCGAGGACGGCGCACACGAAGGCGGCGAAGATCGCGCCGGTGCCGATCGCGCCGTGGGCCCTCCACGGCAGTGTCCGCCACGTCAACCCGATGACGGCCGCGCCCGCGAGCGGGAATGCGAGGATCAGCCAGCCGTAGGTGTCGATCATCCCTGCAGCTCCCGCAGCTCGTCGACGTCGACGGGGATGTGGCGGCGGTAGATCGCGACGATCAGGCCGAGGCCGACCGCGACCTCACACGCCGCGACGACCATCACCACCAGTGCGAAGACCTGCCCGTCCTGGTTGCCGTGCGCGCGGGCGAAGGCGACGAGCGCGAGGTTGGCCGCGTTGAGCATCAGCTCGAGGCAGAGCAGGATCACCAGCGGGCTGCGGCGGACGAGGATGCCGCCGGCGCCGATGCAGAAGACCACTGCCGAGACCAGCAGGTACCAGGTGATGCTCACCGCTCGGGCGACCCTCCGGCCTCGAGGATCGAGCCGGGCTCGTGGCTGTCGAGGGTGCCGGCCTCCTCGGCCTTGAACAGGTCGGAGACGCTCAGCGTGCCCATCGGCTCGAGGCCCTCGCGGCGGCGCGCGAGGATGACCGCGCCGACGGCGGCGACGAGGAGCAGAAAGGACGCGACCTCGAAGGCGAGCAGGTAGTCGGTCAGCAGCAGCTTGCCGATCTCGGCGGGCGAGCCGAAGGTCTTGAACCAGCCGGTGCCCTCGGTGTCGACGACCTCGAGCCCCGTGCCGAGGACGGCGATGAAGAACTCGACCAGCAGCGCGCCGGCGAACGCGAACGAGACTCCCTTCAGGCCCGGGCCCGGATGCGGCCCGACGGAGTGGTCGATCCGCCCGATGTAGGCGGCCACGAACACGTACAGGACCATCACCGCGCCGGCATACACGACAACCTGCGCGGCGGCGACGAACTCCGCCCTGAGCAGGAGGAAAAGGGCGGCCAGACACAACAGGTGGCCGACCAGGGCCAGCACCGAGTAGAAGGGGTTGCGCAGCGCGACGGTACCGCCCGCCCCGGCAATGGCACCGATCGCAGCAATGAAGAAGACGACCTCTGCCATGCGCGAGGCGCAATGCTACGAGAGACCGGTGCTTCGTGACCTCGCCCTCCTGACCGTTGTCTTCGTCGCCGTGACGGCGCTCGCCGAGCTGCTCGGCGCCGCCAACCTGGGCACCGCCGCGGCGTTCGGGCAGATCGCGTTCGTGCTCGCGCTCACCGGTGTGCTGGTACGCCGCTGAACACCCTTGGCGATAGGAGCCGCGGTGCCGATGCGTTATGTGAACGATGCGCCGCGCGCTCCTCTCCGTGCTCGTGTTCACCGCGCTGGCGGCGCCGGCCGACGCTGCCCTGTGGACGCCCATGCCGGCGCAGCTCGTGGCACCGCCGGAGCTCCCGCGCGGCGACGGCGTGCGCGCCGTCGTGGGGCGCGCGCGGATCACCGGCGCGATCCCTGCGCGCGACGCGCGGCGCTGGCGCGCCGACATCGTGGCGGCACGCGCCGTGCTGCGGCGGCTGTCGGGTGCGCGGCGGGCAGAGCTGGCGTCCGTTCTCGCGGGCCTCGGCCACCGGCTGACCGCGTCGCGGATGCCGCTGGCGTTCCTGACGCTCGAGCGCAACACCGCGCTGTGGCGGACGCGGCCGATCCCGGCGCCGGGAGAGCGCATGACCTTCGGCCGCGATCCCGCCGTCTTCCAGTACTTCCCCGGCCGCGGCATCCAGTTCCACCCGCTGGCCACGGCGGGCAAGGCGAACGCCCTGGCAGACGACTGCGCGAACCTGTTCCGGCCCGCGTGCCGGCGTACGCGCCTGCGTGCGATCCTCGACCGCCTGGTCGAGCTGTCGTCGCGGCGCGGCCGGTTCAGGGCGTGGGAGTACCGGTTCGACTTCGGCGGGCCGCCGCTGTGGATCTCGGCGATGGCGCAGGGGACGGCCGCGCAGGCACTGGCCCGCGGAGCTGAGATCTTCGGCGACGAGCGCTACCGCGCGACGGCGCTCGCCGCGCTCGGCGCCTTCGAGCAGCCTCCGCCGCTCGGCGTCGCGGTGGGCCGCGAGTACCTCATGTACTCGTTCGATCCGGGCCTGCACATCATCAACGGCTTCCTGCAGTCGCTGATCGGGCTGTACGACGTGGCCGAGCTCACCGGCTCGGCGCGCGCGCGGCGCCTCTACGAGCGCGGCGAACGCGCCGCGCGCGGGATGCTGCGCGACTACGACACCGGCGCGTGGTCGCGGTACTCGTTCGCCGGCCGCGAGTCGACGCTCTCCTATCACGAGCTCGTCACCGGCTTCCTCGCCGAGCTGTGTGCCCGCAACGGCCGAGAGCACTACTGCCGCGCCGCCCGGCGCTTCGACTTCTACCTGCACGAGCCGCCGCGGATCCGGCTCGCCGTCCCGCGCCGCGCGACCCAGAACCACGGCACCTCGTTCAGCGTCCGGGTGTCGAAGATCTCGTCGCTCGACGTGACAGTGAGCGGCGCGCTGCACAGCGCCACCACCCTCCCGCGCGGCTCGCGCGCCTACACGTGGACGCCGCGCCGGCACGGCGCCTACCGCATCCGCGTCACGGCGGTCGGCCCCGAGGGCCTGCGCTCCGTCGTGCGCAGCACGGTGCGCGTCCGCATCGACCCGGCGATCGTGCGCGCCCGCAGGCGCGCGGCCCGCGAGCGCCGCGAGGCGCGCCGTCGCATCGCCGAGCGCCACGAGCGCCGCGCCGCGCGGCGACACCGCCGCGCCAGGTTCCGCCCGCGCTGACGCCGACCGCTGCGCGCCCAGCTCAGGCGCGCTCAGCTGCCGGAGCCGTTCCCGAGTCATATTGACCACTCAGACGCCAACCCCCGCGAACGCGCAGCGGGCCAAGCCGGATACCTTCCAGCAACGATGGACTTCTCCGGCTCTCCGGCGCGCGTGTACGAGCGGGTAACGCACCTCGGCGAGGACGAGTTCGCCGCGCTGATGGCCGACCAGGAGCCCCGCGACAAGGTCATCGACACGCTGGTGACGCACATGTCGGCGCTGTACCGGGGCGACCCGGACGTCGATGCGGTGCTGCACGTGAAGCTCTGGGACCGGCCCGGCGGCGGCTACGACCACCGCGAGCTGGTGATCGCCGGTGGCGCGTGCGCGGCGACCGAGGGCGAGCCGCGGCACGAGCCCGACCTCACGCTCAAGGTCCGTCCCGAGGATCTGCGCCGGATCGTCGCCGGCGACGCCGGGCCGCGCCGGCTCGCGCTGCAGGGCCGCCTGCGCGTCATTGGCGACCTGCGCCTGGGTATGCGACTATCGGAGCTCTTCGAGCTCTAGCAGGAGGACGGCATGTCGCACTCCGCAAGCGTTCTGGTCATCGCCAACGTGACCGCCGACACCGACGACCTCGTCGCCGCGCTGAAGGCGCGGCTCGAGAAGGGCGAGGCGCGGTTTCACCTGCTGATGCCGGCGGCGGAGCTGGGCGCCTCCGGCCGCGAGGCGGCTCAGCCGCGTCTGGAGACGGCGCTCGCGCGATGGCGCGAGGAAGGGCTCGAGTGCGATGGCGAGGTGGGGGACTCTGATCCGGCAGTGGCCGCCTCGGAGGCCTGGGATCCGCGCCGCTTCGACGACGTGATCGTGTCGACGCTGCCCGGGCAGTCGTCGAAGTGGCTGCGCTTCGACCTGCCGCACCGTGTGGCGCAGATCACCGATTGCTACGTGACGCACGTGATCTCCCGGCCCCGCGCGGAGCCGGGAGTCACACGCCATCGCGAGTCGCACCGCGACCCGATGGGCCCCCTCGGCGTGCTCGCCTGGGGGCGCCGGGAAACCGGCTAGGCGCCGGCGGCGGCGGCCTCGTGCGCTGTCGCGTCCCTGTTCTCCGGAACGAACTTGCTGGCCGTGAACGTCGCGCCCTGCGGGTCTCTGATCACGGTCATCCGCACCCACGGAGCGTCGAACGGTGCGACCAGCACCTCGGCGCCCAGCTCGCCCGCACGTGAGGCGATCGCGTCGGCGTCGTCGACGGCGAAGGTGACGCCCCAGTGGGCAGGCTCGCCGCCGGCGATCGGCATAGCGCTCGCGACCACCTCCTCGAAGCGCTCGGGCGCTCCCATCTCGGCCATCTGCGCGCGGTTGCCGGGGTTGCGCTGCTCGAGGAGATCGCCGTAGGCGGGCAGCGCCCACATGCCGCCGTCGCCGAACGAGAGCAGCTCCCACCCGAACACCGCCCCGTAGAACGCCTGCGCGCCCGCGAGGTCGCCCGTGTGGAGGTCGTTGAAGTTCAGGGAGCCGTGCTCGTTGACGACCGTCGCGCCGCGGTGCTCCCGCGGCTGCCAAACGCTGAAGGCGGCACCGGCGGGGTCGGCGACGACCGCCATCCGTCCGGCGTCGCCGACCTCGGCGGGCTCCATCAGCACGGTCCCGCCCGCCGCGCGGACCGCGGCTGCCGTCTCGTCGGCGTCCGTCACCCACACGTACGTGTTCCACGCCGCGCCTGTCGGCCCGTCCTGCGGCTGCGAGCCCACCGCTGCGACGTCACCGCCGCGAATGCGCGCGACGTAGTATCGGACCGGCGATTCGGGTGCCATGACGTCCGTGAACTCCCACCCGAACAGGTCCCGGTAGAACGCGACGGCGGCGTCGAGATCCGGTTGCGTCGTGTCGACCCAGCACGGCACTCCGGCGATGTAGCGATCCTGCTCACCCATCATCTGCTCCTTTGACGATTTGCCCTGCGCCGACCCTACGCGCGCTCGAGGTCAGGACCGGTCCGCATCCCCTTTCACAAAAGGGTCCGTCCCTTTTGTGAAAAGTCTGCGCACGTCGCCCTCGTGGCGTCGATCAGACCCGTCCTACACGATGGTCCGCTCGGACGCGCATCTCCTGGCGGTGCTGCGCTACGTCGCCCGCAAGCCCGTGGCGGCTGGCCTGTGCGCTCGCCCGGGCGAATGGCCGTGGAGCGCCCACCGCGCGCTGGTCGGAGCAGCGCCGGCGCCGGGCTTTCTCTCCGTCGATGCCGTATTGGAGGCTCAGATCTGGCGGACGTTGACGGCGGCCGGGCCCTTGGGCCCCTCCTCCGCCTCGTACTCGACCTTCGCGCCCTCCTCGAGGGTGCGGTAGCCGTTGGACTGGATCGAGCTGTGGTGGACGAAGAGGTCCTTGCCCGAGTCGTCCGGCGTGATGAAGCCGAAGCCCTTGTCGTTGTTGAACCACTTGACGGTTCCAGTGGCCATGACGTGGAGATACCTCCGTGTTGATGGTGGTGCTGCGAGCCGCGGAGGTGCTGGGCCTACTGCGGAACCGCACTTACCGGCCGGGCACGGTGCCCGACCAGGCGGAAATGGTACGCCATCTGACGTGATTCGTCAGGCGTTACGCGAACGGCTTCGCGGTCATGAAGTAGATCGCGAGCAGCACGAGCACCGCGAGAAATCTCTCGGCGCGGATGTAGCGCCGGTACTCGCGCTCGTACTCCTCGCTGAAGCTGACCGTGTCACCCGGCGCCTCGGCGCGCGAGATGTCGCGGCGCGCCAGCTCGGCGAGGTTGCGGGTCGCCGGCACGACGATCCCCCCGCCGACCCCGCCGATCACGAACAGGATCACCAGCGGCACGATCACCCACACCTCGCCCATCACGTCGGCGTCGGCGGCGAGGTAGCCGCCCAGCAGCAGGACGGCGACCGTGCCGACGCCGGTGATGCGGTTGTTGAAGGTGTGCTGAATGTCGTGGAGCGCCGGCATCGCCTGCGGGTGCCTGCGGCGCGCGTACGGCACGACCAGCGGGTAGGCGAGCGGCAGTCCGAAGGCGGCGACGACGGCCATGATGTGCAGCGCCGTGACGGCGTTGTAGAAGGTCACGGCGAGCATGACCGGCGCGACTCTAGTGTGGAGGCCGCATGGCCTCTCTGCCTGTCCGCCTGATCGGCCGCGGCGCCTCCCGGATCCCGGGTCTCAAGCGCCTCCCGATCATGAAGCTGCTCGCGATCGGCGAGATCGCGGTGCTCGCCCGCGCTCACGCGTCTCTGCTCGACTCCCAGGAGCGCCGCCGCCTGGTGGAGCTCGTGCGCAAGGGCCGCGGCCGCGCGCGCAACCTCACCGCCGCCGAGCGCGAGGAGCTCACCGCGCTCGTCGCCAAGGCCGAGCCGCGCCGCTTCGCCGGCCTCGTCGCCGACAAGCTCTCGCCGGTGCCGCTCCCGAAGCGGCTGGTGAACGGGGCTACTCGCCCTCGGCGCGCAACGGAGTCCGCTCCGGAGGCTCGGCGAGCAGCATCTCCTTCGTGAAGATGAGGTCGGAGCGGTTGTAGTCGGAGAGCTCGAAGTCGTGGCCCATCGTGATGGCGTCGAACGGGCAGGCGACCTCGCAGTAGCCGCAGAAGATGCACTGGGCGAGGTTGATCTCGTAGACGGCGGCGTAGCGCTCGCCCGCCGAGACGCGGTTGTCGGGCGTGTTCTCGGCAGCGACCACACGGATGCAGTCGGCCGGGCACGCCGCCGCGCACAGGGAGCAGCCCACGCACTTCTCCAGGCCCGTGTCCTCGAAGCGGTTGAGCCGGTGGCGCCCGCGAAAACGCGGGTAGACCGGCACCTTCTCCTCGGGGTACTGGATCGTCGTCGGCCCCTCGGCGTAGCGCGCCATGGTCGTCTTGAGCCCGCGCAGCGTCTCGCCGAACGTGCGCCACGTGCCGCGCGCGGCCCCGGCCTTGGGCCGCGGCACGACGGTGATCTGGTCAGAGGTCGGTTCGTAGGTCATTGCACCACCAGGATGATTGCGGTCGCGAGCGCGTTGAGCGTCGCCAGCGGCAGGAGGATCTTCCAGCCGAAGCTCATCAGCTGGTCGTAGCGCAGGCGCGGCAGCGTCGCGCGGATCCAGAAGAAGAAGAACAGCAGGACCCACATCTTCGCCAGCACGACGAGCGGGTCGACCCACGTCGGCGGGTCGATGCCGAACGGCAGCAGCCAGCCACCGAGGAACAGCGTCGTCACCAGCCCGCAGACGATCAGCAGGTTCAGGTACTCGGCGAACAGGAAGGCGACCATGCGCGTGCCGCCGTACTCGGTCATGTAGCCCTGCACCAGCTCGGCGTCGGCCTCCGGCAGGTCGAAGGGGGCGCGGTTGGTCTCCGCGAAGCCCGCGACCAGGAAGACCACGAAGCCGACGAACTGCGGGACGATGTACCACATGCCCTCCTGGGCGGTGACGACCTCCGTCAGCGACAGCGTCCCGGCGGTCATGATCACGCCGACGAGCGCGAGCCCCTGCGCGACCTCGTAGGAGATCAGCTGCGCCGCCGAGCGCATCGCGCCCAGGAACGAGTACTTCGAGCCCGAAGCCCAGCCGCCGAGCATGAGCCCGTAGAACGCGATCGCGCCGAAGGCGAACGCGTACAGGATGCCGATGCTCGAGTCGATTCCGTACAGCCCGACCTGCGTCCCGAAGATGTCGACCGTGTTGGAGAACGGGATCACGGCGATCGCCGCGACCGCGGTCAGGATCGAGATGACGGGCGCCAGCGCGAACAGGAACCCGCTCGCCGTCTTGGGCTGCATGGGCTCCTTGGTGGCGAACTTGAGGATCTCCGCGAGCGGCTGCAACAGCCCGAAGACGCCGACGCGGTTGGGGCCGTAGCGGTGCTGGAAGCGCCCGAGCAGCTTGCGCTCGGCGACGATCACCAGCGGCAGGATCCCGAGGAAGATGGCGAACAGCACGATCGCCTTGAGGATCTGGATCCACCACGGCTCGTAGTAGCCGACCAGCGCGAGCATCAGTGGCCGACCACTACAGGTCCTCCGCGTCCTGGGCCGGGTGCGGCTGGTCGCCGCCGACACCCCCGGCGTCCTCGCGCTGCTGCTCCTGCGGCTCCTCCTCGGCCGCCTCCTCCGCCTGCTGGCCCGAGGCGCTCACCGCCGCCGGAGCGCCGACGAGCGCGGCCGTTCCACGCACCTCGACCGTCGCCGCCGTGATCAGGTTGGCGGGCGCGCCCGGCACGCCCTCGGGCACGAAGACGCTCCCGGCCGGCACCGAGGCGCGCACGATCGCGGGCCCGCGCAGCGTGTGGCCGTTGCTGGAGACCTCGACCTCCTCGCCGTGCTGGACGCCGAGCTTCGAGGCGTCCCCGGGTGACAGCTCGACCACGGCCACCGGCCGCGCGAACTGCAGGATCGGCGAGAGGTCCACCTCCTTGGACGCCCACACGGTGCGGAAGGTCCCGTAGCGCAGGCCCGGCGGCGCGGCCTTGGGCACGTCGAGCTCAGCCGGCTCCCACGGGTCGCCCGCCGCGCGCTCCGGGTAGGCGCCCCGGCCGCCGATCGCGTCGAGGGTGAGGCCGGGGTAGACGGCCTCGAAGAGCTGCCGCGAGGCGATCGGCCCGGCGAGCACGCGCTCCCCCGCGAGCTCGGAGAGGACCTGCCAGGTCGCCCGCACCTCGCCCGGCCGCCCGACCGCCGGCCGCAGCCGCTGCACGCGACCGTCCGGGTGCGTCAGTGTGCCCTCCTTCTCGGGGTAGGCCTCGGCGGGGAAGACGACGTCGGCGTGCTCGCGCACGGTCTCGGTCATCACCGACTCGTGCGCGATCACCGTCTGGGCGCCGGCGAGCGCCGCCTGCCACGCCTCGCGGTCGGGGAACTGGGAAAGCGGGTCGGCGTGCAGCAGGTAGAGCACCTTGGGGTCGCGCGGCGGCTCGGCGACGAGGCCGACCTCGCGCAGGCCGCGGCCGTTGGCCGACGCGGGCGCGACCAGCACGCCGGCGCCGCCGCGCCCGTGCAGGCCGAGCCGCGACGCGACATTGAGAAGCGCGGTCGCCGCGCTCGGGGTCAGCGACCGCTCGGCGGCGACGATCACGACGTCCTCGCCGCCGTCGCGCAACTGTGTGGCGAGGTCGCGCACCACCGCCGCGGTCGTCCCCGCCGCGGTCGCGCCGCCGGAGAGGTTGCCATCGTCGCCGGCCAGCGCCGCGTCGAGTGAGACCAGCAGCGCCTCCAGCGCTCCCGGGGCGTGGCGCACGATCGTCTGCGCGTTCGGGTCCAGCGACGTGGGTCGCGCCGACGCGACCGCCAGGTGCACCTTGCGGCGGCGCACGCCCTTGCGGATGCGCAGGTCCCAGATCGTGGCCTCGTCGACCGGGTCGGTGTCGAGCACCAGCACCGTGTGCGCGAACTCGAGGTCGGGCACCGTCGCCTGCAGACCCGGGTCCCACAACGCCTCGGGCAGCGCTGCGTGCGGGGAGGACGCCGCCGTCTCGGCGAGCCGTGCCGCGAGCAACGCCTCCTCGTTGGTGGTCTCGCCGCCGGCGATCAGCGCGACGCCGCCCTTGCCGATCGCCGTGCGCGCCGCGGCGAGCGCCTTCTCCCACGATGCCGGCTGGAGCTGCGTGCCCTCGCGCACGAGCGGCGTCAGGATGCGCTCGTCCGAGAGCGCGTGCTGGAACGCGTAGCGGCCCTTGTCGCACAGCCAGCCGTCGTCGACCCCCTCGTGGTCGCGCGCCATCACGCGCGCGACCTTCTCGTCGCGCACCGTCAGCTCGACGTTGCACTGCGACGGGCACAGGGCGCAGACCGAGCCCGAGCCCTCGATGTCCCACGGGCGCGCGCGGAAGCGGTAGGTCGACGACGTGAGCGCGCCGACCGGGCACAGCTCGGTGATGTTGCCGCTGAACGGCGCGACGTAGGGCGTCCCGTCGAAGGTCGCGACGAACGCGTGCGCGCCGCGCTCCTGCAGGACGAGCTGGTAGTCCTCGGAGACCTCCTGCGAGAAGCGCACGCAGCGGTAGCAGAGGATGCAGCGCTCGCGGTCGATCGCGATCAGCGGCGACAGCTCGAGCGGCTTGCGGAAGTGGCGCTTGGGCTCGATGAAGCGCGTCGTCCCGGGCCCCCAGCCATAGGTGATGTCCTGCAGCGGGCACTCCCCGCCCTTGTCGCAGACCGGGCAGTCGAGCGGGTGGTTGATGAGCAGGAACTCGAGCACCGCGCGCTGCGCGACCTCGACCCGGTCGTTGTGGGTGATCACGACCATGCCGTCCTTGACCGGCGTCGAGCAGGCCGTCTGCAGCTTCGGGATGCCCTCGATCTCGACCAGGCACATGCGGCACGCGCCGACGGGCTGGCCGAGCTTGGGCTCGTAGCAGAACACGGGGATCTCGACGTCGCCGTACTTGGCGGCGTCGACCAGCATCGCGTTCTCGGGGGCGGTCACCTCGCGGCCGTCGATGGTGAAGGTGACGTCCTTGCTGCGCGGCCGCGGCATCAGTGGCTACCCGAGCTCCGCCGTGGCCGAGCCGATCGGCTCCAGCACGTCGTAGGGACCGGAGTGCGGGCCGCGCGACATCTCCGTCGCGGACAGCTGCGCGCGCTCCATGTGGTCCTCGAACTCCTCGCGGAAGTGCTTGATCATCGACGCGATCGGCATCGCCATCGCATCACCGAGAACGCACAGGCAGTTGCCGATGATGTTGTCGCAGACCGAGGTCATGATGTCGAGGTCCATCGGGGTCGCCTCGCCGGATTCGATGCGCTCGAGCATCTTCACCGTCCAGTTGGTCCCCTCCCGGCACGGCGTGCACTTGCCGCACGACTCGTGGCGGTAGAACTGCGCCGTCTTGATCGCGACGTCGAGGATCGGGACGCTGTCGTCGATGACGATGATCGCGCCCGACCCGAGCATCGACCCGGCCTTCTGGAGCGTGTCGAAGTCGTACGGGAGGTCGAGGTACTCGTCGGTGCCGGGGAGGACGGGCGCCGACGACCCGCCAGGGAAGAAGCACTTGATCGACCGCCCCTCCGGCGGGCCGCCCGCGAGGTCGCAGATGATCTCCCGGGTCGGCGTGCCGAGCACCACCTCGTAGTTGCCCGGGCGCTGGACGCAGCCGCTGACGGAGACGACCTTGGTGCCGGTTGACGTCTCGGTGCCGATCTTCGCGTACTCGGCGCCGCCCATCCGCAGGATGATCGGAGCGTTCATCAGCGTCTCGACGTTGTTGATCAGCGTCGGCCCCTGGTAGAGGCCCTGGACGGCCGGGAACGGGGGCTTGAGGCGCGGGTTGCCGCGCTTGCCCTCGAGCGAGTCGAGCAGCGCCGTCTCCTCGCCGCAGATGTAGGCGCCGGCGCCGCGGTGGACCCACAGGTTCAGCGCCTCCGGGACGTGGCCCGCCGCCTTGGCCTCCTCCAGCGAGGCGTCGAGGATGTCGGCGACGTAGTCGTACTCCCCGCGGATGTAGATGAAGGCGTTGTTGGCCCCCACCGCGTGGGCGGAGATGATCACGCCCTCGATCAGCAGATGCGGGTTCTTCTGCATGAGCTCGCGGTCCTTGAAGGTGCCGGGCTCGGACTCGTCGGCGTTGCAGACGAGGAACTTGTCCATGTCGCCCTTGGGCAGGAACGACGCCTTCTTGCCCATCGCGAAGCCGGCGCCGCCGCGGCCGCGCACACCCGACGCCTGGAGCTCGTCGAGCACCTCGGCCGGCTCGAGCTCGAGCGCCCGCGCCGACATCTCGTAGCCGCCGCGCCCGACGTAGACGTCGAGCGTGTTGAGGCCCGGCTCGTCGATGTCCTTGAACAGCAGCTTCATCGCGGGCCCGGGGGCTCTCCTTCCGGATGCTCGCCGGACGCCCACCACGTCTCGGCGATCGGCGCGCGCGCGAGCTGCTTGTCGGGCAGCGGCTCCTCGCCGTCGCGCAGCTGCTGGATCAGCACCGGGCAGTCGTCGAGCTTGAGCGGCCCGACATAGATCGAGTTGACGCTCGCCATCGGCGCGATGTCGCAGGCGCCGAGGCACTCGAAGCCGCGGATGTTGAAGTCGATGTCGTCTCCGGCGGCGTCGAGCATCGCCTCGTAGAGCCGGTCGGCGCCCCGCAGCGAGCACGAGATGTTCGTGCACACGTAGATCGTGTGGGTGCCCACGGGCGAGTGTTCGAACATGTCGTAGAAGGTCGCGACCGCGATCAGGTAGCCGGGCGTCAGCCGCATCACCGCGGCCACCTGGGTGACGGCGGTGGGGGAGAGCCAGCCGTGCACGCGCTGGGCGGCGCGCAGTGCCGGGATGGACGCGCTGCGCCGGTCGGGGTAGCGCGACATGTGGTCCTCGATCAGTGCGCGCAGGTCGTCGGGGACCGGGGTCGCGGCGATGTCGGGGACGACGGCCGGGTCCTTGTCGAGATCGACGGCGTCGTCCCAGCCGGGGACGCGGGAGCCGTGCTCGAAGCGCTTGACCAGGCGCCCGAGGTCCCCGGCGAGGATGCTCACCGGTCGATGCCCCCGAGAACGGGGTCGAGCATCGCCAGCGTCGCGATGAAGTCGGCGATGTAGACGTCCTGGCACATCGGCCGGGTCGCCTGCAGGTTGACGAAGCTCGGGTCGCGCATGTGCACGCGAGCGGGCTTGCTCGACCCGTCCGAGCGCACGAAGCAGCCCAGCTCCCCACGAGGCGACTCGATCGGGAAGTAGACCTCGCCCGGCGGCACGCGGAAGCCCTCGGTGACGAGCTTGAAGTGGTGGATCAGCGCCTCCATCGAGGTGGCGAGCTCGTGGCGCGGCGGCAGCGCGTACTTGCGGTCCTCGGTGATGTAGGGGCCCTCGGGCAGGCCGTCGAGCGTCTGCTCGATGATGCGCACCGACTCGCGCATCTCCTCGAGCCGGCAGCGGTAGCGGTCGTAGTTGTCGCCGACGGTCCCGACCGGGACCTTGAAATCGAAGTGCTCGTAGCTCGAGTAGGGCTGCGCCTTGCGCAGGTCCCAGGGGTTGCCGGTCGCGCGCAGCAGCGGGCCCGAGACGCCGAGGTCGAGCAGCGTCCGCTCGTCGACGGTGGCGACGTTCGCGAGGCGCTCGACGACGATCTGGTTGTTGTCGAGGAGGTCGCCGAACTGGTCGACGCGCTGCGGCATCACGCGGCAGAACTCGCGCAGCTTGGCGTCGAAGCCCGCGGGCAGGTCCTCGAAGACGCCGCCGACCTGGAAATAGCGCGGGTGCATGCGCTGGCCGGTCGACATCTCGAACAGGTCGAGGATCTGCTCGCGGTCGCGGAAGCAGTACCAGAACATCGAGATGGCGCCGAGGTCGAGCGCGCTCGTCCCGAGCCACACCAGGTGGCTCATGATCCGGTTGAGCTCCATGTGCATGACGCGCAGGTACTGCGCGCGCGGCGGGGACGTCGATGTCGGCGAGCTTCTCGACGGCGCCGCAGAACGCGTACGCGTTGAAGAAGTAGGCGAGGTAGTCCATCCGCTCCACGACGGGGATGACCTTCCAGTAGGCCTTGTCCTCGGCGGTCTTCTCGATGCCGGTGTGGACGTATCCGATCACCGGCTTGAGGTCGCGCACCACCTCGCCCTCGAGCGTCGTGATCAGGCGCAGGACGCCGTGCGTGGCGGGGTGGTGCGGGCCGAAGTTGAGGGTCAGCAGCTCCTCGCGCAGCTCGTTGTCGTCGATCGACGAGCGGTCGACCACACCGGTGGTGACTCTTTCGTCCTCCGGTCCTCTCAGGTTCGGACCTCCGGACGACGTCTCCACCTCGCTCACTTCCACCACCCAGGCGACTCGCCCTCGTTGTAGGTGAACAGGACGGGCTCGCCGCCGACCGGGAAGTCGCGCCGCTGCGGATGGCCCTCGTAGTCGTCGGGCATCAGGATCCGGCGCAGGTCCGGATGGCCGTCGAAGACGACCCCGAACATGTCGTAGACCTCGCGCTCGTGGTGGTTGGCCGTCGGCCACTCGGGCGTGACGGAGGGCACGTGGGGGTCCTCGGTGTGCACGCGCGTCTTGACCGTGATCCGATCGACCGCGCGCATGTCGAGCAGCTCGTAGTGGACGCCGAGGCGCGGCTCCTCCGGGAAGTAGTCGACGCCGTGGACTGAGGCCAGGAAGGTGAACCCCTGCCCGCGCAGGTGCCCGAGCGCCGGCGGGACGAACTCGGGCGCTACGAGCAGCGTCGCCTTGTCGCGGAAGTAGACGGTGCCGAGCACGTCGTCGCCCAGCTCCTCGGCGAGCTGATCGAGCCCCTCCTGGTCAGGCACCCGGAACGATCTCCTCGGTGCCCACCCCGCCGTAGCGCGCGCGCCAGCCGAGGTCCGGGTCGTCCTGGATCTGCTTGCGCAGCTTGAGGATCCCGTGCATCAGCGCCTCGGGCCGCGGCGGGCAGCCGGGCACGTAGATGTCGACCGGCATGAACTTGTCCGCCGGCACGATCGCGTAGTTGTTGAAGACGCCCATCGAGCTCGAGCACGCGCCCATCGCGATCGCCCACTTGGGCTCGAGCATCTGGTCGTAGATGCGGCGGACGACCGGCGCCATCTTGATCGAGATGCGGCCGCTGAGGATGATCATGTCGGCCTGGCGCGGCGAGGCGCGGAAGGCCTCGAAGCCGAAGCGCGCGGCATCGAGGCGCGCGGCGACCATCGACATCATCTCGATCGCGCAGCAGGCGAGCCCGAAAGTCGCCGGGAACAGGCTGTTGGAGCGGGCCCAGTTGACCGCGCGCTCGAGCGTCGTCGTCATCACGCTCTCCCGGACGAACTGCTCGAGCTCGGGGCCCTCGAGATCCCCGCGCAGCATGTCGCGGGCCTTGAGCTGGCGGCTGCGGAACTCGGTCTGGGCGAGGGTCGGTTCGCGGCGGACTATCTCCAGTTCAACGCACCCCTTCGCCACACGTAGATGAACGCGACCAACAGCAGCACCACGAACACGAGCGTCTCGATCAGCGCGAAGGTCCCGAACTCGCGCAGCTGGATCGCGACCGGGTACAGGAACAGCACCTCGATGTCGAACAGGATGAACAGCATCGCGACGAGGTAGAAGCTGACCCCGAACCTGAACGACTGCTGGACCTCGCTCGGGAGGCCGCACTCGTAGGGGTCGTCCTTGGCCTTCATCGCCCGCCGGGGGCCGAAGAAGGTGTTCAGCAGCGCGAACGCGACACCGACGATGGCCCCCAGGCCGAGGAACACGATCGCAGGCAGGTACTCGCGGATCACTGAGCAGTTTGTAGCACCGCGAGTAGGTTCTTGTGCCTACGTGTTACAAGTGGCAAAAGGCGCTTGCGAGGTGGCCGCCTGACCGGCGTGCACGTGACTCTCGGCGGGGCCGTCCTGGCGGCCAGCCTCGGGGCCGGGATCTGGGGCGCCTGGGCGTGGCACCGCGGGGTCCACGCGCCGGGGTTCTGGACGCTGCTGCGGTCGAGCCAGGCGCTGCTGATCGTCCAGGCGGCGCTCGGCGGCGTGTTGCTTCTCGACGGCCGCGACCCGGCGCACCTGCATGTTCTCTACGGCCTGCTCCCGCTGGGCGTCGCCTTCCTGGCCGAGCAGCTTCGGCTGGCCGCTGCGGATCAGGTCCTGGCGCGCCGGGGCATGGAGTCGGCGCAGGAGATGCGCGAGCTCTCCGACCCTGAGCAGCACGCGATCGTGGCCGAGATCGTGCGGCGCGAGACCGGCGTGATGGCGGCCTCGGCGTTCGTCGTGTTCCTCTGTGCGCTGCGCGCGTCGGGCGTCGCCGGCGTGATCTAGCGCCGCGTGACGATCAGCTCGCCGTACTCCCCGAGCGTCTCGTGGCGCGTGATGCTCGAGTACATGACGTAGCGGCCCGGGCGCAGGCTCACCGTCGTCGATCCGAGGCCACCGGGGGCCAGAGTGGAGATCGAAGCGAGGTCGCGCTTGCGCTCCGCGCGGCGCACGCGCAGGTTGGTCGCGCCGGTGCCGTCGTTGTAGAGCTTGAACGTAACCGGGCCGGAGCGGACGCGCACCTGTTGGCTGTCATAGCGGTAGTCGCGCACGCGGAGGATCACGATTCCGTTGTCCATCCGCACCGTCTCGGCGCGGTCGCAGCCGGCGATGGCGAGGACGATCACGAGCAGCGGGAGTCGGCGCATAAAGACGGTCCCCTGGATGGGGCCGTTCATATCATCTGCGGGCTGGATGCCCGCAGCGGGACTCTCCTCGATTATGCTGCCCGCCGCGATGCGCGTCCGCCGTCTGCTGATCCTGCTTGCCCTGCCTGCGGCGCTCGCCACCGCCGGCTGCGGGGAGGAGGCCATCGAGGTTTCCAAGTCCGACCCCCTCTATCGGGGGGCGGAGATCTTCAACGAGCGCTGCGCCGGCTGCCACACGTTCAAGGCCGCCGGAGCCGAGGGGTCGGCCACGGGCTTCGACAGCGAGCGCAAGGACGGGCCGAACTTCAACCAGCGCAAGGAGCAGTACGAGGACGTCCTGTACGCGATCCAGAACGGCGGCTTCTCGTCGGGTCCGATGCCGCAGAACATCGTGACGGGCGACGACGCCGAGTACGTGGCGTGCTTCGTCGCCAGCTTCTCCGGCACGGAGGCCAAGCAGGAGCCGAGCCCCGGTGACGCGACCGAGACCCGGCAGAGCTCGGGCGACTGCAAGCAAGAGCTGAACTAGCCTCGGCGCGGCATGGTCGACGTCAAGGCGATCCGGCGAGATCCCGAGCCGGTGCTCGCCGCGCTCGCGCGTCGTGGCGACGGGTCCGACGAGCGCCTGCGGGAGCTGCTCGCGCTCGACGAGCGCCGCCGTGCGCTGCTGCCGGAGGTGGAGTCGCTCAGGGCGCGCGCCAACGAGGCCGGCAAGGCGGTCGGCGCCGCGAAGTCCAAAGGTGAGGACGCCGCCGGGCTGATCGCCGAGCTCGGGCAGCTCAAGGAGCGCCGGACCGCGCTCGAGGCCGAGCTGACGGAGGTCGAGCGCGAGCACGAGGCCGCGCTGGCGACCGTGCCCAACCCGCCCGATGCGTCGGCGCCCGACGGGGACACGGTGCTGCGCGAGGTCGGGACGCCGGGGGGCGAGGGACCGGACCATCTCGAGATCGCGGCGGGCGAGATCGACATGGAGGCGGGCGCCGCCATCGCGGGATCGCGCTTCGCCGTCCTCAAGGGCGACCGTCGTCCTGCTGGAGCTCGCCCTGTTCCGCTGGGCGCTCGAACTGCTCGTCGAGGAGGGCTTCGAGCCGGTCCTGCCCCCGGTGCTCGTGCGCGAGGCGGCGCTGTTCGGGACCGGGTTCCTGCCCGACACCGAGCAGCAGATCTACGCGCTCCCCGAGGACAGGCTCTACCTCGCCGGGACGAGCGAGGTGGCGCTCGCGTCCCTGCATGCCGGCGAGACGGTCGAGCCGCCGCTGCGCTATGCCGGCCTCTCCCCGTGCTTCCGCCGCGAGGCCGGCGCCGCCGGCCGCGACACGCGCGGCATCTTCCGCGTGCACCAGTTCGAGAAGGTCGAGATGTTCTCCTTCGTCGCCCCCGACGCCTCGGGCGAGGAGCACGAGCGGCTGCTCGCGCATCGAAGAGCGGATCCTCCAGGCGCTGGACATTCCCTACCGCGTGGTCAACATCGCGGTCGACGACCTCGGCACCTCGGCGGCCAAGAAGTACGACTGCGAGGCGTGGATGCCCGGCCAGGGCGAGTTCCGCGAGGTCACCTCGACCTCCAACACGACCGACTTCCAGGCGCGCAGGCTCGGCATCAGGGGCGTTCACACCCTCAACGGCACCGCCGTCACCTGGCGCCACATCATCGCCATCCTCGAGAACCACGGCGGCGCCGTGCCGGACGTCCTGCAGGAATGGGGCGCGCCCCCGCGGGTAGGTGGAGAGTCATGACTCCGGACGACGACCCGGACATCCCGAGAGCAGACCGAGGTCGACGACCAGCCGCTCGGCGTGCCCGAGGACCTCGACCCCGAGGACGCGCCACTGCCCGGCATCCCGGAGGCGGAACCCCCCGCCTCCGCCTGAGACAAAAGGGACAGTCCCCTCAGTCTCAGCGGTGAGACAAAAGGGACAGTCCCCTCAGTCTCAGCGGTGAGACAAAAGGGACAGTCCCCTCAGTCTCAGGCGGCCGGGTGTCACGGGGTGGCAGGCTGTCTCGTCTGGTGGGTATGGACACTGCGATCGTCATCGGTGGCGGGCCGGCGGGCCTGATCGCCGCTTCCCATCTCGCCGACGCCGGCGTCACCACCACGCTGCTCGAGGCCAGGGCCTGCTTCGGGGGCCGCGCGGCCTCCGACCGTCAGGAAGGCTTCGTCCTCAACCAGGGGCCGCACGCCCTGTACGTCGGCGGGCCCGCGATGCGCGAGCTCGCCGCGCTGGGCGTCGACCCGCCGCGGTGGAACCCGGTGAAGGTCACGAAGTCGTTCTTCATCCGCGACGGCAGGGCGAAGCGCCTCACCGGAGGCCTCGGGTCGGTCGCGAAGCTGATGCGCGCCGACGCGCCGCCGGACATGACCGCGGCCGAGTGGATCGCGGCGAGCGTCAAGGACCCCGGCGCCCGTGAGCTCGCCGCGGCGCTAGTCCGCGTGACCACGTTCGTCGCCGACCACGACGTGCTGCCGGCCGACGTCGCCAAGCGCCAGCTCGGGCTCGGCGCATGGCCCGGCGTCCGCTACATCGAGGGCGGCTGGCAGTGGCTCGTCGACGCGCTCGCCGCCCAGGCCGAGCGCCGCGGCGCCACACTGCGCACGCGTGCCGCCGTGCGCGCGCTCGAGCGCACACCCGACGGCTGGACGGTCACCACCGACGACGGCGAGCACGTCGCCGGCACGGTCATCGTCGCCGCCGGGCTCCCGTCCGACGCGGCGAAGCTCGTCGGCGACATCCAGCCGCCCGGCCCGCCGGCGGAGATCAGCTCGCTCGACCTCGGGCTGCGCAGGCTCCCCAAGCGGCGGACGTTCGCGCTCGGGCTCGACGAGCCGACCTACCTCTCCAAGCACTCGCCGCCCGGACACCAGAACGGCGTGCTGATGAGCGCGATGAGCTACGCGCGGGCGCCGCTGGCCGACCTCGAGCGCGTCGCCGACACGGTCCTGCCCGGCTGGCGCGACGAGGTGATCGTCCACCGTCACCTGCCCAGGATGGTCCCGGTCGGCGCGATCGCGTCCCCCACGCGGCGCCCGGGCGTCACCCACGGTGACGGGATCTTCCTGGCCGGCGACTGGGTCGGCGAGGAGGGCTGGCTGGTCGACGCGGCGATCGCCTCGGGCGTGGCCGCGGCCGCGGCGGCGACCGCCAAGCGGCCGGGACAGGTCCAGGTTGCCGCGTGACGGCGTCCGCCACCTTCGAGGAGCTCAGGCCACGCCTGCTCGGGGTGGCGTACGGCATGCTCGGTGACCGCGGCGAGGCCGAGGACGTCGTCCAGGACGCGTGGTTGCGCTTCGACACCGCCGACCGAGGGGCGATCCGGGCCCCGGAGGCGTTCCTGGTCACCGTCACCACGCGGCTGGCGATGGACCGGCTGCGCTCGGCCCGTGTCCGCCGCGAGACCTACGTCGGGCCGTGGCTGCCCGAGCCGATCGTCTCCGATCCGGCGCAGCCCGACCCGTCTGACGTCGTCGCCGAGGCGGAGCAGCTCAGCCTCGCGCTGCTGGTCGCGCTCGAGCGCCTGAACCCGGTCGAGCGCGCGGTGTTCCTGCTGCGCGACGTCTTCGACTTCGACTACGCCGAGATCGCGGACGTGGTCGACAAGACGCCGTCCAACTGCCGCCAGATCGCGGCGCGGGCACGCGAGCACGTCGGTGAGCCGGCACGCCGGCAGCCCGTCTCGCCGGAGGATGAGGAGCGCGTGCTGACGGCGTTCTTCGCGGCGATCAGCACCGGTGATCTCGAATCCCTCACCCGGCTGCTCGCAGCGGACGCGATCGTCTACTCCGACGGCGGAGGCGTCGTCACCGCGGCGCGCAAGCCGATCTACGGCTCGGCGAAATGCGCGCGCTTCATGGTCGGCCTCCGGCGCAAGCTCGGCTACGACCCGCCGTACTCCCTCGGGCGCGTCGGCGGTGAGCCGGCCGTCCTCGTCCACGGCCCGGTCGGGGTGGCCTCCGTCATGGTCTTCGAGATCGCCGACGGCGTCGTGGCGAACCTGCGTCTGGTCAACAACCCGGAGAAGCTCGCCCACGTGGGCGTGATAGACACCGAGGGGTGATCGATCCCAACCAGCACGACCGCTTCGTCATGCGCCAGCGGATCAAGCTCGTCATCAACCAATACGAGTTCTCGATCCCCACGGACGACAGCGACGGCGAGCCCTTCTGCTTCGTCGAGCAGAAGCGGTTCAAGTTCAAGGAGGACATCGGCTTCTTCGTCGACGACTCGAAGACCCAGGAACTGCTGCGCATCAAGGCCCGCCAGCGCTTCGACCCGAAGGCCCGCTACGACATCACCGCGCCCGACGGCAGCAAGGTGGGCGAGATCCAGAAGGTCTTCGGCGCGTCGCTGCTGCGCTCCACCTACACGCTCTTCGACGCCGCCGGCAACGAGGTCTGCCGGGTGCGCGAGAAGAGCATGCCCAAGGCGCTGTTCCGGCGCGCGATCGGCTTCATCCCGTACATCGGCGGCTACGCGGACTGGCTGCCGATCGCCTACGACTTCGAGTTCCTCGCCGGAGAGGAAGTGCTCGGCCACCATCGGCGCAGGCGCTGGAAGTGGCGCGACATCTACGACATGGACTTCACACCCGACACGCAGCGCCGGCTCGACCGCCGCCTGGTGCTCGCGACAGCCGTGGGGCTCGACGCCCTACAGGCCCGCTGACCGCTATTCGATCCGGAAGGCGCCGCGCATCCACGGGTGGATGCGGCAGAAGTAGGTGTACAGGCCGGGCGCGAGGTCCGGCGGGGTCTCGGCCACCGGGTTCGGGCTGCCGCCGTCGATGACGTCGTAGCCGAGCGTCCCGGAATCCCACGCCCCGTCGGCGTGCGGGTAGTTGGCCACGTAGCGGCCGTTGCACGGCCACGGGCAGGTGGTCACCGAGTGGCGGATGTTGGCCGCCTGGTCGGCGTTGAAGAAGGTGATCTTCTCGCCCCGCTTGACCGACGGAATCTGCGTCCCGGTTGAGGCCGAGCGGTCGCCCGGCACGTACTGGAAGTTGACGATGTCGACCTGGTTTGAGTTGACGAACGCGGTCGCGGGCGGCGGCTTCTCGGCCTTCTCGCAGGGCTCCTGGCCCCAGCGCACGCCGCAGAAGTGGTCCTTGTGGCCCCAGGCCCGGTTCGGCACTCCCTCGGTGGGGTCGCGCACGGTGCGCCTCGCCTTGCCGACGACGTACGGCTTGCAACGGCCGATCGGCTTCTGCTCGTAATCGAAATAGAAGCCGGCGTGGATCATCGCCGTGTACCACGCCCACTTCTTGTTGGAGTAGTTGCCGCTGATGCGGATGCGGTCGCCCTTGTGCAGCGGCGCGCGCCAGGCCGGGTGGGTGACCTCGGTCTGGTAGTCCTCCGAGAACGGCGCGTTGCGGTTGATGACGTCGGAGTGCAGCAACAGCGTCCCGCCGTAGCCGCGACTGCGGGCATCGGGCGCGCACGGGTTCTCCTTCGACCCGTAGTTCTCCATGATCACGTCGGTCCCGCCCGGGTGCAGATGGCCGCCGGTGCCGATGATCGTGCCGTCGCGCGGGGCGACCCACTCGATCGCGCACGCGTCCTTGCCCTCGTTGCGGCGCGCGCAGTCCTTGACGTACTCCCACTTGCCGTCGCCGTCCGCCTGGCGCGGGACGTCGAAGGTGCGCCCCATCAGCATGCCGGCGACGTCGTGGTAGGGCCGCTTGTTGAGCGTCTCCAGCTCGGCGCGCGTGCCGTGCTCGAAGGTCACGTCGAGCACGATGTAGACCGCCATCGGCTCGGCGGTCTTGTTGTGAAGCATGTAGATGACCGTCTGGTTGCGCCCGGCAGGCAGGAAGTTGCCGTACACAGGGCCCTTGGGATCGGCGGCCGTCCGGCGCGTGAAGTCGGCGCGCGTCTCCTCGTCGCCGTTGCCGAACACCCACTCGTGCGTGCCGTCCCCGGTCTGGTTGAAGTAGTTGTCCTCGGCGTTGCCGGGGTCGAAGCCGAACCAGTGCGCGTGGTGGATGTGCGCCTCGGTGTGCATCGGTGACGACAGGTCCTCGACGCGGCGCATCTCCGGCTCGAGCGAGATCAGGAAGCCGTTGAAGCTCGGCAACTCGAGATCGACGCGATTGGCGTCCCAGCCAGGCGGGATCGTGTACGGGCCGTAGTAGAGCGACAGGCGCTCGCGCGTGCCGGCGGGCTTGGGGATGTAGCGGTCGCCACGCTGCCGGACCGCCTTGAGCAGCGCGCCGCCGCGCCCCTGGCGGTGCTCGTGCTGCTCGGGCTGCTGCTCCTGGGACCCGCTCGAGTTCTGCCGCTTGCGCTTGCGCTTCTTGCATGCCTTGCGCGCCTTGCGCTTGCTCGCCTTGCCGCCCCTGCGCGCGGCCCTGCGCGCCTTGCGGCAGCGCTTGCGAGCCTTCGCCTTCTTGTTCTTCTTTGCGTGCTGGCGGTCCAGGTACTCATCCGGGTCGGCCTCGGGCTGCTCGAACCAGTGGTCGGCGGACTGGAAGAGCTCGTCGCCGCGCAGCGGCCGGTAGGCGGCGATGTAGCCCGAGGATCCCTGCAGCCCGATCGCGGTGAAGACGGTGCCGCCGGCGATCGAGACGCCGCCCCAGCTCGGCGACCCGAGCGGGATCCGCGACAGCACGGCGCCGGTGCCGGCCTCGCGTGCGACCAGGAAGCCGCTCATGTCGTTCGTCCACACGACCCCGTTGGCGACCGCCGTGGCGCCGAACTTCAGCGGGCCCCCATCGCTCGACACCCACGCCGGGCTGCCGTCCATGTTGAGTGCCCACTGCTCGCCGCCGATCGTGTCGGGGCCGTAGATGCGCTCCCCGTCGGTGGCGGTCGAGCCGATGATGCCGCCGACCTGCGCGCCCGGGCCGATCATGGTGCTCCACTTCGGCTTGAGCGTCTTGCGATCGAGCGCCCAGTAGACGCCGGACTTCTGGCCCTCCCCGACGAGCCCGCCGGGCAGCAGCTGCGGCGAGGCGCCGAAGTCGTAGTCGGGCCCGGCGCCCGCGTTCTCGGTGCCGTTCCAGACGTCGCCCGGCGTGGCCTGGAACTTGGCCACGATCCTGCCGGTCTTCAGCGACAAAGCGAGGACCGCGTCGGTCGTGTCGGCGGCGGGCGCGTGGTAGGCGTTGCCCGTCCCGACATACAGGCGCCCGAGCTTGGGGTCGATCGCCGGCGTCGTCCACACCGAGCCGCCGTCGTGCTTGTCGGGAACGGTGAGCGTGTTCCACACGATCCGGCCGGTCTTGGCGTTGAGGGCGACGACCTGCCCGCGCACGTTGACGTCCGGCTCGTTGAGCTCGCCGTAGAGCGCCGAGACGCCGATGTAGACGCGGTTCTTGTAGACGGTCGGGCTGCCGTAGGTGTCGGAGTCCTTCTGGAACGAGACGGTCGACTTCCACAGCTCGCGTCCGGTCTTCAGCGACAGCGCGGCGATCTTGGGCTCGTGGGTCTTGGCGAGCGGGACGTAGACGCGCTTGCCGTCGGTCGCCACCGTCCCGTTGATCGGTATGTGCGAGTGGTAGCGCCACTTCTGCTGGCCCGTCGCCGCGTCGAGCGCATACACGCTGCCCCCGAACGAGCCCGTGATCACGAGGCCGTCCGCCACGACCGGCGTCCCGGTGAAGTCGCCGTCGTTGGAGTAGAAGCTCCAGGCGACGCCCATGTTCAGCGCCTCGGCCGGAGACGGTGCGTCGGCGCCGCCGTCACGCGAGTTCCCGACGTCGTGCCCGTACAGCGGCCAGCTGTCGTCACCGATCCGCGCTTGCGTGGCGCGCGGCCAGATGTCGACGGGATCCGGCCCGGCGCCCGCACCCGCGAGGCCCGTGACGCTGCTCGGGTCGGTCGGTGAGGGAGTGCCGCCACCGCCCTCGGTCACGTTGACCGTCCCCTGCATCCACGAGTGCAGCGAGCAGTGGAAGCCGTACGAGCCGGCCCCGAGCTTCTCCGCACCCTTCACCGGCGCCGACTCGCCGGCCCCGACCAGCTCGCTCTTGAAGCCCTGGCCCACGATGTCGTGCTTGGCCAGCGTGTCGAGGTTGTGGAAGACGAGCGTGTCGCCCGTGGCCATCGTCACCAGGGGCGTCGCGTAGGTCATCGCGGCGGCGTAGGCGTCGCGCTGCTCGGCGGCGGCGGTCGCGGGCAGCACCAGACACAGCGCGGTCACCAGGGCGCCTACGACCCGCGGACAGGCTGGCCGCCTCCGCATTCCCGTACAGGGTTACCCGAACGCGCGCGTTTTTCAACTGGGAACCGACACACGGAGCTGGTCAAACCTGCTTACCTTTCGCCGTGCCGTACGACGTCCGGGCCATTGCGGCCATCGCCGCCCTGGTCTGCCTCATCCTGGCTCCCGTGCTCACGCTCCTCGGCGGGCAGACTCGCGCGGCGGCGGCCGCCGCCTGCCCGGGAGAGCAGGTGATCGAGGGCGAGCGCGGGACGTGGACGATCCACTCCGGCCCGGTCTTCGGCGAGGGCGGCAGCGAGATCTCCGATTTCACGATCGACACGGCGTCCCCGGCGAAGGGCTATGCCACCAACGGAGCGGTCGTGATGCGCACGCTCGACGACGGCTGCAGCTGGCAGGAGGTCTACCGGTTGCCGCAGCGGCTGCCGGAGACGACTCCGGTCGAGCTCTCGCGGATCGACCGGCTGACCGCGCGCGGGGGTGTGGTCATCGCCGTCATCGACGCGCTGCAGGGCTCCGGGGCGGCGACGCTGGTCACGCGCTCTCCCGATGGCGGCGACTCCTGGGACGCGGTGTCGCTGCTGCCCGGGGCGCCCGGCGACGTCACCTTCGGCAACGCCGGCAACGTGTGGGTCGGGGCCGGCCCGGTCGTTCATCGCTCGGAGAACTTCGGGAGTACGTTCACGGCGACGAGCCCGCTCCCGGAGGAGCGGCGCGTCGAGCACCTCGCGGCCGGCCACCTGACCGCGAACGTGGTCTGGGCGAAGGTCGCCGGCGGCGCCGCCTACCGCACCGTCGACGGCGGCCAGAGCTGGGAGCCCTTTGCGGACCACACCGCGGCCGCGGGCCCCGCCCTGGGCGATATCGGCAATCCCGGGCTGATGCGGGTCACCTTCCTCAAGACCGATCCGCAGTCGCGAGCGCTCACGGGCATCGCGTACTCGCAGAACAACGGCGGCAGTTGGCAGCACTTCGGTGCCGAGTCCGTCGCCGGGACGGTCGGCGCGTTCGAGTCCCTCGCGGCCCTGAGCCGCCACGACGAGGTCGCGGTGACGACGCGCGACCCGGCCGGCAAGGGCAACGACGGCGTCTACGTCTGGAACAGCCTGCTGCGCAAGCTGGTCAGCATCGACGAGTTCGGGCTCGCCCCGCTGCGGCTCTCGCAGGCCGAGACCAGGCCGGAGGAGTTCCCGCACTTCCACTTCTTCGACGCCAGCAGCGTCTACGTGTGGGAGCCGCCGGTGGGCGGGACGAAGGAGATCCTGCCGCCGGTCCCGAGCCTCGAGCGCCTGCCGCCGCTGCCGCCGGACTCACAAGCGCGCCTGGAGCCCGCCGGCGGCGAGGTCCGTGTCCGCGCCGGGCAGTCGAGGACCATCGCCTATGAGCTCAGGCTGCCGTCGCGCAGCGCGCAGATCGACACCTTCTTCCTGCTCGACACGAGCACGTCGACTGAGGGGTACATCGACGGCCTGCGCGTCGGGCTGCCGCAGATCGCGCTCGGCTTCGCGGTCGCCGGCATCGACGCCAAGTACGGGCTCGGCGAGTACCAGGACCAGTCGAACCCGCTGCACCCGCGCTACGACCGCCTGGCCGCGATCGGTCCTGCCGACCTGCTCCGCCAGGCGCTGGCGAGGATCAAGACGGCGGGCGGGGAGGAGCCCGGCTACACCGCGGTCGCCGAGGCGCTGACCGGCCGCGGCATCCCGCACCCCAGGTCCGGCGCCCCGGTCGCCCCGCGGCGTCCCGGCTGGCGGCCGCGGGCGGTGCGGACCATGGTGCTGATAGCGGACGAGTCCTTCGCGCGCGATCCCTACGGTGCCGACCGCGATCGCGCGGTGGCGGCGATCAAGAAGTCCGGGGTGCGCTTCATCGGCGTGGTCGTCCGCGATCCCAAGGCGAAGCCGCTCACCGGCCGCTCGGTGCCCGAATGCGGCGAGGTGATCGCCAAGCCGACGCTGTCGATCGGCGGCGCCCTCGGCGCCCCGCGGCTGCGCTGCCAGCTCGAGGACCTCGCGCGCGCGGCAGGGACGCTGGCGCCGGCCGGCGGGACCGACTGCGACGGCGACGGGTCGGTGGACGTCGCCGCCGGGCAGCCGCTCGTGTGCACGCTTTCCGGCGGCGCCAGCGCCGGGATCGTCGCGGTGGGCGAGCCGCTGCGACGCGTCCTGCTGGCCGTCACCGACGAGCAGCCGGTCGCGCTCGCCTCGTCGGACCCGGCGCATCTCGTCGTCAACCCCGGCGGCGACTACTCGAAGATCGACATCAAGCGCGTCCAGGGGCTTACGTTCGAGGTGATCTTCGCGTGCGGCGAGAACGACGGCGGCCGCGAGTTCGCCGCCCGGCTCGAGGGGCTCGTCGCGGGCCGGGGCATTGCCAGCGCGACGCCACGGCTGGTCTGCGAGGCGGTCCCGGCCGCGGCGGCGGCGAAGCCGCGCAAGCCGAAGCCGCCCGCCCGCGAGCCCCAGCGCGCGCCCGGTCCGGCCCCGGCGCCACCCGCGCCGGTCCCGGCGCCACCCGTGCCGGCCGCCCCGCAGGTGTCCGCTCCGATCGTGCCGCTGCCGGTCCCTGCTCCCGTCCCGCCGCCCGCGCCGGCGAACGCCCCGGCGCCGGCGAGTGCTCCGGCGAGCGCCCCCGCGGTCGCGGCCGCCGAGAAGGAGGAGGTGGCACCGGCGATCCGCCTGATCGGGGATGATGAGCCCGAACCGCACGCCGAGCTCGCCTTCTCACGCGTGCTCGGTGCCGCGGGCGTGCTGTTCGGAGCGGTCGCGCTCTGGCCGCTCCCCCGCCGCACGCCGCCCCCGCTCGCCCGAGTCTCGATTCAGCCAACCACCACCCGGCGCCGCCGCAGGCGTAGACCATGAACACACTTCGACGTCTCACCATCGCGGCGAAAGATCGCGTCCTCCAGTGGCCGGGCTCCGTGCGCGGGCTGCTTGCCGCGCTGCTGGTCCTGCTGATCGCGCTGGCGATCGCGATCTCCGCGCTCGGTCCTTCCACCAGCGGCCGCGAGGTCGCGCTGTCCGAGCTGCAGTCGCAGGCGTCGACGAGCCAGGTCAGTCGTGCCGTGCTGCTCGACGAGGACCACGTCATCCAGGGCACCGACTCGAGCGGCAACGCGTTTCACACCGCGTACCCGGCCAGCGACGCGGTTGCCAGCGCGCTGATCGAGCAGCTCGAGGACGGCGGGGCGACCGTGACCGTCAACCGCCAGGGCGGTAAGGCCGCGCTGCGGCTGATCACCACGGCGGTGCTGCCGATCCTGTTGCTGGCCAATCTGTTCGCGCTGCTGTTCGCGGCGCGGCTGGGCACGGGCGCGATGGGGCAGGTGGAGGAGTTCGGGCGGCTGAACAGCGAGAGCCGCGTCGGCGGCGCGGTGACGTTCAAGGACGTCGCCGGCGCCGAGGAGGCGCGCGAGGAGCTCCAGGAGGTCGTCGACTACCTGAGCAACCCCGAGCGCTACGCGATCGTCGGCGCGGTCCCTCCCAAGGGCGTTCTGCTGCACGGGCCGCCGGGCGTCGGCAAGACGCTTTTGGCGAAGGCAGTGGCGGGCGAGGCGGGCGTGCCGTTCTTCTCGGTCGCGGGCGCGGAGTTCGTCGAGTCGCTCGTCGGCGTCGGCGCGGCGCGCGTGCGTGACCTGTTCGCGAAGGTGCGCGCGGAGGCGCCCGCGATCCTCTTCATCGACGAGCTCGACGCGGCGGCGCGCCGGCGCGGCGCCTCGGGGGGCGGCGGCAACGAGGAGCGCGACCAGACGCTCAACCAGATGCTCGTCGAGATCGACGGCTTCGACGTCTCCGAGGGCATCGTCGTGATCGCGGCCACCAACCGCCCGGACATCCTCGACCCCGCGCTGCTGCGCCCGGGTCGCTTCGACCGCCACGTGCTGATCGACCGTCCGGACGTGCACCGGCGGGAGGCGATCCTGCGGCTGCACGCCCGCAAGCGCCCCGTCGACTCGAGCGTCGACTTCGAGGATCTGGCGAAGCGCACCCCGGGCTTCACCGGCGCCGACCTCGCGAACGTGCTCAACGAGGCGGCGCTGCTGACGATCCGCGGCGGGCGCGAGCGCATCGACAGCCACACGCTGTCGGAGGCGGTCCAGCGCGTCCTTGCGGGTCCCCAGCGCCGCGGCCACCTCCTCAGCGATGAGGAGCGCCGGCGGGTGGCGTGCCACGAGGCCGGCCACGCGGTCGTCGCGGCGCTGCTCGGGCAGGGCGACAAGGTCCACCGGCTGTCGATCGTCGCGCGCGGCCGCGGGCTCGGGACATCGGCGATGGAGCGCGAGGATGCCGAGACCATCCGCACCCGGACGCAGCTGCGCCACAAGCTCGCGATCACCATGGCCGGCGGGGTGGCCGAGGAGCTCGTCTTCGGCGAGGCCTCGACCGGCTCCGAGGACGACCTCGAGCACGCGACCGAGCTCGCGCGCCAGATGGCCGGCCGCTACGGCCTCGCCGACGAGGTCGGCACGGTCTCGCTGCTGTCCGTCGGCAATGGGCACCTGGGCAGCGTCGAGGACTCGTTCGGCGTCTCCGAGTCGCTGTGGTCGACCTTCGACGCGGCGGTGCGGCGACTGCTCGACGAGGCGCGCGAGGCGGCGCAGGTGCTGCTCTCGGAGTCCTCGCAGGCGCACTCGTCACTGACGGAGCTCCTGCTGGCCGAGGAGGCGCTCGAGGGAGCGCAGCTGCACGACGCGCTGCCGCCGCCGCGCGTCGCCCAGCGCGCGTGATCGCCACCGAGCTCGCCGAATGGGCGGTCGGCTACGAGCCGACACCCGACGACCTCGCGCTCGCCGACGCTGCCCTCCGCGACACCCTCGCCGTCATCCACGCCGCCGTCACAAACGGGTCCGTCCCTTTTGTGAAGCATTCCGGCTCCGGCTTCACAAAAGGGACGGACCCGTTTATGAAGTGGGAGGCGGTGGCAGCGCATGTGCTCGACTACGACGATCTGCATCTGGCGTCCACCGCGCACATCTCGGCGGTGTGCGTCCCGGTGGCGCGGGCGGTCGGAGGCGGTGCGCGCGTGTACCTCGTGGCGGCGGGTGTGATGGCGCGGCTGGGCACGGCGCTCGGCTGGGCGCACTACGCGCGCGGCTGGCACGCGACGTGCACGGCCGGCGCGCCGGCCGCGGCGGCGGGGGCGGCGGTCGCGCAGGGCGCCGGCGCCGAGGGGGTCGCCACCGCGATGGCGCTCGCCGTGCCCGCGGCCGGTGGCGTCCAGCGCGCCTTCGGCACCGACGCCAAGTCGCTTCAGGTCGGCTTCGCCGTCGACGCCGGCCTGCGCGCCGCCGAGTTCGCCGCGGCCGGCGCCTCCGCCGATCGCGGTGCGCTGGACCAGTGGTTCGAGCTCGTCGGCGGCGAACGTGAGGTCGACCTCGGCGGTCCCGCGATCCCGGACGGACTCGCGGTCAAGGTCTATCCGTGCTGCTACGCGCTCCAGCGCCCGATCGCGGCGGCCCGTCAGCTCGGCGCCACGCCCGCCGGGCGCATCCGTGTCCGCACGCCGGCATCGAGCGTGCAGCCGCTGCTTCACTCCCGGCCCCGCACCGGGCTCGAGGGCAAGTTCTCGCTCGAGTACGGGATCGCCGCGACGCTGCTCGACGGCGTGCCCGGCTTCGGCAGCTTCAGCGATGCCGGCGTCGCCCGTCCCGAGGCGCAGGCACTGATCGACCGCATCGACGTCGAGATCGAACCGGGCGGCGACGGCCTGCTCGCGGGCGCCTTCACGATCGGCGACGTCACGCTGGCCGAGCCGCCGCGCTACGACGAGGCGACCAAGCTCGCGCTGTGCGGTGCCGACCACCTGGCCGGCGAGCGCTGGTGAGACCCGGGCGCTGAGTCGAGCGGCGCGACGGGCCGGGCGCCGGTGAGCCGGGCGATCTCGGCCACCAGGTGCTCGGTGGCATGCCGATGGCCCGAGTCGTTGGGATGGATCGAGTCCGTGAAGTCCGTGACCGGGTCGAGCCAGCCGCGCGTTCCCACGAAGGTCGTCCGCGAGTCGGCGAACGCCTCCACCGCCTCCCGGATCGCCGCGGTGGTCTCGCCGGTCTCCGTGCCGGCGCCGATACCGAAGATCTCGAGTGCCACGATCCAGGCGTTGGGATAGCGCTCCCTCGTCCTGTGCAGCAACGACAGGTAGCCCGCGCGGATCGCCTCCTTGGAGGCGCGTGCGAGCAGGTCGTTGGTGCCCTGGTTGATGACCACCACGTGCGCGTCGAACACCCCGGCCGACGAGCCGGCGAAGTTCCAGTCGAGCGTCCGCGGCGCCGGCGGCACATTTCCGGTGCCGCCGACCGTCACGCCCTGGCCGGAGAACCCGACCTGCTCCACCGGCGCGCGGAAGCGCCCCGCGACGCGCCACGGGTAGGCGATCGTCGCGTCCGAGCAGTCTGAGTTCGACGTGGTGGTCGACGGCGGAGCGCTGACCCCCTCGGCGTTGACGACGCAGCGATCGCCGAGGCCTTGGGTGATCGAGTCGCCGAGAAACGTGAAGCGCAGCGGTGCGGCGGCGGGCAACTCCTCGATCATCGCGCCGGACCCGAGGTCGAAACCCGTCAGGCGCAGCGCCGACTGGAACGGCGGGTACCAGCGGTTGGCGTCCTGGGAGATGTCCTTGGCGGCCAGCACCAGCGTGTGCGTCCCGTGGGGCAGCCCCTCGGGTGTGAGCCTGATCCGCCGCCGGTCGACCTCGAAGGGCTCGCCCCGGCGGCCGTCGAGCCAGACGTAGAGCTGCGGCGGCTGTGAGATCCCGGCGGTCTCGAAGCCGGCGGTGACCTCGTCGCCGGTGAAGCGCATGATCACCCGCGCGCCGCTGTTGACGGTGGCCGCGCGGTCGAAGCGGATGTCCCAGCGGCCCTCGAAGCGCAGGCGCGGGTCGGTCGGTGCGACGCGCCCGCTGAAGACGGGGAGCGGGGCCGGCAGCGAGCAGTCGCGTGCGCGGATCAGCCGCGTGACGAGCCGTCCCGTGCGCGTGCGGCCGACGAGGCGGATCCTCAGGCGTGCGCCGGCCGGCACGCGGATGCGGCGCGGCGTGCCCCGCCGCACCGTGCCGCGGCGCCGGCCGTCGACGTACACGGCGGCGGACGCCACGCGCTGCGGGGCGCGCACGGTGACCGCTCCGTCGCGCGCGCAGCGCGCCGACGCGGTTGCCGGCGCCAGTGCGACCACCAGCAGGACGAGCGCGAAGATCCGCAGCGCGCGCACCTGGTCAGGTTACCCGCGCGCCGCGGTCGGAGGCGCGGGTTCAGGCGAGGCGGACCGGAAGCGTCTTGAGCTGGTTGATGAACGGCGACTCGGCGAACTTCGGCTCCCCCGCGATCGCCATGTCCGGCCAGCGCTTGAGCGTCTCCTCGAACATCATGTTGAGCTCGAGCCGGGCGAGGGCGGTGCCGAGGCAGAAGTGGCGGCCGCCGGCGCCGAAGGCCTGGTGCTCGGTCGTGCGCGTGACGTCGAAGCGATCGGGGTCCTCGAAGCGCGACTCGTCGCGGTTCGACGACACGTACCACATGACGACCTTCTCGCCCTCCTTGATCGCCTGGCCCTGGAGCTCGGTGTCCCTGGTCGCCGTGCGGCGGAAGTGCGCGAACGCCGGGAACATGCGCAGCGACTCCTCGACCGCCTGCGGGATCAGGGACGGGTCGTCGAGCAGCAGCCGGCGCTGATCGGGGTTCTCCATCAGCGCGCGCATGCCCGAGCAGTAGGTCGCCTTGGTCGAGTCGTTGCCGGCGGCCATGAGCAGGAAGAAGCCCATGACGATCTCGTGGTCCTCGAGCTTCTGGCCGTCGATGTCGGCGTGCACGAGCACGCTCGTCAGGTCGTCGGTCGGGTTCTCGCGGCGCTCGGCGACGAGTTTCATGCAGCCCTCGAACAGCGCCGGGACCTCCTTCTCCATCACCGTCTGCGGGCCGTCGGGGTTGAGGTCGGGATCTCCCGCCCCCATCATCGCGTTGATCAGGTTGGCCCAGCTCTCGTCGTCCTGCGGCGGGATCCCCATGAACGAGCCGATGACCCGGGCGACGATCGGCTGCGCGACGTCGGTGACGAGGTCGCAGCTCTCCTGGCCGACGAACCGGTCCATCACGTCGACGGTGATCTGCCGGATGCGGTCGGCGTGCTCGTTGATCCGCTTGGGCGTGAAGCCGCGCTGGAACAGGGCCTTGAGCCGGTCGTGCTTGGGCGGGTCCATCGCGATGAACATCGCCTGCTGGAGCTCGAGCGGCATGACCGCGTGCGTCAGGGCCGTGATCCCGCCGCGCTCGGACGAGTACGTCTGCCAGTCCCGGCTGACCGCGTGCACGCCCTCAGCGGTCGTCACCGACCAGTAACCCTCCTCCTCGGGGTACTCGCCGATGCGCTTGGTGAAGTGCACCGGGCACTCGCCGCGCAGGCGCTTGAAGAGCGCGTGTGGCGGACCGTCGAGCCACACCTCCCGTTCGGAGACGAGGACCTCGTCGATGGGCGTGTCTTGCTCTAGTGCCATGCGCTCCTCCGCGAAAACTGGCTGGCTGGCCAAACCGGCGCGCGCAAGGTTACACGCGCCCGTATGATCGCGTCGATGAGCGCCGTCGCCGAGCCTGTCCACGAGCGCACGGAGCCGGCCACGCGCACGGTCCGCGTCGCGATCGTCGGCGCGGGGTTCGCGGGGCTGGGCACGGCGATCCGCCTCCGCGAGGCCGGCTTCGACGACTTCCTGATCTTCGAGCGCGACTCCCAGCTCGGCGGCACGTGGCGCGCGAACACGTACCCAGGCTGCGCGTGCGACGTCCCGTCGCACCTGTACTCGTACTCGTTCGCGCTCAACCCGGACTGGAGCCGCTTCTTCGCGCCGCAGGAGGAGATCCTCGGTTACCTGGAGCGCGTCGCGCGCGACCACGGCGTCGCAGAGCGGATCGTCTACGACGCGGAGGTCCGCGGCGCGCGCTGGGATGGCCGGCGCTGGCAGCTCGACACCGCCGCCGGCCCGGTGGAGGCGCAGGTGCTGGTGGGCGCGGCCGGGCCGCTGAGCCAGCCGTGCTATCCCGAGGTCGCCGGGCTGCACACCTTCGCCGGGACGATGTTCCACTCCGCCGAGTGGGACCACTCGCACTCGCTGGAGGGCGAGCGCGTCGCGGTGATCGGGACCGGCGCGAGCGCGGCGCAGTTCCTCCCGCACGTCCAGCAGCAGGCCGAGCACGTCGACGTCTACCAGCGCACGCCGGGCTGGATCTTCCCGCGCAACGACCTGCCGATGCCGCCGCTGGTGCGCGCGGTGCTGCGGCGGCTGCCGCCGCTGCAGCGGGCGATCAGGTACGTCATCTACTACTTCGCCGAGCTGCTCGTCCTCGGGCTCGTCTACCAGCGCCGGCTGCTCTCCGGCCTCGAGTGGATCGCCCGGCGCAAGCTCGCCAAGGAGGTCCCCGACCCCGAGCTGCGCGCGAAGCTGACGCCCGGCTACACCATCGGCTGCAAGCGCATCATCTTCTCCGACGACTACCTGCCGGCGCTCGCGCAGCCGAACGTCGACGTCATCACCGGCCCGATCGCGTCAGTCGATGCGACGGGCATCGCAACCGCAGACGGGACCCACCGGGCATACGACACGATCGTCCTCGGCACCGGTTTCCGCGTCTGGGACTACCCGTTCGCGCAGCACCTCGTCGGCAGCGCCGGCAGGAGCCTGGCCGAGGTGTGGGAGGAGAGCGGTCGCCAGGCCTACCTGGGCACTGTGGTGGCGGGCTTCCCGAACCTGTTCCTGCTCATCGGCCCGAACACGGGCCTCGGCAACAACTCGATGATCAACGTCATCGAGGGCCAGCTCGTGTACGTGCTCGACGCGCTGCGCGGCATGCAGGCGGCGGGCGCGGAGGCGATCGAGGTCCACCCCGCGGTGCAGGAGCGCTACAACGCCTACCTCCAGGACGCGTTCGCCGGCACGGTGTGGAACGAGGGCGGCTGCCGGTCCTGGTACCTGGCGGCGGACGGGACCAATCGCGCGCTGTGGCCGTCCTTCTCGGACGCGTTCAAGCGCCGCCTGCGCGGCTTCGACATCGCAGATTTCGCGGTGTCTGCTGCGCCGTAGCGTGCGTGCGCCGGCGATCGCGGCGGTGGCGCTGGCGCTCACGCCCGCGCCCGCGCAGGCCGAGCTCTCGCTGACCGCTGACCGCGAGCAGCGCGGCCGCATCCACCTCGTCGCCGGCCCGCCCGCCGCAGGCCTGCGCATCGTGGAGCTCGTCGGCGGTACGGAGGTCGCGGTCGCCGGCACGGCCACGGAGGCGGGGATCGACGCGACCACCGGCTGGTCGTGCACGCAGGAGCGCACCTTCCAGGCGGTCAGCGACGCCGAGCGCAGCGCTCCCGCCACCGTGTCCACTCCCTCGTGCGCGCACCGGCTGGCGCTGCGGGCGCTGCGGCGCGGCGCCGGCATCCGGGTCACCATCCGCGACCGCTGGCGCACCGGCGACGTGGGTGCGCGCCTGTGCGTGCGCCGGCCGCGCGCCCACTACATCTGCCGCCGGCTACTCGTGACGGCGGGCCAGTGGGAGACGAGCCACGTCCTCCGCGCCACCCGGGCGGGGCGCTGGGCGGTGCGCGTGACGACCCCCGAGCAGGAGCTGACCCGCACGCTGGTCGTCCGTGACGCCACCCGGCGGGCCCGCTGGCTGGTCCTCGCCACGGGTGACTCGATGATGCTGGCACCGTCGGCCGCGCTCGAGCGGCGCCTGCCTCGACGCGCGCGCGTGCGCGGCGACGTCTACATCGGCTCCGGGATCACCAAGCCCTCCGTCGTCGACTGGGCCACGCTGCCGGCCCGGCAGCTGCGCGCCACCGACCCGGACGCGACCGTTGTCACGCTCGGCATGGCCGACGTCCATCCGCTCGAGGACGAGCCCTGCTGCGGGGAGGCGTGGACGGCGGCGTACGCCCGCCACGCCCGGCGGATGATGCGCGGCTACACGCGCGCCGGAGCGCCACTGGTGTGGCTGAACCTTCCCTACCTGCGCGACCCGCGCCGCGACGAGAGCGTCACGGCGGTCAACGCGGCGGTGAGCACCGCGGCAACCGGAATGGCCCGCGTGCGGGTCATCGATGTGGCCACGCTGATCACCCCAGGAGGGATCTACCGGGACGCGATGGAGCGGCACGGCCGCACGGTCCGGCTGCGCGAGGACGACGGCGTGCACCTCGCGCCCGGGGGGGCCAGGATCGTCGCGCGCAGGACGGCGTCCGCGCTCGCCGATCTCGGCGTCCTCTAACGCCAGCCGAGGATCAGGTCCTTCAGCGCCCGGTAGGCCGGCGTCGTCGAGCCGTCGTCGTCGTCGAGGATCGCCGTCTCCCAGGGGTCCTTGCGCCACTTCGGCTTGCGGAACCACTGGTACTGCAGCATCTGGCGCGCGCCCGACCGGCGAGCGATCTTCCAGGACGCGACGAGCGCCTTGCTGACCTGGCCCCAGGTCAGACGGCGGCCGAAGGCGCGCTTGTCGAACCTGCTGTTCGGCGTCGGATAGGCGTACTCGGTGAAGTACAGCGGCAGGGGGATGACCCGCTTGAGCTTGCGCAGGTTGCCCATCCCCCAGGTGCCCGGCGGCTCCTTGTGCGGGGTGAGGTCGTGCAGCTGGAACGGATGGTGGGCCCAGCCGATGATGCCGCGCAGCCGGCGCGGCCGGACGCCACGCATGAACCAGTCGATGCCCGGCTGCGCCGACGTCTCTCCGGCGAGCACCTCCGCATCGGGTGCGACCCCGTGGATCGCGCGCGCGGCCTCGTTCACGATCGGCGTGTACATGCGCCCGCGCCAGTAGCGCAGGCAAGCCACCTGCAGGTTCATCGTGCGCTTCTTGGTCAGCACCTTCGCGCGGAAGGTCCTGCCGCGCTTGACCATCAGGCGCGGGAACTGGCGCACGAAACGTCTCTGCCCCTTGGGGTCGCACTTGCCGTGCGGCTCGAGGAGCAGGTCCGGCTCGTTGGTGATCGAGTAGCGCTGCACGTCCTCGCCGAAGTGCTGCGCCACGTTGGCGGCCCACACGGCGAAGTGCTGCGGGCTCGTCTGCTGGTGCCACACGAGCGTCATCTGGGGCTCGAGCCCGTGCGCGAGCACCGCCTGCACGGCGCTCTCGTAGAAGTGCAGGTCTGGCCGGCTGCTCTCGACGCTCGTGTCCTTGAGGACCTTCTTGCTCCGCCCGCGCTTGTGCTCGAAGTTGATGCGCACGTTGGTGCCGCCCATCTCGACGAACTGCTGGAGCGCCACCTCACGGCTGTTGTAGCCGTAGACGACGGCCATGTCGTCCTGCATGGCCACCTCCATGTCGGCGCGGGCGGCCACCGGGAAGGCGGCGAGCAGGAGCAGGCTGAGAATCAGGAGGCGCACTGGGTAGCAAACGGGTCAGGACGGCGAAAGTTGCCGCACGATCGAGCAGCCGGGCAGAGTAGCGGCGCCGTCTCAGCGGAGAATCAAGGCCCCGCCGGCTGGGATACTGGCCCGGTGGTGCGACGCCTGCTCCTCGTGGTGATCCTGCTCGTGACGGCGGCGCCCGCGCCGGCGTCGGACGCCCGCTATCGGCTCGCGGGCGGGTGCTACGAGCTGCGCTCGGGCGGGGCGAAGGTGGCGGGGCCGGTACGGGTGGAGGCGTCGGCACCCGGCCGTTATCTGCTCTACGACGTGCGCGGGAAGTTCCTGTCGGGGCCGTCGCTGGAGCCGGTGGACGCGCCTGGTCCGGCAACCGACTATGCGGTGACCGGCGGGCGGCGCGCGTTCTCGTTGAAGCCCCAGGCCGGCGATGCGCCCAGAGGGACGTTCTCCTTCGCCCGTCGCTCTGGCTGCGCCGAGTTCCCCGACGCCGACACGGATGTCAAAGGGCGCGTGCGCCGCGGCAAGCGCCCCTGGCAGGGCGTGCGCGGGCTGATCGACAGCCACTTCCACTGGATCGCCTCGGACGCGTTCGGGGGCAACGCGCACTGCGGGCGGCCGTGGTCGCCGTATGGCGTGGCGGCGGCGCTGGTCGACTGTCCCGACCACGCCCCGGGCCAGCCGGGTCTGACGTTCGAGAACGTGCTCTCGGGCAACGACCCGACGGCCACGCACGATCTGGTGGGATGGCCGACCTTCAAGGACTGGCCGAAACCCACGTCGCTGACGCACGAGAACGCCTACCACCGCTGGGTCGAGCGCGCCCACCGCGGCGGCCTGCGGCTGGCGGTCGTCCTGTTCTTCGACAACGCCCAGCTGTGCGGCGTGTGGCCGCAGCGCTCGTACGGCTGCGACGAGATGGAGACCGTGCGGCGCGAGATCGCCCACCTGAAGGAGCTGCGCGACTACATCGACGCGCAGTCCGGCGGGCCCGGGCGGGGCTGGATGAAGATCGTCCGTTCGCCGTTCGCCGCGCGCCGGGCGATCAACCAGGGCAAGCTCGCCGTCGTGATGGGGATCGAGACGTCACGGCTGTTCGACTGCCGCGTCGTCGACGAGGTCCCGTCGTGCACGAAGGAGTCGATCGACGAGTCGCTGCGCGCCGCGCGCCGGCTCGGCATCCGCTCGCTCGAGATCACCGGCAAGTTCGACAACGCGCTGGCCGGCGTGGCCGGCGACCCGGGCACGAACGGGGTCGTCACCAACAGCGGCAACCGGCTCGAAACCGGAAGCTACCTGCGGATGAAGAGCTGTTCGGGGCTGCCGTCGGGCGCGATCGACAAGCCGCAGCTGAGTGCGTTCCCGTTCGCGCCGCCCTTCGGCGAAGGCGTGACGCCCGTCTATCCCCCGCCGCCGCACTGCAACGAGCTCGGGCTATCCGACCTCGGCACCCACCTGATCAATCGGATGGCCGACACGCGCACGATCCTCGATCCCGACCACATGGCCGCGCGGGCGCGGATCGCGGCGCTCGACGTCATGGGCAAGCGGCGCTACTCGGGGGTCATCTCGTCGCACTCGTGGTCGACGCCGGTCGACGAGCCGCGGATCCTGCGCATGGGCGGCGTCGTGTTCCCGAAGGCGGCGGCGATCGGCCAGGCGTCGACGACGGACTGGTTCGTCGGCGAGTACAAGCGCTTGAAGAAGCTCCGCGACCCGCGCTACGCGTGGGGCTTCGGCTTCGGCTCTGACTCCAACGGCGTCGCCAAGCAGCCGACGGCCCGCGCGGAGGCGAACGTGAAGTACCCGTTCCGGTCCTACGACGGCGGGCAGGTCGTGAGCCAGATGACGACCGGCAGGCGCACGTGGGACTACAACCGCGACGGCGTCGCCAACTACGGGCTCTACCTCGACTGGCTGCAGGAGCTGCGCCAGCGGCTCGGCGGCCGCTTCGTGCGCGACATGCTGCGCGGCCCCGAGGCCTACCTGCAGATGTGGGAGCGCGCCTACGGCGTGCCGCGCCGGCCGCGCATGAGCCGCATCCGCGTCGGGATGCCCGTGCGCACGCTGCTGACGCGCGTCGGCCAGCCGCGCCTGCGCCGCGCGCGCGTGTGGGTCTACGAGGACGGCACGCGCGTCTTTCTGACCGGCGCTGGGCGCGTCGAGCGCCTCGAGCGCCCGCTGCCGATCAACACGCGCTAACGACTCACGGCACTAGAGCTCGATGCGCATCGAGCTCGCGAGCGCGCCCCCGAGGTGGTGCACCTGCTTGCCGAAGCGGCACTCGACCGGCCCCCCGAAGGGCTGCTTGTCGACGACCTCGACGTCGTCGCCCGGCGCGATCCCGCGCTCGGACAGGTAGCGCAGCATCTCCGGGTCGGAGTCCGAGACGCGGACGAAGCGACCGCTCTGGCCGGGCTCGAGTGCTTGGAGCGGCAGCGAGCGGGCCTCCTCGATGCGGCCGTCGAGCGTCGGGATCGGGTCGCCGTGCGGGTCGCGCGTGGGGTGGCCGAGCTTCTCGGCGATGCGCCGCTCGAGGTCCTCGGAGATCACGTGCTCCAGGCGCTCGGCCTCGTCGTGCACCCGGTCCCAGGGCACGTCGAGGTGGCGGTGCAGGTAGAGCTCGAGCAGCCGGTGATGGCGGATCACCTCGAGCGCGAGCTCGCGGCCGCGGTCGGTGAGGGTGACGCCGCGGTAGGCCTCGACCTCGACCAGGCCACGCTCGGCGAGCTTGCGCGTCATCGCCGAAGCCGAGCCGGGCGTGACGCCGAGGCGGTGCGCGAGCTCGGCCGTGCCGACGGCCGTGCCGTGGCGGTCGGCGAGCGCGTGGATCGCCTTGAGGTAGTCCTCCGTGGCCTCGCTCTCGGCGCGGACGGCCATCACGCTGCGACCAACAGGCTGGTGCCGAACATGACCGCGACGCCGGTGAGGATCCCGACCACGGTCGCCGGATACAGGATGCGGCCCGCCGCGTCCTTGAGAGAGGGGGCGATCTGCACGATCACCTGGACGATTGCGCCGATGCCGAGGCCGAGGAGCAGGGCGGCCAGGTCGGCGTTGGGGGCCGAGGCGCCGATCACGGCGCCCGCGATGGCGGGCGCGCCGGCGATCGCCCCGAGCACGGCCAGCCGTGTCAGCGGGGTGCGGCGCTGCTTGGCCAGCGGGGCCACGATCGCGAGCCCCTCGGTGGTGTTGTGCAGCGCGAACCCGAAGACGAGGAACGCGCCCAGCGCGAGCTCGCCGATCGCGTAGGCGGTGCCGATCGCGAGCCCCTCGCCGAGGTTGTGCAGGCCGATCCCGATCGCGATCAGCAGCGAGAGCACGAAGGGGCTCGACGCGTTCGCCCGCCGGTCGCGCAGCCAGCGGTCCACGCCCACGAGCGCAAGGTAGGAGGCCGCCGCGCCGATGAACAGGAGCTCGACGCCGCCGAGTGCGCCGGCCGCGCCGATCTCCTGGCCCTCGAGATAGGCGTCGACGGCGAGGAAGCCGAGCAGCCCGACGGTCAGTGCGAGGAAGAAGCGCACGACACCCTCGCGCGCGGTGCGCAGGTAGGGCAGGAACAGCATCCCGAGCAGCACGGGCAGGATGCCGACGTAGAGCCCGAGCAGCGCCATCAGCCCGAAGAAGGTGCCGTCGCGGCTGGGCGTGGCGACCGCGACCGGGATCTCGTGCTCGATCGTCAGGCCGCTCGACGTCACGAAGGTCACGACGTAGGGGTTGCCCTCGCTCCACGGGTAGTCGAGCGTGAACCGCTCGCTCGCCAGCCGGTCGAGCGTCGGGTCACCGGCGCTGAAGTCGACGTAGGAGTCGGCGACGAAGACCTGCGCGACCGTGACCGGGTCCGGCCCCGTGTTGCGCACGGTGAGCTCGATCTTGCCCGGCTCGAGGGTGGTGCGCTCGAAGGCGAGCTCCTCGACCGGCGGGCCGACGCGGTCGCCGAGCGTGTCGCCGCCGAACGCCAGCAGCGCGGCGAGCGCGGCGCCGATCAGGGCGAGGGGCACGGCGGCCAGCAGCCAGGCCGGGGCGCGCTTGATCGAGGTCGTCGTCACGTGACCTCGAAGAAGCCCATCCAGCCGAGCTCGGCGAACTCGGTCTTGTGGGCGTGGAACATGAACTTGCCGGCGTACGGGAACCGCAGCTCGAGGATGCCGCGCTGGCCCTGCACCTGCGCGATCGTGTCGGTGAACTCGGCCGGCTCGAGCCGCGTGCCGGTCGGGTAGTAGTCGAAGAAGTTCCCGTGCACGTGGAACGAGTTGATCGGGTCGTACTCGAGCATGTTGCCGAGGTAGATCCGCACCAGCTCGTCGCGCTTGACCCGGATCGGCTCGTTGGCGTAGTGGAAGGCGACCGTGTTGACGGCGTAGACCTGGTTGCCCTCGGCGTCGAAGTTCGTGTTGAAGCCGTTCTGGATCATCACGAGCTCGTCGGCTTCGGGGCGGTCCTGCTTGGGATCGACGATGAAGGCGCCGTACATGCCCCGCGCGATGTGCTCGGCGAGCGGGCCGACATGGCAGTGGTAGAGGTGCATGCCGAACGGCCGCGCGTCGAACTCGTAGGTCGCCGACTTGCCGGGCTCGATCACCCCCAGGCCCATGCCGGGGATCCCGTCCATGTCCGAGGGGTGGATGCCGTGGAAGTGCATCGTGTGCGGGTGGGCGGACTCGTTGACGAAGCGGATGCGCAGCAGCTCGCCCTCACGCGCGCGCAGCGTCGGTCCGGGGATGCGCTCGTTGAACGTCCAGGCGGGATACTTGACGCCGGGCGCGACCTCGATCTCCTTGTCGGCGGCCCGCACCTCCCACTGACGCAGGGTCCGCCCGGACGCCAGGCGCGTCGTCCTGCCGTGGTCGAAGTCGCGCAGCAGCTCGGTCGGGTGGAAGCCGTTCGCCGCATGGTCGACGCTGACGCCCTTGCGGAACGTCGCGCCGTTGACACCGCCGCCGTGCTCGTGCGCCGGGACACCGTGCCCGGTGTGGTCCTGCGCGGCCGAGCCGCCCGGTCGCAGCGCCGCCGCGGCGCCCGCCGCGGCCAGCGCGCCACTGCCGAGAAGTTGTCTACGGTCGATCCGCATCTTTGGCAAGACTAACATCTTCTCTCGCCGCCGACGAACTTTTGTCAGGGAACGCGCGTGACCGCCACATCGGGGCGGCCGCTGCGTTATGGAAGGCAGTGCGTCTCGTCCCGCTCCTGTTGCTCGCGGTCCTGGCGTGCGCGCCTGCCGCGCACGCCTCGAGCGCCCCCGACGGCGGCGAGGTGTTCGAGCCGCGACCGCTGTCGGAGCCGCTGTACGCCACCAGGGCGCAGACGCATCAGCAGGTCGTCGAGGCGTCGGACGGCGTCGACCTGTTCGTCGAGACGTGGCTCCCGGACGCCCAGGATGGGCACGTGCCGCCGGCCAAGCTGCCCGCGATCCTGATCATGACGCCGTACGTGCAGCCCGGCGTGCAGCGCTACACGACCCGCAACCTCGCCAACGTCGTCGAGTGGTTCACGCAGCGCGGGTACGCGGTCGCGCAGCATCACGTGCGCGGCACCGGGGCATCGGGCGGCTGCCTCGAGCAGACGGCCGAGCTGCAGATCGACGACGGCGCCCGCGTCGTCGAATGGCTCGGCCGCGACGCGCCGTGGGCCGACGGCAACGTGGGCATGTACGGGATCTCCTACGACGCCGAGACGCAGATCTCCGTCGCCGGGCGCGGCGATCCGGCGAGGACGTCCTACCTGAAGGCGATCGTTCCCTCGGAGTCGGTCGGCGGGCAGTACGAGTACTCCTACATGGACGGCGTGCCCTATGCCGGCCAGGCGCTGCTGTCCAACGCCGCCTATCTGCTGACGAGCATGGAGGGCGCGGGCGCCGATCCCAAGACGCTCGAGCGTGCCGGCTGCGTGCCGGACCTGCTCGCCAACTCCGCCGATCCCAGCGGCGACATGACGCCGTTCTGGAAGATCCGCGAGTACCGCCCGGGGGCGCCGAACATCAAGGCGGCCACCCTGTGGCTGCACGGCTTCGCCGACTGGAACGTCCAGCCGATCACCGTCAGCGGCTTCTTCGAGCGCCTGCCCGAGAGCACCCCGCACAAGGGCCTGTTCGGGCAGTGGAACCACAACTACCCCGACAAGCACGACAGCGTCGCCGGCGAGTGGGCGCGCTCGGACTGGCTGCCCATGGCCACCGCCTGGTACGACCGCTACCTCAAGGACCTCGACACCGGCGTCGAGGACTGGCCGGAGGTGCAGATCCAGGGCAACGACGGCCAATGGCGCGCCGAGGCCGACTACCCGACGACCGGCGGCCCCGCCGGTCACCTGCCGCTCGGCGCCGACGGCAAGTTCGGCGACCTCGCGCCGTCGGGTCAGACGCAGTTCACCGAGGGACCGGACGCGCAGCCGGGCAACCGTGCCGTGTTCGCCACGGCGCCACTCGACGCTCCGCTGCACATCACGGGGATGCCGGTGCTCGACCTGTGGCTGACCACGACGCTGCCAGACGCTCATCTCACCGCCAAGCTCCAGGTCGTCGAGGACGGCACGCCGATCACGATCGACGAGAGCGCGCAGGAGGTCGGCACCCACGGAGCCCGCTCGCTCCAGCACCTCGAGCCGATGCCGGAGAACTACTTCAAGCAGGAGGCTGCGGCACCCGCGCCCGTGCTCGAGCCGCTGCGCGTCCCGCTGCGCCTGCAGCCGGTCGACCTCGTCGTGCCGGCCGGGCACCAGCTCCAGGTCACGATCGCCGGCGCCACCGACTGGGCACGCCAGACGGTCCCCTCCGGCGGGTCGAGCCAGATCACGCTGCTGCACGACTGCGAGCACACCAGCGCGCTGCGGTTCCTCATGGCGCGCCCGGACGGCCCCTACCTCAACGTGCGCGAGGTCGACGAGGAGGGAGCGCTCTCATCAGCCGCGGTAGCGCCGCGCATCACCGACGGCGGCGGGCTGGCGAGCGAGCCGGTGTGCGGCGAGCGGCCGGAGCGACTGCCGGCGTTCGGCCCGGAGAAGCCGGCGTCGGGAGCGTGCGAGGATGCCGAGCCGCCGGTCACCCGCATCGTCCGCGCGCGCCTCAAGCGGCGGTCGCTGTCGCTACGAGGAGTCACGCAGGACGCCGGCTGCAACGCGAGCGGAGTCGCCGGGGTGCGGGTCACGATCGCGCGCCACGGCCCGGCCAGGCGCTGCCGCTTCCTCACGCGGCGCAACCGGCTGACCAAGCCGCGCCGCTGCGTCGTCTCGAAGGGGCCCGCCCTCAGGGTGCGAGGGGCGCGCCGGTGGCGCCTGACCCGGCGAGCGCGCCTGCCGAGTGGCCGCTACTCGGCGTGGGCGATCTCCGTCGACCGCGCGGGCAACCGCGGACGGACCGCCGCGCACCGGGTTCGCTTGCGCTGAACCTTCCATACGATGCCCGGATGGCCTGGAGTGCCGCGTCGGTGACCGACGCGCTGATGGAAGCAGCGCTCGACTGCATCATCCTCATGGACGCCGACGGGCGGATCGTCGATTTCAACCCGGCGGCCGTGGCCACGTTCGGCATCGAGCGCGAGCAGGCCCTCGGGCAGGAGCTGGCGACGCTGGTCATCCCCGTGGATCTACGCGAGGCGCACCGTGCTGCGCTCGCCCGCTACATCGACACGGGTGCACCGACGATCCTGGACAGGCGGCTCGAGCTGCGAGCGATCCGCGCCGACGGCAGCGAGTTCCCCGCCGAGCTGACCGTCACCGACATCGGCACTCCCGAGCAGCGACTGTTCGCCGGCTTCGTACGTGACATCACCGCGAGTGTGCAGGCTCGCGACGAGCTGGCGGCGGCCGAGCGGCGCGCGCGTCACATCGCACAGACGCTGCAGCGCAGCCTGCTGCCCCCGGCGCTGCCGGAGCCCGACCGGATCGAGCTCGCGGCTGTCTTCCTACCCGTCGGCGACGGCACCGAGCTCGGCGGCGACTTCTACGACGTGTTCGACACGGGACCGGGCAGGTGGGGCATCGTCATCGGCGACGTCGTCGGAAAGGGCATCGAGGCCGCTGCGGCGACCGCGTTGGCGCGCTTCACCCTGCGCGCTGCGGCAGTACCGGACGATCGATCACCCGCCGCGCTGCTCGCCGTCCTCAACGACCAGCTGCTGCGGCAGATGCCGACCCAGTTCTGTTCCGTCGCCTACGCCGAGGTGGACACGTCCGCTCCGGGAATCTCCGTGCGGCTCAGCGCCGGCGGCCACCCGCTCCCGTTCCTGTTGCGAAGCGACGGCGACGTTCGTCCAGCCGGGCGTCATGGCTCGCTGCTCGGAGCGGTCGACACTCCGGTCCTCGAGGATGTGGACCTCCAGCTCGGCCCCGGCGATGCGCTTGTCTTCTACACCGACGGCGTCACGGAATCGCCGACGGTCGACGGCCGCCTCGGCGAGGACCGGCTCGGAGAGCTGCTCGCCGGCTGCCGCGGCGAGCCCGCGAGCACGATCGCCGAGCGCATCGAGCACGCCGCGACCGCCGACTCCGACGTTGAGCACCCGCGGCGCGACGACATCGCCGTCGTCGTGGTGCGGGCGCTCTAGAGCGGGCGCAGCCCGATCGGCAGGCCGTCGGCGGGCAGGGGGCCGGTGCCGAAGGTCATCGGCGGCTCGTAGCGGGGCGGCACGCTCCACCGGTTGCGCAGCAGCAGCTGGTGCAGGATCGCCTTGACCTCCATGCCACCGAAGTGCATCCCGATGCACTTGTGCACGTTGCCCCCGAACGGCGTCCACGCGTACTTGTGCGAGAGGTCCTCACGGCGCTCGTCGCTGAAACGCTCGGGGTCGAAGCCGTCGGGCTCGCGCCACCACGGCTCCATGCGCTGCGACGGGTAGATGCCCAGCATGATCCTGGTCCCGGCCGGCACGTAGCGGCCCTGGATCTGCGTGTCGGAAAGCGCCTGGCGCGCGAGCATCCCGACGGGCGCGCACATGCGCAGCGTCTCCTTCATCACGAGGTCGAGCGACGGCAGCGCGTCGAGGTCGTCGTAGCCGATCGCAGGCTTGGAGAGCGCCAGTGACTCGGCGCGCAGGCGTTCCTGCCACTCGGGATGCCGCGCGAGGAAGTAGGCCATCATCGCGAGGGTGATGGTGCTCGTGTCGTGAGCGGCCATGAGCACGAAGATCATGTGATTGACGACGTCGTCGTCGGAGAAGCGGTCGCCCTGCTCGCTCTCGGCGCGGCACAGGACGCTGAACAGGTCGGCGCCGTCGCCGGCCCGCTTGGCCGGCAGCAGGGCGCGGAAGTACTGCTCGAGCACGCGCCGCCCGGCGAGCCCGCGGTGCCAGGTCAGCCCCGGGACGTCGGCGCGCAGGATCGCCTGGCCGCCGTGCACGGTGTCGACGAAGGCCTTGTTGATGCGGTCGGAGTCCGCGCCGGGGTCGGCGCCGACGAAGACCGCTGTCGCGATGTCGAGGGTGAGCTCCTTCGCGCGCGCGTAGAACCTGAAGCCGCGCTCGGGCTGCCAGCGAGCCAGGCCCCGGGCGATCGCGGGGTTCATCGCGTCCAGGTACGAGACCAGCCGCTCGCGCTTGAAGGCCTCCTGCATGATGCGGCGGTGGTGGCGGTGCTCGTCGAAGTCCATGAGCATCACGCCGCGGTGGAAGAACGGGCCGATGAAGTACTCCCAGCCCTCCCTGTTGGCGAACGTCTTGTCGCGGTTGGTGAGCACCTCCTCGATGCCGTCGGGGCCGAGGACGCTCACCACCTTGGTCCCGAGCACCCGCCCCCACGAGACCGGGCCGAAGCGCTCGTGGGCGCGCCGGGCGAACCCCAGCGGGTCGTCGAAGACCCCGATCGAGTGGCCGACCACGGGGAGCCCGGGGTCGCCCATCACGGGCTCGAGTCCGCTGCCCGCGGGCGGCTTCGCGAGCGGGCGCGTGACCTCCGGTACGAGGTCGATGATCGACGCCGCCACGCCGCGCGCCCGGATCGCCAGCGGCGCGCTCACATCTGCTCGTCGCAGGGGATCCTGAGGTCCTTCGCGACCCTGGGGGGCGTGTCGGGCACAGGGCAGTCGAAGCTGCTGCCCACGGTCACGAACTGCCACTTCCCGCCCTTGCGGCGCAGGATCACGATCCCGTCCGCGGCATGTGGCCTGCAGTCCGGGTCATCGAACTTCCGGCCCTTGAAGTGCATCCGCGCCCACCGCTCGTTGACGGTCGAGACGCGGATCTTCACGCACTCGGCGGGGACGTCGAACGTCTTCGCGATCGCCCGCCGCTCCCCGGCCGTCGGGCGCCGCTGGGCGGTCGCGGACGCAGCGGTCACCAGCAGGCCCAGCAACACAACCACCGTGGCAAGTCGTCGCATCGGCGGGTTCTATCCCATCACGAACGGGATGCGCTCGTGCAGGCCCGTGATCTCGAACACGCGGTGAACGGACTCGGGGCCGGCGATCAGCGCGAAATCGGCGTGCTTGGCGAGCTGGTCGAGGATCAGCTTCAGGCCGCTCGAGTCGAGAAAGCTCACGCTCCGGAGGTCCAGGACGACCTGCCGGACGCCGGTGCCCGCGGCCTCGTCAAGCCGGCGCCGCAGCGCCGGAACGGTCGAGAGGTCGATCTCGCCCTTCGGCGCCACGACCACGCGGTCGCCGTCGGGGTTCACGTCGATCTCGAACGGAAGCATCATCGGTCATGCTGCCAGGCGGACCACGAGGATCACGACGTCGTCGCGCGGCTCGCCCGCCGCCTGGCCCAGCACCGCGTCGTAGATCCCGCCCGCGATCTCCTCGGCGCTGCGGCCGGAGACCGACCGCAGGATGGCAGCGACGTCGGCCGGCGCCAGGGCCCGCGCAGGTGCGTACGCGTCGGTGAGGCCGTCGGTGTAGATCACGAGCGCGTCGCCGCGGGCCAGGGCGATGCGCTCGTCCGCGAACGCCGGGTTGGGGTCGAGGCCGAGCGCGATGGCCGACCGCCCCACCTCCAGCGTCTGCCCGTCGGCGCGCAGCACGAACGGAAGGGGGTGCCCCCCGATGCCGAGGGTCACGTCGGCGCGGTCGGCACCGAGATCCAGGCGGGCGTAGACCACGGTGCAGAACTCGTTCTCCTCGCGCTGGCGGCGCATCGCGTCGTTGAGACGCTCCAGGACGCGGCTGGGCGTCTGCTCGTGTGCGGCCGCCTCGCGCAGCGTGTATCGCGCCAGCGCGGTGACCGCGGCCGCCTCCGGCCCCTTCCCCCAGACGTCGCCGACGACGATCGCCCAGCTGTCCTCGCCGACGTCGAACACGTCGTAGAAATCACCGCCCACGCGGTAGCCCTCGCCGGCGGGGCGGAAGCGGACGCCGAGCTCGACCCGCGGGATCGCCGGCAGCTCAGGAGGCAGCAGGCTCTCCTGCAGCGTCCGCGCGATGTGACGCGTGACCGCCTCCGCGCGGCGGCGCTCGCTGATGACCGCCGCCAGCGTGATCATCGTGATCGCGATCACCCCGAAGTACGTCTGGGCCAGCAGCAGGCTGTCGTCCGGGTTCGCGCGCACGAACGGTCCCTGCTCGCTGGCGGTGAAGGCCACCGCGATCACCGCGACCGCCAGGCTGCCGAGGGTCGCCCCCGTCTGCTGGAACCGCAGCACCGCCCAGATCAGCAGCGGCAGCAGGAGGTAGGCGACGTTCGTGCTCTCCTGGAAGATGATCAGGCTCAGGCCGATCAGCGCCACCGCGAGGAACACGGCCTCCGCCGGCCGTCGCAGGTCGCGCCCCAGCGGCCAGCGCGTCGCGGCCACCAGGAGCACCGGCGCGACGAGCAGGTCGCCGCCCATGTCGCCGAGCCACCACACCCGCCACACCGAGGCCAGGTCCGACGCCTGGACCTCGTCGCCGACGAGCAGGCTCAGCACGCCGATGCTGGCGGAGACCGCGGTGCTCACCACCCCGGCGAGGACGACCAGGACTCCCACGTCGCGCACGCGCTGCAGCGACGGCTGGAACCCGGCCCGCTGCAGCAGGTAGGCCCCGGTGAGCGCCTCCAGCGTGTTGCCCGCGGTGATGCCGAGCACGGTGATCACGGGGACGCCGGTCCACGCGTTGGCCAGCAGGGCGCCGAGCGCCACGCCGGGCCACGCCCAGCGCCCGAACAGCACCAGAGCCGCCAGCGCGATGCCGGTCGGCGGCCAGATCGCGGTGACGCTGCTGGTGGCGAAGGCCAGGCTCAGCCCCAGCTTGGCCGCCCCGTAGTAGGCAGCTGCGATCAGCCCGATCAGGGCGGCGCGCCTCACGCGCGGAATCTACCTGGAGCGGCAGGCCGTGGCGGACGTTTGTCTAGCCGCCGGGGCTCCAGAGGCTCGCGACGAGATCGACCGCGCCGCTGACGACATCGAGCATCCCGGTCGATGCCATCGCAGCGGCCGAGCCCGACGACCCCGGCGAAACGGTCGCCTCGAACCGCCGCCTGCGCCCCCGCATGGGCTCGAGCTCGCCGGCGTCCAGCCAGATGCCCCCGCACGAACCGCACTCGTCGAGCAGGACTCCCTTCTCCTCGCGCGGACGCAGCGGCGTCAGGCCCGGGCAGCGCGGGCACGCCCTGAAGCCGGGCTCGGGCACGCGCTGAGACGGCGTGCCGGACAGGAGCGCGGCTTCGTCCTTTCCGAGCTTTCGCAACTCGTCGGCATCCAGCCACACGCCACCGCATGCGCCGCACAGATCCACGGCGATCGGCCCTGCGGCCAGCTCGCCCATCGACCCTCCGCAACCCGGACAGCGCAACACGAGACCGTTATCGGCGCGGTTGGCTGTCTTCCGCACTGCGGGGCGCCCGCGCCCCGGTCAATCGCGGTTCACATGAACCGCGACTGCGACAGAAGTGCGCAGAGATTTCGCAGAATCAGCGGAGGGGCGAGCCCTCTCCGGCTTCGCCTAGGTGTAGTTCCTGGGCACGTTGTTCGGAGCCCTGCGTCGGCCGCGGCGCGCGCAGCTCGCCAGCTCTGCAGTCGTCAGACCGTGACCGACCGCGCGATTACGGCGCCGGTCGGACCGAGCTTGGTCTGTTTTACACCCACTGGATGTAATTGGCGCCACGGGCGACCGCCGGAGCGCTCGCACCCCTCCATTACCGGCGCCGTCGGACACGGGCACGGTGATCGCCAGGTAAGCGCTGAACGCGCGCCCGCCCGAAACGTGCCTGGGTCTTACACCTAGGGGCAAGCAGCAAGCACGTTGTTCCGAGCTCGCGCTGCTCCCTCCGCGCGGGCGGACCGGTGGCCGGGACCGAAGCCGGCGACGACGGTGAGAGACCGGGACCAACCGCCTCTGGCGAATTAGGCCCCCATAGGGGGTGAAATTCGCCCGCCCCGGAGAAACGTCCTCCCTCATCGCGCCGTCTGACCACGCAACGGCAGCTGGGCCGGCGACGAGCGGCGCGCGCAGCGGATGGCGCCAACCCCGAACAACGTGCCTGGGTCTTGCGCCTAGGAGGCGCCGCCCTCCTTGTCGTCCTCAGCCCACTCGTCCTGCTGCGCCGCCTCGTCCTGCTCCCCGTAGCCGGGCTGGTCGAGTTCCTCTGTCCGGTCGATCTCGTCCGGGCGGTCGGGGTCGTCGTCTTCGTGGTGCGTCTCCATCGAGAGATGTCTACAGGACGCCGAGCGGTAGCGTGCACCCGGATGCCACGAGCGGTCGCAGCACTGGCGGTGTGCTGCGTGCTTGCCGCCTGCGGAGCACAGGGACGAGAAGACACGACGAGCGGTGGGCTCGATTCCGAAGCAGCGGCCGGTTCCCGCACTCGCCCTGAGCAGGTCGGGCGATGCGAGGGGGTGGGCCGCGTGAGCGGTGGCCGCCTGATCCTGTGCGGGCCCGAACCGAACACTCAGAGTGCGGGCCGCTTCTCCGTTCGTCGGAACGGAGAGTCGCGGCGCTTGAGTGTCCGCCACCCGCTCTGGAGGTCGAGCGATGGCCTGATTCACGGATCGTGGGACTGGGCAGCGGCGTCCCCCGACGGCAGGACGATCCTGGCTCAGTGGAGCGGCGAGTGTGAGATCCCGATGGCGTTCTTCGTCGCTGCTTCGGGCGGCAAGCCGGCCTCGGTCACCGGTCACCACACACGCAGGGCCCCGCCGCCGAACTCGATCGCATATGGGTGGAGCACGGACGGTCGCGCAATCGTCATCGTTCCCCGCCGGCCCGGGTGCGGCGGCGCTGACGGCTCGGGAGTGTTCCTGATCGAGGTGAACGGGCGAAAGAAGCGGATCGCGCCCGCTCCCGAACCCGGCGCGCCCGAGCCACAGCTGTCGCTGCGTCCGCGCAGCGTCCGCGAGGTCAAGCGGGCGCTTTCCGGCTGAGGCGGCCCACCGCAATCGGCTGACACTGCCCGGTCGCAACCCCGGGTCCGCGAGGCAGACGAGCATCGGGTGATTCTGCTCGCCGAACCCGTCGAACGTGTCCGCTATGGAAGCTTTCGACGCGTTCGGCGCTCGACGCAGGTATCGGCTCATCTTGTCCTCGGCATCGGTTGCCTACGCTCGCCGCCGCGGTTAGCGTGGCCGGTGATGATTCTCGCCTACGCCGCCGCCGCAGTCTTCACGGTCGCGCCGTCGGGCAGCGACGCCAATCCGGGCGCGGCCGAGCAGCCGTGGCGCACGATCTCCCACGCCGCCAGGACGGTCGGTCCCGGCGACGTCGTCGACGTGCGCGCGGGCACGTACCGCGAGCGCGTCGTGATGCGTGCCGACGGGGCGACGTTCCGTGCCCATCCCGGTGAGTCCGTCGTGATCACGCGCCGCCGCGGGCCGGAGATCGTGAACATCCGCGGACGCCGTGACATCACCTTCGAGGGCTTCGAGCTGCGCGGCCTGCGGGGAGACGGTGCCGGGGTCCGCGTCTCCGGCCGCTCGTCGGGGATCGTGCTCCGGGGACTCGAGATCCACGACATCCGCACGGACGGCGACGCCCACGGCATCCTCGTGTACGGAGCGACGAGCCGATCGCCGACGTGACGATCGAGGACAACCACGTCCACGACCTCGAGCTGGGCTCGAGCGAGGCCGTCGTGCTCAACGGCGACGTGAGCGGCTGGCGGGTCATCGGCAACAGCGATCGCCAACGTCAACAACATCGGCATCGACGCGATCGGCTACGAGCGCACCGCGCCGCGCAACGACCGCGCGCGCAACGGCCTGATCGCGCTCGACCAGTCATCGGAGGTCGACACCAAGGGCAATCCCGCGTATCGAGGGAATGGGGGCAACTGCCGCTGCGCCGGGGGGATCTACGTCGACGGCGGCGACGACATCGTGATCGAGCGCAACTGGTCACGCGCTCGAATCTGGGCATCGAGCTGGCCAGCGAGCGCGGCGCGGCAGACGTCGGACGTGCTGGTGCGCAACAACGTCATCCTGGGCAGCGACGGCCCGGGATGCCGATCGGCGGCTACGACCCGCGTCGCGGCAAGACCAAACGCGTGCAGGTCGTCAACAACACGATCGTCAGCAGCGACCGGTTGCGCACGGGCCAGGGCGAGCTGGTGCTGAACTACCGCGTCGCGGACTCGGTGTTCCTCAACAACATCGATCGTGGCCGGGACCCAGGGTCTGCTCGTCGGCAATCCCTTCCGGGCCAACACCGGCAACCGCTTCGGCGGGAACGTGTGGTTCGCGAGCCCGCCGGCCGCGCTGGGCGTGGCGGACGCGCACCCTGCGTTCGTTCGCCGCCTGGCAGCGCGCCTCGGGCGGCGACGCGGCCGGACGCTTCGCCGATCCCCTGCTCGGCGGCGACAGGCGACCGGGGGCCGGGTCCCCGGCGGTCGGCGCGGGCGTGGCGACGGAACTCGCCGGCCCGCGGACGTCCCGGGCGCGCCGCGCGTCCAGGGGCCGCGATCGACGCAGGCACGTCGAGACGGGCTAGCGAGGCAGCGGCGGCCCGAGTCCCGGCCCCCAGGCCGGAGCGCTCCGCGACCGACAGCAGTGCCGACCGAGGCGATGACGGCGAAGACGAAGCCGAGGACGTTCAGCTCCATGATGTCGCCGGTGTTGATGAGGTTGGCGACGCTGCCGCCGATCACCGAGCCGATGACGCCGAGCACGAGGGTCCACAGAAAGGCCGATCTTCTGGCGGCCGGGGAGGATGAGCCGCGCGAGCAGCCCGATGATGAGGCCCGCAACAATGAATCCGATCATGGGTCGGGGGCTGCCCGTTCGGGGCGATTTCCAGCCCTGAGCGCCGCGGGGCCGCGACCGGGGTCGGCCACGGAACCCGGCTCCGCCGGGATTTTGGGGACGTTCCGTGGTCCGACCCCCGGATCGCAACCCCGGTTGCGGTCGTCTGTGTCGCCTGAGGGTCGATATAGCGACCGTTTAGCGACTCGCATCGCTCAGACCGGGCTTTGCACTGAGGCAGGCGCGGTGGCCGGCCTCAGGCAAAGCGGCAACGCCGTCGCACGAGTCGCTGCGCTTTCCGACAATGGCGACGCGACCGCGGAGTTGGCTGCGCCACGAGCTGAAGTACGTTGCCGCGGATGGACCGCTATTGCCTAATCGTGAGCTTCCGTGCCCATACAGGCCAGACGGATCTCCTTGCTGAAGTGCTCCTCGAGGCGGCAAATGCGCAGCACGGCAACACCGACTGTGAGCTGTACATCATCAGTCGCTCCCCTGAAGACCCAGATCTCGTATGGGTCACCGAGATATGGAAGAGCGCTGAAGCCCACAGCGAATCGCTCGGCCGACCTGAGGCCCGCGCCCTCATGGAGCGAGCAAGGCCGCACCTCTCTGGCGTCGATACTCGGCATCGAGCTGGCACCGCTCGGAGGCAAG
>CAVRTA010000003.1:0-26511 GCA_963724135.1 uncultured Solirubrobacteraceae bacterium
GCAGTCGCTCGAGAAGCAGACGCCGCACCTCGCCTTCTTCCGCCCCTACGCCGTCGACTTCACCGGCTGGCTCGACGACTTCAGCCACTCCGGCGTCTACGACGCCAACGGCTCGGCCAGCCGCAGCGCGACCTCGGTCAACGCGTTCGCGGCGGTCGGCGGGCCAGCTGCAGCCCGTGCCGCCGGAGCTGCGCGACGAGCTGTTCACGCTGTCGACCGCGCGCGACCAGAACAACCGCTGCCCGGGCTCGATCGAGCGCGGGCGACGGCTCGATCCTGGAAGCCGTCGCCCGGACTTCAACTGCGACGCGACCCAGGTGCCGCCCGGGCGAATGAGGCGCATCGCCGTCACCGTCCTCGCCGTGCTCGCGCCGGCGCCGCCGCCTTCGTGCGACCGCTGCGGCGCCGGGCGGCGACGCCGGCGACGCCGCAGTACATGGGTCGAGCTCGACAACGCGTTCGGCCTCATCGAGGGCGCCGACGTGAAGGTCGCCGGCGTCCGCGCGGGCAAGATCGCCGCGATGCGAGCTCGACACGACGACCGGCAGCTACCGCGCGCTCGTCGACATCGAGATCAACGAGCAGGGCTTCGGCGACCTGCGCGACGGACGTCGTTCTGCGAGACGCGCCCGCAGTCGCTGATCGGCGAGTACTTCGTCGACTGCACGCCCGGCAAGGCCGCCGCGCAAGCTCGCGCCGGGCGCGACGATCCCCGTCGAGCAGACCGGGTCGACGGTCCCGGTCGACCTCGTCAACAACATCATGCGCCGCCCCTACCGCGAGCGCTTCTCGATCCTGCTCTCCGAGCTCGGCGCCGGCCTCGCCGGCCCGCGGCGACGACCTCAACGAGACGATCCGCCGCGCCGAGCCCCGCGCTGCGCGAGACCGACCGCGTGCTGGCCGATCCTGCGCGACCAGCGCAAGATCATCCGCGACCTCTACGACAACGCCGACGTCGTGCTCGGCGCGCTGGCCGACAACCGCAAGCGAGGTCGACGCGCTTCGTCGCGCGAGGCGCGCGACACCGCGAACGGCCTCCGCCAGCGCGCCGGACGACATCGCGCGCGCAGTTCCAGCGGCTGCCCGACGTTCCTGCGCGAGCTGCGCCCGACGCATGGCGCTGCTCGGCGAGGCCGCCGACGCGCCAGACGCCGGCGCTGCGCCAACCTGCAGCGCCAGCGCCGGCCTGCTGACGCCGCTTCTTCGACGACCTCGGGCCGTTCGCCGAGGCCTCGCGCCCGGCGTTCCGCACGCTTGGCGACGCCGCCGAGCACGGCCGCGGCGCCGTGCGCGCGGCCCGCGCCGACGTCGCGAGCTGCGCAAGCGGCGTGCGAGCCGCTGCCCGAGGCGGCGAACAACCTGGCGATCACGCTCGAGCACCTCGACGACCCGAAGTTCGCGATCGAGAAGGACCCGCGCGCTGCCGCGCGGCGGCGCGGGCTACACCGGCCTCGAGGCGCTGCTGCGCTACATCTTCGCCCAGTCCCAGGCGACCAACCTCTTCGACGCCAACGGCTACATCCTGAAGGTCTCGCGCGTTCCTCGACAACACGTGCGCGCCGTACGCGCGACGCCGAGGACGGCCAAGGACCCGGCGCTCGACAAGTGCGCGGCGATCCTCGGCCCCAACCGGCCCGGCATCAACCAGCCCGACCCGAGCAAGAAGGCGGCGCGCAACTCCTCGGCCACGCGTGACGCACGCGTCTCGGAGCAGGCGCTGAAGCAGGTCCCCACCGAGCCGCGCGCGCGGATGGGCGCCCGAGTTCGCCTCCTCGACTACCTCCTGGGCCATGAGGCGCCCAGTCAATCCATCGTCGCCAACCCGGCCTCGTCGGCGCGGTGACGACGCTCGTCGTGATCGTCGCCGTCTTCCTCGCCTACAACGCCAACAAGGGCCTGCCGTTCGTCCCGACGACGCAGCTGAAGTTCCAGGTCTCCAACGGCGCGAACCTGCTGCCCGGCAACGACGTGCGCGAGGGCGGCTCCCGCATCGGCATCGTCGAGGACATGCGCCCGGTGCGCCTGCCCGACGGCAGCTCGGGCGCGCGAGGTCGACGCTCAAGCTCGACAAGACGGCGGGCGACGATCCCGGTCGACTCGACCGTCAACCTGCGGCCGCGCTCGGTGCTCGGCCTGAAGTACGTCGAGCTCGACGCGCGGCACCGCGAGCGAGACGTTCGCCGACGGCGGCACGCTGCCCGCCGCCCAGGCGCGCTTCCCCGTCGAGCTCGACGACTTCTACAGCATCTTCGACGAGCCGACGCGCGACGCGTCCCGCACGAACCTCCACGGCTTCGGCGACGCGCTTCGCGCAACCGCGGCGCGGCGCTCAACCGCACGATCGCCGAGCTGCCCGCGCTTCCTGCAGCCACCTCGAGCCGGTGGCCCGCACGCTGGCCGACCCCGAGCACCCAGCTCGGCCGCTTCTTCAACGAGCTCGGCGACGCCGCGCGCGTCGTCGCGCCGGTCGCCGACCGCTACGCGCACTCGCTTCGACGCCGGCGCGGACACGTTCGAGGCCTGGTCGCGCTACCCCGAAGGCGCTCCAGGAGACGATCAGGCGGTCGGCGCCGACGCTGGACGCCGGCATCCGCTCCTTCCGCGTCCAGCGCCCGTTCCTGCCGACTTCCGCGACTTCTCGCGCGTCGCTGCGAGCGCGCCAGCGCGACGCTGCCGCGCACGCTGCCGCGCATCAACCCGGCGCTGCGAGACCGGCACTCCCGTGCTCCGCAGCGCTCGGCCGAGATCAACGTGCGAGCTGCGCAGCACGCTGCGCTCGTTCGGCGACGCTGATGGAGGACCCGCGCACCGGCGTCGCGCTGCGGGGCGTCACCGACCTGACGCAGCATCCTCAACCCGCTGGTGCGCTTCGTCGGCCCCTACATCACGGTCTGCAACTACTTCAACTACGCCTGGACGCCACGCCGGCGAGCACCTCACCGAGCCCGACCCGACCGGCACCTCCCAGCGCACGCTGCTCAACCAGGCGCCGCGCACGCGCAACCCGACCGCACCCGCGTCGGGCTCGATCGGCGCGCGCGAGCCCGTCAACGGCGAGCCCGTGATCTCCGGGTCGCCCATGCACCTGCACCTCAACGTCTACTCGGCGGCCGTCGACCGCGAGGGCAACGCCGACTGCGAGTCCGGGCCAGCGCGGCTACATCCAGCGCGCCAACGCGTTCGGCAGACCCGAAGTACAACATCGTCATCGACCCGCACATCCCGGGCAACCAGGGCACGACGTTCACCGGCCGCGCCGCGGGTGCCCGAGGGCCAGACGTTCAGCGCGCGCGCCCGAGAGCGGGCCCGCGCATGCCGCCGGAGCTGGACCCATGAGGCGCGGCGACAGACCGCACGAGCATGACCCCGTTCGCCGCCGGGTGTCCTGGCGCTCGTGATCGCGGTCGTGGGCATCTACTTCGGGTTCACCAAGTCCAACCCGTTCGCGTCGCACTTCGAGGTCAAGGCGGCGTTCCGCACCGTGCACGACCTGAAGCCCAACTCGCCGGTGCGCATCGCCGGCGTGAAGGTCGGCAAGGTCACGGAGGTCGAGACGCTCGGCAACGGCGAGCCGGGCGCCATCGTGACGATGCGGATCGAGGACGAGGGCCTGCCGATCCACGACGACGCGACGCGCGAAGGTCCGCCCGCGCATCTTCCTCGAGGGCAACTACTTCGTCGACCTCCAGCCCGGCTCGCCGTCGGCGCCCGTGCTCGACGAGGGCGAGACGATCCCCGCCACGCAGACCGCGGCGCCGGTGGGCTTCGGCCAGCTCCTCGAGACGCTCCAGTCCGACACCCGCGAGGACCTGCGCACGGTCCTCCAGGAGTACGGCCGCGGCCTCAGCGGCGAGGGCGGGCGCGGGCTACAACGCTCGATCCGCTACCAGCCGCGCGCCTTCCGCGACTCGGCGATCGTCAACGACGCGACGCTGGGCATCCGCGAGCACGACCTCTCCGACTACATCGAGGGCGCCGGCACGTTCGCCGAAGGGCCTCGACCGCGATCCCGAGCAGCTCAAGCGCCTGATCACGGACTTCGCCGCGACCGCGGACGCCTTCGCGCTGGAGGAGCGCAACCTCTCGGCGGCGATCGCGAGCTGCCGCCGCACGCTGCGGACCGGGCGCGCCGCGCTCGCGCGCGCTCAACGGCGCGTTCCCGCCGCTGCGGCGCTTCGTGGCGACCTGCGCCCCGCCGTGCGGCTCCTCCGGGCCGGCGCTCGACGCGACAGCTGCCCTTCCTGCGCAGCTGCGCGGGCTGGTCGTCGGCGCAGGAGCTGGGCGGCCTGGTGACGCGACCTGCGCCCGGTCGTGCCGGACCTGGTCGAGCTCAACCGCGGCGGCGTCGGCGCTGCAGGAGCAGAGCGCGCCGCTGTCCAGCTGCCAGATCAACGTCGTGCTGCCGTGGCAGGAGATGACGATCCCCGACGCGGCTCATCCGGCCGACGGGCAAGGTCTACCAGGAGGGCGTCAAGTGGCTGCCGGGCATCGCCGGCGAGAGCCGCAGCTTCGACGCCAACGGGCAGTACATCCGCACGCTGGCCAACGGCGCCAACTACGCCTACGCGCTCGGCGACGGGCGCTTCTTCCTCACCGGACTGCCGCTCCAGGGCGTCAACCCGCCGAAGAAGGACGATGCCGCCGCTGCGCCCCGACGTGCCGTGTGAGACGCAGGAGCCGCCGGACCTGCGGCACGAACACGCAGGCGCCGCCGCGAGCGATCCGCGTCGACAACCAGCGCCCGCCGGCGCGCGCGCTCGAGGCCCGCGCCCGCTGGCGCCGCTGTGGAGTGGCTCGGCGGGCAGCTGCGCCGCGAGGGCCTCGAGCAAGACGTTCAAGATCGTCTCCAGCCGCTCGAGCGCGCCGACCTCCCGCTCCTACGCCGCGCCTCGGGAAGAAGGGCTGATGCTCCGCGTCGCTCCGCAAGCAGCCTGAAGGACATCGTCGCGATCGTCGTCATGCTCGTCGTCGCCGCGACCGTGGGCATCTACATCCTCGAGAACCAGCGGCTGCGGTTCCCGCTGCTCGAGGACAAGCCGTTCCAGCTCAAGGCCGAGTTCGCCACCGCGCAGGCGGTCACGCCGGGCCAGGGCCAGACCGTCCGCGTCTCGGGCGTGCGCATCGGCGACATCGCCAAGACCGAGCTCGAGGACGGGCGGGCGATCATCACGATGGACCTCGACCGCGAGTACGACGAGCTCGTCCACACCGACGCCACGGCGCTCCTGCGGCCCAAGACCGGGCTCAAGGACATGTTCATCGAGCTCAACCCGGGCACCACCGACGCGCCCGTGGCCGACGAGGGCTGGACGATCCCGGTCTCACAACACGCTGCCCGACGTCAACCCCGACGAGTTCCTCTCCGCGCTGGACGCCGACACGCGCGACTACCTGAAGCTGCTGCTCAACGGCGCCGGGCAGCGGCCTGCAAGGGGCGCGGCGACGACCTGCGCGACGTGCTCGAGCGCTTCGAGCCGACCTACCGCGACCTCGCGGCCGTCATCGACGGAGGTGGCCAAGCGCCGCGACCGAGCTGCGCCGCCTGATCAACTCGCTCGCGCGTCTGAACCAGCGAGCTCGCCAGCAAGGACGACGACCTCGCCGAGCTCGTCGACTCGTCGGCGCAGGTCTTCCGGGCGCTCGCGTCCGAGCGGCGCAACGTCTCGGCCACGGTCAAGCGAGCTGCCCGACGGCGCTGCGCGAGACCGAGCGTCGGCCTCGGCAAGGTCGAGCGGATGGCCGAAGGTGCTCGGGCCCGCCTGCCGAGGAGCTGCGTCCCGTGGTCGCACGCGCCTGCGGCGCGCCAACGCGGCGACGCGCCGTTCGCGCGCGAGGCCGCGCCGCTCGTGCGCGACGACATCCGCCCGTTCGTGCGCGAGGCGCGCCCGCTCGTGCGCGACCTCGCAGCCCGCCGCGCGCGACCTCGTGGAGGCCGAGCCCGGGCTCACGCGCTCGTTCACGCGTGCTCAACCACCTCTTCAACATGCTGGGCAACAACCCGCGCGGCCGCGAGGGGCCCGACGTCGCGGGCCGCGACGAGGGCTACCTGTTCTCCCTCGGGCTGGCTCGGGCACCAGTCGACCAACCTGTTCGCCAACGGCCGACGCGCACGGCCCGCATGCGCAGCATCACGCTCGGCGGCACGTGCGCGACGCTCGCAGGCACGCTCGAGCACGCTCGGGCAAGAGGACCCGTCGGGGCTCACGAGCGTGTTCCTCGATGCGCTGAGCGGCGTGCTCACCGATCCGAACGTGTGCGGAGGGGCGGTCGGCTGATGCAGAAGCAGGCTCCCACTCTCGGCCGGCTCGCGTGATGGTGGGGTTCGCGCTGTCGTGCTTCGGGCTGCTGCTGTTCCTGTGGCTGTCGTTCGGCGGCGCCGTGCCGCTCAAGCCGAAGGGCTACCGGTTCGAGGTCGCGTTCCCCGAGGCGACGCAGCTCGCCGATCGAGGCCGACGTGCGCGTGGCCGGCGTCGAGGTCGGCAAGGTGCGCGGCAAGCGCCGCGACCCGAGCCGGCAACCGCACGATCGCCGACGATCGAGATCGAGCGCCGCTACGCGCCGATCGCACAAGCGACGCGCGCGCGACGCTGCGCCAGAAGACGCTGCTGGGCGAGACCTACGTCGAGCTGACGGCTCGGCTCTCGCGACGCGCCCGACGCTCGCCGAGGGCGAGCGCCTGGCCAACCGCGCAGGTCGCCGACACGGTCGAGCTCGACGAGATCCTCGACGCACTCGATCCCTACACGCGCCAGGCGTTCCGCACGTGGCAGCAGAGCGCTGGGCGAAGGCGGGTCGCGGCCGCGGGCAGCGACCTCAACGACACGCTCGGCAACCTGCCCGGGTTCGTCGAAGAGGGCGGCGACCTGCTCGAGGTCCTCGACACGCCAGCGCGCGGCGCTGCGCGGGCTCGTGAAGAACACCGGCGTCGTGTTCGGCGCGCTGACCGAGCGCGAGGACCAGCTGCGCGCGCTGGTCGAGAACACCGACACGATCTTCACCGCGATCCAGCGCCAGCGCGAGGCGTTCGCGCGACACGTGGCAGATCTTCCCGACCTTCCTGGACGAGTCGCGGCGCACGTTCCAGCGGCTGAACGAGTTCTCTCGCGACACGCAGCCCGCTGGTCCGCGACCTGCGCCCGGCGCTGGACGACCTCGGCCCGACGCTCGAGGACGTCGGCGACCTGGCGCCCGACCTGCGGCGCTTCTTCGTCAACCTCGACCCGCTCATCGACATCTCCGAGACGAGCCTGCCCGGCGACGCGACAGGTCCTCGACGGCCTGCGTCCGCTGCTCGGCGAGCTCGGCCCGTGGCTCGGCGAGCTCAACCCGATCCTCGACTGGGTCGGCCAGCACCAGCACACGCTGACCGACATGTTCGCCAACCTCGGCGTGGCGACCGCCGCGAAGACGCAAGGCCGGCGATCCCGGCGCGCCCGGCCACTACCTGCGCCAGTTCGGCCCGACCGGCACCGAGACCGTCGCCGTCGCACCCGAACCGGCTCTCGAGCAACCGCGGCAACGCCTACCATCAACCCGCTTTCGCTGGTGGGACCGGCCGGCGCGCGGTCGCTGATCGGCGCCTCGTTCGACTGCAAGAACGCGGGCGGCGAGAAGGACAACCAGAGCGGAACCCCGCCGAGCCCGGCCTGCCGCGAATCGGCGCCCTATCAGTGGGAAGGCAAGCCGCAGAAGTTCCCCCACGTCACCGGGCGCGAGTACCGCGGGCCGGGCTAGCTTCGTCGTCGCGCCGGTCGCGCGCTACTTCCGCTTCGCGCAGGTCCGCACCACGCGGGTCTGGCGCAGGCTCGTGCCCTTCGCGCTGCGGCCGCGGACACGGACCGTCAGCTTGCGTCCTGAGAGGCGCCGTAGGTCGAGCTTCGCGTAGAGGCGCCCACGGCGGCGGGTGACCTTCGCTCTGCGCCCGGCGTAGGTCACCCTGGCCGAGCGCATCCTCTTCGGCAGCCTGATCGTGAGCGTGCGCTTGCGCGTGCACGAGCGACGATTGGTGCGGGAGCACGAGCGCACCTTCGCAGTCCGCGCCTCGCCCGATCGTGCCCTTCACGGCCAGATCGCGTGACGAGAAGCCCGTCTCGACCGTGTAGCAGCCCGGCCTGCACCCGCCAGTCGCGGCGCGCGTATCCCAGTAGGAGAACGCGCGCTCGTCGAGCGCGAACGTGACGCGCTTGGCCTTCCCGGGCGGGAGCGTCGAGCTTGGTGAAGCCCTTCAGCGCGCGCGGCGGCTGCTTGTCGTCGGGCGACACGTCGGGCATGCCGAGGTAGAGCTGTGGCACGGTCGTCCCCGTGCGCGTCGCCGGTGTTCTTGACGACGGCGCTGACCGTCACGTCGCGAGCCGCGGCTCCAGGCGCAGGCCGGACATCGAGAATGTCGTGTAGGACAGGCCGTGGCCGAACGGCCAGCGCGGCGTGATCTTGCTTCTCGTCGTAGTGGCGGTAGCCGATGAAGACGCCCTCGGAGTGCTCGGCGACGAAGTCCGACGCCGGGGTACTGGCGCGGGTTGCCGCGGTCGGCCAGTCGCCGTCGTTCACCGGGAAGCTGACGGGCAGCCGGCCGCCGGGATCGACGTCGCCGAACAGCACGCGCGCGATCGCGGGCCCGCCGTCCTGGCCGGGGTACCACGCCTCGAGGACCGCCTTGACCTGTCGCGACCACGGCGTCGAGCACCGGGCCGCCGGTCTCCATCACCACGATCGTGTTCGGGTTGGCGGCGGCGACCGCCTCGATGATCGCGTCGTAGTCGGGCCGCCCGGCCGTGCCGGTCGGCGTGCGCCGAGGGGTCGATCGGCGCGCACTGCAGTCGCAGGCACGGCTTGTCCGAGCCCTCGCGTGGCGCGTCCGTCGACGAACACGACGGCGGCGTCGGCGCCCCGTCGCGGCGGCCGCGGCGGCCGCCGGCGTCGTGCCGGCGTCGTAGCGGACTGCGACGCCCTGTCCGGCGCGCGCCCTGATCGCGTCGAGCGGGCTCTTGAACGCGAAAGGCTCGACGTTGGAGGAGCCCGCCGCCGCCCTTGTACGCGGTCGCCACGCTCGCCGATCACGGCGAGCGATCTTGCAGCTCGCTGGCGTCGAGCGGCAGCGCGCGCGTCGCGGTTCTGCAGCAGCACGATCCCCTGCTCCCCGCGCGCTGCGCGACGGCGGCGTGCGCCGGGCTTGTCGATCAGGTTGTCGTCGGCGCGAAGGCGGCGCGGTCGAAGAGGCCGAAGCGGAACATCGTCCGCAGCGTCGCCCCGACGCGCGCGTCGATCGTCTGCTCGCAGATCTGCCCGGTGGCCAGCGCGGCCTGCGCAGGAGGGCGGGTTGTAGAGCAGCCGGTGACCGGCATCTCGATGTCGGTGCCGGCGTTGAGCGCCTTGGCGGTGTCCTTGAGCGCGAAGCCGTAGTCGGAGACGACGAGGCCGCTCGAACTTCCACTCGCCGCGCAGCACCTGCTTGAGCAGGTACTCGCTCTCGCACGCGTACGGGCCGTTGAGGCTGCCGTAGGCGCACATCACCGCGCCGACGTCGGCCTGCTTGACCGAGGCCTCGAATGCCGGGAAGTAGATCTCGCGCAGCGTGCGCTCGTCGATGCGCGCGTCGACCAGGAAGCGGCTGCCGTTGCATGCCGGTCAGCGGCGGCGACGCCCTGCTCGCCCTCCTGGCTGTTGGGCGCGAAGTGCTTGACGTTGGCGATGATCCCCTGCCGCTGGATCGCCTTGATCCGCTCACGGCGAGTGCGCGCCGACAGCAGCGGATCCTCGCCGAACGTCTCGAACGCGCGACCCGCCAGCGGCGTGCGCATGGGCTCGACCGTCGGCGCGTGCACGAGGTCGTTGCCCTTGTGCTTGACCTCGTCGGCGATCGCCGCTCCCGACGCGGCGGCGACCGCGGGGTCGAACGAGGAGGCCAGCGCGAGCGGCCCCGGCATCGCCGTCGCCTTGCCCTCGCGCGGGCCCGAACGGGCCGTCGGAGTGGTACATCACCGGGACGCCGAGCCGGTCCACGCCGTTGCTCGTCCCCGTCGCCGGATTCCCGGTGAAACCGCCGGCGAGGTCGTCGCCGGCCATCAGCGCCGAGCTTCTCGTCCAGGGTCATCGCCGCGAGCAGCAGGCTGGCGCGCTCCTCGGGCGTCTTCGACGTGTCGCACCACGGGCGCTGCGCCGGGTCGCCGCAGCGGCCGCGCCGCGTGCAGCGGCCGGGACGGCCAGCGCGGCGAGCACCAGGAGGCACGGCGCTGCGCGGCGTATCGCGAGCGGCATCGGTGGAGTCTCCATCAGATGGTGAGGCGACACCGTCGATCCGGTCGGCGGGGCCGGAGATGATTCGTCCATCGCCGATCGTCTTGCACTGTCGCCGCAGCAGCTGCCGATCGCAGCGGACGCCGTCCTGCTCTGGGAGGACGGACGGAATCGCGCCGCCTATCGCGTCCCGATTCCGTATTTCGGCTTCCTCTGGGCGCCGTGGGTCGCGCGGCGGGCGAGAGAGATCGAGCGCGCCGCCGACGCCGGCGAGCCACTGCCTGACCGCACTCCGTGGTGGGCGCCGCCCGAGCCGATCGGCGCGCGCGCCAGCGAGGCACTGGCGGCCCTGTGCCTGATCTCGCTGCTGTGGAGCTACGGCGGCGGGACTATCAGCCTGCTCTCGCTGACGCTGCCCTACGCGGCCGACGTCTACGCGGTGGAGAATCGCGAGCTTGCGACCGGGCTGGCCGTGGTTCGGGCGGGCGTGTTGCTGGCGCTCGTCTTCGGCCCGCTCGCGGACCGCTTCGGGCGGCGCAGGCTCGTGGTCGGCGCGGCCGTCGTGCATTGCGTGCTGGCCGCCGGGCTCGGGCTCATGCCGAGCTTCGAGGCGTACGTCGGCGGACATGTCGTGCTGCGCTGCGTCGACACCGCGCTGGGGATCGCGATCGCTGTGCTGGTCGCGGAGATCGTGTCCGCGGGGTCGCGTGCGGTGGCGCTCAGCCTGGTCGGTCTCGCTGCCGGCGGCGGGATCGTGCTCGCGGTGATGTCGCTGCCGCTCGCGTCGGCGGGGCGGGGCGGCTTCGCCGCCGTGTACCTGCTCCAGCTGCTCGCGATCCCCGCGATCCTGCACGCCGCGCGATACGTCAGCGAGTCGGACCGCTTCCTCCGCCACGCGGACGAGCCGCACCGCTACAGAGACGTGCTCAGGGGCATCTACCGGCGGCGCCTCGTGCTCATCGGCACGGCGACGTTCCTGGCCGCGGCGTTCACCGCGCCGACGCTCGAGTTCACGACCCGCTACCTCTCAGACGAGCACGGGTTCTCGTCGTTCGGCATCGTCGTCTTCCTTGCCGTCACGGGGCTGCCGAGCTTCCCGATGCTGATGCTGGGCGGCGGGCTGGCCGACCTCACGAGCCGCAAGGGAGTGGGCATCCCACTCGTGGCCGCCTCGACCCTCGCGTACGCGGGCTTCTATCTGGCGTCGGGCTGGCTCATCTGGCCGCTCGCGCTCGCGGGGGCGATGCTGGGCTCGGCGGGAGGGGCCGCGCTCGCGCCGTACGCGTCGGAGCTGTTCGCGACGCGCATTCGTGCCGAGGCACAGACGCTCACCCTGGTCATGGGAGTCACCGGATCCGCGGCCGGGCTCGGGGTCGTCGGGTTGCTCTCGGACCCGCTCGGCCTTGGGCCCTCGATCGCTCTCCTCGCCTTGCTGCCGCTGGTCGCGCTCGTCGTAGTCGTCGCCGGCTTCCCGGAGACGGCCAGGCGAGAGCTCGAGGAGACGAGCGGCGAGATGACCGAGCGCATCTCGAACTGACGGGCGCCCACTAGGCTTCGCCGCTGACGTGGACCCCGCGGTATTCAGGACGAAGCAGAAGGAGGGCTGGAACGAAGCGGCCCCCGGCTGGAAGAAATGGTCTGCGATGTTCGACGAGGTCGCAGCCGGTGTCAGCCGGCGCCTCGTGGAGCTTGCCGGCGTCAGGCCGGCGCCTGCGTGCTCGACGTCGCCGCGGGATACGGAGAGCCCGCCCTGACCGCCGCCCGCGAGGTGGGACCCGAGGGCCGCGTGATCGCCACGGACATCTCCGCCGAGATGCTCTCGTTCGGGAGGGAGCGAGCCACCGCAGCGGAGCTCGACAACATCGAGTTCGTCGAGATGGACGCCTTGTCGCTCGACTACCCCGCCGATTTCTTCGACGCCGCCCTGTCGCGCTGGGGGATCATCTTCGACCCTGACGGCGAGGCGGCGGCAGCGCGTGTACGCGGGATGCTCAAGGGCGGCGCGCGCTTCGCGATCAGCTCATGGGGCCCGCCGGAGCGGGTGCCCTTCCTCGGCATCGCTGTGCGGACGATCGAAGAGCGCCACGGCCTCACCCTGCCGCCGGGTCTGCCGGGCCCGCTGTCGCGACCGACACCCGATGCGCTCGCCGCGCTCCTTGAGGGAGGCGGCTACGCGAAGGTCGCCGTCGAGGAGACCAGCGTCGATTTCGATTTCGACTCCGGACGGGACTTCGCGACCTACGTCCGCGATATCGCCTCTCCGGTCAGGGCCCTGATCGCCGATCAACCCGCAGAGGTGCAGGAGGAAACCTGGGAGGCGGTCGCGGCCGCCGCGCCGGCGCAGCCGGACGGCAGCGTGAAGATCTCGAATCTCGTGCTGCTGGCTTCGGGAAGCGCTTAGCCGCCGGCGCTAGGCGGGGCGGCAGGAGGGCACGCTGCGCACGAGCGTGCGCGCCGTGCCGTCGATGTCCGTAACGACGGCGCGCAGCCGTGAGCGACCACGCCGCAGCAGGGCCGAGCGCGTGAACGTGCGCGTGAACGGCGCTGTCGCGTCGGCTCGAGGCCTGGACCGGCCGATGCGGAAGCGCACGGCTCGCACGTCCGCGACATCGCCGTCCAGGCGGACACGCAGGCGCCCCTTGCGTGCGCAACGGCGCACGAGCCGCAGGGGATCAAGCGTCACTGGGAACGTCAGAGCCGCCGGCCGCACGTAGTCGCCCGGATCGCTGATGAAGCGCACCTTGGGGCGCCGGTCCGCAGGGATGCGCTCGAGCTCCAGGCGCAGCGGCTCCCGGTAGTTCTCGCCCTTCGTGGTGATGCCGGCCGCCCAGTCGTCGTGATGCATGGGGACGAACAGCGGCGCGCCGAGGGCCTCGATGTACGTGCGGATGTCGCGCATCCCGTTCGTGAACTGGCCGAAGCCCTGGATGGACCCGAGCTGGACGTCGACCGGCCGCAGCTGGCGCATGCGCTCCAGGGCGACGGGCGCGCGTTCCCGCAACGGACCCGCCGTGTCGTTCCAGACGAGCGTGAAGTCGCCGACCTCGAAGCGGTACAGGACGCTGCCCGCCTCGGCATCCGGGAGGCCGCCGACGATGTGCGCCATGTCCTGGGGCGTGGGCGGATGCTCGAGCTGCGTCGTCGATGGCGGCGGCAGGACAGGCACGTGCAGGCCGTCCTGGAGATCGGGTGCCTCGGCCGCGGAGTGCAGGCTCTGGACCAGCCTGATGCCGACGCCGCGCAGAATCCCGGCGGACCCGAAGGTCCCTGGCGTGCTGCCGGGCGGCAGGCCGGCGGTGCAGCGCGGCGGCATCGTCCCGACCGGCGCGCGGGACAGCAGCTCGGCGCAGTGGTCGGCGCTGCCGACGAGCGTGGCACCGCTGGCCAGCGCGATCGGCACGGCGTCGGCCGCATGGTCGAAGTGCGCGTGGCCGATGAAGATGGCCTGCGGGCGCAGCGCGGCCAGCTCATCGGGTGAAGACGGCACGTATCCGGTCGTCCCGCCGCGCGGCACCCACCCGTCGAGCAGCACGACGTGGCCGCGGATCGCCATCGCGAAGTTCGAAACGCCGAACCAGGACAGGATCACCCGATCGCGCCGGACGGCGCCGGTCGCGGCGTCCACGTTCCCCGCGCCGAAGTACCGCTGCCGCATGGTGACCGTCTGCTGCATCGAGGCGGCGGCGCGGACCGCCCCGCCGCCTCGCGCATCACCAGGCACGTGCGCGACCGATGGCGGGGCACCGCAGGCAAGCGACATCGCCAGTGCGATGAGCGCAGAGCGCGGCCAGGCACGCCGAGGATCGCTACGAGCGCAGTCTGCTGCCGTGCCTATCGCGCTGCTACCCGTCGGAATTTGCCACGGCCTCCAGAGCCTCGCGATGAGTCAAATACCCCTGGATCAGAGTGTTCTTGCCGTCGACGTACGTCGCGACATGGGCGTACTCGCGGGTGATCGGAACGCCGCTGTTGCGACCCCTGCCGCGCAGCCGGAGGAGGCCGACGACCTTGTCCACTGCGTCGATCGCCTCCTCGACATCCATGAAAAGTCCGTCCACGGCTCGCGGACGGTGTTCCAGAATTCGGTCAGGCCGGCATATCCTTGATAGACCGGCTTGATTCCGGGCCACGTCATCGTCGTGCGGATCTCCCAATCGGGACTGACCGTGTCCGCGAAGGCCTCCAGGTCGTCGTCATTCCAAGCCTTCCACGCACGGCGGTAAAGGTCGACGTTCTCCTGCGACATCCGCGCCCAGTATCGCCGCACTGGCGCGACGACAAGTCGCCGCCGCGCCAGCGCCGGTGCGAGGGACTGCGGAGCTAGAGGCGGGCGAACGAGCAGGTGACCCGCGCCGACACCCAGCGGACCGGGAGCAGGCTCCCCGGTATCGAACAGAGCATCCGCGTGGTGGAAGCCCCGCCGACAGTGAGGACCGCGGCGGTGTCGCACGAGCGCCGGCCGGAGCCCGATGCGGTGCAGGCCAGCGGGCCCACGTTTGGCAGCAACGACCCCCACACCACCTTTGCGGCCCCCTTGATCTGGCCGGGGTGTCCCGGTGCGAAGGTCGCGTCGACGTGGACCCGCACCAGGTACCGGCACGGCGCGCCGGTGCACTTGACCTGCGCGGTGCAGTTACCCGGCGCCACGAATCCCAGCGCGAGCGGTCGCGTGGAGGCGGTGCACGCAGACGCGGCGAGGCTCTGGCTCGCGAAGACTCCCGACAGCCCGACCGCTAGACCCGCGGTGGTGAGTGCCAACCATCTCTTTGTCATGACTGCTCCCTCTGGTTAGGCCGATTGGCGTACGAAACCCTGCGGCTCAGGTCTTCGGACGGTTCTTCCCGCGCGTCGAGACGAAGCTCACGCACTCGCCCTGGTTGGCGAAGGTGGCGGTGCCGTCGAACCGCCGCCAGCCCCCGTTCTTGCAGTCGTCGCGGCTGCGGGGCAGCTCCTGCGTGTCACACGCGGCACCCTTGCCGTCGCCGTCCTCGTCGAGCTGGTCGGGGTTTGCGACGGTGTCGCAGTTGTCGTTCTTGTCGATCACACCGTCGTTGTCGGCGTCGTCGGCTGAGCGGGGACCCCAGTCAACGGAAAGCTCCCACCCATTGTCGCCGTGGTTGGTGAGGCGGGTCTCGCTGGTGCCGTCGGCGTTCATGACCCAGATCTCGGTGAGAAGGCCGCGAAGGAATGCGATCTTCGTGCCGTCTGGCGAGAACACCGGGTGGAAGTCGCCACCCACGGTGGCGTCGTTGGTGAGACGCGTCTGGTTGGTGCCGTCGGCGTCCATCACGTGAACCCCCCAGCTGGGGCCGTCGCGGAAGCTGATGAACGCGATCTTGGTGCCGTCGGGAGAGAACGCCGGGTCGATGTCGGCCCCCGGGGCGTTGGTGAGGCGGGTCTGGTTGCTGCCGTCGGCGTCCATTACGTAGACGTCCGACCATTGATCGGGGGTGGTGATTGTGAAGGCGATCTTGGTGCCGTCTGGCGAGAACACGGGATCGGCGTCGGCGTCGGTGTTGTTGGTGAGACGGGTGGGGCCTGTGCCGTCGACGTTCATGACGTAGATCTCGGCGTTGCCGTCGCGGAAGCTGGTGAAGGCGATCTTGGTGCCGTCTGGCGAGAACGCCGGGGCGCCGTCTGCGGCAGTGTTGTTGGTGAGGTTGGTGGGGCCGGTGCCGTTGGCGTTCATGACGTAGATCTCGGCGTTGCCGTCGCGGTGGCTTCTGAAGGCGATCTTGGTCCCGTCGGGGGAGAACGCCGGCTCGTAATCGGCCGCGGGGTTGCTGGTGAGGTTGGTGGGATTGGTGCCGTCGGCGTTCATGACGTAGACCTCGTCGTTGCCGTCGCGGTCGCTGTGGAAGGCGATCGGGCCGTTCGTGCCCGGGAAGGCGGCGGAGGCGACCCCCGGGCCCAGGACGAGAACGCCCAATAGCGCGAGGGCGAGAACCCAGCGCGCGAAGTGCGATGCGAATGTGGTCTCGGTGGCAGCCATGTCTCTCCTCGTGGGGTTGGGTCAGGTGGCTGCCGGTGATCCTCCAGGCGCGTCGTCAAGCCGGCGTCAACCCTGCGTCAAACGCCCGTGACGTGCTTTTCCCACATGCCCTCGCTGACGTTGATGGTGAAAAGGCCGGCGAAGTTCCGCGACGCCTGGCCGCCGTACAGCTGCCCGAGCTCTGACGAGGAGGTGGTCTTGATCTGGCGGAGGGCGAGACCGGGAGTTGCGCCCTCGGGCGTGTCGATCCTCACCGTTCCCGCGGTCGTGTCCCGCCAGTAGCTCGCGCCGCCGATCTGCGGTCCCGTCGGGCCGGCCGCCTTCCCCGAGACCCAGAACGGGGAGGGAGAACGCTCGCTGAGGCCGAAGACGCGCACCGGTTCATCACGGTCGTATCGGCTCAGACTCCAAACGTACCGAAGCTCCGACGGCGTCCCCGAGCAGCTGCACGCCGCGCTCGATGGCGGCCTCGGGCATGTAGGCGTGGCCGAGGACGAGGCCGGGTCCGCAGTCGCCGGTGTAACTGTGCAGGGCGAGGCCCTCGAGGCCGACACCCCGGCGCGCGGCCGCCGCGAGCAGCGCGGGCTCGTCCACGTGGTCCGGGAGCGCCACCGTCAGGTGTAGCCCACCACCGGCGAGCGACGGCCGCCAGTCCGGCAGCTCCCGGGCGAGCGCGGCCAGGAGGGTCTCGCGGCGCCGCGCGTAGCGCAGGCGCATGCGGCGGAGGTGGCGTTCGAGCTCGCCGCGGGCGATGAAGTCCGCGAGGGCGAGCTGGCCGGCGGTCTCCGAGCCCGCATCCTCGATCGCCTTGGCCGAGATCAGCGCCCAGGACAGCCAGGAGGGCGGGAGCATCCAGCCGAGCCGCATTCCCGGGGTGAGTCGCTTGCTGGCCGATCCGATGTACAGCACGCGGTCGGGCGCGAGGCCCTGTAGCGCACCCACCCGCTCACGGAGCAGCTCGGCGTCGTAGTCGTCTTCGATGATCAGCCGGTCGCCGTGCTCGGCCCAGTCGATCAGGGCGGCGCGGCGCCGAGCGCTGAGGACCACGCCGGTGGGGAACTGATGGGCGGAGGTGACGACGACGGCCTCGGCGCCGCTGGCCTGCAGCTCGGCGACGTCGATGCCTTCGGCGTCGACCGGGATCGGCGTCACCGTGAGCCCCGCCTCCTCCACGATCAGGCGCTGGGCGTGCCAACCCGGCTCCTCGATGGCGACGTGTTCGATCCCGTTGGCGGACAGCCACCGGCAGGTGAGCGACAGGCCTTGACGGAAGCCTGTGCAGATCAACAGGTGCTCGGGGTCGGCGGCTGCGCCGCGGACTCGCGCGAGGTAGTCGGCGAGCGCCTCGCGCAACTCGGGGACGCCGCGGGGGTCGCCGTAGCCGACGGCGTCCAGTGGAGTCTCACGCCAAGCGGCGCGCAGCGAGCGCAGCCAGCGATCTCGCGGGAAGCTGGCGAGGTCGGGTAGTCCGGGCGTGAAGTCGTAGGCGAACTGGGCCAGCAGCGAGGGCGCCGGGAGCCGTGGGGGCTGCGCGCGCACTCCGCGCGCCACGCGCACAGGTGCGCCTTGCCTGGTCTCGAGGTAGCCCTCGGCCGACAAGCTGGTCGAAGGCGGCGGTCACCACTCCCCGCGAGATACCCAGATCGGAGGCCAGGCCCCGGCTTGACGGCAGCCGGGCGCCCGCCTTCAGGCGCCCATCGCGGATCGCGTCGCGCAGCCCGCTTTCGAGCTGCTCGTACAGGGGGACGTCGCCGTGGCGATCGAGTGCCAGCAGCAGCTCAACTGGCCCTCCATCAGGAGCCATAACTGGAACTGTACGCGAGGCCAGCATGAGGGTACGTTGCCCACCATGAGCGAGATCACGGTTATTGGAGGCGGGCTCGCGGGCCTCACCGCGGCGATCACGGCGGCCGAGCAAGGCGCCGACGTCAGGCTGTTCGAGGCGAGCGAGACGCTCGGCGGGCGCGCCCGTAGCGCAGACGGCCCCTACAAGGCGAACCTCGGTCCCCATGCGATCTATCGCGGGGGCGTGCTCTTCGAGTGGCTGACCAGCCGCGACCTCATGCCTCCGCTCGCCCGCCCTCTGCTCACCGGCGTGCGCTTCCACTACGAGGGCGAGGTCCACCGCACTCCGCCGCTGTCCCTGATCCCGCCCGGAATTCGGATGCGGGGGCGGATGGCACCCGTCGACCAGGCGTTCCGCTCATGGGCGATCGACCACGGCATGGACGAGCGCACGGCGGGCATGCTGTCCAACCTCGCCGGTGTCTACACCTTCCACCACGACCCCGGCGAGCTGTCGGCGGCGTTCGTATGGGAGCGCACCCAGCGACTGCTGCTCACCGCGCGCCCCCCGGCGCGATTCATCATCGGCGGCTGGACGATGTTGATCGAGCGCCTCGCCCGCCACGCCCGCTCGCTCGGCGTCGAGATCGTCACCGGTGAGCGGGTCGACACGTTGCCTGCGCCGCCGGTGATCGTCGCGCTGGAGATGCGCGACGCGGCCGTGCTGCTCGACGACGAGGGGCTCGAGTGGCCGAGCGGCCGCACGGTCTGCCTCGACTTCGGGCTCACGCAGCGGCGTGGCGATCCCTGGATCGTCTCCGACCTCGACAGCGCAGGGTGGGCCGAGCGCTACTCGGCCCAGGACTCGACGCTCGCGCCCGAAGGGGAGGATCTCGTCCAGGCGCAGATGCCGATCCGGCCCGGCGAGGGACCCGACGACGCCGCCGCCCGTTTGGAAGCGGTGCTCGATGGGTCGTTTGACGACCGGCGCGAGCGCGTGACCTGGCGCCGGCGCCAGGTGATGGACGGCCGCAGCGGCGCCCTCGACTTCCCGGGCGCCACGTGGAAGGACCGCCCGGCGATCGACCGCGGCGAGGGGGTTTTCCTGTGCGGCGACCAGGTTGCCGCCCCGGGATGTCTGGCCGAAGTCTCGTTCGCCAGCGCGATCGAGGCGGGCGGTTTCGCAGTCGCGCGCGCGGCCCGAGGCGTGGTTCGATCCGCGGCGTGAAGAGGTGACCGTGGCGACCGCGCGGATCCCCTGGTGGGCCAGGCTCGGGGAGACCCTCTCGCAGTTCGGCCACGACCGCGGCGTCTATCTCGGGCGCCGCTCGGGAAAGGTCCATGTCGCGCTCTACCGGCGATCACGCGGGAGGATGGGCGGCCGTCTTCCCGGGCTCCCGGGGGCTCGAATACTCCTCCTCGACCACACCGGCGCCAAGAGCGGGATAAAGCGGACGTCACCGCTCATGTACCACCAGGAGGGCGACCTCGTCGTAGTGGCCGCCTCCAAGGCAGGTCAGCCCACCAACCCGGCCTGGTTTCACAACCTGATGGCGCACCCGAACACATCGATCCAGCTCGGCGCCGAGGTTCGGCAGGTGCGCGCGCGAGTGGCGACCGATGCGGAGCGCGCGCGGCTGTGGCCCAAGTTTGTGGCGTTCTATCCCGGATACGAGGACTTTCAGCGCAGGGCCAAGGACCGGAAGATCCCCCTGGTGGTCCTCGAGCCGCGCTGAGGCGCAGCGGGGTCGGAAGACCGATGGGCCGCGGCTGGTTTTCGAATCAGCGACCTCTCGCGCGTGACTCGTCACACTCCTGCCCATGCCGCAGGCCGGGGCTGCAGACACCATCCCCCGCGACCTCTCGAAGCTCGAGGAGGAGGCCGCCAAGGTCCTGAGCCCCGAGGCGCTCGCCTACATCCTCGCCGGTGCGGGGGACCGGGACACCACGCGCGCAAACGCCGCTGCGTTCCGGCGCTGGAGGATCAAGCGGCGCAAGGCCCCAAGCGGCGCAGGGGCCGCAGGCCGGCGAAGGTCGACCTCTCCACCACCATCCTGGGGACGCGCATGCCCGCGCCGGTCCTCTTCGCGCCGGTCGGGGTGCAGACGCTCGCGCATCCGGACGGCGAGCTCGCCACCGCTCCCGCCGCGGCCGAGCTCGGGCTGACGTACGTGCACTCGACCCAGGCCGCCTACAAGATGGAGGACGTGGCGCAGGCCAACGGCGACGGCTCGCGCTGGTACCAGCTGTACTGGCCGACCGACGACGAGCTCGCCGTGTCCTTCCTGCGCCGTGCCAAGGCGGCCGGCTACACCCACCTGGTCATCACGCTCGACACGACGCTGCTCGGCTGGCGGCCGCTCGACCTGGACCGCGGGTACTCGCCCTTCCTCGAGAACAAGGGCATCGCGAACTACACGAGCGACCCGGTCTTCCAGCGCCAGATGCCCGTGCCGGCGGACGTCGCTCCGCTGGCGGCCGGGGTCGTGTTCGCGAGGGCTCTTCCAGAACCCCGGCCTGAACTGGGGGCGGCTGCCGCTCATCCGCGAGAACTGGGACGGTCCGATCCTGCTCAAGGGGATTCAGAGCCCGCACGACGCCAGGCTTGCCGTCGAGCACGGGATCGACGGCATCGTCGTCTCGAACCACGGCGGCCGCCAGGTCGACGGGGCGATCGCGTCGCTCGACGCGCTCAGGCCGATCGTCAAGGCGGTCGGCGACAAGATGCCCGTGCTGTTCGACTCCGGGATCCGCACGGGCCGCGACGCCTTCAAGGCGCTGGCGCTCGGCGCGGACGCGGTGCTCATCGGGCGGCCGTACCTGTACGGCCTCGCGCTGGCCGGGCAGGCGGGGGCCCGGACCGTCATGCGGTGGCTCGTCGAGGACCTCGCGGAGGAGGTCCGGAAGGCCGGCCACCGCAGTCATCGCTCCCTCTCCCGTTCCTCCCTGGTCCGCGTGCGCTGAATCGGAGCCCGAGCCATGTCCGAAAGCACTCGTCGTCAGTTCCTCGAGATGGCCGGTACGGCCGCCGCGGCGACCTTCCTCGCGCCGGCCGCGCTCGCCGCGGGCCAGGTCTACGTGCCCCCCGGCCAGTCGCCGCTTCCGATCGGCCCCGGCGCCCCCTACGTCGGCTACCAGTCCGAGATCTACCTCGCCGGGATGACCGCGGACGTCAAGCCGATCTTCACCACGAACCTGTCCGGCCTCGAGGAGGTCGCGGCGAAGGTCCTGTCCGAGGACGCGCGCCGGCATCTGCTCGCGTGGGCGGGCGGCGCCGAGGCGGTGCGCGCGAACGCGCGGGCGCTGGGAGCGTGGCGGATCGTCCCCCGGATGTTCATCGACCGCGCCGAGCGCGACTGGAGCGCGACGGTGCTCGGCGTCTCGATGCCGGCCCCGGTCATCCTCGGCCCGGTCGGGAGACAGGCCTTGGCGCACCCCGTCGGCGAGGCCGCGACCGCCCGTGCGGCGGCGGGCCTCGGGCTCACGTACGTCCACGCGTCGCAATCGAGCACGTCTGTGGAGGGGGTCGCCGTGGCCGCGCCGACCGGCTCGCGGTGGTTCGCCCTGGACTGGCCGGGAGCGGACGGAGCCCGACGCCGCACTGCTTCTCCGCGCGCGGCTCGCGGGGTGCACCCACCTCGTGCTGTCACCCCCGCAGCCCGGGGAGGGCTGGACGCCGCTCGCGGCGGTCCGCAACGCCTGGGACGGGCCGATCATCCTCGCCGGCATCCAGACCGTGGCGGACGCGCAGATGGCGGTCAGCCGTGGCTTCGACGGCATCGTCGTGTCGAACGAGCGCGGGCGCCGCGGTCCTCGCCCGGTGGGGACGATCGACGTCCTGCCCGCGATCGCGGATGCGGTCGGCGGCAAGGTCCCCGTCCTGTTCGGCTCGGGCGTCTGCACGGGCACGGACGTCTACCGGGCGCTGGCCCTGGGCGCCGAGGCCGTCCTCATCGGCCGCCCGTACGTCCACGGGCTGGCGCTCGGGGGCGAGGCCGGCGTCCGCCACGTGCTCCGCACGCTCCTCGCCGAGCTCGACATCACCCTCGCCATCGCCGGGGTCGCGGACTACCGCAAGCTCGACCCGAGCGCGCTCGTCCGCGCGTGAATCAATGAAAGCAGGCGGAACATGCTCCGCATCGGCCTGCCCCTCTCCGAGCCGCGGGGTCCGCGCCGTAGTAGTCCTGTGGTAGTCCGGTGGTAGTCCCGTAGTAGTCGGCGGGCTCGCGCTGTCCGGCGCAAGTCCGCTCACCTCGTCAAGTGCGAACAGTGGGCACACCGGAACCGCGATCGGCGGCGGATGAGTCTGCTCAAGCCCGTGGGGCTGCTCCTGCGGGTCCTCGCCATGCGGTCCGACGCGACACTGACCCATCTGGCGTCGCGGTTAGGTGTTAGCGACCGACATGTACGGCGGCTCCTCGCCCAGCTTGAACGCGCCGGGTACATCTCGATTGGGGGCCGTCTCAACCGACGCGCTTACACGGTGCACACCGCCGCTCCACTGGCACCGGGCCGTTACCGACCGACTGTGGGCGACTTCCTCGCGCTCTGGCCCGACGATCCGCGCGTCCACGACGTGATGGAGGAGATGCGCGAACTGGCGCGCATGTCGTACGCAACTCCCCCGGCGGTCGTCCAGATCCAGGGGGTCGCAGCCGACCTCGCGGCCCGGGGGCTGATCAAGCATCGCGGCAGGCTCAACCTCGGCGAGCCGTTCGTGCTCGCGCCAGACGTGCGCCCCGGCAACCGGGTGCGGGGGACATCGAGGTGCATGCACTGCGACGCCGTCCCGGGGGGGTTGCGCGGTCTGCGAGGGTCGCGGTTGGCGCGACTGGGAGGACAGGGCAGCCAGCGCAGGATGCTGTCGTCGAGTCCGAGCCGCCCGTCCTCGACGAGCCGCAGGATCGCCGCCGCCGTAAACGGCTTGGTGATGCTGGCGATGCGGTAGGACAAAGGCGCGTCGAAGGAAGAAGGGCCAGACCCCGACGACCGCGAGCGGCTGCGCGATATGCGCAGTCGAGCGCGGGGCGACCTCAACGCGCCGTCGCGAACGTGCTCTCGTCAGCGATGAGGGCGGGCGCGGGGACGGCGCTCTGGGGGTCGAGCTCCCTCGCGACGAGCCGCGCCATGCGATCGCAGGCGTGCCGCGCGAACCGGAGCTGCTGCCGCCGCCCGAAGACGCGAAAGCCGAGACCGATTATCGGATTGCGCACCCGCGCGGGTCGCGAGAACGAGTGGATCCGAAACTCCACCTCCCCGCTGTCCAGCCACTTCCACAGCTCGTAGTCCATCTCTCCGACCTCGAGGTGGCCCTGCAGCGTCGCGTAGCTCCATCCCCAGACGCGCACCTGGCGTCCTTGCACCTCCCGGATGTCGTCGACGGTGCCCGTGACACGTACGCCGAAGCGAAACCGCAGGCCGTGCCAGCGGGCCTCGAGCAGCATGTCGCGTCCCTCGAGCGGCGACTCCTCCTCGTAGACGGCGCGGATGATCGACGGGTCGGCGAACTCGTAGCGGCGCATCAGCCGCTGCGCCACGGCGAAGGAGCCGTCCGGCTCGGGCTCGCCGGGATGCTCGCGCAGCAGCGGTTGGCAGTAGTCGTCGACGTGCCATCCGCGCGCCGCGGTGGCGCGCGCGCGGTCCTCAGCGGTGAAGTTCAGGCCCTTGCCATGAAGTGCTGCCAATGCCTCCAGCGAACGCGGGTCGCCCAGCGGCCGCCGGTTCGCCCCGTCCACGCGCCGCGTCTCCACCGTGACTCCGCCGGTGATCCTGCCCTCGGCGAGTCGCGCCGTGCGCTCCACGACGGACGTCCACATGTGGAGCTGGGTCTCCTTCGAGATCCGGAGGCGGTCGTACAGCAGGTCGGTGAGCCGGCTGGCGCTTCGAGCCCATGATTCGATCTCGAATCGCAGCATCCGCGGTTCGCCGCTAGTGCGGAACTCGATCTGCCCCACCTCGAGATGGCCGTCCAAGGTCGCGAGGCGAAACGAAGTCGGCGTGACGTCCACCACGCGTACCGGTCCGTCCCAGGGTGCCGCCATCCGAACGACGTACTCGTCCGCGACCCGCATCGTGTCGGAGTCGCCCGAAAGCTTCTGGAACGTCGCGAACTCGCTGGGCGAGACCTTGTTCAGATTCGCCTGCAGCCGCGCCATCAGCTCTTCGGCCGTCAGGCGCGCGTCTCGAAAGGCGGCGCTATAGCGACGGTGGAAGAGCGTGCCGGTGCCGTCGGACGGGGTCTGGACATCGGGCCACTCGCATTCGCTGGGCAGCGGCGGCGGCGCGTCCTCGGGGAGAGAGCCCGGCAACTCGGTGCGGTGTTGCGGGGTGGTACGCCAGAGGTAGCGCCACGAGGCGAGGGCGACCCCGACGGGCCATCGCGCGGCGGTGGCGGCTCGCTGCAAGCGGGGTTGGCGCAGGGGCATGCTTTCGGACTACCCGGGTAGTCCGAACGCATGCTCTCGCAGGCATTGCATCGCGCCGGGTTGCGCGAGCGCCATCTCGAGGCTCTCAGCCTCTTTCACATCGCGCTGTGCGTGGCCCTGTGGATCCGCGCCGGGACCGTGGACCAGGACACGCGAGGCAACGCGGAGCGGCGCGCCGTCTTCGTCGGGCTCTGGCCCCCGACGTTCTGGCTCATCGGACGCTCCCTGGGCGAGCGCGAGAGGCGACCGGCGCGCCTGCGGCCCTGGGGCGGCTGAGAGTCAGGCGGGTGCCGTTCGGCCACCCGGCGACGAACTGCGTCCGCGGCGTTCACGCGCTGCGTTGCTGCGCGACCAGGAGGCACACGTCGTCGCCCGGCTCGGCGGTCCCTCCCGAGGTTGCGGACGATGGTCGTCAGGGGCGCTCCTGCCTCATGGACACGCGCGGCCTCCTCGGCCAGACGGTCGAGACCCTCGTCGATCGATTGCGAGCGTCGCTCCACGAGGCCATCCGTGTAGAGGAGGACCGCGCCCCCCGGCACCAGCCTGGTGGTCGCGTCAGTTCGCGTGTCGGGCGCCGACGCCGCATCGAGGGGGACCGAGCGGGCATCCCAGGCGAAGCACGGGCGTTGGCCGGGCTGGACCAGCAGCGGCGGCGGGTGGCCCGCGCAGGCGTATCGGATGGCACCCGATGTCAGGTTCAGCTCCGCATAGGCGAGCGTCGCCATGCGCCCGACGCGATGATGCGCCGCGAATCGGTCGAGTGCGTCGAGCAGAGGGCCCGGAGCCAGCCCGGTCGACGCGAGCGCGCGGGTCGCGCTGCGCAGCTGGCCCATCGTGGCCGCCGCTTCGATGCCGCGTCCCACCACGTCGCCTACGACCAGGCCGACGACTCCCTCGCCGAGCCAGAAGGCGTCGTACCAGTCCCCGCCGACCTCGAGGCCCGCGACGGCCGGTCGATAGACGACGTCGATGGCCAGGGTGTCCGTCGAGGGCAGCTCGCCGGAGAGCAGGCTGCGTTGAAGTTGCTGCGCGATCTCCTGCTCGGCGCGGCGCGCGCGCAGCAACTCGCGCTCGTAGCTGCGACGGTCGGTCGCGTCGAAGACCGTCGTGCGGATGATCCGAGGCCGCCCTTCCTCGTCTCGCTGCTGCACAGAGTTGATCAGAGTCGGGAGGCGTTCGCCGTCGGCGCGCAGGATCTCGAGCGCGATCTCTCGGACCGACCCCTGCATCTCGAGCAGCGGCCGGTAATGCGTCTCGTGGTAGATACGCCCGGCGGGTGTCAGAAGGTCGACGAATCGCTTGCCGACGAGCGTCTCTCGCCGATGGCCGGTCCACGCCTCGAAGGTCCTGTTGACCCTGAGGATGGTGCCGTCCAACCGGCACGACAGGTAGCCGCAGGGCGCGTTCTCGAAGAGGTCCTCCGCCGTCTCTTCGAGGAGGTCGTCGTCCGTCGTCACGCGCGGCCAGCGTCAGTCGTCGTCAGTCGGCGAGGAACGTCTTGATCGCGGCCGCCGTCTCCTCTGGCGCGCTGAGGTTCGGGCAGTGACCGGTCGCGTCGAGGAGCACGTACCGCGTGTTTGGCACCCGCTCCGCGACGTAGGTGCCGACCGACTCGGGCGCGATGGGATCGTCGGAGCACTGGAGGACCAGCGTCGGCGCCTGCACCCGCGCGAGATCCGCGCGGTTGTCGGACATGAACGTCACCCGCGCGAACTGCCGTGCCAGCTCGGGATCTGCGGCACAGAAGCTGTTGGTCAGCTCCTCGCCCAGCTCCGCGCGGTCGGGGTTGCCCATGATGACGGGAGCCATCGTCCGCGACCAACCCAGGTAGTTGCTGTCCATGGAGTCCAGGAGGCCTTCGATGTCCTCCTTGGTGAACCCGCCCACGTAGCCGTCGTCGTCGATATAGCGCGGCGACGGCCCGACCATCACGAGAGCGGAGAACAAGTCGGGCTCCGCGACAGCCGCCAGCGCGCCGATCATCGCGCTGACCGAGTGGCCGACGAACACGACGTCTTGCAGCTCGAGGGCGCCGCAGATCTCCAAGACGTCGTCCGCGTAGCCCTGCAGCGAGGA
>CAVRTA010000004.1:0-1187242 GCA_963724135.1 uncultured Solirubrobacteraceae bacterium
CTCGACTGCATCATCCTCATGGACGCCGACGGGCGGATCGTCGATTTCAACCCGGCGGCCGTGGCCACGTTCGGCATCAGCGCGAGCAGGCCCTCGGGCAGGAGCTGGCGACGCTGGTCATCCCCGTGGATCTACGCGAGGCGCACCGTGCTGCGCTCGCCCGCTACATCGACACAGGTGCACCGACGATCCTGGACAGGCGGCTCGAGCTGCGAGCGATCCGCGCCGACGGCAGCGAGTTCCCCGCCGAGCTGACCGTCACCGACATCGGCACTCCCGAGCAGCGACTGTTCGCCGGCTTCGTACGTGACATCACCGCGAGTGTGCAGGCTCGCGACGAGCTGGCGGCGGCCGAGCGGCGCGCGCGTCACATCGCACAGACGCTGCAGCGCAGCCTGCTGCCCCCGGCGCTGCCGGAGCCCGACCGGATCGAGCTCGCGGCTGTCTTCCTACCCGTCGGCGACGGCACCGAGCTCGGCGGCGACTTCTACGACGTGTTCGACAGGGACCGGGCAGGTGGGGCATCGTCATCGGCGACGTCGTCGGAAAGGGCATCGAGGCCGCTGCGGCGACCGCGCTGGCGCGCTTCACCCTGCGCGCTGCGGCAGTACCGGACGATCGATCACCCGCCGCGCTGCTCGCCGTCCTCAACGACCAGCTGCTGCGGCAGATGCCGACCCAGTTCTGTTCCGTCGCCTACGCCGAGGTGGACACGGCCGCTCCGGGAATCTCCGTGCGGCTCAGCGCCGGCGGCCACCCGCTCCCGTTCCTGTTGCGAAGCGACGGCGACGTTCGTCCAGCCGGGCGTCATGGCTCGCTGCTCGGAGCGGTCGACACCCGGTCCTCGAGGATGTGGACCTCCAGCTCGGCCCCGGCGATGCGCTTGTCTTCTACACCGACGGCGTCACGGAATCGCCGACGGTCGACGGCCGCCTCGGCGAGGACCGGCTCGGAGAGCTGCTCGCCGGCTGCTGCGGCGAGCCCGCGAGCACGATCGCCGAGCGCATCGAGCACGCCGCGACCGCCGACTCCGACGTTGAGCACCCGCGGCGCGACGACATCGCCGTCGTCGTGGTGCGGGCGCTCTAGAGCGGGCGCAGCCCGATCGGCAGGCCGTCGGCGGGCAGGGGGCCGGTGCCGAAGGTCATCGGCGGCTCGTAGCGGGGCGGCACGCTCCACCGGTTGCGCAGCAGCAGCTGGTGCAGGATCGCCTTGACCTCCATGCCACCGAAGTGCATCCCGATGCACTTGTGCACGTTGCCGCCGAACGGCGTCCACGCGTACTTGTGCGAGAGGTCCTCACGGCGCTCGTCGCTGAAACGCTCGGGGTCGAAGCCGTCGGGCTCGCGCCACCACGGCTCCATGCGCTGCGACGGGTAGATGCCCAGCATGATCCTGGTCCCGGCCGGCACGTAGCGGCCCTGGATCTGCGTGTCGGAAAGCGCCTGGCGCGCGAGCATCCCGACGGGCGCGCACATGCGCAGCGTCTCCTTCATCACGAGGTCGAGCGACGGCAGCGCGTCGAGGTCGTCGTAGCCGATCGCAGGCTTGGAGAGCGCCAGTGACTCGGCGCGCAGGCGTTCCTGCCACTCGGGATGCCGCGCGAGGAAGTAGGCCATCATCGCGAGGGTGATGGTGCTCGTGTCGTGAGCGGCCATGAGCACGAAGATCATGTGATTGACGACGTCGTCGTCGGAGAAGCGGTCGCCCTGCTCGCTCTCGGCGCGGCACAGGACGCTGAACAGGTCGGCGCCGTCGCCGGCCCGCTTGGCCGGCAGCAGGGCGCGGAAGTACTGCTCGAGCACGCGCCGCCCGGCGAGCCCGCGGTGCCAGGTCAGCCCCGGGACGTCGGCGCGCAGGATCGCCTGGCCGCCGTGCACGGTGTCGACGAAGGCCTTGTTGATGCGGTCGGAGTCCGCGCCGGGGTCGGCGCCGACGAAGACCGCTGTCGCGATGTCGAGGGTGAGCTCCTTCGCGCGCGCGTAGAACCTGAAGCCGCGCTCGGGCTGCCAGCGAGCCAGGCCCCGGGCGATCGCGGGGTTCATCGCGTCCAGGTACGAGACCAGCCGCTCGCGCTTGAAGGCCTCCTGCATGATGCGGCGGTGGTGGCGGTGCTCGTCGAAGTCCATGAGCATCACGCCGCGGTGGAAGAACGGGCCGATGAAGTACTCCCAGCCCTCCCTGTTGGCGAACGTCTTGTCGCGGTTGGTGAGCACCTCCTCGATGCCGTCGGGGCCGAGGACGCTCACCACCTTGGTCCCGAGCACCCGCCCCCACGAGACCGGGCCGAAGCGCTCGTGGGCGCGCCGGGCGAACCCCAGCGGGTCGTCGAAGACCCCGATCGAGTGGCCGACCACGGGGAGCCCGGGGTCGCCCATCACGGGCTCGAGTCCGCTGCCCGCGGGCGGCTTCGCGAGCGGGCGCGTGACCTCCGGTACGAGGTCGATGATCGACGCCGCCACGCCGCGCGCCCGGATCGCCAGCGGCGCGCTCACATCTGCTCGTCGCAGGGGATCCTGAGGTCCTTCGCGACCCTGGGGGGCGTGTCGGGCACAGGGCAGTCGAAGCTGCTGCCCACGGTCACGAACTGCCACTTCCCGCCCTTGCGGCGCAGGATCACGATCCCGTCCGCGGCATGTGGCCTGCAGTCCGGGTCATCGAACTTCCGGCCCTTGAAGTGCATCCGCGCCCACCGCTCGTTGACGGTCGAGACGCGGATCTTCACGCACTCGGCGGGGACGTCGAACGTCTTCGCGATCGCCCGCCGCTCCCCGGCCGTCGGGCGCCGCTGGGCGGTCGCGGACGCAGCGGTCACCAGCAGGCCCAGCAACACAACCACCGTGGCAAGTCGTCGCATCGGCGGGTTCTATCCCATCACGAACGGGATGCGCTCGTGCAGGCCCGTGATCTCGAACACGCGGTGAACGGACTCGGGGCCGGCGATCAGCGCGAAATCGGCGTGCTTGGCGAGCTGGTCGAGGATCAGCTTCAGGCCGCTCGAGTCGAGAAAGCTCACGCTCCGGAGGTCCAGGACGACCTGCCGGACGCCGGTGCCCGCGGCCTCGTCAAGCCGGCGCCGCAGCGCCGGAACGGTCGAGAGGTCGATCTCGCCCTTCGGCGCCACGACCACGCGGTCGCCGTCGGGGTTCACGTCGATCTCGAACGGAAGCATCATCGGTCATGCTGCCAGGCGGACCACGAGGATCACGACGTCGTCGCGCGGCTCGCCCGCCGCCTGGCCCAGCACCGCGTCGTAGATCCCGCCCGCGATCTCCTCGGCGCTGCGGCCGGAGACCGACCGCAGGATGGCAGCGACGTCGGCCGGCGCCAGGGCCCGCGCAGGTGCGTACGCGTCGGTGAGGCCGTCGGTGTAGATCACGAGCGCGTCGCCGCGGGCCAGGGCGATGCGCTCGTCCGCGAACGCCGGGTTGGGGTCGAGGCCGAGCGCGATGGCCGACCGCCCCACCTCCAGCGTCTGCCCGTCGGCGCGCAGCACGAACGGAAGGGGGTGCCCCCCGATGCCGAGGGTCACGTCGGCGCGGTCGGCACCGAGATCCAGGCGGGCGTAGACCACGGTGCAGAACTCGTTCTCCTCGCGCTGGCGGCGCATCGCGTCGTTGAGACGCTCCAGGACGCGGCTGGGCGTCTGCTCGTGTGCGGCCGCCTCGCGCAGCGTGTATCGCGCCAGCGCGGTGACCGCGGCCGCCTCCGGCCCCTTCCCCCAGACGTCGCCGACGACGATCGCCCAGCTGTCCTCGCCGACGTCGAACACGTCGTAGAAATCACCGCCCACGCGGTAGCCCTCACCGGCGGGGCGGAAGCGGACGCCGAGCTCGACCCGCGGGATCGCCGGCAGCTCAGGCGGCAGCAGGCTCTCCTGCAGCGTCCGCGCGATGTGACGCGTGACCGCCTCCGCGCGGCGGCGCTCGCTGATGACCGCCGCCAGCGTGATCATCGTGATCGCGATCACCCCGAAGTACGTCTGGGCCAGCAGCAGGCTGTCGTCCGGGTTCGCGCGCACGAACGGTCCCTGCTCGCCGGCGGTGAAGGCCACCGCGATCACCGCGACCGCCAGGCTGCCGAGGGTCGCCCCCGTCTGCTGGAACCGCAGCACCGCCCAGATCAGCAGCGGCAGCAGGAGGTAGGCGACGTTCGTGCTCTCCTGGAAGATGATCAGGCTCAGGCCGATCAGCGCCACCGCGAGGAACACGGCCTCCGCCGGCCGTCGCAGGTCGCGCCCCAGCGGCCAGCGCGTCGCGGCCACCAGGAGCACCGGCGCGACGAGCAGGTCGCCGCCCATGTCGCCGAGCCACCACACCCGCCACACCGAGGCCAGGTCCGACGCCTGGACCTCGTCGCCGACGAGCAGGCTCAGCACGCCGATGCTGGCCGACACCGCGGTGCTCACCACCCCGGCGAGGACGACCAGGACCCCCACGTCGCGCACGCGCTGCAGCGACGGCTGGAACCCGGCCCGCTGCAGCAGGTAGGCCCCGGTGAGCGCCTCCAGCGTGTTGCCCGCGGTGATGCCGAGCACGGTGATCACGGGGACGCCGGTCCACGCGTTGGCCAGCAGGGCGCCGAGCGCCACGCCGGGCCACGCCCAGCGCCCGAACAGCACCAGAGCCGCCAGCGCGATGCCGGTCGGCGGCCAGATCGCGGTGACGCTGCTGGTGGCGAAGGCCAGGCTCAGCCCCAGCTTGGCCGCCCCGTAGTAGGCAGCTGCGATCAGCCCGATCAGGGCGGCGCGCCTCACGCGCGGAATCTACCTGGAGCGGCAGGCCGTGGCGGACGTTTGTCTAGCCGCCGGGGCTCCAGAGGCTCGCGACGAGATCGACCGCGCCGCTGACGACATCGAGCATCCCGGTCGATGCCATCGCAGCGGCCGAGCCCGACGACCCCGGCGAAACGGTCGCCTCGAACCGCCGCCTGCGCCCCCGCATGGGCTCGAGCTCGCCGGCGTCCAGCCAGATGCCCCCGCACGAACCGCACTCGTCGAGCAGGACTCCCTTCTCCTCGCGCGGACGCAGCGGCGTCAGGCCCGGGCAGCGCGGGCACGCCCTGAAGCCGGGCTCGGGCACGCGCTGAGACGGCGTGCCGGACAGGAGCGCGGCTTCGTCCTTTCCGAGCTTTCGCAACTCGTCGGCATCCAGCCACACGCCACCGCATGCGCCGCACAGATCCACGGCGATCGGCCCTGCGGCCAGCTCGCCCATCGACCCTCCGCAACCCGGACAGCGCAACACGAGACCGTTATCGGCGCGGTTGGCTGTCTTCCGCACTGCGGGGCACGAGCGCGGCTGCCGGCGCGTCGACGCCCGCGCCCGCCGGTCAATCGCGGTTCACATGAACCGCGACTGCGACAGAAGTGCGCAGAGATTTCGCAGAATCAGCGGAGGGGCGAGCCCTCTCCGGCTTCGCCTAGGTGTAGTTCCTGGGCACGTTGTTCGGAGACCTCCGTCGGCCGCGGCGCGCGCAGCTCGCCAGCTCTGCAGTCGTCAGACCGCGACCGACCGCGCGATTACGGCGCCGGTCGGACCGAGCTTGGTCTGTTTTACACCCACTGGATGTAATTGGCGCCACGGGCGACCGCCGGAGCGCTCGCACCCCTCCATTACCGGCGCCGTCGGACACGGGCACGGTGATCGCCAGGTAAGCGCTGAACGCGCGCCCGCCCGAAACGTGCCTGGGTCTTACACCTAGGGGCAAGCAGCAAGCACGTTGTTCCGAGCTCGCGCTGCTCCCTCCGCGCGGGCGGACCGGTGGCCGGGACCGAAGCCGGCGACGACGGTGAGAGACCGGGACCAACCGCCTCTGGCGAATTAGGCCCCCATAGGGGGTGAAATTCGCCCGCCCCGGAGAAACGTCCTCCCTCATCGCGCCGTCTGACCACGCAACGGCAGCTGGGCCGGCGACGAGCGGCGCGCGCAGCGGATGGCGCCAACCCCGAACAACGTGCCTGGGTCTTGCGCCTAGGAGGCGCCGCCCTCCTTGTCGTCCTCAGCCCACTCGTCCTGCTGCGCCGCCTCGTCCTGCTCCCCGTAGCCGGGCTGGTCGAGTTCCTCTGTCCGGTCGATCTCGTCCGGGCGGTCGGGGTCGTCGTCTTCGTGGTGCGTCTCCATCGAGAGATGTCTACAGGACGCCGAGCGGTAGCGTGCACCCGGATGCCACGAGCGGTCGCAGCACTGGCGGTGTGCTGCGTGCTTGCCGCCTGCGGAGCACAGGGACGAGAAGACACGACGAGCGGTGGGCTCGATTCCGAAGCAGCGGCCGGTTCCCGCACTCGCCCTGAGCAGGTCGGGCGATGCGAGGGGGTGGGCCGCGTGAGCGGTGGCCGCCTGATCCTGTGCGGGCCCGAACCGAACACTCAGAGTGCGGGCCGCTTCTCCGTTCGTCGGAACGGAGAGTCGCGGCGCTTGAGTGTCCGCCACCCGCTCTGGAGGTCGAGCGATGGCCTGATTCACGGATCGTGGGACTGGGCAGCGGCGTCCCCCGACGGCAGGACGATCCTGGCTCAGTGGAGCGGCGAGTGTGAGATCCCGATGGCGTTCTTCGTCGCTGCTTCGGGCGGCAAGCCGGCCTCGGTCACCGGTCACCACACACGCAGGGCCCCGCCGCCGAACTCGATCGCATATGGGTGGAGCACGGACGGTCGCGCAATCGTCATCGTTCCCCGCCGGCCCGGGTGCGGCGGCGCTGACGGCTCGGGAGTGTTCCTGATCGAGGTGAACGGGCGAAAGAAGCGGATCGCGCCCGCTCCCGAACCCGGCGCGCCCGAGCCACAGCTGTCGCTGCGTCCGCGCAGCGTCCGCGAGGTCAAGCGGGCGCTTTCCGGCTGAGGCGGCCCACCGCAATCGGCTGACACTGCCCGGTCGCAACCCCGGGTCCGCGAGGCAGACGAGCATCGGGTGATTCTGCTCGCCGAACCCGTCGAACGTGTCCGCTATGGAAGCTTTCGACGCGTTCGGCGCTCGACGCAGGTATCGGCTCATCTTGTCCTCGGCATCGGTTGCCTACGCTCGCCGCCGCGGTTAGCGTGGCCGGTGATGATTCTCGCCTACGCCGCCGCCGCAGTCTTCACGGTCGCGCCGTCGGGCAGCGACGCCAATCCGGGCACGGCCGAGCAGCCGTGGCGCACGATCTCCCACGCCGCCAGGACGGTCGGTCCCGGCGACGTCGTCGACGTGCGCGCGGGCACGTACCGCGAGCGCGTCGTGATGCGTGCCGACGGGGCGACGTTCCGCGCCCATCCCGGTGAGTCCGTCGTGATCACGCGCCGCCGCGGGCCGGAGATCGTGAACATCCGCGGACGCCGTGACATCACCTTCGAGGGCTTCGAGCTGCGCGGCCTGCGGGGAGACGGTGCCGGGGTCCGCGTCTCCGGCCGCTCGTCGGGGATCGTGCTCCGGGGACTCGAGATCCACGACATCCGCACGGACGGCGACGCCCACGGCATCCTCGTTTCCGGCGACAGGCCGATCACCGACGTGACGATCGAGGACAACCACGTCCACGACCTCGAGCTGGGCTCGAGCGAGGCCGTCGTGCTCAACGGCGACGTGAGCGGGTGGCGGGTCGTCGGCAACAGGGTCGCCAACGTCAACAACATCGGCATCGACGCGATCGGCTACGAGCGCACCGCGCCGCGCAACGACCGCGCGCGCAACGGCCTGATCGCGCTCAACCAGGTCTCGGAGGTCGACACCAAGGGCAATCCCGCGTATCGCGAGAATGGGGGCAACTGCCGCTGCGCCGGGGGGATCTACGTCGACGGCGGCGACGACATCCTGATCGAGCGCAACGTGGTCACGCGCTCCAATCTGGGCATCGAGCTGGCCAGCGAGCACAGGCGCGGGCAGACCTCGGACGTACTCGTGCGCAACAACGTCATCCTGGGCAGCGACGGGCCCGGGATGCCGATCGGAGGCTACGACCGGCGTCGCGGCGCGACCCGGCGCGCGCAGGTCATCAACAACACGATCGTCGGCAGCGACCGGCTGCGCACGGGCCAGGGCGATCTGTTGCTCAACCACCGCGTCGAGGACTCCGTCTTCCTGAACAACGTGATCGTGGCCGGGCCCCAGGGTCTGCTCGTCGGCAATCCCTTCAGGGCCAACACCGGCAACCGCTTCGACGGGAACGTGTGGTTCGCGGCCCGCCGGCCGCGCTGGGCGTGGCGGACGCGCACCCTGCGTTCGTTCGCCGCCTGGCAGCGCGCCTCGGGCGGCGACGCGGCCGGACGCTTCGCCGATCCCCTGCTCGGTAGCGACGGGCGCCCGGGGGCCGGGTCCCCGGCGATCGACGCGGGCGTGGCGACCGAACTCGCCGGCGCCGCGGACGTCACGGGAGCCCCGCGCGTCCACGGGGCCGCGATCGACGCAGGCGCGTTCGAGACGGGCTAGCGAGGCAGCGGGCGGCCCGAGTCCCCGGCCCCCAGGCCGGAGCGCTCGGCGACCGACAGCAGTGCGACCGAGGCGATGACGGCGAAGACGAAGCCGAGGACGTTCAGCTCCATGATGTCGCCGGTGTTGATGAGGTTGGCGACGCTGCCGCCGATCACCGAGCCGACGACGCCGAGCACGAGGGTCCACAACAGGCCGATCTTCTGGCGGCCGGGGAGGATGAGCCGCGCGAGCAGCCCGATGATGAGGCCCGCAACAATGAATCCGATCATGGGTGAGGGACTGCCCGTTCGGGGCGATTTCCAGCCCTGAGCGCCGGCGGGGCCGCGACCGGGGGTCGGCCACGGAACCCGGCTCCGCCGGGATTTTGGGGACGTTCCGTGGTCCGACCCCCGGATCGCAACCCCGGTTGCGGTCGTCTGTGTCGCCTGAGGGTCGATATAGCGACCGTTTAGCGACTCGCATCGCTCAGACCGGGCTTTTGCACTGAGGCAGGCGCGGTGGCCGGCCTCAGGCAAAGCGGCAACGCCGTCGCACGAGTCGCTGCGCTTTCCGACAATGGCGACGCGACCGCGGAGTTGGCTGCGCCACGAGCTGAAGTACGTTGCCGCGGATGGACCGCTATTGCCTAATCGTGAGCTTCCGTGCCCATACAGGCCAGACGGATCTCCTTGCTGAAGTGCTCCTCGAGGCGGCAGATGCGCAGCACGGCAACACCGACTGTGAGCTGTACATCATCAGTCGCTCCCCTGAAGACCCAGATCTCGTATGGGTCACCGAGATATGGAAGAGCGCTGAAGCCCACAGCGAATCGCTCGGCCGACCTGAGGCCCGCGCCCTCATCGAGCGAGCAAGGCCGCACCTCTCTGGCGTCGATACTCGCATCGAGCTGGCACCGCTCGGAGGCAAGGGGCTTCCTGAGAGCGTCTGAGGGCTTCCGGCGACGCCGTGTAGAAGCACGCGACGTCGCGCCGGCTGGCTACCAGGACGCTTGGCGGCGAGAGGTCTCAGATGCTCTGGAGCGAAACCAGCGGAGGGGGCGGGATTCGAACCCGCGAGACCCGTAAAGGCCTACCGGTTTTCAAGACCGGCGCATTCAACCGCTCTGCCACCCCTCCGTGGCTCGACAGCGTAGATCTCGCCGGCGCTATCAGGAGCAGACTGCGCCGGTATTCGGGGTGAGATGCTCCGGAGCCGGTCGGGCCTCACCCCTCATCGCGCCGTCTGGCCACTCAACGGGAGCTGGCCCGGCGGCGAGCGGCGCGCGCAGCGGATGGCGGCCGACCCCGAACAGCGTGCCCAGGAACTGCAGCTAGACGTCCTCGTCGCGCTCGACGCGCGGGGCGGGACTGCCCGCGCGGCACGCTTCGAGCTGCGCGGCGAGGGCGAGTCCGAGGAAGAGCGCCACGGCCGACAGGAACGTCCACAGCAGGACTCCGATCGTCCCCGCGATCGGGCCGTAGGTGGCGCCGAAGCCGCCCACGACATCCAGGTACAGCAGCAGCACGCCCATGAACGCGAACCACAGGAGCGCCGAGGTGGCGGCTCCGAACGCGAGCCAGGTGAAGTCGGGCTGCCGGCGCCGCGGAGCGTGCTCGAACAGCAGCCCCACCGCGGCGACCGTCAGGGCGATGCCGAGCGGCCAGCGAGCCACCGCCCACACGTCGTCGAGGGTTTCGCCGAATCCGATCTGCTCGCGGATCACCGATCCTCCGACGAGCACGGCCGCCGAGAGCGTCGCCAGGGAGCCCGCCGTTGCGGCGAGGGCGGCGGCGGTGAGGTACTTGCGGACGAAGGGACGGTCGCTCTCGGTGCCGTAGATCCGGTTGGCGCCGCGCTCGACCTGCGCCAGCGCGGCCGTGCCCGCGAGCATCGCCGCGATGCCGCCACCGGTGAGCGCGACCTCGCCACTCTCCTCGCGGGCGGCGCTCGTCCCCTGCTGCAGCGCGTCGGTGAAGATCGTGCCGGCGTCGCCCGGGACGACCTGGTGAATCGTCTCCCGCACCACGCCGGTGAACCCCTCGATACCCAGCGCGGCGGCGAGTCCCACGATCGCGATCATCGCCGGCAGCAGTGTCAGTGTCACCTGGAAGGCCAGCGCGCGCGAGTGACTGAAGCCATCGGCGGCTCGAAACCGAATCACCGCATCGACCAGCAGCCGCTTGCGGCCGGTTCGCCGCAGCGTCTCGAGCGCTTCGTCTGCCTCGAGGTCCTCGTGCCGCGTGACCGGTACGGGCGCAGCGGTCGTCATGGGGTCTGGAACCGATTGCGGCTGATCGATTAATCGCGATCCTGTTCGGGGCGGCGAGTCGCTCGGAAACCATCCTCATGCAGGTCTGGCTCGGGAAGGGGCTAGTCAGCCCTAGGAGGAGGAGTGGCGGTCGGCTCGCCGTCTTTCGCAGTAGGCGTCGCGCGTCTCGCGGTAGCCGGGCCGGGTGCCGGCGAGGATCATGCTGCGCGGTGGTGTCGGCGGTCGCGTCGATCGAGGCGACGACCTGGTCGTACTCCGCCTGCGACCGGGCGTTGAGGAGGCGGACGGCGTTGCGCCAGGCGCCCTCGCGCCAGAGCTGGATCATCTGCAGCGTGGCGATGCGGTCGCTGCCGAGTGGCATCAGCATGAAGTACTCGAACTGCGGGTCGTAGTGCTCGGCGCCGTACTCCTCGAGCCCGCGGAAGACCGAGTCGTTGACGGCGTTGACGGCGTCGTGGTCGGGCTTGCGCGATGCGCCGTCGCGAGTGCGCGTGCCCATCTCGGCGTAGATGAACGGCAGGTCGCGCTGGGTATGGGCGTTGGAGGCGAGCAGGACGTCCTGGGGCGCGCTGGTGTCGCCGTGGCGCATCGCGTCGTAGGCGAGCCGCCACGACTCGGGCACGGCGCGGCCGGCGGCGTGATCCTCGAAGTACTGGAAGTAGTGGTTGGAGAAGTCGGCGACGACGTACTCCATCCAGCGTGGGTACCTGAGGTCGCCGTTGCGGATCGCGCGCTTCAGGCCCTGGGTGATGCGCAGGTAGGACAGCGAGAACATCGCGCGGTGGTCGCAGGACGCGTCCAGCGCTCTCCACTGCCGGCGCAGGCGGCGCTCCAGCCCCGACACGCAGCGGATGCTCGCCTGGCGGCAGTGCTCGACCCCGTGGGCCTGCACGTGTGCAGGCGCCGGCGTGTCCGGCAGCAGCGCCTCCAGGTTCGGCGACGGGATCGCCGCCGCGAGCACGATGACTAGCTTGAGCACGCTCGTGGCCGATTCGTACCCTCGCCGGAAGGCGCGCACGCGCAACTTCACGCTCGGCGCGCCGCGCAGCTTCTCGACCTCGCGCGACGGGAGCCGGGTCGTGTTCCTGCGCTCGCCGGCTCAGGACGATCCGCGGACGGCGCTGTGGGTGTACGACGTCGCTTCGGGCGAGGAGCGGCTCGTCGCGCGCGCGCCCGAGCGCGACCGCGCGACGCCGGAGGAGGCGGCGAGGCGCGAGCGCACGCGTGAGACCGCGACCGGGATCACCGCCTACGGCATCGACGACGCCGCCAGGGTCGCGGCGTTTGCGGTCGGCGGCGAGCTCTACCGGGCCGACCTCGACACGGTCGCGGTCGAGCGGCTCGACGCGCCCGGCGCCGTCTCCGACCCGCGGCCCGATCCGACGGGACGCCACATCGCCTACGTGACCGGCGGCGCGCTGCACGTGGACGGTCGCGAGCTGGTGGGCGAGCCCGGCGTCACCTGGGGCGTGGCGGAGTTCGTCGCCGCCGAGGAGATGGGCCGGCACTACGGCTACCGCTGGTCGCGCGACGGCCGGGCGCTGCTCGTCGCGCGCGTGGACGAGGACGCGGTCGAGCGGTGGTGGATTTCCGGCTCGATCGATCCGCGCACCCCGCCGCGCGCGGTGCGCTACCCGCGCGCCGGCACGGACAACGCCGACGTCTCGCTGCACATCGTCACGCTCGACGGCGACAGGCGAGCGGTGGCGCTGCCCGAGCCCTACCTCACCCGCTTCCACTGGGACGCTCACGGCCCCCTCGCCGTCGTTCAGTCGCGCGACCAGAGGCGGCTCGTCACGATCGCCGCGGACACCGGTGACATCCTCGCCGAGCAGACCGACCCCGCCTGGGTGGAGCTGGTCCCCGGCGTTCCCGCGCGCCTCGACGACGGACGGCTCGTCACCGTCGACCACGAGGTGCTCAAGGTCGACGGGGAACCCTTCGCCACCGGTGTCCGCTCCGTCAGCGTCGGCGCCGATCTCGTGTACGTGGCCAGCGAGGACCCGACGGAGACCCACGTGTACCGGTGGGGCGAGCGGCTCACCAGCGGCGCGGGAGTGCACACCTACAGCGAGGGCGTGGTGGGCGCGCGCTCGCTGGGCGAACACGGAGCGCGCTGGACCTATCGCGGCCACCGGTTCACCTCGCACGTGGCCGCTCCCGCCCACCTGCCCGACGTGACGCTGATCGACGGCGTCGCGGTGCTCCTCCCGCGCGGCCACGACGGCACGAAGCTCCCGGTGCTGCTGAGCCCCTACGGCGGCCCGCACCACCAGCGGGTCATGAAGTCGTCGGCGCTCTTCTACGACGCGCAGTGGTTCGCCGACCAGGGCTTCGCGGTGGTGGTGGCCGACGGCCGCGGCACGCCCGGCCGCGGGCGGGCGTTCACGACCGCGGTGCACGGCGACCTCGCCACCGCCCCGCTCACCGACCAGATCGACGCGCTCCACGCGGCCGCGGAGCGCGTGCCCGAACTCGACCTCGACCGGGTCGCGATCCGCGGCTGGAGCTTCGGCGGCTGGCTCGCGGCGGTCGCCGTGCTGCGGCGCCCCGACGTTTTTCATGCCGCCATCGCGGGCGCGCCGGTCACCGACTGGGGCCTCTACGACACCCACTACACGGAGCGCTACCTCGAGCCGCCCTTCGACTCGCTGATCCCCGAGGCGGCCAGCCTGCAGCGGCCGCTGCTGCTCATCCACGGCCTCGCCGACGACAACGTCGTGGCCGCGCACAGCCTCCAGCTCTCAGAGGCCCTGACCCAAGCCGGCCGGCCCCACACCTTCCTGCCGCTCCCGGGCATCACGCACATGACCACGCGCGAGGACGTCGCCGAGAACCTGCTGCTGCTGCAGGTCGACTTCCTCAGGCGTGCGCTGGGCGCTCGCCCGGACCCGGGACGTTCCTGAAGCGGAACGGCCCCGGTTCGCGCCAGGGCTGCACGAACCAGCACTCGCCGTTGACTGACTCGTCGGCGAACAGCCGCACGACCGTCGCGGCGACCGTCTCCGGCAGGGATGATGTCGAAGCCCGCCTCGACCAGCGCGTCACGGGTCGTCTCGATGATCTGCGTCTCGGCGAAGCCCGGGCAGACGGCGTTCAGCCGCACGCCGTCGAGCGCGAACACCGGCCCCAGCGAGCGCGTCAGCCCGACGACGGCGTGCTTGTTGGCCGAGTAGACCGGGTCCATCGGCATCCCCAGCAGGCCGGCCAGCGATGCAGTCGCGACGATCGCGCCGCCGCGCTGCTTCATCGCCACGTACGCGCAGTGGGCGCCGTAGGCGACGCCGTCGAAGTTGACCGCCATCGCGCGCCGGAACAGCTCCGCGGAGAAGTCCTCGCCCAGCCCGCAGCCGGTGGTCACGCCGGCGTTGAGGAAGGCGTAGTCGAGCCGGCCGCACTCCGACAGGCAGAAGCCGACCGCCTCCCGGTTGGCCTCCAGCGAGCGCACGTCGCACTCGACGAAGCGCCCGCCGACCTCCTCGGCCACCGCCTCGCCGGCCTCGACCTGCACGTCGGCGACGACGACCTCGACGCCCGCCTCCGCCAGCGCGAACGCCGTCGCGCGCCCCAGCCCCGACGCCCCACCCGTGATCCAGCGCGACCTTGTCGCGCATGGTGGAGGTGTCGGTGGGGGAAGCGAAGACCTCGTGTCATGAGTACGATCGTCTCATGGAAGCGGAGGACCGGGACCTGCTGGCCTCCGCACCGGCGCTCGTGCGCCTCGCGGTCACCGCGTACCTGCGCGCGCTCGGCTGGACCGCCGGCACCTCCGTGAGGGCCCTGCGCGCGATCCTCAGCGGAGAGGCGGTCGACGCGCTCACCGGTGAGGCGCGCGAGCAGCTCAAGCGCCTGCTCGGGGTGTCGGATCTGGAGCGGCGGATGAAGGCGCTGCCCGAGCCCGGCGCCGAGCGCAACGGCGACCACCGAGCCCAGCTCAAGGAGCGCGGCGCAGAGCTGCTCGCTCGCAGTGCCGCCGTCGAGGAGGGCGAGGAGGCCCATCCCGCCTACGAGCGCATCCTCACCAGCCTCGCCCCCGACGAGGCGCGCATCCTGCGCCTGATGGCGATCGAGGGCGCGCGCGCGAGCGTCGACGTCCGCACCTGGCGCCCGCTCGACGTCGGCTCGGAGCTCGTCGAGCCGGGCATCAGCATGATCGGCCAGGAGGCGGGCGTGCAGAGCCGCGACCGCGTCGCCGCGTACCTGAACAACCTCCATCGCCTGGGGTTGGTCTGGTTCAGCCGCGAGCCGCTCGACGACCTGTCAGCGCCTACCAGGTGCTCGAGGCCCAGCCCGAGGTCACCAAGGCGATGGACCGGGCCGGCCGCGGCCGCACGATCCGCCGCTCCGTCCACCTCACGCCGTTCGGCCGCGACTTCTGCGAGGTCTGCCTGCCGCTCGACACCGCCGGCTTCCTCGCGCTCAAGGACGAGCTCGCGCACCAGCAAGCGGTGATCAAGGACCTCACCATCCCGGTCTTCACCGGGATCATCGGCTACGTCACGAACTGGACGGGCATCTGGATGCTGTTCAACCCGCTCGAGTTCAAGGGCTTCAAGCTGCCGGGCCTCGCGTACGTGGCCAAGCTGATGCCGCGCAAGGTGCAGCAGATCCCCGGAGTGATGCACGGCGGCGTCGGCTGGCAGGGGATCATCCCCAGCCGCGCCGCCAAGATGGGCTCGATCTCGGTCGACAAGACGATCGCCAAGATCGGGACGCGCCAGCGACTTCTACGAGGCGCTCGAGCCCGAGCGGGTCGCCGAGCACGTCCTGCGAGACCTCGCGCGAGGACATCCGCGAGCTCGTCGAGAGCTCGCTGATCGAGCAGAACCCCCAGCTGTGGGCCGACCTCCCGCCGCAGGTGCGCGAGGCGGTCCACGAGCGCGTGCAGGAGCAGCTGCCCGAGATCGTCCGCGACGTCGTCGTCGATCGGATCGGCGAGAACATCGACCAGCTGCTCGACGTCAAGCTGATGGTCATCCGCCACATCGAGCGGCGGCCCGAGCTCGCCAACCGCATGTTCCGCGAGGTCGGCGAGAAGGAGCTGCGCTTCATCATCAACTTCGGCTTCTTCTTCGGCTTCGCCTGCGGGATCCCGGTCGATGTTCGTCGACGCACTGCGCTGCCGTACTGGTGGGTGCTGCCGGTGCTCGGCACGGTCGTCGGCTGGGTGACGAACTGGCTCGCGATCGCGATGATCTTCGAGCCCAACGAGCCGCGCCGCTTCCTCGGCCGGACGTGGCAGGGGCTGTTCCTCAAGCGGCGCGACCACGCCGCCGAGGTGTACGCGCAGATCGTCGCCGGCGAGATCGTCACCGCCGACAACCTGGGCGAGGAGCTGATGCACGGGCCGAGCTCGGACCGCACCCGCGCGCTGATCGAGAGCGCCCTGCGCCCCGCGATCGACCGCGCCTCCGGACAGCTGCAGCCGCTCGTGCGCGTCGCCGTGGGAGCGCGCGAGTACGACGCGATCAAGGAGAACCTCGCCCGCGGCGGGGTCGACTACACGCTGACCCCGCTGCAGCGACCCCGACTTCAACCGCGATCAGTCCAAGAAGCTGCGCGCGCTGATGACCGAGCGCATGAAGCGAGCTCTCGAACCCCGACTTCGCCGAGATGCTGCGCTCCGGCATGCGCGAGGACGAGTGGCTGCTGATCCTCCACGGCGCGGTGCTCGGCTTCGGCGCGGGTCTAGTCCACCTGGCGATCTTCGGCGTCTAGGACGTCGAGCAGGGCGTCGACCACGGCGGGGTCGAACTGCGTGCCGGCGTGGCGGCGCAGCTCCTCCCTGGCGCGCTCCACGCTCATCGCCTTGCCGGTAGGGGCGGTCGGAGGTCATCGCGTGCAGGGCGTCGCAGACGAGGATGATGCGCGAGCCGAGCGGGATCCGCTCGCCCTTCAGCCCGTCCGGGTAGCCGGCGCCGTCCCAGCGCTCGTGCTCGTGGCGAACCATCGTCCGGACGGCGGCGAGGAACTCGACCGGCGCGAGGATCTGCTCGCCGATCACGGTGTGACGCTCCATCACCTCGCGCTCGGAGGCCGACAGCGGGCCGGGCTTGTGCAGGATCGCCTCGGGGATCGCGATCTTGCCGATGTCGTGGAAGACCGCGGCGAAGCGCAGGTCGCGACAGGTCGTCCTCGGAGACCCCGAGCCGGCGGGCGACCGCCTCGGCCTGGGCGACGATCGAGCGCGCGTGGTCGGCTGTGTAGGCGTCCTTGGCCTCCAGCGCCGCGGCGAGCGCCTCCGCGGTCCCCAGATACGCGCGCTCGAGCCGCTCGTAGAGGAACGCGCCGCGCAGTGCCGAGCCGAGCTGCGACGCGACCGTCTCCAGCAGCCGCACGTCGTCCTGGTCGAAGGCGTCGGGCGCGTCCTGCTCGACGTCGATCGCGCCGAACAGCTCGTCGCCGGCCCACAGCGGGGACGACCAGCTCGGAGCGTGTCTGCTCGGTCGCCTCGGTGGAGCGGTAGTCGGCCTCGGCCTGCACGTCGTTGGCCAGGACCGGCCGGCGCGTGCGCAGGCAGCGTCCGACGAGACCCTGGTCGGCGGGCTGCACCCAGGCGACGTCGCCCGGGCCGCGCACGGCGACCGACTCGACGCGCTCGTCGCGCAGGTGCAGGATCGAGGCGTGGAAGTAGCCGAAGGCGCGGTGGAGCTCCTCGACCGTGGCGTCGTAGATCTCCGGCGCGCGCGTCATCGCGGCGATGCGCGCGCCGAGCTCGTTGGCCAGCGCGAGCTGGCGCGTGCGCTTGCGCAGGCGCTCGTCCAGGCGCGACTCGGGCCAGTCGCGCTGGAGGTCGGGCATCGGGGGCGGGTCGGGCAGCCCGCGGTCCTCGCGCGAGAAGCGTCCCGGCCGGAAGTGCGACGGAACGCCCCCGAAGGTGTGCACCCGCCCGCGGAAGCCCTCCTGCTTGGCGTACAGCAGCGCCCGGTCCGCGCGCGCGACGAGCTCCGTCGCCGACGCGCCGGCGCTCCACTGGGCGATGCCGGCGGTCCCCGGCGTGCCGCCTTCGGGCAGCAGGTCCTCGATCGCCTCCTGGAGGCGCGCCAGCGCCCGCTCGGCCATGTCCGCCGCCGTGTCCTCGTCGGCGTCGACGGCCACCAGGGCGAACTCGTCCCCGCCGTAGCGGGCGGCGAGGTCGTACGGGCGCATGGCGTGGCGCAGCGCATGGCCGGCGCGGCGCAGCACCTCGTCGCCGACCAGGTGCCCGTGCACCTCGTTGATCTGCTTGAAGTCGTCGAGGTCGATGAGGATCAGCGACAGCGGCTGGTCGTGGCGCAGGGCGCGCTCGATCTCCTTGGCCAGGCCGTCGTGCAGGGCGGCGTGGTTGAGGCAGCCGGTGAGCCCGTCCGTGCGGGCGACGTGGGCCATCTCGGCGTGTGCGCTGGCGTTCGCGCACGCCGAGGCCGCCAGCTCGGCGACGGTCTCGAGCAGCGCGAGGTCGGCCTGCGTCATCGGTCGCGACTCCGCGTAGCCGACGGTCAGCACTCCGCGCAGCGCGCCGTCCCACTCCATCGGCGCCGACATCGCCGACGTGATGGTCGGCGGCAGCGGCGCGTCCGCGGGCAGCTCGGCGATGCGCCGGTAGTCGTTGGTGAGCATCGCCCGGCCGTGGACGACGACCTTGCCGGCCAGGCCGGCGCCGAGGGGCATCTCCCAGCCGATCGCCTCGGGTGGCACGCCGTGGCCGGCCGTCAGCACCAGCGGGTCCTGGCGGGAACCGCGATACACGACCGCGACGTCCGCGCCCATCACCGTCACCGCCTCGGCGCAGATGCGAGCGAGCACGGTCTCGAGGTCGAGCGACTCGTTGAGCGACTTGGCGGCGCGCGTGAGCGCCTGCTGCTGGTGGGCGATGCGCGCCTGCTCCTCGACGGCCCGCAGGCGGTCGAGTGCGGCGGCGGCGGCGTCCGCGAACGCCGTCGCCACCTCGCCGTCGACGGCGCTCATTGCCCGCGCGGGGTGCTCGTGCAGCAGCAGCGCGCCGTCGAGCCGGTCGACCGAGCGCAGGAGAAGCAGCAGGCCGGAGCCCCGGCGCTCCCCGGTCAAACCGTCGAGCTCGTGCATGCGCTCGGCGTCCGGGCGCACGAGCCGCAGCCGCCGGTCGAGCATCTCGGCCAGCAGCGGATGATCGTCGAGCCCGCGCTCGGTCGGCGCCGCCCCGCCCAGCACCCGCACCCGCCGTCCCGGCTCCTGGGCGATGAGCACCGCGCCGGCCGCGCCGAAGCACTCGCACGCCTCGCCGACGATCGTCGCGTGGATGTCATCGGCGTCGCCCTCGGTCGTCGCCGCGAGCAGCCGCGAGACCGCGACGAGGACGCTGACCTCCGTGCCGGGCTCCATCAGTGGTTCGCGGGAAGGGCCACACCCCACTGTTTACACTGCCGAGCCGACCCGGAGAGGTGGCCGAGTGGCTGAAGGCACTCGCCTGCTAAGCGAGTAACGGGCGAAAGTTCGTTCGCGGGTTCGAATCCCGCCCTCTCCGCCAGTTGATCGAAGTTCGAACCCCGCCCCTGAAGAATGGGGGTGGGGTTCGTTCCTTGAGGGCTGCCTGGATCTTCCCGGGCCGTTGACGACCGCCTGGTGGGCCTGGACGATGATGTCCGGCCGGCTGGTCGGCGGGGCCTGGAGCGCCTTGGCGGTGTCGATCAGGAGGCCGTAGACCTCGAAGGGCTCGCCGTCGGCCATGACGCGCCGGTCGACGACGCGGATCAGGATTCGGGCGAAGATGGCTCGGTTGAGCAGCTTGCGCATGCTGGCGTCCGCCTGGTTGTAGGCCTCGCCTGGAACGGAGAGCAGTCGCAGCGCCTCGTCTAGGGCTTCCATGACGTCGTCGACTTGGGCGACGGCTTGCCGCTGCCATTGCTCTGCCTGTGCCTGTTCGAGGGCAATGCGCTGCTGTTCGGCCTCCAAGACCTCTAGTGAGACGGCGTCGCGGTAGTAGAGCTGGACCAGTTTCTGCTGCTGAGCGTGTAGCTCGCGCAGACGCCGCTCATGACGCTCCGCTTCGGCCTCTGCTGAGTCGGCCTTCTCTTTGATGAACTCGTGGATCGTTTCGCGCAAGACCGCTTGCTCTTGTGCGGTGAGCCAGGGCTTTCGGGCGTGCAGGCGCTCGACGGCGGTTTCCAGCTGCGTGACGGGCGCGTAGGGGTTGCCGCAGTAGCCGCCCGGTCGGACGCGGCTCAGACACGAGAAGTATTCGTAGTAGTCGCCGGTGTTGCCGCGGTGTCGGCCGTAGCCGAGCCGGATGCCGCAGACGGCGCAGTAGAGCGTGCCGTTGAGGTGGTGGTTGTGCTTGTGGCTGCGCTCGCCACCGGCGCGGTGTGAGTCGAGGACGACTTGTACGCGCTGGAAGGTGCCTTGGTCGACGATCGCATCGTGGCGTCCAGGGATCTTGACGCCCTTTCGCGTTACGACGCCGGTGTAGTAGTCGTCGCGCAGGATGCGGTGAACGGTTGTGCGAGAGACTGCGCGTGAGGGTCGCGTCGGTGTCGGACGGGTCCTCAGCCCAGCCTCATTAACGATCTCCGTGAGCGTGCTGAGCGTGTGCAAGCCGGTCGCTGCCAGGTCGAACAGCAATCCCACGAGCGGCGCGCGGTCGAGATCGAGCGCGATTGATGCGACTTCACGCTCGCCGACCTTCTCGCGAATGTTGAGGTAGCCGAGGCGGGCGGGTCCGTGGCTGCCGCCGGCCTGGTGCAAGGGTTCAAGAACCTCGTCGAGGGAGACAACGTGGGCACAGTCGTCACGACCGACGCGGGAGGACGGAACCGTTGGGGTGAGCGCATCCACGTGCAGTACAGCCCGTTTCCGGCATCGGCCGAGTTTGGCGGCCCGGATTTCAGGATCAACAGCGCCACCGAGCTCGCCGCGCTTCGCGCTCGGATGGCACAGCTGTCCGTTGACGTCGGCGATGCGCTGTGGAGGACGGTGCGATCCTCAGATATGTCTTGGATTGTTACCGATGAGGGCGGTCCGGACGACTTGCAACAGGCATGCCGCGAGGTCTTCGAGGGCGACTATGACGGCTACGCGTACATGTGCCGAGATGGGGAGCGCATCGACTTCACAGACCCGGACAGCGATCCCATTGCGACGATCGCGATAGCTGATTACGACATCGAGGATAAGCCCGCGCTGGAGGACTACTGCTACGACCACGGATGGCTACGGAAGGCTCGCTGCTACAACTACATGAAGGATGGCAACCACGCCATCAAGAAAGCCAGGGCGCTATACAGCGGAACCTGGAAGCTCAGTGATCAGACCGTTTCTAATGCCTTCCAGCACGCCTACTGGACGGCGCTGATGACCAATCGCGGATATCCGGGGTACCACGTTGAGGCACTTGAGGTAAGCCACCTTTGGGAGACAGACAAGAATCGCGCATGGAAATATTACTCCTCACAGCCTGCGATCAGGCGGCCATCTCAGATGGACATCATCAATGACCAAACGGGATACTACGTCGCCCTCGACGAGATCGCAGCGCGTGGTGTGCGGAGTCGCAGCGAGCTATGTCTGACCTTCGCGAGGGACGGAGGACCCCAGCAGTATCCTGCTCACGAGGATCCCTTCGATGTCTGGGACGAGCGAAACCTGGACTACGACCAGGGCTGGCTGTGGTATCGGCGGAGCAAGGACAAGAATGGCACCTTGGTTGAGCGCGTGAATCTCAATTGTTAGCCGGCGGATATCGAGCGAGCAGGCTCGCACTCTACGTCTCGCTGCTGGGAGTCGTTCTGATTGTTGGAGCGGTGCTCGTCCCGGCCATCTTCTGGAATCCTGAGAGTCCCAAGTACGATTGCTCACGTCCGACCGCCCACGGCTGGACGAAGAAGGAGCTGACCAACATGAGGAGCGAGGAGCTGGCGACTCGCGAAGCCTCGGCTCGTCGGATCGTCCAATGTGGATCGCTGACGGGACGTACGAGGGCAACCGTAGTCCGATTGCTGGGGCCACCTGACCGTGAGGGCAGTTCAAGGCTCTGGTATTTCGTTGGGGTGGATCCAGTGGGCGACGATCTCTTTCTTGTAGTGCAATTCACTTCTGCGGGTGCTGCACGCGCCGAGATCCTCGGGACGTAACGCGGCCTGTCGCCAAGTTGCTCAGAGCCGATTCTTGACTGGGTTGACAGGGCTCTCGAGCAGCCCCACGACTCGGGCAGCCAAGGGTTCCCTGGAGACCAGCTACTGGCAGCGTGCCAGTGCTAGTACGACCCGGTGACGTAGCTTTCGGCCTTCTGGATCCAACAGGAGCTGGACAAGTCGACCAAGAGCTGTCTTAGTTTCGAAAGACCTCCCGACCTCTCCGCTCATCGCGCCTACGCTCGCGTCGCATCTGGATATCGACCGGTTTCGGTGTCCGGTCGCTGGCGGAGGCGTTGTGCGAACTCGACGATCGGCCGCGCCGGGCTAGGGTTTCTCCGTGGATCCACCGGAGACCCGGTACGCCCGCAGTGGCGATGTCTCGATCGCCTACAAGGTGTACGGGGAGGGCGAGCTGGATCTCGTCCTCGTGCCCGGCTTTGCGTGCCATGTGGAGATCATGTGGGAGTTCGAGGCGTCGAGGCGGTTCTTCGAGGGGCTCGGGTCCTTCTCGCGCGTGATGATGTTCGACCGTCGCGGCTCGGGGTTGTCGGATCCGGTGACCGATGCTCCGACGCTCGAGGTGCGGATGGACGACGTTCGTGCGGTCATGGACGCCGCGGGGTCGCAGCAGGCTGCGCTTGTGGGAATCTCGGAGGGCGTGCCGATGAGCCTCTTGTTCGCGGCGACCTACCCGGAGCGGGTTCAGGCCCTGGTCTGCTACGGAGGGGTGGCGCGCGCCACGTTCGCCGAGGACTATCCGTGGGCCGTCCCCGCCGAGGCGCTGATCGAGGCGATCGTCGAGTGGCACGCGCCGCACTGGGGCGACGGGTCGCTCGTAGAGGTGACTGCTCCGAGCCATGCCGACGACCCGGAGGTTCGTGCGCACATCGGGAGGATGCAGCGCGCGACCTGCAGCCCCGGGATGGCGTGGAAGCTCAGCAAGATGTTCATGGACATCGACGTGCGCGACATCGTGCCCAGCGTCCACACCCCTGCGCTTGTGCTGCACCGCCGCCGTGACCGGTTGGTCAACGTGCGTCACGGTCGCTGGCTCGCGGAGCACCTGCCCAACGCGCGGCTGGTCGAGCTCGAAGGCGAAGACCACGACCCGCGGTACGAGCGCGTCGACGAATGGCTCGGCGAGGTGCAGGAGTTCCTCACAGGCGCCCGCGCCGAGCCGGAGACCCAGCGCGCGCTCGCCACCGTGCTCTTCACCGACATCGTCGACTCCACCCGCACTGCGACTGAGCTCGGCGACCACCGCTGGCGCGCACTGCTCGAAGCCCACCAGCGCGACGCTCGGCGCGCCCTGAAACGGTTCCACGGCCGGGAGGTGAAGTCCACCGGGGACGGGTTCCTCGCCACGTTCGACGGGCCCGCGCGCGCGATCCAGTGCGCGCGCGAGCTCATCAAGTCCTCTGAGTCACGGGGGATCCAGCTTCGGGCCGGCATCCACACGGGCGAGTGCGAGTTGATGGGCGACGACATCGGCGGCATCGCGGTCCACATCGCCGCACGCGTGAGCGCGCAGGCCGCCTCCGGCGAGGTGCTCGTATCACGCACGGTGAAGGACCTCGTGGCCGGCTCGGGCCTCAAGTTCGCAGACCGCGGCATCCATGGGCTGAAAGGCATCAGCGACGCGTGGCAGCTTCACGCGGTCATCGGGCCCTGACCGCTCGTCCCTCCCTCTCCGCTCGCGCTGCGGTTGGCTCCTCAACGCAGCGCGGCCCGCCCCTGTCGCCAGGAGCGGGCCGCGGTCTCGTGGAGCGAGTTGTCTTACGACCTGCAGTTGGCGATGACGTCCAGCGCGACGTCGGCGAAGGCGGTCCTGGCCGCGTTGTACGCCCGGGCGTAGAGGTACTGGGCGTTGTAGTAGAGCGAGTAGGTCCCGTGAACCGCGCCCTCGTTGCCGTACTCGGTGCTGACCGGGGTGACCGTGATCGCGCACTTCGTCAGGTCGACGTTCGTGAACTGGACGAGGGCCTGGCCGGTTCCGCTGCCCCACGAGTACGCGAGCGGCTCGCTGGAGGCCACGACGTTGCCGTCGGCGTCGAACTTGGCCCAGTGCTGGTAGTTCGGGCCGGGCGCGCCGGTCGCGCCGCGCATGCCGGTCGGGCCACGCTGGCCGTCGCTCGAGATGCGCTTCCAGCCGAGGTCCGCCAGGGCCGCCGTGTCGTTGCCCATCTTGCACGGCCACATGCTGTACGGCCACGCATGGACCTTGATCTTGACGAACAGGCCGCCGAGCGAGCGCGGGTCGCTGGAGTTGCACTGGGTCGTGTTCACCATGCGGACCAGGTCGCCGACCTTGTAGCCCCCGGCGCTGTCCTTCGCGTGGTCGTAATCGGTAGCTGCCGTGAAGTCGCCCTTCTGGTTCCAGGCGACTTTCTTCTCGCCGGCGTTGCACGCCTGGCCGGCGTCGGTGTCGATCAGCCGGACGGCGGTGCCGTTGGCGGCGGTGCAGGCGGTGACGGTGCCGTCCGCGGACGGGATCGCCGCGTACGCGCCACCACCCAGGACGATCGCCGCAACCACGGCGACGACGAAGGACTGCTTGTTGCGCTTGAACAACCTGGTCATCTGTCTCGCTCCCCTTGCCTTTGGTGCCGGGCGGCCCGTCCGCTCAGCCTGCGGGCATGGTCTCCGCAGAGGCGGGCGCTTCGCGACTACCGGGGGGGTAGGTCTTTTCGACCGAGTGCGGTGGCCAGGTCCGCGCGGGAGGAGACGTCGAGCTTGCGGTAGACCTTGATCAGCGTGGTCTTCACGGTGCCGACGGTGAGGAACAGCTCGCCGGCGATCTCACGGTTGGAGCGCCCGTCGGCGGCCAGCCGGGCGATGCGCGCCTCCGCCGGGGTGAGCGCGTCGGCGCCGAGCACGAAGTCCCGGCGTGGCCGGGCCCCGGTCATCTTGAGCTCCTCGCGCGCGCGCGCGGCCAGCACGGCGGCGCCGTGGCGCTCGGCGTAGTCGAGCGCCAGGCTCAGGTGCTCCCGGCACTCGACGCGCCGGCCGGCCCGGCGCAGCGTCGCGCCGAGCTCGAGGCGGGCCCAGCCGAGCATCAGCTCGTTCGGGGAGCGGGCCAAAGACACGACCGCCCGCTGGAAGTGCGCTTCGGCGTCGGCCGCGGGGCCGGCGCGCCCCATCGTCAGCTCGACCATCCCGATGGCATGCTCGTCGCCGACCGCCTCGGCCTCGGCCAGCTTGCCCTCGAGGATCGTCATCGCCTCGTCGGCGCGCCCGTTGCGGGCGAGCCCCTCGGCGTAGTGGCACCAGACCCAGGCATTGGCGCCGACCGTGACCCACCCGTCGGCGACGCTCTCGTCGATCATCGCCTTGAAGGCCTCGTAGGAGCTGTGATCCCCCCGCAGCTTGTCGATCGTCGCACGCCGCATGCCCCGGATCGCCGGCCAGCCGCGTTCCTCGCCGATGCCGTCCAGCGTCGCGTACGCCTCGTCGAAGCGCCCGCGATGACCCAGCAGCTCGGCGAGCATCGAGCGGGTGCTGGCGCGGACCTCCGGCGACGACGCGGGATGCTCGAGCACCTCGCGCATCAGTTCCTCGGCGTGACTCAGGTGCCCGCGCATGGCCGCCGCGATCCCGCGCATGCGCAGCGCGGACAGGTACGCCGTCTCCTGTCCTCGCGCCCGGGCGTCCTCGATCCTGGCCATTGCGATCCGCTCGACGTCCTCGAGTTGCTGGAACTCGAGCAGCTCGACCGATACGTCTCCGTGCAAGGCGCCGAGCTCGGCGAACATGCAGGATCCGTCCGCGGCGATGGCGCGGCGGGCGATCGCGATCACGTCCTCGATCCGTGCTCCCTGACCTGCCCGCTCGCGGGCCTTGAAGCGCAGCGCGAGCCGCTGCGCGGGCGTGGTTCCGGGGAGGTCGTTCGGGATGCGAGCCGTCGCGGCCTCGAAGAGCTCGCGCCGTCCGGCATCGAGCGCGAGGCCGGCCAGCAGCCCGTCGACGGTCAGCGCCCGCTCGGGATCGAGCTCGCGCCGCCCGGCGTAGTTGAGCAGCAGCTCGACGCTCTCTCGTGCGCGATGGTGGACGCTGAGCACCGCTGCGAGGTCCGCGGCGGCGTCTGCCTCGGCTCGTGGGTCGGCCGCCGCGGCGACGGCCGAGCGCAGCGTCTCGATGGCTTCGGGGCGGCCGATGTACGCCTGTAGCCGCCCGAGCAGGTGCAGGGTCTCGACGCGCGCGGCGCCGTCGGGTACCGGCTCGGCCAGCGCCCGCTCGAGGTAGCGGATCGCGCCGCGCGGCGCCGCGGCAGCGAGCGCTCCGTCGGCGGCGGCGCGCAGGACGCGGATGTTCTCCGCCTCGCCCTGCGGCGCACCGACCAGCAGGTGGGCGGCGACGGCCTCGACTGAAGCGCCACGGTCGCGCAGCGCGCGTGCCGCAGCGGCGTGGCCGGGCCGGCGCGCGAACGCGTCGAGCTGCTCGTAGACCGCGGTCCGCATCAGCGGGTGCAGGAACTCGAGCCGCTCGCCTCCCACCAGCACGTGCGCCTCGGCGAGGCGCTGCGCGGCATCCGCGGCCACCTCGGCGGAGAGCTCGGCGACCGCGGCGGCCTCCTCGAGCGTCGCGCCGCCGGCGAACAGCGCCACCGCTTGCGCCAGCGCGAGTGCCTCGTCGGAGATCCGCGCCACCCGCTCGATCACGCCGCGCCCGAGCGACGCCGGCCCGATCGCCTCGACCGGCGTCTCGGCCGGAGCGCGCGTGATCTCGGTCACGAGCAGCGGGTTGCCGCCGCTGGCGTGATGGGCCGCGCCGGGATCGCGCGCTCCCACCAGCTCCCCCACGGCGGCGACGCTCAGCGGTTGCGGGCGGAGCACGGTGGCGTGTCCGGCGAGCGCCGCGGCGGCGTCGCCCGGGCGCGCCGTGGCGATCAACAGCATCGGCGTCTCCTCCAGACGGGACGCAAGGTAGGAGACGAAGCGAGCCGACTCCTCATCGAGCCAGTGCAGGTCGTCGATGGCCAGGATGCACGGCGTCCGCTCCGCGAATCCCGCCGCGAGCCAGTACAGGCCGTACAGCGGATCGTCGATGTCGTTCGTGCTCAGCCCGTCCTCGGCGTAGCCGAGCACGCGCGCCGCCAGTCGGCCCGGGCCCTCGAACAGCGCCGCCCGCTCGCCGGCGTCGAGACCGCGCAGCGTCGCCCCGAAGAGCTCGCGCACGGCGCCGAAGGTCAGCCCCGCCTCGAGCTCCGCCCCGCGCGCGCGCAGCACCGCGAGCCCACCGGCCCCCGCCAGCGCCGCCTCCAGCAGCGCGGTCTTGCCGATCCCCGGCGGCCCCTCGACGAGAACGAGCCCTCCGGTGCGCTCGGCCCGCAACCGCTCCACTGCGTCCGCGAGCGTCGCCAGATCCGTCTCGCGCTCGAGCAGCGCCGCCATGCGCGACGCAAATCTACCCCGCGCGGTCGCGAACGTCCCCCTTCCCAGGCCTAGGAGGGGTATGAGGGACGTTCACGTAGTGGAGTTGGCGGGGCGGCAGTTCAATCGCGTCTCGCGGCAGCAGTTGCTCGCTCTCGGTCTGACCGCGGCGATGATCGACCATCGCATTGCGACCGGCCGGTTCGTGGTCCTCGAAGAGGCCGTGCTCGCGGTGGCGCCTGTGTTGGCACACGATCCGTGGGGGCGCTGGATGGGTGCGACGCTGACGGCACCCGACACCGTCCTGTCCCATGTCAGCGCGGCCGCGGCAGGCGGCTACTGGACCTTACGTCGGCCCTTCGAGACGGTGACTCGGCCGGGAAGCGGGGGACCGCGGCGCCATGGCGGCCTGCTCGTCTATCGCAGCGCGATGCTCGATGGCGACTGCACGGAGCTGCACGGGATCCCGGTCACAACGGTCCCGCGCACCCTGCTCGACCTTGCCCGCACGGTCAGCGACCGCGCGCTCGCCCGGGCGCTGCGGGAGGCGGTGCGGCTGAAGCTGGTGAGCCTGGCGGAGATCGGCGACACGCTCGGGCGGCATCACCGCCGGCGCGGGTCACGCCGGCTCGCACTGGCCGTCGCTCGTTACTCCGGCCTGCCCCTCGAACGTGCGCGCAGCGGGGCGGAGATCCGGGCGATCGAGGTCCTACGCGACGCGGGCCGCTCGCTGCCGCTCCTCAACCACGATGTCGCCGGGGAGGAGGCCGACCTGTGCTGGCCGCGGCTGAGGCTCATCATCGAGATCGACGGCGGCCCGTTCCACCTCGACGTGGGCGAGGACGCGCGCAAGCAGAGCATCTGGGAGCGCGCCGGCTGGACCGTCCGCCGGATCCCTGCGGACGACGTCTACGAACGCCCGGACCGGCTGCTCGCCCTCGCCCCACCGGCGAACGTCCCGGATACCCCACTGTGAGGGGGCAGGAGGGACGTTCGTCGGGTCAGGACGCCGGGCCGAGGTCGACGATGCCTAGCCGGCCGTCCGTGTAGGTGACCGTCGACGAGGCAGCGGCGCTGCTGGAGAGCGTCAGCGTCAGGGCGTACGTGCACGGGCCGCACGTGGCCGGCGTCGTGAGGATCTCGCTGACGGCGCCCGATGTGGCGTCGCCGTCGCCGATCGTGGTCAGCCTGCGCGTGATGACGTTCGTTCCATCACGGGCGATGGTCAGGGTGCCGGTGGTCGGGGCGGAACAGGGATTGCACAGCGCGTTCACCCCGCCGGCGACCAGGATCCTGTGGGCGACTCCGTCCGTGATGGTGAGGGTGTGCGTGACGACGGTCGCCGTGTTGCCGCTGGTCACGTTGCTCGGCCCCGACTGCTCGGCCGGCGGGGTGACGGAGAGGCTGCCGGCCGGCCCGGGTGGGCCCACGGGGCCGGCCGGGCCGGTCGGGCCGGCGGTGGCGCCCGTGAAGGGGGTCCCGTTGATCGTCAGCGTGTTGCCGGCGCCCTTCTTGAAGGAGACCCCGTTGATCGTGAGGGTGTTCGGGAGGGTTCCGGTCCTGAATGAGTTCCCGTTGATCGTGAGCGAGTTCGGCAGGGTCCCGGTGCGGAAGGGGACGCCGTTGATCGTCAGCGTCCCGCCGCGCCGGCCTCTCTTGAACGCGTTCCCGCTGATCGTGATCGCGATGCTGCCGCCGGCGCACTTGCCGCCGGGCCGCTGGACGAGGATCTCGCCGCTGCGCTTGTGCGCGCACGCCGCCACGCCGTCGTCACCCGCGCCGACAGCCACGGCCACGCCGACCCCAAGGGCCGCGGTGCCCAGCACCGACATCACCCGCGCCAGCTTCGACAAGCGCACCTCCCCGTGCCGGGCAACCCTACCTCCGCGCGACCGCGCGAGGCAGCCTCGGCGCTCGGCGGTCGCCGGCTCGTGCGCAAGTCCGCGCCGCGCCGCGCGTTGAGGTTCTCGGATGCGCCTTCTCGTGCCGCTGCTCGCGCTCGTGCTCGCGCCGTCCGCCTGGGCGGCGCCGCCGGTGACCGGCTTCGAACAGCGCAACGGCGCGACGTTCACGACCTTCGAGGAGGAGCAGGCGTTCCTGGCCGCGGTCGACGAGGGGTCCGCGCGCGCGACGGTGAGCGAGATCGGACGGACCGAGCAGGGGCGCCCGGTGCAGCTGGTCGAGGTGGCCGCACCGGGGCCCGGCGGCGCATCGCGCTCGCACTCGCGCCCGACGGCGATGCTCGTGTGCACCCAGCACGGCAACGAGCCCGCCGGCCGCGAGGCGTGCCTGCAGCTGCTGCGCGACCTCGCCTTCACCGAGGACGCGGCGCGTGTCGCACTGCTCGAGCGCGTCAAGTACATCTTCGTCCCGACTGCCAACCCGGACGGACGTGCGGCCAACGACCGCGAGAACAGCAGCGGGGTCGACGTCAACCGCGACCACCTCGGGCTCGAGACGCCCGAGGCCCGCGCCATCGCCCAGGTCGTCCTCGACCACGCTCCCGACGTCCTGATCGACCTGCACGAGTACGGCCCGTCGCAGCCCGTCGTCTACGACGACAGCGTGCTGTGGCTGTGGCCGCGCAACCTCAACACGGACGCCGCTGTCCATGACGCCGCGGTCGCACTCGGCCGCGACTACCTCGTCCCGGCGGTCGAGGCCGAGGGCTACACCGCCGACGAGTACGGCCAGGCCGAGGTCGTCGACAACGACGTCGCCCAGACCGCCGGCGACGCCGACGAGGGCATCCTGCGCAACGCGATGGGGTTGCGCCACGTGCTCGGGATCCTCGCCGAAACGCGCGTCGACGGCGACCCGCGCCAGTCGCCGGCCGAGCTGGTCGACACCGCCGCCGTCCAGCGCCGGCGCGTCGCCAGCCACATGGCGCTGCTCGCGGGCCTGGAGCGATTCATGACCGAGCGCGGTGCCGGCGCTGCCGCCCTGACCGCGGCCGCCGCGGAGCGCAAGACGGCGGAGGGAGCCGCCCGCAGCGCCCCCGTGTACTTCGGCGGCGCCGACAACATGGAGCCGGCCCCCGGCCAGGCCGTCACGCCACCGCCGTGCTCCTACGAGCTCACCGCCGCCCACCTCGCGGCGCTCGGGCCGCGGCTCGGGCTGCACGGGATCGCCGGCACTCCGAGCGGCGGGGACGGCCTGATCGTCGGCCTCGGCCAGCCCGCCGAGCCGCTGATCCCGCTGCTCCTCGACGCCCGCGGGACGCGCCACGTCGTCGAGGGCAAGGCCTCGGAAAACTGCCCGCCGCCGACCCGCCCGCCCGCCGGCGCCGGCCCCCCGAAGGCGCCCGGGAAGGGCTGCGTGCGCCGCCGCCAGGTCGTCCTGGCCGTCCCGCGCGGCCGCCTTGTCCGCGTCCGCGCCAACGGCCGCCGCGTGCGCGCCCGCAAGCGCGCCGTCGTCGTCGACCTGCGCCGCTTCAAGGGCCGCACCGTGCGCATGCGGTTCACCATGCGCCGCGGCGGCAGGACGCTCCGCATCACGCGCAAGCTGCGCATCTGCCGTCGCTAAGCTCCAGCGTCCTGCGCCAGTAGCTCAGCTGGATAGAGCGTCGGTCTACGGAACCGAAGGTCAGGGGTTCGAATCCCTTCTGGCGCGTGGAGCTCGCCTGGCTGCCGCCCGAGCAACAACCGTTGACGCGATGCGTGCCGGTCGTCACTAATGGGCAGTCCAGTCACATGCAACTCTCACTGCTGCTCATCGTTATCGGGATCGTGCTCGCCGTGCTCGTGCACTGGGGGCTCGGTGTCGCGTGCATCGTGATCGGGCTCGTGCTGCTGATCTGGCCGCGCGTCACCGCAGGCGGATCGGGCGGCGGCGCCAGGGTCTAGACCCCGCCTCGTCACCCGCGCGGCCGGCGGTTGCCGGACGCTATGGCCCGGCCGCGGATGCGGCCGGGCGGGGCAGGCGCAGGATCCACAGCGCCGGCAGGACCACCAGCACGGTCGCGCCGATCGCCAGCGCCGCGACGCCGATCGCCGACAGCGCGAGACCGCCGAGCAGCGCCAGCGCGCCGCCGGTGCCACCGGAGAGCAGGTCGTTGAAGCCGAGGAGCTTCCCGCGCTCCCAGGGCTGGGTGCGATCGGCGAGCTCGGCGGTCGCGGCGACGAAGGAGAGGTTCCATCCCAGTCCCAGCCCGAACAGCGCGACGGCGGTGGCCGGCACGCTCTCGACCCACAGCAGGCTGATCGCCGCCGCCGCCATGACGGCGAGCCCTCCCGCCAGCGACGGCGTGCGCCCGATGCGGTCGACGACGTCGCCGACGACGAGCACGAGCGCGTACATGCCGACCACGTGAGCGGCGATGATCGGGAACACGTGGTGGCCGGCGTGGTGGTGGTGCTCGACGACGACGGCACCGGTCAGCGTCATCAGCCCGACCATCACGGCGAAGCTGGCCTGCGCGGCGAGCAGCGCCGGGATGACGCCGGGCCGGGCGATGATCTCCCGCAGCGGGGCGGCCGGCGGCGCCTGACCCTCGAGGTTCGTCTGCAGGATCTCGGCGATGCGCTTGGGATCGGGGCGCACGCACGCGACGAGACCGCCGGCGACGACCATGAACCCGCCCGCGGCCAGCCACAGCGGCGCGAGCGCGTCGCCGTCGAGGTCCTCGCCGGCGAGCATCGGGCTGAACACCAGCGGGCCGAGCAGGGCGCCGAAGACGGTGCCGAACAGGACGAGCGCGATGCCGCGCGCGCGCCGCTCGGGCGGGTACATGTCGCCCGCTGCTGCGCGCGTGAGCAGAGCGACGCCGCTGGCGATCCCGACCGCGATCAGCCCCGCGAGCACGATCGGAGCCGACTCGCTGCTCGACCCCAGCGCGGCCAGCGCGCAGCCGACGGCTCCCGCCGCAAACCCCGCGAGGAGCACCGGCCGGCGCCCGATGCGGTCCATCGTGCGGCCGGCGGGCAGTGCGGCCAGAGCGCCCGAGATCAGCACGATCGCGGGTCCGAGGCCCAGCAGGCCCCCGACGTCGAGCACGAGCACGAGCGTCAAGGATGCGACCGCCGCCGACAGCTGCAGCATCGCCGAGTTCGCCGCCAGCGCGGCCGACAGCAGCAGCGTGTTGCGCCTGATGGGGAGGTCGATCACGGCGCCTGGGGGAGCTTCTTGGCTCCGCGGCGCGTCACCGGGTTCGACGGCGGCGGGACGACGGGGCCGATGTCGCCGTCGGGCGCCTCGTCGAGGTCGACGATGATCGGCGCGTGGTCCGACGGGCCCTTGCCCTTGCGGGCATGGCGGTCGATCCAGGCGGCGCGCACGCGCCCGGCGACGTCGTCGCCCGCCAGGACCAGGTCGATACGCATGCCCAGGTCCTGGTGGAACATGCCTGCGCGGTAGTCCCAGTACGTGAAGGCGCGCTCGTCGGGCCAGCGGTCGCGGACGACGTCGTGCAGGCCGACCGCCTGCAGCTCGGTCAGCGCCTCGCGCTCGGGCGCCGTGACGTGCGTCTGGCCGATGTAGGCGTCGGGGTCGAAGACGTCCGCGTCGGTGGGGGCGATGTTCATGTCGCCGGCGACGACGGTGCGCTCGGGCTCCTCGGCGACGTGCGCGCGCAGCGCCGCCAGCCAGTCGAGCTTGTAGCGGTAGTGATCGGATCCCGGCCGGCGGCCGTTGGGGACGTAGACCGACACGACGCGGACACCGGCACACGTCGCCGACACCGCGCGTGCCTCCGGCTCCGGGAAGCCCGGGCCGCCGGGCAGCCCGCGCACGACGTCGTCGAGTCCGACCCGCGAGACGATCGCGACGCCGTTCCACGCGGGCTCGCCGTGCGCGGCGACCGCGTAGCCGCGCGCGTCGAGTTCGGCGTGCAGCAGTTCGGCGAAGGCGGCGTCGGCGAGCTTGGTCTCCTGCAGGCACAGGACATCGGGGCGCCGCTCGTCGAGCCAGGGCAGCAGGCGCGGCAGCCGCTGCTTGACGGAGTTGACGTTCCAGGTCGCCAGCCGCACGCCGGGCCACGCTAGGGGCCGTTGACTAGGGTCTGGCCATGCTGGCGCTGCTGCTCTTCGGCGACACCGTCCGGACTCCGGCGCTGCGACACGAGCTGCCGCTGGCGATCGTCGATCCCGTGCTGTTCGCCGAGGCGGATGGCCGGCGCTTCGTGCTCACCACCCGCTTCGAGGCCGACCGGGTCAAGGAGGCGGCGCCGGACGTGGAGGTGCTCGACTGGATCGCGCTGGGATACAAGGACCTCGCCGCCGGGGGGATGTCGGATGCCGAGGCGGAGCGCGAGGTGGCCGCACGCGCGGTCAAGGAGATCGGGATCGAGGCGGCGGTCGTACCGGGTGGCTTCCCGCTCGGGCTCGGGGACCTGCTGCGCGAGCGCGGCGTGGAGCTGCTCATCGACGACACGGCGGTCGACCGGCGCCGGCGTGTCAAGACACCCGCCGAGCTGGAGGGGATCCGCGTCGCGCAGCGGGCCGCCGAGGCGGCGATGGCCGCCGCCCGGGAGCACCTCTTCAGCGCGCGGCCACAGGACGGCAGGCTGATGCTCGACGGCAAGCCGCTGCTGGCCGAGGACGTGCGCCGGACGCTGCGCGACGCCGCCCGGGCCCACGGCGCCCCGTGCCCGCCGGACATGATCGTCGCCTCGGTGTGGCAGGGCTCGGGCCACGACCCGGGCCACGGCCCGCTGCCCGCCGGGCTGCCGATCCAGATCGACCTGTGGCCGCAGCACGAGGCCAGCGGCTGCTGGGCCGACATGACGCGCACGTTCGTCGTCGGCGAGCCGGCGCCCGGGGTCGTCGAGCTCGCTGCGCTCGTCAGGCGGTCGCACGACGAGGCGATCGCGGCCGTCCGCGCCGGGGTCACCGGGCGCGCGATCTTCGACGTCGCGTGCGACGTGCTCGAAGCGGAGGGGCACGCGACCTCGCGCACCGGCGACGAGGAGCACGGCTTCCAGTGGTCGCTCGGCCACGGCGTCGGGCTGGACGTCCACGAGGAGCCGATGCTCGGCCTGGCCGGCCACGAGCCGCTGCTCGCCGGCGATGTCGTCGCGCTCGAGCCGGGCATCGTCGACGCCGAGCTGGGCGAGATCCGCTTCGAGGACCTCGTGCTGGTCACCGACACCGGCGCCGAGGTACTGACCCAGTTCTCCTACGAGACGAGCTGACGCTCGCAGATCACGCGGTTCTTGCCGCCGCGCTTGGCCGCGTAGAGCGCCGCGTCCGCCGCCGCGATCAGCTCGAGAGGCGATTGCGCGCCGCCCGCGACGCCGGCGCTTCCGGTGACGCGCAGGCCGTCGAAGTCGAGCGTCTCGATCTCGCGCAGCATCTCCCCGGCCAGGCGGGTTGCGCCGGCGACGTCGGTGCGCGGCAGGGCGATCGCGATCTCCTCGCCGCCGTAGCGCGCCGCCAGGTCGCTGCCCCGGCAGCGGCGCCGGATGACGCGCCCCACTCCGCGCAGGACCTCGTCGCCGACGAGGTGGCCGTGGCGGTCGTTGACGAGCTTGAAGTCGTCGAGATCGAGCATCACGAGGCTCATGCCGTCGACGCCCCGATCCAGCCGCTCCTTGAACGCGCGATGGTTGGCCAGCCCCGTCAGGCCGTCGACCGTCGCCTGCTCGGAGACCCGCATGTGCAGGCGCGCGTTCTCCAGCGCGACGGTGGCCTGATCGGCCAGGCGATCGAACAGCTCGACCTCGTCAGGGGCGAACGCGCGGCCCGAGCGGGCGACCACGAGCGGCTCGGGCTCGGGATGCAGATGGCGTGCGAGGACGTGCCACCCGTCCGCGTAGGCGCTGACCGAGCCGCCGCCCGGCCGGGCCGCGACCACACCGCGCTCGAGCGCCCGCTCCGCCGCCGGGAAGAACGGATCCGCGTTGAGCGCCTCGCGCCCGATGTCGTGCACCGCGGCCAGCAGCGCGGAGCGGTCGAGGTTGGCGGCGAGCGCGCCGCCCATGCGGTCGAGGACGAAGCGAAGCCGCTCGCGCTCGACGGCCTCGTGCGCGATGTGCCGGGAGCGGTCGGCGGTCAGGGCGGCGTGCAGGACGACCAGCGGGACCAGCAGCAGCCAGCCGCGATGGCCGGCGCCGACGGCGAGCCAGCCGACCGGCGTCAGCGCCGCGTCGATGCCGTAGATCCAGCCCATCGCGCGCAGCTGGAGGCCGGGTGCGATCCCTCGGCCGAGCCACTCGCGCAGCACCGTGCAGGCGGTGTCGGCGAACGTCTGGGCGAGAAAGGCCGGGACGAGCAGCCATGGCGCGGGCGCCGCCAACGCGAAGACGGCGGCGGGGCCGACCGCGTACCACGCGTCCACGGTGGCGGTCAGCAGCCGCTCCGGATGCTCGCGGCGTGCCGCGACATCGACCGCCGACGCGAGCGCGAGCCCGGCGGCGACCGCGACCGGGACGAGCGCGGGCGGCAGCAGGAACAGCATCGGGACGAGGGCGAGCTGGGTCGGGACGGCCGAGCCGCCACCCACGTACACGTGCACGCGAGCGCAGCAGGCGTAGAGCAGGACGAGACCGACGGCGTCGAGCGCACCGACGCCGAGCGGTGGCGTCGTCGCGATCAGGACGCCGACCGCGGCGGCGAGCGCGGCTGCACCCACCGCCTCCGTGAGGCGCTCCCGTCGCGAGAGGCGCCTCAGCCGGTCCACCCGCGGGGGTGTGCGCACGTCCTCCATCACCGACGGCATCGGCTTTAGGGCCGGATTCGATTAGCGGACAGATGGTCTACGTCAGAGTTCTGACACCACGGCTTAACCGGATACTTGATCCCTCCGACATGCGTCCACATGGTCCGCCGGTTGCTTAAGAACTCACTCATCGCCCTCGTCCTCGTAGGCGTCGCCGCCCCACCGGCGACGGCGTCGTGCCCCGGCGGTGAGCTGAGCCGGCCATTCCTGAAGTGGCTGGACCCGTTCTGGTACCGGCTCGCCGACGGCGGCAGCGTCGATCGCGCGGCCGCCGGGTGGACCATGACCGGCGGCTCGCATACCGTCGTCTCTCACGTCGCGCCCGATCTCGCCGACTCCGGCCAGCCCTGGGTCGTGGGCATCGGCGCCGGCGGCTCCGCCACGTCGCCGGTCACCTGTCTGGCGCTCGACTCGCCGACCCTGCGCTTCATGGTCAAGAGCACGGGCTCGCCACTCGGCCTGCTCGTCGTGACCGCCGTGCTGACGGAGAACGGGGCGCTGCTGAAGAAGGTCCCGGTCGGCGTCGTCACCGGCCTCGGCCACAACCAGTGGAAGCCGAGCCTGCCGATGCTGCTCGCCGTCCCGGAGATCGCCGGCCTCGATCCCAGCGTCGACGTCCACTTCAAGTTCACCGTCACCGGACTCGGCGGCGCGTTCCAGATCGACGACCTCTACGTCGATCCGTATCGTAAGAACTAGTTGTGATCGCGCGCGCTCTTCTGGTCATCGGCCTGCTCGCCGTGGCGGCGCCGGACGCGCACGCGTACCGGCTGATGAAGATCCGCCCGCAGCCGGAGCTCCTCTACTACGTCGGGCTGAAGGACTGGAAGAAGCCGATGGCGCGCGCGGTGAAGGCGCTCAACCGCGCCCGTGTCGGCGTCAGGCTCGTCAAGGCGCAGATCCCCGAGCAGGCATCGATCCAGGTCGGGCGCCTGGAGAAGCGGTGCGGCATTCCCGGCCAGACGGCGACGACTCTCAACATCGAGGGCGGCTATGCGGCCATCTACCTGCCGTTCGGCTGCCGCGGGACGGCGGCGACGATCATCGCCGCCCACGAGCTCGGGCACGCGCTCGGCCTCAAGCACGAGAACCGCCGCTGCGCGCTGATGAACTCGAGCGGGACGGGGCCGAAGTCGATTCCGACGAACTGCCTCGGCAGGCGCCACCCGTGGAACCGCAAACCGTTCCGCGCGGACGACCTCGCCGGCCTGCGCAAGCTCTTCCACAACACCAGGCCGCGCGTGACGCTCGACCTCAGGGGGCCGACGACGGTCCCGGCCGGCACCACCGTCCGCTTCCGGATCAAGATCGCCGACCGCGAGCGCAACGTCTCCCAGCACACGACTGACTACGGCGACGGCTCGCGCGAGGAGCACGACGCCTCGGAGGCGCCGCCGACCTTCCACACGTACACGACGCCCGGCACGTACCGGCTGCGGGTGTCGGCCGTCGACTTCTACGGCCGGCGCGACACCGAGTCGGTCACCATCACGGTCACCTGACACTCGGCGCGCCGGTCGGTGCGAAGATCCCGCGCATGGCGTTCAAGGACCGGCTCGCGCGGGCGCAGGACAAGCTGCGCGACGAGCTCAGCGAGGCCAAGGAGAAGCTGGGCGAGGAGCTGACGGGGCTGGTCGCCGGGCCCGACGGCAGCGCGAGCCCGGAGGGCTTCGTGCTCGGGCTGGTGCGTTCGGCGCGCGACCCCGAGGACGAGCCGCTGACGGAGAAGCAGGTGCGCAAGGAGGCCAGGAAGCGGCGCCGGCGGCTCGGGATCGCCTCGTTCGCCGCAGGCCCGTTCGCGGGGGCGGCGGGCGAGGCGACCGACCTCTACACGGAGACGGCGACGGTCTGCGACCTCGTCGACCTGCACGACCTGATCCTCACCGACGTCGACGTCGGCGCGCACATGCTGGTGCTGTGGGGCGTGGCCGAGGACGTCCAGGCCGCGCGCGCCGCGCTGGACGGGACCGGGATGCCGATCATCGCCCTGCTGCAGGCGCGCTGGGTCGGCCGGCTGCAGGAGCACGTCCCCGACGAGTGGACGCTGGTGAACACGATCAAGTTCATCTGGCGCGCGCGCGAGGTCCAGGGCGATCTCGCCGAGACGGCGACGTCGGGCGCGTTCAAGCGCGTGCTGCGCGCCGGCTCCCAGACGAAGGAGTTCGTCGCCCGGGCCGAGCAGCAGCTCGGCGTCAGGCCTTCCGGCGCCTGAGAGTCAGGTTGACGGGCGTCCGGCGCGGGACCGTCCGCCCGGCTTTCGGGCGCTGCTTGGCCACCCGCAGGCGCGTCCGTCTGCGCTTGGGCTTGGTCACCTTGCCGAGCCTGCAGCCCGCGGCCCTGATCCGGCGCTTGGCCTGCTTGAGCTTGAGCCGCTTGACCTTCGGGACCCGGCAGGTAGGCGCCGGGGTGGGCGATGCGGTGGGCGTCGCCGTCGCCGTCGCCGTCGCCGTCGCCGTCGGTGTCGGGTCGAGGCACGGGATCGTGCCGGCGCGCAGCGCGTTGCCGCCGGTGGCGCCGTCGTCGGCCCAGTAGACGGGCTTGCTGCTCGCCGCGCATTCCCCGGCCGCGGCCATGGTGAAGCCCTCGTTGTTGAGGTTGGCCATGCCGGTCGGCCGCTCGTAGTACTTGACGGACCGGAACCTGCCCTGCGTCGGTCCGGCGGCCGTGTCGACCTTGAACACGCCGGTGCGGCCATCGCAGTTGTTGTCGCAGCCGACCCACAGCTCCTGCGTCGCCTGCTCCCAGTGCAGCGCGGCGAAGGTCGGGAACCCGCTCGCAAACGTCGCCACGCGGGTGAACGCGCCAGTGTTCAGATTGAGCGCGTACGCGTACACGGAACCGTTGGCCTCGAGGCCGACGAAGAACAGCCCGGCGCCGTGGTCGGGGTACGTCGACGGCGTGTAGATGGCGCCGGTGGCCTCGTCGACGAAGCCGGCGCCGGTCAGCGCGCTGTCGGGCACCCACGTCACCGACTCGATCCCCGAGTTGCCATCGACCGGCGGCAGATCCGCCGTCAGGTTCCACTCCCTGGTCGCGGTCAGCGTGGTCGCCGCCGGCGTGACGTCGTAGCGCAGGATCGACGGCCGGCTCGCGCCGCCGCCGTCGCGCTCGCTGGACACGAACACGCCTCCCGCCGCCCCCGCGTCGGTCAGCGTCACGCCCTCCGCGTCGGGCAGCCCCGTGCCGTCCGGGTAGCGCAGCCCCTTGCCGGCCGCCCAGCCGTTGGTGGTGTCGTGCACCCATTCCGTCCCGTTGAACACCAGACGCAGCAGCTCGCTGTCGCCGTTGTCGACCGCCCACAGCACGCCGGGAAGCGCCGAGCCCGAGCCCTCGTGGGCCAGGCCGCTGACGTCTGTGCCGAGGACGTTGGTCTGATCGACCGCGGTGACCGACGCGCCTCCCGGCCAGGCCTCGGTGACCAGCGGCGGCGGGCAGTTGTTGGCGGCTCCCTTCGTGACGGCGCCCGTGATCTGGAACGCGCCCGTCCCGTCCGGACAGCGCCCGTACGTCGTTCCCGGCGCGTGCGCCGTCCACGCGTAGCTGTCGACCGGGTTCGCCAGGTCCCCCGCCGCGAACAGCCTCGCCGCGTCGTTGCTGCCGAGCCCGACCGGAGGGTCGGTGTCGACGGCCAGGAACTCGCCGGCGGCGATGGTGGTCCCGTTGGGCAGCGTCAGGCGGTTGCCGTCGGCGCTGTCGTCGAGCTGCCACCCGCTCACGTCGACCGCGCCGGGGCCCGTGTTGAACAGCTCGACGAAGTCGGCCGCCCCGTCGGACTCCACCTCGTTGATCTTGACGTCGGCGAGGGCCGGCGGGGCGAGGGCCAGCACGGTCAGCGCGGTGATCAGGGACAGAACGGAACGAGACACGGTGATCCTCAGCTTGTCTTGGCCTTCGGCCGGGGGTACTGGAGACCCATCGACGCCTCCCAGGCGTGCGCGCCGAACAGACGGCGCTGGGCGATCATCACGCGCGCCGACGGCGTCACGCGGTAGATGCGGCGCGGCAGTTTCGTCGTCAGCGCCTTCTCGACGGCGCGGGCGACGCGGTCGGGCCCGCCGCCGATCAACCGGATCATCAGCTTGTTCTCGTAGACGCCGGCGGTGAGCCTGCCGACCTGCTGGTTGAAGTGGTCGTACGGGCCGCCGGTCTCGTGCGCCTGCAGCGACGACGTCGCGGCGGTCCCGAACTCCGTCTTGATCAGGCCGGGCTGGATGCTGACGACGTGCACGCCGAAGCCCTTGACCTCCCAGCGCAGCGCGTCGGTGACCGCCTCGACGGCGAACTTGGTCGAGTGGTAGATGCCGCCGCCCGGGAACACGAGGTTGGCGCCCATCGAGCTCATGTTCACGATCCGCCCCTGCCCCCGCGCGCGCATCGACGGCAGCACGAGCTGGCACATGCGGATGAGCCCGAACACGTTGGTCTCGAACTGGTTGCGCACCGCGTCGAGCTCGACCGTCTCGATCGCGCCCGACTGCGAGTAGCCGGCGTTGTTGACGAGGGCGCCGACGGCGCCCTCGCTCTCCACGACGGTGTCGACCGCCGTCCGCATCGAGTCCTCGTCGTTGACGTCGAGCGCGAGCAGCTTGCAGCCCTTGGACTCGAGGTCGGCGATCGAGTCGGGACGGCGTGCGGTCGCGTAGACGGTGTGGCCCTTCTTGGCGAGGCGCAGTGCGGTCGCCCGGCCGATGCCGGTCGAGCAGCCGGTGATGAGGACGGGGCCGTTCACCCGCTACGCCCGCGCCGGCTGAGGGTCGGGCCGGACGATCACCGTGTCGGCGATCGGGATGATCTCGTCAGCGCAGACGGTGCCGACCGAGCCACCGTCCTCCGCGAGGACGTAGCTGCGGATCCAGCGGATGTCGTCGGACATCTCCTCGTCGCCGACCCGCGCCGAGCGCCCGGCCGCCTCCTCGAGCTCCGCCGGCGACCGCCAGCCGCTGCGGCGCAGGATCACGTACTGCTGCATGGTGTCCTCCCCTTCGATTGTCGACGCGAACCTAACGCCTGTCGCACCCGGAGGGCAAGCGTTACGGTGGCGGGCGATGACAGATGAGCCGCACCGGGTCGTAGTCGTCGGCGGGGGCTTCGGCGGCATCCAGGCGGTGGACAAGCTGCGCCACGCCCGCGTCGAGGTGACGCTCGTCGACCGGCGCAACTTTCACCTCTTCCAGCCCCTGAGCTACCAGGTGGCCACGGGCTCGCTGTCGCCGGGTGAGATCGCGTATCCGCTGCGGGCGGTGTTCAAGCGGGCGCTCAACGTCCGCGTGCTGCTGGGGGAGGCGACCGGCTTCGACCTGGCCGCGCGCCGGATCTCGTTGCGCTCGGTGAGCGGCGTGCCGGTCCCGGAGTCGCTCCCGTACGACACGCTGATCGTCGCCGGCGGCTCGCACTACGCGTTCTTCGGCAATGACCACTGGGCCGAGCACGCGCTCGAGGTCAAGTCGCTCGAGAGCGCGCTGGCGGTGCGCAGCCGCATCTTCGCCGCCTTCGAGGCGGCCGAGGGCGAGCCCGATCCGCAGCGGCGCGACGAGTGGCTGACGTTCGTGGTCGTGGGCGCCGGCCCGACCGGCGTCGAGATGGCGGGCCAGATCGCCGAGCTCGCGCGGGACACGCTCAAGCGCGACTTCCGCGCCACCGATCCGCGCAGCGCGCGGATCCTGCTCGTAGAGGCCGCCGACCGGGTGCTGACGGCGTTCCCGGAGAAGCTGTCCGCGCGGGCGCAGCGGTCGCTCGAGCGGCTCGGCGTGACGCCGCTGGTCGGCCACTCGGTCGTCGACGTCGACGACACCTGCGTGACCGTCCGCGCGGGCGAGCAGACCGAGCGCATCCCCACGCACACGGTGGTGTGGGCGGCGGGCGTCGCGGCCAGCGGGATGGCCGCCGAGCTCGCGCGGGCGACCGGCGCCGACATCGACCGCGCCGGACGCGTCACGGTGGAGCCCGACCTCACGCTGCCCGGACACCCGGAGGTCTTCGCGCTCGGAGACATGGTGCGGGTCAGAGACGCAAGCGGCGAGGCGGTCACACTCCCGGGCGTCGCGCCCGTGGCCATGCAGCAGGGCCGCTACGCCGCGAAGGTCGTCCGTGCGCGCCTCACCGGCCGGCAGGCCAAGCCGTTCCGCTACATCGACAAGGGCAACCTCGCCACCATCGGACGAGCCTCAGCGGTCGCCGACATCAAGGGCCTCAGGCTCAGCGGCTTCCTCGCCTGGATCACCTGGTTGCTGATCCACCTCTGGTACCTCGTCGGCTTCCAGAACCGCCTGCTCGTCTTCATCCGCTGGGGCTTCTCGTTCTTCACCCGCGGGCGCGGCGCGCGCCTGATCACGGGGGAGCCCTAGCGCCCCTCGCCCCAATCGAAGTCAATACGCCGTGCAGCGGGTCCGATGCGGCCGGCCGCCGATCTCCTTGCCCCGGTGCCAGAGCCAGTTGTCGAGCGTTCGCGGTGGGACGCCGGCAGCGGCGGCGAGCTGCTCGCAGGCGTGGACGGTGCAGGCGCGCAGCTCGATCTCCTCGGGGCTGCGGTGCGTGAGCTCGGTGCCCGAGTCGACGAGGGTGGCGAGGCCCGGGGCGTACTCGAGCACGCCGTCGTGGCGCAGCACGTGGGGGAGGAGGTTGTCGGCGAAGACCGTGAGGCGGTCGGTGTCGGTGAAGTCGGCGACGCCGGCGAGCGCGAGGTCGTTGGCGGTGATCTGCGCGCGCTTGTAGAAGCCGGGGTCGGCATAGAGCGGCATCCCGCGCACGAGCGCGGCGGCGAACGCCTGCGCGGAGGAGCCGAGCTCGAGCGGTGTGTCGCCGAGCCAGCCGCCGAGCTCGCGCAGTGCGCGCGTGTACAGGGCCGTCAGCTCGTGGCCGGGGTCGAGGCCGAGCGTCGCGCCGAGCTCGGCGGCGGAGAGCGCGCGCAGCTCGGCCGCCGTCCACGGCGGGCCGCGCTCGGTGAGCCGGCGCGTGAGACCGTCCGTGTCGATGCCGAGGTCCTCGAACCAGCCCGAGCCGAAGTTGATCGCATCGAGGATGAGGAGGTAGCGGACGACCTCGTCGCGGGGCGCGTCGAGGCGGTGCAGCTGCGGATCGAGGCCGCTCGTGCCGGCGCCGTAGCCGGCGGCATCCGCGACGATCGTGACGTGCCGGGCCGCCGCGGCAACACCGGCGCAGTGGGCGCGCACGTCCTCGGCGAGCATCGCGCTCCTACGCTACGCGGCGATGCGCCGTCTGGCACTCCTGCTGGCCGTGCTCGTGGCCGGCTGCGGCGGTTCCACGCCGGCGCCGCGGCCGGAGCTGACGCTCGCGCTCGACTTCACCCCGAACGCCGTCCACGCCCCGCTCTACGCGGCTGCCGAGCACGGTGCGTTCAGCATCCGCGCAGCCCGGCTCGGGGCCGGACGGGCTCAAGCTCGTGGCCTCGGGCAAGGTCGACCTCGGCGTGCTCGACATCCACGACCTCGCGATCGCGCGCGAGCGGGGGACGAAGATCGTCGCGATCGGCGCGCTCGTGCAGAAGCCGCTCGCGGCGCTCGTTGCGCGGGACGGACGGGACATATCCCGCCCGCGCGACCTCGAGGGCCGGACGGTCGGCGTCTCGGGCCTGCCGTCCGACCCCGCTTTCCTCGACGCGATCGTCCGCCACGACGGTGGCGACCCGTCGAAGGTCGATCGGGTCACGATCGGCTTCAGCGCCGTCACGCGGATCCTGTCCGGACGCGTCGACGCCGCTCCCGTGTTCTGGAATGCCGAGGGAGTCGTCCTCTCCGAGCGCGGGCTCGACACGCGCGAGTTCCGGATCGAGGACTACGGCGCGCCGCCGTACCCCGAGGTCGTGCTGATCACGTCCGAGGACACGCTCTCCCGCAAGCGCGCTCAGCTCCGCGACGCGCTGCTGGCGATCGCCAACGGCATCCAGAACGTGCGCGCCGACCCCGACAGCGCCGCACGCCGCATCGCCGACGCCGCCGGCACGAAGGACGTCGACCTCGTTCAGGCCCAGCTGGACGCCGTCCTCCCGCTCTACGGCACGCGCCTCGACCGCAGGGTGCTCGAGCGCTGGGCTGCGTTCGACGCGCGCATCGGCATCGTCGAACGCAAGCCTGACGTACGCGCCGCCTTCGACGTCGGCCTCGGGAAGATCTCGAGCGGACGGAGTCATAGCCTGAGCGGCGTGAGCGAGCTCGACGTCGACGCGCTCGGCGACACCGTCGACCGGCTCTATCGCGCCGCCTGGGCGCTGACCGGGGACCGCCATGAAGCCGACGATCTGGTGCAGGACACCTATGCCAAGGTGCTGGCGCGCCCGCGCACGGTCCAGGGCGGGCAGGAGCTGCCGTATCTGCTGCGCTCGCTGGTCAACATGCACCACAGCCGTTTCCGGCGCCGCCGGCGGCGCCCCGCCGAGGTTCCGCTCGAGGCGACGTTGCCGACGCATGCGCCCGGTCCCGACGAGGCGTACGCGGTGACGGAGCTGTTCGCGGTCATCGCCGGCCTTCCCGAGGAGCAGCGCGGCGCGGTGATCGCGGTCGACGTCGTCGGCCTCAGCTACGCCGAAGCCGCGGCACTGCTGCAGATCCCCGAGACGACGCTGACCAGCCGGCTCCACCGCGCGCGCAAGCGCGCCGCGGAGCTGCTCGATCCCGAGGAGGCGCGGCTGTGAACGACGGCACCGAGCCCATCGGCGAGCGCATCCGCGCGGCGAGCGAGCGCGTCTCGGCGCCACTGGGGCTGCGCGAGCACGTTTCCCGCGCGCAGGCCGCGAAGCGCCGGCCGCAGCGGCCGTCGCGCCTCGCACTGGCCTTCCTCGGCCTCATGCTGGCCACGATCGCGACGGTCGGTGCCCTCCTGGCCCCGGAGCCGCCCACCGTCGCGCAGGTCGCGGCCGCCGCGCTGCACGCTCCCGAGGACGCGGCGCCCGACGGCGACAGCTACCTGCCCGGCTTCCGGGCGATCGGGACGCGCACCGACACCGTCGACGGCCGCCGTGCCGAGACCGTCATCTACCGCCGTGGCACCGTCGGCGTCCACTACACGGTCGTCGAGGGCAGGCCGCTCGACCTGCCCGCCGGCGACCGCGCCCGCGCCGGCGACCGCGAGCTCGCGCTCGCCCGCGACGGCGGCGTCAGCCTCGTCGTGTGGCATCAGGAGGGCAAGACCTGCATCCTCGCCTCGCGCGCCACCACTCCCGAGGCGATGGCGGAGCTGCTGCGGAGCCGGTCGTAGACGCCGGCGCGCCTGAGACGACCGTGAACGCGTCGCTGGATCGCTCCCGAGGTCCTCGCAAATACCTGGGGTATTCCCTTCGGACCCCGTGACCGCCCAGCTCGGTTCACGCCCGTCTCAGTCGAGCCGTCTGTCTCCGACAGGCTCCTAGGCGAGCTTGACCGGCACCGCCTGCGGCGTCTTGGCGCCCGGCGGGGCGATGCTCAGCGTCACCTCGTCTCCGGAGACGAAGCCGGTGGCCGCGTCGCAGTAGGCACGCAGCGTCGGCGCGGCGATCGGCTTGCCGCCGACCCCGGCCAGCAGCGATCCCGGCTCGACTTCCGCGGCGGCGGCCGGCGTCCCCTCGATCGCGCCCGTGATGCGCAGTCCCGTCGGCAGACCGCGCAGCTCGTCAGGCTTCGGATACGCCGAACGTGAAACCGGTCCAGGCCTCCGCACGGCCCGCGCGCAGCTCGGCCAGCACGCGCCGGGTGTGGTCGATCGTGATCGCGTAGTTGACGTTCTGCAGCGCCCGGCCGTCGGAGCCGGTCGTGCGCGCGGCCGAGTCCACGCCGACGACGCGCGCATCCAGATCGACCAGCGGCCCGCCCGAGTTGCCGGGGTTCAGCGGCGTGTCGGTCTGCAGCACCTCGGGGTACGCGGGGACGTCGGGCGCCGGGTCCTTGAAGGTCGTCGAGCGCGCCGAGACGACGCCGCGGGTCGAGCCCGGATCGTCGCCCGCGGCGGCGTCGGCCGGGAACCCCATCGCCACCACCGTCTCGCCCTGGCGCACCGACCCGGCCGGCGCCAGCCGGGCCGTGACGAGGCCGCTCGTGTCACGCACTCGCAGCAACGCCAGGTCCTCGCACGGGCGCCACGCCCACCACCGTCGCCGGCCGTGACTTCCCGTCCGCGGCGACGGTGAACGTCTCGCCCTGATTGAGGACGTGCCCGTTGGTGACGATGAGGCCCTCGCTCGCGTCGAGGACCCAGCCCGAGCCGGTGCCCGCCAGGGCGCCGTCGCGCTCGGTGGTCACCAGCACGGTCGACGGGCGCAGCTTGGCGACGACCTGCGGGACGCGGTCGTCGTCGCCGCCGGCCACGCCAGCACGCACGACCCCCACGGCGATCAGCAGCGCGCCGGTCGCCGCGAGCAGCCCGGCGCGCGTCGCCCGCCGTGTCCCCGCGTCCACCAGCCGCCGCACCATCGACTGGGTGGCGAGCTCGGGGCAGCTCGGTCTGCCCCGCCGGGGTGCGGTTGGTGACCGCCGGCGGCCGCCCCGCGGGACGCCCCTCGTCGGTCGGCGAGCGCCGCGTGACGGCGATGCACGACGTCGCCGATGCGGATCTCCTCGCCGCCCTCGAGCTCCGCGTCGGAGACCCGCTGCCCGTCGACGATGGTGCCGTTGGCCGAGCCGAGGTCGCGCAGCCGCCAGCGGTCTGGCGCCGAGCGGCAGCAGCTCGGCGTGCTGGCGCGAGGCGCGCGCGTCGCGGACGACGAGGTCCGAGCCGCGCTGGCGGCCCAGCGACGAAGCGCCCCTCCTCGGGAAGCTCGACGGCCGTCCCGGCGTCAGGCCCGCTGCGGACTGAGAGCCACACGCCTCAGCCGGCGACGCGCCGGAGCCGAGCAGGCGCCGCAGCTTGACCTGCAGCTGCAGCGGCGAGAAGGGCGTCGCCAGCGCCGTCGTCGGCGCCGATCGCGGCGAGCTGACGGCGCCCGGTCTCGCGGCCTGCCCCGAGCAGGACGACCTTGCGTCGCGCGTGACCGCGTCGCCGCGCAGCGCGGACGGTGATCGCGGCGCCGCGTCGAGCGCCGGCGACCAGGACCACGTCGGGACGGCGTCGCGCGCCAGCGCGACCACGGCCTCGACGCCGTCGGCCTCGACGATCTCGCAGCGGTCGGCGATCGCCACGCGCGCCGCGGCGCGTGCTCGCGGCGTCGAGGCCGGCCGAGCAGCACGATCGCGCGCTGGCCCGTCGGCCCGACGATGCCGGTGAGCGACTTGATCATCGACTCGCCGTCCGGACGCGAGGTCGGGGGCGGCGTCGTCAGGCTCCCCGGCGGCTCGGTGTGGATCGTGCCCGGGTCGCCGGAGGGCGGGATCGGGCGCGAGATCGAGGAAGGAGGACGGCGGCTGCCCGACGAGGACTCCGACAGCGGGCCGTGCGGCGTCGACGACGGCGCGCGCCGCCTGGATCAGGTCCTCGCAGGTGGCGAAGCGGCGGTCGGGCGACTTGTCCATCGCCTTCTGCGACCACCGCGTCGAGCCCGTCGGGCAGGCCCTTGCGCTTGTCGGACAGCTTCGGCGGCTCGTCGTGCAGGTGCGCGTAGAGCACCGCCATGTCGTTGTCGCGCGGGAACGGGACCTCGCCGGTGAGCGTGTGGAAGATCAGGCAGCGCGAGCGCGTAGACGTCGGCGCGCCCGTCGACCTCCTTCTTCCCCTCGACCTGCTCGGGGGCGAGGTAGTGCGTCGTGCCGACCACCTCGCCGACCCGGGTCAGGCTGTCGCCGGCGCGCGAGCCGCGGTCCTTGGTGAGCCCGAAGTCGGTCAGGTAGGCGTGGCGGCCGTCGATGAGGACGTTGGCGGGCTTGACGTCGCGGTGGATCAGACCGGCGACGTGGGCGGCGTCCAGCGCGGCGGCGACCTGGCGGCCGATGTCCAGCACCCGGTAGGGGCCGAGCCGGCGCTCCTCGCGCAGGATCGCGGCCAGGTCCGGGCCGGGGACGTACTGCATCGCGATGTAGAGCAGGCCGTCGATCTCGCCGGCGTCGTAGACCGTGACGACGTTCGGATGCGTGAGCGTCGCGGCGATCCGGGCCTCGCGCAGGAAGCGCTCGCGGAAGTCGGCGTCGTCGGCCAGATCACGGCGCGATGATCTTCAGCGCCGCGCGGCGCCGGAGGGTCTGGTGCTCGGCCAGGTAGCACCACGCCCATGCCACCACGGCCGATCCTGGATTCGATCCGGTAGCCGGCGACGACGTCCCCGGGACGTGGGTCTTGCGGCTGCGTCCGGCATCATGCTCCAGCATGGCAGACGCCGACGACTCCGATCAACGCGCAGGGGCATCTGACCGGTCCACCGTACTGAGAGGCGCCTGGATCCTGGTCGCCGGGCCGGATGCGGGTACGGCGGCGCGGCTGCGCGCGACGCTGGCCGCGCGCGGCGTCGCAGCGGTCGAGCTGGCCATCGACACCGAGGAGGCGATCAACCGGGCGATCACCGCCCAGCCCGACGCCATCCTCGCGCTGCCTGGCTTCGGCTCCGAGCTCGGCCGGCGGCTGGATCCGCTGGGCACCGGCGCGGGGCCTGCCGATCGTGTCGATCGACGACCTTCCCGGGCTGCCGGCGGGCACCACCGGCGACGAGGTCGTGCTCGACCGGCTGGCGCTGCTGCTGGAGCGTCACCGCCTGCGCGCGCGAGTGCGCGACCTCGAGGCGGTGCTGGCGTCCGATGCCGTCAGCTCGCCAGCGGGCGGCCGACGAGGCGCAGCGCGACGCGCTGATCCGGCTCGCGCAGGCCGCCGAGTACCGCGACGACAACACGTGGGAGCACACGCAGCGCGTCGGCGCGATGGCGGCGCGCCTGGGCCGCAGGGTCGGGCTCGACGACGACGAGGTCGACGCTGATCCGGGTCGCCGCGCCGCTGCACGACCTCGGCAAGATCGCGATCCCGGACACGATCCTGCTCAAGCCCGACAAGCTCACCGACGAGGAGTACGAGGTCGTCAAGACCCACGCCGCGCTCGGCGCGCGCATCCTCGAGGAGTCGACGTCGCCGCTGTTGCGCATCGCCGAGCGGATCTGCCGCTCGCATCACGAGCGCTGGGACGGCAGCGGCTACCCGGACGGCCTCGCGGGTGAGGACATCCCGCTCGCCGGGCGCCTCGTCGCCGTCGCCGACGTGTTCGACATCCTCGTCCACGAGCGCCCCTACAAGGAGGAGATGTCGGTCGACGACGCGGCCGAGGAGCTGCGCCGCAACGCCGGGACCCAGTTCGATCCCGACCGTCGTCGACGCCTTCGAGGAGCTCGGCGCCGCCACCTGGCAGGCGCTCGCCTCCGAGATCTGACGGGGGTTGGGGTCCAGGCTCTAGGCCGGAGCGTCAAGCGCGGCGCTGGGTGCGCCGATGTAAGGCAGGCATGCCCCGCCACCTGCGTCCATGTCTTCCTGCTCTGTCTCGCCGCTCTGATCGCGGGCTGCGGCGGCTCGTCCACGCCCGTCGCGCCGGACGAGCCAGGAGCGCGTCCAGCCGCGCAGCGCCGGTGGCGCCGTCAACGTGCGGCGTCGACCGGCGGCGGGATCGGTGACGCCACCACGCGGCGATCGCGGCGGCATCAAGCTCCTCCCGGACACGCAAGGTCCCCGGCCGGTCGAACACCGAGCAGGGCGTCGGCGCCGGCGCCGCCTGCGACGAACACCGACCTCGCCCCGGCGAGGGACAACCTGCCGGCCGTCGTCGCGCTCACGCTCTGCCTGCTCAACGGCGAGCGCGCGGACGCCGGCCTCGGGCCGCTCAAGCCGAACGCCAAGCTCGCCTCCGCCGCGGTCGAGCACTCCCGCGACATGGTCGACCGAGCAGTACTTCGACCACACCGGCAGGGACGGCTCCGACCCCATCGACCGCATCCGCGCCGCCGGCTACATCCCGGCGGTCGGCGCATGGACGGTCGGCGAGAACCTCGCCTGGGGCACCGGCGCGCTGGCCACGCCGAAGGAGATCGTCGCCGCCTGGATGCACAGCCAGGGCCACCGCGAGAACATCCTGCGCGCGCAGTTCAAGGAGATCGGCTTCGGCGTCGTGCTCGGCAACCCGCGCTCCGACCAGCGGGTCCGGAGCGACCTACACGACCGCGTTCGGCGGCACCGAGACCCTCTCGACCACGCCCGCCCGCAAGCGCAAGACGCGCCGGGCGGCCAGGGGCCGCCGCGCGCGCGTCTCACGCAAGCGCCGCGCACGGGCCGCGCGACGGGGCGTCAAGGCCCGGGTCTCCAAGGGCTCCACGCGCGATACGCGCTAGCCCTTCTTCCGCGTCAGCGCCAGGCCGCCTGTAGCGAGGCCGAGCGCGCCGAGGATCAGCGCCGCGATCGACAGGCCCTTGGACTCCTTCTCGACCACGCGGGTCGTGGAGGCCGCGGGCGCAGGCTCCCCCTCGCCCTCGTGGCTCGCGTCCTCGGCGTGACCCGCTCCGCCCGTCGAGTCCTCGATCAGCCCCCCGGCGTCGGAGATCGTGATCGTCGGCGCGGGCTTCTCGGAGTCCGGCTCACCGATCCAGCGCACGACCTCGCCGTTCTCATAGGTCTGCAGGGACTTGAAGGTCAGCGTGTCGCCGGCCTCGCCGGGCACGAGGACCGACACCGGGAACTCGCGGAACTGCCCCGGCGGGATCAGGCCGCCGCTGAACGTGACCTCCGTGAACTGGGTGGGGATCTCGCCGTGCGGGGTCTGCACCGGGTCCGCGGGCCTCTCGTTCTTGTAGGCGACCTTCCAGCCCGGGGGCACCTCCGCCGAGAGGAAGGCGAAGCCGTCGGGCAGCTGCACCTGCACCTTCGTCGTGCCGGCGTCGTCGCGTTCGTTGGGCACACGAATGTCCAGCACCGCGAACGAGCCCTCCGGGATCACGTTGGGGTGCACGGTGACGTGGGCAGACGCCGTGGCGGGCAGCGCGAGCGCGGCCGCGACGGCGAGACTGGTAATCCTTCTCATCGGATCTCTACCTCCGTGTCGGTGGTGAACTGGTCGAAGTCGGAGACGCGCGCGGTGACGGTCAGAGTCCAGTCGCCGCGGCGCGGGAACGTCGCCTGCTGCGCCACGTAGTGGCCGGGGCCGGCCTTGCGCAGCTCGACGGGAAGAGCGAGGTCGCCGCGCGACGCCTCGGCCGTGACCTCCTTGGGGCGGTCGAACTGCGCGCCCGTGCGGCGGTCGAAGAGGTACAGATGCAGCTCGTTGACCCCCGTGCGGGCGGGATCGATCGTGAGCTCCATGCGCGCCGGCCCGATGACGGCGCTGCGGTTGACGGGGCCGACGTCGGCGTCCTTGCCGGGCACGTACGTCGCCAGCGCGCCGGTCACGCCGAGCACGACCGTGGCGACGGCGAGCTCCGCGCGCAGCGTCCGCAGCGGCGGCAGGGCGCGCCGGCGGTGGAAGGCGCCGAATCCGAGCAGCACCGCGAAGAGGCCGAGCTTGATCAGCACGGCGCGGCCGTAGGCGGTGTCGAGGAGCTCGCTCCACGCCGAGAGCTCGACGACCGACTGCAGGACGCCGGTGAGGAGCACCACGCCGACCAGCGCCAGCGCCAGGCTCGAGAAACGCGCGATCGCCGGCTCGGCCAGGTCCCGCCGTCCCCGGGTGGCCGGCCGCAGGGCGAGGACTAGCGTCGCCAGCCCACCGATCCAGGCTGCGACCGCGATCACGTGGACGAGGTTGGAGACGAGCATCAGGGCGCCCTCGACGCTGGCGTGCCCCCCGCCGCGGGGACGACCGCGAGGCCGCCGGCGGGCAGCACCGCCCAGCCCGAACGGCGCAGCGCGGCCACGGCGAGCCACCCGACGCCCGCCAGCAGCCAGGTGACGCCGAACTGGGTGTCGAGCCGCGCCTCCAGCGGGCCGCCGCTCGCCTGCGCGCCGTGCAGGAAGAGGCCCGCCACGGCGCTGAGCACACCCGCCACCGCCGCCACCAGCAGCAGCCGCGAGACCGGCGCCGAGTCGACGCCCTTCGGCCAGCACAGCGCGAAGAACAGCAGCGCGCCGAGCGCGAGCACGATCGCCGCGTATTGGACGGCGCGCGCGGTCCCGAGCGCGGTCGCGGTGACCGGCCCGCTCTGGCTGGTCTCCAGCAGCCGGCCCACGCTCTGCGCCCCCGGCCCGCCGCTTCCGATCGTGAACGAGAAGCCGCCCGAGACGGGGTGCGAGTCTGCCGAGATGACGCGGTAGGTGGCCGTATAGCCGCCGTCGGGAAGGTTCCCGAGCAGGTCGATGCCGACCCGGTCGCCGTCCGCGCGCGGGTCACCCTTCTGGACCTCGCGGCCGCGGCCGTCGAAGACGCGCACCGAGCCCGCCCCGGCGGTCACGTTCTCGGAGAACCGCAGCTCGATCTGCTCGGGAGCACGGTCGAGTTGCGCGCCCCGCGCGGGTTGCGTGTCCTGGAGCTGAGCATGCGCCGACGCCACGCCCTCGAGGGCGAACATCGCCAGCAGCGCGATCAGTGCCGCGCGTCTCACCAGGACTCTTCGGCCGGCCGGTCCGCGCGGACGCGCCGCCGCCGGGCCACGATCGCCCAGGCGGACATCGCGACCACCACCACGCCACCGACGATCAGGAAGGCGACGGGCGTGCCCGCCGACGGCGTCCAGAAGAGCTGTCCCGCTATCCGCCCCTGGCGGCCGTCGATCGTCAGCGGCACCTTCCAGTCGAAGACCTTCGTGCGCTTGCCCGGGTCCGTCACCTGCGGGGGGCGCTTCTTCGCCATCCAGTGCATGCGGTGGTCGTGCCACTGGAAGCGGCGCGTCCTGCTCAGAACCTTCCACTGCGGTGGGTCGGACCCCTTGACGCCGGCGGGGATCCTCGCGCCGCCGAAGCGCTCCTCGTTGAGGTAGTGGGCCGGCGACTGCGTGTTGACCGCGACCGTCCCGTCCGCGTCGATGCGCGCGTAGGGCTCGTCGTTGTAGCCGTAGATGACGACGTCCTCGTCCGAGCCGTTGATGAGTTGCAGCTGGTCGTCGCGGTTGAGGACCTCGACGGTGATGCCCGGCGTGCGCGGGGTCACCGCGCCGACGATGCTCAGGTAGTTCGGGTTGGCCTGGTGCGCGGACGCCGGGGCTGCGATGAGCAGCGCGAGCGCCGGCGCGGCCATGTAGCGGTGCATGTCTCTTCCTCGGTTCGTGTTTCACAAAAGGGACGGACCCTTTTGTGAAGGCTGGTCGCGGGCTTCTGGAGCTAGGCGACCACGGGCGGCCCGCGCAGCGTGTGCACGGAGCGCTCGAGGAGGGAGGTGAGGGTGGTCGCGCGCCGCGGCGGCCGGATTCGCAGCTGCGGACGCGGACGCGGCACGTGCAGCGCGCGGCGGGCGACGATCAGCTTCTCGCCGGGAAAGCGCCCGGCCAGCGGGGCGGCGGCGATGAGCAGGAACGGGGCCAGCGTGAGCGCGAGCGCGGGATGACCGCACGCGGCGACGACCGCAAGCGCGACCCCCGCCGTCACCAGCCATCCCTGTTGCCTGACCGCCACGGCCCGTACTGTACGGCCATGGATTGGACCGGGCGCCAGGTGCTCGTGACCGGCGCCGCCGGGTTCATCGGCAGCCACTTGACCGAGGCGCTTGTGCGCGCGGGCGCCGACGTGCGCGCCTTCGTGCGCTACACGAGCGGCGGCAGCTGGGGCTGGCTCGACGCCTCCGAGGTGCGCGAGGACATCCAGGTGTTCGCGGGCGACATCCGCGACCCCGAGACGCTCGCCGAGCCGATGCGCGGCACCGAGGTCGTCTTCCACCTCGCCGCGCTGATCGCGATCCCGTACTCCTACGTGACGCCGCTGGCGTACGTGCGCACGAACGTCGAGGGGACGACCAACGTGCTCGAGGCGGCGCGGGCGGCCGGCGTCGGCCGGGTCGTGCACACGTCGACCTCCGAGGTCTACGGGACGGCTCAGACCGTGCCGATCTCCGAATCGCATCCGCTGGTCGGCCAGTCGCCCGTACTCGGCGTCGAAGATCGGCGCCGACAAGATCGCCGAGAGCTTCCACGCCGCCTACGAGCTGCCGGTCGTGATCCTGCGGCCGTTCAACACGTTCGGGCCGCGGCAGTCGGCACGGGCGGTGATCCCGACGATCATCACCCAGCTGCTCGCCGGGCGCACGGTCGAGCTCGGGGCGCTGACGCCCACGCGCGACCTCACCTTCGCGTCCGACACCGCCGACGGCTTCGTCGCTCGCCGGCTCGGCGGACGCGGCGGTCGGGCCAGACGATCAACCTCGGCGTCGGGCAGGAGATCTCGATCGGCGACCTCGCCGCGCGCATCCACGCGCTGATGGACAAGCCCCACGAGATCTCCCACGACGCGCAGCGCGACCGCCCGCCCGCGAGCGAGGTCGAGCGCCTGCTGTCCGACAACTCGCCGCGCGCGGGAGCTGCTGGGCTGGGAGCCGCGCCACACGCTCGACGAGGGCCTCCAGGCCACGATCGAGTGGCTCGCCGAGCACCTCGATCGCTACCGGCCGGACACGTACACGATTTGACCGCGCCCGCGATCCCGCTGTTCGACCTCCGCATGGAGGACGAGGATCTCGAGGCGGTCGCGGCGGTCCTGCGTTCCGGGCGGCTGCGCGCGGGCGAGCAGGTGGAGGCCTTCGAGCGCGAGTTCGCGCAGCACCTGGGCGTGCGCCACGCCGTCGCCGTGTCGTCGGGCACGGCGGCGCTGCACCTCGCCTACCTGGCCGGCGGGATCGGGCCCGGGGACGAGGTGATCGTGCCGTCGATCACGTTCGCGGCCAGCGCGGCGGCGGTCATCTACTGCGGGGGGACGCCGGTGTTCGCCGACGTGTGCGGCCCGCACGACCTCGGCCTCGACCCCGACGACGCGGCGGCGCGCATCACGCCGCGCACGAAGGCGATCTGCGCCGTCCACTACGGCGGCTACCCCGCCGCGGTCGAGCGGCTGCGCGAGCTCGGCCCGGCGCTGATCGAGGACGCCGCGCACTCCCCCGACGCGGAGCGCGGCGCGCGCAAGGCCGGCGCCTGGGGGCTCGCGTCGTGCTTCTCGTTCTTCTCCAACAAGGTGCTCGCGGTCGGCGAGGGCGGCCTGCTCGCCACCGACGACGACGACGTCGCCGCGCGCGCCCGCCGGGAGCGGTCGGGCGCGTACAACCTGCGCATCGACGAGCCGCGCGCGGCGCTGCTGCGCTCGCGCATGGCGCGGATGGCCGCCGACATCGCCGCGCGCCGGGAGCTGACCACGCGCTACCGCGAGCTGCTGCGCGAAATCGACGGCGTGATCGTCCCCTACACGGACGCGGAGGTCGCGCACTCGTCGTGCTACGTGATGCCGATCGTGCTTGCGGACCCCGAGCAGCCAGGCGCCGGTGCGCGCTGCGCTGCGCGAGAAGCAGGCATCCAGACGTCGCTGCTGTATCCGGCGGTGCACGAGTTCACCGCCTACCGCGAGCGCTACGCGGCCTCGCTGCCGCAGGCCGAGCGCATCGCGCGCTCGCAGGTGACGCTGCCCCTGTACGGCTTCATGACGCACGCGCAGCAGGACCGCGTCGTCGAGGCGCTGGCGGCCGCGCTTTGAGGGAGTCCGACGTCCAGGCGGTGCTGGAGGCCCTGCGCTCGGGCTGGCTGACGATGGGCCCGCGCACCGCGGCCTTCGAGTCCGAGTTCGCCGCCTACATCGGCGCGGCGCACGCCGTTGCGGTCTCGAGCGGGACGGCGGCGGTGTTCCTCGTCGTCCGCGCGCTCGCTCCCGTCGACCCGGTGATCGTCGTCCACACCCGTGCCGCCGCCGCGCCCATCCCCGAGACGGAGCTCCCGGTGATCGAGGACTGCCGTGACGCGCTCGGCCTCGGCGTCGGCCGCGCCGGCGTCGCGGCGTGCTGGTCGTTCGCCGACGGCCGGCCGCTCGCCATGGGCGAGGGCGGCTGCGTCACCACCGACGATCACGATTTGGCCGCCCGTGTCCGGCTGCTGCGCCAGCACGCGATGACCTCGAACACCTGGGACCGCCACCGCGGCCACGGCGACAGCTACGACGTGGTGGACGTCGGCTTCAACTTCCGCCTCGACGAGCCGCGTGCGGCGCTCGGCTCCGCCCAGCTCGCGCACCTCGACGAGGACCTCGAGGCGCGGCGCTCAGGGTTCGACGCGGCGTAGCAGCGGCGTCTCGGGCGGCGAGGGGAACCCGTCGCCGCCTTGCGTCGGCAGCTGGCGGCGCTCGCTGTCGCGGCGCTCGGCGTCCCGGCGGTCGCCCTTCTCCTGGCGGCGCGGGTCGTTGCGCCGGTCCGGGCCGCTGCGGCGCTCGCTCGCGGAGCCGTCCGGGATCAGCCGGTCGCTTCATGCGCTCGAACTCCTCGAGCGCCTGCTCGTAGTCGTCGTGGCGGCCGATGTCGAGCCAGTAGCAGTCCGAGCGGAAGGCGCGTACGATCTCGCCGGCGTCGAGCAGTCGCCGGATCAGGTCGGGGAAGTCGAGGTACTCCTCGGACTCCATGTAGTCGCGCACTCGCGGCGAGAACGCGTAGATGCCCATCGAGGCCTCGAACTCGAAGTGCGGCTTCTCCTCGTAGGAGGTGAGGCGGTCGGGCTGGTGCGGGTCGGCGAAGTGGAGGACTCCGAGCGAGACCTGGATGTCGCGCGTGATCGTCGCGATCGTGGCGGCCGCCTCGGTCTCGAGGTGCTGGTCCATCAGCGCCCGGTAGTCGATGTCGGTCAGCACGTCGCCGTTCATCACCAGAAACGGCGCCTCGAGGTCCTCGATCGACCCGATCGCGCCGGCGGTTCCCAGCGGCGTGTGCTCGCGGTGGTAGTCGATGCTCACGCCGTGGTCGGCGCCGTCGCGGAAGAAGGCCTCGATCAGCTCCGCGAGGTAGCCCGTGGCGATCGTGATCTGGTCGAAGCCGTGGTGGTGCAGCTGGCGCATCACGATGTCCAGCACCGGCCGGTCGCCGACGGGCATCAGCGGCTTGGGGAGGACAGCGGTGTAGGGCCGCAGGCGCATTCCGAGGCCACCGGCGAGGACGACGGCGCGCTTCATCGATGTGGCCTCGGTCGCGTTCGCATCAGGGACCCGTCGCACGATAACTGTCGGCCTCCGAACGGCTGCGCTTGAACGCGCAGGCGCGCTGATGGTGCCATTCTTCGTGACAAAAGCCACCATCCAGGAGGAGCCTCATGCCCGCCCGCGTCCTCGTCGTCGCCCACCGCACCGCGGCCACGCCCGCGCTGCTGGACGCGGTTCGCGACCGTGCCGCCAGGGGGGACGCCACCTTCACGCTGCTCGTGCCCCACGTCGCGCCGGGCCTGCACCGGGTCACCGATCCCGAGGACGCCGACCACGGCGAGGCCGAGGCGGTGCTCGAGCTCGCGCTGCCGCTGCTGCGCGAGGCCGCCGGCTCCCAGGTCGAGGGCATGGTCGGCGACCACGAGCCGCTCGCGGCGATCCAGGACGCGATCAACCTGCACGGGTTCGACGAGATCATCATCTCGACGCTGCCGACGCGCGTGAGCAAGTGGCTCAAGCTCGATCTGCCGTCGAAGGCGGCGGGGCTCGGCGTCCCGGTGACGACCGTGATCGCGGGCGGTCGCGAGGCCGCGGCGCCCGCCTAGACGTGGGAGCGGGGTTGTTCCCTTGCTTCCGGTCCCCAGATGTGGAAATGTCGGGTGGTCAGGGTGCGGCGGGGGTCCGCGCTGAATCAGGGGGAGGGCTCGATGAGAGGATTTCAATGGCGACGGCGGACGCTGGTCCTGACCGCCGTAGGTGCGCTGCTCGTCGCCGGTGTCGCGGCGGCGGCGATCCCGGCTGGCGACGGCACGATAACCACCTGTTATAAGACGGCCAACGGCCAGTTGCGCGTGGTCAATTCGGCGGCTGACTGCCACTCGAGTGAGCGGGCGCTGACATGGAACAGCCAGGGGGTCACCGGTCCGACCGGGCCACGCGGCGCGACCGGCTCGGCCGGTCCCGAGGGTCCCGCCGGCCCGGCCGGTTCTGCGGGCCCAGCCGGTCCCGCCGGTGAGGACGGTCCCGCCGGTCCAGCCGGTTCAGCCGGCCCGAAGGGCGAGCAGGGCCCTCCCGGCCCGAAGGGTGAGCAAGGGCCTCCCGGCCCGGGGGGTGAGCAAGGGCCTCCCGGCCCGAAGGGCGATCAAGGCCCGGCTGGCCCGAAGGGCGATCAAGGCCCGGCTGGCCCAGCCGGCCCGGCCGGCGCGAACGGCATCGGTGGCACCGGATCCGCAAACGAGTCACAGTCGACGTTCTTTCACACGTGCAACGAGTTCGATAAGACGGTGATCTCGCAGCCTGTCACGCTGGCAGACCCCTCGCGGGTGCACGTCAACGGCCAGGCGTACCCGCAGTACACCAGCAACGATGCCGGCTTCGCGCTCATGCGCGTCGACGCCGAGCTCTTCCAGGGCGACACGCTGGTGGCTCGCCGTCCGGGGGCCGTGATGCTGATCAATGATGACGAGAACCAGGCCAGCGTCATGGTGGCGGGGCCGCTGCTCACGCCCCCCGCTGGACAACCGGCGCTGATTCCCCCGGGCACCCACGAGCTGCGGCTTGTCCTGACCACGGGAGCGACGACGTGCAACCGGTCGATCGTGACGAGCGGCAACGGCCTGATGTCCTGGCAGGCGTTCGTCCCGTGAGCATCGCGGGCGGCTTGCGCGACTCGAGTCGCGCAAGCCGCCCGTGCGCTTCCGTCGTAACCTCGGTGAGGTGCGAGGGCTGCTTGTCTACACGCAGATCGCGATCGTCGTCTTCGTGGTGGCCGGCATCATCATCGCCGCCATCAAACTCTGAGGCGCGATAGGTTCCCCGGCATGATCCGCTCGATCGTCGTGGGCACGGATGGCTCGGACACCGCCAAGAAGGCTGTACAGGAAGCCGCTGACCTCGCATCGAAGGTCGGAGCCGCGTCAACGTCGTGTCGGCCTATGTGCCGGTGTCCAACCAGCGCCTGCGCGAGGAGGCCCGCCAGGCCCCCGACGACATCCAGTGGCAGGTGACGCCGCGCGAGGACGTCGACGCGATGCTCAACGAGGCCGAGGAGGCGCTCACGGACACGGGCGTCGACAAGGTCAAGAAGCACGCGCGCGAGGGCGACCCCGCCGACGCGATCCTCGACGTCGCCGAGGAGGAGGGCGCCGACCTGATCGTCGTCGGCAACAAGGGCATGTCCGGCGCCAAGCGCTTCCTGCTCGGCTCGGTGCCGAACAAGGTCTCGCACCACGCGCCCTGCTCGGTGCTGATCGTCCGGACGACCTAGATCGTCGGCGTCGGCGTGACCGTCGGCGGCGGTGTGACCGTCGGCGTCGGCGTCGGCGTCGGAGTGGGGGTGCCGAGCGCCGTCGCGCGCCGCGGCGTTGACCTTGCCCGCGCCGTAGCGCGGGTCGGGCCCGGGCTTGCCGAGGTCATCGGCGGTCTGCTCCAGACGGCGCTGCGATCGCCGCCGGCGACGGGCGCCTGCCGATCACGCCGGACGCGATCACCAGCGCCGCGGTCGCCGACACGTGCGGCGCCGCCATCGACGTCCCCTCGTAGCCGCTGGGCAGGCCGAACGCTGCGCACCGAGCCCTTGAAGCGTGAGCTGGAAGATGTCGCGGCCCGGCTCGGCGTCGGGCTGGCAGTTCGGGTCGCTCGGGGAGGTCGGCGTCGAGCGCCGCCGCCCGGCGCGGCGATGTCGAGCGTCGCGCCGCTGTTGGAGTAGTCGGCCTGGCAGCCGTGCTCGGTGATCGCGCCGACCGAGAGCACGTCGTCCGCCGCGCCGGGTAGGCGACGGCGCGCGCGTGCGCGTTGCCCGATGCGCCGACGACGAGCGCGCCCTTGCGCCGCGCGCGGCGCAGCGCGGCGAGGATGTCCGGGATCTGGCGCGTGCTGCACCGAGGCGGCGAACTCGAACGACAGGTTGATGATCTGCGCGCCGTGGTCGGCGGCGTAGCGGATGCCGCGCGGCGATGGCGGCGCTGTCGCCCTCGCCGCGGCGGTCGAGCACGCGCACCGGCATGATCGTCGCGCCGTAGGCGAGCCCGGTCAGCGACGACGCCGTTGTCGACGGACTCGGCGATCGTCGAGGCGACGTGCGTCCCGTGGCCGTTGTGGTCGAGCGGGAAGCGGTCGTTGTCGACGAAGTCGTAGCCGCGGCGCAGGCGCCTGGTGAGGTCGGGCGAGCGCCGGAAGCGCTTGTAGTTGCGGTAGGCGACGCCCGTGTCGACGACGGCGACGACGACGCCCGCGCCGCCGGGTCGCCCGGCGGCGATCAGGTTGTCCCACGCTCCCGGCGCGTTGACGCCCGCGACGGCGTCGAGGAAGTTCCACTGCACGTCCTGCCAGCCGCCCGGGACGTCGCGGCGGCCGGGGTCGTTCGGGATGCAGCGACGCGCGGGCGATCCAGTTCGGCGACGCGCTCGCACGCCGGCGCGCGCGCGAGCTCGGCGATCTTCGCCGCGCACGCGTCGAGCCGTCGCGGATGCGACCACGCGCGTGCCGTGCGCACGACGCACCTCGCCGGTCCGGTAGTGCGCGGCCTCCGCGCGCGCATCGGCGACGCGCCGCCAGCAGGAGGGCCGCGACAAGGGCGGGCAGAGCGCGGAGCATTCCGTCGAGTGAACCGATGCGGAGGCCGGGAGTTGCCCGGAATCCGGACCACGCAAAGATAGTTGTCCGTGAAGCGGTCGGACGAGCATTGGATGGAGGCGGCGGTCGCCGAGGCGCGACTGGCGCTCGCGCACGACGACGTACCGGTCGGTGCGGTCGTCGTCGCGCGGCGACGCGATCGTCGGCGCCGGCCACAACGAGCGCGAGCTGCGCAGCGACCCGACGGCCCACGCCGAGCTGCTGGCGCTGCAGCGGGCTGCGGCCGCGCTGGGCTCGTGGCGGCTGCTGGACACGACGCTGTACGTGACGCTCGAGCCGTGCGCGATGTGCGCGGGCGCGATCGTGCTCGGCGCGCGTCCCGCGCGTGGTCTACGGGACGGCGGACCCGAAGGCGGGCGCGGCCGGCTCGGTCCTCGACGTGCTGGCCGAGCCGCGCCTCAACCACCGGCCGGCGGTCGAGGCCGGTCCACTGGCGGACGAGTGCGCTGCGCTGCTGCGCGCGTTCTTCGCCGCCCGGCGCCAGATCGGCGATACCGCTGCGTTTGAGGACACATGAAGCGCACGCTGCTGCTCCTGATCTTCCTGCTGCTGTGGCCGGCGGCTGCGTGCCCGCGCGATCGCGGACGTCCCGGAGGACGCGGAGTGGCCGAGGGCCGCGATCGAGTCCGGCGACGGCACGATGCTGCACGCCGACATCCTGCGCCCCAAGGGCCTGCCCGCGCGACGCCAAGACGCCGGTCATCCTCTCGATCGGCCCGTACTTCAACCACTCGGGCCAGACCGGGCCCGATCGGTCCCGCTCGAGGACACCGACTACGACCCGGTCGGGCCCGTCGAGGGCCGTCGGACCGCTTCTACGACTTCATCGAGGGCGCCAAGCTCATCGAGCGCGGCTACACGTTCGTGATGGTCGACCTGCGCGGCTTCGGCGGCTCGGGCGGCTGCCTGGACTGGGGCGGCCCGGGCGAGCAGATGGACGTCAAGGCCGCGGTCGAGTGGGCGGCGTCGCAGCCGTGGTCGACCGGCGCGGTCGGCATGTACGGCAAGTCCTACGACGGCGTCACCGGCCTGGTCGGCGCGGTCTCAGAACCCCAAGGGCCTGAAGGCCGTCGTCTCGATGGAGCCGGTCTACGACCTCTACCGCTACCTGTACTCCAACGGCGTCCGCTACGAGAACTCGGCGGCGACGCCCGCGCTCTACGACGCGATCGCCGCCACGCCGGGGCCGCTGCTGCGACGACCCGATCTACAACGTCAACGGCGCGACGACGCCGGACTGCCTGGCGCAGCAACTACGCGTCGCAGCAGGACTCGAACCACGACTCCGAGTACTGGAAGGCGCGCAACCTGATCGCCAAGCGCGCGACGGACGGCAAGGTCCCGCTGTTCCTCACCCAGGGCTTCCTCGAGAACAACACCAAGCCCGACGGCGCGTTCGACTTCTTCAACGCCGTCAACGGCGCCCAAGCGCGCCTGGTTCGGCATGTGGGACCACGTCCGCGGCAACGAGACGCGACGCCGACGACCGACCTGGTCGAGAGGGCCGCACGGGCTTCTTCGACGAGGCCATGCGCTTCTTCGACCACTACGTCCGCGACGTGCCGCTGGCCGACGCGGCGACGGACAAGGACCCGCCGGTCGCGGTGCAGACGTCCGACGGCACGTGGCGCTCGGAGGCAGCAGTGGCCGCCGGCCGACTCGACGCCGGTCACGGTCGACGCTGAAGCCCGGCGCGCTACGACGGCGACGGCCAGAACGAGGGCACCGGGCTCGGCCGCGGGCAACGGCCTGTGGACGATCTCGCCGCCGCTGTCCAACCGACGCCTGGTACGCCGGCGTCCCGCACGCGAAGCTCGACCTCAGCGGCAGCGTCGGCTCGCCGTCGCCGGCGTCGTCGTCGACACCTACGACATCGACGCCGAGCGCAAGGCGATCCTGCTCTCGCGCAACGCGTCGCTGGTCGGCTGCCGACGGCAAGGTCGAGATGGACCTCTACGGCAACGACTGGAAGATCCCGGCAGGGCCACCGGCTCGGCGTGCTGGTCACCGACACCAACGCGGAGTGGTGGCTGCCGAGCCGCGCCCGTCGCCGGTCGACGCTCAAGTCCGGGCACGGTGACGCTGCCGTTCCTCAAGTACACAGCGCCCGCGACACGATCCAGGGCGACCGTCCGTGCGCCTCGAGCAACTGGCTCGGCGACGCGCCGTTCGAGGTCGCCCGAGGACGTGATCAGCGCGTCGACCGAGGCCGACTTCCCGCTGCCGGCGCGGCGCTGAGGCCGGCGCCCGGCGGGTGACGCCGAAGCCGAGGCGCCCGGGCGGCAGGCGCGAAGCGCGCTGCGGGTCGCGCGATCGCCGCGGCAAGCACCGGCGTCGCCGTCTACGGCAACGCGCCGAAGGGCGTCAAGCTGACCGTGCAGGCTGGCCGGCGCCGGCAAGCGGACGGTGACGGTGCGGCGCGTCACGACGAAGGTCAACGCCTTCCGCGTCACGTTCCGCGTCAAGCGGCCGGGCCGCTACCGCGCCGTCGTGACGGCGAAGGTGGGCGGCAAGAAACTGCGGCGCGCAGGCCAAGCGCGTCCGCGTGCGATAGGAGCTGGAGGCGCGCGGCGAGTCATACTGCGCTGATGCGCTTGTGGCTCGCGGCCTCCTGCTGTCTCGGCTGGCGCGCCGGCGGGCCGTCCCGCCGAAGCAGTGCGATCCCGTCGCCTTCAAGGCGGAAGGGCTACACGGTCATCGCGCACGGGGTGAAGTGCAGCGTTCGCGCGCAAGTGGGTCAAGCGCTACCTCAAGGACGAAGGCGCACCCGAAGCGGCTGGAAGTGCTCGCCGCCGTCGTCGGGCACCAACGTCCAGGTCAACTGCCAGGGCCGCGACGAAGCCGCCCGACGACCCGCAGTACCGCTACTACTACGGCATCAAGCAGTGAGGCGCTGCGCGCTCGCGGCGGTCGCGCTGAGCGTCGCTCGCCGCCACGCCCGCCGCCGCGCATCCCGGGCCACGCACCGCCGGTGGTGTCGATCGCGTTCTACGCCTACAACCCGTCGACGATCAACGTCGTCGAGGGCGACATCGTCCAGTGGAACTGGGACGGGCCGGACACCGACCACAGCGTCACGTCCGACGCGGGGTCGGGCGAGAGGTTCGACTCGGGCGTGCCGACGAAGTCGGGCGCGACGTTCACCTACTTCTTCGCGCAAGGCCGGGACGTACACGTACCACTGCTCGCGAGCACCCGACGATGCGCGGGACGGTCGTGGTCGCGCCGGGGCCGGTGGTGGACGCTCGGCGCCGCGGTCTGTCGCGCGTGCGGGTCTCGGTGCCGCGCGCCGCTTCGCGATCGCCCGCTTCCGGATCTCCGAGGACGCTCCGTGACCGCGCGGGTGTCGTCGGCCGGGGGCGACGAAGGTGCTGCGGCAGTCGTTCCGGTTCGTCAAGGCGGGTGCGGCGCGGACGAGGGTGCGGCTTCCGCGGGAGGCGGGCCGCTTCCGCGTGACGCTGCGTCGCGCGAGGACCCGACCGGCAACAAGGCTCGCGCCGCGGCTACGGTGCGCGGTGAGGCGCGCCGCTCCTGGCGCGTGCTCGTCTTCCTCGCTGCTCGTTCCCGTGGCCCGGGCCGACGGCGACCCCGCGAGCGACGTCCTGCTCACCCAGGACGTCTTCCTGCCCTACGCGCCGCCGGCGTCGCCGAGCGGTTCAAGACCGCGCTGGAGCAGGTGGTCGAGGAGGCGCAAGGACGGCCGGCTACCCGATGAAGGTCGCGCTGATCAACACCGAGGCGGACCTCGGCGCCTACCCGCAGCTGTTCAACAACCCGCATCGAGTACGCGCGAGCTGCTCTACCGCGAGCTGGCGACGCTGAACCCGCACGGCGACCCGGTCAAGGACGTCCACCTGCTGGTCGTCATGCCGGGCGGCTTCGGCGGCGCGAACCTGGGCGAGGGCGTCGACCGCGCGCTGGCGCCGGTGACGATCGACGCCGAGGCGCGGCTCGGACGGCCTGGCTCAGGCCGCGATCGCCGCGGTCGCCCGGATCGCGACCGAGAACGGCCACGACGGTCGCGGTGCCGCCCGAGGCCACGGCTCGCCTCGTCGGGGTCGGAGGACTCGGGCGGCGGCGGCGCGCCGGCCGTGCTCTTCGTCGCCCCGGCCCTGCTGCTGTTCGCGGGCCTGTTCGTCGCGGGCCGCGTGGCCGCGCGGCGCGCGCCGGCCGAATAGTCACTCTCTTGTGACACTCGCGCCTAGATTCCGCGCACGCGGCCCGGCACCCTCAGCCGCGTGGGCGCCGAACACGCACAATCTCCGGACCAGCCGGACATGCTGCACGTTCGGCCCGAGGAGCGGCTGGCCCGCTGGGGGCTCGTGCAGCATCGGCAGGTCACCCTCGCCCAGCTTCACTCGGTGGGCTGGGGCTCGAGCGTCATCAACGATCGCGTCGCTCAGGGCCGCCTGCACCCGACCTTTCACCGCGTCCACTCCCTCGGCGGCCCGGCCCGGACCGACCGCGAGCGCTGGATGGCAGCCACACTTTCCTTCGGTGACGGGAACCCTGCTCGCGGCTTCGGCGGCAGCAGAGCTCTACGGCTGGCTGCGATACCCGCATGCCGTGGCTCCACGTGCTGACCCGGACCGAGCGGGCCACGGGAGGGCATCACGGCCACTTCACCGCGCCGGCGTCCCCGCTGGCGCCGCATCGACCACATCCCGGTCACCGGCCCCGAGCAGACCATCCTCGACTGCGCCACCGTCATCCCCAGCGACCGCGCCTACCGCCGCATCGTTCGCCAGGCCCAGGTCGACGAGCTCACCACCCACGCGCGCCTCGTCGCCTTCGCCGCGCTGCACCGCGGCGCCCGTGGCGTCGCACGGCTCAAGCGCGAGCTCGCCGACGGCCCGTCGCCGACGCGCAGCACCTTCGAGGACGACGTGCTCGAGCTCTTCCGCCGCGGGGAGCCGATCGCCAACTACAGGCTCGGCGACGACGAGTTCGACCTCGCCTGGCCCGCCCTGCGCACACTCGTCGAGGTCCAGGGCTCGCCCCACGACAACCCGACCGCCCGCGCCGACGACATCGCCAAGGAGTTCCGCGCCAACGCCCGCGGCTGGAAGGTCTACTGGCTCAGCTGAGCCGGCGCAGAGCGCGGCACGCGTCCGCCGCGCCGGCGTAGTAGCGCGAGACGGGGAAGTAGTCGCCCATCGTCGCCTGCTCCTGCTCGAACGTCGCGGCCTGGATCGACTCGGCGAACGCCGGGTCGGGCAGCATGTGCCGGTAGATCAGGACGTTGCGCGCGTTCGGTCCCCAGCGCAGCCAGTTCGTAGGGCGCAGGCCGGCCGGTTCTTCGGTGTCGAGACCACGAAGGTCGCGAAGCCGTCCGCATCCACGGCCACGCGATCGTCGTTGAGGCAGTTGATGAAGCGCTGCGTCGCCGGGTCGTTCGAGCACACCGACCAGTAGCGCAGCTGGCCCGCCGGCATCGTCGCCACGCCGGAGCGGGTGTCCGGGAACGTCGGCGCGCGCAACCGCGTGACCACGACCGGCCCGTGCGACTTGTTCAGTCCCGCCGACAGGTACGCGTTGTGGATGTTCGAGAGGAACCCGCCGCTGCCGCCGCGATGCTGGAGATCGAGCTGCCGCTGCGCCTGGAACAGCGGGTCGCCGATTTCGGAGTCCGTGAGGTTGTCGGCCACCGACGCGAACAGGTTCGTGAACTTGCGCCACCGGGGCGGGCTGCGGTCGAACAGCGGCGGCAGCGGGCCGCCGCTGCCGAAGGGACCCTCCTGCTCGGCGATGGCCTCGTTGATGCCGCTCACCGTCGGCTTGCGCAGGTTGGTGCAGCGCGATGGCCGCCGCGGGCCAGCGCCACTCGTCGGCTCGATCGTCACGGTCGGCAGTCCCACCCCTCCCGGGGCGCGCAGGCCCTGGTCCGGGATGTACGTCCGGTAGATGAACGAGCCGTTGAGGTTCGGCGCGCCGCCCTGGCCCGTGCCCGTGTACAGCGTGTTCGGCGCCCGCTGCTCGGGAATCGGGCCGAAGTCGATGAAGACCGTGTACCTGCGCTTCGCCGCGGTGCGGTCGGCGCCGGGCAGGAACGGGTTCGTGCTGCCGGCCTCCGGCGCGATCTCGATGTCGGCAAGCGCGTCCAGCGGCCGCTGCGCCTGGTCGTAGACGTTGAAGGACATGTAGCGCACGTGCGGGAAGCGGCCCGTGATCCGGATCCGCATCCCAGGCGCGGCCTGGTAGGCCCCGGCCCAGTACGCCGCCGAGTCGTCGGGGAACGCGACGTTCACCGTCCCCGGGTCGAACTGCGTCAGCATGAGCACGCACGTCTGATCCACGCCCTGCGCCCGCGCACCCGCGGGCGCGAGCAGAGCGGCGACCGCGACAGCCCCTGCGACCAGTCTGCGCACGCCCTGGATTCAATCGCATCCGCGCCCCATGCACCGCCGATCCCCGTCGCTAGCCTTCCCCGTCCCGCGCCTCGAGCGCGGCACCCGCGGAGGGGTGCCGGAGTGGTTGAACGGGGCGGTCTCGAAAACCGTTGTGCGCGTAACCCGCGTACCGAGGGTTCGAATCCCTCCCCCTCCGCCTGTAGGGCCAGATTCGGCCATGCGCCGCGGGTCCTCGGCCTTTCGGCGTCGTCGCCATCTCGCCGGCGAGCTCCGACCGGGCAGGCTGGACGACGCTGGACCCGGCAGAACGCTGTCACCAGATTGTCACCGGCCAGGGTCGGCCCGACCGCTCCCAGATCTAGGCTTGCGCTGCGATGTCCGAGCCCGAGAACCGACAGCTCGAGGAGACGCTCATCGAGATGGCCTATCGCTGGGCCGACATCGAGAGCGGGCTGGGAGGCTGGTTCCGTACCGACCAAAAGACGAAGGAGCGCGAGCGGGTCGGGCAAGAGCTGTTCGCGGCGGTCACCGAGGCGTTCCGCGTCGAGGCGAACGTCGACGAGAGCATGACCGGCTTCGGCGGTTGGGAGTCCCGGTTCGTCTACGTGCTCCTGTTCGACGTCGAGACAAAGGATGCCCGTGAGGCCGCGCAAACCGTCCGATCCGAGTCGCGCTTCTTGGAGAGCGTCATCAAGAAGCAATCCGGCGGCCAGTCCCGCTCCGTCGAGGTGCGCGTCACGTCGGCCGGGGCGCCAGCCGAGGGCGAGATCTGCGCCCGTCCCTGGGAGCCAAAGCCGAAGAAGCATTTGGACGTCTCCGAGATCCCGGAGCGCAAGCCGACCGGCAGCGTCCCGTACATCGAGAAGGACGGCTACTGGCTGACGCCGATCGAGGTCCCGTTCTACGACGCCCTCCGCGAGACCGCCGCCATCTTCGCCGTGCAGCCGTGGGTCCAGGGCGTCGACCGGCGCTACCGGCCCGATTTCATGGTCTTCTACGACCGGGGCGTCGTCATCGTCGAGCTCGACGGGCACGAGACCCACAAGTCCCGCGAGGACCGCACCCGCGACGCGAAGCGCGCGCGCTGGTTCCAGGAGCGCGGCATCCAGGTGCTGCGCTGGACCGGCAGCGAGATACACGCCAATCCCCAGGAGTGCGTCCGGCAGCTGCTGGAGATCCTGCGCGGCGGCAAGTCTCGCTTCTAGCGCTCACCCACCCGCCGCGGCGGCGGCGCGGTCGAGGTATCCGTCGAGCAGCTCGGCGGCGGCGTCCTCGGAGCCGGGCATCAGGTGGCCGTAGCGGTCCATCGTCATCGTGATCGACGAGTGGCCCATGAACGTCTGCAGCGCCTTCGCGTTGACGCCGGCGGCGATCATCAGCGACGCGAACGTGTGGCGGCACTCGTGCGGGGTGATCCGCCGCAGCCCGGCGGCCCGCCAGGCGCGCTCGGCCCGCTGGACGAGCGCCGAGTGCGACAGCGGCTCGCCGCTGGTCCTGCCGAACACCAGCGCCGCTCCCTCCGGCTTGCCGCGCCGCAGCGAGTGCTCGAGCAGCTGGCCGCGCAGCACCTTGGCGATCGGGAGCGTGCGCAGCCCCGCGCGCGACTTCGGGAAGCGCGGCCACTGGAGGAGCTCGAGGACGAGGTCGGCGCGGGCGTCGCGCAGCGCGACGTACCGGGCCCGGTGGGCGGCGGTCGAGCCGCTCACGTGGCGGCTCCGGTTTCTCGCCGCCCGGCCGGGGGCGGCTCGCTACTGCCGGGGTCGTCGTCGGGCCCGGCGCGGCCGGCTGCCGACGATCGGCGTCGACGGGAACGGCTGGCGGGGCGGCCCGCGGAGAGGCCGGTGCGGGCGCGCGCGACCGGCGCCGCGGCGGCCGGGCCGGAGGCCTCGCGCGCGAGGTCGTTGCCGGCGTAGCCGGCGCTCATGCGCGCGGCGGCCGCAGCGGCGAAGTCGCCGGCGCGCTCGGCCCGTCGCAGCTGCCGCCGCCGGCGCCGGTACTCGGCGGCGGCGGCAGGGCACGACCGGCCTGCTCGGGCAGCCCGGACGACGGCGCGCGCCGCGTCACGCATTTAGGAGCTCGTCGAGCCGGCTAGGAATCGGTGGCCTCGGCGGGGTCGTCGTCCAGCACTGCGGTCACGTAGGCGCGCATCGCGTCGCGAAGCGCGTGCGATTGCGCGACGTCGCGCAGCCGAGCGGCGAGCGCGAACTGGTCGGCGAGCTCCTGGTCGACGCGGGCGCCGACGTGGACTCGCCGTGGACGGCGTTTGCTGGCTTCGACGTCTTCCAACATTCGGGGTCGAATATTGCCCCGCGCCTCGGACGGACTCGCTGACTACCACATGGAGCGGCGGCAAAGTGTGCGCCTACGCGCCAGGTCCAGCTGGTGGCTTGACGGTGCCGGCGCCGTCATCGCCCCGATCCCGCTGACGTCTCGAGGCAGTTGCCCACCCGCCGGGTCGCCGCCTGTCACCTAGATAGCCTCGCCATGTGGCGATCGAGCGCCTACCGAACGATCACCTGCATCTGCGGTGCGACACGCCGGGCTGCACGTTCGAGGGGCCGACGCTCCACAACGTCACCGAGGACGATCTACTCGACTTCGCGGAAGCCCGCAGCTGGAACGTCGACCGCAAGTTCGGTCTGCACTACTGCCCGTTCACCACGATGCACGACTGTTCTGTCTGCGGAGCCTCCTGCCGCAGTTCCATCGAGGCCGCCTCCGGCGAGGTGTACTACTACTGCGACGAGCACTTCCCGTCCCACCCCGCGGAGCTTCCGACGTAGGGCGGTCGCGGTCGTGCGCGTTAGCGGGATGAACCGGCGGTGGCCGGCGACCTTTGAGGGCATCCGCTTCGCGTGCCTGGTCATTGGCGCGACCACCGGCATCTGTGTGCTGTTCGCTATCGCTGCCGGGGAGGACGACCTCGGGCTGCTGCCGTGGCTCGCCACCGGCGTCGGCGGCCTGGTGATCGCGTTCGGCCTCGGTGCCGACGTCGTTATGAAGGTCGGTCGCTTGAAGCATCGCCGCTGGATCCGCAAGCGCTACCCGGACCTCGCCGTCCGGGGCGACCCAGAGCATGCGGACCATGAGCACTCAGACCCGAAAGCTCCTACGACAGGCCATAGCTGACGACGAGCGGTGGATCGCTCGAGCGAAGGCCCTCATCGTCGACGACGGCGCCGACTACAGCTCCATCGAGGAGGACATCGCCTTCGCCCAGCGCCAGGTCGACCGGATGCGCGCACTCCTCTGACCCGCCGGCGCCGCAGGGCTGTCACTACGACTGACACCTGAGCCGCTCGTCCGCGCTGGATTCGGCTCTGCGCCTGGCCGCGCGGCCCGCGCGCGCCGGAGTCTCGAAAACCGTTGTGCGCGTAACCCGCGTACCCAGGGTTCGAATCCCTCCCCCTCCGCTCTTGTCATGTCTCGGGACATGTGTCCCACATGTCCTGCGACATCGGTCCCAGCTTTGAGAGCCCGCCGGCGGCCCGCGGTTCTCTGTCTTGGCCCCGCCGAGTGAGGCTCCAGGCGTAGATCCGCCTTTAACAGCGCTTCGAGAGAGCCTGCAAAACAGCAAACGCGAGCGCTGGCACGGCCTGGCCAAGCGGGTCTGGCGATCTCCGCTGCGGCTTGGGCGTTCGAGCTCCACCTCCGCAACCAAGGTGACCTATGTCGCGAGACACGAGGGACCTATCACCTGAGACACATGTCGTGAGATCAGACACCTCCCCCTCCGCTCCGACCCCGGCTAGGGGCGCCGTTCGAGGCGGGATCGGCGGGGTGTGTCCCTGCACTCAGATCGTTCGTAGGCGATCAACGCGCCCGTGTCGAACGTCAGGCTGGCCACTGCTCGGCGATCGGTCAGTAGCGTTCGCGTGGTGCACCCGAACGAGCGCGTTCTCCGGGAGGCCTACGCAGCAATCGCAGCAGGCGATGGGCGAACGCTTGCGAAGCTGCTGACTCCGGACACGGCCTGGATCATCCCGGGCAAGAGCAAGCTGTCGGGGACCTATCGCGGGTCCGACGAGATCTTCCACTTCTGGAAGGGCATCGCTCAACAAACTGGCGGCGGGCTCCGGCTGGACGTACAAGATGTGCTCGCGAATGACGAGCGTGGCGTGGTGCTCGTGATCGCGCGAGGGGAACGCAATGGAAGGCAACTCGTCGAGCGTCAGGTCGCCGTGTTCGAGTTCGCGGTTGAAGGCAAGGTTCGCTCCGCGACGTTCGTCTATGAGAACCCAGACGTGTACGACGCCTTCTGGACCGACTGAACCGCGATCCCTGTTCGGGGACATTGGAACCCCGACCGGTCAGCTGCGGGGCGGGCGAGGGTTCGAAAGACGTTCCAGCAGGGCCGCTCATCCGGCCGATTCCCTGCTAGGCCGCGTAATCCGGACCGCCCCCGACGGCAGTTGCGACGCGATCCGTCCGCCGCTGAAGACCGTCTCGGATGGGGACAAAGTCCCTATGAAGGGAGCGGTCGGCGCTGAAATGCGATGGGTCCATATCACCATGACGGACGGCAACGCAGATCTGGGGGTCGTGGCTCGGGTCAACCATCCGACCCAGCCCGCCCCTGTGGGAGCAGCTGCCGCCAGGACGCCGGAGCGAATGGCGATCGAACAGGACATCGCGGCCTACGACGCAGGCCGCCCGATCAGGTAGTCGCGGGGGATCGACCGATGACGACATTGATCCAGCTCGACGGGGAGATCGTCGCCACCGTCGGCGCGACCGGTGCTTCCTGGCACCGCGTGTAGAGGCCCTCCCCGGGGATGACCGCAAGCGCCGCATCGTGCTCCTGATGTGCGCATACGCCCTCGACATAACCGCTGGACGGGTCGCCGGGCCCTACCGGGACGACGAGGCTTTGCGGGTGGCGCTCGCGGCGCTAGACGAGCTCGGACGTCGAGCCCCCAGATGATCACTCACATCCAGCGGCGCGTCGTCCGCTTGTAGCCGCGGTACTCGTCGCCGAAAAGTCGTTCGAGGTAGCGCTCCTCGCGCGCGATCACCCCGTAGCGCATGAGGACGGTTGCCGGAACGAGCATCACGAGCGCCCAGGGCGCCGCGGCCGCGAGCGTGATTCCGACAAAGGTGATCGCCATGCCCAGATAGCCAGGATTGCGGCTGAACCGATAGGGCCCGTCGGTAGCCAACGCCGTTGAGGGCCGGTACGGATTCGCATCGGTGCCGGCGCGCTTGAAGGCTCGCTCGAACGAGATCACCAACACCACCCCGGCCACGATCACCGCGGCCCCGGTCCATTGTGCCCATCCCGGGAGCTCGGCTCCTGGCAACAAGCCCTCAAGCACGAAGCCGACCCCCAGGGACGCGAGGTAGATGACCGGCGGCGGGGCGATCACGCCGGCGGTCCCGCGTCCCTGGCCTGGCTGCCTTTCTTCGGTCACGGCGCGATGTTCCCATGCTCTCCGACGGAGGGGACCCATGAGGTCTTGCCAGCCGTGCAGCCGCCGAAGATGGGTATCGCTGCCCATGGCCAGTCGCCCGGCCGCTTCGTAGGGTCGGCCGATCCGAGACAAGCGAGGAGCCATGGGCCTACTGAAGCGTTTCCGGCGTGACGAGACGGCGCTGGAGGCGCCCTGTCCGCGCTGTGGCATCAACGTCCCCAGGGGAAACCCGGAGTGCACAGCGTGCGGCTGGGATACACGCGAGGCCTACCACGCCGCCCCGGGGAGCAGGGTGGTCGCCGCCGGCGGAGCGGAGAGTCGCGAGGCTGACGCTGCGGACTAGGTTCGGCCACAGTGCACCGCCGGGGAGGCCGGTCTCAGCCGAGGCCTGCGGTCTTGATGAGGCGCCCGGTGAGGTCGGGAGTTGTCACCGCTTCGTCCACTCGGCGCGGGGATCCGGCAGCGGTGTGAGTCGTGCCTCGACCTCGTCGCGGCGGGATTCGAGCCACGGCGGCAGGATGATCCTGCGGCCGAGCTCCTCGACCGGGCCGTCGACGGTGAAGCCGGGTTCCTCGGTCGCGAGCTCGAACAGGACGCCGCCGGGCTCGCGGAAGTAGACCGAGTGGAAGTAGTGGCGGTCGATGATCCCGCTGTTGGGGACGCCCGCGGCGTTGAGCCGATCGAGCCAGTCCTGCTGCTCGGCGTCGGTCGTGGACCACGCGACGTGGTGGACCGTGCCGGCGCTCTGGCGGCCGCGCTCGGCGGGGGGTTCGTCGAGTGCGATCCAGCCGCCGCGCTTGTCGCCGCGCAGCTCGAACGCGCCGTCGTCGCGGCGCTGCGCGCCCATCAGCTCCTTGAGTAGCTCGCTCGTCGCCTGGGTTGCTGCGCTGTAGGCGCGCACGCCCTCGAAGCCCTGGAGCGCGTGCTCGGCCGGAATCTCGGGGTGATCGGCGACCAGGGCCTCATCGCTGCTGGTGTCGACGACGAGCTCGTGGCCGAGCCCTTCGAAGTCCGCGAAGCGGACGGTGCCCTCGGCGCGCTCGACGGCGCCGCCTTCGGCCTCCAGGCGACGCGCCCAGAACTCGAGCGCTCGCTCGGACGCGACGCGCCAGACGATCCGGTGCACCATGCCCGCGCCCGCGCGGCCGGGCTTCGTGTACGGGTACTCGAAGAAGGTCAGGTCGGCGCCGGGCCGCGCCTGCTCGTCGCCGTAGAAGAGGTGGTAGACGCTCGGGTCGTCCTGGTTGACGGTCTTCGCTGTCAGGCGCAGCCCGAGCACGCGCGTGTAGTAGTCGACGTTGCGGGCCGCATCGCCCGTGATCGCCGTGATGTGATGAACACCATCGAACTGCATCAGGCTGCCTCCCTGTAGCGGCTACGGACGAACTCCGCGAACGCGGCTGAACCAGGTGCCGACGGCGGCGCGTGCCTTGCCGTCGGGGCGGAGGAAGTCCGGGCGATCTTCCGCCTCGATCCAAGGCGAGAGCAGGACGATCAGCGTGAAGAGAATGAACATGAGGCCTATAGTTGTCATAGCAACTATCTTAGATGTAGCCGGCCGGAGTGGGTGTGTCGCGCGTCACTCGGGTGGGTTCGCATTCAGGGCGAGGGTTGGGGCTCCAGGGGAGCGACGGCCGTCGTGGTCGCAGGAGCGCGATCTGCGTTCGGTCTGACTCAACGATCCGTCCCTCTCCTCGTTGCAGCTCGCCCGGCTCCGGGAGCGGCTGTTGCACCAGGCGGCCCCCGATGAACCGCTTCGCGACGCGCGGCTCGTGCCGTCACTAGCGCGTCGCGGTGGTCGGGACCTCCCGCTCTTGCTACCCCGGCATCGCGCCGGCGAGAAGGAGCGAACCGGCCTCATGAGACGATCCTCACCGGCGTGCCGAGGGGGAGGTGGCGGGCGAAGCTCTCGATGACGCTGTTGCCCACCCGGATGCAGCCGTGGCTGACCTCGCTTCCCAGAGTCTCGCTGTCGTTCGTTCCGTGGATGCCGATCTGCCCGTCCCCGGCTCCGAACGACGTCAGGACCGGCGAGTGGGCGGAGAGTCCGAAGGCGTAGGTGCCGTAGAGCCCGTCTGGATTCGGCGGTCGCACCAGATCGGTGAGGTAATAGCGCCCGCGCGGCGTCGGGGTGACCGCCTCGCCGATGGCGATCCGGTGGACGCTGATCAGGCGCTTGCCGCGGAAGGTGAAGACGCGCCGGGCACTGAGGTCGACGCGCAGGCGCCACTCGACGACCCGCAGGGTCGCGGCGCGCGAGCGGATCCACCCCGTCGAGTGGTTGGGGCGCGTCGGCAACTGCACGCGGAGCCAGCCCGGCCGGCGGCGGTTGACGAGCACCACGAGCGGCAGCAGACGGCCGTCAAGCTCGCGGGCGCGGAGAACACGGCGGCGCGCGGTGGGGGAGGGCCGCGCGTACACGCGGACGCGCCGCGCAGGGATGTGGGCGGCCAGGGACGTGCGCGGACCACGCGGCGCGCGGGCGGCGGCGGGGCGGAACCGGTCCGCTCCCGCCGCCCCGCCGTGCTGGCGCGCCGGATCTCCGACGAAGGCCGCGCTGGCCACCCAGCCCAGGGGAACAAAGGCCAGGACCAGCGCGACGCCTGACAGCGCCCGGCGCACGTCCCCGCCTAGCCGGCGACGCTCGGTGTGCCGGTAGTGGGCGAGGCCGAGGTCGAACCGGACTCCGTGGAGATGAACCCGGTGCTCTTGATCTCGCCCAGGATCGTCGCCATGTCGGCTGCGGGGTTGAATGCCTCCGGTGCCGGGGACGGCGAACCGCTGCCGTTGGACATGATGCTGGCGATCCAGGCGGCGTGGCGAGCCTCGACCGGGTGAATCGCGATCGCGGCCTTGAGGATCGCCTTCGACTTGATGTTGCCGGCCTGGCCCTGGTAGGCGCGGACGCCGGTGTCCTCGAGTGTCTTGGCCGTCTGCGCGAACGTCGACTCGCTCTGGGTCGATCCCTGGAAATCGAACCTCGGCGTGGCCACGGCCTTGGAGCCGAGCGCCTTCTTGAGCGCGTCGACGTGGGCCTGCTCGTGCTCGCCGACGATGCGCGCGAAACGGGCGTACTGCCCGGACAGGGCGCCGCCGTCAATGGCCTCCTTGTAGAACGCGGCCTCGAGGTATTCGAGCGTCAGCGCGTAGTTGAGAATGTCGACGTCGCCTTTTGCTCGTGCCCTGCGCGAGCGTGAACGCGGCGGGCAGCCCGCCGATGAGCAGGCCGCCGCCGGCGAACGCCGTGCGGCGCAGCAGTTGCGAGCGGGTGACGCCGGCCTTGGCCGCCGCCTCCTCGATCGCGCCGTCGCGGTCGAGCTCCTCGAATCTCGGGAAGTCGTGCATGGTCATCCCTTCAGGAATCCGGTTGCCTTGACCGCCGACAGGACGGCTTGCATGTCCTGCGGCATCTCGAACGCATCAGGAGCGGGCACGGTGCCCTTGCCCCCACCGATGATGTCGCGCACCCACGCCGCATGGCGCGCCTCGACGGCGAGGATCGAGCCCGCCGCGGCGAGCACCGCCCCCGTCTTGATGTTGGGCGCCTGGCCCTGATAGGCGGCGACGCCCGTGTCCTCGAGCACCTTGGCCGTGGCCAGGAACTTGGCCTTGCCGGTGGCGTCCTTGAAATCGACCTCGGGCGCCTTGGTCGCCTTCTTGCCGAGCGCCTTCTTGAGCGCGTCGACGTGGGCCTGCTCGTGCTCGCCGACGACCTCCGCGAAGATCGCCGACTCGCCCGACAGCTGTCCCTTCTTGACCGCCTCCGCGTAGAAGGCCGCCTCGAGGTACTCGAGCGTCAGCGCGTAATTGAGGATCTTGACGTCGGAGGCGGGCAGACCGCCCTGACCGAAGGCGAGCCCGATCGGGATCGCACCGAGCGCGACGCCCGCGCCGGCGAGCACGGTGCCGCGGCGGAACAGCGCGGAGCGCGTGTGGCCCGCGGCGACCGCGTCGAGTGTCTCCGCGCCTTCGCGCAGCACGCCGTCGGGGTCGACTCGTTCGATGGCGGTCATGTCAGACCTCCGCGCGGGCCGGGAGTGTCGCCGGCTCGGCGGACTCGTCGTTGCCGCCGCCGGTGATGGCGTCTTTGAACGATCGCATGCCGGCGCCCAGTGAGCGCCCGGCGTCGGGCAGCTTCTTGGGGCCGAGGATGACGAGCGCGATGACCAGGACGATGATCATCTCGGGGATTCCGATGTTCGGCATCAGGACCCCTTGATGAAGCCGGTGCCGTCGACGGCCTTGCGGGAGAACGCCGAGCGGGTATCGCCGGCGACGTGATCCTCGGCGTCGCGGATCGCGCCGTCGACGTCAAGAGTCTCGATGGGGGGCAATGGCATGTAGTCCTACTCCTTGGCTCGTGCTGCGTGCACCACGATCCGCCCACGCATATTGGGGTGGATCGTGCAGACGTACCGGTACGCCCCGCGCCTGCGAAAAGTCACCGAATAGCGAGCGCCCTCCCGCCGCGGCCCCGAGCCTCGGAAGCGATCCTCGCCCCGGCTCGCGACGACATGCGTCACGTAGGCGTCATCCCACTCCCACCGCACGCGCCCGCCCTTGCGAACGTGCACGACAGCGGGCGTGAACTCGATGTCCTGGATGTGAACGACCGGCATTGATAGTCGCTACGTACGTCAGGGCGGTGCCGGATCAGTTCGCGGTCCGTCGACAGGTCGTGGTGATCCGGGGTTTATCGGACTGCGAACCAGCCTGCGCGAATGTCCGACAACACCGTCACGTTGCGCAGGCCAGCGCCGACCAGGATTCCTGATCATGGGCCGAGCCGGATCCCCGAACGTAAGGTCTGGCGCGCGGAGCTCGCGCCCTACCTCGCCCTCGACCGGGGACGCAGCCTCGCGCAGATAGCCAGCGTTGTGCTCCCTTACCTCGGCGTCTGGGTCCTGGCGGTGATCGCGGAACCGCCGTGGTGGGCGGCGATCGGGCTCGGCCTCGTCGCGACCGTATTCCTGGTGCGCATGTACTCGTCCTCGACTCGGACAGCGCTGGGGAAAGAGGCCAATGCCGTCCGCAAGGGCGACGAGCCGACCCGCGCCGAGCTCGAGAAGCGGGCGCGCAAGCTCGACATCAAGGGTCGCTCGAAGATGGGGAAGGCCGAGCTCAAGCGCGCCGTCGCGAGGGCTGAGGGCTGACCGCTCGGCGATCGTCGCCGGCCCTGGATGTAGGCGGACCCAGAAGAACCGGCCTGCGCACGATGAGGTGAGCCTTACGCTCCGCCGATGCGTTTTCTGGCGGGCGTCATCACCATCGGAGCGCTCGCCTTGCCCGCACCGGCTGCCGCCTGCCCGAGCACGCCCAAGTCCAACGGCACCGGCTACAAGCCTCGAACCAACGCGCAATCGCTCGCGCCCGCGGGGACGGGGCCCGACATCCTGCACAGCGCACTCCCCACGTCGCCGCAGCTGGAGAACACGCGCAACTGGAGGGCGCCGCCGATCCTGGTCTCTGGCGCGCAGGCGTACCGCCGGGGCGAGTTCCTCTATCAGGACTTCCTCTATGACGATCGGGCCCTGAGCTACCCCGCCGACGCGGGAAAGAGCCTGGCGGGCAATGCCGCCGACTTCGTCGAGGTGCGCATCGAGCCGCTCAAGCGGGCCACGGCGATTCGCATCACGCTGAACTCGATGATCGCCCCTGACGCCGCGATGATGACGATCGGTCTGGGCGGCGACGGGCAGCCTCAGGCCATGCCGCATAACGCCGGGGCGAAGATGTCTGCCGACGTCTTCGTGACGGCTCGCGGTTGCACGGGCGACATCGTCCGTGCGGCCGACGGCGCGCCGCTCGCCGATCCGAAGGTCGTCACCGATCCCAAGCGCCGGCAGCTGCACATCGAGGTTCCGTACTCCGCGTTCGACCCGCGCGGGCGTGCGGTGCGGGTCGGTGCCGCCGTCGGGCTGTGGGACGCGCAGACGGGCGACTATCTACGGCCCGATTCTGCCAAGCCCGCGTTCTTCAATGTCGCCTTCCGCGAGTACGGGCCGTGGGTCCAGAACACGTGGATGGACGCCAGCCAGAACGCCGCGCTCGCCGCTGGGGACCTGAGCCCGCTGCATGCGATCGTGGACTTCCGCAGGCTCGCGAAGCGCAAGGACGACGAGACGGGCGTGCCGCGGACGGGACCCATGAATCGCATCATGGTCAGCCGCTTCGAGACCGTGCAGGGTCGCGGCAACTCGGCCGGCGGCGACATCTTCGGCAACTACGTCTGCGATCCGCCGGCCTGCACCTACCAGTTCTCCGGGCGGCTGCAGCCCTACTCGGTCTATGTCCCCGCGACCCCGCGGCCGCGTGATGGCTACGGCCTGGTCGTGAACCTCCATGGCGCCGACTCCAACCACAACCACTTCGAGGGCTTCAGCACCGAGCCGCCGCTGTCGGTGTGGCAGATGCTCGCGGAGGAGGGCCACCCGTCGATCATGATGATGCCCAACGCGCGAGGGAAGACGTACTGCTACTACGGCATGGCCGGCGCGGACGTCTTCGAGGCGTGGGCCGACGTCGCCTCGCACTACCGGCTCGACCCGCGCCATGCGCTGCTGACCGGCTCGTCGATGGGCGGGTTCGGGACCTACAAGCTCGGGACCCAGTTCCCCGACCTGTTCAAGGCGATCCTCCCGAACATCGCCCCCGAGATCTGCGCCCTCACGGAGGCCGGCGCGCCGGGCGGGGCACACACCGGCGAGACCGGCATCGGTGACGCGTTCGCCAGCCTGCGCAATGTCCCCGTGCTCGCAACGGCCGGCCTGGACGACCCGCTGGTCAACCTCGGCATCACCACCCGCAGCGCGGGTCGCCTCGACGGGCTCGGATACCGCCATGACTTCTGGCACTTCCAGAGCACCGATCCCGGCAACGGCCACGCGGAGTACCGCCAGTTCGTGCGCGACGAGTTCCGCTCGGTGAACCGCAGCGCGAGCGTCGTCGAACGTCACCCGCGCCGCGTCACCTTCGTGCTCAACGGGTTCGTCAGCGACGATCGCTACGGCCTCCGCTCGGACCACGCCTACTGGGTCAGCGGCCTGCAGCTCGCCGACCCGGGCGCGAGCCCGCCGATGGGGACGATCGACGTGATCTCCGGCGCGATCGCGGCACGGGCCCAGACAACGCTGCCGACCGAGTTCGCCAGCGGTGGCTTCTTCAACGGCGCCCGGGCCTACAAGCGTCAGTCGCGCCGCTGGCGCGCCGGCGACCCCGAGCCCCTCAGCAACGCGTTCACCATGACGGCCACGAACCTCAAGTCGGCTGAACTCGATGTCCGCCGTATGGGATTGTCGGGGTTCCGCACGGTCGACGCGGCGGTCGAGACGAACTCGCCGCTCGAGTTGCGCCTGCGCTGGAGCCCGGGCTCCGCGACCACGGTCAGGCTGCCGGCCGGGACTTCGAGCCTGCGCATGGCGCGGCCCTGCATGCCGCGCAAGGTGACCGTGCGCATGCGGGCACCGCGCGGCGACCGGTTACGCACCGTCCGGGTCTTCGTCAACGGCCGCCGCACCCGCACGATCAGAGGCCGCGCGGCGCGCAGGGCGATCCGCATCAGCATCCCGGCCACCGGCGCCCGCGTGAGCGTGCGGGCGACCACGCGCGAGGGCCGGCGCCTGGTGCGGCGCAGGACCTACCGCGGCTGCCGCTGACGCGCGACCGCGCCGGCGAAGCGCAACGTGAAGGTGAGCCGGCGGACACGCGGGCGGATCTTCACCGTGGCCACGATCCGGCATGTTCGCCGGACACGCAGCCGCGTCCGCCGCAGCGTGCGTGACCGGCTGCGCACCGTGAGAGTCGCCCGGCCGCGGCAGGCTCGCCGACTCTTCGTGACGACGCGCGCCGCGATCCGGAAGCGCCCCCGAGGAACCCGAACGACGCGCAGCCGGAGCGCCGGTTTCGGCTTGCGGGTCCGCGTGACGTTCCCCGGCGCCGGTTTGCCGATCCCGTCGAAATTTGCGGTCGGACAGGTCGAGCCCGGGTTGTACTGCGCGTAGAAGTAGTCGTCGTACTCCGGGCAGCGCGCTGCGCCCTCGAACGGCCAGACGCCGCCCTCGAAGCGCGCGACGTAGAACCCCTGGGCGTCGTTGACGAAGAGGATCAGGCCGCGCTCGGCGAGCACGACCGGCCGCGCGCCCGTTCCGACCACGAGGGTCGTGCCGGGGTTGTAGTAGCCGATCTCGACCGGCCGGCGCGGGTTGCGGATGTCGGTCACGCGCATGCCGGCGCCGAAGTAGTCGCAGGCCATGATCGTCGGGTCGTACAGCCGGTCGGGCGAGCAGTGGTGGACGCTGTAGCCGAGCCCGTTGAACCCGCCCTCCCCGGTCACCTCCGCGCAGTGCTGCGGCAGGTGGACCTCGAGTAGCGCCGTGGACACGAGCTTCGGGTGGCGCTCGTCGGCGAGGTCGTAGATCCGCGGGTAGCCGAAGTTCGCCCAGTTGTCCTTGACGCGCTGGCACTCCGCCGCGCCGGAGCGCTCGCCGTACTGGATCAGGAACGGGTGACCGTGGTAGGTGACGCGGTAGGCGGCCTGGCACCACTGGTTGTCCTCGAGCGGGATGCCGGCGAGCAGGCGCGGCCGCGGGTTCGGCCGCCGCGCCGCGACCTCCGACGTGTCGACGATCCACAGCTTGTCCCGCGGCGGCGACTGCTGCTGGCAGATGTAGGAGCGGTTGCCGTCCTCGGTCGTCGACCCGCCGTGGGTCTGCGTCTCGAACGTCCACGCCGCGAGCACCTTCGGCCGCGCCGGGTCCGAGATGTCGACCGGATGGACGGTCGGCGCGCCGTCGGCGCCGGTCGAGCTCATGTAGTAGGTCAGGCCGTCGGGCGAGAACCAGCCCTCGTGGCCGTCCGCGGGTGCCAGGTTGGTGCTCGAGATCAGGCGCGGCCGGGCGCAGTCCTCGGACACGTCGTAGATGTCGAGGTAGCCGTTGAGCTGCCTGCCGACCTCGGTCAGCGACCAGCGGTCGGCCACCAGCAGCCCGCGCTTGGCGTTGACGCGCAGCGACTCCCAGGGGCTCAGCATCGCGGGCGTCGTCAAGAGGCCGGTCGAGACGGGGTTCGACGGATCGGAGAAGTCGATCACCTGGGTCCCCGTGACGTCGCTCCCGGCGCCGAAGTACGCGCAGTGCTCGAACGCCTCGAGCGTGCCCCCGCTGCCGCTCGGATACCGCCCGATGACCTCGATGTTGCAGTTGTATCCCTGCGCCGCCCGTCCCGAGGCGATGTCGCCCGGCGGCACGCGTCCTTGGAGGTCGGTCTCAGGCATGTCGCCCGGCTGGCAGGGCAGCTGCGGCACCGCGCGGCGCGGGCCGAAGCGGATCGCGCCGGTCCCCTGCCTCCTCACCGTGGGCGCCGGCGCGCCCGCGGACGCCATCACCGCCGAGCTCGGACCACCCTGGTGGTCCGCGCCCAGCAGGAGCGAGCCGGCGTCGAGCAGGTAGTTGAACCTCGCGACGTCGTCGCTGCGCCCGGTCGCGGCGGGCGACGGTACCGCGAGCGCGGTGACTAACACGAGAACCGTCACAGCCACCCGTCCTTTGCGCGGGCCCATGACGAGAAGCTAGCTGTCCGACCGAGGACTGATGGACGCGGTCGGCTTGACCTGAGCCCCTGTGCTGTGTGACGCGCGCTTCGCTGCCGCTGAGCGGCGTGCGCAGCGTTTTCCGGGGTTCGAGGAGGCGCTTGCGGGCGAGACGGCGGTAGAGGCGCTCGTCGCCTTCGCCTGGAACGTGCCGCTCGACCTTGCGTCCGGCAAGCGAACGCCGGAGGGCCCCGCGCGGCGGCGGGGCCCTCCGATGCCTCGACTTGGCCGGCGGGGTTCAGTCCCTGGGGCCCGAGATGATCACGTAGAACCGCTTCCGGTTCGGGGTGTTGTTCACCGTGGGGGAGTTGGCGTCCGAGGTCCGCTGCCCGTCGCTCAGGCGGGGGCTGACGACGAAGTAGTTCTTCGCGTCGGTGGGAACGGACGCTCCGCCGGTGTTGACGTCCATCGGTGCGCAGACGACGATCCCCGGCAGTCCGCACTGCGTCGCGGTGATCTCGCCTGAGAACTCCGCGTTCGAATCCGGGATGGGCGTGCTGCCGTTGGTGGCGGCATCTGTGTCCTGGTTGGTCTGGTTCTGGAGTGCGATCGTCGCGACGATGCCGTTGTTCGTCAGGTCGGCGTCGCCTGACTCGATGTACACGTTGCCGTTGGCGCCGTTCGCCACTCCCGCGCCCGACGACGGGTACGCGTTGGCGATGCGGAAGCCGCCGGACTGCCGCTCGATCGCGCCGGCGGCGTTGACGAGAAGCCAGCGGGAGGGACCCTCCGGGCCCGCGGGGCCGGCCGCGCCCGTGTCGCCCTTCGCACCGGTCGCGCCCGTGTCGCCCTTCGGCCCCGAGGGGAGCTGCCCGGGAGCGAAGTCCGCGTTGAGGAGGGAGCCGTTGCGGACGTCGCGGGACTTCAGCGAGCCGTTTCTGACATCGGATCCCCTGAGCGAGCCGGTCTTGACGTCGGCGCCCGTGAGTGAGCTGTTCCTGATGTCACCGCCATCAAACAGCGAAGCCGCCCGGGCCGGGCCGCCCAGTGCTATGAACAGCGAAAGCATGGCGATGCCGGTCGAGACGCTGGCGAGGTTGATGCGCTTCATGTGACTCCCTTGATGGCTGAACCGTTTGCTGGACGCGTGCGCATCCGACAACTGGGGTTCGCCCCAAGTCGAAAGACGGATCACTTTGTCGGCTTGACTCCGGGCGCCGGCTGCGGTCGGATATCGCCGTGGCGCTCATGGACTTCAACGAGGACGTCGGCCGGCAGCTCGAGGAGATCTACAACAAACGCGACGTGACGCGCCGCCGCGCCCTCGCGCGCGCCGCTCTGAGGGCACGGCCTGGCGAACGCGTCATCGACGTCGGCTGCGGGCCCGGGTTCTTTCTCAGCGAACTGCTCGCCGAGGTCGGCCCGGAGGGGACGCTGACGGGTGTCGACAACAGCCCGGACATGCTCGCGTTCGCCCGCCGGCGCACCGAGGGCGCCGAGAACGTCGCCCTGCACGAGGGCGACGCGCTGTCACTGCCGGTGCCGGATGGCGCCTTCGACGCGGCGATCTGCGTCCAGGTGCTCGAGTACGTGGACGACGCCGCCGGCGCGTTGCGCGAGCTGCACCGGGTGCTGCAGCCGGGCGGGCGCGCCGTGGTGTGGGACGTCGACTGGACGACGCTGTCGTGGCACTCGAGCGACGGGGCCCGGATGGCGCTCGTTCTCGACGCCTGGGACAGGCATCTCGTCCATCCGTGCCTGCCGCGGACGCTGACCGCGATGCTGCGCGACGCGGGGTTCGACGAGGTCCGCATGGAGGGCCATGCCTTCCCGACCGACGAGCTCAGCGACGAGACCTACGGCGGTGCCTTCCTTTCCGTGATCGAGGACTTCGTGCGCGGCCTCGATGACTTCCCGGCCGCCGAACTCGACGCGTGGGCCGCCGAGCAGCGCGAGCTCGGGGCGCGTGGTGAGTACTTCTTCTCCGTGACGCAGTTCTGCTTCGCGGCGCTCAAGCCGCGCTGAGCCGACCGCCGCCGAGATCCCGGGGTGTGACACGCGGGCGGGTCGGGCGGTCGTGATTCTCGCCCGCGGGCCATGGCGGTCCGAGGATCGGCGGGCGATCATGAAGCCATGACCTCCACCTCCCCGCGCACTCCCCGTCGCTTCACGGTGCTGCCGCTGGTCAGGCGCCCCGCCGCCGGCAAGCCCGCCGTCAGGCGTTACCTGATCGTCCCGGCCACGAGGACTCCGACCGCCGGCGTCCGCTCGCCATGAACGGGTGCGGGCGGTCCTCCTCTCCGGCTGTCAGTCGCAGCCGTCCTCCCCCGGCGCGCTGAGTCGCTCGCCCAGGCGCCCGATGGTGAACGGTCCGTGGTGGCGCGCGACGGTCCTTGCCGTCAGGCCGTCCGCGGCGACCGCGGCGTGGATCGGCCGCTGCGGCGTGCAGCGGAGCGTCCGTGCGAAGAGACGGCCGCCGACGGCGACCGGGGCGGAGGCGCCGCGGCGTGCGCGCGGGTTGGCGGCGACGAGGTCCAGGTCGCGGTCGTAGACGGCGCGCCCGAGCCCGACCGCGACCCCGCCCCGGAACGGCACCACCCAGTTGTCGGGCGACACCTCGATCTCCCGCAGGACGCTGCCGGTGGTGCGGTCGATGCGCGCGATGTGGCCGGTCGTGGCGGCGAGGATGTGCGGGGTCACGAACGTGTAGACGGTGCCGGCGAGCTCGACCGGGTGGGTCTTCTCGCCGACCGGTACGAGGGCGTGCTCGTACGGGGCGACCGCGCCGGTCGTGTACGAGAGCGCCACCAGCCCGTCGCGCAGCGAGGCGCGGGCGAGCCCGGCGTCGATGCCGTCGGGCAGCGGGATCCGGTGGCGCTCGCGCCGGTTGCCCTCAGCGCCGAACTCGTCGACGCGAAAGCCCGCCCCGCTGCGAAGCAGCACCCGCACACCGCGGCCGCTGAGCTCCTGGCCGAGGCGCTCGGTGAGACGCACCTGCCTCCGCACCCGCCCGGAGGGGATCGCGATGGACCGCAGCACCTCGTCCGGAGAGCCGCCGAGAGCGACGAGGCGGTCGGCGGTGGGCCACAGCACAGCGGTGGCGCCGCGCGCGGGGATGGTGAACAGGTGGCGCCCGGAGGCTCGCGCGAACACGACGATGCGCCTGTGCGTGAGAGCCGCGACACGTCGCCGGTCGGGGGAGAGCAGCGTCGCGGTCGTCCGGGCCGGCAGTGAGGGCCCGCCGGCGCGCGGCTCGAGGTCGTTGGTCAACAGTCGCAGCGGCCCGCCCGTCGGCCCGCCGACGAGGTGGGCGGAAGCCGCCGGGGCGGCGACCGCGAGGAGGCCGAGGAGCGCGAGGGGGAGGAGGCGCCGGGACACCACTCGCGATCGTATGCCCCTGAGGGTCGAGCCTCGGCTCATCCCCTCGACGCGCCTACGGTTGCGGTGGAGACCCGGCGGCCGGGGGCACCCTTCCGCCCGGGCACGTCTTCGCCCATGACGCGCGCACCGGGCGGGTCGGCTCGTCGGCCGGCAGGGACGTGGCGCCCGCTACGTAGTAGCCGCCGGCCCAGGACCCCCAGTTGCGCTGGCGGCAGAAGGAGTCCACGACGAACCACTCGCGTTCGCCGGCCGGCCGCTGCAGGGTTCCCGCGGTGCCGAACAGCGGGTCGAGGATGCGGTCCTGCTCGGCCTGCCAGACGGCGTTGCCCGCCACGCGCCCGCGGTAGACGCCGTGGCCCTCGCTGAGCAGCATCTCCTCGCCGATCTTCGGCAGGGTGGGGTTGTCGGTGCCCTGGCCGCCGACGCCCAGACCGGCGAGGCTCTGGAGCGTGCCGTGGAAGAGCCGCGTGCGCAGCTCGGCTGACGTCAGCTCGCCGTCGGCGAGCTCGCAGTCCGGTCGCGCACCGCCGCAGAGCTGGCTTCCCTGCTTTGCGAGGGGCTGCTTCTTGAGGGACTTGCCGCGCGCGACGACCCCGTCGCTCTGGATCTTGCTGGCGCCCTTGAGGCGGGTGCGCACCATGTACAGCGCGCGGCCATACATGCCCGCTACGACCGGCGTCGCGTTCGAGGTCCCGCCGAAGCCCAGCGTCCCCGTTCCGCTCACGGTCTCGGCCCAGTACGCCGTCGGGTAGTCGCTGCCGACGCCCGCCAGGTCGACGGGCTTGCCCGCTCCGAGGAACGGCCCGTACTGCTCCTCTGTGAACTCGTCGCCGATCGTCTCGTAGTGGCCGTCCTCGCCCGGCGTGACGGCGCCGACGGTGACGATCCAGTCCGGGCCCTTCTGCGACGAGTAGGTCGTCATGTTCGGGGTGACGAAGCCGTTCTCCACGCCGTTGCCGGCCGAGAAGAAGATCGTCTGCCCCCGTGCGGTCGCCGCGAGCTGCTCATCCGTGTTCGACGCGCTGTAGACGTTCGGGCGGAAGTTGGAATGGCCGACAGCGTGGAAGCCGTAGGAGTTGGTGATGACGTCGATCCAGGGCTGCGACATCGCCCACTCGATGGCCTTCTCGCTCTGCGCGTTGGTGCCGTGGTTGATGAAGAACAGCAGGCACTCGGGGCACGTCCCGTGCAGGTTGCCGACGGACGCGCTGGTCACGCCGACCCCGTGGGCGTCGTTGGCGCCCAGCAGCGCCCTGTCGGCGTTGTAGGTGAGCGCGCCGATCACCTTGGTTCCCGGCATCCACACCAGGTGGCGCGTGTCGTCCAGGCTGGGCTGCACCGACTCCCACACCGCTTGGTCGGCCGCGCGCTGGTCGTCGGTCGAGGTTTCCGCGCGGTGCTCCTCGATGCTCAGGTCCAGGCGCGTGGTGGAGGCGAACTGGCCGGCATCGAAACCGGGCAGCCACTCGGCCGCCGGCTGCGACAGCGGCAGGTCGTCACCCGGATCGGCGTTGAGGTGCTGGGGTAGGCGCGACGCGAGGAAGTCCCAGTGATACGGGTTGATGCCGTTGTCGATCACCGCGATCACGGTGGCGTCCTTGAGACCTCCCTCTCCGTCTCCGGCGAGGCGTCCCGGTGCGGGCCCCGAGAAGCCGCCGCCGCCACCGCCGCCCAGCGTGGCGCTGCCTGCGTAGGTCCCGGGCTCGGAGACGTCCTGGTTGGTCGCGACCTTCACGGTGTACGCACCAGGCTCGGCGTTGCCGATCGTGATCGAGGTCTCCGGGTTGCCGGCCTCGCCGCCGTCGAGCACGTAATCGCCATCGGGCTTGACGACCTCGAGGTAGACGAACCCGCCGGGGGAGAAGTTCTCGTCGGCGCCGGTGGCCTGCGCGGTGACGGTCAGCGCGCCGGCGTCGGCCACCGTGAGCACGAACGTGTCACAGGTGGGGGCCTCGCAGAGCCCCGTCAGCTCGACGCCGTTGCGGACGACGTAGCCGTGGGCGGTGCCGGCCCACGCCGTCTGCGGGGACGCGGTGGAGACGGTCCCGCTCGGAGGCGTGGCGGCGGCAGCGGGCATGGCCGCGGCGAGCAGCGCGAGCGACGTCGGCAGGAAGGCACGAAAGAAGGAGCGCATCAACCCGCTGCAACGCATGTCACACCCGGAACCTGTGCTCGCCCAGGACGGACGGGGGCGCCGTCTCGCGACGGCGCCCCGGACCCGTCAGGGGCAGGGCGACTCGCCGGTCGGCTCGCCGTCTGCGTCCTCGTGGTTGTTGCCCGCGCCGGCGTGCCCGCCCGGCGCAGCGCCGGTCGGATTCGACGCCTGATTGCCCGAGCCGACCCACACGTAGCCGACCAACGGGCTGCCGTCCCGCGGGTTCTCGTAGCTGGAGTTGCCGTTGCACGCGACCACGCCCTCGGGGCCGACGCTGACGTAGCCCTCCTGCGTGCAGGTCGCATCAACGCGATCGTGGGTCCCCTGGTTGCCACCCACGAAGGTGCCGTCGGCCTGATAGTCGCCCTGGCCGTCCCCGCTGGACTCGTACGCGTAGCACGCGTACTGCCCGGTGAAGGCACCGTTGGGCGTCGGATCGGTGACCGTCACCAGCGCGGCGTTCGCCGTTCCGGCGAACGCGAGCACGCAACCAACTGCCAGCCCGCTGACGAGCTTCTTCATCTGTCCCCTCCGGCAATCGATGAACAAAGAAGCAGAGCACCGGGCGGTCCTGCCCCCCTAGCCCGAGCCTGCGCGCGGACTTCTACCCGGTTTTTCGATGACGTGCAATGAGGACCGGCAAGTCCGCGCCGGGCGTGTCGCGTACGGGCGGCGCACACAGCGCGAGCGGAGGGCGCGACACACGATGACGGCTGCGAGCGCGGACTAGGATCGCGACGTGGCCTTCGACGAAGCCCTCGCCGCGACCATTCGCGCCGCGCTCGCCGACGTTCCGGATGTCACCGAGCGCAAGATGTTCGGCGGCCTTGCCTTTCTCGTGTCGGGTCACATGGCGTGCGGCGTCATCGGTGATGAGCTGATGGTCCGGCTCGGCGACGACGGGGCGGACGCCGCTCTCGACGAGCCCCACACGCGGCCGATGGACTTCACCGGGAGGCCGATGCGCTCGATGGTCTTCGTCGGACGGGACGGGATCGCCTCCGACGAGGATCTGGCCCGGTGGTCGCTGCGGGGCGTGCGCTTCGCGCAGACACTCCCGCCGAAGTAGCGGCCACTCAGCCGACGGCGGGGATGCGGAAGCGCACCGAGGTCCCCACCGGCGCGTCCGCGAGCCAGATGCGTCCGCCGTGCGCCTCGACGATCGCGCGTGCGATGGCGAGACCCAGGCCGGCCGACCCGTTGGACCGGGATGCTCGCTCAGTGCCCTGCTCGAAGATCTCGAAGACGCGCTCGCGATCGGCGGGCGCGATGCCGTCGCCGGTGTCGGCCACCTCGACCTCGACGGCGTCGCCGCCGCCCGTCGCGCGGACGACCACGCTGCCGTCGGGCGGCGTGTGGCGGATCGCGTTCTGGATCAGGTTGAACAGCACGCGCTGGAGCTGCTCGGGGTTGGCGCGTGCCGGGACGGGCCGTCCGGGGAGCTCGGCGACCACGCGCACGGCGCCGGCGTCGGCGTGCGGGCGCATGGCCTCGACGGTCTCCTCGACGAGGGCGTCGATGCGCACCTGCTCGAGCGTCCAGCTGATGTCGCCCGCCTCGAGCCGCGACAGCTCGAAGAGGTCGTCGATGAGCGCGCTGAGCGCGCGCACGTGGACCGCCATGCGCGCGGTGTAGCGGTCGCGGGTCGCGGCGTCGACGACGTCGTCGCTGATCGCCTCCGCCATCGCGCGCAGCGCGGTGATCGGTGTGCGCAGGTCGTGCGACACCGAGGCGATCAGGCGCCGGCGGGCCGCTTCGGCCGTCTCCAGCCGCGCCGCCATGGCTTCGACGTCGGCGGCGATCGCGGCCAGCTCGCCGCCCCCTCCGACGGGGATGCGCACGGAGCGCTCGCCGGCGCCGACGCGCTCGAGCGCCGAGCGGATCGCGTCGACGTCGCCGAGCGCGCGGCGCGCGAGATGGTGCGCGACGAGCACCGCGATCACGCCCGCGTAGGCGACCACCAGCACGGCGAAGAACGCGTCGTGGCGTGAGACGAACATCGCCTCCACGAACAGCGCGACCGCGACCGCGACCTGGACCATCGCGATCAGCGCGATGACTCCGAGCTGGCGCCGCAGCCCGCCCAGCCGCCGGCGCCGGGCGGCCACGACGTGCGCGATCACGACCGCCGCGACGCCCACCGGGATCAGCAGCCGGGCGACGCTGAGCCCGGCGGCGGTCCCGTAGCCGATCCCGGCGACGACGGCGACGGCCGCGCCGGCCAGCGCGGCGGCGACGAGCAGCCCGATCACGGCGCGAACCGGTAGCCGACGCCCCACACCGTCTCCACGAAGCGCGGCGTGGCGGGGTCGGGCTCGAGCTTGGCCCGCAGCCGGCGGATGTGGACGGTGACCGTCGCGGTGTCGGTGTAGAAGGAGAACTGCCACACGCGCTCCATCAGCTCGTTGCGCGTGAAGGCGATCCCGGCGTGGCGGGCGAGGAACAGCAGCAGCTCGAACTCGCGCACCGTGAGGTCGATCTCCGTGGCGGCGAGCCGGACGCGCCGGGCGGCGGGGTCGATCTCGAGCTCGCCGAACGCGAGCGGCTCCTCGCGCTCGGGCGGAGCGGCCACGCGCCGCAGCACGGCGTCGACGCGCGCGACCAGCTCGGCGGGCGAGAACGGCTTGACCATGTAGTCGTCGGCGCCGAGCCGCAGCCCGACCACGCGGTCGGACTCCTCGCCGCGCGCGGTGAGCATGATGATCGCGGGCGCCGGGCGCTCGCCGTCGCGCAGGCGGCGCATCACCTCCAGCCCGTCGATGCCGGGCAGCATGAGATCGAGGACCACGAGGTCCGGCCGGTTCTCGTGGGCGGCGGTGATCGCGCTCGGGCCGTCCGCGGCGATGCGTGCGCGATAGCCGGCGCGCTCGAGATAGCGCGCGACGACGTCGGCGATGGTCGGCTCGTCCTCGACGACGAGCACGGAGCCGCGCTGGTGTTCGGTCATCGCCATGCGCCCGCGGGCTCCGTCTGCCCGACCTCGGCGATCGTTACGGCGAAGTCCTCGCGCGCCTCGAAGCCGAGCGCCGCCCGCGCGGCCGCCGGGTCGGCGAACACGTGGCGCACGTCGCCGAGGCGGTAGCGCCCCGTGACCTGCGGGGCGTTCGGCCCGGCCAGCGCCTGCGCCAGCTCGCCGACGCTGCGCGGGGTGCCGCTGCAGACGTTGAAGGCGCCGCCGACGTCCGCCGCCAGCGCCAGCGCATTGGCCCGGGCGACGTCGCGGACGTGCACGAAGTCGCGCAGCTGGCCGCCGTCCTCGAACACCTGTGGCGCCTCGCCGCGCGCGACGGCGTCGGCGAACAGCGCCGCGACCCCGGCGTAGGGCGTGTCGCGCGGCATCCGCGATCCGTAGACGTTGTGGTAGCGCAGCGCCACCACGCGGGAGCCCGTCTGGCGCGCGTAGGCGAAGGCCAGGTGCTCCTGGTGGAGCTTGGTCGCCGCGTACACGTTGCGCGGGTCGGCGGGCGCGTCCTCGGGGACCGGCAGCGGGCGCAGCGGCTCCCGGCAGCCCGGGCAGGCCGGGTCGAAGCGGCCGGCGTCGAGGTCCTCGGGCCGCCGCGGCGGCGGTCGCACGGCGCCGTGCGTCGCGCACGCGTAGCGGCCCTCGCCGTAGACGACCATGCTCGACGCCAGCACGAGCGGCCCGTCGAATCCGGCCGCGGCGAGCGCGGCCAGCAGCGTGGCCGTGCCGAGGCCGTTGTGCGCGACGTAGCCGGGGGCGTCGGCGACGCCGGACTCGAGGCCCACCCGCGCCGCCTGGTGGCAGACCGCCGTCACCCCGTCGAGCGCCGCGGCGAGCGAGCGTTCGTCGCGCACGTCGGCGACCAGCGACGTCGACGTCGTCGCGGTGGGCGGGCTCGAGATCGAGCACGCGCACCGTCCTCGCCGCGCGCCACCAGCTCGTCGACGACGTGCGAGCCGACGAACCCGGCTCCACCGGTGACGAGGATCATGGCGGCACCGTAGACGCCGCCCCGCACCGGCGCCAGCTCCGGGGACCGATGTTCCCGGTTCGTAATGGTCCGCGGCGGGCTGCGTGCCTACGTTCCCGGCGTGATCGAGGTCGTACTCCCGGTGCTCGACGAGGCGCGAGGCGCTCCCGTGGGTGCTCGCCCGCATGCCGCCCGGCTTCGCCCCGATCGTCGTCGACAACGGGTCGACCGACGGGTCCGCCGGCATCGCCGCAGCGCACGGTGCGTACGTCGTGAGCGAGCCCCGCCGCGGGTTCGGTGCCGCCTGCTTCGCGGGCCTGCGCGCCGCGCGCTCCGACGTCGTCTGCTTCATGGACTGCGACGCGTCGCTGGATCCCGGCGAGCTGCCGCGCGTCGCGGCCCCGGTGGCGGCCGGGACGCACGATCTGATGCTCGGGATCCGGCGGCCGCAGCCCGGCGCGTGGCCGCTGCACGCCCGCCTGGCCAACCGCTACCTCGCGGGCCGTCTGGGGCTGCGCGACATCGGGCCGATGCGCGCCGCGCGCCGCACGGCGCTGCTCGAGCTCGGCCTCGAGGACCGGCGCTGCGGCTGGCCGCTCGAGATGGTGCTGCGCGCGCAAGAGGCGCGGCTGGCGGATCGGTGAGGCGCCGACCGCCTACCGCCCGCGCCAGGGGCGGTCGAAGGTGACCGGCACCGTGAGCGGGACGCTGCGGGCGGTGCGGGACATGCGTGCGGTGCTGGCGGACGCGTGAGCACGCTGATCGTGATCGCCAAGGCGCCGGCGCCCGGACGCTGCAAGACACGCCTGACGCCGCCGTGCTCGCCCCGCGAGGCCGCCGGGCTGGCCGAGGCGGCGCTGGCCGACACGCTGGCCGCGATCTCACGCTCCGCCGCCGCCCGCCGCGTGCTCGTGCTCGACGGCACGCCCGGCGACTGGCTGCCGGCGGGTTTCGAGATCGTCCCGCAGCGCGGCGACGGGTTGGCGGAGCGGCTCGCGCACGCGTTCGCCGACGTGGGCGAGGCCGCGTTCCTCGTCGGGATGGACACGCCGCAGCTCGAGGCGGAGCTGCTCGACCGCGCGCTCGAGCACCCCTGCTCGCTCGGACCGGCCAGCGACGGCGGCTACTGGGGCATCGGGCTCCCGCGTCCCGACGCCCGGGTGTTCGCGGGCATTCCCATGAGCAGCGCGGACACCGGGGTCCGGCAACGAGCGCGGCTCCAGGCCCTCGGCTACGCGCCGGCCGAGCTGCCCGAGCTGCGCGACGTCGACACCATCGCCGACGCCCGCGCCGTCGCGGCCGCAGCCCCGCAGACGCGGTTCGCCGAGCGCTTCGCCGAGGTCGCCGCGTGAACCCCGGCGCCCTCTATGCCGAGCTCATCGAGCGGCCCGAGCGCGTCCACGTCCGCCACCACGACGGCGCCCTGCGGCCGCTGCCGCTCGCGCGCTGGCTGGGCCGCTGCACCGGGCCCGACGAGCTGGTGGCGGCGTCGGTCGCGGGACCCGTGCTCGACATCGGCTGCGGCCCCGGGCGGCTGCTCGAGGCGCTGGCGCGGCACGGCGTCTGGGCGCTCGGTGTCGACCTGTCGCCGGCGGCGGTCCGGGTGGCCCGGCGCCGCGGGCGCCGCGCCGTGCTCGGGTGCGTGTTCGCCGACGTGCCCGGCGCGGGGCACTGGCGGTCGGCGCTGCTGCTCGACGGCAACGTCGGCATCGGCGGCGATCCCGCGGCGCTCCTTCGCCGCGTCCGCGAGCTCCTGGTCGACGGGGGCACGATCGTGGCCGAGGTCGACCCCCCGGGCACGCCCACGCGCGGCGGCCGGGTGCGGCTGGAGACCGGCGCGGCGGTCAGCGACTGGTTCGAGTGGGCGAGCGTCGGCGCGGACGGCGTCGCCTCCGTCGGCGCGTCCGCGGGGCTGGCCGTGAACCGCACGGCTTCGGTCGACGGACGGTGGTTCGCGTGGCTCGCCTGAGCGGCGGCGCGCCTCCGCCGGGGCCCTTCCGGCCCGGGTTCTTCAACAGCCCGGTGCGCGGCCGGCGGCTGACGTCGATCCTGGGTCTGGCCCTGCTCGGCGCGATGACCATCGTCCTGATCACCGGCTTCCTCTCGCACGCCGCCTACAACCCGTCGCTGCCCGCCAACGCGATCGTCGACCCGTCCCGCGACCTGCCGCTGACCTTTGACTGGCCGACACATCCGGCCTGGCTGTACGGGCTCACCCAGGGTCTGCACGTGACCATCGGCCTGGCGGCGATCCCGGTCGTGCTGGCGAAGCTGTGGTCGGTGATGCCCAGGTTGTTCGCGTGGCCGCCGGTCACGTCGCCCGCGCAGGCCCTCGAGCGCCTGTCGATCACGCTGCTCGTCGCGTCGACCATCTTCGAGCTCGTCACCGGGACGCTCAACGCCCAGTACTGGTACGCCTTCGGCTTCTCGTTCGTCACCGCCCACTACTGGGGCGCGGTCGTCTTCCTCGGCGCGTTCGTGCTCCACGTCGCCATCAAGCTCCCCGTCGCGCTGCGCCGCCGCGAGCAGGAGCCCGACCTGCTGCGAGCCGCCCGCCCGGCGCCGATGACGATCTCGCGCCGCGGCCTGCTGGCGTTCACCGGCGCGGGCGCCGGGCTCGTGCTCATCGGCAACGGCGGCCAGGCCCTCGGCGGGCCGTTTCGCAAGCTCGCGTTCCTGGCGCCACGGCGCGACGGGGGGTTCCCCGTCAACAAGACGATGAGCGCCGCCGGCGTCACGGACGCGATGGTCGGCCCGGCGTGGCGGCTCACGCTGCGCGGCGGCCCGCGGCCCGTCCATCTCACGCGGCGACAGCTCGAGGAGCTGGAGCTGTCGGTGCAGAGCCTGCCGATCGCGTGCGTGGAGGGCTGGACCGTCACGCGCAGCTGGACGGGAGTACGCCTGTCCGACCTCGCGGCCGCCGCCGGCGTCCCGGCCGCAACCGGCGTGCTGGTGCAGTCGCTGCAGCGGGGCTCGCGCTTCGCGACCACCTCGCTCTCGCGCGACCAGCTGCACGACCCGCGGTCGCTGCTCGCCCTGCGAGTCGAGGGGGAGGACCTGACCGACGACCACGGCTACCCGGCGCGGATCATCGTCCCCGCCCTCCCCGGCGTCCACAACACCAAGTGGGTCGAGAGGCTGACCTTCACGTGAGGCGGGCCTACGGCAGCTCGCCGCTGCACCTGATCGGCCACCTCGCGCTGTTCGGCCTCGCCGCCTACGCGATCGTGCAGATCCTGTCGCTCGGCGAATCCGTGCGCGTGCTGCTGTGGCTCGGCTGCGCCGTGCTGCTGCACGACGCGGTCCTGTGGCCGCTCTACTCGGGCGCCGACAGCCTCGGCCGCCGCCTGCTCGGAGGCGCGATCAACCACGTGCGCGTGCCCGCCGGGCTGTCGCTGCTGCTCGCGCTCGTCTTCATCGGCACGGTCTCCGGGCGCGGCGAGGCCAAGTACGCGCGCGCGTCCGGCCGTATGTGGGACGGCTACGTCACCCGCTGGGCGCTAGTCAGCCTCGGTTTGTTCGCCGTCTCGGCCGTGGTCTACCTCGTCCGCCGGCGGTGAGCACACTGCGCACGGCCGGGCCGGCGCTCGCCGTGTGGTTCGCGCTCGTGCTCGTCGGCTGGCTCGTCGGCACGCTGCTCAACGACGCGGGCGCGGAGATCATGCTCGACGCGCCGCCGCTGTACGGGAAGTGGGACGTGCGCTGGGGTCTGGGCGTGCTGTGCGGCCTCGCCGTGGCCGGCGTCGTCGTCTGGGCGGCGCCGCGCGCGTCGGTGCGGCTCCCGTGGGGCGCGCTGCTGCTCGCGGTCGCCGCGGGGGCACTGGCGTTCTGGCTCGCGCTCGCGCTGATCGACGGGGTCGACGAGATCGAGAAGCCGCTGCGCGTCGCGAAGACGCAGTACATCCACGCGGTCCCGTCGGTCGTCGGCCCGGGCGAGTTCCTGGCGCACTTCGTCGAGCGCATCGACAGCTATCCCGCGCACGTGCGGGCCCATCCGCCGGCAATGGTGCTGGGGCTGTGGGGGCTCGAGCGGATCGGCCTCGGCGGCACCTGGCCCGCTGCGGTCGTGATCCTGCTGGCGGCGGCGAGCACGGCTCCCGCCGCGCTCATCGCTCTGCGCGGCGTAGCGGGCGAGGACGCGGCCCGGCGAGCGGCGCCGTACTTCGTGCTCAGCGCGGCGGCGCTCTCGATCGCCACGACGGCCGACGCGCTGTACATGGCGATCGGGGCGTGGGGGATCACCGCGCTCGTGCTCGCGGTGAACGCGCAGGGCCCGCGGTCGGACGTGCTGGCCGTCGGCGGCGGGCTGCTGCTCGGGCTGGCGGCGTTCTGCTCCTACGGGCTGGTGCTGCTGGCGCTGGTGCCGCTGGCGGTCGCGGGCGCTCGGCGTCGTGTGCGCCCGCTCGTCTTCGCGCTGCTCGGCGCCCTCGCCGTCCTGGCCGCGTTCGCCGCCGCGGGCTTCTGGTGGTTGGACGGCTTCGCGGCCACGCGCCGCGAGTACGCCGAGAGCGTGGCGAGAACGCGCCCGTACGCCTACTTCGTCGTCAACAACCTCGCCGCCTTCGCCGTCTGGCTCGGTCCCGCGGTCGCCGTTGCCCTCGCCTCATTGCGCGACCGCGGTACGTGGCTGCTGGTCGCAGGCGGCCTGGCCGCAGTCGCGCTGGCCGACCTCAGCGGAATGTCCAAGGCCGAGGTGGAGAGAATCTGGTTGCCGTTCTGGCCCTGGATCGTGCTCGCGACGGCGGCGCTGCCCGCCCGGCCCGCGGTCATGCGAACGCTTCTCGGGACCCAGGCGCTGCTGGCCATCGCGGTCGCCGTCGGCGTGAACACGCTGTGGTGACGATCGAGCGCGGCCGGCGTGCGCTGGACGGCCGTCGCCCGCAGCGGTGCGGGCGACGGCCGTCGGGGACTATGCCTCCGTGCGGACCGGGACCGGCGCCAGCTCCGCAGGCTCGTCGTCGCCGCCACCGCCGGTGATGGCGTCCTTGAACGACCGCATGCCGGCGCCGAGCGAGCGCCCGGCGTCCGGGAGCTTCTTGGGGCCGAGGATGACGAGGGCGATGACGAGGACGATGATCATCTCGGGGATTCCGATGTTCGGCATCAGGACCCCTTGATGAAGCCGGTGTCGCCGACGGCCTTGAGGATCTTCTTCATCCCCAGCGGGACGTCGAAAGCGCCGTCGGGCGTGATCGAGTTGTCGCCGTCGCCGTAGGGCGCCTTGTCGACGATCGTGGCGATGGCGGCGGCGTGGCGGGCCTCGACGGTCACGATCGTGGCCGCGGCGGTCAGCAGCGCCTTGCTCTTCAGGCGCGCGGCCTGTCCGAGGTAGGCGTGGACGCCGGTGTTCTCGAGCACGAACGCCGTGGCGATGAAGTCCTGCTGGTTCTTGTTGGTGCCCTTGAAGTCGAACTCGGGCTCCTTGACCGGCTTGCCGCCCAGCGACTTGATGACCTTCTTGAGCGTCTTGACATGCGTCGTCTCGTGCGCCGCGACGATCCGGGCGAACGCCTTGGCGTCGCCGGAGAGGTTCTCCGCCCGCACGTAGAACGCCGCCTCGAGGTACTCCAGCGTCAGCGCGTAGTTGAGGATCTCGAGGTCCTGCTTCTTGGAGGGCCTCGCATTCGCCAGCTCGGGCAGCATGCCCATGAACGCGCCCGAGGTGAGCACGGCGCCGCCGCCGACGGCGGCCTTGCGGAAGAACGCCGAGCGGGTGTCGCCGGCGACGTGATCCTCGGCGTCGCGGATCGCGCCGTCGACGTCGAGGGTCTCGATGGGGGGCAGTGACATCAGTCTCACTCCTTGGGTGGGATGCGTGGGGCGCGACCCGCCCGAGTACTGGGGTGGATCGTGGGGTTCTGCGGCCCGGCCCGTCCCGACAGATCACTTTCGAGCGCGCCGATGTCAGGCATCGGACCACGACCTGATCCAGGTCGGAGGGCCGCCGCGCAATGAGCTCAGTCCGGGCATCCGTCCGGCGTACTGGCTTAAGGAGGATTCATGGCAGATCAAACCGAGCGATCGCAAGAGCCGCAGAGCAGCGCGGTGGCCGAACTCCGCGACGATCCGGCGTCGCGCAAGCATTTTCTGAGGATGGCCGGGGCCGGCGCCGCCGGTGGCCTCGCGCTTCTCATCGCCGCCTGCGGCAGCGATGAGAAGACCGGCTCGAACGGTGGCGGGGTGTCCTCGTCGGCGGCGACGCCGGCGGCAACCGCCGACGTGAAGGGCGACCTCGCGATCGTCAACTACGCGCTGACGCTCGAGTACCTGGAGGCGGACTTCTACGCGCAGGTGATCGACAGCGGGCTGGTCAAGGACCGCAAGCTCGCCGACCTGGCCAAGGCGCTCGGGCAGCAGGAGCAGGAGCACGTCGACGCGCTCGCCGCGACGGCGAAGAAGCTCGGCACTCCCGCGGCCAAACCGACGACCAAGTTCGAGGACGTCCTTTCCGGCGGTCTCGAGACTGTCCTGAACACCGCTGCGACGGTCGAGAACCTCGGCGCTGCCGCGTATCTCGGCGCCGCCGGTCAGATCAAGGACAGGGAGATCCTCGCCGCGGCCCTGGCGATCCACTCGGTCGAGGCACGCCACGCAGCGGCGCTCAACCAGCTCGTCGGGCGGACCTTCGAGGGCGACGGCAAGCTCGAGGGCTCGCTGCCCAACGGGGCGTTCGCCAAGGGCCTGCCGATGGACGAGGTCCTCAAGCAGGTCAAGCCCTTCATCGCAGCCTGAACGGAGATGTCAAACATGAGAAACCCACACCTGGCCGCGCCTGAGCTCGCGGCCATCGAGATCCGCGGCATGAGCCGTTCGGCCTTCCTCGCCCGCAGCGCCCTGGCCGCGGGAGCGGTCTACGGCGTCGGCGCGGTGTCGCCGTTCGTCACCGGCTCGCTCGCACAGAGCGGAGGCGGCGACGTCGAGATCCTCAACTTCGCGTTGACGCTCGAGTACCTGGAGGCCGCGTACTACACGCAGGGGCTCAAGGACACGAGCGGACTCAGCGGCGACATCAAGAAGCTCGCCACCGAGATCCGCGACAACGAGACCGAGCACGTGGACGCGCTCACGGCGGCGATCAAGGGCGCGGGCGGCAAGCCCGTCAGCGCTCCGGGCGTCGACTTCGGGGGCGCGTTCGCCTCCGAGAAGAGCTTTCTCAAGCTCGCGCAGACGCTGGAGGACACCGGCGTGAGCGCCTACAACGGCGCCGGCCCCGCGATCCAGAGCACCGACGTACTCGGTGCCGCCGGGTCGATCGTGCAGGTGGAGGCCCGCCACGCCGGGCTCATCCGGCTTGCGCGGGGCGAGACGCCCGCTCCGGACTCGTTCGACAGGGCTCTGACCACCGACGAAGTCCTCGAAGCGGTCCAGCCCTTCGTCAAGGGCTAACCGGTCGGTGGCGCCGGGGACCTTCCTCCTCGCCCCCGGCACAAGAGACGGATACGAGGGCCCCGGCAACGGGGCCCTCGCCGTCTGGGCGACACGAGGGCTGGGTCGACGTCACCGATCCGGCCTCGCCATGACCCTCTGGCTCGTCGCGTCCGCTCGCCCCTGGTCGGCGCAAGCGTCGAGAAGAAGAAAATGGCCTGTGACGATCCGGGTTATGGCGGGCCGGAAGGGCTGGACTTCAGCGTAGCCAATCCGTTGGCGGTGAACAGAGCTGGTCGGCGCCGTAACGCCGGCAGCACTTGCTTGTCTACCGGCTCATGGACTTCTCAGACCTCAGCGCGCTGTTCATCAACTGCACCCTCAAGCGGTCGCCGGAGGTGTCGCACACCCAGGGTCTCGCCGGCCACGCCATCGAGATCATGGAGCGCCAGGGAGTGACGGTGGAAACGATCCGTGCGATCGACCACGACATCGCCACCGGGGTGTGGCCCGACATGACCGAGCACGGGTGGCAGGTCGACGACTGGCCGGCGATCCACCAGAAGGTCATGGACGCCGACATCCTGGTGCTGCTCTCGCCGATCTGGCTCGGCGAGAAATCGTCGGTGTGCACCAGGGTCATCGAGCGCCTCTACGGCAACTCGCATCTGCTCAACGAGCACGGCCAGTACGCGTACTACGGGCGCGTGGGCGGCTGCATCATCACCGGAAACGAGGACGGCGCGAAGCACTGCTCGATGAACATCCTCTACTCGCTGCAGCACCTCGGCTACTCGATCCCGCCGCAGGCCGACTCGGCGTGGCTGGGCGAGGCCGGCCCGGGGCCGAGCTACCTCGACCCCGGGTCGGGCGGGCCCGAGAACGACTTCACTGCGCGCAACACGGCCTTCCTCACCTGGAACCTGATGCATCTGGCCCGCATGCTCAAGGACGCAGGCGGCTTCCCGGTGGGCGGCAACTCGCGCACCGAGTGGGACGCCGGCTGCCTCCCCGACAACGCCAACCCCGAACACCGGGCGTAGGCGCGCGCCGCGCCGGTGGAGCTCGAGTTCACCAACCTGCTGATCGTGTGCGCGGTGGCGTTCCTCGCGCCGCTCACGCTCGGCCTGGCGCCGCGCCTGCGGCTGCCGGCGGTGGTGCTCGAGATCGTCCTCGGCATCGTCGTCGGGCCCTCGGTGCTGGGCTGGGTGGAGGTGGACGAACCGGTCGCGGTGCTCTCGGTCGTCGGCCTGGCGTTCCTGCTGTTCCTCGCCGGCCTGGAGATCGACTTCCACCGGCTGCGCGGGCGCGCGCTGCGCCTGGCGGCGACCGGCTTCGCGCTGTCCTTCGCGATCGCGCTCGGCGCCGGCGCCGCGCTCGCGGCCGCCGGCCTGGTCGACGACGCCGTGTTCGTCGCGATCGCCCTGAGCGCCACCTCGCTGGGCATCATCATCCCCGTCCTCAAGGACCGCGGCGAGGCGGGCACGCCGTTCGGGCAGCTCGTGATCGCCGGCGCGACGATCGCCGACTTCGCGACCATCATCCTGCTGTCGCTGCTGTTCTCCCGCGACGCGCGCAGCGTCACCGCGACGGTAATCCTGCTCGGCTCGCTCGCACTGGTGGTGGCGGCGGTGGGGCTCGCGATCGCCGGTGCCGAGCGGATCCAGCCGCTGCGCAGGACGCTGCGCCGCCTCCAGGACACCACCGCGCAGATCCGCGTGCGCGGCGCGCTCGTCCTTCTGGTCGGGCTGACCGCGCTGGCCTCCGAGCTCGGGCTCGAGATCATCCTCGGCGCCTTTCTGGCGGGCGCCGTCGTGACGCTCGTCGACATGGATCGCGAGATGACGCACCCGCTGCTGCGCACCAAGCTCGAGGCCATCGGCTTCGGCGTCTTCATCCCCGTCTTCTTCGTCACCAGCGGCGTGCGCTACGACCTCGACGCGCTGCTGGATTCCTCGCAGGCGCTGGCGACCGTGCCGGTGTTCCTGGCCGCGCTGCTGCTCGTGCGCGGCCTACCGGCGCTGCTCTACCGCCCGCTCGTCGGCGCACGCGTCCTGCCGGCCGCGCTGCTGCAGGCGACGTCGCTGCCGTTCATCGTCGCCGCGACGGCGATCGGCCTCGAGCTCGGCGTCGTGGATCCGGCCGGCGCGGCGGCACTCATCGCCGCCGGCCTGCTGTCGGTCGTGCTGTTCCCGGCGCTCGCCGTGGGACGGCTCGCTCGTAACGCTGCGGGCGCCTCCGGGACGATGAACGCGTAAACGAGCGGGGAGGGTCCCTTGTACGTACGTGTCGTGCGCTTCACCGACGTGTCCACCGAGCGCCTCGAGCAGTTGCTCGCGCGCGCCGAGGGGTCCAGCGGGGCTCCGGAAGGTGTCAATGCAACCGGGCTGAAGGTGCTCGCCGATTCCGACCAGGGCACCGCCGTCGTCCTGCAGTACTTCGCGTCCCGCGAGGACATGGAGGAGGGCGGGAGAGTGTTCGCCGCGATGGATCCGGGCGAGACACCCGGAACGCGCGCGTCGGTCGACGCCTGCGAGGTCAAGTTCGAGCACTCGACGGACTGACCCCGTGCGTCAGGAGTAGTTGGGGTTGTTGCCGTCGGGGATCTCGATGTAGATCGGCTCCCCCTCGGAGAGGAACCACAGCATGCCCTGGCGCAGGATCTCGTCGAACGCCCAGTAGAGCTCCTTGGAGCCCGGCACGAGCAGGCCGGTCTCCTTGCCGCGCACGTACTGCGGCCAGGTGAGAGCGAGCATCTCGTCCTGGCCGCGGTGGCGCGGGATCCTTAGCCAGTCGGCGATCCGGTCGCCGAGCGTGTAGCGCGTCAGCGACTCCAGCACCGAACGGCTGACGAGGCCGCGGTCGCCTTCGGAGGCGAGGTCGAGCAGGATGTCGGCGAGCTCGATGCCCTCGGGGGTGGGAGCGAGCACCGGGTCGAGGATCTCGGGGGCCTGCGCGTTCGCTGCGTCCCAGGTGGCGGGGATGTACTCGTCCTTGACGCCGAGCATGTGCGCCGCGACCTGCCACGAGTGCAGGAAGGCGTCGGCCTCGGCCGCCGGGACCTTCACGCCCCACTGCTTCATCGACCGCATCACCGACGTCGGGAGGCTGTGCCAGGTCACGAGGATGTCGCGCTGGCTGATCGGCTTGTCCTCGTCGGCGACGCCGTTCCAGCGCGGCGACTGCGGCAGGAGGTGCCGGACGCCGGCATGGGCCATGCGGGTCTTGACGGCTGTGACGGCCATCTCGCCGCGGGGCTCGTGAAAGGCTCCCAGCGACCCGATGTCATAGCCGAACTTCGCCGTGCGAGCGATGCGGCGCTTCATGTCGGCGCCGCCCTTGGAGTAGTAGACGGCGCGCGCCTCGTGCGGGATGACCGTGCTCATCATGCCGCTGACGAAGCCGTAGGCGACGCCCAGATAGGTGCCACGCTTCTTGTTGAAGTCGACAGCCGCCTTGAGCGTGGGGACGTCGGCCCAGGCCGGAAGCCGGCGCGCGTCCTCGATGAACTCGCGCAGGTCGCCGGGCAGGCCGTCGGGGAGAGGCTGGCCGTTGTGGCTCCACGCTCGCAGCAGGGCGTTGACCGCCGCCACCTCACCGCGCTCGATGACCGCCGCGACGACGGCGTCGGCCTCGGCGTCGAACACCAGCCACGGCGGCGTGGTGCCGCCGATCCCCGCCACGGACTGGGCGCCGGCCCACGACCACCCGGGCACGTACAGACTCGCCCCGAGCGCGGCTCCCGCGCCGATGAAACGCCGCCTGCTGATCTCGGTCATGTCCGAATCTCCTGCCTCTCGTGTCCCGTTCGCTCCAGCCGCGCCACCTGCTCGGCGAGCATGCGCTTCGCGGCCCTGCGGACGCGCGCCGGGGACTCCACGCCCGCGATCAGCCCGGTGCCCGCGATCAGCGTCACCAGATGCTCGGCCTCGTAGCGGGTGTCCAGCGTCGCGGGCAGCTCGCCGTCGGCGACGGCCTGGGCAAGCAACTCCCTCAGCAGCCGCTCGACGAAGCGCCTGCCACCGCGGAGCTCGTCGTTGAGGCGCTGCTCGCCCGCCGTCGATCGCCACGACGCCACCCACACCTGCCAGACGCGGCGGCGGTCGGCGTCGATCGGCAGCAGCGCGTCCACCGCACCCTCGAGGGCGACGAGCCCCCTCTGCTCGCCGATCGCGGCCACCACCCGGTCACGCGCGCGCAGGTTGTTCAGGCGCAGAACGGCAGCCAGCAGCTCCTGCTTGTCCTCGAAGTAGTGAGTGACGAAGCCCGTCGTCACGCCGGCCTCGGTTGCGATCCGGCGCATCGTCGCGCCCTGCACGCCCTCGGCGGCAACGACCCGCCACGCCGCCTCGACGACGCGCGTCCGCGCTTGCGGGTTGCGAACCTGTCTTCCCATGCCGTAACGCTTGTTACGAAACAAGCGTTACGAAAGGCTACCAGAGGGTCTCGAGTTGTCCAGCGTGGACGTAGCGCGGGTCGGCGACGCGCTCGAGGTAGCGCGTGCGGGTGTCGGCGAAGCGGTGGATGCGCGCGTCGGGCCAGTAGCCGTTCCAGAACGGCTGGGCGAAGAAGCCGCCGGACCTCCAGTCGGCCACGATGAGCGCGAGCGAGCGGATGTCGAACTCCTCCACCAGCGCGAACATGCCGTCGAGCCACTCGACGCTCTTGCGGCCGCTGTCGGCGCCCACGTAGACGGGAGTCGACTCCCCGAGCATCAGCGGCAGACCCAGCCGGCGGGCCTGCTCGAGCAGCTCGCGCGTCCGCAGCTCGTAGCCCGCCCGGGCGGTCGCGCCTGACCGGCCACCGCAGCACGCATCGCCCCAGTAGGAGATGGCGAAGTAGTCCACGTAGTCGCGCCCGGGATAGAACGCCTTGATCGGCTGGGCCTCGAAGCCGCGGCCGCGTGCGGACTGCGCGTAGGCGGCCATGAACGGCTCGCTCGTCCCTGAGCGGTCGAAGGTGCCGGCCGCACCCTGCGCTCCGGAGTAGTCCGTCGTCCGCCAGAAGGCGCCCGCCGAGTGCCAGACGTACGCGGCGTTCGCCACGCCCCTGGCGCGGAGCCGGTCGACGACGTGGCGATAGGCGCGCACGTAGACCGGCGCCGGCCCGTACTGGCCGCCGAGGAGGTCGAACTCGTAGCCGATGCGCATGAACACGGTCGTGGGGAGCCTGTTCAGCCGGTCCGCGAGCACGTCGATCTGCCGGTCCAGCGCACCGGCCTCGACGACCGGGGCCCGGCTGACCTCTGGCGTGGAGACGGCACCGAAGCTGACCCCGAGGTTGAGCGTCGCGTCCGGGTGCGCGGCGAGATGACGCGCGAAGCGGTCGAGCTGAGCCCGCACCTCGCGCGGCGCCTCGAACAGGTTCAGGTACCACATGAGCCCGGCCGGCTCGAGCCCGGTGCCGGCGACGTAGTCGTCCATCGCCGCCTCGTCCTGCTGGCCGACGACGACAAGCGTCTGGCCCGGCGGGATCTGCGCCGGCTCCGCACTCGCCGGCGCGGCGGCGGCGAGGGCGGCGAGGGCGGCGAGCAGACACACGACCAGCAGGCGCACGAGGACTACAACGAACCGCCGGCCGGGAACCTGCTGCTCCCGTAGGGTCACACAGACGATGAAGGTCGTGCTCAGCATGGCGCTCTCCCTGCTGGTGCTCGGCGTCGCGCCTGCCGCCGCCAAGCGCGTCCCGGTCGTCCTGGTCGCCAATGCCGAGGGCGGAACGGTGAGCATCGTCGACGTCCGCGGACCGAAGGTGGTCCGCGAGATCGACGTCCTGCCGGACGGCCCGAAGGCAGACCAGGATCCCGTCCAGGGCGCGATCGGCCAGGCGATCGTCGAGGCGGCCGGCGGGGACAACTACGCGCAGGACCAGGACATATCGCCCGACGGGCGGACGCTGTACGTCTCGCGCGGACACCGGGGTGACGTCGCCGCTTTCGCGATCGCCACCGGGCGGCTGCTGTGGAAGGTCGACATCGGCGGGCTGCGCGCCGACCACATGACGATCGCACCCGACGGGCACCGGCTGTACGTGTCGGCGCTTACCGAGCAGCGGGTGGAGGTGATCGACACGCGCCGGCGGGCCGTGATCGCCACCTTCCCGACCGGGGAGTGGCCGCACGACAATCACGTCTCGCATGATGGCCGGCTGCTCTTCAACGCCAGCCTCGGCAACATCCTTCTGCCACCGGAGGTGCGCGGCGTGCGGCCCGACGCCTACCGCCTCACCGTGGTCGACCGATCCACGCTGGCGGCCGAACGGACCTACGGCTTCGATGGCGGAATCCGGCCGTTCGTGCTCGCCCGCCACGATCGGCGCATGTACGCGCAGCTGTCGAACTTCCACGGGCTGATCTCCTACGACCTCGAGCAGGGACGGGAGCTGCGTCGCCTCGAGCTCCCCGTGGATGCCGGCGTGACCGAGGACGACTACGACTTCGACGCGCCGCACCACGGCCTTGCGATCACACCGGACGAGCAGACGCTGTGCGCCGCCGGCCGCGCATCCGATTACGTCGCGCTGGTGGCGGCGCCGCGCCTGCGGGTCCGCAAGCTCATCGACGTCGGGGACGCGCCCGGCTGGGCCGCCACGGGGCCCGATGGCCGCCGCTGCTACGTGCCGAACACGCGCGACGACACCCTGTCCGTGATCTCGTTCCGCGGCCGGCGCGAGGTCGCGCGGATCCGCGTCGGGGACGGGCCGAAGCAGATCGAGGCCGCGCGGCTGCCGCAGCGAGTCCTCAGCCGCCGGCCAGGACCACGGTGAAGCCCTCGGCGCGCAGCAGCTCGACGACGGTCCCGCGGTGGTCGCCCTGGAGCTCGATCACCCCGTCCTTGATCGCGCCGCCGACGCCGCAGCGCTTCTTGAGCTTCCCGGCCAGCGTCTTGAGCTCGCCGTCGCGCAGAGGAACGCCGGCGATGGTGGTGACGGTCTTGCCGCGGCGGCCGCCGATCTCGCGCCGGACACGGACCTTCCCGTCGCCGCGCAGCCGCTCGCGCTCGGCGGGGTCGCGCGCCTTGCGCAGGTCGCCGTCCGTGGTGCTGTAGACGACGCGCCGGCTCATCAGCGCGAAATCTAACGCGCGCCCCGATGCCGCCGTGCAGTCGAAAAGCAACACCGCCGCCACGTGCGAGCGCCAAAAAGCGCGCGCGGGCCCCAGCGGGGGGATATCGTCGCGGGTTGTGACAGAGATCGCGTACTCAGGTCTCTTGGTCGATGTCGCCCGCCGGGGGACGGAGACGGTGCTCATTCTCGGCGGTGACCTCGACCTCGCCAGCGCCGGGCACTTCGAGCGCGTCCTGGAGGAGCACAGGCGCACACGCGAAGCCGTCGTGGTGCAGCTCAACGGCCTCGAGTTCATGGACTCCACCGGCCTTCGCCTGCTGCTGTCCGCCCAGGCCGACGCCCGGCGCGACGGCTGGAGCCTGAAGGTGGATCGCGACGTGTCGCCGAGCGTGGCGCGTCTGATCGAGCTCACCGGCGTGACCGCACTACTCGAATGGCGCTCTTGAGGTCCGCGCCCTAAAGTTTCGGCCCCGCCTATCTGACGCGGTCCCGCCCCGGCCATTGTCTTGATCTCCGCGTACGGACCCACTCCAGCCTCACACGACGACCACGTCGTGCAGTTCTATGACCGCGACGACGAGCTCGTGGCCGGAGTCGGCGCCTACCTGACCGGGGCGGCGCAGGAGGGGGCCGTCTGCCTCGTCATCGCCACCCACGCGCACCACGCGGCGTTCGTCGATCATCTCCACGCGAACGGCATCGCGCCGGAGGAGGGGAGCCTGGTCCTGATCGATGCCGTTGACACGCTGGCGCGCCTGATGCCCGGCGGTCGCCTCGACCGCAACGCGTTCTTCGCCGTGATCGGCGGGCTGGTGCGCGATGCTGCGGCCACTGGCCGCCCGGTGCGGGCGTACGGAGAGATGGTCGCGCTGCTGTGGGAAGCGGGCGACGTGCTGGCCGCGATCGATCTCGAGGGCTACTGGAACGACCTGGCCGCCGAGCTTCCCTTCTCCCTGTACTGCGCCTACCACTCCGATTCCGTCGCGGGCGACGCTCGCGCCGATGCCCTGCGCGAGGTCTGCCGCCTGCACGCCGCCGTCGTGCCGGCGCCGGGCGGGGAGGCCACCGTCATCAGCCAGGACTTCGGGCTCCGTCCTCCCGCGATCACCGAGGCGCGCAGGCTGGTCGCCGATGCGCTCCGACGCTGGGGTCACGACCCAGCGCTCATCACGGACGCCGAGCTCGTCGTGACCGAGCTCGCCACCAACGCAACCCTGCACGCACGCACGCCGTTCCGCCTCACCATCCATCGGTACGGGCCGATGCTGCGCATCTCGATCGACGACCGGGGCCCCGACTTGCCGGCGATCCAGGAGCTCGACCCCTACCGGCCCTCCGGCCGGGGCATGCACCTGATCGGGGCGATTTCACGCCGCTGGGGCGTGGAGGTCACGCGCAGCGGCAAGACCGTCTGGGCCGAGCTCGGGCGCTGAGCCCGTCTCAGCCGAGCAGGGAGACCGAGGCGCGCCGGTCGGGCAGGATCGTCACGCTGCCGCCGACGTCGAAGAGCTCCAGTGACGGGAGCTGGACGAGCACCGTGCCGGCGCGCGGGTGGCGCAGCTCGTAGAGCACGTCGTGGCCGCGGAACTCGCGGCCGGCGACGACGGAATCACCGCCGGGCTCGAGGGCCAGGTGCTCCGGGCGCAGGCCGACCTGGCAGGGGCCGCGGCGGCCGTTGGCGGTGGGAGCGGTGAAGCGGCCAAGGGCAGTGTTGACGGCACCATTGTCGACGTGGGCGTCGAGGACGTTGACCTCTCCGAGGAAGCGCGCTGTCCACTCGTCCGCCGGGCGCCAGTAGACCTCGGTCGGGCTGCCGCACTGCACGACGCGTCCGTTGTGCATGACGGCGACGCGGTCGGCGAGGCCGAGTGCCTCCTCCTGATCGTGGGTCACGAGGATCCCGGTGGCCCCGGCCAGGCGCAGCACGGCGACGATCTCCCGCCGCAGCCGGCCGCGCAGTGCCTGGTCGAGCGACGAGAACGGCTCGTCGAGGAGGATCACGGATGGCCCCGGTGCCAGCGCCCGGGCCAGCGCGACGCGCTGGCGCTCACCGCCCGAGAGCTCGTTCGGCCGGCTCGCGGCGCGGTCCGCGAGCCCGACCAGCTCGAGCGCTCTCGTCGCGCGGTCGCGGTCGTGGCGCACGCCGAAAGCGACGTTCTCTGCGACGGTGAGGTGCGGAAACAGCGCGTCGCCCTGGGGCACGAGCCCGACGCCGCGATGCTCGGGCTCGACCCACGCCCCGGCTCCCGCCACGGTCCGGTCGCCGATCGTGACCGTACCGCTGTCCGCGCGCTCGAACCCGGCGATCAGCCGGAGCAGCGTGGTCTTGCCGGACCCGCTCGGCCCGAGCAGTCCGAGCAGCTCTCCCTGGCGCACATCGAGGGTCACGCCGTCGACGGCGCGGCGGTCGCCGAAGCTCCGTGACACGGAGTCGAGCCCCATGGCCAGCACGAGTGTTAGGTTACCCTAATCCGCATGAGAGACAGCCGCGTCAGCCGCAGATCGTGGGCGATCGGCCTGGTCGTGGTCGCTTTGATCGGCGCCGCCGGGGTGCTGCTGGCGACCGCCGGCGGTTCCGATGACGCGCTCGTCGTCTACAACGGCCGCTCCCACTACGGCGGCGATGAGGCATTCGCGGCGTTCGAGCGCGAGACGGGAATCGAGCTCGAGCTGTTCGGCGGCGACGCGGAGACCCTCCACCAGCGGCTGAAGGCCGAGGGCGCCGACACGCCCGCGGATGTACTGGTCACCGTGGACGGTGCGAACCTGTGGCGAGCCAAGGAGGAGGGGCTGCTCGCGCCGCTGCCGGCGCGCGCCATCGCGGACGTGCCCGCGACCCTGCGCGACCCCGACGGAACCTGGGTGGCCGTGAGCACGCGCGTGCGCACGCCCGTGCGCTCCACCGAGCGCGTGCCCGAGGGCGCTGTCGGCGGTTACGAGGACCTGGGCGACCCGCGCTGGTCCGGGCGGCTGTGCCTGCGCACGTCCAACAACATCTACAACCAATCGCTGGTCGCCGACCTGATCGCCAAGCGCGGCGAGGAGCGCACGCGGCGGATGCTCGAGTCCTGGATGGACAACGACCCGCAGATCCTGGGCTCCGACGTCGACGTCCTGCGGGCGATCGCCGACGGGCAGTGCGACGTCGGGCTGACCAACCACTACTACCTGGCGCGCGAGCTCGAGGAGGACCCGGCCTTCCCGGTGGCTCCGGCGTGGCCGGACCAGAACGGCGGCGGGGCGCACGGCAACCTCTCCGGCGTCGGCGTGGTCAGCTCGGGCGACCATCGCGCGCAGGCCGTGCGCCTGGTCGAGTTCCTGCATGAGCGCGAGGCGCAGGAGGCGATCGCCGGCAACGGCGAGTTCCCCGCGAACCCCGCCGTCCCGCCCGCCGAGCACATCCGCGACTGGTCGGGCGTCAAGGTCGACCCGATGGACGTCGCGGGGGCGGGCGGCCACGTCGAGGACGCAGTCGCGTTGATGGCCGAGGTGGGGTGGAGTTAGCCCGCGGCCGCCGCGCCCGGCCGCCCGGCGGCGGCTGGGGCGTGGCGACGCTGGCGGCGGCGGCCGTGGTGGTCGTCCCGCTGCTGGTCCTGCCGTTGTCCTTCCTGCGCCCGACGGACACGTGGCGCCGGCTCGCCGCCGACATCCTCCCCGAGGCGCTCGCCAACAGCCTCGTGCTCGCCGGCGGCGTGGCCGTGGGCACGCTGGTCCTCGGGACCGCGCTGGCGGTCCTGGTCACGTTCTATGACTTCCCGCTGCGGGCGACGCTCGAGTGGGCGCTCGTGCTGCCGCTGGCGATGCCGGCGTACGTGCTCACCTTCGTGCTGCTCGGCCAGCACGCCGTGGCGCTCCCGCAGCTGCGCTCGACGGTCGGCGCGATCGTCGTGCTCACGCTCGTTCTGTACCCGTACGTCTACCTGCTCGCCCGCGTCGCCTTCGTGTCCCAGTCGCGCGGGCTGCTCGAGGCGGCGCGCAGCCTCGGCCACTCGCAGCTCGACGCGATCGTGCGGATCGCCCTGCCGCTCGCCCGCCCCGCGCTGGCGGGCGGCGTCGCTCTGGCGGTGATGGAGGCGCTGGCCGACTTCGGCGCGGTCAACCTTCTCAACTATCGCGCGCTGACCGATGCGATCTACCGCGTCTGGTACGGAGCCTTCGACCGGACGGCGGCGCTGCAGCTGGGCGCCGTCCTGCTGGGACTCGTGGCGCTGCTGCTGGCCGTCGAGCACCTGGCCCGGCGTGGCCGCTCGATGGAGCAGCCGGCGGCGACAGGGGACGTCGCCCGCCGGCGGCTGACCGGCGCCCGGGCGCTCGTCGCGACGGCCGTGCCCTCGCTGCTGCTGGCGGTCGTGGTCGTGGCACCGGTGGTCCAGCTCGGCGCCTGGGCGATCGCCTCGCTGCGCGAGGACACCTACGACACCACTCTGTTCTCCGACGCGCGCAACAGCCTGCTGCTGGCGTTCATCGCCGCGACCGTCACCGTGGCGCTGGCCGTGATCGTGGTCTACGGCGTGCGCCTGCGGCCCAGCCGCCTGCGGCGCGGGGCGGCCCGGGGCGCGACGCTCGGATACGCGATCCCGGGGTCGGTCGTCGCGGCCGCGGTCTTCCTGGTCGCCGACGAGGTCGGCGGCGTCGTCGGGCTGGGACTCACCGGCAGCCTCGTCGCGCTCCTGCTGGCCTACGTCGTGCGCTTCACGAGCCTTGCGCTGCAGACCGTGGACGCGCGCATGGCCGCGATCCCGTCGGCCCTCGACGCGGCGGCGCGATCGCTCGGCGCCGGCCGGGGCCGGGTGCTGGGCGAGATCCACCTGCCGCTGCTGTCGCCGGCCGTCGCCACGGCGGCCCTGCTGGTGTTCGTGGAGGTGCTCAAGGAGCTCCCTGCGACCGTCCTGCTGCGCCCGTTCGGGACCGACACGCTCGCCATCGCCGTGTGGGAGGCCACGCGCGAGTCGCTCTACGAGACGGCGGCCTTCCCGGCCCTGTGCATCGTCGCCGTCGGCGTCATCCCGGTGATCGTGCTCGTGCGGCTGACCGACCGCCGCCGCTAGCGCGGGATCCAGCGGAACAGCACGCGCCGGCGCACCAGCGTGCACACCAGCGCGAGGCAGGCGAGCTGGAGCGCGACGTTGGCGGCGAAGCCCAGGTCGGTGAGCGCGGGAACGCTGGCGATCGCCAGGCACAGGAAGACGTGGACGATGAACACGTAGAAGGAGTTGCGCCCGAGCGGCAGCAGCAACGGGCCCAGCAAGCGCCCGACCGTCGCGCGCCGCAGCAGCAGGTACGCGCCCAGCGTCACCGCGCTCAGCACGACCAGGCGCAGCGGGTCGAGCGAGCCCTTGTGGAGGTGCTCGCCCTTGAACGCGTCCCAGGCCGCGGGGTGCAGCGTGGCGCCGCCGACCTGAACCGCCACCCCGGCCATGGCCAGGGCTGCGATTGCGGCGGTCAGAGCGCCGCGGTGCCCTGCCGCCCACGCCGCGATCCGGCGACGGTGCCAGCCGATCACCACGCCGTTGACGAACAGCACCTGCCACACGAGCAGCGGGAACGCCCGCTCCGACTGCGACGGCAGCACGTCGCCCTGCCACTCGCGGCCGAGCAGGTACAGGCCCCAGCTGCCCGCGAGCACGACCAGCCACCGGCCGCGGTCGAGCGCCCACAGAAGCACCGGAGCTGCGGTCAGCGCGGCGATGAAGAACCCGAGGATGTTGAACTGCCACGGACCCGCCTCCAGCGTGAGGATCGCCAGCAGCGTCCGCAGTGCCCCGTCATAGGCGTAGGAATCGATTGGCTGCGCCATGTTCGGCGAGACCGCGAGCGCCTCGGTGCCGAGCCAGGGCACGAGGGTCGCCGCGCCCACGAGCGCGACCACGACGATCGACGCGAGATAGAGCTTGCGCGCCCGGCGCAGCAACATGAGCGTGGTGGGCCGGGCGCCGGCCTCGATCCAGCGGCGCCCGAACACCATGCCCACCACGACGCCGGAGACCGCGACCAGCACCTCGGCGGCCGACAGCACGTTGCGCGTCACGCCCCCGAGTCCCGGGTCGAGCTTCGTGTGGTTGAGGACGATGACCACCATCGCCAGGCCGCGCAGCAGGTCGAGCGCGACGTCGCGCGCCGGCCGCTGCCACTCCGCGGGGACGAAGAGCTCGTCGGCGCGCTCCTGGGTCTTGACGAGGGCGGTGGCCACGGTGTTAGGGCACCCTAACAAAACTCGGACGGGTGTAACGCCTGCACCGCGCCGGCGACTGTCGGCTACCGGACCGGCTTCTCGCGCCCGCGTCGGCCGCGGCGCGCGCAGCTCGCCGGCTCTGCAGTCACCAGACCGCAGCCGACAGCGCGGTAACGGCGCCGGTCGGACCGAGCCTGGTCTGGTTTGCATCCGGCTGGATGCCTGGGTCTTGAACCTCGTCGGCGCTCCGTTCACAAAGACGAGGTCAGGGTCGCCACGTAGGCGCCCGGGTCGGGCCCGTCGCGCAACTCGACGCGGGTCACCCACTTGACCCAGTGCCAGCCGCGGTGGCCCGGCGCGACAAGACGCACGGGTGCGCCGTGGCCGTGGCTGAGCGGGGCGCCCGCGACCTGCGTGGCCAGCAACAGGCGCTCGGCGTCCTCGAGCGGGAACGTCCAGCGGTAGCCGGTCACGGAGACGACGCGGACGTGGGTGGCGGCAGGTGCCGGCTGCGCCCGCGCCAGCAGCCGGTCGAGCCGAACTCCGGCCCAGCGCTGCGTGGACACCCAGCCACCGGTGCAGTCGAGCGTCGCCGTGAGCTCGTCATCCGCGCCCAGCTCGGCATAGGCGAGCGTGCCCGGGCTCCTCACCAGGCCCGCGAGCGCCAGGCGCCCGTCCGCCGGGAGCGGGTCCGGGTCGTCGGCGACCCAGGAGGTGACCGGGAACCCGGGGCCGACCGGATACGACCCGGTGCGCCGGCGGCGGCCCGCCGCCTCGAGGTTCAGCGCGCGCGAGACGGGCCGCTGGGCCAGCCACGCACCCGCACCCAGCGCGAGCCCGGCGGCGGCGACGAGCGCCTGCCGGCGATCGGTGACGTCGCGGCGCCGCAGCGGCTTGGCGCGCAGCACGAGGTGCACGGTCACGGCGGCGAAGAGCACGAAACCCGCCGCGATGTGCCACGCCAGCAGCGTGAAGCCGGCCAGCGACTCCGATCCGACCGCGGCCCAGTAGATCCCGGTCGCGAGCGTGATCGCCACCAGCCCGAGCGCGAGCGCACCCGCGAAGGTGCGCCGATCCCAATCGCGCAGGCGAGCCAGCACCCGGCGCGCCTTCACTGCGACGAGCGCCGCGAGCGCGAGGCCGAGGATGTCGTGCGCGGCGATCACCCACGCCGAGCCCGCCAGCAGGTCCCACGACAGCAGGCCGGAGAGCGCCAGCGCTGTCACCAGCGTCGCGAGGCCCCAGTCGGTGCCGCGCGGGGTCATGCGCTCAGCGTCCCACGACGGGCCGCCGGGCGGCTACACGGCGGGTGCGGTGAGCGCGGTGCGCAGCGCGTCGAGGGCCGGCTTGGCCTTGTAGTCGGCGTCGAAGAGCAGCGGGATCTCCGCCGGCTCGAGCCAGGTGACGCGGTCGCTGACCCCCCAGACCGTGACCCGCTTGCAGGCCGGCACCGCTCGGCATGCGCGACCGGCGGTCGCGTACACGTCGGCCTGGCGCTCGAGCCGCTGGTCGAGCGGCAGCGGCCCCGCGGCGCTCACGTCCATCTCGGTCAGCTCGACCTCGAGCCCCATCGCCGCGTAGGACTGCATCAGCGCCACGAGTTCGTCGTATGTCGGCGACTGCTGGATGGAGACATGCATCTGGATGCCGACGCCGTCGATCAGGCGCTCGGCGCGCAGCCGGCGCACGAGCGCCATCACGCTGCGCTGCTTGGGGTTGTCGTACTCGGCGCCGATCTCGTTGTAGTAGAGCTTTGCCGTCGGGTCGGTCTCACGCGCGGTGCGGTAGGCGATGTTGACGTAGTTGGGCCCGAGCGCGTCGTAGAAGGCGTTGCGGCGCCAGCCGCCGTTGGTGGCGAACGCCTCGTTGACGACGTCCCAGACGCGGATGCTGGAGCGATAGCGCTCGATCACCGTCCGCACGCGGTCCCTGAGCGTCTGCTCGATCAGCAGCGGGACCTGCTGGTTGCGGACCCAGGAGGGTGTCGCCGAGCCGAAGATCAGGGCGTGGCCGCGAATGGCGAGCCCGTGCAGACCGGCGAAGTTCACGATGCGATCCGCCGCGCTCCAGTCGTAGTAGCCGGGCCGCGGCTGCGTGTGCGTCATCTTCAGCTCGTTCTCGGGCGTGATCGAGCGGAACGTCGACAGCACCGTGGAGCGGTAGACCGGGTTGCCCAGGCCCCCAGTGTTGATGGCGGCGCCGAGCGGGACCGGCGCCGCCGGCACGGGCACGAGCGGCGCGGGCGCCGGGTCGGCAGCGCGCGGCGGCGATGCTTTGACGCGGCGCACGCGCAGGTCGCAGCCGCCGACGAGCACGCGCAGGCGCGAGGCGGTCGTCACGGGGTCGACGGGAATCGCAGCCCGGCGCATCCGGCGGCGGAAGGTCACCCAGCCGGCCGCGCGCCCTCCCACCAGCAGAGTCGCCGAGGCGCGGCGGCAGCCCACGGCGCGCGCCCTCAGGCGCACCTCGGCGACCTCGGAGCGCGCGCCCGGTACCCGCAGCTGGTCGCCGCGCTCCACGGTGCGCGGCGCAGCATCTGCGACGGTCGGAGCAGCCAGCAGCGAGACGCACACGAGCGCCCACGAGGCCGTCCGTGAACCCGAACCCACCCTCACTCCCAAATCGTAACGTTCGGACCCCGGCGATTCTTGCGCTAGCTCATGCCGAATGCGTACATGCGCTCAGCCTCGATGCGCGCGAACGCCGCTCCGCCATCGCTCATCTGGGCGATCCACTGCTCGCCGTAGATGTCGATCAGCACCTGCCGGAACTCGATGTCCTCCCGGATGTCGACGGGCACCGCGCGACCGTGGACGGTGACCGACAGCTCCTCGCCGGGCAGGTGGACGGCGCTGACGTACGGACGTCGTGCGATGTGGCGAAAGCGCATCGAGTCCGGTGCCGAGCCGAAGTGGAACGCGCCGCGATGAAAGACGCCGTCGACGGGCCCCGCCAGTGGCCTCCCGTCCCGGGTGACGGTCGCCAGCGTCAGCAGCACCATGCCGGTCAGCCGCGCGGCGACCTGCTCGGCACTCAGGCGCCGCTCCGGCGTGTGGATGCGCAGCAGGTGCTCGCCGGCGCTCGCGTAGCTGGAGTCGATCAGCGCCTGCAGCGTGGCGATGTCCTCGGGTGTCTCCTGCACGGCTCGAAACCCTATGGCCGTCTATCGCGTCCGCCGCGCCGCCACGGACCGTGTGTCAGGCCGGGTTCGCCTTCGCCCAGTCGGCGATCGCCTGTGACCCGCCGATCCCGGTCCCGTCCTCGAGCTCGAGCGCGGGGACCCAGTTGCGGCCCGTCAGCTCGCGGACCCGCTTGCGGCCCCTGGTCGCGTTGAGCGCGTCCGGCAGCGCGCCGAAGCCGTAGGAGCGCACCACCTCGGGGTCGTGGCCGGCCGCGCGCAGGGCCTTGTACGCGTTGCCGCACGGGTGGCCACCGGGCCGCGGCGTCGGGAAGGTGCCGTAGCAGACGTAGAGACGCATGCCGCGAGACTACGCGGCGGCCGGCATCGGGAGCACCGCACAGCGGCGATCGCCCGGCGCCTCGGCGACCCAGTGCTCTCCCGTCCGCCGCGCGCGGACGTGGCCGCGCCAGACCCCGTCGTCCTCGAAATGCCGCATGCCGTCCTCGCGCCACTCGCCGGTGAGCGCGTTGCGCGTCTCGAGCAACAGCAGCACGTCCATGAGATCAGTATTCGGCAGAACACGGACCGAACCTTCGCGTGCGCAGCGGAGTTGCCCGCGCTGGACGCGGGCGACACCCTTGTCGGAATGCGCCAGGAGCCGCAATCGACGCGCGCGGAGTGGTGGCGCTCCGCTCCGGGCTATCACTCCTACCCGCCACGCCGGCCGCGCTTCCCCGGCCCGCGCAAGGTCTGCCCGCACTGCGAGCTTCCGGCGGAGACGACCTCCAAGCAATGCCCTGTGTGCGGCGCGCGCTATCAGCCGGTCTGGTGGCGGAGGCTGCTCACAGCCCGGCGATGACCCGCAGCAGCTGAGTGGCGGTGGGGTGTGGTGTGTGGGTTGCGCATAGCGCAACGGAGACGCCACACCCACCGCTCCCCCTCTCTCAATGCCGCAGTTTGTGTACAGCTGAGGAACAGACAGTTCACGTACCGCCGATCAGGGATAGGTTTCCGGTCGCCATGAGCGACCCCCACGAACACCTCGACGTCGACCTGCCCGAGCCCGAGGAGGTGCTCTCCCGCGACGAGCCGGTCCCCGACGACGAGCGCGAGGTTCCGCTCGACGAGCCGGACCTGCCGGATCCGCCGGTCGACGACGACGACCGCGACTCGGGGCAGCACGAGTGAGCGCCGCGACCGCAGGGTGGAACCTCGACCGGCTCGGGCAGTGGACCGATCCGGTCACGTTCGACGTGACGCGCGAGCGCATTGCGGCCTACGCCGAGGCCACCAACGACGAGCATCCCGAGCACCGCTCCGGCGAGCTCGCCCCGCCCGTCTTCGCGGTCGTGCCGGCGTTCGGTGTGATGGCCCAGCCGGTGGTCGAGATCGTGCCGGGCGAAGTGATCATGCGCGTGGTCCACGGCGAGCAGGACTTCCGCTACCACCGCCCGATCCGGCCCGGAGACTCGCTCGTCACCCGCGCCGCGGCGGTAGGCGTCCACGGCCGCTCGAGCGGCGTCGTGCTCGTCGGCAAGGCCGTGACCGAGACGGCGGGCGGCGAGCCCGTGGCCGAGCAGTACATGACGTCGTTCTTCCGTGGCGCCGAGCTCGACGTCCACGAGGGGGAGGAGCCGCCCGCCCACGGCGCCGAGCGCGGCGCCGAGCTGGCGGCCGTTGTCCACGAGTACGACCCCGATCAGACGCAGCGCTACTCGGAGGCGTCCGGTGACCCGATGCCGATCCACCTCGACGACGACTTCGCCAGGTCGATGGGGCTGCCCGGGATCATCGTGCACGGGCTGTGCACGATGGCCTTCACCGGGCGCGCGGTCGTCCAGACGTGCTGCGCCGATGACCCGACGCGGCTGGGGAGGCTGGCCGTGCGTTTCGCCAAGATCGTGCAGCCGAGCGAGACCGTGACGACGACGCTCTACGACGCCGGCGAGGGCCGCGTCGCGTTCGAGACGGTCTCGAGCAACGGCAACGTCGCGATCAAGGACGGCCTGGCCGAGATCGACTAAGCGGCGAGGGGCTCGTGCGCCGGCTCGCGCTCGGTGCGCGAGGCGTGGTCGAAGCGCAGGCCCTCGTCCTCGACCGGCCGCAGCCGCAGGTTGATGATGTCGAGCAGGTAGTTCTGGCGCAGGCGCCAGGGGGTGCGGTCACCCTGCTTCGGGAACAGGTGCAGCGCGCGCTTGACGTAGCCCGACTTGAGGTCGATGAACGGCACCTCGGGCACCGACGGGTCGCGGTCGGCGACGACGTAGTCGTATCCGTGCTCGTCCATGTGGTTGATGAGCCGGCACGCGTATTGGCACGTCAGGTCGCACTTGAGCGTCCACGAGGCGTTCGTGTAGCCGACGACGACGGCGAGGTTGGGGACCCCCGTGAGCAGCACGCCCTTGTAGCCCATCGTGTCGGGGAGCTCGACGCGCTCGCCGTCGACGGTAAGCGCGATGCCTCCCGCGGGGTGCGCGTTGAGGCCGGTGGCCGTGACGATGATGTCGGCGTCGAGGTGCTCGCCCGAGCCCAACTGGATGCCGGTCTCGTCGAAGGTCTCGATCGTGTCGGTGGCCACCGACGCCTTGCCGTGGCGGATGGCCCGGAACAGGTCACCGTCGGGGACGACGCACAGGCGCTCGTCCCACGGGTCGTAATGAGGATTGAAGTGCCTGTCGACGTCGTAGCCCTTGGGTAGGAGACGCTTCGCGCCCTCGCGGATGAAGCGCTTCATCAGCTGCGGCCGGTGGCGGCTGAGCTGGTAGCTGCCCCACATCATCAGGATGTTCTTCCAGCGCAGCAGCGGATAGCGCACGCGGACGGGCAGGAACTTGCTCAGCAGCTTCGCCAGCGGATCGACCTCGGGGAGCGCGACGACGTAGGTGGGGGAGCGCTGGAGCATCGTGATGTGCTCGGTGGCGTCGGCCATCGCGGGCACCAGGGTGACGGCGGTGGCGCCGGAGCCGATCACGACCACCCGCTTGCCGGTGTAGTCGAGGTCCTCGGGCCAGTGCTGCGGATGGATGACCTGGCCCCGGAAGCGCTCGCGTCCGGGGAGCTCCGGGGTGTAGCCCTCGTCGTAGCGGTAGTAGCCGCTGCACCCGAAGACGAAGCTGGCGCTGATCTCGCCGGTGGTGCCGCTGTCGCCGCGCTCGTAGGTCACGGTCCAGCGGGCGGTCTCCGTCGACCACTCGGCCGCGGTGACGCGGTGGCGGAAGCGGATGTGGCGCTCGACGTCGTGCTCGCGCGCCGTCTCCTTCACGTAGCTGAGGATCGCCGGACCGTCGGCCAGCGTCTTGTTCTCGGCCCACGGGCGGAAGGTGTAGCCGAGCGTGAGCATGTCGGAGTCCGAGCGGATGCCCGGGTAGCGGAACAGGTCCCACGTACCGCCGATCGAGTCGCGGGCCTCCAGCAGCGCGAACGTCTTGCCCGGGCACTGGGCCTGGAGATGGCAGGCCGCGCCGATGCCGGAGAGCCCGGCGCCGACGATCAGGACGTCCACGTGGTCGAGCGGCATCAGGACATTCTCACCGATCGGCCGATCGAATATGTGCGCGCCATCACAGTCGTCGGCTCGTCACCGGCAAATGAACGTCCCGCACACCCCGCTGTAGCAGGGCATCCGGGACGTTCGGCGCCGGTTGGCGCGGGAAGTGGCATCATCGAGGCCGATGCGGAGGGTGGCACTCGCATTCGTCATCGCAGGGCTGGCTGCGACCGCGGCGCAGGCGCACTACGACCACCCGGCGCCGGTCTTCGAAGCGCCCGGCTCGCTGCCGTCGGCCAACATCGCCGCCGGCGGCGAGAACGCGAACTGGGAGCTGATCGCGACGATCGCCACCGGCAACCCGCACTCGGACCTCGACTTCTTCACCAGCAAGGGCGAGACGTACGCGAGCGTCGGCACGCTGGGCGTCGGGCCGAACGCCGGCGGGCAGACGATCGTGCAGCTGACCGACAAGGGCCAGGTGGCGCCGAAGTACGTCGGCGCGCACCCGTCGGCAGCCTGCCCGTCGCTGGTGTCCGGCGCCACCGCGCTCCAGCACGACGTCGAGGCGACGCCGAAGGGGACGGCGCTGCCCGCCTATCCGACGACCGTGCAGGACCAGCGCGACGCGCAACTGCTCATCGACGCCACCGACGGCGCGGGCCGCTGCCATGACAACGGCGAGCTCGGCGCGGGGTCACCCAACGGCGGCCTGGAGATCATCGACGTCACCGACCCGACGGCGCCCAAGGAGCTGGCGCTGATCAGCCACATCGGCAACGCCCACACCGTCAACGTCGATCCGAAGCGCCCGCACATCGCGTTCGACGTCACCCAGGACGGCACCTCGATCAACGCGGAGGGCAAGCGCGCCAACGAGACCTCCGGGAACGCGCTCGACGGCTTCGAGATCATCGACCTCAAGTCGTGCATGGACTTCCCGGCGGGAACGTCGATCGAGGCCAAGCGCCAGGCGTGCCGGCCGCAGGTGTACCGCTTCCGCTACCCCGACGCGAAGTGGGCGACGAGCCACGCCTTCCCCAACAACCTGCAGAGCTGCCACGAGCTCGAGATCTATCCCGACGATCGCATCACCTGCGCGTCGATCACGGCGACGCTGCTGCTCGACGCGTCGGGCGCCTTCGACGACAACGGCACGCCGAGCGACTTCCGCGACGACAAGGTCCGCGGCACGCCGCTGCCGTGTGCAGTGCGCGACTCGAGCTCGATCGCGACCGGAACGGCCGCGAAGGTGATCGACTGCGTCAACGGCGAGGTCAACGGCCAGGCGCAGCCGCTGACGGTGTCGGAGTGGCTGAAGATCGGCGCGCCGGGTGTCCAGGGCATCGAGCGCCTCGGCACCGTCCACCACATGGGCTTTGGCGCGACGGCGGACATCGCCAACGCGCCCTACGACGCGAACGAGGACATCGTCGCGGCGCACGAGGCCGAGCTGTCGCATTCGGGCCGCTTCGTCTTCACCACCGACGAGCGCGGCGGCGGCGTGGTGCCCGTGTCGGCAGGCTGCTCGCCGGGCGTCGACAACGTGCGTGGCAACGGGGGCATCCACGCCTTCCCCGTCTCCTCCTTCAAAACCGCTCTGCCGCCATCGTCGGAGGAGGCCCAGAAGGCTTACGCGCAGACACCGGAGGGAGAGCGTGCGATCTACCGCGCGCCGACGCGCACCGGGCCACAGGGCTCCTTCTGCACGGCCCACGTCTTCCACATCATCCCGGGCCAGAACCGCATCTTCATGGGCTGGTACTCCCAGGGGACGCAGGTCGTCGACTTCGTCGAGAACGCCGACGGGACCATCGACTTCAAGGAGGCCGGTTTCTTCACGCCGGCTGCCGCCAACACCTGGACCTCGGCGATCTTCAAGGTCGAGCGCAATGCCGACGGCACCTTCACCTACTACGGCGCCACCGGCGACGGGATCGTGCCCGGCAGCGGGCGCGGCGCCATCGACGTCTACAAGGTGACGCTGCCGGCGCCGCCGCAGCCGCGCGGGTCGATCGGGCCCGGACCCCGCTTCCCGCCGTCGACACCGCCGGCGTGCGCGCAGGAGTCGCCCTTCGCCTCCGTGCGGGCGCGGCGTACGCGCAGCGGGGTCCGGATCCGCGTCAAGCGCACGCGCGGCGCCCGCGTTCGAGTCCGCGCAACGCTGCTGCGCGCCGTCCGCCGCGGCAGCTCGCTGCGCCGCGTGCGCCGGGTGCGCCGCCTGCGGGTGCGCGCGCGGGGGCTGCGCCGCGGCTACTACGTCGTGCGGGTGGCCGCGGGCGCCGACTCCCGCGTGGTCGGGCTGCGCCGCACCCGACGCGGCCTGCGGCCGACCCGGCCGATCGACCGCGCCGACCCGTGCGACCTGCTCTCGCTCGCCCGCCTCCGCGCCCCCGTCTTCGCGAAGCGCATGGGGGTGGCGGTGCGCGTGAGCGAGGAGGCGCGTGTGAAGATCGAGGTGCGCCGCGGGGAGCGCCTCATCCGCACAGTCGAGGCCGGCATCCTCCCCGCGAACCGGACGCGGGTCCTGCGCGTCGCCGCCGGCAGGCGAAGCGGCACGTACGCGTTCCGCGTCATCGCCGCGCGGACCGGCAAGACCTCCACGGCCACGCTCGTCGCCCGGCGCCGGTAAGACGCTTGCGCTAGCAACTACACTGGCGGCGATGGAACTCGGAGTCGCCACCTTCGCCGACCTCGGCACGGGCGTGAGCCCGCAGGAGCGGATGCGCCAGCTGCTCGAGGAGGCCGAGCTCGCCGACCAGCTCGGGCTCGACGTGTTCGCGGTCGGCGAGCATCACCGCCCTGACTTCGTCGTCTCCGCGCCGCCGGTCGCGCTGGCGGCGATCGCGGCGCGCACAGAGAACGTGCGGCTTTCCAGCGCGGTCACCGTGCTCAGCTCGGACGACCCGATCCGCGTCTTCCAGCAGTTCGCGCACGTCGATCTGATCTCCGGCGGCCGCGCCGAGATCATGGCGGGCCGCGGCTCGTTCACGGAGTCGTTCCCGCTGTTCGGGCACGACCTGCGCTCCTATGACGAGCTGTTCGCCTCCAAGCTCGAGCGGCTGCTCGAGATCCGCACCGACCCGGCCGCGCACGGCGTCTACCCGATACCGGTGCAGGACCCGCTGCCGGTCTGGATCGCCGTCGGCGGGACGCCGCAGTCGGTCGCGCGCGCCGGCGTGCTGGGGCTGCCGCTGACGATCGCGATCATCGGTGGGACCCTCGAGCGCTTCGTGGGGCTCGTGGAGCTCTACCGCGAGGCGTGCGCGCGCTCCGGCGCCGAGCCGCGGCTCGCGATCAACACCCACGCCTTCGTCGGTGACGCCGAGCGCGACTTCGCTCCCGGCTACCTGGCGATGATGAACCGGATCGGGCGCGAGCGCGGCTGGCCGCCGTCGGGCATCGAGCAGTTCCGCGCGCTCGCGGCCCCCGAGGGCGCGGTGCACGCCGGCGCGCCCGAGCAGGTCGCCGAGAAGATCCTCCACGGCCACTCGCTGTTCGGTCACGACCGCTACGTGGCGCAGATGAGCGTCGGGTCGGTGGACCACGCCGCCGTGCTGCGGTCTATGGAGCGGTTCGGGACGCAAGTGGCGCCGCTGGTGCGCGAGGAGGTCGCTCGGCGATCTCGAACCGCGGCAGCGTGACGTGGACGAGCGGCCCGATCGACAGGGCGTAGAGGACCGTACCGACGCCGACGGTTCCTCCCAGTAGCCAGCCGGCGGCCAGCACGCTCACCTCGATGCCCGTACGCACGACGCGGAGCGAGTGACCGCGCGCCGCCAGGCCCGTCATCAGGCCGTCGCGCGGGCCGGGACCGAGCCGGGCACCGATGTACATGCCGGTCGCGATCCCGTTGAGCACGACGCCGCCGGCCATCAGCGCCACCTGTCCCGCCAGGTCCTGCGCCGGGCTGAAGCGGTCGAGGAAGAACTGCATCACGAGCCCGACGAGGATCGCGTTGCTGATCGTGCCGAAGCCCGGCCGCTGGCGCAGGGGGATCCACAGCAGCAACACGAGCGCGCTGACGATCACCGTCCAGATCCCCGTGCCCATGTCGGTCTGCCGTGCCAGCCCCTGGTGCAGAACGTCCCACGGGTCGTTGCCCAGCGTCGCGCGGATGATCATCGCGCAGCTGATTCCGTACAGGATCAAACCGGTGAACAGCTGGATCAGTCGACGGGGCACGGAGCCATTCTCGCGGAAGTGGCCCTGGACACATAGGGCCACTTGCGGCATCCTGGCCCAGTGGCGCAACGTGTGACGCCCGCAGCCCTGGACGATCTGCTCGGCCGCGCGTGGCGGCGGCCGGGGGAGTCGGCGTACGCGCTCGCGGACGGGCTGCGCGGGCTCGTCGTCAACGGGCGTGTGGCGGCGCGGACGCGCGTCCCCAGCGAGCGTGAGCTGTCGACCCGGCTGGGGATCAGCCGCGGTTCGGTCTCACGCGCGTACGACCGCCTGCGCGAGGAGGGCTACCTCGTCTCCAGGCGCGGTGCCGGAAGCTGGCTGACCCTCCCCGAGGGGCGGGGACCGATCGCGCCCCCGGACGGAGGCGCCGCCGAGCTCAACCTGACCTGGGCGGCGCTGCCCGCGCCCGACCCGCTGCTCGCCCACGCTGCCGAGCGTGCTGCCGCCGCTCTTCCGCGCCTGCTGCACACGGCCGGCTACGACGCCGCCGGCGTGCCCGAGCTGCGTGCGGCCATCGCGGCGCGGCTGACCGAGCGAGGCCTCGCCACCCGCGCCGAGGAGGTGCTCGTCACCGCCGGCGCCCAGCACGCGCTGCACCTCCTGCTCACCCTGCTGGCCGGCCCCGGCGAGCGCGTCCTGGTCGACGCGCCCGCCTACCCGCGCACGCTCGCGGCCATCCGCACGGCCCGCGCCCGAGCGCTCGCGGTCCCGCTCACGCCGAGCGGGTGGGACGTGGATGCCTGGGAGGCGACGCTGTCCGCCGGCGCTCCGGCGCTCGCGGTCACCGTCGCCGACTTCCACAACCCGACCGGGCTGACGATGAGCGCCGACCAGCGTCAGGCGCTCGCGCGCGCGTGCGCACGCGCGGGAACTTCACTGGTCGTGGACGAGACGTTCGCGGAGCTTCGCCTCGACGGTCCCGCGATGCCGCCGCCGCTGGGCGCATTCGACCTCAGCGCCGCTGTCATCACGGTCGGGACGCTGAGCAAGTCGGCGTGGGGCGGGCTGCGCGTGGGCTGGATCCGCGCGACGCGCCGGCTCGTCAACGAGCTCACGACCGTGCGCGCCAGCCTCGACATGGCCGGGCCGGTCCTCGACCAACTGCTCGCGCTCGAGTTGCTGTCGGAGTGGGACGACGTGCTGGCGGACCGCCGCGCGCTGCTGAGCGACCGGCGCGCCGCGCTGTTCGAGGCGCTGGCCGCGCACGCACCGCACTGGGAGGTCCGCCGGCCGCGCGGCGGCATGACCGCGTGGGCGCGCCTGCCGGAGCCGGTCGCGACCCGCCTGGCCGGCGTCGCCGCGACGCGCGGCGTCGCCGTCACCCCCGGCCCCGCCTTCAGCGTCGACGGCACCTTCGAGCAGCACATCCGGCTCCCGTTCACCCTGCCGCCCGACGACCTGCGCGTGTCCGTCGCGCGACTGGCGGAGATCGCCGTCAACCTGACCGACCGGGGGCTGGGCGGGCCGGATTCCCGCGTGGCGCTGGCGGTGTGATGACCGAGCCCGCAGCCACCGGCCGCTGCCTGTGCGGCGGCGTCCGCTTCGCCCTCTCACAGCCGCCGGCCGCGGCCGGCTACTGCCACTGCACGCGCTGCCAGCGCCGGACAGGAACCTCGCAATCGGCGCAGGCGCGCATCGACGCCGCGACCTTCACGCTGCTCGCAGGCGAGCAGCTCGTCAGGGCCTGGCGCCATGCCGACGGCGGCTTCGAGAAGTGCTTCTGCGCCGAGTGCGGCGCCCACCTGTTCAGCCGCAGCCCCGACGGGACGCAGATGAGCATCCGGCTGTCGGCGTTCGACGGCGATCCCGGCGTGCGCCCACAGTGGCGGGCGTTCGTCGACTACGCGGCGCCCTGGGAGCCCGTCCCCGACGACGGGCTCGAGCGCTTCCCCGAGGCTAAGCCCCGCTGACCCGCGACTGCCGGCCGACGCCGGTCCGCAACTCGCGCAGGCGGTTGCCAACGCGGTCAAGCACTTCAAGTTCGAGGAGCGCGGCAAGCGGCGCATCCACCAGAAGCTGACGCGCGCCGAGGTCAGGGCCTGCGGGCCCTGGTTGGCGGCGGAGCTCGACGAGCTCGCGCCGCGCGGGATCCTGGCGATGGGTGCGACCGCGACCACCCAGCTGCTCGGCGCCAAGGTGCGCGTGACCCAGGACCGGGGCCGGCCCCTGGACTCCGATCTGGCCGACGTCGTGATGGTGACGATCCATCCGTCGGCCATCCTGCGCGCCGAGGACCGCGAGGGGATGCGCGCGGGCTTCGCCGCAGATGCATCCGCGTTCGTGGCCGCCGTGCGATGATCGGCGCGTGATCGGCCGGCTCGTCCTGTTCGCGCTAGCCGCCGTAGCGGCTGCCACGCAGCCCGCGCAGGCGGCGGAGCGGCCGATCGTCTACGCGATCGTGCTCGACGGGCTCGACGGGGACGCGGTGGACGCCTCGACCGCGCCGTTTCTGACGGCGCTGCTGTCGGGCGAGGGCGGGCGCGCGACCTACTACCCCGAGTCGCGCTCGGTGATGATCGCCGAGACCAACCCCAACCACACGGCGATGATGACGGGCGCCTACGGCGAGGACTCGGGGATCCCGGGCAACGCGTTCGCGCTGTACTCGCCGCTCGAGAACGAGGACTCGTGCCGGGCGACCGGCCCGGTGAACCTGGCCAAGCTGCCGTCGGTGACCTCGGGCGAGAACGCGAACTGCCCGGTGGCGCAGACCGTGTTCGAGGCGATCAAGCGGCAGGGCAACCCGGACGGACTGCTCACCGCGGCGGTGCTGGGCAAGCCGAAGCTCGGGCGGATCTTCGCCGGCAAGCGCTTCGACCCCCAGACGCGCGACGTCGATCACCTGTGGGCGCCGTGCGACGGTGAGCCCGACGACGACGAGTACTGCGGCGACGTGCAGACCAACCCGGTGTCCGGTTACGCATTCGACGACGGGCTGGTGATGGACGAGGTCCTGCGCACGATCCGCGACGGCGTGGGGAAGGCCAAGCGGCGCCCCGACTTCACGTTCGTGAACCTGCACCAGATCGACAGCGCCGGCCATGCGACAACGCCCGGCCCGGCGTATCAGGCCGCGATCATGCTCGCCGACATGGAGCTGGAGCGGCTCGTGGAGGAGCTGCGCGCGCGCGGCGAGTGGGAACGGACGGTGCTGATCCTGCTCTCCGACCACTCGATGGACGCGACGCTCACCAAGACCAACCTCACCGGCGTGTTCACCGACGCGGGCGTCCCCGAGGATTCCTTCGTCGTCGTGCAGAACGGCAGCCTCGACGCGGTCTACCTCGCCGACCGCACCTCGTCCGGCCGCTTCAAGCTGCTCGAGCAGTTGCGCGCGGCGGCGCTCGCGAACTCCAACGTCGTCGAGGCTCTCTACCGCGAGCCCAATCCCGAGGACGGCGGCATGGCCCATACCGTCGACGGCATGCACCCGGGCTGGCGCGCGGCCGGAGAGCGCTCGGGGGACCTGATCGTCACGCACGCGCCCGGCGGGGCGTTCACCGATCCGTCGGAGACCTCGAACCCGCTGCCGGGCAACCACGGCGGGCCGCACACGAGCGACAACTTCTTCGCCGTCGTCAGCGGTGGCGGCCTGGTGCGCCAGCAGGAGATCCCCGGCGTCGCGAAGCCGCTGTTCGACGACGCGCTCGTCAACCCGCGCCAGGCCGAGAACGTCGACCCGGCGCCGACGATCATGGGCCTGCTCGGCCTCTCCGAGCCGCGCGACAACGCCGGCCGCTTCCTGACCGAGGCGTTCGATCTGTCGGCGGTGCCCGGGGCGGGCCGCCCGGCGGCGCGGCCGCGGTTTGCCGTCACGAGGCTGCGCTGCATCCGCGGCCGGCGTGCCGTGGCGCGGGTGCGGTTCCGCTCCGCGGGCCGCCACGACCTCCTCGTCAACAGGCGCCGCGTCCTGCGCAACAGCCGGCGCCGGGCGCTGCGGGTGAAGCTCCGGGGCCCCACCCGGCTGCGCGCCCGGCGGGTGGCGGCCAGCGGTGCCCGCGGCCCGGCCGCGCGCCGCGCCGTGCGCGTCCGCTGCTAGCCGCGACCCCGTTCACAACGCGCCGCTGAGCAGGGCGTCCGCCAGGTCGGTGCGGACGTAGAGGACCGCCCGGCCCTGGCGGGTCGCGCTCACCAGCCCCGCGTCGCGCAGCGCGGTCAGGTGCTGGGACACGCCGCCGGGCCGCAACCTGAACAGCGCGGCGAGGTCGGTGGTCGTGTGCGGCGTCTCCAGGCGCGTCAGCAGATCGGCGCGCGTGCGGCCGAGGACGCGGCCGAGCGCCGCCGGCCCGCGCTCGGCCGGCGGTTCCCACAGCGCCCCGGCGCCGCGGGCCGGATAGATCAGAGTCGGCTGCCACGGGGGAGTGGAGATCGAGCCCGGCCGCTGCCATTGGAACACCGACGGCACCAGCAGCAGCCCGCGCCCGCCGAGCCCGACGCTGAAGTCGTACTCCTGATCGATGCGCAGCTCGCGCCCGCGCCAGCCCACCTGGTGGTGGAGGTCGGCGAGGAGGTGTGCGACGCCGCCGTCGGTGAGGCGGCGGGCGCGGTGGGCGAGGTCCGCGTCGAGGAGGGCGCGGATCCGCGGCCAGTGCTCCGCGAGGGTGGTCTCCCAGAAAGCCGCCAGCTGGTCGACGAGGCGCCCGATCGCGTGGCGCGGGCGGTCGACCAGCGGCTCGAGCACCCGGGGCAGCGACCGCCTGCGGTGCTGGCGCATCAGCACCTCGACGTCGTGGCGTACCTGCGCGGGGGTGGTGGCGCGCACCAGCGCCAGCTCGTCCTCGATGCCGGTGACCGGGCCGCTGGGCGGCGGCGTCATGAAGTCCGGGAAGTAGCCGCGCGGCGGCAGCAGCGCCAGCGCCATCCGGAGGTCCATCGCGTGCGCGGCCGGCAGGGCGTCCCGCACCCACGGGATGTGCATCGCCGCCAGCTCGGCGTCGCGCAGCAGCCTCAGGCTCGTGCACAGCTCCCACATCGGCGAGACCGCGAAGCGGGTCCGGGCCAGGTCCTCGGCGTCGAACTCGAAAATGACCATTCAGTTCTCACTGAATCTATCGCAACCCCCACCCGGTCCGGAGATCCTCGTCTCCATGACCACCAACCACCTCATGCTGATCGTCGCCGACGCCCACACCCGCAGCCTCCGCTGCGCGGCCCAGCAGCGCCGCCGCGCCACCCGCGGCGCGGTCGAGGCGCGTGTGACCCGCTAGCGGTACCGTCGACCAGGTGTCGCCGCGGCCCACCATCGGCATCACCTGCAGCGTCGCCGACATCCACACCGGAGGCTGGGACGAGCGCGCTGCCTTCTCGCCGCTGGCGTACGTGCGGGCGGTCCAGCGCGCGGGCGCTCGGGCGCTGCTCCTCGTGCCCGACGGGCGCGACACGGAGGACCCGGCCGGCCTGCTCGAACGCGTCGACGGTGTGATCCTCAGTGGCGGCTCCAGCGACGTGTCGCCGGGCTGCTACGGCGCCGCGCCCCACCCGGCCACCGCGCCCGACGAGCCCGAGCGCGACGCCTTCGAAACGGCGCTGGTGGGCGCGGCGAGGCGCGCCGACGTGCCCGTGCTCGGCATCTGCCGCGGCATGCAGGTGCTCAACGTGGCCTACGGCGGCACGCTGCACCAGCACCTCCCGGAGCGCGCGGGCGGCGAGGACCACCGAGCGCTCCCGGCCGGCTACGCCCGGCACGAGGTGCACGTGGATCCGGACTCGCTCGCCTGCATCGCGACCGGCCGGGCGGTCGAGGAGGTTCTCTCCCACCACCATCAGGGGATCGACCGCGTGGGGGACGGGCTGACGGTCACCGGCCGGGCGCACGACGACCTCGTCGAGGCCTTCGAGGATCCCGCCGCGCGGTTCCTGCTCGGCGTCCAGTGGCACCCCGAGGCCGACGAGCGCTCCCGCGTCGTGTCGGCGCTGGTCGGGGCCGTGCGCGAGCGGCGCCGCTGAGCGATACGGTGCCGACTGCGCCGGGCGTGAGGACCCGGGTGCACGTCCCAAAGGAGGAGTCGGGTGACTCGGTACGAGAACGTCGGCGACGACTATCTGCAGCACCGCCAGCTGCAGGCGGGTGCGGCGGGATGGGTGCTGCTTGCGGGACTCGGGGTCGCGTATGTGATCTCGGGCGACTTCGCCGGCTGGAACTTCGGCCTCGCCGAGGGCGGCTGGGGCGGCCTGCTGATCGCGACGATCCTGATGGGGCTGATGTACACGTGTCTCGTCTTCGCCCTCGCGGAGATGTCGTCGGCGATGCCGACCTCGGGCGGCGGGTACACGTTCGCGCGCCGGGCGATGGGGCCGTGGGGAGGCTTCCTCACCGGCACCGCGATCCTCATCGAGTACGCGATCGCTCCGGCGGCGATCGTCGTGTTCATCGGCGGCTACGTCGAGTCGCTCGACATCTTCGGCATCGAGACGGGATGGCCCGTCTACGCGTTCTTCTACGCCCTCTTCGTCGGGATCCACCTAATCGGGGTCGGCGAGGCGCTGAAGCTGATGTTCGCCATCACGGCCCTGGCGGTGGTCGCGCTGATCGTGTTCGTGATCGGGATGATCCCCGAGTTCAGCGCGAGCAACCTGACCGACATCGCGCCCGACCCCTCGAAGTCGGGCGCCAGTGACTTCCTGCCCTTCGGCTACGCCGGGGTCCTGTCGGCGTTCGTCTACGGCATCTGGTTCTTCCTCGCCATCGAGGGCGTCCCGCTCGCCGCCGAGGAGGCGCGCGACCCGAAGAAGGACATGCCCAGGGGCATCATCGTCGGCATGCTGATCCTGCTCGTCTTCGCCGCGCTGATCCTGACGCTGGCGCCGGGCGGCGCGGGTTCGAGCGTGATCCTGGATTCCGACAACCCGCTGCCGCTCGCGGCCGACACCGCGCACGGCGAAGGCTCCTTCATCGGCGAGTTCGTCAACTACGTCGGCCTGGCGGGGCTGATCGCCAGCTTCTTCTCGATCATCTACGCCTACTCGCGCCAGCTGTTCGCGCTGTCGCGAGCGGGCTACCTGCCGCGGCAGCTGTCGGTCACCAGCGGCCGGCGCGTCCCGCACATCGCTCTGCTCGTCCCCGGCGCGGTCGGGTTCCTGCTCGCCGCGATCACCGAGGACGGCGCGCGGATGATCCAGATCGCCGTGTTCGGCGCGACCGTCTCGTACGTGCTCATGGCGCTCAGTCACATCATCCTGCGCCGCAAGGAGCCGGGCCTCGACCGTCCGTACCGGACGCCCGGCGGCACGCTGACCTCGGGCATCGCGTTCGTCCTCGCGGTCGCCGCGGTGATCGCCGTGTTCTTCGTGGACGAGACCGCCGCCTTCATCACGCTTGGCATCTACCTGCTGTTCGTCCTCTACTTCGCGCTGTACTCGCGCCACCATCTGGTGGCGCAGGCACCGGAGGAGGAGTTCGCCGCGATCCAGCAGGCCGAGTCCGAGCTCGCGGGATCGTGACGCTCGACGAGCTGAGGAAGCTCGTCGAGCAGGGCGAGGTCGATACCGTCGTCCTCGCCCTCTGCGACATGCAGGGCCGGTTGATGGGCAAGCGCCTGACGGCCGAGTTCTTCCTCGCCGAGGTGGCGGAGCACGGCGCCGAGGGCTGCAACTACCTGCTCGCGGTCGACGTCGACATGAACACCGTCGAGGGCTACGACATGTCGAGCTGGGACCGCGGCTACGGCGACTTCGCGCTCGTCCCCGACCTCGACACGCTGCGCCCGCTGCCGTGGTTGCCCGGGACGGTGATGCTGATGGCCGACGTGCGCTGGGAGGACGGCTCGGACGTCGTGGCCTCCCCCCGCCAGATCCTGCGCCGCCAGCTCGCGCGGCTCGCTGAGCGGGGCTGGACCGCGGCGGCGGGGACCGAGCTCGAGTTCATTGTCTTCCGCGACACCTACGAGCAGGCCTGGCACAAGGCCTACCGGGACCTCGAGCCGGCGAACCTCTACAACGTCGACTACTCGCTGCTCGGCACGTCGAGGGTGGAGCCGCTGCTGCGCGACATCCGCAACCACATGCAGGCCGCGGGGATGCGCGTCGAGGACTCCAAGGGGGAGTGCAACTTCGGGCAGCACGAGATCAACTTCCGCTACGGCCCGGCGCTGCTGAAGGCCGACGAGCACGCGATCTACAAGAACGGCGCCAAGGAGATCGCGGCGCAGCACGGGTGCTCGATCACCTACATGGCGAAGTTCGACGAGCGCGAGGGCTCGTCGTGCCACATCCACTTCTCGCTTCTGCAGGAGGACGGTGCGCCGGTCTTCGCCGACGACCAGCGCATCTTCGAGCAGTTCGTGGCCGGCCAGCTCGCGTGCATGGAGGAGCTGACGCTGTTCTTCGCCCCCAACGTCAACTCCTACAAGCGCTTCGCGCAGGGTTCGTTCGCCCCCACCGCGGTCGCCTGGGGCAAGGACAACCGCACCTGCTCGATCCGGGTCGTCGGCCACGGCGGGGGCCTGCGCTTCGAGAACCGCCTGCCGGGCGCCGACGTGAACCCCTACCTCGCGCTCAGCGCGATGATCGCGGCCGGCCTGCACGGCGTCGAGGCCGGGCTCGAGCTCGAGCCCGCGTTCGAGGGCAACGCCTACGCGTCCGACAAGCCGCACGTCCCCAAGACGCTGCAGGCGGCCCGCGACCGGTTCGCCGGCTCGGAGGTCGCCCGCGCGGCCTTCGGCCAGGAGGTGGTCGACCACTACCTCAACTACGCGGACGTCGAGCTGCAGGCCTTCCAGGCGGCCGTGACGGACTGGGAGCGCTACCGCGGCTTCGAGCGGTTGTGAGCGTGCTCGAGGTCATCGAGCCGGCCACGGCGAGCCGGCTGGCCGAGGTCCCGCGCGCGGGGGTCGAGGAGACCGACGCGGCGGTGGCACGCGCCGCGGACGCCTACCCGGCCTGGCGGGGGGTGGCGCCGGCGGACCGGGCGCGGCTGCTGGGGCGGATCGCGGCGGCACTGGAGGCGGAGCTCGAGCGCTTCGCGGTGCTGGAGGCGCGCAACGTGGGCAAGCCGATCGGCGACGCGCGCGGCGAGATCGGCATGGTCGTGGACACATTCCGCTACTACGCGGGCGCGCCCGAGCGGCTGCTGGGGGACACGATCCCGGTGCCGGGCGGGGTGGCGATGACGTTCCGCGAACCGCTCGGGGTGGTCGGGCTGATCACGCCCTGGAACTTCCCGCTCTGCATCGCGGGGTGGAAGCTCGGGCCGGCGCTGGCGGCGGGCAACACCGTCGTCCTCAAGCCCGCCGAGCTGACGCCCCTGACGGCGCTCGAGTTCGAGAAGCTCGTGCTCGCGGCCGGCCTGCCGGAGGGTGTCCTCAACGTCGTCGCGGGGCCGGGGTCCGCCTGCGGGCAGCGGCTGGTCGAGCATCCCGACGTGGCCAAGGTCGCGTTCACGGGATCGACCGAGGTCGGGCGCCGGATCGCGGCGGGAGCGGCGGGAACGATCAAGCGCGTGACCCTGGAGCTGGGCGGCAAGTCGGCCAACGTCGTGTTCGCCGACGCCGACGTGGCCAAGGCGGCGGCCGCGGCACCGCTTGCGATGTTCGCGAACGCCGGGCAGGACTGCTGCGCGCGCTCGCGGATGCTGGTCGAGCGGCCGGTGTACGACGAGTTCCTCGCGGGGCTGCGCGCCGCCGTGGAGTCGCTGCACGTGGGCGACCCGCTCGACGACGCCACCGAGATGGGGCCGCTGGTCAGCGCCGGGCAGCGCGACACGGTGGCGTCGTTCCTCGACGAGGGCGAGGTCGCTCTTCCGCGGCTCGGCGCCGGACGGCGCCGGCTACTGGATGGCGCCCACGGTCATGCGGTGCGAGACGGACTCGCGCGCCGTGCGCGAGGAGATCTTCGGGCCGATCGGCGTCGTGATGCCGTTCGACACCGAGGACGAGGCGATCCGGCTGGCCAACGACACGATCTACGGGCTGTCGGGCTCGGTGTGGACGCGCGACGGGGCCAGGGCGATGCGCGTGGCCCGTGCGCTGGAGTCCGGCAACCTGTCGCTGAACTCGAACTCGTCCGTGCGCGTGCAGACGCCGTTCGGCGGCTTCAAGCAGTCGGGCGTCGGGCGCGAGCTCGGCCCGCACGCGCTCGAGCACTACACGGAGGTCAAGACCGTTTTCATGGACACGTGCGGCTGAAGGGGAAGGTCTGCGTGATCACGGGCGCCGCGTCGGGGATCGGCGCGCGCTCGGCCGAGCTGTTCGCTGCTGAGGGTGCGGAGGTCGTCGGCGTCGACCTCGCGGAGGGGGCTGCGGGCACGCTGTCGTTGCAGGCGGACGTTGCCGACGAGGACGCCGTGCGCAACATGTACGCGCGGGCGAAGGCCGAGTTCGGGCGCATCGACGTGCTCTTCAACAACGCCGGCATCAACCCCACCGACGACGGCTCCGTGCTCGACACGTCGCTGGAGGCGTGGCAGCGGGTCCAGGACGTCAACGTGCGCAGCGTCTTCCTGTGCTGCAAGCACGGCATCCCGCACCTGCTCGAGGCCGGCGGCGGCTCGGTGATCAACACCGCCTCGTTCGTCGCGGTCATGGGCGCGGCGACGTCGCAGATCTCCTACACGGCGTCGAAGGGCGCGGTGCTGTCGATGTCGCGCGAGCTGGGCGTCCAGTTCGCGCGCCAGAACATCCGCGTCAACGCCCTGTGCCCGGGCCCGGTCGACACCCCGCTGCTGCGCGAGCTGTTCTCCTCCGACCCGGACAAGGCGGCGCGGCGGCTCGTGCACCTGCCGCCGGGCCGCTTCGCCGACGCGGACGAGATCGCCCGCGCCGCGCTGTTCCTCGCGTCGGACGACTCCGGGTACGTCAACGCCTCGACGTTCCTCGTCGACGGCGGCCTCTCCGGCGCGTACGTCACGCCCGAGTAGGGTCACCGCCCATGCCACCGGGACCGCTGGAGGGTGTGCGAGTGGTCGAGCTCGCCGGGATCGGGCCCGGCCCGTTCACCGCGATGCTGCTAGCCGACATGGGTGCCGAGGTGCTCCGCGTCGACCGCAAGGGCGCCGCGGCGATGCTGCCGGCCAACCGCGACCCGACGCAGCGCGGGCGGGCGGCGATCGCCGTCGACCTCAAGCACCCAGACGGCGCCGAGCTCGTGCTGCGGCTGTGCGAGCGGGCCGACGCGCTGATCGAGGGCTACCGCCCCGGGGTGCTCGAGCGGCTCGGGTTGGGGCCGGTCGAGGTGCACGCGCGCAACCCCCGGCTCGTGTACGGGCGCATGACCGGCTACGGCCAGGACGGGCCGATGAGCTCCGTGGCCGGACACGACATCAACTACATCTCGCTCGCAGGGGCGCTCGGGGCGATCGCGCGCAAGGGCGAGCGTCCGCTGTTCCCGCTCAACCTGGTCGCCGACTACGGCGGCGGCGCGATGCTGCTCGCCTTCGGCGTCGTGTGCGCGCTGCTGGAGGCGCGCCGGTCCGGCCAGGGGCAGGTGGTGGACGCGGCGATGGTCGAGGGGTCCGCGCTGCTGACGGCGCTCTTTCATGGGCTGCGCGCCGGCGGCGGCTGGCAGGACGAGCCCGGCGTCAACCTGCTCGACTCGGGCGCCCACTTCTATGAGGTCTACCGGACCGCCGACGAGGGCTTCGTCGCCGTCGGCGCGCTCGAGCCGCAGTTCTACGCGCGCCTGCTCGAGCTGCTCGAGCTCGACGCCGACGACTTCCCGCAGTTCGACCTGGCGCGCTGGCCCGAGTTCAAGGAGCGCTTCGCCGCGGTCTTCGCGACCAGGACGCGCGCCGAGTGGGCGCAGCTGCTCGAGGGCGAGGAGGCCTGCGCGACCGCGGTCTACAACTTCGCCGACGCCCCCCAGCACCCCCACAACCAGGCCCGCGGCACGTTCGTCGAGCTCGACGGGATGGTCCAGCCGGGCGCCGCGCCGCGCTTCTCGCGCACGCCGGGCGAGGCCCGGGCGCGCATCCCCGAGGCCGACCTGGCCGCCTGGGGCGTCGACGACGCGCCAGCGCTGCGCGAGTCCGGCGCGCTCGCGTAACCCTCGGCGAGTAGGCACCGCGGGCGGGGACCAAGCGCAAGTGAGTCGCCTGAGGCTCGATATGTCGAGCGCCGCGCGACTCACTCGGGGGTGGGCGGCTGATCCGGCCGCTCACTGAGCGGTCAGCCGCGGGCGACGGAGCGGAGCTCGTCGACGTCGGTGAGCTTCACCCGCGGCCGCTGGCCCGCGCCGGCCTCGACCTCGGCGGTGTCGATGCGCTTCCAGCCCTCGAAGGAGACGAAGTCGCTCAGGGACAGGTCGTCGTCGGTCTGGCGCCCCGGGACCGCGCCGTCGCGCAGGTCCTCGACGATCGCCGCGACCGTCTCGGCGGCGTCGCGCTTGTTGGTGCCGAGTATCCCCGTCGGGCCGCGCTTGATCCACCCCACGGCGTAGACGCCGGGGGCGACGCGGCCCTTCTCGTTGGGCAGGACGTGGTAGCGCTCGTCGAATGGGACGCCGGGGATCGGGACGGCGCGGTAGCCGACCGAGCGCAGCACGAGGCCGCACTCCAGCGTCTCCGTGTCGCCGGTGGCGCGGGCGCGCAGCATCCCCTGCTCGTCGCGGACCAGCTCGTTGCGGGCGAGCGTGATCGACTCGACGCTGCCGCTGCCGTCGATCGAGACCGGCGAACGCATGAAGCGCAGCACGAGCCGCCGCGGCGCGCCGGCCGGCGGGCGCAGGGCGATCTCCTGCAGCAGCTGCACGTTGCGGCGCTGCGTGAACGTCCCCTCGGGGGCGCCGGACACCTCGGCCGGATCGACAATGCAGTCGACCCCGTCGAGGTTCGCGAGGTCATACAGCTCCGCGTAGGTGAAGGCGGCCTGTGCCGCCCCGCGGCGCCCCACGACCACGACCTCCTCGATCGCCGAGGCGCGCAGCGCCTCCAGGGCGTAATCGGCGATGTCCGTGCGGGCGAGCTGGTCGACGGACTTCACCAGGATGCGCGCGACGTCCGCCGCGACGTTGCCGTTGCCGATGATGACCGCCCGCTCGACCGACAGGTCGACCGCCACGTCGCGCCGGTCGGGGTGCCCGTTGTACCAGCCGACGATCTCGGTGGCCGGTAGCGAGCCCGGCAGGTCCTCGCCGGGGATGCCCAGCGACCGGTCGGACATGGCGCCGACCGCGTACACGATCGCGTCGTAGTGGCGCACGAGCTCGTCGTGGGAGACGTCCTTGCCGACCTCGACGCCGCCGAAGAAGCGGCAGCCGCGGCCGATCACCTCTGCCTCGAAGGTCTCCGCCAGCGCCTTGATCTCCTGGTGGTCGGGCGCCACGCCGGCGCGCAGCAGCCCCCACGGCGTCGGCAGGCGCTCGAAGATGTCGACGTCGGGCCGGACGCGCGAGGCCCGCAGGTGCCCCGCCGCGTAGGCGCCCGCCGGGCCCGCGCCGACGATCGCCACCCGTGCGCGGCTCAAACGGAGCGCTCCACGAAGAAGTCCGCGTTGACCTGCTCGAAGTGCGCCCATTTCTCGGGGACCTCGCCCGGTGCGTAGATCGCGTCGACCGGGCACGCCTCCACGCAGGCGTCGCAGTCGATGCACGTCTCGGGGTCGATGTAGAGCTGCTCGGCGGTCTCGAAGTCCGGCGCGCCCGGCACGGGATGGATGCAGTCCGCGGGACACACCTCGATGCAGACGTCGTCCTTGACGCAGCTGCCGGCGATCACGTAGGCCATAGGTCCCGACCGTAGCGGCAGCTACTCGCCGAACAGCTGGCCGGCCATCGACGCCTGGTCGAAGTAGATGCGCTCACACACGATCCGCTCGCCGCCGGGCTCGAAGATGAACAGCGCGCACATGCGGCTGCGGAACGACCGGCCGGTGGGCGGGATGCCACGCAGCTCGCCCTCCATCGTCCCGAGCAGGTCGAACTCGACGATCACCGCGTCCTGAGCGATGTGGAAGACCGCGTTCTCGTTGCGCTGGTCGGGGAACGCCCGGCGTGAGAGCCGGAAGTACTCGGCGACCTCCTCCGCGCCGTCGAAGACCTCGCCGGTCGGGACGAGCTCGTAGCGGGGATGGTCGAATGTCGCGAGCGTGTCGTCGAAGCGGTGCTCGTTCTCGGAGCGCATGTGCTCGCGCACGAGCGCCAGCCGGCGCTCTTCGAGCGTCATGAGCGGCGAGCGGCGAGGCAGAGGGCCGTGACGAGGCCGGCCGTGGCCAGCGCGCCGGCGGCCGCCTGCTTGGGGACGTACCCCGTCTTGTAGGCGTGGGCGAACATCGCGACGTCCGGCGCCTGCACGGCAAGGGTGAAGTCCCGTGCCCACTGCGCTCCGGCGGCGTTGGCCACGCCAACGGCCAGGTTGCGGATGCCGAACAGGCGCATCCCGAACGCGCCGATGCCGGTCACCTCGCTCGACGGCACCCCGTAAAGGGCGACGAGCTTCTGGGGGGCGACGATTGCGCCGATCCCGATGGCGCTCTCGATGGCGATCACTGCACGGTTCGCATCCATGCCACCGGATCCTGCCGGACCCTCGTCTGCTTTTGCAACCTATGATGCACGGACCAACCTCCCGAGGAGACCTCCACGATGCCTGAAGCATTGGTTTTCGACGCCATCCGTACGCCGCGGGGCAAGGGCAAGAGCAACGGCTCGTTGCACACCACCAAGCCGGTTGACCTCGTCGTCGGGCTCATGCACGAGACGCTCGCCCGCAACGAGACGCTCGACCCCAACCGCGTGGACGACGTCGTCCTCGGCTGCGTGTCGCCGGTCGGCGACCAGGGCGCCGACATCGCCAAGACGGCGGCGATCAAGGCCGGCCTGCCGGACACGGTCGCCGGCGTCCAGCTCAACCGCTTCTGCGCCAGCGGCCTCGAGGCCGTCAACATCGCCGCCCAGAAGGTGGCCTCGGGCTGGGAGGACATGGTCTTCGCCGGCGGTGTCGAGTCGATGAGCCGCGTCCCGATGGGCTCCGACGGTGGCGCCTGGGCGATGGACCCGGAGACCAACTACGACACGTCGTTCATCCCGCAGGGGATCGGCGCCGACCTGATCGCGACGGTCGAGGAGTTCAGCCGCGAGGACGTCGACGCCTACGCCGCCCGCTCGCAGGAGCGCGCCGCCGCGGCCCGCGAGGAGGGTCGCTTCTCGAACTCGGTCATCCCCGTCGAGGACCTCAACGGCCACACGGTTCTCGACCACGACGAGTTCATCCGCCCCGGCACGACGGTGGAGACGCTCGGGGCGCTCAAGCCCTCGTTCGAGGTGATGGGGGAGATGGGCGGCTTCGACGCCGTCGCGCTCCAGAAGTACCACTGGATCGAGAAGATCAACCACGTCCACACGCCCGGCAACTCGTCGGGGATCGTGGACGGCGCGTCGCTGCTGACGATCGGCAACGAGAAGGTCGGCTCGGAGCTCGGCCTGACGCCGCGCGCGAAGATCCTCGCCACCGCGGTCTCCGGCGCCGATCCGACGATCATGCTCACCGGCCCGGCGCCCGCCAGCCGCAAGGCCCTCGAGAAGGCCGGGCTGACGATCGACGACATGGACCTGGTCGAGATCAACGAGGCCTTCGCCGCCGTCGTCCTGCGCTTCGTCAAGGACATCGGCGCCGACATGGACAAGGTCAACGTCAACGGCGGCGCGATCGCCATGGGCCATCCGCTCGGCGCCACCGGCGGGATGATCCTCGGCACGCTGATCGACGAGCTGCACCGCACGGGCGGCAGGTACGGCCTGGCCACGCTGTGCGTCGGCGGCGGCATGGGCATCGCGACCGTGATCGAGGCGGTCTAGATGTCGAGCACCATCCGCTACGAGAAGGGCGACGACGGGATCGTCGTCCTCACGCTCGACGACCCCAACCAGTCGGCCAACACGATGAACCAGGCCTACGGCGAGTCGATCCGCGCCACGGTCGAGCGCCTCGAGTCCGAGAAGGACGACATCAAGGGCGTCGTCATCACCTCCGCCAAGAAGACGTTCTTCGCCGGCGGCGACCTGCACGACCTCAAGCGGGTCGACGAGTCCAACGCCGGCGAGTTCGCGGGCTTCGTGCGCGAGAACAAGGCGATCCTGCGCCGGCTGGAGACGCTGGGCGTCCCGGTCGCCGCGGCGATCAACGGCGCCGCCCTCGGCGGCGGTCTCGAGATCTGCCTCGCGTGCCATCACCGCGTGATCGTCGACGACTCCAAGGCGGTCGTCGGCTTCCCGGAGGTCCAGCTCGGCCTGCTCCCGGGCGCCGGCGGCGTCGTGCGCACCGTGCGCATGATCGGCATCGTCCAGGCGCTGATGGGCCTGCTGCTCCAGGGGCAGCGGCTCAAGCCCGCCCAGGCCAAGGAGATGGGGATCGTCGACGAGATCGTTCCCGCGATCGAGGACCTCGTCCCGAAGGCGAAGGAGTGGATCAACGCGCAGGGTGAGGAGTTCGCGGGCCAGCCGTGGGACCAGAAGGGCTACAAGCTCCCCGGCGGCACGCCCTCGACCCCGTCGCTGGCCCAGAACCTACCGGCGTTTCCGGCCAACCTGCGCAAGCAGATCAAGGGCGCCAACTACCCGGCCCCGAAGGCGATCATGGCGGTCGCCGTCGAGGGCGCGCAGGTCGACGTCGACAACGCCTTCGAGATCGAGGGCCGCTACTTCGTCGATCTGGCCAAGGGCCAGGTGGCCAAGAACATGATCCAGGCGTTCTTCTTCGACCTCCAGGCGGTCAACAACCGCCCCCGTCCCGACGAGATCGAGACGTTCGAGGCCAAGAAGGTCGTCGTGCTCGGTGCCGGCATGATGGGCGCCGGCATCGCCTACCAGTGCGCCAAGTCGGGCATCGACGTCGTGCTCAAGGACGTCTCGCTCGAGGCGGCCCAGCGCGGCAAGGGCTACAGCGAGAAGCTCGTCGCCAAGGGCGTGGAGCGCGGCAAGGTCAGCCAGGAGAAGGGCCAGGCCCTGCTCGACCGCATCCATCCGAGCGACAGGCCCGAGGATGCCGCGGGCGCCGACCTCGTCATCGAGGCGGTCTTCGAGGACCCGGGCGTCAAGGAGCAGGTGTTCGGAGAGATCGAGCCGCATCTGGCGCCGGACGCGCTGCTGGGCTCGAACACCTCGACGCTGCCGATCACCGGTCTCGCGGAGTTCGTCTCGCGCCCGGCCGACTTCATCGGGCTGCACTTCTTCTCCCCCGTGGACAAGATGCCGCTGCTCGAGATCATCCGCGGCGAGAAGACCTCCGACGAGACGCTGTATCGCGCGCTCGACGTCGCCAAGCAGATCTCCAAGACGCCGATCGTGGTCAACGACTCGCGCGGGTTCTTCACCTCGCGCGTGATCGGGACGTTCATCAACGAGGGCATCGCGATGCTCACCGAGGGCGTCCCGGCGCCCACGGTCGAGCAGGCGTCCTCGCAGGCCGGCTACCCGGCTCCCGTGCTCCAGCTCTCCGACGAGCTCAACCTGAAGCTCATGCGCAAGATCCGCCTGGCGGCGCAACAGGCGGCCGAGGCCGAGGGCTCCGGCTGGGGCGAGCACCCGTCGACGGCGGTGATCGACCGCATGCTCGATGAGTTCGACCGGCCCGGCAAGCTCGAGGGCAAGGGGTTCTACGAGTACGCCGACGGCAAGCGCACGGGCCTGTGGTCGGGGCTGCGCGAAGCCTTCACGCCCGTGGACGACCCGAGCTCGATCTCGCTGCGCGACCTCGAGGAGCGCATGCTGTTCATCGAGACGCTCGAAACGGTCAAGTGCCTCGACGAGGGCGTGATCGAGACCGTCGCGGACGCGAACATCGGCTCGATCTTCGGCATCGGGTTCCCGGGCTGGACCGGCGGAGTGCTCCAGTACGCCAACGGCTACGAAGGCGGTCTGGCCGGGTTCGTCGCCCGGGCCCGCGAGCTCGCCGCCAGCTACGGCGAGCGCTTCGAGCCGCCCGCCTCGCTGGTCGAGAGGGCCGAGCGCGGCGAGTCGTACCTCGACGAGGCGCGCGAGCTCACGACCGCCTGATCGCGTTCCCAGGCGCCGGGCACCCCCGGCGCCTGGGATGATGCTCCGGGATGGCGTCGGAGGTGTTCAGGGAGGGACTGCTCGACGGGCAGGCGGCGATCGTGTCCGGCGCCGGCTCCGGGATCGGGCGCGCGATCGCGCTCGAGCTGGCGGCGCTCGGCGCGCAGGTGACGATCTGCGGCCGCCGCGAGGAGCCGCTCGCCGAGACGGCGGCGATGGCCGACCGCATCGAGCCCGTCGTCTGCGACGTCCGCGAGGAGGACCAGGTCTCCGCGCTCGTCGACACGGTGCTCGAGCGCCACGAGCGGATCGACCTGCTGGTCAACAACGCCGGCGGCCAGTACCTCGCCCCCGCCGAGGAGATCACCCCGAAGGGCTTTCGCACCGTGATGCGGCTCAACGTGGAGGGCACGTGGCTGATGACCCACGCCGTCGCCACCAGGGCGATGATCCCCGCCCGCGGCGGCAAGGTCGTCTCGATCACCCTCTCGCCGCACAACGGGCTGCCGGGGATGGCGCACTCGTCCGCCGCGCGTGCCGCGGTGGAGAACCTGATGAAGGTGCTGTCGATCGAGTGGGCGCGGCACCAGATCAAGCTCAACGCGATCGCGCCGGGCCAGATCGCCACGGAGACGCTGCTGACCAAGTACCCCAGGCAGCTCGTCGACGTGATGGCCTCGACCGTCCCCGTGCAGCGGCTGGGCAGCCCCGAGGAGATCGCCTGGCTGGTCGCCTACCTCGCCTCACCCGCCGGCGACTTCGTCTCCGGCGCCGTGCTCACCGTCGACGGCGCCCGTGACAACTGGCTGGGGGCGTGGCCGAGCGGCGCCGCGGCCGACGAGACCGGCAACCCGGTCGCCGAGGCGCGGCGACAGTCGTAGCCGCTGGACACCGACGGCCTGCTAGCGGCCGCTGAACCGCGCCGGCCGCTTCTCGAGGAACGCCGTGACGCCCTCGCCGAAGTCGGCGGTCTGGCCGGCCTCGGCCTGCATCCGCGCTTCGAGCTTCATCTGCTCGGGCAGCGAGAGCGACATCGTCTTGCGCAGCAGGCGCTTGACCATCCCCGAGGAGCGCGGCAGCGAGGCGAGCCGGTCCGCGAACGCGCGCGTCTCGTCCCCGAGCCGGTCGGCGGGGACGACGCGGTGCGCGAGCCCCCAGTCCAGAGCCTGCTCGGCGTGGACGTCGTCGCCGAGCATCAGCATCTCGGCGGCCCGCGCGACGCCGACGATGCGCGGCAGCAGGTAGGTCGCTCCGGCGTCGGGGACCAGGCCGATGCGGGTGAACAGCAGAGCCATGCGCGCGTCGTCGGCCCAGATGCGGAAGTCGCACGCCAGCGCGAGCGACGCGCCCGCCCCGGCCGCGATGCCGTGAATCGAGGCCACGATCGGCTTCTCGATCTTCTGCATGGCCATGACCGTCGGGTTGTAGTGCGCGAGCAGCAGCGGCTCGGGGTCGAATGTGCGCTGGTCCTTCAACGACGCGCCGGAGCTGAACGCGCGGCCCGTGCCGGCGAGCACGACGCAGCGGATCTCCGGGTCGTCGGCCGCGCTCTCGATGCCGGCGCGGATCCCGTCGAGCACGTCCGCCGTGAGGCTGTTGAGCGTGTCGGGCCGGTTGAGCGTGAGCTCGAGGACGCTCCCGGAGCGCTCTGTGATCAGGTCCGTGGCGGCGGTCGTCGACATCGCGCAGAGCCTATGCGTTGCGGACGAGCGCCATGCGCTCGTAGTTGAGAGCCGGCAGCCCGTAGCGCGTCTCGATGTCGTGCGCCCCGACGTCCTCGACGACGGTGAACCCGCCGTCGGCGACCAGTGCCGCGAACTCCTCGGGCGTCGTCAGGGTCAGCCACGGCTCGCCGAGCGCCTCGGCCTGCTCTCCGATCGCGGCGCCCAGTCGGCGCGCGTCGGAGTCCTGGTGTTCCTGGGGCGGCACGTACCCCACGGCCAGCGAGCAGGGTGGCAGCGCGGTGAGCGCCGCGATGATCGCCTCCCGTGTCAGATACGGGATGACCCCGAGCCAGCTCACGAAGCTGGGCCGCTCGGCGTCCAGGCCCCCCGCCATGATCGCGGGCGCGAACGCCTGCGTCTCGAAGTCGACCGGTACCCAGGTCAGCTCGGGCGGCGTCGGCAGGCCGAGCGTCACCGCCCGCTGGCGCTTCCACTCCTACGTGGCCGGGTGGTCGACCTCGAACACCCGCACGCCACCGGATTGCCGCCACGCGAACGAGTCGAGCCCGGCGCCGAGGACTACGTACTGATCGGCTCCGCTCTCCGCCAGCCAGTCCTCGCTCACCCGCGAGCGCGCCCCGAACCAGGTGGCGAACGGAACCTCCTGGTCGGCGATCAGAGGGCGGAAGCGCTCGACCAGCGGATCGACCGCTGCGCCAACGAACGGCCAGGCCAGCCAATCCGTCAGCAGCGCTCGCGGACCATGGTGCAGCAGGTGCAGCGCGCGTCCCGTCGCCGCCATCATCGCGGTCTGGCTCGGCCCCTTGGTCATGCCGGTGCCGCCTGCCCGGCCCGCCCGGCGAGCCGGACCGGTCCGTGGCGGCGCGCCCGCTCGCGCCCAGCGGGCAGCTCGCGCTTGTGCATGCGCCGGTGGTAGTCGAAGTAGTCGACCTGCTGCGTGTGGCGGGCGGAGCTGCGGTAGTGGCCGACGTAGCGGCGCTCGTCGGCGGCGATCCCGCGCCGCATCTCGGCCGGCGACGGCGGGCGGTACTTGCCGGCGAGGTACTCGGCGCACAGCCGCGCCTGGCACTCCACGAACGGGAACAGCGTCGGCAGCGCCTGCGCGAAGCCCATCAGGACGAGGTCGTCGATCTCCGGCTTGAGCATCCGCTTGTACAGCGGCAGCCGGTTGTCCGGCGCGCTCAGCAAACCCTCGTCGAAGAACGGGAACGAGATGTTGTAGCCGGTCGCGTAGATGATCACGTCGACCGTCTCGACGGTGCCGTCGACGAAGCGCACCCGGTCGCCGAGCAACTCCGCCACGTTCGGCTTGGCCCTTGCGTCCCCGGAGCCGAGCCGCAGGAGCAGCTCGCTCGAGACCGTCGGGTGCGCCTCGAGGAAGTTGTGGTTGGGTGTGGGCAGGCCGTAGTCCTCGGGGTTGCCCGAGACCAGCCGCGGCAGCCAGCGGATCATGCGGCGCTGCCATCCCAGCGGGATCACCGGCAGCGTGTGGACGAGGCGGTCCGCGGGCCGGCCGAAAACGTACTTCGGCATCACCCAGGCGCCCGAGCGCGTCGAGATGAAGACCTCGTTGCCGTAGCCCTTCTGCGACAGCTCGCTGACGATGTCGGCGGCGCTGTTGCCGATCCCGACCACGAGGATCCGTCGCTCGCGCAGATCGAGCGGCTCGCCCGGATCGATGTAGTGGTGCGAGTGGATCGTCTCCCCCTCGAAGCGGCCCGGAAAGTCCGGGTAGCGCGGGTTCCAGTGGTGGCCGTTGGCGACGACGAGGGCGTCGAAGCGCTCGGTCGAGCCCCCGACCGTGAGTTCCCAGCCGCCGCCCGGCAGGCGCTCGGCGTGCTCGACCGGCGTCTCGAAGCGGATCCGCTCGCGCAGCCCGAACGCGTCCGCGTACGCGTCCAGATAGGCCTTGATCTCCGAGTGGTGCGGGAAGTCCGGGTAGTCGTCCGGGATCGGGAAGTCCTCGAAGGCGAGCAGCTCCTTGGAGGTGTCGATGTGCAGCGAGCGGTACGCGCTGGAGTGGCCGTTGGGGTTGCCGAAGGCCCAGTTGCCTCCGACGCGGTCCGAGCTCTCGAACTGCGTGTAGGTGATGCCGTGGTCGGCGATGTTCTTGGCGGCGGTCAGCCCGCTGATGCCGGCGCCGATGACCGCCGTGGTGGGGAGCATGGACTCAGTGTCTCACGCGGTCCGCCGCGCGCAGACCGCTGCGGCGTCGTCGTCGCGCGCGGCGGCGAACTCCGACAGCGCGCTGTCCAGGCGGGCGAGCACCGACCCGGCACTCGTGCGCGGCGCCTCGGCCAGCGTGGCCGCGAGCCGTTCGTCACCGAAGCGCCCGCTCTCTCCGCGGGCGTCGAGAACGCCATCGGTGTAGAGCACGATCGACTCGGTCGCGCCGAGCGCCACATCGTCGCTCTTCCAGTCGGCGTCGTCGACCGCGCCCAGGATCGGCCCGACCGGTCCCGCCCATTCGACGTGCTCGTTGCGCAGGACCGCAGCCGGCGGGTGCCCGGCCCGCAGCAGCCGTACGCTCGCGTCACGTCCGACGCGGATCAGCGCCAGCGTGCACAGGGAGAAGTCGCCGCGGTCGCGCAGCGCCCGGTTGACCTGCGCGACGGCGACCGCGGCGTCGTCTGTGAGCTGCGCGGCACTGCGCAGGCTGTAGCGCACCATCGACGTCAGCGCCGCCGCCGCGGTGCCACGCCCGCACACATCGCCGACCACGAGCCACCAGCCGTCGCGCGCGAAGAACAGGTCGTAGAAGTCGCCGCCGATCTCCGTCCCGGCCGCCGGCGCGAACAGGCTGGCGAGGTCCCAGCCCTCGATCTGCGGCAGCGCCGGCGGCAGGAGTGCCGCCTGCAGGGTGCGGGCGATGTAGGTGCGCTGCTCGAACAGCCGCGCCGTCGCGATCGCCTGGCCCGCTCGGCGCCCGAGGTCCAGCGCGAGGGAGAAGTCCGCCCCCGTCAGCGACCGCGTCCCGTGGACGAGCGTCAGCGCACCGAAGACCTCGTCGCTCGAGCGGACCGGCACGACGATCACCGAGCGCAGCCCGAGGCCCTCGAGGATCGCGCGGTGCTCGTCGTCCTGGGCGCTCTCGGCGACGATCTCCGGCGGCAGGTCGGGCCAGTGCTCGTTGCCGCCCGCGAACGCCTTGCCCAGTCCCTCGTCCGGGTTGATGTCGGGCGGATAGCGGGCGCGCAGGCGCCGACCGAGCTCCTCCTTGTCCGGATCGGAGTGAGCGAGGGCGACCAGGCGCGCGCCTCCGCGGCCGTCCGGGGCGTCGAAGACGCACCAGTCGGCGATCTCGGGCACCGCGAGCTGCGCGAGCTGCTGGAGGGTGCGCTCGACGTCCGGCGTGGCGGAGAGCAGCTCGCCGGCCTGGGCGAGCACGCTCTGGCGCACCTCGGCGAGCTTGACCGTGGTGATGTCCTCGACCACGTTGACGGCGTAGCCGTCGACCACGACCGCCTGCACCCGCGTCCACTGCAGCCGACCGGTTTCGTTGTGGATCGCCCGCACGACGAGCGAGGCGGGTTGCACGCCCGCCAGCGCACGGCGGCCGGGCAGGTGATCGGCCTTGAGGTCCTGGCCGTCCTCGAGCGTGCTCGTCCACTCGGACATCGCCTGCGCGCCGCCGGCCGCGAGCATCGCCTCCGGCGACTCGTAGCCCACCAGCTCCGCCGCCGCCGCGTTGGCATAGACGAGCCGGCCCTCCGCGTCCTGCACGGTCACCGCCTCGGGCAGCGCGTCGAGGATCTCGCGGTGGTTCACGGCGGGTCAGACGTCGAGCCAGGCGCGCGGGTTGTCCTCGAACACCTGCCGCTCGACGTCGTCGTCCCAGACGCCGGCGTCGCGCAGCCGCGGCAGCACCTTCTCGAACGGGTAGGCCATCGACCAGTCGGCGTCGACGACGCCCGAGGCCATCAGCTCCTCGACGACGGCCTCGGGGAACCAGTCGATCGAGGTGGCGAAGTCAGAACCGATGAAGATGCGGTCGGCGTGGCCGCGGCGCAGCAGCTCGATGGTGGTGGCGTCGCGGCGGTCGTCCGGGAGGAACATGGGCAGCCCGTAGCGGTCGAGGCCGATCCACACGCCCGTCTCGAGCAGCCCCTCGATGTAGTCGAGGTCGTCGGTGTCGCCGGTGTGGGCGATCTGGATCTTCCTCGGGTCGACGCCCTCCTCGAGCAGGATCTCCACCTGGCGCGGGCCGGTGTTGGAGGCGGGCCGCGAGTGCGCCATGATCGGCGCGCCGGTCTGAACGCTCGCGCGCGCGCACGCCCGGTGGATCTTCTCGACGTTCTCGGTGACGCCCGGCTCGTCGGCGGCGCACTTCAAGAAGCCGGCTTTGGCATCCGTCCCCTGGATGCCCTGGACGAGGTCGTGCACGAACATCTCGGCGATCATGTCGGCGTCACGGGAGCCGTAGTAGTGCGGCAGGTAGTCGTACGTGTAGATGCCGGTGCAGGCGACGATCTGCACGCCGGTGCGCTCGGACACCTGCTGCATGAAGCCCACGTCGCGCCCGCCGAACATCGCCGTCGGCTCGACGATGGTCCTGATGCCGTGCGCGCTGACGCCCTCCACCTGCTCGACGGCGTCGGCCATCTGCTGATCGGGGTCGTAGTACGCCGGCCACTGCGCGCTCACGGCTTCGTCGACGAAGCGGACGTGCTCGTGGATGCAGGCGCGGCCGAGCGCGTCGGGTGCGATCTGCCCCGTGACCGTCTCGATCATGTGGCCCCTACCTTCCTTCGTTCGGTGGCCAGCGCGGTCTGGGCGATGACGTCGGCTGTCCGCTCCGGCGCGTCCCAGAACGGGACGTGACCCACCTTGGTGAGCGTGACGAAGCGTGCCTGCGGCAGTTGCTCGCGGAAGAACGGCTCGTGCTTGGCCTGCGGGAGTGTGCGGTCGCTGTCGCCCCACACGATCGTCACCGGCACGTCGATCCGGTCGAGGTCGCGCAGCCCCCGCTCGTCCGGCCCGGTGTCGAGAAGCGGCGTGAAGACGGGCGTCGCCGCGAACGCCTCGGTCATCGCGGTCGAGTCCTCGTAGGGCACGCGCGCGCCGTCGACCATCAGATCGCGCATGAACATGCGCCGCGCCGATGGGTAGCGGCCGAGCCGGGCGGCGACCCGCGCGAGCCGCACCGCCGCCCCGTGCTGGCGGCGGAACAGCCGGGCGACGCGCTTCCACTCGCGATCCATGTGCGAGCCGTGCGCGCCGCCGGGGCAGATCGCGCAGACGTCGAGCGCGCGCCCGCGCTTGCCCATCTCCAGCGCCAGCTGGCCGCCGAGCGAGAAGCCGGCGACGTGGCAGCGCTCCCAGCCGGTCTCGTCGAGCATCTCCTCGAGGTTGTCGGCGATCGCCGTGACCACGTTGCCCTCGGCGATGTCCGGCCCGCCGGTGTGGCCCGCCAGCGTCGGCACGAGCAGGTCGAACTGCTGGTCGAGCAGATCGATGACAGGCCCCCACACGCGCCAGGTGGCGGTGAAGCCGTGGATGAGCAGCAGTGGCGGGGCGGGGTGGGCCGCATTTCCGCGGTGGACGTCGCCGAAGGCGGTCATCGCTTGAGCTTGTAGTCGACGTTGCCCTGATCGTCGGTCTGAGTCACCTCGACCGTCGCCTCGTCCGAGCCCGACGTCGCCTCGCACTCGAACCTGTCGCCCTTCTTGCCGACGACGATCTCCGGGCAGCTGAGCTCGATGTCCGAACCGCCGACCTGCTCGGAGATGCCGACTGCGATCTGCTGCTCGAGGTTACGCACGTGGATGAACGGCGCGCTGGCCGAGACGTTGCCCTCGTCGTCCTTCATCGTCACCGTCGCCTCGCCTGAGGTGCCGTCGCTGCCGGTCACGGTGCACTCGAACGTGTCGCCCTTCCGGGCGGTCAGCCCAGTCGGACACGAGACCGACTCCACCCGCGCTCCGACCTGCTCGCGGACGCTCTTGGCGATGAAGGCCTCGGTCTTCTTGTCGTCGATCTCCGTCGCGCAGCCGCTGAGGGCGAGCGCGGCCAGTGCCGGCAAGACGAGGGCGCGCATTGCGCGCGATGCTATCGTCGCAGCCGCTATTGGCGCTTCGCCAACAACCACCCGGACGCGGCTCGAGCACGACGAGCGCCGCGAGCAGATCCTCGCGGCGGCGCGGCGCCTGTTCTCCGAGCGCCCGCCACACGCCGTCTCCGCCACCGACATCGCACGCGAGGCCGGCGTGGCGCGCGGCCTGCTGCACCACTACTTCGGGACCAAGCACGACCTCTACCGCGAGGTCGTGCGCTCCATGCTGCGCTTCCCGGCCGTTCCGAGCGAGGACACGGAGATGGCGATCGACCGGTGGCTGACGATGGTCCAGCGCAACCGTGAGGCGTGGCTCGCCGCCCTCGGCGCCCAGGGTCCCGTCCGCGACCCGGAGATCGACGCGATCGTCGAGGCCGGCCGCGAGGAGGCGGTCGAACGGCTGATCGCGCAGCTGCAGCTCGGCGCCACGCCGCAGACGCGGGCCGCGCTGCGCGCCTACTCCGCCTTCGCCGAGGCGGCGAGCGTCGAATGGCTCGTCCGCCGCCGCCTGACCCGAGCGCAGGTCCGCGACCTGCTGCTGACCACGTTGACCACACTGACCGGAGGATCCCGATGATCGAGCTCACCCACGAGCAGCAGGACTTCGTCGCTGCGGTGCGCGACTTCTGCCAGCGCGAGTGCGGCACCCGCGAGCAGCGCGACAGGCTCACCGGCGGCGGCCGCCATCCGCACAACCAGGAGATCTACCGGCAGATGGCCGATCTCGGGTGGCTCGGGGTGGCGACGCCGGAGGAGTACGGCGGCTCGGGCGGCGGGCTCGTCGACCTGTGCCTGTTCCTCGAGGAGACGACGCGCGGCATGGCGCCGATCGGCGGCTTCGGCGTCACCGAGATCGTGGCCGGCGCGTACCTGCGCTTCGGGACCGACGAGCAGAAGCAGGAGATGCTCACCGGGATCGTGCAGGGCAACGTCGAGGCGATCGCGATGTCCGAGCCCGAGGCCGGCTCCGACGTCGGCAACCTCAAGTGCAGGGCGACGCGCGACAACGGCTCGTACGTCCTCAACGGCCAGAAGACGTGGATCTCCGAAGCGCACCTGGCCGAGCACATCCTCGTCGTCTGCCGCACCGACTCCTCGGGCTCCAAGCACGAGGGCATCTCGATGATCTCGGTGCCCAAGGACGCCGAGGGCATGGAGATCCGCCCGATCGACACGATGGGCGGCGAGGTCGTCAACGACATGTTCTTCACCGACTGCCACGTCGAGGCGGACAACCTCGTCGGCACCGAGAACCAGGGCTGGACCCAGCTCATGGCGGGCCTCAACGTGGAGCGGCTGATCCTGGCGGCGATCATGCTCGGGCAGGCCGAGCGCGCGTTCGACGATCTGCTCGCCTACGTCAAGGAGCGCAACCAGTTCGGGCGCCCGATCGGTTCCTTCCAGGCGCTCAAACACCGCATCGCCGACCTCGCGACCGAGATCGAGTGCTGCAAGCTGCTGTGCTACGACGTCGCCGCAGCGGTCGACAAGGACCCCTCGCGGATGTTCCCGCGCGAGGCATCGATGGCCAAGCTCAAGTGCACCGAGATCGCCAAGAAGGTCTCGCTCGAGGGGATGCAGATGATGGGCGGCTACGGCTACGCGACCGAGTACGACATGGAGGGTCACGTCCGCCGCTCGCTCGTCGCCACGATCTACGGGGGCACGAGCGAGATCCAGCGCGAGATCATCGCCAAGACGCTGGGTTTGTGACCCCATGGACCAAACGTCCAGGCCGCGCGGCGCGGCTCGCCGGGCGCCGTGCGCGCGCCGACACCTATTCCCATGCGGGAGCAGGGTGATAAGGGCACCTGGCTTTGTCCGACGCCGTTTGACCGGACGCGGCTGCTCGACATGGAGGCGCGGCTGAAGCGCGCCCGCGCGCTGATGTACGGCGCCGTCGCCGCCGGCCTGATCTTCTGCGGACCGACGCTGGGCTGGTGGATTCTCGTCCCGCTCGTGGTCACGGTGCTCGCGTACCTGGCGTTGCAGCCGCGCGTCGCCACGTCCGAGAAGCCCGAGTACTACGTCGCCGCGACGGTGCTGGTCGCCCAGATCAACATCGGCGTGGGCGTCGCGCTGACCGGCGGCCCGACGAGCCCCGCGATCCCGCTGATGCTCATCTCGATCATCACCCTGCCCGCGCGCTTCCCGAGCCGCGGCGTGCAGGTCGGCGTCGCCACCACCCTGCTCATCCTGGGCGCCGCCACCATCGGGGTCGACCCGAGCGCGTTCCTCGCCCACCCGCAGTACCTCGTCTGCGCCGCGTCCGTCGTCATCGGCCTGTGGGTCTTCTCCGACGGCCTCATGCGCGCCGAGGTGGAGTCGCGCTCGACGTCCGGCCAGGACGCGCTCACCGGGCTGCTGAACCGCAAGTCGCTGAGCGCCCACTTCGCCGAGGTCGCCAAGCAGGCCGAGCTCACCGGTCGCGACGTCTGCCTCGTGGTGATGGACCTCGACCACTTCAAGTTGGTCAACGACGAGCACGGCCACGCGGCGGGCGACGCCGTCCTGCGCGACACGGCCGAGGTCATGCGCAACAACGTGCGCTCGTTCGAGCTCGTCTACCGCGTCGGCGGCGAGGAGTTCCTCGTGCTGATGCCCGGCGTCGACCGCCAGGGCGGGCGCATCGTCGCCGATCGCCTGCGCGAGGCGCTCGCGCAGGCACGTCCCGGAGGCCTCTCGGTCACCGCCTCCTTCGGCGTCGCGATGGCGAGTGGCAACGCGGTCGAGTTCGAGCCTCTCTTCGAGGCAGCCGACAAGGCGCTCTACCGCGCCAAGGACGAGGGCCGCAACCGCGTCGTCCTCGCCCCCGAGCTGCGCCCCAAGCTCGCGCTCGCGCCCGAGTCCGACGCGATCCTCGCCACGCCCCGCACCGCGGTCCCCCGCGCCAGCTAAAAGCGGGGGTTTGACGACTGAGGCCTCCTATGGATGCCTCAGTCGGCAGAGCTGGAGGATCTCGGCGGCGGTTTGCTCGGGTCGGACGAAGACATCGGCCCAGCGATACCTCCGCACCAGATACCCGGCGGCCACGTGGATGCCGTCTCGGTGCGCGTCGGCCGCTCGCTGCAGCGGCTGGTCGTGCTGCCTGCCGTCCGTCTCGACGATTAGCCGTGCCTCTGGCCAGTAGAAGTCCGCGAGGAACCCCTCTACACGTTCGTTGACTTCGGGCGCCGGCAGGTGGTACGGGCGAACTACGCGATGAAGGAAGGCGACCTCGAGGCGTGATCGGGTGGGCTCGACGCCCGCCAGGAGCCGGCCGACATGCCCGATCGGCCGGCGGTGGTGGGAGAGTTCGAGGAGCTTGAGATCGAAGAGGCGCCGGAACTGCATCTCCCTCATTGCCCATTCCGTTGCTTCCGCATCTTTGAGCTCATGCGCGAGGTCGACAAGCGTCCGCGCCGGGCTGGTTATCGGGATGTTGCGCCACACGGTCTTCTCGAACGGCAGGAGGTTGCAGCGGTGGATGGCGATCCTCGGCCGGCGGCGCCCGCTGCCGGGCGGGATCGTCACGTCGATCCTGGGCCCGACGCCGTCGCGGATCCTCCAAGCGGTCGCTGCGCAGCGCACGCTCAGCACCGCGTCCTCGCCGCAAGCGAGGACCGCCGCGTGCCAGTCTCCCTCCCGGCTGGGCGCCAAGTGACCAAGTGCGAGAACGTTCTCGTGGAGCCTGTGAAGGCGTCCCGCAGCCACCCCCTTCTCGATGCTGCTCTTTGAGATTCCGCAGCGGCGTAGCTGCTCAGTGGTCACGCGACCGTTCTGCCGTTGGGCGATGCTGGCTGCTCTGACGAATTTGGCCTCCATATGAGGTCCTAGTCGTCAGACCCCCCAAACTCTCGGCGCCGTTAGGGTTTTGACGTGCCGTCGATTGCGATCGTGGGGGCTGGGTTCGCCGGCGTCGGGATGGCCGTGAACCTGCTGCGGGCGGGGTTCGACGACTTCGTCGTGCTCGAGAAGGGGCCGACGGTCGGGGGGGTCTGGCGCGAGAACCGCTATCCCGGCGCGGCGGTGGACGTGCCGAGCGATCTGTACTCGTACTCGTTCGAGCGCCGCTACCCGTTCTCGAAGCGCTTCGGCGTGCGCGATCAGCTGCTGGCCTACATCCAGCACGTCGCCGACAAGTACGGCGTCACCGCGCACCTGCGCTGCGACACGGAGGTAGAGCGGGCGGTGTGGGAACAGGACGGGTGGACGCTCGCGCTCGCAGGCGGCGAGGAGCTGCGGGCCGACGTCGTGATCGCCGCGTGCGGTCAGCTGAGCGTTCCCGAGCCGCCGCGGATCCCCGGCGTCGGCAGCTTCGACGGCCCGGCCTTCCACTCGGCGCACTGGCCGGAGGACCTGGACCTGGCCGGCAAGCGGTTGGCCGTCGTCGGCACCGGCGCCAGCGCCGTCCAGATCGTCCCCGCGCTCGCCGAAACGACCAAGCGCATCGACGTCTACCAGCGCACGCCGCCGTGGGTGATCCCGAAGACGGATGCCGACGGCCTCGAGCAGCGCTCGCGGCTGGTCGAGTACGGAGGGCGGCTGATCAACTGGCTGTGGTTCGAGGCCCTGATCCCGGGCTTCACAAAGCCGCGGGCGATGGTGTTCCTGAAGGCGCTCGCGCTAGCGCAGCGGCGCATCCAGGTCCGCGATCCCGAGCTGCGAGAGAGGATCAAGCCCGACTATCCGATCGGGTGCAAGCGGATCCTCGTCACCGCCGACTGGTACCCGACGCTCGCCCGGGACGACGTCGAGCTGATCACCGAGCCGATCGAGACGATCACCCCGATCGGCATCCGCGCAGGAGTCGAGCGCGCCTACGACGCGATCGTCTACGCGACCGGCTTCCAGACCCGCGACCCGGTCGCCCCGATGCAGGTGGTCGGCGCGGGGAGCGTCGACCTGTCCAACGACGCATGGGCCGAGGGCGCGGAGGCGTACCTCGGGATCTCGGTCCCGGGCTTCCCCAACCTCTTCCTCATGTACGGGCCCAACACGAACCTCGGCGCCGGCTCGATCATCTACATGCTCGAGTGCCAGATGCGCTACGTCGTGGACGCGGTGCGCCGGCTGCGCGACCGCGAGCTGGCCTGGATCGACGTGCGCGAGGGACCGCACCGCGCGTTCGCCGAGGAGATGCAGCGGCGCCTCGCCGGCTCGGTGTGGACGAGCTGCGACAGCTGGTACCGGACGCCGTCGGGCCGCGTCACCAACAACTGGCCCGGCCTGATGACGGAGTACCGGGCGCGGACGGCGCGCCTGCAACCGTCCCACTACCGCGCGTGCCGCCGAGAGGTGGCCTCAGGCCAGCGCGCGGATCACGCCGTCCGCTAGCCGGCGGCCACGGAGCGTCAGGACGACGCGGTCGCCGTCGTCGCGCAGCAGCCCGTCCGCACGCAGTGCCGCGACCGCGGCGGAGTCGAAGCCGCCGGCCGGTAGGCCCTCGCGCAACCGCAGCCCGAGCATGGTGCGCTCGAGCGCGCGCTGCCCCGGATCGAGCGTCTCGCTTCCGGCGATCGGACGCTCGCCCGCGTGCACCGCGCGGGCGTGCTGCGCCGGGTGCTTGTGCGTCCAGAAGCGCGTGCCCCCGACGTGTCCGTGCGCGCCCGGTCCGATCGCCCACCAGTCGCCGTCGTGCCAGTAGGCGAGGTTGTGGCGGCAGCGCGCGGCGGGCGTCCGCGCCCAGTTGGAGATCTCGTACCACTCGTAGCCGGCGTCGCCGAGTGCCGCATCCGCGATCTCGTAGCGGCGCGCGAGCCCGTCCTCGTCGGGGATGGGGACGAGGCCGGCGCGCACCTGCCTGGCCAGCCGTGTGCCCGGTTCGAGGCTGAGCGCGTACGCGCTGACGTGATCGGGGCCGGCGGCGACCGCCGCCTCGAGCGACGCGCGCCAGTCGCCGTCCGTCTCGCCGGGCGTCCCGTAGATGAGGTCGAGGCTGACATGCGCGAAGCCGGCACGGCGAGCGGCCCGCGCCGCACGTGTCGCCGCGCCCGGCGTGTGCGCGCGCTCGAGTGTCGTCAGCACGTGCGCGCGCACGCTCTGCATTCCGATCGAGACGCGCGTGAAGCCGGCGGCGCGCAGCGCGGAGAGCTTGCGCTCGTCGACCGTCTCCGGGTTGGCCTCGATCGTCACCTCGGCGCCTGGCAGCGGGTCCAGCGCCGCGAGCACGCGCCCGAGGTCGCCCGCCTCGAGCAGCGTCGGCGTGCCCCCGCCGAAGAAGACCGTGTCCGGCCGGCGCGCGGGCATCAGGGCGATCTCCGCCAGCGCGGTGTCGACGTACGTCGCGGGCGAGGCGCCGGCGAGGCGCCCGGGCACGTAGGTGTTGAAGTCGCAGTAGCCGCAGCGACTGGTGCACCACGGGACGTGGACATAGACGCCGAACGGCACGGCTACGTTCTACCGCGATGCTCACCCGCGACGTCGCTCCCGGCATCCACCGCGTCGAGCACGCGCGCACGAACTGGTACATCGTCGAGGACGGCGACGCGGTGACGATCGTCGACGCCGGCTTCCCGCGCTCGTGGGCGGGGCTGCACTCCGCGCTCGCGCAGCTCGGGCGCGGGCCGGGGCAGGTCGAGGCGGTCGTGCTCACCCACGCCCATCCCGACCACATCGGTTTCGCCGAGCGCGCGCGCGCGGAGTGGGGCGTCGGCGTCTGGCTGCACGAGCGCGACCGCTCGCTGTCGCGCCACCCCTTCAACTACGAGAAGGAACGCTCGCCCCTGCGATACACGAGCGCATACACGCTGCGGACCGCGGTGATGATGGGTGCGATGGGCGCGCTCCAGACGAAGCCGATCTCCGACGTCCGCGCGTTCGCGGAGGAGGACGTGCTCGACGTCCCGGGCCGTCCCGTGCCCGTGCACACCCCCGGGCACACCCACGGCCACACCGCCTTCAGCTTCCCCGACCGCGGTGCGGTGCTCGTCGGCGACGCGCTGGCGACCGTCGAGCCCTACTCCGGCAAGCCCGGCCCGCGCGTCGTCGCCGCGGCGGCGAACGTCGACTCGCTCGAGGCGCTCGCGTCGCTGGCGCGGATCGCCGACACGGCCGCCGAGACCGTGCTCGTCGGCCACGGCCCGCCCTGGACAGAGGGCGCGCAAACGGCGGTGGAGCGCGCGCGCGAGTACGGTCCGTCGTGATGGAGAACGGGAACATCCAGCGCCTCGCCGCCCTCGCGGTGAACGTCGGGGCCAACGTGCAGCCAGGGCAGATCGTCGCCGTCGGCGCCCAGCCCGGCAAGGAGGCGCTCGTGCGCGCGGTGGCCGCCGAGGCCTACAAGGCGGGAGCCAAGTTCGTCGACGTCACCTGGTTCGACCCGTGGGTCAAGAAGGCGCGCATCGAGCACGCCCCGGAGGACACGCTCGACTACGTCCCGCCCTGGCTCGGAGAGCGCATCCTCGCGCTCGGCGACGAGCACGCGGCACGGATCGCGTTCTCGGGCCCCGTCGCCCCGGGGCTGCTCGAGGGGCTGGACCCCGCGCGCGTCGGCCGCGACCGCCTCCCCTTCGTCAAGGAGGCCATGCAGATCAACAACGACCGCTCGACCAACTGGACGATCGTGCCCGGGCCGACGGCCGAGTGGGCGTCCCTCGTGCACCCCGACCTGGACGCCGATGCGGCGCTCGGGCGGTTGTGGGAGGAGATCGTGCACGTCTGCCGCCTCGACGAGCCCGACCCCGGCGAGGCGTGGACCGCCCGCCGCGACGAGTTGCGCCGCGCGGCCGAGCGGCTGACCGATCGCGGCTTCGACGCCCTCCACTACGAGGGCCCCGGCACCGACCTCACGATCGGGCTGCTGCCCTCGCACCGCTGGCGCTCGGGCGGGATGGCGACCGCCTGGGGCCTCGAGCACATGGCCAACCTCCCGACCGAGGAGGTGTTCACGTCGCCGGACCCCGAGCGCGTCGACGGCACCGTCACCGCGAGCAAGCCGCTCGTGCTCATCGACGGCACGGTCATCCGGGACCTCGTCGTGCGCTTCGAGGGCGGCCACGCCACCGAGATCACCGCCTCGACGGCTCAGGACACCCTGCGCACCTTCCTCGCCGCCGACGACGGCGGCACCCGCCTCGGCGAGATCGCGCTGGTCGACGCGAGCGGCCGCATCGGCCCGCTGGACACCGTCTTCTACGACACCCTGCTCGACGAGAACGCCGCCTCCCACGTCGCCTTCGGCTACGGCTTCCCGGAGGTCGTCGAGGACGACGTCCAGCCGCGCGTGAACAGCTCGACCGTCCATCTCGACTTCATGATCGGCTCCCCCGAGCTTTCCGTCACCGGCATCACCGCGGACGGGGAGCGGGTGCCGGTGCTCGTCAACGGCGCCTGGCAGCTCTAGCTACCCTTTCGTCCGCCCGGAGAGGTGCCGGAGTGGTTGAACGGGCACGATTGGAAATCGTGTGACGGGTGAAAGCTCGTCCGAGGGTTCGAATCCCTCTCTCTCCGTTTCACGCGCTCGTGCTCGCTTCGCTCCTGGAAATCCTCAGGTTTCCGGGTCCGATCGCTACGGGAGCGTATGAGCGTTGTGCGAACCCGCATGGGGCGACCGCAGCCGAGGGCAGACGAGGTGTGACTCAGGCGCGGGACCCGTTGAGACGCGTGATCGCGTCCGCGATCTCTTCGGGACGATGCTCCTCGATGAAATGCGACTCGCCGTCAAACACCTGGACATGTCCCTCGAGCTGGGGAAGCGCGGCGCGCCATTGGTCGATCACGCTGGCCTTGGCGAGTGGGTCCCAGGCTCCGCATAGCACCGCGACGCCGATGGCTTCGCCAGACGGTCCCCACGCCATACCGAGGTGCTCCTGCATCTCGGCGTAGAAGCCGTGATTGTCCTGTGGGCCGAGCGCGTTGTCGGTATAGGCATAGCCGTGGCCCCAGACCGGCGTCTGACGCACCATCCGCTTTGAGCTGCGAGCGTTGGCCTTCGACGCGAACTGCTCGCGGAAGACGGCGATCGCTTCCGACTCCGGGCCGGTAACGCGTCGCCGCATATAGAGGCGAATGAACCGGCCGAAAGCACCGATCATCTGGGCGGGGCTTGCTGCTCGGCCGGTGGCCACGAATGCTGCGAGAAGACCCCAGAGGCGGTCCGGCACGAGCTTGGCGTTGCGCGCCCATGGCATGAACACGGGGATCGGGAAATTCTCATAGGTGAACCCGTCCGGTGGCATCGGGAAAACCGTGGAGTTGAGGACGACGAGGTTCGTCACCCGCTCTGGACTCTGCAGAAGAGCACCAATCCCGATGGGGCCTCCCCAGTCGTGAACAACCAACGTGATGTCGCGAAGGTCAAGCGTCTTGACAAGCTGAGCGAGGTTGCGCGCGTGGTGCATCTCGACCATCTCGAAGCTCGCCTGGTCAGAGAGTCCGAACCCGATGTGGTCCATCGCGACTACGCGCGTGCCAGCGGGTAGTGGCCGACGCCCGAGCGCCTTGATCACCTTGCGGTACGTGTACGAGCACTCCGGATTGCCGTGAACGAACAGAATGGTCGGGCCATCGCCGTCACCCAGGCGCTTGTCCAAGAAGAACAGCTTCTTGCCGGCGTCGTGGCCGTCCGGCAAAATGAACCACTGACCTACGCCACCGGCGGAGTAGTCCTCCGGAACGCGGCCGAGCGGCGTGTTCCCAGGATCCGTAGAGAAAGTCGCCACAGCTTCTAGCGGGTCATCTGCATGAACTGGTGGACGAGCGCGACGAGGGTCTCCGGCGCGTCCTCTTGGCAGTAATGGCCCGCGTTCGCGAGCTTCACGACCGGTCCGCCGGGCCAGAGCGCGGTGAAGTCGGCGATCATCAGCGCGGGCGGTACGGCTTGATCGCGCATCGCGACGGCGAGCATCGCCGGCTTGGGCTTGAGCGCGTCGACACCCGAGAGCCCGTCAGCGAGGTACCCCCAGGTGGGCTCGCCGTGCAAGCTCAGCCCACGGGTGTGCCCGCGCCCTCGTCGACGTAGTGCATCCGGAATCCGGGCGCATCGGCATCGTCGGCCGCGATCATCTCTCTCCGCGACTCTATTCCGGAGCCAGCGCCCACGCCAATGCGCGCGCACCGCCCGCCGTCGCAGCGCTCTGCTGACCGGATCTGCGAGATGGCCGACGATCCTCTCGAGGCGGAGCTGAGGGTTCGCACCTCGTCCCTCCCTCTCCGCTTCTAGGCGTGCCGCCGCTTGCTGAGCCGCTTGGTCGGCGCGATGAACAGGCGGTAGGCGCGCCGCACCGTCCATGCCGGCAGGAAGCGGTGACGCTCCTCCTCCCATACACGGGCGCGCGGGTGGCGCTTGAAGCCGACGAGCTTGAGCATCAGGTTCCCCGCCCTGCCGTAGTCCTCGCGCGGCTCGGCCTCGTGGAGCTCGATGCGGCACAGGTGCTTGGCGTTGACGTAGCCGTACTGGCTTGGGCTGACGAAGCGCAGCGGCGCGCCGTGGTCGCCGTCGAGCGGTTCACCGTCGAGCTTGAAGGCCAGGAGCACGTCGTCGCGGAGGGCGTCCTCGAGCAGCGCGTACACGCGGTAGCCCTCGAGCGAGACGAGCAGGACGTGGGTGACGCGCGCGCCGGGCGCGAGCACCGGCTCGATGCGCTCGCGATAGAAGTCGGCGAACGGGACGCCCTCCCAGCGCAGGCCGGTGGCCGACCAGCCCGCCACGCAGTGGAGGTCGGCCACGACCTCGCGGCGCGGCCGCTGCTCGAGCTCGCCGAGCGGCACCGCGAACGGCTCGGTCACCGCCCCCGCGACCTCGAGCGCCGGGTTCTCGGGTACAGGCGGCGGAGGCCCCAGGTTGGTGCCGAAGCGCGGGAAGCGACCGAGGTCGCGCTGTCCTGGAGGGAGCGGCATCTTCCAACAAGCCTTCCCTACATACACGCATGTATGTATGTGATGAGTCACACGGCGGCCCGGGCGCAGCGCCCGGGCCGCCGGTCCGACTACGGACCCAGGTAGGTGGCCGTGTGGCCCTGCCCCGGTGTGTTGAAGCAGCGCCGGTTGCCGCTCGTCACGGTGTACATCAGCTGCATGCAGCGCCCGATCGCCCGCTGCCCGAACGCGTTCGGGTGCAGCGACTCCTGGGAGTCGCCCTGGCAGCAGCCGGAGTTCACCCAGCGCACCCACTCGTGCACGGAGCTCGACGGGGCCGGCGACCCGTCGGCCTGCTGCGCGTTGCGGTGGCAGACCTCGCGGCCGTTGAGGACCTCACCGAGGTCGAGGAACTGCACGCCCTTCTCGGCCGCGACCTGCTTCATGCCGTTGTTGATGAACGGCGTGGCCCAGTTCTTGGCCCAGTCGGAGTCCTGGTTCCAGAACGGGCAGCCGCCCTCGCTCAGGCGCGACCAGCCGCTCTCCGGGTAGCGGTTGTTGCCGCCGTGCGGGATCGGCGACGCGTAGCCCGACAGCACGAGCTTGTACTGCGAGCTCGAGTAGCCGCGGCTCGTCATCACCGTGCGGATCTCGTCGATGGACTTGCGCAGCCCGGCGAGTGCCGCCGCCTGGCCCGCCTGCATCTCGGCCTGCTCCTGCGGCCAGCAGTAGTGCGGGTTGTCGGACGACGACGTGCTCCAGGCGACCGTGCAGTCGATGACGTGGTCGGAGAAGCCGAGGTCGTTCGCGGTAATCGTCAGCACGATCATCTTCACGTTCTTGTCGCGCGCGATGATCGACAACTGGTCCGCCTGCGGCGCCTCGTTCTTGAACACCTGGCCGCCCGACGAAGCGCGCCAGATGTGCTGCGTGCGCGCCCCCGAGCAGGCGATGTTGATCTTCTCGGTGACCGAGACAGCCGCGCTCTTGATCGGCGCAACGTCGCTGCGGTCACAGCCGCCGTGGGTGCTGCCGTAGACGCGCTTGGCGTCGTAGTCGCAGTCGTACTCCCAGAAGCTGCAGTTGTAGGCCGCCCGGTCGGTGCCGTTGCGGTTGTAGAACGGGTTCAGCGAGTTCCCGTTCCAGCGGCCTGCCTCCCCGCTGATGAACGAGTCCCCCATCGCGACGATCGCCGTCGTGCTCGACGTCGGCCCCGCCAGCGCCGCCGGCGCGAGCACCGCGAACATGGCCACCGTCACGACGGCGGCTAGACCCCTGCGCACATCAACCTCCCCCTTAGGTGATGAAAGTTCCGGACTTCTAACCGATCTTGGTGAGCGTCGCGTTGCCGTGAGCGAGCTTGTGCTCGCCCTCGCGGCGGAACTGCGCGCTCGGCGGAGTGATCGTGAAGTCGAGCGCGCCCGCGAAGCGCATGCCGTCGCGGATCAGCGTGTAGCGCTTGGTGATCGACGGCTCGGCCGGCGGGTCGCAGTGCGTGGCCTCGGCCAGCTCGGCGTCGCCCACGCTCAGGCGCAGGCGGAAGCTCGCGTCGTCGCGTGAGCCGCGCGTCACGACCGTGTCGAAGCGTTGGCGCTCGAAGCGCAGGCTCGGCGGCGGCCGCCCGCAGTCGGCCTCGCCCTCGAACATCCGCGCATCGAGGCCCTCGCTGTTGCCGCCCGCGTCGGGGCAGCGGCTCGCGCGGCCGGTGGACTGGCCGAGCCTGCGCCCCGGCACGACCTCGCCGCCGCAGACCGGGGACCCGGCGGGCAGCACCCGGCCGTCCGCGCTCGCCCAGAAGTACGTCGAGACCGCGGCGGACGCCCGGAGACCGAGCCAGTTGGTGTCGCGGTCATCGTCCGTCCAGGCCTCGAGCTCGCTCGTCCATGTGGCGAAGCGCAGCACCCAGTGCTCGCAGCCCGCGTCGCCCGCGGGATCGTGCCGCCGCGACAGGTAGTCGAGATGGCGCTGCAGAACGGAGCCCCGGTACGTGTCGCCCATGAATGACGCCGGGTCGACCGGTGGGGTCAGCACCCTGCCGCCGCTGACGACCTCGTAGTACTCGTCGGGCAGCCCCGCGATGTGGCCGAACTCGTGCGCCAGCACCAGATGACCGGTGTCGGCGGTCACCTCCCCGGTCCACAGCCGGCCCGACCTGCTCGCGTGGTTGACGTACGAGGTCAGCCAGCGCACGCTGTTCTTGGAGCGGTGCGGGAGCTCGTGGACGACGAGCGTGTACACGGGGTCGGGCAGCGGGTCGCCGCCCACGGTGAGATCGAGGGTGAACTCGAGCGGCGAGCAGCGCGCGGTGCGCCCGTCACCGTTGAGATGATCGATCGCCTTGCGGATGTTGGCCAGCGTCCTGCGCTTGTCGGCGGCGGTGACGCCCGGCCCCCACAGGACCTGGATCTGGATCGGCACCGTCACGGCGCCCGCGGCTGTACGCGCGAGTGGGAGCGGGGACGCGCTTCTCGCGCTCGAAGCGCGGCCGCCGCGCCAGCGGTAGCGCTGCGCGCTCCGGTCCCAGCGGATCGTGTCGCGCACGCGCGTCCACCAGCGCCGCCAGTTGGCCTGGCGCGAGCGCGTCAGGCGCTCGAGGCGCTCCCGGGCGAGCACCGACAGGGCCTGACCGTCGCTGTGCGCCATCAGGTAGGGGCTCGACACGAGGTCGGCGAGCACGCCGAGCCCGTCCTTGGAGCCGAAGCCGGCACGTCCGAAGGCGGCGAGTGCGCGCACCGACGGGTCGGGGTCACGCAGCCGCGGGCGCAGTGCGCGCTGGTCGGCGGGATCGTCGGCGACGACGTGGGCGACGTAGGTCGCCGCCCAGCGGCGATGGACATCGTCGCCGGCGAGTTGGCGGCGCAGCCCCGCGACCGCGATCTCGCCGGGGGCGCGCAGCCCCTGCTCGAGCCCGCCGAGCGTGTCGACGCGGGCCGGGTCGAAGGCGAGGATCGCGTTCAGCGCGTCGGACGTCCCGGCCGCCGCGGGAGCCGGCGCCGCCAAAGCTACTGCCGCGACGGCGAGGGCGACGCGCCTAGAAACCATCGGGGAAGCGGTTGCGCAGCGGTGAGCCGGCGCCGAAGGTGATGCCGCCCTCGGCGGTCGCGGTCTCGACGATGGTTCCGTCGTCGTTGGTCTCCCGCCGGGTCTCGAGCGTCGCACCCGTGCTGGCGCCCTCGCCGCGCGCGAGACGGCGCGCCAGGTCGACGACGGCTTCGGCAGTCGCGCCCATGAAGTAATCGCCGACCTGCCACTCGAGCCCGTCCGCCTGGGAGCGACGGGCGCCGAAATGCACGAACTTGAACGTGTCACCGCAGGCGTCCCGCTGCGCGGCCCGTTCGTCGCGGGGGAGTCTCTCGTCCCTCGGGCCGGTCCCGAGAACGATCGTCGGCCGCGGGGGGAAGTGCGCGAGCAGATGCACGTCCGCCTTGTAGGTGCCGGAGTGGCGGAAGCGGCAGCCGGGCTCCGTCGTCGTCTGGCGCGGGCAGATGAAGTCGCTGTCGCAGGGCTCGGGCTCGCGCACGATGTCGGGCTCGCGGTACTTGACCGAGACCTTGATCCTGCCGTCGCCGGACACGCGCACCGCCTCGATGCGGCCGTCGCAGCGGGTGATCTCCGTCCGCGCCCGTTTGAACTTCGCGCTCCACGAGTGGCTGTGCTCGTAGAGCCCGTCAGGGGTCTGCATCTTGAAGGAGTCCGAGCCCGACGTTCTGACGTCGTACTTGCGGCTGGGCTTCGTGCGGCAATCGGCCGCGGATGCGGTTCCGGGAACGACGAGCGTCGCGAGCAGGCACGCCAGGACGAGCCGGCGCATGCGGCGAAACTACCAGCGCGGAGGCGGCTTTGCTAGCGCACTCTGAACACGCGCGACCCGCGCAGGCGCACCTTGCCCAGCAGGCGCGCGCTGACCCGGTACTTGCCCTTGCGCGCGGACCTGATGCGGACGACCGCGCGCCCGCGGCGCGACTGGATCGTGCGCTTGAGCACGACGCGCTTGCCGCGCTTGACCACGAGCCTCACCTTCGCCGACCCGCCGCCGCGGATGACCAGGCGCAGGCGCCCCTTGCGGATGCGGCCCTGGATCCGCAGTTTGTTGCCCGGCTGCCCCGCGCCGGGCGGCGGCGGGGTCGAGCCCTGGCCCGTGCCGGGCGGGCGCTTGACGAGCGGCTTGGGCTGCTCGAACGCCGCCTTGGCCGCGGTCATGTCGGACTCGGCGAGCTGGAGCTCGGAGCGCGTGGACATCGACGGCGTCTCGAAGGTGTCGGGAAGGAACGTGTCGCGGATGTAGGTGAGGAACGGCATCTCGAGCGTGCCGCCCGTGACCTCGACCGGCGCGCCCGAGTGGGGCGGCAGGAACCACTCGAAGTCGTCCGCCGTCAGGCGCAGGCCGAGGCGGTGCCCGGCCTTCAGCGTGTAGTCGTTGGGGAACAGATCGAACTTGAGCTTGCCGGCGTCCCCCTTGACGACGTGCGCCCCGCGGTGCATCACCACGGCCTTGCCCGTCTCATCGATGTCGAAGACCTGCGCGATCAGGTGCGCGCGCGGGTGAGACGAGGACGCCTCGACCTCGAGCATCGGGGTGCCCGCGACGCGTGCGTCGTGGGGGAGCGGCTCGGTGATCGACCACGTCGCGTCACCGGAGCCGAAGTCGTCGCTGGGGGTGTCCGTGAACGCGCCCGCGTTGACCGTCATGCGCCGCATCACGACGTCGGCGGGGGGGTACTGCGCCTCGTGGCGCCAGCGACCGTCGCCCTCCCCGATCTCGGCGCTGGGCTCGGCGTTGGGCTTCGCCGTCGTGTCGCCCTTGACGTAGCGGTCCAGCCACACGATCACGTCGTCGAAGAACCCGTCGTGGCCGACCTTGTCGACCTCGTTGCCGCGGTCGTGCGCGAACTGGCCGGCCCACACCCGCTTCGGCCCGGTCAGCGTCTCGTAGACGGGCAGGAAGTTGTCCGGCTTGGTGTTGGCGTCGTTGAAGCCGTGCGACCACAGCGTCGGGATCGCCGCGCCGCGCGCATTCGGCAGGTCGCGCGCCTTCCAGAAGCCGAGCGCGTCGTCATGGTCGAGCGATCCGTTCTGCTGCGCGATGTTCTGCGCGTAGCAGGCCGGATTGGTGCCGGTCGCCGAGCCGGCGAAGTACTCCGGCGAGTCGAACGGGGACGGTGGCATGGCGTCGATGCCCTGATACAGCGCGGGCGTCCCGTACCAGCCCGAGCCGTAGTGGACGCCGTGGTTGTAGAGGGTGCGGTAGCCGTCGATGATCGGCGACTGGATGATCGCCGCGGCCAGGCCCTTGGGCTTCTCGCTCAGGCCCATCACGCCCGTCCAGCCGTCGTAGGACTTGCCGTACAGGGCGGCCTTGCCGTTCGACCACGGCTGCGAGGTCGTCCACTCGACCGCGCGCTTGACGTCGGTCTGCTCGCCGGGCCCGCCGAAGTCGTTGCAGCCCGCCGAGCCACCGAAGCCGCGCAGGTCCACCTGGATGAGCGCGTAGCCGCGCTCGAAGATCTGCGCTTCCTCGATCAGGTCGGCCCAGCGCAGCGTCGGCCCCTGGTTGGTCGGCGTCGGACCGTCCGGAGTCGACCCCGTGTGCGCGAAGTAGGGGCCCACCGAGACGATCGACGGCAGCTTGGTGCCGGGCTCGACACCCTTGGGCTTGAGGATGTCGACGTGGAGTGTCGGCTCGCCCGGAGTGACGATGTACTCCTCGGACCAGTCGGCGTTCTCCGGGACCTCGGCGAGAGCGGTGGCGGGAAACAGGAGCAGGGCGGCGACGCAGACCGCGAGACGGGACCTCATGTGAGTGCAAACGCACGCGGGACGCATGACTTGCGGCTCAGGTGAGCCGGTCGATGATCTGATCGGCCGCGGCGGCGAGGATCGCGTCGCGCAGCGCGGGCTCGAGGCGCACCGGGTCGTCGAGGCCGGAGAGCACTTGGCGGAAGTCGAGCTCGGAGATGGTGCGTCGCAGCAGGTCGCGGGTCGGCAGCAGCCCGTCGACCACTGAGTCCGGCACCGCCTCGATCGCTTCTCGCGCGATGCCGGGGAGATCGGCGAGGTCGAGCGCCTCGGGGAGGACGGCGGAGACCTTCGGCAGGTTCAGACGCCCGAGTCCCTCTGAGAGACCCGCCTTTAGGGCCTCAGCTCGGTCTGCATCGAGGGAGAGGATGAGGCGCTCGCGCGAGATGCCGAGATCGCAGGCAGTGGCGTCGAGCCCAGCCAGGACCACCCGTTCGGCCAGCGGTTCGAGGCGCGGGGGAACGGGGGGGCCGGGCCGCGCACGGCACGGGTCGGCCGGGCGCGCCGGGACGAAGTCCCCACCCCCGGCGCCGACCAGCCAGCCGAGCACGGCGGCGACGACGACGAGGGCGGCGGCGACGAGCCTCATGGCTTCAGGGCGGCGGCGGGGACGAGGGCGAGCAGGGCGAGCAGCGCGGCGACGAGGAAGGCGTCGCGGAACGCCTCGGTGGCGGCGCGCTCGAGCTGATCGCCGAGCTGCTGCTCGAGGTGTGCGGCCAGGGTCGCCTGAAGCGGCGGCAGAGTCAGAGCGGCGAACGCGGGGGAGAGGTCGGGCACCCGCCCGCGCTCGCCGGCGAGCCGGCGCGCGAGGCCGTCGGCGAGCTCGAGCTTGACCGAGGCGCGCAGGGGTGCATCGAGCACGAGCCCGGCGATCGCCTCGCGCGCGGGCTCCTGTGCGCCGCGCAGATCGCCCGTGAAGATCGGCGTCAGCAGCGCGAGGCCGCCGACGACGCCCGCGTGGCGCGCCGCGATCGTCCAGCCGCCGTGCAGCGCGCGCGGCCGGCGGCCGGCCAGGGCGACGGCGGTGAGCGAGTCCACCGTCAGCCCGAGCCCGAGCCCGACGAGCGCCTGCGGCGCGACGGTCCAGCCGAGCTCGGCGGCGGGCGGAAGCGCCAGCCCGGCCAGGCCGCCGGCCATCAGCAGCGCACCCGCGCACGCCTCCGCGCGCGTGCCGGCGCGCGCGAAGCGGGCCAGCGGCCGGGCCGCCAGGGCCGCGAGCGGCACCACCGTCACCGTCACCGCGGCGACGGCGGGAGAGCGCTGCCAGGCCTCGACGAGCATCAGCACGAGCAGGAACAGCGCGGCGGTCAGCGCCGCCGACAACAGCGCCAGCGCCAGGTTCGCGGCGACGTGCGGCCCGTCGAACGTCCCGGATACCACCCCTGAGCGGGGCATCCGGGACGTTCGTCGGGCGGAGAGCGCGGCCGGCGCGGCGACGAGCGCCAGCGGCACCTGCACGACGAAGATCGACTGCCACGAGATCGCCGACGTCAGCAGCCCGCCGGCGACCGGGCCCAGCGCGGCCCCGGCCACGCCCGCCGTCGCCCACAGCGCGGCGCCGCGCGGCGACGCCGCCTCGAGCAGCACCAGGCAGGAGACGATCACGATCGCCCCACCGGCGGCCTGCGCCACGCGCGCGGCGATCAGGACGTCGAGGGAACCCGCCAGCGCGCAGGCGGCCGAGGCCGCGGCGAAGGCGGCGACCCCCGCCGCACACCACAGCGCCGGGTCACCGCGAAGGCACAGACGCGCCGCGGGAACGGCCGCCAGCGCGAGGACGAGGTTGAACGCGATCAGCACCCACGCGACCTCCCCGACCTCCGCATCCAGCTCGCGCAGGATCTCCGGCAGCGCCAGCGTGACGATCGCCGAGTCCGCCAGGACGATCGCCACGGCCAGGGAGAACGCGGCCGCGCGCACGCCTGGCAGTCTTACGCGCGCGAAGGCGGTGCGAGCAGCCGCAGGTAGAGCGCGACGCAGTGCTCGGTGAGGGCGCTCACGCTGAGGCCGAGCTCGCCGGCCTGCCACTCCTGGACCGCGCGCTCGAGCGTGCCGACGAGCGAGATCGCGACGACGTGCGAGTAGGAGGCCGGCGTCGCGGGAGGGAGGTGGGCGCGGGCGGTCGCTTCCACGAGCGCGGTGAAGCGGCGCAGCGCCGCCTGCATGTGCTGCGTGGCCTCCGGGCCGGCGGCGGCCGCCTCGGTGAAGACGACGCGGGCGCGGCGCGGGTCGTCGGCGAGCGCGTGCAGGAACGTGCCGATCGCGGCACGCAGCTGCAACTCGGCGTCAGGCTCGACTGCGATGACGGCGCTCGCGACCTCTTCGAACAGCGCATCGGTGACCGCGTCGAACACGGACAGGAACAGCGCACGGCTGTCCTTGAAGGACTCGTAGAAGTAGCGGTCGGTGAGCCGGGCGGCGCGGCATACGTCCTTGACGCCGGTCGCGGCGAAGCCAACGGTGCCGAAGCACTCGATGCCCGCGTCGAGCAGCCGCGAGCGCCGGGTCGCGACCCGCTCCTCCGCGCTGACGCCGCCATAGGACCGCATGCCGGGAGCATATTTGACGATTCAGATAGTCAGATGTAAGGTGCGCGAGCATGCGGACGCGCCGAGAGGTCCTGCGCGACGGTGCCGTCGCCGGTGCCGCACTGGCGGTGGGCACCGCCCCTGCGCATGGCAAGCGGCGCCGGAGCGGACCGAGCGTCGCGGTCCTGGGCGGCGGCATGGCCGGCCTCGCTGCCGCACACGAGCTCGCCGAGCGCGGCTTCCGCGTCACCGTCTACGAGCGCAACGCGCTCGGCGGCAAGGCGCGCTCGATCCCCGTCCGCGGCTCGGCGCGCGGCGGGCGCTTGCCGCTGCCGGGGGAGCACGGCTTCCGCTTCTTCCCCGGCTTCTATCACCACGTGCCGGACTCGATGCGGCGCATCCCGTTCGGCAAGAACCCCAACGGCGTGCACGACAACATGGTCGACACCACGGGAGGCAAGTTCCTGCGCGCCAACGGCCGCGCCGACGCCGGCCCGTTCGGCCTCGGCCCGGACCCGTTCCCCGGCCCGACGACGCCGGAGAACACGGCCAAGTTCCTCGCCGAGAGCATCCAGGGCCAGAACGTCCCGCCGCACGAGCTGCAGTTCTTCGTCAACCGCCTGATGGTGTTCTTGACCTCGTGCGACGAGCGCCGCTTCGGTCAGTGGGAGCACACGAGCTGGTGGGACTTCGTCAAGGCGGAGGGCAAGTCCGAGGAGTACAAGACCGTCATCGCCGCCGGCCTCACCCGCAACCTGGTCGCCGCCAAGGAGACTGTCGCCAGCACGCGCACGATCGGCAACATGGGCGAGGCCTTCGTCTACAACATCATGGGCCGCGGCAACGACGGCGCTCTCGACCGCGTGCTCGACAAGCCGACCAACGAGGCGTGGATCGACCCATGGGTGATCCTGCTGCGCGGGCTCGGCGTGCGCTTCCAGGTCGGCTACGCGGTCGACGAGCTCGAGGTTCGCGGCGGGCGGATCGCGTCCGCGCGCGCGGTCGACCGCCGCGGGCGCCGGCACCGCATCGAGGCCGATTGGTTCGTGTCCGCGATGCCGGTCGAGCGCGCGCGGAAGCTGCTCAATCGCAGATTGCTCGCGCTCGACCCCTCGCTGGCGGGCATGCACGACCTCTTCTACGACTGGATGGTCGGCATCCAGTACTACCTGCGCGATCAGGTCGACATCACCCACGGCCACGTCACCTTCATCGACGCGCCGTGGGCGCTCACCGCTCTCACGCAGGGACAGTTCTGGACCGACCGGGAGTTCACGCGCGACTACGGCAACGGCAGGGTCAAGGACTGCCTGTCGGTCGACATCTCCAACTGGGACGCCAAGGGGATCCTGTTCGGCAAGACCGCCAAGCGCTGCACGCCGAACGAGGTCGCGCGGGAGGTGCTGGCGCAGATCCGGCTGCACAAGACCGCGGCTGACAAGCTGCCGAAGGGCATCGTCGCCCGGTGGTTCCTGGATCCGGGCGTCCGCTGGCATCCCCGCCGCGGGCGCAACACCAACGGGACGCCGCTGCTGGTCAACACGGTCGGCTCATGGGAGAAGCGACCGCAGGCCAGAACGAAGGTGCCGAACCTCTTCCTGGCCGGCGACTTCGTGCAGACCGACATCGACCTGGCGACGATGGAGGGCGCCAACGAGTCCGCTCGCGCGGCCGTCAACGCGCTGCTGGACGCGGCGGGGTCGAAGGCGCAGCCGTGCACGATGTACAAGCTCTACGACCCGCCGGAGTTCGAGGCGGCGAAGGCCGCCGACCGTGAGCTCTACCGCCAGGGCCTGCCGAATGCGCTCGACGTCCAGGGCGGCGGCTGACGCTCACCCGGGCATGCGGTTGACCGCGTGCCCGCCCAGCGCCCACAGGTGCTGGACGGCATAGGCGCGGTACGGACGGCACCGTTCGAGCTCCTGCTCGAGCCCGCGCAGTCCCAGGTCGCCGGCCGGGTATGCGTCGCGGTCCCCGAGCGCGCGCATGCGGATCGTCCCGGCGGTCCACGGACCGATGCCGGGCAGCGCCAGCACGGCCTGCGTGTCATTCAGATCGAGCCCGCGGTCGAGCGCGTCCGCCAGCGCCAGCAATGTGGCTCGGCGCGACCGCGGCGTCGCCAGCGTCTCCGGGTCGACGGCCGCCACCGCGGCGGGCGCCGGGAACAGATGCGTCAACCCCCCGTCCGGGTCGTCCACCGGCTCGCCGGCCGCGCGTACGAGCCGCGCCGCGAGCGTCGCCGCCGCGACCGTCGAGACCTGCTGGCCGAGCACCGCCCGCAGCGCCATCTCTGCCGCGTCGACCGTCCGCGGAACCCGCCGTCCGGGCGCCGCTCTCACCAGCCCTGAGACAAAAGGGACAGTCCCCAGAGTCTCATCGATCTGGGCCGGGTCGGCGTCGAGGTCGAGCAGGAAGCGGCACAACGGGACCGCGGCCTCCGCATCCCCGTGCACTCGTAGGGCGATGTGGTCGTCGCGCGGGGCGAGCTCCACGATCCCGACGCCGCGCACGGTGCGGCGATACCAGCCGTCGCGCCACTCCTCCACACCCGGCACCGCCGTGGCGACGAGGTGGCCGAACAGGTTGTCGGGAAACAGGGGCGGCGCGAACTCCAGGCGTATGGTCCGGGGGGTGGCCACGATCGACGAGATGCTGGCTCAGGCGCGCTCGACCCTCAACCGCGTCAAGCCTGACGAAGTCGGCGCGGCGCTGCAGCGAGACGCCGTGCTGGTCGACATCCGCTCGGACGAGCAGCGCGCCCGCGACGGGGTCATCGAGGGGGCCGTGCGCATCCCGCGCAACGTGCTCGAGTGGCGCGCCGATCCGGCGTCCGAGCACCGCGACGAGCGCATCAGCGACCCGGCAAGACGCGTGATCCTCGTCTGCGACGAGGGCTACCAGTCCAGCCTCGCCGCCGCCGTTCTCCAGGAGCTCGGGCTCCCCCTCGCCACCGATCTCGACGGCGGCTTCCAGGCCTGGCGCGCCGCCGGCCTCCCCATCGCCGAGGTACCGTGACGCGCGTGGTCCCGCGCTCGCTGGAGGTGGCGCTGGAGTGGCTGACCGAGGGTCGGCGGGTCGTCTCGGCGACGCTGGTGGAAACGCTCGGCTCGGCCCCGCTCGAACCCGGCGCGGAGATGCTCGTCGACGACAGCGGGCGGGTCGAGGGGACGGTGACCGGCGGCTGCGTCGAGGGCGCGCTGGTCGAGGAGGCCCAGGGCGTCCTGGCCGGAGCTGCGCCCCACGTGTCCACCTACGGCATCACCGACGAGCAGGCCGCCGGCGTGGGGCTCACGTGCGGTGGCACGGTGCGCATCTTCGTGTGCGAGATCACGGCGCCCGACACGCTGACCGCGGCGAGCGCGGAGATCGAGGGCGAGCGGCCGGTCGCGCTCGCGACGCTGCTCGACGGCCCGGGGGCCGGCGCCACGATGGCGGTGCTCGAAGAGCGCTGCGCCGGGTCGCTAGGACAGGGAGACCTGCTCGACGACAACGTCGCCCGCGACGCCCGCGGCTTCCTCGACGAGGGCCGCTCGGCGCTGCGGCGCTACAGCGCGAAGGGCGAGACCATGGGGGACGACCTGCGCGTCGCGGTCCGTGCGTTCGCGACGGCGCCGAGGATGGTGATCTTCGGCGCCATCGACTTCTCGGCCGCGCTCGCGGCCGCAGCGCGCGAGATCGGCTACCGCGTCACCATCGCCGACGCGCGCCAGGCGTTCGCCGCCTCGAGCCGCTTCTCCGAGCACGCCGAGGTCGTCGTGACCTGGCCGCAGCAGTACCTCGCCGAGACCACCCTGGGCCCGCGCGACGCCGTGCTCGTCTTCACGCACGACCCGAAGTTCGACGAGCCGGCGCTCACCGGCGCGCTCGACACCGCCGCGGGCTACATCGGCGCGCTCGGCAGCCGCCGCACGCACGCCGACCGCCAGCGGCGCCTTCGCGCGGCGGGCGTCAGCGACGACCAGCTCACACGCATCAACTCACCCTGCGGGCTCGACGTCGGCGCGCGCACGCCCGCCGAGACGGCCGTTGCCGTGCTGGCCGAGATCCTCGCGCTGCGCGCGGGCCGCGCGGGAGGCCGGCTCGCCGAGACCACGGGCCCGATCCACTCCCGGGCCACCCCCGTCACCTGAGGCGCGCGAGGACCCAGGCCGCCGCCGCCGCCTCCCAGCCGGCGGAGCTCTCGTCGAAGTGCGCGGCCTCCTCCCCGGCAAAGACGACCGCAGCGCGGCGCGACACCTGGGCACCGATCCCGTCGCGGAACGTCACCCCGATCCCGCTGTCGCCGAAGTCGACCTCGACCGCGTCCGGCGCCCCTCCCGCCCGCAGCGCGCCGTAGAACACCCGGGGCGCCTCGGGCAGCGAGTCGGGCGGCTCCGGCAGCACGCCCGCGAGCTACGTGTCGTCCTCGGACTGCGGGGTCTCGGTCGCCGGCGGCGGGAGCGAGGGCGTCGAGTAGTCCGCGAGCGCCGGGCTGGCGCTCTCGTCGGCGACGATCCCGAGGTCCTCGAGCTCGTATACGCAGACGACGTGGCGGGCGCCGACGGCGACGTAGTCGCGCGCTTCGGGCGGCGAGCCGTCGAACGGGGTCACCTCGGAGTCGGTGAGCGCGAAGAAGCCGCTGTCGTGCCCGTTGAGGTAGTCCGTCACGCGTGAGCGGTACCCCTCGGTCGGCAGCTGGAGCACGCCGGAGATGCGCAGGCGATCCGTCTCGACCTGCACCCGAATCTTGCGCAGAGGCATCGAGCCGGACCATATAGCGTGCCGCGCCGTGGCGATCGACTTCGCGGCCACCTTCGCGCCCCATCTGGCCAAGCTGCGGACGGACGTCGGAGGGCTCGAGCTCTTCGACGCCCACACCCACATCGGCCACAACGACCCCGACGGCTTCAGCCAGAGCACCGAGCAGCTCGTGGCGGGGCTCGAGCAGGCCGACGGCCGCGCGCTCGCGTTCCCGATGCACGAGCCCGACGGGTATCTGGACGGCGCGGCCAACGACGAGGTCCTCCAGGCCGCCCACGACCACCCCGACCGGCTGGTCGCCTTCTGCCGTGTCGACCCCAACGCCGGGGAGCCGGCGATCGCCGAGGCGACCCGCGCGCTCGACGCCGGGGCCAGGGGCATCAAGCTGCACCCGCGGGGCGAGGGGTTCACGCTCGGGCACCCGATCGTCGAGCGGCTGGTCGCGCTCGCCCACGAGCGCGAGCTGCCGATGCTCGTCCACGCCGGGCGGGGGATCCCGGCGCTCGGCGAGGACACCGTCCGCCTCACCGAGCGCTTCCAGCAGGCCAGGATCATCCTCGCGCACGCCGCCATCTCCGACCTCGCCTGGCTGTGGCGTGTGCTGCCCGACCACCCGAACCTGTTCATCGACACGGCGTGGTGGAACCCCGTCGACGTGGTCGCGCTGTACACGCTCGCCCCGCCCGGCCAGGTCCTGTGGGCCAGCGACGCGCCGTACGGCCACCCGCTGGTCTCCGCGGTCCAGGGCCTGCGCTGCGCGCTGCAGGCCGGCCTGACTTCCGAGCAGGTCAGGGGAACGGCGGGCGCGCAGCTCGCCCGCATGATCGCCGGCGAGCCGCTGCTCGACCTCGGCCCGGCGCCGCTGGAGCCGCTGCCGCTCGATCCGACGCTCGACCGTGTGACGGCCGCGCTGTGCGCGACCATCGGGCGCGTCTTCGCCCAGGCCGACGCCTCCGAGACCCTCGCGCTCGCGCGGCTCGCGTGCGCGGTGGCCGACGAGGACCCCGTCGCCCCCATCTGCGCCGAGGTCGTCGGACTGCTCGATCGCTACGAGACCGAGCTGGCCGCGCCGTCCGGGACGCAGCCGTTCCCGGAGAGCATCCGCTACCTCGTGGGCGCCGTGTACATCGCTCGCACCCCGGCCGCCCACTGAGGCTCGGCGCGCGGTGTCCGCACCGCGCGAACAGCCACTTGCGACGGAAGCGGACGCTGGACAGATGACCGATGCGCCCGCCGGCCAGAGGCACCGTCGCCACCCACAAAGTGAGCACCCCCAGCAGCAGCACGCGTGCGCCTAATCGGCAGCACCCCCGCAGAGCTTGATGTCAGCAATCTGACAGTGAGCGCTCAAGGTAATGGAGCGACCTGCCGATTACGCGCGCATCGGGGGCCGCAAGGGAGCGGCCCCCACGACCTTCACCCGGAGGGGACATGAAGGCCCGGACTCTTCGCGCAGGAATGGCCATCGCCATGCTCGCTGCCTCGCTGCAGGCGTTCGGCGCTGCGATCAAGTGGTGAGGGGCGGGTCATAGGACCGTGGCGCAGGGCTCTGATCCGCTGCGGTTCCGGCTTTTCGTAGCCGCCGTCACGATCGTCGGCTTCGGCCTGCTCGCGTACACGCTCGCGGTCGACACGCCCGACCTCGCGCACCAGCCGCTGCTGCTGTGGGTCCTCGTCGGCTGCGTCATCTTCGGCGAGCTCGTCCCGGTCACGTTCGTCGTCCAGGGCCGCGAGGGCGAGCTGTCGCCCTCCACGACGTTCGCGTTCGCGCTGATGATCGCCTTCGGGCCCGGCGCGGCGATCCCGGCCCTTGCCCTCGGCGGGTTGCTCGGCGACCTCGTGCTGCGCAAGGCGGCCCTGAAGGTCTTCTTCAACGTCGCCCAGTACACGATCGGGCTCTTCGTCACCGGCCGGCTGCTGTCCGCGCTCACGGAGGTCCCGCGCGAGCCGCTGGCCTCGTTCGTCGGCACCGACCTCCCCGCGCTGCTGCTGTGCGGCGTGGTGTTCTTCTTCCTCAACGCGCTGCTCGTCTCCACCGTGATCGCGCTGCGCAACCGCTACCCGGTGCTGAGCTTCTTCGGCTCGGACTTCCTGATGCAGTCCTCGACCGCCGGGTTCGCGCTCGGCCTCGCCCCGCTGGTCGTGATCGTGGGCGAGTTCAGCGTCGGCGTCCTGCCGCTGATCGCACTGCCGCTGATCGCCATCCACCGCAACACGCGGCAGGCGCTCGTCAACGAGCATCAGGCGCTGCACGACAGCCTCACCGGCCTGCCCAACCGCGCCCTCTTCCACGACCGCGTGCTCCAGGCGATCGAGACGGCGCGCCGCAACGACTCGCAGTCCGCGGTCATGGTCATGGACCTCGACCACTTCAAGGAGATCAACGACACGCTCGGCCACTACCACGGCGATCGCCTTCTCCAGCTCGTCGGCCAGCGACTGAGCTCGAGCCTGCGCGCCGAGGACACGGTGGCGCGCCTGGGCGGGGACGAGTTCGCCGTGCTGCTTCCGAACGTGCGCGACTCCGACCACGCGCTCGAGGTCGCTCACAAGCTGCTCGGGGCGCTGCGCCGCTCGTTCGAGATCGACGGGCTGACCCTCGAGGTCAGCGGCTCGATCGGCATCGGCTGCTTCCCCGAGCACGGCGAGGACGGCGAGACCCTGCTGCAGCGCGCCGACATCGCGATGTACGTGGCCAAGGCAGCGCACTCCGGGGCCCGCCTGTACGAGATCGAGCAGGACAAGCACTCGGTCCAGCGCCTCGCTCTCGCCGGCGAGCTGCGGCGCGCGATCTCCAACGACGAGCTGCTGCTGCACTACCAGCCCAAGATCGACGTCGCGACCGGCCGCGTCGTCGGAGTCGAGGCGCTGTGCCGCTGGCAGCACCCGTCGATCGGGATGATCATGCCCGCCGACTTCGTCCCGATGGCCGAGCACACCGGCCTGATCACGCCGCTGACCAAGCGCGTGCTCGAGCTGGCGCTGGGCCAGATCGCCGTCTGGCGCGAGCAGGGCAACCACCTCAGCATCGCGGTCAACCTGTCCGCCCGCTCGTTCCTGGACTCGCAGCTGCTCGAGGAGGACCTGCCGGCCCTGATCGCGCAGCACAAGATCGACCCGGCGCTGCTCGAGCTCGAGATCACCGAGTCGATGATCGTCGGCGACCCGCAGCGCGCCCGCGCCGTCCTCGAGACGCTCAACGAGCTCGGCGTGACGCTGGCGATCGACGACTTCGGCACCGGCTACTCGTCGCTCGCCTACCTGCGCGACCTGCCGGTCGACGAGATCAAGATCGACCGCTCGTTCGTTCTCGAGATGCAGGGCGAGCACTCGGGCGAGACGATCGTGCGCTCGATCATCGACCTCGCCCACAACCTCGGCCTGCGCGCGGTCGCGGAGGGCGTCGAGGACCAGGCGCTGCTCACCCGGCTGACGGAGCTCGGCTGCGACACCGCACAGGGCTATTACATCTCGCGGCCGCTGCCCGCGCAGCGCTTCGAGGCGTGGCTCGAGTCCTATCCGCTGCGCGCGAACTGGCTCGACGAGTCAGGGAGCCAGCCGGTCGATCTCCCAGCCGTCGCCTGAGCGCGTGTAGCGCAGGCGGTCGTGCAGCCGGTCGGGCCGGCCCTGCCAGAACTCGATCGCCTGCGGCGTGACGGCGTAGCCGCCCCAGTCCGCGGGGCGCGGGACCTCGCCGGGGAAGTCGAGCGCCTCGAGGCGCGCCTCGAGCTCGGCGCGTTCGATCGGCTGTGACTGCGGCGACGCGTGAGCGCCGAGCTGGCTGCCGCGGGGACGCCCGGCCCAGTAGGCGTCGCTGTCGGCGTCCGGCAGCCTGCCCGCGACGCCTTCGACGCGGACCTGGCGGTGCACGGGCGGCCAGTAGTAGGTGAGCGAGACGCGCGGGTCGGCGGCGATCTCACGCGCCTTGTCCGACCCGTAGCTGGTGTAGAAGCGGAACGGACCGCGGACGAGCACGACGCGGCCGCGGCCGGCAGTGGTCGCCAGCACGGCGGCGTCGGGCTCCTCCACCCCCGATTCGGCATGCCAGCGCGCGAAGGCGGCGATCGGGTCCGGCCCGAGGTCCTCGAGGGGCGGGGCGTGGTACTGGCGGTGCATCGGGCAGGATCCTCCCATGCCGCACGTCGAGCTCACGAACCCCGGCAAGGTGCTCTTCCCCGGCGACGGCATCACCAAGGCCGACCTGGCCGCGCATTACGAGCGTGTGGCGGACGTGATGCTGCCGCACCTGCGCGAGCGGCCGCTGTCGCTGCAGGTCTACCCGGGCGGCATCAAGGCGCCGGGACACTTCCTCAAGCAGATCCCCGACTACTTCCCCGGCTGGGTCGAGCGCGTCGAGCTGCCCAAGCGCGGTGGGACGGTCTGCCACATGGTCGCGACCCGCTCCGAGTCGCTGCGGATGCTCGCCCAGCACAACGCCATCACGCCGCACGTCCCGACCGCGCGCATCGACCGCCCCGAGCGCCCCGACCGCATCATCGTCGACTTCGACCCGGAGGGTGGCGACGACGACTGGCCGACCATCGTGCGCGCCGCGCGGGCGGCGGGGGAGCTGCTGCGCGACGCCGGGCTCGAGCCGTTCGCGATGACGACCGGGTCGCGCGGCCTGCACGTTGCCGCTCCGTTGCGCCGCGAGGCCGACTACGAGGACGTGATCGCCATGGCGAAGACGCTGGCCGCGCTGCTGGTCGACGCCGCGCCCGACGAGCTGACGATCAAGTTCAAGAAGGAGCAGCGCGAGGGCCGCGTGTACGTCGACTATCTGCGCAACCGCAGGGCGCACACCGCCGTCGCGCCCTATGCGGTGCGCGCGCAACCGGGAGCGCCGGTCGCGACGCCGCTGGCCTGGGACGAGCTCGCCTCCGTCCCCGGGTCGCGCGCCTGGACGCTGTCCACGATCGCGGAGCGTGTGGAGCGCGACCCGTGGGCCGGGTTCAGTGCGGCAGCGGCGTCGCCCCGGTCCGCGGCGCGGCGGTTGGCCGCGGTGGGCTGACGTCGTCGTCGCCGCGGCCGATCCGCGCGACGCCCCAGGCGAGCGCGGCGGCGAAGCCGAGCGCGATCAGCAGCACGATCAGCGGCGCGATCGTCTTCAGCGAGGTGGCCACGCCCTCCTTCTGCTCGCGCTGGAGGACCTCCTTGTCGGCCACGAACTGTCGCGGCTGGTCGGTGACGGGGACCTCCTTGGCGGGGATCGCCTCGTCGCGCGGCAGGAAGACCGGCGCCGACAGGATCTGGCGGTCGCGGTGCACGCGGATCATCGTCTTCCACGTGCCGTCCGCCGGCGGTGGCTCGGACAGCCGGTAGTGCCCGGGGCCGATGCGCTCGAGGCGGTCGACGCGCAGCTTGGCCTGGCCCTGCCACGAGGTGGCGGTCGCCCACGCGGCGCCGTCGGCGATGTCGGGTGTGATGCGGACGTCGGTGCCGTCGACGGCGGCCGTCGCGGTCGTCCGGTTGTCGACGACAAGGCCGTCCGCCACGCAGGCGGCGATCGCCAGCAGCGCCAGCAGCGCAGCGGGGCGGGCGACCCGCGGGCGCGGCAGCTCGCCCCGCAGGCCGGTTGCGAGCAGCGCGCCGAACGTGCCGCCGGCGATGCCGCCGACGACGGCGAGGATCAGGCCCTCCGCCAGGATGTCGGTCGTCCAGGGCAGGGGGAAGGTCGCGTGGGTCCACGCCCACTCGCCGGCCATGCCCAGCGTGCCGATGAGCACGCCGTTGACCGCGCCGAAGGTGAGCGCGCGGCGGGCGAAGGCGAGCGCGGCGATCTCGACGAGGATCGCCTCGGGCAGGTAGAGCGCCATCGTCGGCGTGGTCTCGCCGAAGACCGGCCCGACGAGCAGCGTCACCCAGCCGCGGGTGATGAGGAAGAAGAGCGCGGCGGCGATCGCGCCGCCGGGGCCGAGCCACAGGCGCGCGGCGGTGAGCGCGAAGCCGGCGGCGATCGCGATCAGCAGGGGCTGGAAGACCATGCGGAACTGCGGGACGCCGAAGTCGAACTCGGCCTGGAAGGTCGACAGGCCCACGAGCAGCCCGCCCATCAGCGCGGCCCTGCGGATCCAGCTCGCCGCGTCGCGGCCCGTTGCGTCCCTGGCCGCCCCGAGCAGCACGGCCATGCCGATCAGGCTCATGCCGGCGCCTCCGATCAGCATCAGGTGCGTCGGCCCCCAGAGCGTGACGTCCTGCCCGAACATGCGGTGCCACATGTCGTCGAGCGGGAAGCCGGTGAGCGCGAAGGCGCCGCACGCTGCCATCAGGATGCCGCCGATGGGCGCGTACCAGCCCTCGCCGATGCGAATCGCCCTGGCCCCTGGGCGCTCACCCTCCTTCGGCAGCGCTATCGCGATCACGCCGGCCGCGAAGATGCCGAACAGGCCGATCAGGATCAGGTAGTGAGCCGGGTTGGCGAGGGGGCCCTCGTCGCGGCCCTGGTCGATGTGCAAAGAGATGTCCCAGTACATGCCGAGCAGGGCGATGTGCAGCGCGCCGCCGCCGAGGCCGAGGGGCAGGGCGACCCAGCGCGGGAGCCCGGAGACGCGGGCGGCGAGGTCGGCGCCCCAGCCCAGCAGCTTGATGCGGCCCGAGCGGTGGCCGGCGCACAGCGCGAGCAGGCCGGCGGTCACGACCGAGGCCATCGCGGTGGCGATGATGATCTCGCTCGTCGCGGCGCCGCCGGCGGGCTCGCTGCCGGCGGCAGCGGCGGCCAGGGTGGTGGTCAGAGATGGCATTGACATATGTATCGCCGAATGATGTCACGTCGAAAGGTGACCCGACTGTGCATTCGGTCACAGAACTTACTCTCCAGTAGGGTTGAAGCCGGGATGGCGGCCAACGGGCGTCGAAGAGCGGGTACTCGTCACGTACCTCGCGCAGTGCGCGAGGAGCAGATGCTGGCCGTGGCCGGCCAGGTGTTCGCCGAGCGCGGCTTCCATGCGGCGTCGATGGACGAGATCGCCGACCGCGCCGACATCTCCAAGCCGATGCTGTACGCCTACTTCGACTCCAAGGAGGGGCTGTACTCGGCCTACATGGAGCGCGTCGGTGCCGAGTTGCTCGGCGCGATGGACGCCGTGGTCGACCTGTCGCTGTCGCCGGGCGACCAGGTGCTCGCCTCGATGACCGCCTTCCTGGGCTTCGTCGAGGACCACCGTGCGGGCTGGGCGGTGCTCCAGCGCGAGCTGACCGCCGGCGGCGGCGCGGTGGCGCGCGACGTCGCGCACATCCGCGGCGGCGATCGTCAAGCGGATGGCGGCGCTGCTGGCGCTGCAGCTCGAGCCCGAGCTCGCCGACGCGCTCGCGCACGGCTTCGTCGGGGCGGGGGAGTCGCTGGCGACGTGGTGGCTCGACCACCCGGAGAAGTCGCGCGCCGAGGTCGCCGCGCTGATCATGGAGGTCGGCTGGATCGGCGTCGGCGGCGTGCTCGACGGTCGGCGCTGGGCTCCGCAGCCGTAGCCTCGGCGGGCGATGCGCCCGCTCATCGCGTGTCTGGCCCTGGCAGCGCTTTCGCTGCTGATCCTCCAGGTCCCGTCCTACGACCCGACGGCGTGGCTGATCTGGGGCCGCGAGATCACCGAGGGGACGCTCAGCATCAAGGGCGGCCCGTCCTGGAAGCCGCTGCCCGTCGCCTTCACGACGCCGTTCGCGCTGCTGGGCGACGGCACCGCGCCGCTGCTGTGGCTGCTCGTCGCGCGCACCACGGGGTTCCTCGCCGTCGTGCTGACGTTCCGGGTCGCGCGGCGCCTCGGCGGTGACGCAGCGGGGTGGATCGCGGCGGCCGGGCTGCTGCTGGGGACCGACTTCATGTTCAACGTCGTGCGCGGCGACTCGGAGGGCATGCTGGTCGCTCTCGCGCTCGCCGCCATCGCACTCGATCTCGACCATCGCCCACGGGCGGCTTTCGCGGTCGGCATCGTCTGCCGGCCTCCTGCGGCCCGAGGTCTGGATCGTGCTCGCCGCCGTCGCCCTCCGGCGGCGCCACTTCCTCGCTCGGGGGTCGGGGGCGCGCTGCTGATCTGCTCGCCGCCTGGTTCGTGCCCGATTACGTCGCCACGGGCGACTGGCTGCGCAGCGCCGACCGGGCCCGCCATCCCGTGCCGGGCTCGCCCGGGCAGTCGGCGTTCCCGTTCGGCCTCACGTTCGTGTACGCCGCGGGCTTTCTCACCTGGCCGCTCTATGCGGGCGCGGTGCAGGCCGTACGGGCGCGGCCGGAACTGCGGGGCATCGCCGCCGCCGCAGGCGCGCTGTTGTTCACGGTGGCGGTCCTGGCCGAGTTCGGCTTCACCGGCAACATCCGTTACGCCACCCTCCCGATGGCGCTGGTGTGTCTGCTCGGCGGCGTCGGGCTGCCTCCGCTGGTGCGTTCCCTTGCCCCCCGCTGGCGGACGGTTCTCGCCGTGCCGGCGGCAATCGCGGTGGTGGTCAGCATCGGGATCGTCGTGGACGGGGGCGGCCGCCTCGCGCGCGACGAGCGCCAGTTCGGCAGCGGTCTGGACCGCGCGCTCGCCCACTTCGGGGGCGTGAGCGCGGTGCGCGAGTGCGGCCGGGTCTCCACGGGCCCGTTCGAGCGCCAGCACGTCGCTTACGCGCTCCGCCTGCCCGCGGTGGAGGTGTTCACGCACGCCGTCACACCGGGGATCGCCCTCCAGCGCAGCGACCGCGACTTCCCCGGGCAGCAGCAGCTCCCGTTGCGCGCCCGCGTGCGCGACTGGACCATCCGGGCCCGCTGCGATGAGAAACTGGACGGGTAACCGTGACCGAGATCCTCTACTACGCGATCCCGTTCTTCGTGCTGCTGCTGCTGGTCGAGGGGCTGTCGTTCCGCCGTCTGTCGGCCGACCACGGCCTCGTCGGCTACGAGCGCAACGACACGCGCACCTCGCTGACGATGGGACTCGGCAACGTGATCATCAACGTCGGCTGGAAGGCGGTCGTGGTGGTGATCTTCGCGGCCGTGCACGAGCTCACGCCGCTGCGGCTGGACGCCGGCGACTGGTGGGTCTGGGTGCTGCTGTTCTTCGCCGACGACCTCTCCTACTACTGGTTTCACCGCGTCAGCCACGAGAGCCGGCTCTTCTGGGCCAGCCACGTCGTGCACCACTCCTCCGAGCACTACAACCTCTCGACCGCGCTGCGCCAGACCTGGGTCCCGATGACCTACTTCCCGTTCTGGCTGTGGATGCCGCTCGTCGGCTTCCCCGTCTGGATGGTCCTGCTCGCCCAGAGCTGGAGCCTCATCTACCAGTTCTGGATCCACACCGAGCGCGTGCGGACGCTTCCGCGGCCGCTCGAGCTCGTGCTCAACACGCCGAGCCACCACCGCGTGCACCACGGATCCAACGACGTCTACCTCGACCGCAACTACGGCGGCATCTTGATCATCTGGGACCGGCTCTTCTCGAGCTTCACGCCCGAGGGCGAGCGCGTCCGCTACGGGCTGACCAAGAACATCGGGACGTTCCGGCCGCTGACGGTCGCGTTCCACGAATACCGGGCTCTGTGGCACGACCTCCTCCGCGCCCGCGGGGCCGATCGCCTGCGCGTCCTGTTCAAGGGTCCGGGGTGGCGACCGGACGCCCCGGGCATGAGCGAAGCCACCGAAGGCTGAGCGGTAGTACAACTCGCGGCATGCGAAGCACGATGCAGGACGCGCCGCTGTCCGTCGCCCGGCTCGTCAACCACGGGACGGTCGTCCACGGCGACAGCACGGTCAAGACCTGGACGGGGGACGGCTTTCGCAGCGCCACCTACGCCGAGGTCGGCAGACGCTCCAAGCGGCTCGCGAGCGTGCTGCGCAGCCTCGGGATCGACGGCGACCAGCGCGTCGCCACCTACCAGTGGAACAGCCAGGAGCATCTCGAGGCCTACTTCGCGGTCCCGGCGATGGGCGCGGTGCTGCACACCCTCAACGTGCGCCTGTTCCCGGAGCAGGTGATCTACATCGCCAACCACGCCGAGGACAAGGTGGTCATCTGTGACCCGTCCCTGGTGGAGCCGCTGAGCCAGGTGCTGCCCGAGTTCGAGACCGTCGAGCACGTGCTCGTCACCGGGGACGATCCGGACCTCGGGCCGCTCGAGGGCAAGGGCGCCGAGGTGCACTCCTACGAGGCCAGCCTGGCCGAGGCCTCGGACGACTTCGAGTGGGTCGAGGTCGACGAGCGCGACGCCGCGGCGATGTGTTACACGAGCGGCACCACCGGCAACCCGAAGGGCGTCGTCTACAGCCACCGCTCGATGGTGCTGCACTCGATGGCGGCGTGCATGGGCGACGCGATGGCGCTGACGCCGGACTCCAAGGTGCTCGTGATCGTCCCGCAGTTCCACGCCAACGCGTGGGGCCTGCCGTACGCGGCGCTGCTCGTCGGCGCGTCGCTGATCATGCCCGAGCGCTTCCTCCAGCCCGAGCCGCTGCTGAGGATGATCGAGCTCGAGAAGCCGGACTTCGCCGGCGCGGTGCCGACGATCTGGCAGGGCCTGCTCGGCCTGCTTGACTCCGAGCCCGGGCACGACATCTCGTGCCTGAAGGAGGCGGTCGTCGGCGGCTCCGCGTGCCCGGAGTCGCTGATGCGGCGCTTCGAGGAGGACCACGGGATGAGGATCATCCATGCCTGGGGCATGACCGAGACCTCGCCGCTGGGCTCGGTCGCCCGTCACGACGACTGGGGCAAGCGCGTCACGCAGGGCCGCTTCATGGCCGGCGTCGAGCCGCGCCTGATCACCGAGGACGGGTCCGTCGCACCGTGGGACGACGAGACGGTCGGCGAGGTCGAGTGCCGCGGGCCCTGGATCACCGGGAGCTACCACAAGGACGACGATCCCGAGAAGTTCCACGACGGCTGGCTGCGCACCGGCGACGTCGGGCGCATCTCGCCGGACGGCTTCCTCACCCTCACCGATCGCTCCAAGGACGTCATCAAGTCCGGTGGCGAGTGGATCTCAAGCGTCGAGCTCGAGAACGCGATCATGGCCCACCCGGCCGTCGTCGAGGCGGTGGTGATCGGCGTCCCCGACGAGAAGTGGGGAGAGCGCCCCCTGGCCTCGGTCGTCGTCAAGGACGGGGAGGACGTCTCCGCCGATGAGCTCAAGGAGTTCCTCGCGGACAAGACGGCCAGGTGGCAGCTGCCCGACAAGTGGGCCTTCATCGACGAGGTCCCGAAGACCTCGGTGGGCAAGTTCGACAAGAAGGTCATCCGGCAGCGGTTCGCCGACGAGGAGCTCGAGGTCGTAACGGCCTAGTGGGGCGGCACTGATGAGGGTGGTCCGGCGCTGGGTGCTGCGGTTCCTGGCCCTGCTCGCGCTGGGCGGGGTCGCGTACGGCGTCTACACGATCGTCAAGGAAGGGACCGAGGGCGGCAGCGACGCCAGCCGCGGCGCCATCCAGCCCGCGCTCGTCAACCTCGCCGACAGCCAGGAGTCGCTCGCCGTGCTGCTCGACAACCTGCGGCCGGGCCGCAGGGCCCCACGGCTCGTGCCCGCCATCCGTGACGCGCTGCGCGACCGCGACGGCGTCGTCGCGGCACTGCACAAGCGCCGGGCCGAGGACACGCCGATCCCGGACGAGCGCAGGCTCGACGAGGCGCTCGGCGCCGAGTTCGACTACCTCGACGCCCTGCTGTCGGTCGCGCGCCACCGGCGCAGCCCGCTGATCCGCCGGCTTGCAGACCGGGCGCAGGTGGCCAAGGACGCGTTCGCCGATCTGCCGGACTCGGCGGGCGTGGAGGACGGCATCCGCGGCACGCAGGCCTTCCTCGCGTGGGCCCGCGCGCGCCGGTAGCGTCCCGTCGATGGCGTCCTACTCGCTCTCGGGCCGCGTCGCCCTCGTCACGGGTGCCCAGCGGGGCATCGGCCTCGAGACGGCGCGGGCGCTGCAGAAGCGTGGCGCACAGGTCGTGCTCACCGACCTCGATCCCTCCGCCACCGAGGCGGCGGCGCGCGAGCTGGGCGGCGGCGCGCTCGGCCTCGGGGCGGACGTGACCGATCGCGCGCGGATGGACGCCGTCGTGGCCGAGGTCGCCGAGCGCTTCGGCGGGCTCGACGTGGTCGTCGCCAACGCCGGCATCGCTCCCGACCCCGGCACGGCGCGCGTGATGGACGACGCGATGTTCGAGCGCGTCGTCGAGGTCGACCTGCTCGGCGTCTGGCGCACGGTGCGCCCGACACTGCCGCAGATCGTCGCGCGCCAGGGGCACGTCGTGGTGGTCGCGTCGGTCTACGCGTTCGTCAACGGCATGGGGCAGCTGCCCTACGCGATGGCGAAGGCCGGGGTCGAGCAGCTCGGGCGCGGTCTGCGGACCGAGCTCTCGATCCACGGCGCCGGCGCGACCGTCGCCTACTTCGGCTTCATCGACACCGAGATGGTGCACGCGGGCCTGGACCGCCATCCGCTGCGCGACCGGACGCTGGAGGCGACCCCGAAGTTCCTCCAGAAGCGCCTGCCGCCGAGCGCGGCCGGCGAGGGCATCGCGCGGGCGATCGAGAAGCGCGCGCCGCGCGTCATCCTGCCGCGCCGCTGGGCCGGGCTCTCGGCGCTGCGAGGAGTGCTCAACCCGATCGTGGACCGGCAGGCCACGCGGCGCGCCGATGTGCAGGACCTGCTGCGCGCACTAGACGCCTGATGCGCGCCGCGCTCTCGGCGGCAGAGGCGCGCCGGGTCGCGCTCGCCGCCCAGGGGTTCGACCGCAGGCGCGAGGCCACCCCGCGCGTCCTGCTGGGCACGGTCCAGCGGCTCGGCCTGCTCCAGATCGACTCGGTCAACGTGCTCGAGCGCGCCCATTACCTGCCGCTGTTCGCGCGGCTCGGGCCGTACGATCGCGCCGCGCTGGACCGGCACGCCTGGTACGCGCCGCGGCGGCTGTTCGAATACTGGGGCCACGAGGCCTCGCTGCTGCCGGTGGCGACGCAGCCGCTGCTGCGCTGGCGTATGGACCGCGCCCACGACGAGGCCTGGAGCGGCGTCGCCCGCGTCGCGCACGAGAAGCCGGACGTGCTCGCCCGCGTCCTCGACGAGGTCCGCGAGCGCGGGCCGATCCCGGCGAGCGCGGTCGCCGACGAGCGCCCGCGCTCGTCGGGCCCGTGGTGGGACTGGTCCGACGTCAAGCGCGCCTTCGCGTTCCTGTTCTGGAGCGGGCAGATCACGTCCGCGCGCCGCAGGGGGTTCGAGCGCTGGTACGACCTGCCCGAGCGGGTACTGCCGCGGTCGGTGCTCGCGACGCCGACGCCCGCGCCCGAGGACGCCCAGCGGGAGCTCCTCCGGATCGCAGCGCGGGCTCTCGGAGTCGCGACCGAGCGCGACCTGCGCGACTACTTCCGGCTCGGCGTCGCGGACGCGAGAGCGCGGGTCGCCGAGCTCGTGGAGGCGGGTGACCTGGCCGAGGTGACCGTCGAGGGGTGGCGCCAGCAGGCCTACCTGCACCGCGAGGCGCGCGTGCCGCGGGCGATCGACGCACGCGCGCTGGTGGGACCGTTCGACTCGCTGATCTGGGAGCGGCCGCGCGCCGAGCGGCTGTTCGGCTTCCGCTACCGGATCGAGATCTACGTGCCGGCACCCAAGCGCGTGCACGGCTACTACGTGCTGCCGCTTCTGCTCGGCGACCGCCTTGTCGCCCGGGTCGACCTCAAAGCCGACCGCGCCGCCGGCGTCCTGCGCGTGCAGGCGGCGCACTACGAGGGCGGGGCGCCGCGCGAGACGCGCGCGGCGCTGGACGAGGAGCTGGCCCTGATGGCGGGCTGGCTCGGCCTGGACTACTCGTCCTCGGTGTCGGCCTCCGCGACGACCAGCTCGTAGTCCTCGTCGAGCCGGACGTCGACCTGGCCGCCGTCGGCGCGCTCGATCTCCACCTCCCACGTTGCCCCGTCCTCGCTGTCGCGCTCGACGGAGTTCGCGCGGCCGCCGGAGTAGAGCTCGAGGGCCGCGGCCCTGGCCCGGTCGGCGCCAGGGCCCTGGGCGGTGTTCTCGCCGTCGTCCCCGGTGGCCACGGCGATGCCCGTGCCCGCGGCTCCGGTCGCGAGGACGGCGGCGATGGCGATGGTGGCTTTCTTGTTCATACCGAGCACTTTGCTCCCCCTTGCATGAGAGCACGATTAGATAGGGTGGCGCCGCGCATGGTCGTCGCCGGCATCACCTTCGAGGAGATCATCCAGCTGATCGTGGTCTTCACGATCATGAACGTCGTCCTGCTGGCGCCGGTCATCCTCGCGCTGTTCCGCGCCTACCTCGAGTGGCGCGAGAACGAGACCATCCGCCAGTCACGCCGCTGAATCGCCCCCGGACGTACTGAAGCCCGAGGGCGCGGGCAGGGCGCCTCCGGGCTTCTGATCCCGTATCGACCCCGGGTCATGGGGTCTTCACCCCATGGCCGCGCGGCTGGACACAAGGCCGAGAGCGCACCGCGCGAAGGGTGGTGATTTTCGATCTTCGACGCTGTCGGGACGGCCCCCCGGCCAGCCGGCGCAGCCGTCCACCGGCGGCCGCCAATGCGGCCGCCGGTGCGCGTCGATCGCTCAGGTCAGCCCGCAGGTGCGCGGAGCGGGCGCGTCGCGGATGATCGCCGCGCCGCGCGGCGCGATGAAGGTGACCGTGAGGACGACCGGGGTGGAGCCCTCGTTGCGGAAGAGGGTCGCCTCGTCGTCTCCTGTTTCGATGAAGGCCTCACCCGTGCCGAACTCCTGCGCGGTGCAGTCGGTCGTGTACAGCGTGCCCGTGCCCTCGGAGACGGAGATGATCGCGAGACCGGGGTGGGTGTGCCAGCCCGTCGATCCGCCCGGATCGACGGTGAGCGTCAGCACCGAGGCCTCCGTGCGTCTCTTCGTCTGGAGCTTGATTCCGTCGGCGTTGACCTTCACGTCGTCAGGCAGGGCGGCGCCGGCGACGTGCTGGACGGCGCCCACGCCCGACGGCGGGGTGGCAGACGCGATACCGACGACGGCCGTCGGGATCAGTGCGAACGCGGCGAGTGCAGCGAGACTGCGGAACTTCATGACCTGCCTCCTCTTTGTGGTTCGAAGTTCCACGAGCCTCGCTACACCTGCGTGAGGCGATCGCCAATCCGGCGTCAACCTCGGTTCCGCGGCCGAACAGCAGCGACGCGTGCTGCTCGCTGACGGTCGCTTGACGCGCGGCTGACGTGCCGGCCTGCACCCTGGTCGTGCGTGTCGACCTTCGTGCTCTCGCCCCACCCGGACGATGCCGTGCTGTCCTGCTGGCGCCTGCTGACCGCACCTGGCGACGTGCACGCGATCAACGTCTTCACCGCCTCGCCCGACACGCCAGGTGTCGCTTGGTGGGACCGGCTCACCGGTGCCGTCAACGGCGCCGCGCGGATGTGCGAGCGCCTCCTCGAAGACGAGCAGGCGCTGGCCCGTGCCGGCCGCGGCGCGATCAGTCTCGGATTGCTCGACGAGCAGTACCGGCGCAGACGCCAGTCGATCGCCGAGATCGCCGATCGCATCGCAGGGGTCGTGGGTTCCGGCGCGCGGCTGTTCGCGCCCGCCGGGCTGGGCGGCACCGTCGACCACGAGATCGTTCGCGCCGCAGCGGTGCGGCTCGAACGACGCGGCCACGACGTCGCGTTCTACGCGGATCTGCCACACGCGATCCGGTACGGATGGCCTGCCTCCGTCACCGGGGAGGAGCCCGTCGACGGGCTCGACGTCGATGGGTACTGGGACACGACGCTCGCGGGCGGCATCCCGAGCGCCGAGACGCTCTCGCGAGAGGTGCACGTCCTGGACGACGACGCGGTGACAGCCAAGGTCGCCGCCGTCCGCACCTACCGCACCCAGCTCCCCGCTCTGCTCGCCCTCAACGGGCGCCTGGCCGATCCGTCGGCCTTTCGCTACGAGGCCACCTGGCGACGTGCGTCGCCTGCGCCTCACGCGCCACCCAGCCGAGGCCGTCACGGTCCGCCAAGGTGATCGCCTCCTCCACCGTCTCCCGGTCGCCGCGGGCCGCCCCGGCCAGCAGCGTGGAGTGGGCGACGGTCTCCTTCCATCCCGCCACGCGCGCGGCGTCGAGCACCGGCTCCACGAGCGCAGCCGCCTGCGTCGGATCGCCGGACGCCAGCCGCACGCGCGCCACGGCCAGCGGCGCGTGAGCGCCGAGCATGAACATCCGGCCGGGCGGCGCGGTGGCGGCTGCGAGCAACTCCTCCGCCCGGTCCGCCAGCTCGCTCGCGCGCTCCTGGTCGCCGAGGTCTGAAGCCGCCCACGCCAGCAACGCGGTGCAGCGCAGCAGTTGCGCCCGCGCTCCGACGCGCTCGGCTGCGGCGAGGCCCGGCTCGAGTCGTTTGACCGCGCCGGCGGGGTCGCCTGCCTCGAGCATCGCCCAGCCAAGTGACGCGCTCGTCGAAGCGACCCATTCCGGGCTGCTGAGCTCCTCCGCGAGGGCAACCGCCTCCGAGCCCTGCGCGATGGCGGCCTCGTGATCGCCGCGGCTGCGGTGGATCCAGGCGAAGGCGTCGAGGAACATCGGCTCGGCGAACCGGTCTCGGAGCCGCCGGTTGGCCTCGAGCGCGCTCTCGACGCCGGCCAGCGCGTCGTCCCACTGCGCCGCCGCGATGGCGACGAAGGCGCGCTCGAGCAGCACCCAGTCGTCCAGCCAGTGCAGCCTCCAGCCGGCGCCCGCCCGATCTCGGAGGCCCAGCATGCGAGAGGTCGCCTCCTCCAGCACGTGGAGCTCCCCGAGTTGCAGCGCGACGAGCTTGACCGCATCGAGCGCGAGCGCGAGCGCCTCGTCGTCGCCCGCCCGCTCGGCGACCTCGCGCGCCTGCTGGGCCAGTTGCATCGCCTCGTCGAGGCGCAGCAGGCTCGATTGGTTGATGGCGAGGCGGGCCAAGGTTGCCGCCTGCCCCCGCTCATCGCCGCTGCTCTCCGCTGCGCGCAGTGCCTGCTCGTGCCAGGCGACCGCATCCTCGACGCGCTGGAATCGCCGCATGAATCCGCGGCGGTTCAGCGCCTCGAACTCCGCGCCGGCATCGCCCGCGGCGCGCGCGCCGGCCAGTGCGGCCTCCGCGTCCTCGATTGCGCCGGGCAGATCGCCGGCGCGCTGGCGCAGCAGCGCGCGGCGGTGGTGTGCGCCGTACACGCGCGCGTCGTCGGGCCCCAGCCCGAGCGTGCCCGCGGCGTCGATGGCTCGCGTGTAGTGGTGGAGTGCGTCGTCGGCGCCGTGGATGGCGGCGGTCGCGTCTCCCGCCAGCAGGTGGTAACGCAGCGCACCCGCGAGGTCGCCGGCGAGGTCGTGATGGCGGGCCAGCGCGGGAAGGTGGTCGGTCGCGTCGCCGTGGCGCTGCTCGATCGCCCGGCCCACCCTGCCGTGCAGGTCTGCCCGCCGCGTCCCCGAGAGCCGCCGGTAGAGGGTCTCGCGCGCGAGCGCGTGCGCGAACGCGAAACGGCCCACCGCATGCGGCAACTCGTTGATGAGACCGCTGGTGAGGGCTTCGTCCAGTGCGTCGAGGAGCGCGTGGCGCGCCCCGTCGGTGGCGAGCTCCAGTACGTCGATGTCGCACTCCGTCCCGATCACAGCAGCGGCATTGAGGGCGGCTCTCGCCTCGGCGCTCAGTCCGCCGAGGCGCCGGGCGATCAGGTCTTCGACGGTCTCCGGGACGCCGATGTCCTCGAGCCGGCTGGCGTCCGCCGCGGCGAGGTCACGCAGGAACTCCTCCACGAAATACGGGTTGCCATCGGTCCGGTCAATCACCTCGTCCAGCAACTCGTCGGGAGTCGCCGACCACGCGGCCCGCGCCAGCTCGACGAGGGCAGGGGCTTCGAGAGCGCCGACGCGGATGGTCTCCAACCGGTGGTCGCGCCGCAGCCGGGCCAGCATGGCGGCCAGGGGATCGCTCGTCTCGTTGTCGCGGTAGGTCGCCACGAGCAGGATGGGCGCCTCGTCCGCCGTGTGCGTCAGGTGCTCCAGGACGCGCAGAGTCGGCCGGTCGGCCCAATGCAGGTCCTCGAGTGCCAGCACCGCCGCTCCGGAGCGCGCTGCCCCGGTGACCACCGCGACGATCGCGTCGAGCAGCTGCAGCGCCTCGCTGTCGGGATCGGCGCCGGGCGCGTCGGGCTCGTGGTGAGTCCGATCGCCCGCGGCCCCGATCTGGGGGACGACCCCCGCGAGCTGCGTCGCGCCAGGCCCCGCAACGGCCGCCACGTGAGACGGGCCGACGGCCTCCGCATAGCGGCGCAGCGCTTCTGCGATCGGGGCATACGGGAACGGTGCGTCCTCATGGCAGCGCCCGTACAGCACCGTCGCGCCTTCACGCTGCGCCATGGCGCAGACGTCGGCCAGCAGGCGCGTCTTGCCGATGCCGGGCTCGCCGCCGATCACGACGCACCGGAGGGATTGAGCACCCCGCACCGAGCGCCAGTGATCGTGCAGGACCTCGAGCTCGGTGGTCCGGCCGAACAGGGGCTTGGCGGCATGTCGCCCGAGCGGAGCCGGTAGCTCCACGTGCCGCGCGACCGGCTCCTGGGCCGACGACTGATCGGCGCGGACCTCGTCGACCAGCGCGCGCGTGGCCGCCGATGGGGCCATGCCCAGGTCGATGCGCAGTCGCTCCCGGTGGCGGTCGTAAGCAGTAAGAGCGGAGGCGCGGTCGTCCGCCGCCGCCAGCCGGCGGATCAGCTCCCGCGCCGGCGCCTCCGCGAGCGGGTCCAGCGCGACCAGACGGCGGGTGTGCTCGATGGCGCCTGCCAGGTCACCGCCGGCCTCGGCGTCGGCCGCGAGGCGCTCGACGACCTGCTCGAACGCGCGGCGGTGCTCGTCGCGCGCGCTGTAAACCCACTCGTGCTCGAACTCCGGCAGAAGCTCGCCCTCACCGAGCCGCAGCGCGTCGGCCAGACGCCCGTCCTCGACGGCTTCGGTGAACGCCCGCGCGTCGACCCAGATCTCCTCGGGCGGACCGAGCCCGACCTCGTCGCGCGTGGCCACCAGATGCCGCTCGCCCGCCGGACCGAGCTCGCGGCGGAGGTCGAGCAGCGCGGTGCGCAGGCTCTTGCGCGCGCTCTCGTCGAGGACGTCCGGCCAGAGGCGCGCCGCCACCCGGGCGCGAGGCTGCATCTCGTCATGCAGGGCGAGCCACGCCAGCAAGGACCCGCAGCGCCCGCCGGGGGCCGGTGCGGCATGCCCGTCCACATCGAGCGCCAGGCCGCCCAGCAGCCGCACCTTGAGCATCGAGACGCCAGCCTAATCACATTGACGTGGGGCTGACGACGGTCTGACGGTGGCACTGGAGGCTTGCTTGATGACCACTACCGACACGGCCTTGAAGTAGGAGATGATCCCGGTCATGGGCGAGCCGCCCGAGCAGAGCCGCGCGCGCTACCCGGACGACGAGGGGTTCGTCGAGCGGGATGGCGTGCGCGTGTTCTGGGAGTCGTACGGCGCGGGAGAACAGACTCTGCTGTTCCTCGCGCCCTGGACCTTCGCCCACTCCCGGGTCTGGAAGGCCCAGATTCCCTACTTCGCGCGCCACTTCCGGGTGCTCACGTTCGACCCGCGGGGCAACGGCCGCTCTGACCGGCCCACCGAGGCAAGCGCGTACGACGAGACCGAGTTCGCCCGCGACGCCGTGGGCGTCATGGACGCATGCGGTGTGGAGCGAGCCGTGTGCGTGGGGTCGTCGTGGGCCTCACAGCGGGGGCTCCTCCTGGCGACGGAGTACCCGGAGCGGGTCTCCGGACTGGTCGTCATCGGCGCGTTGTTCCCGGTTACCGCCCGCTCCTTCCACTGGCGGCTGCTCGCTCATCCCGTGACCAAGCGGCTGGCAGGATCGAGGCCGCCGCTGACCACCCGTGGCGTGGGCAGGTTCAACCCGCACTACTGGCGCCACGGCGGCTACGCCGACTTCGTCGACTGGTGGACGAGAAGGATGGTGTCCGACGCGCACTCGACCAAGCAGATCGAGGACCTGGTGGGCTGGGCGCATGACACCGACGGTTCGACGCTCGCACTCGCCACGCTGAGCAAGACGGCGGCGCCGCTGACCCGAAGGGCGCAGACGGAGCTCGCTCGCAAGGTGCGGTGTCCCGTGCTCGTGATCCACGGCACCGACGACCGGGCCCAGCCCTACTCCGACGGCAAGGCGCTGGCGAAGATCACCGGTGGCCACCTGGAGACAGTGGTCGGAGCGGGGCATGTGCCCTTCGCGCGCAGGCCTGTGCAGGTCAACCTGGCGCTGCGTGAGTTCGTCGAGACGCGTCCCCTTCGCGACCCGACGGTCCACCGCTCCGACGGCCGCAAGCGCGCGCTCTACATCTCGTCTCCCATCGGGCTCGGGCACGCCCAGCGCGACGTCGCGATCGCTCGCGAGCTGCGCGGGCTCGTCGACGGCCTCGAGATCGACTGGCTCGCGCAGCATCCCGTGACCCGCGTGCTCCAGGCGGAGGGCGAGCGCATCCATCCTGGTAGCGAGCACCTCGCCAACGAGTCGCAGCACATCGAGTCCGAGTCGGCCGAGCACGACCTCCACTGCTTCGGAGCCTGGCGGAGGATGGACGAGATCATGATCAACAACTTCATGGTCTTCCACGACGTCGTGCGCGAGGAGCGCTACGACCTCTGGATCGGCGACGAGGCGTGGGAGCTCGACTACTACCTGCACGAGAACCCGCGTGAGAAGCGCGCGCGGTACGCGTGGCTGACCGACTTCGTCGGATGGCTCCCGATGCCCGACGGTGGTGAGCGCGAGGCGTTCCTGACTTCCGACTACAACGCCGAGATGGTCGGGCACATCGCGGCCCACCCCAACCTGCGCGACCGGGCGATCTTCGTCGGCAACCCGGAGGACATCGTCGGCGATCGGCTCGGGCCGCAGCTGCCGACGATCCGCGACTGGACCGAGCGCAACTTCGAGTTCTCCGGGTACGTGACGGGCTTCGACCCGCGCACGCTCGGGGACCGAGCCGAGCTGCGCGACCAGCTCGGCTTCGGCGAGGACGAGAAGGTCTGCATCGTCAGCGTCGGCGGGTCGGGCGTCGGCGGCCACCTGCTGCGGCGGGTGATCGAGTCGTTCGAGGCCGCCAAGCGACAGGTGCCGGAGCTGCGCATGATCGCCGTGGCCGGCCCGCGCATCGACCCGGACTCCCTTCCGCGACGCGAGGGCCTCGAGGTCGTCGCCTACGTGCACAACCTCTATCGCCACCTCGCGGCCTGCGATCTCGGGGTCGTCCAGGGCGGCCTCACCACCGCGATGGAGCTGACCGCCGGCGGAAGGCCGTTCCTCTACTTCCCGCTCCGCCATCACTTCGAGCAGAACATGCACGTCGCCCACAGGCTCGACCGGTACGGAGCGGGGCGGCGGATGGACTTCGAGACCGCCGATCCGGACCTGATCGCCGCCGCGATCGCAGAGGAGATCGGGCGCACCGTTGACTACCGCGAGGTGGAGACCGACGGCGCCCGGCGCGCCGCCGAGAAGCTGGCAGAGCTTCTGTAGCCGGGCTCCCGTCGCTCGATCGCCTGTTCGGCGACGGGGGTCACCGTGTCGCGCCGCCGAGCCTGGCGCGCGCAGTCGACCAGCGCCCGCTCGCGCAGCTGCCGTGCCGGGCGACGGCGCGGATGCGCGCCGGCCCGCGGTGCAGGGGCCGGGGGAGGGCGACTGCGACCGTGCGCCGCTGCCCGGGGGCGAGGGTGACGCGCCGCGGGCGCAGCGCTCGCGCCCGTCCCCGGCGGGCCGCACGGACCTTCAGGCGCGCGGTGACGGGCTCGCTCGCGCGCAGGCGGATGCGGACGGCCCGCCCGCGGCGGCCGAGCACGGAGAGCCGTACGGCACGGCGGAGGCGGCGCTCCGCGAACGGCAGCTCCGCGCGCAGGCCCGAGCCGTCCGCGGCGCACAGCTCCACGGTCCCGGCCCCGGCGGCCGAGTACAGCGGCCCGGAGCGCTGGAGCATCTGCACGACCTCGGGATGGGCGGCGAAGCGGTAGGTGACGTCCCATGCCCGCCCGCGATCGGCGACGGTCTTGTACGACCAGCGGTCGGGTTTGTCGGCGACGGGCTTGAAGGGGTCCCACTCCAGCAGCCGGCGCAGGTGGTCGTTCCAGTACGGGTGGTCGTGGATGCCGCGCAGGACGGTGAGCGTCACGTCGGCGCCGGCCGCCCGCAGCGCAGCGGCGAAGTCCTCGCTGTGCAAGCGCAGGTCGGCCTCGCCGAGCGACCCCGTGACGATGCTCTGCGGGTTGCTCGGCGGCGGGACGGCGGGGTCGGGGACTCCGTCTCCCGTGATCACGAACATCCGCGTGTGGCGGAGGTTCGGCGCCAGCGCGACGGGATCGTGGCCCTCGACGTAGGCGCCGTCCGGCGGTCCGTAGATCGCCTCGTAGGACTGCCCGGTGGCGGGGTCGAACGCGAGCGGCATCTCCGGCCGGCGCGGCGCTAGGAACCCGGACATCGGCCCGGCGGAGCCGAAGTAGTCCGGACGCTGGGAGCCGAGGTAGGCGCTGCCGAACCCGCCCATCGAGAAGCCGGCCACCGCATGCCAGCGCCGCCCGCGACGGATCGGGAAGCGCCTCTCGACGGTGCGGATGACCTCGTCCAGGAAGTAGCGCTCCCATCCCGGCGACCCCCGCCGGCCGCCGTTGAACCAGTTCGTGTAGAAGCCGGTCGCGGCATCCGGCATCACCACGATGGCGTCTAGCTCCTTGGTCACCGCGTCGGCCTTCGTCTTCGTGACCCACGACCGGTGGCTCTCGCCCGCGCCGTGCAGCAGGTAGAGCACCGGCCAGCGCCTGCGCGGGTCGTAGCCGTCGGGCAGCAGGACGTTCGCCATCAGCTTCCCGGGATGCCCCTCGCCGTTGAAGGCGATCTTCGACGCATCCACGTTGCCCCGGCTCGGCAGGTCGATCGTGATCAGCTTCTGCGCGGCGACGGCCGGTGCCGGGATCGCCAGGGCCAGGAGCAGGACGACGGCGGTGCGCAACTCCCGGCAAATCCTAGGCGCCGCGCAGCAGCGCCACGGACGCTTTCTGTCCATTGGCGCCGCGGGCGCCCGGGGCTTGCGCGCGCGCCTGCGACACGAGAGCATGCGCGCGGTGGCTGGCGAGCTCGATCGGCGCGGGTTCCTGGCTGCGGGCGCGGCGGCCGCGGTCGCTCCGGCCGTGTCCGGCGACGCAGCCGCCGCCGAGCCCAAGCGGCGCAGGCCGCCGCTCGGCTCTGGCGGCACTCCGATGGATCTGCCGGCGCTTGCGCGCCTCGCGCGCGAGCTGGGAGAAGGAGACCCCGTCCTCCTGCTCGACCTGGCTGCGCTTGATCGCAACGCCAAGGTCGTGCGCGAGTTCGCAGAGGCGCAAAGCTGGGGCGTCCGGCCCGCGCTGAAGTCGTTCCGCAGTCCTGGGCTGATCGGCTATGTGCTCCGGCGCCTGCCACGGCCGCGCGGGATGGTCTTCAGCCTGCGCGAGGTCGACGCGATCCTCGAGCGCTCGCCCGCCGGGACCGACCTGATGACCGGCTACCCCCCGACCTTCGGGGAGCTGGCCGCATACCTAGGGGCACGCCCGCCTCGGCGACAGCGGCGCCATACGCTGCGCCTGCTCATCGATTCGGTGCCCCTGATGGAAGAGCTCGCGCGGCTGGTCCGAACGACGCGGCGGCGGCTCCCGCTCGATGTGGCACTGGAGCTCGACGTCGGGATGGGACGCGGCGGCATCAACGACGCTGCCGAGCTCGAGGCGTGCCTGGCACTCCTTCGTGCCGAGCGGCGCCGCCTGCGGCTCGGCGCCGTGGTCGGCTATGACGGACATGCCACTCTCAACGGCGACGCCGGCTACCGCCGGCTGGTGGCATCCCAGGCGCAGCAGGCCTATCGCGACCACCTCGCCGCGCTCGCCGAGCTCGGCGGCGACCTCTACGACCCCGATGCGCTGATCCGCAACGGCCCGGCCTCGTCGAACTACCGCAACTGGGCCGGCGGCCCGGCCAACGAGATCAGCCCGGGCTCGGCCTTCCTGTTCGCCGGATACCTCGGCGGCGGTTACGACGTGGAGGGCCTGCACCCCGCTCTCGCGATGGGGGGCTCCGTCCGGCGGATCACCGGCGACCACCCGAGCGTCCCGGCCAGCGGCCTCGCCGCGCCCGGCGCCGACCGGGAGGAGATCATCGTCCAGGCGGTCGGCGCGCCCTCCGAGGTCGTCTGGCCTCCAGGCGCGAGCGAGGACACGCTTTCGGGCGGCGGTGACGCGTTCTCCGTGCCCAAGGGGTCGGTGAAGCTCGGCGACTATGTCCTCTATCGGCCCGCGCAGACGGAGGTCGGGATCGTCAGGTTCGCGCATCTCGTAGCCGTGCGCGAGGGGACGGTGCGGCGCCTTTGGCCGACCTTCCCGCGACCCGGCGGCGCGAGCTGACCTGGCCGGAGGGTCGCGCCGTGGACGCGGACATGCTCGACGTGCGGCGCAGCACCTACCGGCTCTTCGTCGAGCTGACGCGCGCCCCGACCGTGGACGAGGTCGCCGCCGACTGCGGGCGGGCGCAAGCGCGCGTACGCGCTGCTTGGCGGGCGCTCGACGAGGCGCACGCGCTGGTGCTCGACCGGGCGACCGGGGACCTGCGCATGGCGAACCCCTTCTCGGCGGTGCCCACCCCTTACCGGGTCCACGTCGGCGCACGCTCGTACTTCGCCAACTGCGCGTGGGATGCGTTCGGGATCTGCGCGGCGTTGCACACCGACGGACGGATCGAAGCGACCTGCGCCGACTGCGGCGACCCGCTCCGCGTCGGGGTCCGCGACGAGCGCCCCGACGAAACCGCTCTGCTGTTCCACTGTCTGGTTCCGGCGAAGCTGTGGTGGGAGGACATCGTCTTCACCTGAAGCACGATGAACCTCTTCCGGTCGGAGGAGCACATCATCCGCTGGCTCGACGGTCGCCAGGGCGGCGCGACCATCACCGTCACGAAGCTCAGCCAGCTCGCGCATGCGTGGTGGCACGACCGGCTCGACCCCGAGTGGCGCCCGCGCACGCGAGAGCTCAACCAGGCCATCCTGACTCGGCTCGGCCTGGTGGGGGGCTTCTGGCAGCTCGCCTGAGCCGAGGAGGCCCGTCACCTGACGGTGGGCGTCGCGACGCCGCCGCACCGATCTAGGCTCACCCGGATGACGCTCGCTGAGGCGGAGGGCGGGAAGCGGGCGATCGAGCCTGCCGAGCCCGCGTATGACGGGCTCGCTCGCGAGCTAGATGAGATCGCCGCGGCGGTTCGACGCGACCTCGGCGCTGCGGATCGGGCCTACATCGAGAGCGTGATCAGCGCCCAGCGCAAGCTCGAGATCTGCGGGCGCGTGCTCCTGCTCGCCGCTCGCTTCAGGCCGGCGGCGGTCGTGGGCACGGCCGCGCTGACCACGGCCAAGGTGCTCGAGAACATGGAGATCGGCCACAACGTCCTGCACGGCCAGTGGGACTGGATGAACGACCCGGCGATCCACTCCTCGACGTGGGAGTGGGACGCCGTGTCGACGACCGAATCTTGGAAGCGCGCGCACAACTACCAGCACCACACGTTCACCAACGTGCTCGGCCGCGACCGCGACCTGGGCTATTCGGCGATGCGAGTCGAGCCGGAGCAGCCGTGGCATCCCGTGCACCTGCTGCAACCGGTCTACTTCTTTCTCATGGGCGCCGTCTTCGAGTGGGGCATCGCGCTCTACGACATGGAGCTCGATGCCGTCCGCCGCGGCGAGAAGACGCGCGAGCGGGCTCGCGGCGAGATCGTCGCCATGGCGCGCAAGGCGCGCGGGCAGCTGCTCAAGGACTATGCGTTCTTCCCGGCCCTGGCCGGACGCCGGGGCGCGCGACGCGTCCTGGCCGCCAACCTTGTCGCGAACGTCGCGCGCAACCTGTGGGTGCACACGATCGTCTTCTGCGGGCACATCCCGGAGGGGGCGGAGACCTTCAGCGAGGAGGAGTACCGGGGCGAGACGCGCGGCGGCTGGTACCGACGGCAGCTGATGGGGTCCTGCAACCTCGAGGGGAGCCGGCTCTTCCACCTGCTCACCGGAAACCTCTCCTACCAGATCGAGCACCACCTCTTCCCCGATCTGCCGAGCAATCGCTATGCGGAGATCGCGCCAAGGGTGCGCGCCGTCTGTGAGCGCCACGGCCTGCCCTACAACAGCGGCCGGCTCAGCCGCCAGTACGGCTCGGTCTACCGCCAGGTCCTGCGACTGGCCGTCCCCGGCCGCTCGCGCCGCTCCTGAGCGCGGGTGCTGAGGAGTCCTGGATGCGGGTACATCGCCGCGGGTGAGCGGCCGATCGCCCGACGAGATCTGGGAAGAGAGCATGGACGAGGGCGAGCGCCGTCTGAGGCGCGGCCGCCTCGCGCTCGCGGCGACCGGCTTCGCGGGAGGGGCCGACGTGTTCTTCGGAGTCGCTCGCCCTCGCGGTCACCACCGGGGCGCTCCAGTCGAGCCTGCCCGAGCCGACCGCGCACATCGTGGCGTCCCTGACCTTCGGGATCGGCTTCGCTTTCATCACCATCGGTCGCGCCGAGCTGTTCACGGAGAACTTCCTGATCCCGGTCGGAGCGGTCGCTGCCGGGAAAGCAGCGCTGTCCGACCTCCTGAGGTTGTGGGGGATCACGCTGGCGCTGAACTTCGTCGGGCTCCTGCTGTTCGCCGCTCTGTTCGCCGTCGATGGCGTCCTCGAGCCTTCGACGCGCGAGGCCGCGGGCGCGCTGGCGGACACCCTCGGGCAGCGCGACCACCTCCCGGCGTTCCTCAGCGCTGTCGCCGCGGGCACGATCATGACGCTGTTCACCTGGGTCGCTGCGGCGGCCGAGGGTTCCGCCGGCCGGATCATCTCGGCGCTGATCGTCGGCTTCATCCTCGCCGCGCCGAGCCTCAATCACGCCGTGGTGTCCTTCGGGGAGATGTCGTTCGGCATCCTCTCGGGAACGGCCGCAGTCGGCTGGGAGGATCTCGCCCGCAACGTCACGATCGCCATCGTCGGCAACCTCGTCGGCGGCGTCGGCCTGGTCTTCCCGACGCGCATCGCCCAGGTGCGGGGGGAGCCCGACAGCTCATCCGGCGAGGTCAAGCCGTCGGGAGGATCCCGGCGGAAGCGGTGACGGGCGCAAGAGCGGCGGCAACGCCTGAAATGCCGAAATTGCCACACTGCAGCCCATGACGCAGGCCAGGTCCGCAGGCCCCGTCCCTGACGACCTCTCGCAGCTCGAGGCGCACGCCGCCAAGGTGCTCAGCCCCGAGGCCCTCGCCTACATCCTCGCCGGGGCCGGGGACGCGGACACCATGCGCGCCAACGCCGCGGCGCTGAAGCGGTGGAGGATCAAGCGGCGCAAGGCCCGCAAGCCGCCGAAGGCCGATCTCTCCACCACCGTCCTGGGGACGCGCATGCCCGCGCCGGTCCTCTTCGGTCCGGTCGGGGTGCAGACGCTCGCCCACCCGGAGGGCGACCTCGCCACCGCCCGCGCGGCGGCCGAGCTCGGGCTGACCTACGTGCACTCGACACAGGGCGCCTACAAGATGGAGGACGTGGCCGCGGCCAACGGCGACGGCTCGCGCTGGTACCAGCTCTACTGGGCCACGGACGACGAGCTGGTCGCGTCCTTCCTGCGCCGGGCCAAGGCGGCCGGCTACACCCACCTGGTCATCACGCTGGACACGACGCTGCTCGGCTGGCGGCCGCTCGATCTCGACCGCGGGTACTCGCCCTTCCTCGAGAACAAGGGCATCGCGAACTACACGAGCGACCCGGTCTTCCAGCGCCGGATGCCCGTGCCGGCGGAGGTCGCCCCGCTGCCGGCCGGCGTCGCGTTCGCAGGCGTCTTCCAGAACCCCGGCCTGAGCTGGGATCAGCTGCCGCTGATCCGCGCGAACTGGGACGGGCCGATCCTGCTCAAGGGGATACAGAGCCCGCGCGACGCCAGGCTCGCCATCGAGCACAAGATCGACGGCATCGTCGTCTCCAACCACGGCGGGCGCCAGGTCGACGGCGCGATCGCGTCGCTCGACGCGCTCGGTCCGATCGTCAAGGCCGTCGGTCGCGAGATGCCAGTGCTGTTCGACTCCGGGATCCGCACCGGCCGCGACGTCTTCAAGGCGCTGGCGCTCGGCGCCGACGCCGTGCTCATCGGCCGGCCGTACCTGTACGGGCTGGCGCTGGACGGGCAGAGGGGCACCCGCACCGTCATGCGGAGCTTCGTCGACGAGCTCGAGGAGGAGGTCCGCAAGGCCGGTCACCGCAGTCACCGCACGCTTTCCCGGTCCTCCCTGACCCGCGCGCGCTGATGTCCGAGACCACTCGTCGCCAGTTCCTCGAGGTGGCCGGCACGGCCGCCGCCGCGACCGTCCTCGCCCCGGCCGCGCTCGTCGCCGGCCGTCCGGCGCCGGCGCTCGCGCAGTCGCCTCTCCCGGTCGGCCCGGGCGCCCCCTACGGCGGCTACCAGTCCGAGATCTACCTCGCCGGGATGACCGCGGACGTCAAGCCGATCTTCACCACGAACCTGTCCGATCTCGAGGACGCCGCGGCGCCGGTGCTGTCCGAGGCCGCGCGCCGGCACCTGCTCGCCTGGGCGGGCGGCGCCGCCGCCGTGCGCGCGAACGCACGCGCACTGCGGGCGTGGCGGATCGTCCCGCGGATGTTCATCGACCGCGACGCACGCGACCTCGGCACGACCGTGCTCGGCGTGACGATGCCGGCCCCGATCATCCTCGGCCCCGTCGGCAAACAGGGCCTGGCGCACGCCGACAGCGAGGTCGCGACCGCCCGGGCGGCGGCGGCCCTGGAGCTCACCTACGTCCACTCGTCGCAGTCGAGCAGGTCGGTCGAGGAGATCGCCGCGGCCGCGCCCACCGGCCCGCGGTGGTTCGCCCTGGACTGGCCGGACGGGGACGGCCCCGATGCCACCCTCCTAACGCGCGCGCGCCTGGTGGGGTGCACCCACCTCGTGCTCTCACCCCCGCAGCCCGGCAAGGACTGGGCGGCGCTGGCGGCGATCCGCGAGGCCTGGGACGGGCCGATCGTCCTCGGCGGCATCCAGACCGTGCCGGCGGCGCGGATGGCCGTCCGCCGTGGCTTCGACGGCCTCGTCGTGTCCAACGAACGCGGTCGCCGCGGTCCCGGCGTCGCCGGGACGATCGACGTCCTGCCACGGATCGCGGACGCGGTCGGCGCCAAGATCGCCGTCCTGTTCGGCTCGGGCGCCCGCACGGGGACCGACGTCTACCGGGCGCTGGCCCTGGGGGCCGAGGCCGTCGTCATCGGGCGCCCCTACGTGCACGGCCTGGCGCTGGCAGGAGAGGAGGGCGTCCGGCACATGCTCCGCACGCTCCTCGCCGAGCTCGAGATCACCCTCGCCATCGCCGCCGGGGTCGCGCACCACGACAAGCTCGGCCCGGACGCGCTCGTCCGGGCGTGACTCAGCAGCCAGTCAGCCAGTCGATGGGGTCGGCCTCGACCACGTCCGCGCCGCTGCCGCAGTCGACGATGTCGACGTCGTTGTTCCGCACGTCGATGTTGTCCCTGCCCGGGCCTGCGTAGACATACTGGGCGGGGCCCCACTGGTACGGCGCGTCGTCCATATAAGTGATGCGGTCGTTGCCGCCTCCCGCGTAGATGTTCCGGGAGTTCCAGTTGTCGTAGATGAGCGCCGTGTCGTGGCCGTCGCCGAGCGAGACCTCGAGCTGCACGAGACTTTGGTGCGGACAGTCGATCAGGCGCGCCACCTTCGTGCAGCCGGGGCCGGCCCCGGTGGTCGCGACGCCGAGCTCGGTGACCGCGACGGAGAACTCGTGGATGAAGGGGTCCCTGTCGATGACGACGAAGTTCTTCTCGCCCGGCCGTGCCTTGACAACCAACCAATCCGTCGGGTCTCCCGGATCCGGTCTGCTGTCGATGTACGCCTTCAGGGCATGCGCCGGCGCCGCAGCGCCGAGCGTCAGCGCACCGCAGATCAAGACAACCAGCCTGGTCCTCATCCCCCCACCTCCCGAGTCGGTGCACGAACCATAACCAAGGTCGGCGGACGCGGGTGCATCCGCAAAACGACGCATAGAGTTGCGCTGGTGGCGCTCTCGGAGGTCCGGTACGCACGGCGGGGCGAGGTCTTCATCGCTTATCGCACAGCCGGGGACGGTCCGTTCGACGTCGTCCTCGCCTCGGGCTGGATGAGTCACCTCGAACAGAACTTGGAGTGGCCCGGGTACATGCGTTTCGTCAACGGGCTGTCGAAGTTCTGCCGCCTGATCCAGTTCGATCGCCGCGGCACCGGCCTGTCGGATGCGCTGCGCAGTGACGGGACGTTCGAGGAGGCTTCCGACGACATCGTGACCGTCATGGACGCGGTCGGGTCTGAGCGGGCGGCCGTGATCGGAATCGGAGAAGGCGGGCCGCTCGGTGTCGTGTTCGCTGCGACGCATCCCGGTCGCGTGTCGGCACTGGCTCTGGTCGCCTCCTTCGCGAAGGGCACGGCGGACGATGAGTATCCGTGGGGGCCGACGCCACAGATCCATGAGCGCGTCCTGGCGGCCTACGCCGATCGCTACGGCGTGCGCGCGATGGGCATCCGCGACCTGGCTCCGGCGTACGTGGACGATCCGTTGTTCGCCCGTTACGTGCTGCGCTGCCAGCGTTACGGCGCCAGCCCTGGCGCCGCGATGGCGTGGTATCGCGTCGTGATGGAGATCGACGTCCGCGAGGTCCTGCCGTCGCTGCGTGTGCCCACCCTCATCCTCCACCGGACAGAGGAGCGTTACCGGCCGGTGGAGGGTGCGCGATACCTCGAGCGCGCCATCCCGGGCGCGCGTCTCCGGGAGCTGACGGGCGAGGAGCATTGGGTGATGGTGGGCAACGTCGATGCGATCGTGGGCGAGCTGGAGGAGTTCCTGACCGGCTCGCGCACCGTGGTGAGCACCGAACGGCAGCTCGCGACGGTTCTGTTCACCGACGTCGTCGGCTCCACACAGCTGGCCAGCAGACTGGGCGACCATCGATGGCGCGACCTGCTCGACGCGCAGCGGGACCTGGTCCGCGAACGCCTGATCATGCACAGCGGCCGTGAGGCGAACACCACCGGCGACGGCTTTCTCGCCGCGTTCGACGGGCCGGCCCGCGCGATCCGCTGCGCGGTGGAGATCCGCGACGCCGTCGGGACGCTGGGCATCGAGGTGCGGGCGGGCCTGCACGCGGGCGAGGTCGAGCTGATGGGAGCGGATCTGGGTGGGATCACCGTGCACATCGGCGCGCGGGTCTGCGGACTGGCGGGCCCGTCCGAGGTGCTCGTGTCGCGGACGGTCAAGGACCTCGTTGCCGGCTCGGGCATCGCCTTCGAGGCCGCTGGAGAACACGAGCTGCGTGGAGTCCCGGATACGTGGGAGCTCCATCGCGTCATCGAGGTGTGAGCGTGGGATGCGCGTAGGGCGGCTGGGATTCGTGCTGTTGGCGTTGACCGTGGTGGCCTGGGCCACGCCCGCATCAGCGGCGGAGGACAGCTTCATCCGCGACTACGCCGATGCGACGGGTGACCCGGGTTACGTCCGCGTCACCATCTTCGGCTCTCCGGGGATGACGGACGTCCAGCTCGGCGAGCGAGTCGACGGCGTGGTGCGCCCGGTGGCCGCGGTGACGCTGCAGTCGGGAGCCCCGGTGTACCCCCATGTCGACCTGGCGACCGTCGAGCATGCGGCGACCTGGCGCTGCCATCGCCGCGTGCGTGAGTTCGTCGTGACCGCGCGTGATCCCGACGGAGTGGAGCGGAGCTTCAGCCATTCGACGCTGACCCCTTCGTGCCGGAACCGGTTCCGGGTGACCCTGCCGATCAGCAGGCGGGTGGGAGGCACCGCCCGGGCCAAGCTCCGCGACACGTTCCGGCTCGGTGACGTCACCCCTCGCCTGTGCATCACGGCGCCCGGCGGCAGCGCCCGTTGTCGGCACGTCGCGTTTCCGGGCGGACGGTCCAATGCGGCGTTCACCTTTCCGGTCCGCAGGCGCGGGCGCTGGCGCGTCCTGGTCACCGCGGACGGGCAGCGTGTCCGCCGGGTGATCAGCGTCGGCGTCGAGCCGCGACCGCGGGACCTCGCGCAGATTCCCGACGTGCTGGCCACGGGAGACTCGATGATGGAGAACGTCAGCGTCGCCCTCGCGGATGCCCTCACCGACCAGGCGTACGTCAACAGCGACGTCCGCCTCGGCTCCGGCCTGTCCCAGCGTTTCCCGGCCGACTGGACCAAGCTTCCGCGCCGGCAGGAACGCCGGCTGCATCCGGCCGCGACCGTGCTGTTCATCGGCGCCAACGAAGGCGCTCCGCTGCGCACGCCCGGTGGGGACACCGTCAAATGCTGCGAGGGGCCATGGATCGCTGAGTACGCGCGCCGGGCGCGGCGCGTGATCCGCTCCTACAAGGGCGCGGTGCTCTGGCTGAACATGCCGACCATGCGCGACCCCGGCAGAGCCGCCACCAGTGCCGCGGCGAACGCCGGAGTTGCGCGCGCAGTGCAGGGAATCGACCGTGCTCACCTGATCGACATCGCGACCTTCTTCACCCCTGGCGGTCAGTACCGGCACACCCTGCGCCACCGCGGCCGCAAGGTCCGCGTCCGCTCCTCGGACGGCATCCACCTCTCCACCGCCGGGGCTCTGATCGCGGCCGACATGATCGAGGACGCGCTGGAGCGCATCGGCACGATCTGACTCCGGTCGCTGAGGAAGAGGTGATGGGCGCGGCGGGTTTCGAACCTGCGACCTCTCGCGTGTGAACGAAGCGCCCGTGCCCTTCCGGACCTGGTGTACCCGAGGCCTAGCCGAGCGTGTGGAGCGCCCGAGCGGCAAGCCGAGGGCACCAGGCGGCGCGGCCAGTGACCTCTTCGATGAGCTCGCGGGTGATGCGGTCGAGCTGGTCGTCGATGATCCGATCTGCGTCCGGACCCTCGGGGTTGGCGCACGGCGCGGACTCCATCGGTCGTGGTGTGAACCCCTACACGACCGGGCCACGCTCGGGAGCCGCTCGACGTTCCGCACTGGCGACGCTGCGCTCGGGCGTGTTGACGAGCTCGCCACGGGCGGCCGCCTGCGCCGCCCGGCCCAGGTCACCCGCGGACGGGTAGCGTTCGTCGGGGTTCTTGGCCGTCGCCCGCGCCACTATCGGGTCGAACGCCAGCGCCAGTTGCGGGGCGACCGCGGTCGGCGAAGGCGGCGGCTTGGTCGCGTGCGCGAACATCTTCTGCACCTGCGTGCCCGCGTACGGGACATGGCCGCTGAGCATCTGGAAGAGCACACAGCCCAACGCGTAGACGTCGGTGCGCGCGTCGATGGCGTGGCCCTCGATCTGCTCGGGCGCCATGTAGTCCAGCGAGCCCACCGACACATGCCCCAGCTCAGACACAGGCCAGAGAGGATGTCGGCGTCGAGGCCGTTGCGCTCGAGCTCGAGGCGCCGCAGGCCCGGTGACTACCCGGCGAGCTCCGCGAGGATCGCCGGCGTGTCGAGGTAGATGTCGATGCTCAGGATCTTCCCGTCCCGGATCTGGCACACATCCACCAGCCGCACCGAGTACTCCTTGCCGGTGGCCTTGATCGTGCCGGCCGATTGACCGATCGCGATGACGTGGTCACCCGCGTCGACCATCTCGTCCACGTCGACTCGCGAGTCGATGTATGAGGAGATCTTTCCGATGAACTCCATCATCCCTTCGCGGCCGCTGTACCGACCACCCCATGGCAGCGGGTCCGATGCGCTGATCTGGAAGTCGTCGTGCAGCGGCGAGAGCAGCGCGTCGACGTCCTTCGTGCCATACGCGACGTAGATCGCCTCCACGATCTCGATGTTCGACTGCGTCTGCGAGCTCACGGGTCTCCTCAGGTAACAGGTTGTGCGGCGGCGGCGTGCGTTGGCGAGAACATACTTGTCGCAACGACGACTGTGTAAATAGACTGCCGCCGTGAGCGCGGCTGTCCAGGAGGGGGCCGGGGCCGCCCGATCGAGCCGCGTGGCGTTGCTCAAGGCGGAGGACTACTTCCGTCGTACAGGGGACGAGCTCGAGGGGTTCCTCTCCGAGGAGTGCGGTTTCCTTCCGCGGCTGGAAGCCGAGCGAGAGCTGCCGGCCTCCCACAGGGCGTGGGACGAGATCGCCGCCGCGCTGCCGTCGCTCTGGCGGGACATCGGCGTGCGCGCGGCCGTCCGAGACCTCCCACCCCTGCGCGGCACCGAGGACGTCCTTCCGGCCCGCTACGTCCGCCGGGCGTCCACGCTCCTGTCGGTGGTCGCGCATTCCTACGTGCACTCCGACCGCGACCGCTCCGCCGACCTGCCGCCGGCGCTCGTGCAGGCCTGGGACGACGTCGGGCGCCGGCTCGGCAAGCCCGAGCCGTTCATGCGCTACGAGGACGCCGCGCTGGGCAACTGGTTCCGGCCGGACCCGTCGGCGCGGCTGACGATCGAGGACCTGAGGCTGCTCGTGCCGGCCACCGGCCTCGAGACCGAGCACCGCTTCTATCTGACACAGGTCGAGACCCATGCCCGTGCAACCCCGATCGTCGGCGCGGTGGTCCGGGCGCAAGAGGCCCTCGCTCGCGGCGATGAGGCCGCGCTCGAGGCCGAGCTGCTGCTGATGATCGAGACGGTTCGCGCGCTCACCGACGAGGTGCTCGTCAAGCTCGACCCGAACCCCTACAGCCCCACCACGGTCGACCCGATCCTGTTCGGCGGCATCGTCGCGGACCTCGCCGTGCCGTACCAGCAGCACATCCCCGGTCCGAGCGGCACCGCTGCGCCGCTTTTTCACGTGCTCGACGCCTTCCTCGGGCGCAAGGTGTTCGACTCGGACATCGGCGTCGATGCCATCCGGTTGCGCAAGTGGGGGCCCAAAGCCGTGGCGCGCTTCGTTGCCGCCGTCTCGGCGAGCCCGGGAGCGCAGGACATCCTCGCCACCGGCTCGCGCCGGCTACGCGGACTGGTGCAGACGCTGATCGACGCCTACTCGGGCCCGCGCGGCTGGCTCGAGGCTCACCGAATCATGGTGTACGGGTTCATCGAGATGTCCTTCAAGGCCGGGCGGCCCGTGACGATCGGCGGATTCGGCGGCACCTTCCACGATCGTCCCTGGCGGACGGTGCACGAGGCGCTGATGGAGTCGCGCGCCGAGCGCGAGCTCGCCGCGCCCGCGCACGCACAACAGGGTCTGCTGCGCGAGCGCGATCAGGCCACCTACCCGGGCGCGACGCGCATCGTCCTCGACGTCGAGGACGAGGGCATCGTCTACCGGCCGGGCGATCGCTGCCAGGTCATCCCCGCCAACACGCGCGAGCGGGTCGACGCCACGGTGGCGGCGTTGAAGGCCGCCGACGACCTGACGGTCGCGTTGACGACACCCTGGCGCCTGGCGCTGCGCCAGCGCGCGGACGGCGAGACGCGCGAGGAGCTGCCGCTGGTGGAGTTCCTCACATATGCGCGCCTGTGCCCGCTCCCACGAGCCACGGCGAAGGCCCTCATGCGCATCTCAGGGTCGCCCGCGCTGCACGCGATCGTGGAAGCCAGGCGCGAGGACGAGCTCGATCTGCGCGAGGCGTTGGAGCTGCTCACGAAGTACGGCTACGACGTCAGCGGGCTGCACCCGTCTCTGGCCTCGATCGTCCAGCCGGAGATGTTCCGTCACTACGCGATCGTGTCGGGCGGCAACGGCGGGGCGCCCGCCGAGACGATCGAGCTCGCGGTGCAGGCTGTGGAGTACACCTCAGAGGCGGGGCCACGGCCTGGGCCGCGCAAGGGCACGGCATCCAGCTACCTCATCGATGCGGCCCCGCTCGGTTCGGCGGTCCCCGTCAGCATCGTCCGCCCGGCGCGCTTGAAAGCACCGCTCGACGAGCGCGCGCCAATCGTGGTGCTCGCCGACAACAACGGCTTCGATGGCGTGCGCTCGATCATCGATGCTCGTGCAGCGGCGACCGACCCAGCTCCGGTGTGGGCGTTCGTCGAGGAGGAGGATTGCCCTATCGGGCAGCTGGTCGCCTCGGACGCGAACGTCGCACTTCTGCGCGAGATCGTTCCCGGTGCCCAGCTCTACGTCTCGGGTGCCGACGCGTTCGTGCAGCGCGCGCTCGACGCGCTCAGCGAGCTCCACTCCACCGCCGTGGTCCGCCAGCTCATCGCCGATCGGCAGCTGATGTTCCAGGTGATGCCGACGCACGTCCGCTGGCGCGAGCCCGGAGTACTCGGTGACGGCATCTACGACAACAGCGAGCTGGTGCGCCACAACAACGCCGAGCACGGTTACTGGCTCGCCGTCGACGGCAACGTCTACGACATGACGGAGTTCCGTCACCGGCATCCCGGTGGCGCCTACATCATCGACGCGAGTGCGGGCCTCGACGCTTCGGAGGAGTACGCCGTCGTCCGGCACTTCCTCGACCCCGAGATCAACGCGATGCTCGCGATGTACAAGATCGGGGCGATCCGGAGGGTGCCGTTCGAGGCCGACGCTCCCTTACAGGAGCTGTTCCGCGCCTGGGTGCGGGGCCTGTTCCTGATCGTGGAGATGCAGAACGCGTTCGAGAACGACCTCGTGTTCCAGCGCGTGTCGACGACCGGTGTCGAGACGGCCGACGAGCTCACCGGTCTCAAGCTCCTGATGTTCAGCAAGGCCCAGGACCGTTTCCTAGAGCTGTACTACCGCGGTCTGACGGCAGGGGAGGGCCCGCTCGCCGAGTTGTGGCGCCGCACGGCCACGCTGTGCGACTCGGCGGCGGATGGTGAATGGCTTGCGCAGGAGTTGGCGGAGGTGAGCGAGTCCGATCCTGAGCAGCTCACGCGCGTGTCCGCGGAGCTGCGTGACCTCTGCGAGCAGGCTCGCGGCGGCTCAGAGGATGAGGCGTTCTGGGCGCACGCCCGCGCCGACATCGCCGCGATCTCCGCCTGCAACCGCCGGTTCTTCGCCGAGATCAAGGCCGCCGTGCGCGACGCCGTCGTGCTCTTCGAGACCCACGAGCACGCCACGCGCGAGCACGGCCAGGATGTGCTCGCAGTGCTGCGCCGACTGCCCGCCTCCATCACCGCGTACCGAGCCGAGGTCGCCAGGCTGTTGCGGTGAAGGGGCTCGCTCAGCCTGCTCCGTGCAGCTCTCGCAGGTACTCCACGCAGCTCGGCAGCGTCCGTAGCAGCTCCTCCTGCTCCTGCTCGATCTGGTCGAACAGCGGGGCGGCGCCGGCCACGGAGCGTGGTCTGTGGGCGAGCGCCGGCAGCGGTGCGTCCGGCAGCAGATCTACGCCCGTGAACACGCTGTAGTAGCTGCCGTTGGTCCAGAAGTTCCGGAACTCCGCCTCGAAGTTGTCGTAATAGGTGCCCTCGTCGGACGTCGGCGCGTTGATCGCCAGGCCGGCCTGATACGCCGCGATCTTCTCGCGGATGTTGTCGGACAGCGTGATCTCCTTGCACGCCCGCCAGAACTCCGAGTCCACGCGCGGTGCGTAGTAGAAGTGCGCCTGGATGAAGTCCCGCGTCTCCTCGAACATCGTCTCGATCTCCTGGTTGTAGGAGTCCGCCAGCGCCTCGTTGAACGTGAGATCCGGGAAATGCGTGGCCAGGTGGTAGATCGCGGCCGTGACGAAGAAGATGCCGGTCGATTCGAGAGGCTCCAAGAAGCAGGAGGACAGGCCGATGCTGACGACGTTCTTCACCCAGGAGCGCTCGTGTCGGCCGACCCGGAAGCGGACGTGGTTGAAGCGGGTGGTCTCGGGATCGAGGCCCCACATGTTGCAGAACTCCTGGGTCGCCTCCTCCTGCGTGGTGAAGCGGTCCGAGTACACGTAGCCGCTGCCGAAGCGACCCAGCATCGGGATCTTCCAGCTCCAACCCGACGACATGGCGATCGACGACGTGTAGGGCTCGATGTCCTCATCGTCGTCCGCGTACGGAACCGCGGTGGCGACAGCGCGGTTGTTGAGGAGTTGGTCACTTAGGTCGATGAAAGGCTCGCCGAGCGTCTCATCGATCAGCAGGCCCCTGAAGCCCGAGCAGTCGACGAAGAGGTCGCCTTCGACCAAGCGCCCCGCTTTGGTCTTGAGCCCGGTCACGAACCCGCGCTCGTCCTGCTCCGCTCCCACCATCTCGTCCTCGATGTGCTCGACGCCCTGCTGGTCGGTCGCGAACTTGCGCAGGAAGCCGGCGACGAGATTCGCGTCGAAGTGCCACGCGTAGTTCGTCGCCTTGCGCCCGTCCATCCAGCGCGGAGCCTTCATCGCGTCCATGATCGGAGGCTCGCGAAAACACGCGTAGTCGAAGGGCTTGGTCGTCTCACCCTCGTAGCGGCGCTTGAACCAGTAGTGCGACAGCGGGATCTGGTCGTAGGTCGGAAGCAGCCCGAAGGGGTGGTAGAAGTGATCCGGTCCGCCTCCGGGAAGCTCCCGGGCGGTGGCCTGGCCGGCACCGTCGGTGCGCCAGTTGACGAAGCGCACGGCCATCTTGAAGCTGGCATTGCACTCGCGCATCCACTCGTCCTCTTCGAACCCCAGATAGGCGAAGAACGCCCGATGCAGGTTCGGCACCGTCGCCTCGCCGACTCCGATCCTCGGGATCGCCGGTGCCTCCAAGACGGTGATCTCCACGGTGCCCTGCAGCGCCTTCCCGAGATACGAGGCGGTCATCCAGCCCGCCGTACCGCCTCCGAGAATGACGATCTTCCGAATCCGATTGTCGTGTTCCGTCATCACGCGACGGTATCTGAGACGAACGGTCGCAACAACCGCCGGGTAGGGTTGCGCGATGGCAGGCTCGGTCGTCGATGACGGTGCGCTCGTCCAGGCACTGCGCGGCGGCGACCTGGCCGCCTTCGAGACCCTGTACGCCCGTCATGTGCCCGGGGTGCGGGCCGTCGTGCGCGATCACGTACGCCATGCCGACGACGCTGCGGACGTCGTGCAGGAGACCTTCACGCGTGCGTTCGAGTCGCTACCGCGGCTCTCCGAGGCTGAGCGCTTCCGCCCCTGGTTGCTCTCGATCGCCCGCCACACCGCGATCGATGCCGGCCGGGTCCTGAGCAAGCGCCAGCCCGAGCTGCTGGAGGCGGCGGACGCACTGCCGAGCCTCGATCCCACCCCGGACGAGCTGGCCGAGATCGCCGAGCTGGCCGCGGTGGTGCGGATCGCGATCGGCGGGCTCTCGGCGCGTGACGCGACCGCCCTTGGGCTGATCGCGCTCGGCTTCAGCGTCCACGACGTGGCGCGCGCGCTGGGGATCGGGCACGGGGCGGCGAAGGTCGTGCTTCACCGGGGACGCCGGCGACTGCGCAGCGCCTTTCTGCTGGAGATCCTCGCGCGGCGGCAGATGCCGGGGTGCCCCACCTTCGTGGCGATCAATCCCGGCGAGCTGGTCGCGATCGCCCAGCACCTGGGCGCGTGCGAGGTGTGCCGGGATGTCGCGCTCGACGCCGAACGCCGATGACCAGGCACTGCTGCGCGGGTCGCGAGCGGCCCCAAACGGCTCCGCTCGCGACCGTCGGCGCGGCGGCTGCTACTCAGACCACCAGGACGTCCAACTGGACGACCACGCTCCTGGCTCCTGCCACCAGTTGGCGGAGTAGCCGGAGACCTCGTCGCGAGAGGTCCACCACTCGGCGAGAGCTTCCTGCTCGTCCGCGGGAAGGGTCCCTGCCCACTCCTGGAACTTCTTGCCGATGCTGTCGATGGTTGCCTGGTCCGCCATGAAACCTCCATTGAGATGGTGATGTTTCCGTCTTCACCAGCAGTCGAATCGGCGCGCGAAATGGTTACAGGGGTCGTGACATGTAACCGCCGGCGCGGCGGAAAGACTGGTGGGTAGTGGACCGCGAGACCGCCGAGCGCCTCATCCGCAAGCTGCGCCGGTTCACGACCGAAGCGCTCGACGACGACGAGCGGGCGCTGCTGGCGGCGCTCCTGGCCCCCGGCCTCGATCAGGCCCACGCTCCTGACGCGGAGGTCCAGGGCTACGGGACGGAGCCGCCGTGGAGTGTGCAGCCGCTCGCCGACGCGCTCCTCGAGCACCTGAGCGCGGACGACGAAGTCGATACGGCGTGACCGTCAGCCCGCAGGGTCGCGGCCGGGCCTGCCGCTCCTGAGCAATCCGTCTTGAATCGTGTGAATGGCCGACGTCGCCCGCGGCGAGAGGATCGGCACCTCCCGGCGGTGCTCAGGCGCTCGCGGCACCTGCGCGCCGTCCCGTGCGTTCGCGGCGGTCGCCCAGAGCACCGACTTCAGCTGGAACGGGCGCAGGGTGGGGTGGATCGAGCAGATCAGGGCGGCGACGCCCGCGATGTGGGGTGCTGCGTAGGAATTGCCGGTGACGCGGCGCGAATCGCCGTCCTTCCAGGCAACCTCGAGGTCGATGCCGGGCGCGAGGAACTCGGTCGGCGGCTCCGGATTGACGTGGAAGTCGAAGGGGTCCTGCGCGGTGTTGCACGCAACGCTGGCGACCGAAGCGCACAAGCTCGGGAAGCTCTGCCCAGCGACGTTGTTGGCCGCCGTCACCACGAAGCACCCTTGGAAGTACGCGCGGTCGCAGAGCTCGTAGAGCGGTAGCGCCCAGTCGCGCTTTCCGGTTCCCAATGAGAGGTTGATCACGTCGAAACGCTGCTCGATGGCCCACGCCAGGGCGTGGACGAAGACCGCGGCGCGCCCGCGCAGCCCGCCGCCGAGGACCTTCACGCTCGCGATCCGCGCCTCGGGCGCCACACGGTGGATGATCGACGCGCACGCCGTTCCGTGACCGAACGAGTCGCGGTGCTCGCCGAACTGCTCGACGACGGTGCCGTCCGCACCGAGGGTCAGGGCCACGCCAGCGTCGCCGTCGATCGAGTCGCCCAGCGTCGGATGGTCGTAGTCGATCCCGCTGTCGAGCACCGCGACCCGGACCCCTCTCCCCGTGGCGCCGCCCCACGCCCAGTCCGGATCCGGATGCAGGGGCGCTCGTTCGACCTCGAGCGGCACGAAGATGGACTCGCCACGGGAGAACGCCGGCCGGCGATCCGGGTCGGACATCAGCTCAACAGGGCGCCCACGGCTCGTGCAAGACTCGCATAGCGCACCGGGTCGGTGGCCTCGACCCGCGCGAGTTCGGCCGCGAGCTCACGCGGCGCCGGGACGCCCGCGGCGCTGTGGTCGGCGTTCACGATCGTCGTCCCGGCGACACGCGCGAACAACAGCGCGGCATCGGTCGCCGCAACGGGAAAGGGAGCGTCTCCCGAGCCGCCGACCAGCTCGAGCACCCCGACCGGTTCGCTCTCGTGCGTGCACGGGACGTACAACAGCGGCGCGCCGCCGCCGGCCGGCGGAGCGACTGACAGCGGCTGTCCCGACGCGAGGACGTAGCCGGCGCCGTCCTGCTCGATGGCAAGGCCCTCACCGAGCCGCCACCCTGGATCGTTCCCGGCGACGGCCGCGACCTTCAGCTCGTCCTCGTCGCCGATCAGGATGCGCGCCGCCTGCGCCTGTGTGGCCTCGCGGGCTGCGTCGGCGACGGAGGCGAGGATTGGTTGCGACATCAGACGCGGGCGGCGAAGATCGCGGGGTCGTCCCTCGAGACGGTCGCCTTCATCGCACGACCCTAATCGACCACGCCCTGCAATGCAGCGTCCGGCTGCCGCCGCGGGGTCGCGCTGAGCTCCGAGCGGTTCCGCGGAACCGCCCCCAAACGACGAAGACCCCGCCATTGCAGGGCCTTCGGACGATGGGCGCGGCGGGTTTCGAACCTGCGACCTCTCGCGTGTGAAGCGAGCGCTCTCCCACTGAGCTACGCGCCCGGGCGGCGGACCACTTTATCGCCGCTACCGCTACCCCTCCACGTCGGCCGTCGCGGCGCGCGGCGGCAGCGAGGGCTCGACGCGCAGGAGCCGCGCCGGCCAGCGCGGGAGCCACCAGTTCCAGCGCCCCATGAGCGTCATCACGGCGGGGACGATCAGCGCGCGGATCACGGTCGCGTCGAGCAGGATGCCGGCCGCCAGGCCGGTCGCCATCATCTTGACGTCGGTTTCCGGCCCCGAGGCCATCGCGGTGAAGGCGAGGAACAGGATCAGGGCGGCGCTCGTGACCAGGCGCCCGGTGCGACCGATGCCGCGCACGACCGCGGTCTCGGTTGAGCCCGTGCGGTCGTACTCCTCGCGCATCCGGCTGAGGATGAAGACCTCGTAGTCCATGGACAGGCCGAACAGGAACGCGAACACCATCAGCGGCATCCAGGACGGGATCGAGCCCGTGGCCTCGATGCCCCAGATCGCCTCGGAGCCGAAGCCCTTCTGCCACACGAGCACGAGCACGCCCCAGGCGGCGGCGACGCTGAGGATGTTGAGCACGATCGCCTTCAGGGGCAGCAGCAGCGAGCGGAAGGCCCGGGCGAGCAGGATGAACGTCGTGATCGTGATCAGCGCGATCATCAGCGGGAAGCTGCCGTAGACGGCGTCGATGAAGTCGGCGTTCGAGGCCGGCTGGCCGCCGACGCGCACGTCGGCACCGGCCGCGTGGGCGGTCTCACGGACCGCCGCCAGCGTCTCCGTGCCCGCGTCGGTCCCGCTGTCCGGAATCGGGATCGCCTCGACCAGCGCCGTGCCGTCGCGCCGCCAATCGGCGTCGTCGGGCGCGACCACGCCGTGGATGCCATCGACGTCCTCCAACGCGGCGGCAACCGCGTCCGGGTTCGTGCCGCCGTCGATCAGGATCTCGTGCGGCAGCAGCGAACCCTCGCCGATGCCGGCCTCCTCCAGCGCGACGAGCCCGTCGCGTGCGTCGCCCGAGCGCGCGATGGTGTCGGCGTCAGACGTGCCCAGCTGCAGATCGGTCGCGGCGAGCGCCAGCGCCACGATCACCGCCATGCCGGCGCCGGCGGCCAGCCAGCGGCGTCGTGTGACGGCCTGCGCCCAGCGCGTCCAGGCGCGGCTGGCCTTGTCGTCGGTGCGCACGTGCGGCCAGTCCAGCCGCCCGCCGACCTTGGCCAGCGCGACCGGCAGCAGGGTGATCGCGACCAGCGTCGAGACGAGCGGGATCAGCATCCCGCCGTAGCCCATCGAGCGCAGGAAGGGCAGCGGCAATGCGATCAACGCGAGCAGGCCGATCGCCACCGTGATGCCGCTGAACACGACCGCGCGGCCCGCCGTCTCCATCGCGCGTTGGACGGCCTCGTCGCCGGTGTGCCCATGCGCGCGCTCCTCCCGCCAGCGCGACACCACGATCAGGGAGTAGTCGATCGCGACGCCCAGCCCGATCAGCGCGATCAGGAACTGCACGATCGGTGAGATGTCGGCGAACCGGGTCAGGCCGAGCAGCAGCAGGAAGGTGGTCAGGATCGAGACGATCGCCATCGCGAGCGGCACGAACGCCAGCAGCGAGGCGAACACGAACACCAGCACCACCAGCGCGCCGACGCCGCCGAGCACCGCCTCGAGCAACACCCCCGGACCGTCGGCGTCGCCGCCGCTGTCGGCGACGAGCGCGTCGAAGCCGGTCAGGTGGACGGGCGCGCCCGCGACCGTGGCACCGGTCACGGCGCCGCGCGCGGCCTTCTCCGCCGCCGGGTTCTCGCCGAAGAAGGAGTTCGGGTCGGGCTGGGGGTAGACGAGCGCGAACGTCGTGCTCCCGTCCTCGGAGACGAACGCAGGGTCGCCGGTGGAGGCGAACGAGGCGATGCGCGCCTGCGGGAGCGCGCGCTCGAGCCGCGCCTCGAGGCGCTCGAGGTCGGCGCGGACGGCCGGGGTGTCGACGCTCTGTCCCTCGGGCAGTGTCACCACCGGCATCAGCGGAGCGCTGTCCCCGCCGGTCCCGCGGTACGTCTCGGCGATCGCCACGTTCGTCTCCCAGCCCTCCTTGTCGGGCACGGAGAACTCCGGCTTGAGCGCGTCGGCGGCGGGGCCGGCCGCGGCCGCACCCGCGACCGTGAGGACGAGCCAGGCAACGACGACTATGCGCTTGTGGGCGAGCACCCAACGGGTGAGGGACGGCACGGCTTGCCTCCTGGGGAGAAAGGGATTCCGGCATAGTCGAGCACGACAGCGCCGCTGTCGTCGGCCAGAAGACGGATCTTGGGCGATCTGTAACGCTGCGGCGAACTACGCGACGGGGGAGCTATGGACTGGACCAAGCAGGGCGGCTCGATGGCCGAGAACTACCAGGCGATCCTGGTGCCCGGGATGTTCGCGCCGTGCGCGGAGATCCTGCTCGATGCGGTCGGAGTGAACGAGGGAGACGACGTCCTCGACGTGGCGTGCGGGACCGGCATCGTGAGCCGGAAGGCCGCGGCGCGCGCCGGTGAGAGCGGCTCGGTCACGGGCGTCGACCTCGGCCCGCCGATGCTCGAGGTCGCGCGCCGGCAGGATTCCGAGGCGGGGGCGGCGCCGATCGACTACGGGGAGGGTGACGCGCTCGCGCTGCCCGTCGCCGACGAGGCCTTCGACGTCGTCCTCTGCCAGCACGGCTTCCAGTTCTTCGCGGACCGGCCGGCCGCGCTGGCCGAGATCGTGCGCGCGCTGCGGCCCGGCGGGAGGCTGGGGATCGCGTGCTGGACGCGGTTCGACGACTCCCCCAGCTTCGTGGGCCTCGCCGAGGCGCTGCGCGACCACCTGGGAGAGGAGCAGGCGGCGGCCATGCGCATGCCCTTCGCGGTCTCGCCGGACGTGCTCGAGCAGCTGCTCGCCGACGCGCCGCTCGACGACGTCGAGCTGTCCGAGGTCCCGGTCGAGACCGCCTACCCGGGAACGCCGGAGGAGCTCGGCGCCCGCTTCGTGCTCGCCGGGCCGCTCGGACCCGCGTTCGCCGAACTGAGCCAGGAGCGCCAGCAGGCGTTCGCCGCCCAGTACTCGGAGACGCTTCGGCCCCATGCCCGCGACGGGGTCCTGAGCCCGCCGCTGTTCACGACGATCGCGACGGCGCGCAGGCCCAGCTAGATCCTGGAAGGTCAGCGGGGTCCGAGGGTCCGCTCGCAGCGCCTCGCAGAATCCTTGCGGTCGGCGCGGAGGCGGTCGCGCCCCCGCCCGCAGTCGACCGTGTCGCGGCTCGCGTCGACCGTCCGGATGCGGTCGCGTCCGCCGCCACCGCTGACCTTGTCCCTGCCCCTGCCCGCGTCGACCGTGTCGCGGCCGCCGCCAGAGCAGATCACATCGGCGCCCCCCCGGCCATCGATCGTCTGGGCCGCTTTCGAACCGACGATCACGTCCGCGCCCGAGGTCCCTCTGATCCGCTTCTGACCGGGCGCGGCAACGATGGTTGCCGTCCGGCCGCCGCAGGTCACGGTCACTGTCGGGGTCGCTGTGGCGGTTGGGGTCGTGGTGACGGTCGGGTTCGCTGTCGCCGTCGCGGTGACCGTGGCGGTGGCGGTCGCAGTCGCGGTCGGCGTGACCGTCGGCGTCGGCGTGACCGTCGGCGTCGGGGTGACCGTTGGCGTCGGAGTCGGCGTGGGGGCGGGCGAGACCGTCACGTCCTCCGCGGGGTCGTCGCAGGCCCCGCTGACACCGGCGTTGTTCGCGTCGCCGCTGTAAGTCGCGATCCAGCGATAGACGCCCGGCGTCTCCGGCGAGAACGGGTCGGAGGTCACATCGCCGCCGGCGAGCGGGTACGCCATTGTCGAGGTCGTCGCCGGTGGGCCCGCACACGTCGCGTCGTCCGGGCCGTAGAGCATGAACGTGACCGTCGCCCCGCTCTGTGGATTGACGCGCCCGCTGACGTTCGCCGTGTCGGTCAGGGTGCCGCTGCCGACCGTGATGCCGGGGGACGCTGTGGTCGTGATGGTCGGTGTGGCTTTGGCGACGGTCGTGCTCTCATCGGCCGCGTTGCACGGTCCGCTGACGGCCTCGTTGTTGAAATCGCCGCTGTAGAACGCGCGCCACCGATATGTCCCCGCGGCCGGGGGAGTGAAGGGCGTGGACGTGGCGGTCCCCTGGGTGTTACCGGCATCGAGGACGACGGGCCGGGCGGAGCTGGTGAAGATCGCCGTCGCGCACGTCGTGTCGCCAGGGCCGTACAGACGGAACTCGACGGTGCCGGCGAACGGGCTGGCCTGAGACGCGGGGTTGACGAGGCCGGTGATCATCGCGCTGTCGCTCAGGCTGCCGTTGCCGACCGTGATGCCGGGGGACGCTGTGGTCGTGATGGTCGGTGTGGCTTTTGCGACGGTCGTGCTCTCATCGGCCGCGTTGCACGGTCCGCTGACGGCCTCGTTGTTGACGTCGCCGCTGTAGAAGGCGCGCCATCGGTAGGTCCCCGCCGTCGTCGGCGTGAACGGTGCCGAGGTCGCCGTGCCGCTGGTGTTGCCGCCACTGAGGGCGAGCGGCCGGTTGGAGCTCGTGAAGATCGCCGTCGCGCAGGTCGTGTCGCCGGGCCCGTAGAGGCTGAACGAGACGGTCCCGGCGCCGGCGCCCGAGCCCGGGTTGACGAGCCCACTGACCGTCGCGGTGTCGCTCAGGGTGCCGCTGCCGACCGTGATGCCGGGGGACGCTTCGGTGGTGAGCGTCGGTGTCGCGGGGCTCACCACGACGTTCTCGCCAGGGTCGTTGCACGCTCCGCTCACCGGACTGTTGTTGGGGTCGCCGCTGTAGAAGGCGCGCCACCGGTAGGTGCCTGGCGTCGTCGGCGTGAACGGTGCCGAGGTCGCCGTGCCGCTGGTGTTGCCGCCACTGAGGGCGAGCGGCCGGTTGGAGCTGCTGAAGATCGCCACCACGCAGGTCGCGTCGTCGGGCCCGTAGAGGCGGAACTCGACGGTCCCGCCGCCGGCGCCGGAGACCGGGTTGACGAGCCCGCTGACCGTCGCGGTGTCGCTCACGGAGCCGCCGACCGTGACGCCGGGTGACGCAGTCGTGGTGATGCTCACGGCAGCGTGTGCCGTGGCCATCGGCATGACCAGCGTGAAGAGAGTCGCTGCTCCGATCAGGACCCGGCCCACGCACGAGACGGTACGGAACAACGCGACTCCGCGCTAGTGCGGTCCGGCAGCCGACGCCGCGTCGCGGATCGACGCGGCGGTGACCTCGGCCGCGAGCGTGGAGACGGCGAGCAGGTCGGCGTCGCGTTCGCCGGAGGCGAGCACGAAGGTCATGTCGCCGTCGAAGCCGGTCGCGGCGGGGGAGACGGCGCGGGCGAGGCCGGCGTTCATCGCGCGCGCGACCATGTAGGCCTCGAGCTTGGTGAGCTTCGCGTCGGTGCACAGGCACGCGAGCGTTGTGTTCGCGCGCTCGCGCTCGATCGGGGGGACAGCGCCGGAGGCGATCAGCTCCACGGCGGGCACGAAGGCGCCGTCGCGGCGCGCCCCGGCGAGCACGCTCCCGTCGCTCGCGAGCACGTCGCCGATCGCGTTCGCCACCGCGACGCACACGAGCATCGCGTCGCCGGCGCGCACGGAGGCGGCGCCGACGCCGCCCGGCGACAGCGCATCGGGGCCGAGCAGCTTGCCCACCGTCGCGCCCGCTCCCGCGCCGACGGAACCGCGCTCGACGACCGGGCCGGCGGCCTCGCACGCCGCCCGTCCCGCCGCCGCGTCGGGGTGGACGGCGTCCCCGACGAACAGGTCGTAGACGACGGCGCCGGCCACCAGCGGCACCCGGCCCGCGGGCGTCGGGTGGCCGCGGCCGGCGTCGGCGAGCCAGCCGACGACGCCGTCGCACGCCGCCAGCCCGAACGCGCTGCCGCCGCACAGAGCCACCGCCTGCGGCCCGGCCGTCGACGTCCACGGCGACAGCAGATCCGACTCGCGCGTGCCGGGCCCGCCCCCGCGCACCTCGCCGGAGCCGATCGCTCCCGGCGGCGCCAGCAGCACCGTGCAGCCGGTGCGGCCCACGGAGTCGGTCCAGTGCCCGCAGGCGAAACCGTCGGGGAGCCTGACCTCGGGCACCCGGTCATCCTCTAGCATCACGAGCGGACCGTGCTAGGCGGGGACGTAGCGGAGCCCTGAACCCGCAATCCGCTCTAGCGGGGCCGAATTCCCCTCCGAGGGGTGGAGCCCTCCGGGTCAGCGCGCCGCACGCGGTGTCGAAGGCCGGGTCCCATGCGGTGTCGGCCCGTGAACCAGGTCAGGTCCGGAAGGAAGCAGCCTTAAGCGGTCACCGGCAGGCGCAGCGGGATTGCCCGGCTGGAGCCGTCGAGCGGCGAACGCGCCAGAGGACCCATTTCGACGAGGGGTGCACGGTCCGTTTTCACAAATAGACTCGGAGCGAGATGGCCTCGCTGTACCGCCGCCACCGCCCGCGCACGTTCGCCGACGTGGTCGGGCAGGAGCACGTCGTCCGCACGCTCTCCAACGCGATCGAGCAGGGCAAGGTCCACCACGCGTACCTGTTCGTCGGCAGCCGCGGGACCGGCAAGACGTCGATGGCGAAGATCCTGGCCGCCAGCCTGAACTGCGTGCGGGGGCCCACGACGCAGCCCGACGGGAGCTGCGAGTCCTGCGTCGCGATCGCCAGCGCCACCAGCCTCGACGTGATCGAGATGGACGCCGCGTCGAACAACTCGGTCGACGACATCCGCGACCTGCGCGAGCGCGTCGCCTACGCGCCGGTGGCCGGCAGCCACAAGGTCTACATCCTCGACGAGGCGCACATGCTCAGCACCGCGGCGTGGAACGCGTTCCTCAAGACGCTCGAGGAGCCGCCGCCGCACACGATCTTCGTGCTCGCCACGACCGAGGCGCAGAAGGTGCTGCCGACGGTCGCCGACCGCTGCCATCGCTTCGACTTCGGCCGTCCCACGCTCCAGCAGATCACGACCGTGCTCAAGCGCGTCGCCGCGGCCGAGGGCATCAGCGCGCCCGACGAGGCGCTGGCGCTGATCGCGCGCTCCGCGACCGGCTCGTTCCGCGACGCGCTGGGGACGCTCGAGCAGCTGGTCGCCTACTCGGGCACGACGATCGCGCTCGAGGACGTGCTCGCCGTCCTCGGCGCGGCTGACGCCGAGCTGCTGTTCGGGACCGTCGACGCAGTGGCCAAGGGCGACGCGGCGCAGGCGCTGCGCGCAGCCGCCCGCCTCGCCGAGTCCGGCCGCGACGTCAGCCGCTTCTTCGCCGACCTGGAGGCGCATCTGCGCGCGGTGATGATCGTCCAGACGCTCCAGAGCGTGCCGGAGGAGCTCAAGATCACGCCCGACCAGGACGAGCGCCTCGCCGGGCAGGCGCGCCGCGTCCCGCCGGCGGCCGTCACGCATCTGCTCGACAACCTCGCCGACGGCCTGCGCGCGATGAAGGACGGTGCCGACGCGCGGACGCAGCTCGAGCTCGCGCTCGTCAAGGCGGCCGACCCGGCCCGCGATCCGAGCCAGAAGGCGCTGCTCTCCCGCCTCGAGCGCCTCGAGCGCGGTGGCGTGCAGGCGCCGGAACCGACGCACGCGCCCGAGGAGCCTCAGACCGCCGCCGGGCAGCTGCTGCGCCCCGCGCCCGAACCGGAGCCGGTGCACCAAGCGGCCAGGCCACCTGCCGCATCCCCCGCGGTCAACGGCGAGCCCGACATCGAGGAGATGCGCGAGCTGTGGCCCGCGGTGCTGAGCCAGCTCGAGGGCGGCCTGCAGGCGATGCTGGGCGGGACGGTCCCGCTCGAGGTCTCAGCCGAGCGCCTCACCGTCGCCTTCAGCCAGTCGGCGATGGTGCTGTTCAAGCACGCCGACAAGCCGGCCAACCGCGAGGCTGTCGCCGCCGCTGTGCGCGAGGTCACCGGCCGCGCGCTGCGCGTCTCCTACGAGCTGCGCTCCGACGAGGAGCTCGAGGAAGCGGCCGGCGACGAGCCCGACGCGGTGTCCGAGCACGAGCTCGTCGACCGCATGCTCCATGAATTCGACGCGACGGAGGAAACGCAGTGAACGTCCCGCCCAACCTCGGCAAGATGCTCGAGCAGGCGCAGAAGCTCCAGGAGGACATGGCCGCAGCGCAGGAGAAGCTCGCCGACGAGAAGGTCGAGGCGAGCTCGGGCGGCGGCATGGTCAAGGTCGTCGCCACGGGCGGGGGGCAGCTCGAGTCGCTGACCATCGAACCCGATGCGGTCGACCCCGAGGACGTCGAGCTGCTGCAGGACATGGTGCTCGCCGCGGTCAACGAGGCGCTGCGCCAGGCCGACGAGCTGCGCGAGAAGGCGATGGGGGAATCAGCCGGCTTCGACCCCATGGAGGCCCTGTCCGGCCTCGGGCTGGGCGGCCTCGGAGGGGGCGGCGCGGGTCTGCCCGGCGGGATGCCGCCGGGTGCCGGCAATCGCGCCGCTCGCCGCGCCCAGAAGCGCAAGAAGTAGGTGTACCCCGCCTCGATCCAGCGGCTGATCACGGAGCTCTCGAAGCTCCCGGGGATCGGCGGCCGCACCGCGCAGCGGCTCGCGTTCCACATCCTGCGCACCGACCCCGGCGATGCGCTCGGCCTCGCCGACGCGATCCGCGAGGTCAAGGAGCGCATCGGGCTGTGCGAGGTCTGCTTCAACCTGGCCGAGGGCCCGCGCTGCGCGATCTGCGCCGACGCCCGCCGCGACACGCACCTGATCTGCGTCGTCGAGGAGCCGGGCGACGTGATCCCGATCGAGCGCACGAGCGAGTACCGCGGCCTCTACCACGTCCTCGGCGGGGCGTTGAGCCCGATCGACGGGGTCGAGCCCGAGGACCTCAAGCTGGCCGAGCTCGTTCGCCGCGTCGACGCCGAGGTGACCGAGGTCGTGATCGCCACCAACCCCACCACGACCGGCGAGGCGACCGCGCTCTACATCGCCGAGCAGCTGCGCGACCGCGAGGTCGCCGTCACCCGCCTGGCCTCCGGCCTGCCCGTCGGCGCCGACCTCGAGTACGCCGACGAGGTCACGCTGGGGAAGGCACTCGCAGGCCGACGCGCGCTTTGAGCTCGAGAACACGCGCCGCCGCCTCGAGGACCCGCGCGCGCGGGAGCTTGCCGCGCTCGGCGGCCCGCAGCAGCGCGTCGTAGACCGCCGTGCGCTGGTCGGCGCGCGGCGCGTAGACGAGGTCGATCCCGGCCTCGATCGCCGCGACGGCGGCGCGGGCCGGCGAGCCGCCGGTCTGGACGGCGAGCGCCTGGAGGTCGTCGGTCATCGCGACGCCCCCGAAGCGCAGGCCGCCGCGCAGCAGGTCCTGGACGACGGTCGGCGTCAGCGCGGCGGGTGTCACCGGGTCATAGGCGGTGAACGTCGCCGACGAGACCGTCACCGCCGGCGCGTGCTTGAGCGCGGTCAGGAACGGCTTCAGATCCCGTCCCGCCAGCTCGCCGGCGGAGGTGCCGACGTTGGCCGGCCCGTCGAGCGGATCCTGGGTCACGGCCCCCTGGCCCGGGAAGTGGCCCGGCGCCGGCGCCACACCGCCGCGCAGCCACGCCTTGATGGCGGCCGGCGCGACCCGGGCGATCAGGTCGGCGTCGGCGCCGATGCCGACGTCGATGAAGGGCGCGCCGGTCAGCGTGATCCCCTGCGCCGTCGCGGACGCCGCCGCGGCCTCCGCCTGCGCGAGCCCCTCGGCGCGGTTCGAGCCCAGGCGCTCCGGCCGCGCGTCGTCGAAGGACGCCACCAGCGGCGGCACCCGGCCGGCTGCCTCGGCACGCACCCTCGCCTCGCCCGCGAACAGCCCGACGCCGTTGATGTCGATGGCGTTCTCCGGGCCCACGACGATCCCGCCCCAGCCATGGCCCTCGAGCTCGCTCAGCACCGGCGCGCTGAGGTCGATCCCCTCGAATCCGACCACCAGCAGCTGCGCGACACGCTGGTCGAGCGGCAGCCGCTGCGCCGCCGCGCGGAAGCGCTCGGGGACGGGCGGCGGGCCGACCTTGCGGGGCGCGGCGGTGCGTCGCGGCTTCGGCGTCGCGGTCGCATCTTCGGCCGCGCGCTTCGGCTCCGGTGTCCCCGTGAGCGCCGTCGGGCGCGTGCTCGACCCCCCGCATCCCGCCAGGATCAGGGCACAGGCCACAACTAGCATGGCCCGCCAATGCCCGGGACGGTGGTGATGAAGTTCGGTGGCACGTCCGTCGCGGACGCCGAGCGGATCAAGCGCGCCGCGGCGCGCATGGTGCGGGCCAAGGAGGCCGGGCAGAAGGTGGTCGGCGTCCTGTCGGCGCGCGGCAAGACCACCGACGAGCTGATCGCCATGGCCGAGGAGGTCTCGCCCCACCCCGACCCGCGCGAGATGGACATGCTGCTGTCCACCGGCGAGCGGATGTCGTGCGCCCTGTGCGCCATGGCCATCAACGATCTCGGTCATCGCGCGCTCTCTCTCACCGGCTCGCAGGCCGGGATCGTCACAGATACGTCCCATACGAAGGCACGCATTGTGGACGTTCGCGCCGACCGCATTCATGAAGCCTTGGCGAACGACAACATCGTGCTGGTGGCCGGGTTCCAGGGCGTCAGCACCGCCAGGGACGTCACGACGCTCGGGCGCGGGGGCTCGGACACCACCGCCGTGGCCCTTGCCGCCGCCGTCGAGGCCGACGTCTGCGAGATCTACACGGACGTCGCCGGCGTCTACAGCGCCGATCCCCGCGTGGTCCCCGAGGCACGCAAGCTGCCGGTCGTGTCGTTCGAGGAGATGCTCGAGATGGCCGCGTCGGGCGCTGGGGTGCTGCAGCTGCGCTCCGTCGAGTACGCCCGCAACCACGGCGTGCGCATCCACTGCCGCGCGAGCTACTCCGACGAGGCCGGTACCTTCGTGGTCGGCGAAGAGGAAACCATGGAACACCCGCTCATCACCGCCGTCACCCACTCGACCGACGAGGCCCGCGTCACGCTCCTCGGCGTGCCCGACATACCCGGCGTGGCCGGGCGCATCTTCACCGCCCTCGCCGACTCGAACGTCAACGTCGACATGATCATCCAGAACGAGCCGGTGTCCGACGGCGCCGAGGCCGACATGAGCTTCACCGTCCCGCGCTCGGACCTGAGGGCCGCGCACCAGGCGCTCGACCCGGTGGTCACCGAGCTCGGCATCCGCTCCCAGGACGACCCCGAGATGGGGAAGGTGTCGGTCGTCGGAGCGGGAATGCGGACCCACCCGGGCGTCGCCGCGAAGGTCTTCGCGACCCTCGGCGAGCGCGGCATCAACATCGAGATGATCTCCACGTCGCCGATCAAGATCTCCTGCGTCGTGCGCGCCGACCAGCTCAACGAGGCGGTGCGCGCGCTGCACCGGGCCTTCGAACTCGGCGCCGACGACGTCACGCCCGAGCACCCGTTCGGGAAGGAGGCTGCATGAGGGTCGCCGTGGTCGGCGCCACCGGCGCCGTCGGCACCGTGATGCTGGCCAAGCTGCGCGAGCGCGAGTTCCCGGCGAGCGAGATCGTCCCGTTCGCGTCCGAGCGCTCCGCGGGCCGCGAGCTCGAGGGCTTCGGGACCATCCAGCCGCTCGCCGACGAGACCATCCAGGGCTTCGACCTCGCGATCTTCTCCGCCGGTGCGACCACCAGCCGGGCGTGGGCGCCGAGGTTCGTCGAGGCCGGCGCGGTCGTGGTCGACAACTCGAGCGCGTTCCGCCAGCGCGACGACGTGCCGCTCGTCGTCGCCGAGGTCAACCCGGAGGCGCTCGACGCCCATCGGGGCCTGATCGCCAACCCGAACTGCTCGACGATGGAGCTGATGCTCCCGGCGAAGGTGATCTACGACGCCGCCGGCATCGAGCGGCTGATCGTCTCCACGTACCAGTGCGTCTCCGGCACCGGCGTCAAGGCCGTCGAGGAGCTCGAGGCGCAGACGCGCGCGGTCCTCGACGGCGTCGAGGCGCCCGCGCCCGTCGTCTACCCGCACCCGATCGCGTTCAACGTGCTGGGTGGCGCGGGCAACTTCGCCGAGGGAGACGACTACACCGACGAGGAGCGCAAGATGATGTTCGAGACGCGCAAGATCCTCGGCGATCCGGACATCCCCGTCTCCGTCAGCTGCGCGCGCGTGCCCGTGACCTACTCGCACTCGCTGAGCGTCAACGTCCAGACGCGCGATCCGCTCGAGCCGGAGGAGCTGCGGGGGCTGCTGCGCGACTTCCCCGGCTGCGAGGTCGTCGACGACCCGGCGCAGCACGCGTACCCGACCGCCGCCGCGGCCGCGGGGCGCGACGAGGTCTTCGTCGGCCGCATCCGCCGCGACCCCTCACACCCGCGCGCGCTGAACCTCTGGGTGGTCAGCGACAACCTCTACAAGGGCGCCGCGACCAACGCCGTCCAGCTGGCCGAGCTGCTGCACCAGCGGGGCCTCGTGCGCTCCGCCGTCGCCGGTTAGCGGCCCCGCGAGTACGGCGAGCCGACCAGGTCCCGGCGGGAGGTGACGCCCAGCTTGCGGTAGATGTTGCGCGCGTGGGTGCGGACGGTCTCGATGCCGACCGTGAGCTTCTGGGCGATCTCCGCGTTGGAGAGGTTCTGCTGGAGCAGGTCGAGCACCTCGGCCTCGCGCTCGGTGAGCAGGTCGGGGCCGTAGGGCTCTTCCGACACCGCCCCGCCGGCGCCCGGCAGGACGTGCATGCCGCGGCTGGCCAGGTGGATCGAGGTGAGGATGTCGCGCCTCTGGGTGTCGCGGGCGAGGATCGCCGTCGCGCCGAAGGCGAGCAGCTGGTTGCACTCCTGCGGCGACGCGCGGTCGACGAGGATCACGATGTGGGTCTCCGGCTGGGCCTCGTGGAGCTGGTGGACCTGGATCGGGCTGCGCAGCGCCCCGAAGTCGATGATCGCGACGTCGGGCTCGACTTCGGCAATCGCGGCCTCGAGCCCGTCGAAGGGGATGTCGGAGGAGAGGATCTCCAGGCGCTCGTCGTCGCGCAGCAGCCCGCGCAGCCCGTAGGCGATCAGGTCGGGGAACTCGCCCAGGAGAAGGGTGATCACTCCTTCACCCTACACATCCCCCACACGTACCCCGCAACTCCCCCTGCATCTTCACCCCAACATCGTCCCCCCGAGGGGAAGCGGGAACCGCCCGATGCGCCGATCATTTACGTACGAACTTCCCCTCTGCGCAGTCGAAGCGGAGGTAGATATCCGGGGACGGACTGGGGTACGTATCACCGGATCGAACGAGCGCCTGGCGGGGCGCTCGTTCTCTTTAAGGGCCGTACGGATACCACCAGTCCTTGACCTCGAGCTTGGTCTCGATGTGGACGTGCTTCGTCTCCTGGAACGCCTCGAGGCCCTCGCGTCCCAGCTCGCGACCGAGTCCCGAGCGCTTGAAACCGCCGAACGGCCCGGCGTCGTTGTCGGTGAGCGGATCGTTGATCCACACCGTTCCCGCCTTGAGCTCGCGCGCGCAGCGAATCGCGGTCTCCAGATCGCGCGTGTAGACGTTCGCGCCGAGCCCGAACTCGATCCCGTTGGCATGCGCGATCGCCTCGTCGAGCGAGTCGACCGGGACGATCGGTGCGACCGGGCCGAACGTCTCCTCGCGCAGCAGGTCGGTGTCGGCCGCGGCACCGGTGACGACGGCGGGGGAGAGGAAGTGCCCGCGCTCGAAGCCGCCGCTGTCCCCGCCGAGGACCAGGGTGGCGCCGGCGCTCACCGCGGTGTCGAGCTGCGCGCGCACCTTGTCGCGCTGGACCGCCGACGCGAGCGGGCCGATGTCGGTCGCCGGGTCCATCGGGTCGCCCAGGCGCAGCGTGCGGGTGTGCTCGACGAACGCCTCCAGGAAGGGCTCGTAGACGGCGCGCTCGACGTAGAAGCGCTCGGCCGACGTGCACACCTGGCCGGCGTTGAGGAACGCCGCCCAGGCGCCGCCGCGGGCGGCGATCTCGATCTCGCCGGCGATGTCGGCGCAGACGATGAACGCGTCCTTGCCGCCCATCTCGAGGTTCACTCGTGCGACGCGGCCGGCGACGCGCTGGTTGATGCGCGTGCCGGTCGCCACGGACCCTGTGAAGGCGATGCCCGTGACCCGCTCGTCGTCGACCAGCGCCTCTCCCACATCCCCTGCGCCGGCGACGATGTTCACCACGCCGGGTGGCAGGTGATCGAGCAGCGGGCCCAGCGCCAGGGTCGAGAGTGGCGTCAGCTCCGACGGTTTGCAGACGCAGGCGTTGCCCGCCGCCAGTGCCGGCGCGAGCTTCCAGGCCAGCAGCAGCAGCGGGTAGTTCCACGGCACGATGCAGGCGACGACTCCCAGTGGCTCCTTGAGCACCAGCGCGAGCTGCGAGGCCTCGACCGGAGGGATCACGCGCCCCTGCTCGGCCCGCGCCAGCTCGGCGTAGAAGTGGAATGCCGACGCCGTCCAGCCGACCTCGTCGGTGTTCTCGATCAGCGGCTTGCCCCCCTCGCGCGTCATCAGCGCGCCGAGCTCGTCGGTCCGGGCGGTCAGGCGGTCGGCGATCTCGTGCAGCAACTCGGCGCGCTCGGCGGCCGGCATCGCTCCCCACGGCCCCGCCGCCTCCTCCGCGGCCGCGACCGCCGCGGCCACCTGCTCGCGCGAGCCCGAGCCGACTGTCGCGACGACCGACTCGTCAAAGGGGTTCTCGACCTCCAGCGGCGGGCCGTCGCCGCCCACCAGCTCACCGCCGATCAGCATCCTCGTCTCCATCGGCCCACCCTAACTTCACTGAGGGGTCCGGACCCTTTTTGTGACGTCGGGTTCAGCCGGCTGGCGCGAAGGTGAGGCAGACGGTCGTGCCGCCGGACTCCGGGCGGTCGATCTCGAGGCGGTCGGCCACATTGCCGGCGATCACGAGGCCCAGGCCCGCACCGGGCGAGTCCGTGCGCGGTGTCAGGCCGATGCCACGATCGACGATCCGCACACGCATGCCCTCGCCGCACTCCTCGGCCTCGACGGTGATCGCGCCGTCGGTCCCATCGCGGTAGGCATGGATCACGGCGTTGGCGACGATCTCGGAGACCGCGAGCGTCAGGTCGTGCACGCGCTCGTCGGCCAGCCCCAGCTCCAGGGCGTAGTCACGCACCGCCCGTCGGAGCGGGCCGACGTTCGCCGGATCCGGCCTCGCGGTCCATTCGGCTGCTTCCACACCGCAGGAGTTCCCTGCCAGCACACCGGAAACCGATTCGTGTCATAGCGGTGACCTCGCGCGCTGACATCTTGTCAGCCGGTCAGCGTGCCGTGGCGGATGGCCTTGCGCTCCCGCTCGCGCCGGTCGGCGGCCTCTAGGAGCCCATCCGCCGAGCTCGCGTCGTAGGGGAAGCTGGCCACGCCGTCACTGGCGCTCGCGCCGATCCCGGCCAGCCGCTCGTGCACGCGGCCGACGAGCGCCTCCGCCGCGGTCGGCTCGGTGTCGGGCATGATGATCGCGAACTCGTCGCCGCCCTGGCGGCAGACGGTGTCCTGCCGGCGCACGGTCTCGCGCAGGGCCATCGCGACGTCGCGCAGCAACTGGTCGCCGGCCGGGTGCCCGAGCGTGTCGTTGACCTCCTTGAAGTCGTCGAGGTCGAGCACGACCAGCGCCAGCGTCTGGCCGGTGCGCATGTGCCGCGCGATCTCGTAGTCGAGCAACTCGCTGAGCAGCTGGTAGTTGCCGACCCGGGTGAGCGGGTCGCGCCGCACCATCCGCGCGAGCATCCGCTCGCGCTCCTCCACGCTCTCGCGCAGGCGCGCGATCACCACCGTGGTGGTGACCAGCGACGGGATCAGGAGCGCAAGGTCGCCGAGCACCGCGCGCGGGTCGTCGGTGCTCAGCAGCGGCACCATCGCGGCCAGCACAAGGATCGCCAGATGGATGGCGATCTCGACGCGGCGCAGGAACCCATAGGCGATGAAGACGGCGCCGAAGACGAAGAACCACTCGCAATGGACGCCCGCCGGCCCCATCAGATGGATGAAGATCGCCACCTCGATCGCGGCCAGCGGCGGGATGGCCGAGAGCAGGCCGACCGGCAGCCGCTGCCACGGGATCAGGAAACAGCCGAGCGCGGAGACGAGCGCGACGGCGTTGAGCACATAGACGCCGAACGGCACGCCGCCGGGAAGCAGCAGGTGCTCGGCGGGGATCGAAGCCAGCCCGCCGACCATGAACAGGATGCCGGCCAGCCGACCGAACCGCTCCTGCTGGCTGCGGCGCTCATCACGCGCAGCAAGCTGTGCCTCTCCACTCAGGCCGTTCCCTGCCATCTCCCAGGAAATCGACCCGCGCGGCCCCGCGCTTGAAACACCGTGTCAGAAGCGGACTACCAGCCGCCCTCGCCCACGCCGGCGACCACGGAGGTCGACCAGTCGATGACCGAGGCCGGCTTGACCACGTGCTTGGAGAACCCGAGCTCCTTGGGCTCGAGGCCGAATGCGAGCCCCACGAGCTGGGGGAGGTGCAGCACGGGCATCCCGAGGTCGCGACCGCCGTAGCGCTCGGCCAGCGGCTGCTGGAGGTCGAGGTTGAGGTGGCACAGCGGGCACGGCGTCACCAGGCAGTCGGCGTCGGCATCGATCGCGTCGCCAAGGTGGCGCGCCGCCTGCTTGAGCGACGCCTCCTTGTTCATGGTGATGATCGGGAAGCCGCAGCACTTGTGCGACCCGGCGTAGTCGACGACGGTGCCGCCGAGCGCCTCGATCAGCTGGGCCAGGTAGGTGTCGCGGGGCTGCTCGTCAGAGATGTCGAGCCGGTCGGTCGGCCGGACGATGTAGCACCCGTAGAAGGGCCCGACGCGCAGGTCGGTGAGCGGGCGCTTGACCTTGGCCCTGATCGCGTCGAGGCCGATCTCCTCGATCATCAGCCACAGGAGGTGCTTGTTGGTGATGCCCTTCTCGTAGCGCAGGCCCTCGGGCTCGAGCGTCGCGTTGACGACGTCGCGGTACTCGGCGTTGGCGTCGAGGCGCTCCTGGCACTCGTTCTGCGCGCCCTGGCAGGTCGAGCAGATGTTCATCATCATGTCCGCGCCGTCCACCTGCTGGGCGAGCGCGAACGTGCGCGCGTTCAGCGTGTCCGCCAGCTCCTGGTTGTGCTCGGCGAGCACGCCGGCGCCGCAGCACGACGCGCGGTCGAGCTCGACCAGCTCGATGTCGAGCAGCGGTGCGACCTTGGCCATCGAGCCGTGCAGCTCGGGGGTGAAGCCGCGGCTCACGCAGCCGGGCCAGTACGCGACCTTCATCAGTGATCCCTTCCGTGGCGCGTGGTGTGCGATGCCGGTATGCCGGCGGCGCTGCACCAGGACGCAGTCCCGAAGGTGTGCCCTTGGCACATCGAGGGGCGAGGACGCCGGGCAGCGCTGATCGGCACCCGGCAGCGTGCGCCGGGCGTGACGGAGGGGATCACGTGTTCGGGCTCCTCTCGGGGGGCGTCGAGGCGGCGGAGCCATGGGACTCCGTCTCGCCCTCGGCCTGCGTCTCGGCGACCTCGTCGTCGGGCTGCGTGATGTACAGGTTGAGCTCGATCCGCTCGTCGCGGTCCTCGATCGTGTCGAAGATGCGGCGCAGGTTCTTGTGGTCGGGGATCTTGTGCGCGAGCAGGATCTTGGCCGGGGTCGCCTTGCGGCGCTGGATCATCTTCACGATCACCGGCAGGGAGTCGAGCAACTCGGCCCCGGCCTTCGGGTGGAACTTGCCGAACCAGCTGTCGCCGCCATGTGAGCGTGGCAGCAGCTCGGCCTCGTCGAGGATGCCGTTGTTTCGGATCAGTGTCACGAACGCCTGCTCGTGGCGGTGCCCGTTGTTGCGGTCGACGATCTCGTGGTCGGCGCCGGCGATCCGCCGCAGCCGCATGATCTGGCTCATCGGCGCGACGCCCTTCGGGCACGCCTCGATGCAGTTGAAGCAGTGCGTGCAGTCGTAGATGCCGTGGGGATCCTCGGACAGGTCCTTGAGCCGCTCGAACTGCTGGCCATCGCGCGGGTCGCCGACGAAGCGGTATGCCTTCGCCAGCGCCGCCGGCCCGATGAACTCCGGGTCGACCTCCATCGACAGGCAGTCCGACACGCAGGCGCCGCACTGGATGCAGGCCATCGTCTGGGTGACGTCGACCATCGACTCCTTGGGCACGATGTACTCGCGCTCGGGCGGGTCGCCGTCCGGGATCAGCCACGGGGTGACGCGGCGGATCTTCTTCCAGTGGACCGCGTCCATGTCCGTGATCAGGTCCTTGAGCACGGGCATGTTGCCCATCGGCTCGACCGTGATGACGCCGTCGCGGGCGCTCGACTCGGCCTCGGAGAGGTGCATGTGGCAGGCCAGCCCGGGCCGGCCGTTGATGCGCACGCCGCAGGAGCCGCAGATCGCCGCGCGGCACGAGCAGCGGATGCCGATCGACCCGTCGTGGCGGTCCTTGGCCTGGAGGATGCCGTCGAGCACCGAGCGGTGCCCCTCGAGCTCGACGCCGAACTCCTCCCAGTAGGCGGCCTCGCCGGACTCGGGCTGGTAGCGGCGGATGCGCAGCTTGAAGTCGGCCATCAGTACGTGCGCTCCATCGGCTCCCACTGGGTGATGGTCACGTCGGAATAGCCGATCTGCGGGCCGTCGTCGGACATGGTCAGCGTGATGTGCTTGAGCCACTCGTCGTCGTTGCGCTCCGGGAAGTCGGTGCGGAACTGGGCGCCGCGCGACTCCTTGCGCTCGATCGCGCCCGTGACGATGCACTCGGCGCAGTCGAGCATGTACCCGAGCTCGATCGCGCCCAGCACGTCCTGGTTGAAGACCGTGCCGCGATCGTCGATGTACGACGTCTCCGCTTCGTCCTTGAGCCGCCTGACGATCGTCAGCGCTTCCTGCAGACCCTCCTCGTCACGGAACACCGCGCACTTCTCGTTCATCATCGTTCCCAGCTCGTCCTTGATCTCAGAGACGCGGCGTCCGCCCTTCTCGCGCGAGATCAGTGAGTCGATCCAGCGCTGCTCGACCTCGATGCGGGAGTGCGGCGTGCTCGGCATCGCCAGGCCGCGCGCGACCTCGGCGGCATGGCGGCCGGAGCGCTTGCCGAAGATCAGGGTGTCGAGCAGCGAGTTCGCGCCCAGCCGGTTGCCGCCGTGGACCGAGACGCAGGCGACCTCGCCCGCGGCGTACAGGCCGCCGACCGTCGTCTCGCCGTCGACGTCGGTCTTGACGCCGCCCATGATGTAGTGGCAGCCGGGCTTGATGTGGATCGGCTCGCGCGTGATGTCGACACCCGCGAAGTCGCGGCCGATGTTGACGATCTCCCTCAGCGCCTCGAGCGTGCGGTTGCGCGGCACCTTGGTGATGTCGAGTGCGACCGTGCCGTCCGGGAAGCCGCGGCCCTCGTTGATCTCGGTCTGCTCGGCGCGCGAGACGACGTCACGCGAGGCGAGCTCCATCTTGTTCGGCGCGTACTTCTCCATGAAGCGCTCGCCCTCGGCGTTGTAGAGATGCGCGCCCTCGCCGCGGGCGCCCTCGGTGATGAGGATCCCGTTCCCGGCCAGCGTGGTCGGGTGGTACTGGATCATCTCCATGTCCATCAGCTGCGCCCCGAGCCGGTAGGCCTGGGTGATGCCGTCGCCCGTGCAGATGAGGGCGTTGGTGGTCGGCTTGAAGCACTGGCCGGCGCCGCCCGAGGCCAGGATCGTCGTCTTGGCGTCGAAGACCTCGAGGCGCCCGTCCTTGATCGAGCGCGCGACGGCCCCGGTGCAGCGGCCGTCGTCGTCCTGGAGCAGCGAGGTGACGAACCACTCCTCGTAGCGGTCGACCTGCTCGTGGTGGCGCATGAGCTGCTCGTAGAGCACGTGCAGCAGGGCCTGGCCGGTGATGTCGGCGACGTAGTAGGTGCGCGCGGCGGAGGCGCCGCCGAACGCCCGCGTCCCGAGCCGTCCCTCGTCGTTGCGGTGGAAGGTGACGCCCCAGTGCTCGAGCTGGAGGACCTCGTCGGGCGCCTCGCGGCACATGATCTCGATCGCGTCCTGGTCGCCGAGGTAGTCGGAGCCCTTGACCGTGTCGAACGCGTGCGACTCCCACGAGTCGTCGGGGTTGAGCGCAGCGTTGATCCCGCCGGCCGCGGCGTTGGAATGCGAGCGCACCGGATGGACCTTGCTCATGATCGCCACCGTCGCCCCGTGGCGGGCCGCCTCGAGGGCGGCACGCTGCCCGGCGAGGCCCGCACCGATGATCAACACGTCATGCGACGGCATGGTCCGGAACCTTATCCGGGCCATCGCATACGGTGCCTGACGACATGGAGCCCATCCGCGTGATGGTCGTCGACGACGCCGCGGATGCGCGGTTCCTCATCGGGGTGATCCTCGGGGACGCCGAGGACATCACGATCGTCGCCGAGGCGGAGGGCGGCCGCGAGGCGCTCGAGGTGATCGAGGAGCACGACCCCGACATCGTGCTCGTCGACGCCCGGATGCCGGCCATGGACGGCTACGAGCTGACACGGACGCTGGTCGAGCGCCGCCCCGGACAGCGCGTCGCGCTGCTCACGAGCGTCGTGGACGCCGTGATCGAGCGGGAGGCGCGCCAGGCCGGCGCGACGGCGTGCTGGTCGAAGGCCGACTTCGACCGGCTGGCGGAGCAGATCCGCGGCCTCGCGGCTTAAGTGCCGGGAGTCCAGTGCCGGTCGGAAGTGCCGGGCGTCCAGCTGCGGTCGGCACCGTCGTCGCGCGGCTCGCGCTTGGCCAGACCGCGGGAGACGATGTAGGCCGCGCCGAGGACCGTGATCAGCGTCCAGCCCGCCTGGGCGGGGAAGCCATCCTCGATCGCGGTGGCGATCAGGATCGCCAAGGAGGTCAGCGCCATGACCCAGAACTCGGTCCGCTGCCAGAACGGGTAGATGTAGACGCCGGGCCGCCCGTGTTGCGTGATGACGCCCGCAGGGGGACGGCTGTCGTGCTGCGCTCGCTCGGGCATCGGAGTCGTCGGCGCGCCGGACGCCGGGCCGGTGGGGTCGTAGGACATGGTCTGGCGCTGCCCGGAGGTGTCGCGCGCCAAACGGTGCGCTAGGTGGAGCCGGGGAGCAGGCGCGTGCGCAGCGCGCGGGCCACGTCGTCGGCGGTGACGATGCCGCGCACGCGGCCCTCGGCGTCGACGGCCACCAGCGAGCCGATGCGGCGCAGGACGTCCGAGTGCAGCAGCCCCTGGAGGGTCGCGTCGTCGCGGACCATGTCGTCCTCGATGACCAGAAGCTCGCGCACGGGGCGCCCGCTGTCGGAGGCCTGGCGGATGGGCTCGCGGTAGGCGCGGCCGATGTAGGCGCCGTCGGGCTCGGTGACGGCGAACCACTCATATCCGTAGCGCAGGAAGAAGTCCTCGTAGGCGCGCAGCGCGTCGGTGTCGGCTCCGATCGTCACCGGGTCGGGGTCCATCAGGTCGGCGACCGTGACGGCCTCGAGCTTCTCGCTGACCGCCGACTGGACCGCGACGTTGCGCGCCTGCGAGCCGAGCAGCCAGCCCAGGAAGGCCAGGTAGATGCCGTCGAACGTGGCGCCGTTGAGCAGCAGCAGCAGCCCGCCGAGGACCAGCAGCGAGCCGAACGCGCGGCCGATGGCGGCGGCGGTGCGGGTGCCGCGGTGGCGGTCGCCGGTGATGCGCCAGACCGCGGCGCGGGCGATGCGACCGCCGTCGAGCGGATAGGCGGGGATCAGGTTGAAGATCAGTACGACGACGTTGATCAGCGCCACGCTGGCGATCATCAGCGGGACCAGCTCGACGGTCCCGGTCAGCGTCATCGCGTCCCTGAAGTCGTTGCCATCGGAGACGAGCATGCCGGCGCCGGCGGCCACGGCGATCACGAGCAGCGTCGCCGCCGGACCGGCGGCGGCGACGCGGAACTCGGCGCCGGGCGTCTCGGGCTCCGAGCGCATGTGCATCAGGCCGCCGAACAGGAACAGGTCGATGCCGGCGACCGCGATCCCCTCGCGGCGGGCGGCCAGCGCGTGGCCGATCTCGTGGACGATGATCGAGCCGAAGAACAGGAACGCCTCGACCACGGCGGCGACGAAGACCGTGCTGTCACTCTCGCGGGTCAGCTGGTCGAACTGCGAGCGGGCGAAGAAGATCGCCAGGAACAGGATCAGGAACCACGAGTAGTCGGCGCCGACGCGGATGCCGAAGATGCGCGCCAGCTGAACTGAGCCTCGGCCGCCCATCCCCTGAGGATATGGTGGCCCGCCTCATGGCCAAGATCGATGTGAAGACCCCGCTCGTCGAGCTCGACGGCGACGAGATGACCCGGGTCATCTGGGCGTTCATCAAGGACAAGCTGATCCTCCCGTACCTCGACGTCGAGCTGAAGTACTTCGACCTGGGCATAGAGAAGCGCGACGAGACGGACGACCAGATCACCGTCGATGCCGCCAACGCGATCAAGCAGTACGGGGTGGGTGTCAAGTGCGCCACGATCACGCCCGACGAGGCGCGCGTCGAGGAATTCGGCCTCAAGCGGATGTACCGCTCGCCCAACGGAACGATCCGCAACATCCTCGGCGGGGTCATCTTCCGCGAGCCGATCGTCATCTCGAACATCCCGCGCCTCGTCCCGGGGTGGACGAAGCCGATCATCATCGGCCGTCACGCCTTCGGCGACCAGTACCGCGCCGAGGACACCCTGATCCCCGGCAAGGGCAAGCTGCGGCTGGTCTTCCAGCCGGAGGACGGCTCCGATGGCATCGACATCGACATCTTCGACTTCCCCGGTCCCGGGATCGCGATGGGCATGTACAACCTCGACGGGTCGATCCGTGACTTCGCGCGCGCGTCATTCCGCTACGGGCTCGACCGCAAGGTGCCCGTCTACATGTCGACCAAGAACACGATCCTGAAGGTGTACGACGGACGCTTCAAGGACCTGTTCCAGGAAGTCTTCGACTCGGAGTTCAAGGAGAATTTCGACGCCGCCGGCCTCACCTATGAGCACCGTCTGATCGACGACATGGTCGCGGCCGCCCTGAAGTGGGAGGGCGGGTATGTGTGGGCGTGCAAGAACTACGACGGCGACGTGCAGTCAGACACGGTGGCGCAGGGCTTCGGCTCGCTCGGGCTGATGACCTCCGTCCTCCTCACGCCTGACGGGGAGACCGTCGAGGCCGAGGCCGCGCACGGCACCGTGACTCGCCATTTCCGGCAGCACCAGCAGGGCAAGGAGACCTCCACCAATCCGATCGCGTCGATCTTCGCGTGGACGCGCGGGCTCTCCTACCGCGGCCGCATGGACGACACGCCCGACGTCGTCGCCTTCGCCGAGACCCTGGAGCGGGTGTGCATCGAAACCGTTGAGAGCGGAAAGATGACCAAGGACCTCGCGCTACTGGTCGAGGCCGAGCAGGACTACCTGAACACCCAGGAATTTTTGGACGCGATCGACGCGAACCTCCAGAGGGAGATGAATGCCTGACTCCAAGAAGGTCACCGTCACCGGCGCCGCGGGCGCCATCGGCTATGCGGTGCTGTTCCGGATCGCCAGCGGCCAGATGCTCGGCGACGACACCAAGGTCCACCTGAACCTGCTCGAGATCCCGGACGCGGTCAAGGCCGCCGAGGGCACCGCGCTGGAGCTGTTCGACTGTGCGTTCCCCCTGCTGGCCGGCGTCGACATCCACGACGACCCCAAGCAGGCGTTCGACGGCGCCGACGTCGCGCTGCTGATCGGCGCGCGCCCGCGTTCGAAGGGCATGGAGCGCGCCGACCTGCTCGAGGCCAACGGCGCGATCTTCAAGCCTCAGGGCGAGGCGCTCAACGCCGGCGCGGCCGACGACATCAGGGTGCTCGTGGTCGGCAACCCGGCCAACACGAACTCGCTGATCGCGCGCACGCACGCGCCCGACATCCCGGCCGAGCGCTTCACCGCGATGACGCGGCTGGACGAGAACCGCGCCGTCGCCCAGCTCGCCACCAAGCTCGACGTGGAGGTCTCCGACATCCAGGACCTCGTCGTGTGGGGCAACCACTCGCCGACGATGTTCCCCGACCTCCACAACGCGAAGGTCAACGGGCAGCGCCCGGAGGTCGACCAGGACTGGTACGAGAACGAGTATCTCCCGCGCGTCGGCAAACGCGGCGCGGAGATCATCGAGGCCCGCGGAGCGTCATCGGCCGCCTCGGCCGCCAACGCGGCGATCGACCACGTGCACGACTGGGTCCTGGGCGCCGACGGCCTGCGCTCGATGGTCGTCCCGTCCACCGGCGCCTACGGGATCGAGGAGGGGCTGCAGTGCTCGCTGCCCGTCCGCTGCTCGGGCGGCGACTACGAGATCGTCGAGGGGCTCGAGATCACCGACTTCGCCCAGTCGAAGATCGACGCGACGGTCGACGAGCTGCGCTCCGAGCGCGACGCGGTCTCCGAGCTCGGCCTCATCTGACCCTCGGCCAACTGCGCACTGAGGGAGCGGGCTCGAACGGGAGTTGCGAATAACGCATCCTCTGGATGTATGAGTCGCAAATCCCGGTCGCTGAGGCCGGGGACGCGGCCCGGCCTTCCCGCCCTCGGTGCCTAGACGGCTACGGCTTCGTCGGCTGACGCCGTCGGCGCTGGACTGGACGAACGCTCGCCCAACACCACACGGGCGCCGTCGGCCGGCGTGATCGTGATCATCCGCCGGCGCACGCCCGCGGGTTGAGAGGACGCCGGGCGGACGGTGAAGCGGTCGAACGCCCGCCGCAGCACCACGCGCATCTCCAGCAGCGCGAAGGCGGCGCCGATGCAGCGCCGCCGCCCGCCGCCGAACGGCAGCCACGTGTAGGTGCCGGGCTTGGTGCCGAGGAAGCGCTCGGGCCGGAAGGCGTAGGGGTCCGGGTAGATCGCGGGATCGTGGTGGACCAGCTGCGCCGAGACGATCAGCACGACGCCCGGCGGGTAGGTCCAGCCGCCGGCCTCGAAGGGCTTGACGACCAGGCGCGGCTCGGCGTTGGGCAGCACCGGCCGGCGCCGCAGCGTCTCGTTGATGACCGCCTCGAGATACGCGGGGTCGCCCGCGGCGAGCTCCTCGGCGACGGCGGGCGCCCGTGCGATCTCGGTGAACGCGAAGGCCAGCGACGAGGCGGTGGTCTCGTGGCCCGCCACCAGCGCGGTGAGGAGCTCGTCGCGGATCTCCTCGTCGGTCATCGGCGAGCCGTCGCTGTGGGCGGCGGCGAGGAGCATCGAAAGGATGTCCGTGCGGTCCTCGGCGGTGTCCGCGCGGCGCTCGGCCATCAACTCGAAGAGCTCTCGGTCGACCTCCTCGCGGAGGGCGCGGAAGCGCCGGAAGCGCGGGAAGATCGGCTGCTGGAGCGCGGGGATCATCGAGGTGACGTCGTCGCCGAACGCCAGCAGCTCGGGCATGCGCTCGCGCAGGCGTTCGAGCCGCGGGCCCTCTTCGAGCCCGAAGACCGCCCGCAGGATGATCTCGAGCGTGAGCCCCTGCAGCCGCGGGTGCAGTTCGACGGGCTCGCCGAGCGGCCAGGAGCCGAGCTCGCGCTCGGTGAGCTCATCCATCAGCGCGGTCATCCGCTGGATGCTGTCGCCGTGGAACGCGGGCAGCAGGAGCTTGCGCTGCTCGAGGTGCGGGCCCTCGTCGAGCAGGATCACCGAATGGGGACCCACGATCGGCTCGAGCAGGCGCGCCCCCTCGCCCGGGTGCAGCACGTCCGGCGGAGCGGTGAGGACGGCCTTGATGTCGTCGGGGTCGCTGAGGAGGACGAAGGGCGGCTGGCCGACCAGGCGCGTGGTGACGCGCTTGCCGTAGCGCTCGCGCAGCCGCTCGGTGGAAACGGTCGGGCGCGTCCAGAAGCCGATCGTCTGCAGCGCGGCCGGGATCCGCGGCCCCGGCGGAAGCGCACCCTTTCTCATCCCATCGCGAAGCATCGTCGCCCAGCCGGGCCGGCTATGTGCGCTTGAGCACTCAGCCCTTGACGTGCCAGCCGCGCCCGGACTTTGTGATCAGTCCCTGCTTGGCGAGGTCCGGCACGACGCGATAGAGGTAGTTCTGCTTGATCCCCATCGCCTCGGCCATCTCGGGAATGGTGACGCCGGGCTTGGAGCGCACGAGCTCGAGCGCCTGCTGTGCACGTTGTCCCGAGCCCTTCGGGCGGCCGCGGCGGCCGGTGGAAGTGCTGCGACCGCTCCGTTTGGCCGCCGGCTTCTTGGCGCGTCCTGCCGGCGCCCTGGTGCCGGCCAGCGCACGGTCGGCTGCCTCGAGGCGCCCGATCTCGTCCTTGAGCTCTCTGATCCTCGCCGAGATCTCACGGCGCTTCTCATCCAGGAAGTCCATTGAAGGCAGCTTACTCACCCTTCGAGCAGGCGCTTCAACTGTGCAAGCGACCTCTCGGCCTCACGCTTCGGCAGGCCACCGACCAGTGCCTTGCTCGCCGCCTTGCCGAGCGGACCGCCCGGTGCCGTGAACTCGTTCACATAGTGGAAGTCCGTGCCGCCGTCGGCGTTTTCGGTCAGGTGATACTCGGTGCGCGCGGTGGAGCGCGCGGGCCCCTTGCCCTCCCATCTGGCGAGCTCGTTGGGCCTGCATTCGGTCAGCTCCCATGTGACATGGAAGCTCGCGTGCCGCAGCACGAGCTTCTGCCGCATCTGCATGCCCTTGTGCGGTGGCCCCTCGTCGGCGGACTCCAGCTTCTTGTGAATCGACACCCACTCGCTGAGGCAGTCAGGGTTCATGACCTTCTTCCACACCTTTTCCGGCGGTGCGTCGATGGTGATGTCGGCGGTGACGGCATCACTCATCGGGCACGGACCTCCACGACCTCCTCGAGCTCGCGCAGTGCGCGCTCGACCGCGGCATCGAAGGAGTGCAGTCGCACCCCGAACGCGGCGGCGGCGGACTCGTCGCGCGGGAGCAGGTCGGATTCCAGTGACTCCATCAGTGGTTCGATCAGGCCGATGTCCTCGCACGCCAGCGCGGCGGCGACGGGGGCGGCGATCGGAGTGAGCGAGAACTTGAGGTCGATGCGCGCGCGGCCCACGAGCATCGACTCCGCGATGCGCTCCACCATCTCGGCGTGCGTCATCAGCTCGGGGCCGATCGCGTCCCACGACCCGCTGAGGTCGCGCGGGGCCGTTGCCGCCCGCACCAGGTAGTCGGTGACGTCGCGCCCGTCGATCGGGTGGGAGCGGTGCCGCGCCCACGCCGGCAGCGCGAGCACCGGGAGGCGCTCGATCAGGCGCACGAGGAAGACGAACGAGCGGGAATTGCCGGCGATGACGATCGACGCGCGGAACGCGATCGCCTCCGACACCGCTTCGAGCAGCAGCTCCTCGACGGCCAGCCGCGAACCGAGGTGGCGCGAGATCGGGCTGTCGTCGCTGGGGACCGGGCCGCCGAGGTAGACGATCCGCCGCACACCCGCGCGCTGCGCTGCCTCGGCGAAGTGCTCGGCCGCCCGCAGCTCGGCGGCGTCGAACGCTCCTGCCGCGGCCGACTCCATGGAGTGGATCAGAAAGTAGGCGACATCGATCCCGTCGAGCGCCTCGTCGAGCCCGCGGCCCGTCGTCACGTCGCCCTCGACGATCTCGTCGGACCGGGCGCTGACGCGGCCGGCGTCGCGGGTGAAGCCGCGCACGTGATGGCCGGCGTCGGCGAGCGCGGGCGCGAGCCGCGAGCCGATGGAACCGGTGATGCCTGTAACGAGTGTGTTCATCCGTAGAGCACGACGTCCAGCGAGCGGGGAGCGTGGACGCCGAGCATCATCGTCTGCTCGATGTCGGCGGTCCGGCTCGGGCCTGCGGCGAACACCACGCTGGGTGCGCGCGCGCCCTCGGCGCCGAACCAGCGGTCCAGCGCCTCCGCCGTCGAGCGTACGAGGTTCCCGCGCGCGAGCAGTGCGATCTGGCGGTCGGGGAGCAGCCCGGCGGCACGGGAGCGACCGGGCCCGTGCGCGAAGGCGATCGCGCCCGTGCCGGCCACCCCGGCGTCGGCGACGATCAGGCTCACGTCGGCCTCGGCCGGGTCGGCCTCGCGCTCGGCGATGCCGTCGAGAGCGGAGTCGGCCCAGCGGGCCACGGACCCGTCACCAACCAGCGCGCGCGCCAGATCGCGGGCGGTCCCGAGATCCTCGACCTCGTGCAGGACCCCGTGCAGCGTCTCGAGGCGAGCGCGGAAGTCACCGACCACGCGTGCGCCTCCAGCGGGCGTGGAACGGCTCGCGGGCCGGCTTGCGCGCGTCGCGGCCGTCGGTCCAGGTCGCCGGAGACGCCGACGCCCAGTCGTCTCCCGGCCACAGCGGCCGCAGTGCCCGGCCCGCGGTGGCGGCCGTCGCCCGGTAGCCCGCCGGCTTCGACCACAGCCGCGCCCACGCCTCCCAGAACGCGGACTCGGCCCGGCCGTGACGGCCGTGCGCGCGCAACCGGACGAGGTGCTCGTCCAGTGGGATTGCGACGGGACAGGCGTCGGTGCAGGCGCCGCACAGCGACGACAGCCACGGCAGCTCGTCCGACGGCGGGCGCGACTGCTCCAGTGCAGGCGTGATCACGGCGCCGATCGGCCCGGCGTACGCGGCGCCGTAGGCATGACCGCCGATCTGGCGGTAGACGGGGCACGCGTACAGGCAGGCGCCGCAGCGGATGCAGTGCAGCGCGCTCTCGAGGTCGGTGCCCCGCAGCGCCGAGCGGCCGTCGTCGACGAGCACGAGGTGCAGCTCGTCGGGTCCGTCCTCGGGGTCGACACCGGTGACATAGCTCGTGTAGGTGGCGGCCGGCCTGCCGTGCGCGGCGAGCGGCAGCAGCTCCACCAGGTGGGCGGCGCCCTCCCAGTCGCGCACGACCTTCTCGATGCCCATGAGCGCGATGTGCCGGCGCGGCAGCGACGAGCACATGCGGATGTTGCCCTCGGACTCGACCAGCACCAGCGTGCCCGTCTGGGCGACCGCCAGGTTGACGCCGGTGATGCCGATGCGCGCCGCCAGGAAGTGCTCGCGCAGCGTCGCGCGTGCGTAGCCGACCAGCCGCGAGGTGTCCGCGGCGTCGTGGGACTCGCCGGAGTGGCGCGAGAAGAGCTCGGCGACCTGCTCCGCGGAGACGTGGATCGCGGGGGCGAGGATGTGTGACGGCCGGTCTCCGAGCAGCTGGATTATCCACTCCCCGAGGTCGGTCTCGACCGCCTCGACGTCGAGCCCGATCTCGTCGGCGAGCATCGACTTGGCCTTCACCGCAGGCCCGTCGCAGAGCTCGCGCACGATCCGCCGGGCCGCCGCCGCGTCCGGCGCCCGGTGCACCACGCCGCCGGCCCGCGTCACGTTGCGCTCGAGCTCTGAGAGCAGCTCGGGGAGATGCCGGATCGCGTCCTCGCGGATCGCCCGGCCACGCTCGCGCCACTCTTCCCACGGGTACGCCGCCCTGGCGGCCGCCCGCTGAGCACCCCACTGCGCGGCGCCGCGATGAAGGACCTCGAGGGTGGCCGGCTGCGGGGTCCGGCGCGGCGGGTGGACGACTCTCACAGCGTCCCCTCCGGCTCGAGCAGGTCGACCAGGTGGTGCACCTTCAGGCCGAGTCCGCGCCGCCGGGCCCGCCCCTGGAGGTGCATCAGGCAGCCCGGATCGGTCGAGACGATGGTGTCGGCACCCGCCGCGACCGCCGCGTCGAGCTTCTCGTCGGCCATGGCCACGGAGATCTCGGGGCGCTTGACCGCGAACGTGCCGCCGAAGCCGCAGCACAGCTCGCCGCGCGCCGCCTCCACCACCTCGCAGCCGGCCACGCCGGCCAGCAGCCGCCGGCCCGCTCCTCCGTCGTGCAGGTGGCACTCCTGGTGCCAGACCACGCGTCCCTCGTAGCGGCCGCCCGCGTCGGTGACCCCGAGGCGATCGACGACGAATGTGGGCAGGTCGACCACACGCGGGTCGCGCACGAACGCCGCGCAGGAGCCGAACGGTGCCACGATCGGCCCCGGGGCCAGCGCGAAGGCAGCGCGCCACGCGGCCGTCACCCGCTCGGCCGCCTCCGGGAATCCCGAGTTGTGCGCCGGCTGCCCGCAGCAGGTCTGCCGGGCGGGGAACTCGACCTGGCATCCGAGCCGCTCGAGCAACGCGACCGTCCGCTCGCCCACCTCGGGGTAGACGAGGTCGACGAGGCAGGTGACGAAGAGCTGGATCCTCACCGCGCCGAACCTTCCCAAAGTGCAGGGTGGACGTGCCGCTATCAGCGCGAATCGGGGCCCGATTCCCGAAACGAGCGGGAACTTCTCAAAAAGCGCGCGATTTGCGAACAGGGCGGATGCAGGGCCGCGACAGTCCAGGCACTCTCCGACCGTCAGTTGTGACGGAGACGTGAAATCGAGAGCCGAACGGGGGATCTGAAGGTTGCCGGGCAAGCAGTGCAAACCGTCGTGTGACGAGTGCTTCTTCCGCGTGAACGGGCTGTGCGCCCTGCGGGAGGACGAGGCGTGTGCGACGTACCGGCCCCACCACCCCGACGGCCTGCGCCCGCCGCAGCAGCTGCGCTTCGAGTTCCGCCAGGAGCGGATGCTGCAATCGGCCTGGGCGTTCCCGGACGCCGAGGCGCAAGCGCTGCTGCACGCATAGCTCAGGCGCGATACTGCTCCCATGCGCGTCACCGTGCTGGGCAAGTCGCCCTCCTGGCAGGACGCCGGGGGAGCGTGCAGCGGTTATCTGGTCCAGCACGAGCAGACCACGGTCCTGCTCGACTGCGGCAACGGCGTGTTCGGCAAGCTGCGCAGCGTCGTCGACTACGTCGACGTCGACGCGGTGCTGATCAGCCACCTGCACGCCGACCACTTCCTCGACCTCGTCCCCTACAGCTACGCGCTCACCTACGCGCCGCGCCAGCAGCCGGTCCCCGTGCACATCTGGCCCGGCACCGAGGACCCCGCCAAGCCCGACCTGCACGCGCCACCCGGCGCGCGCGAGGTGTTCCGCCGCGTCGTCGGGGCGTGGGGCAACGAGGACCTGGTCGAGAACGCCTTCACGCTCACCGAGTTCGATCCGCGCGAGACGCTCACGGTCGGTCCCCTGCGCGTCCGCTTCTGCGCGGTCCCGCACTTCGTCCCCACCTGGGCCATCGAGATCTCCGACGGGACCACGCGCTTCACCTACGGCGCCGACTGCTCGCCCGCCCCCGACCTCGTCGAGTTCGCTCGCGAGACGGACCTGCTGATGATCGAGGGGACGCTGCCGCGCCCCGAGCGCACCGGCGTCCGCGGGCACCTGACGCCGGGCGAGGCCGGCGAGCACGCCCGCAGCGCCGGCGCCAGGCGGCTCGTGGTCACCCACGTCTCCGACGAGCTCGGCGAGCAATGGGCGCGCGAGGAGGCCGAGGGCACCTTCGGCGGCACCGTCGAGGTGGCCTCCGAAGGCGCCGTCTACGAGCTTTAGTCAGCCCACATACCTGCCGATGCCCACAACGTGGACCCCGCCTCCGCAGAAGGCGTGCGGCTGCTTTCGCACCGGCCGTCCGTGCTGTTCAGGCTCGAGCACCTCGGCGACCAGCCCGAGGACGCCGACGTGTCCCTGGAGGGCGTGCTCATCTCCGGACCCGGATGGGGCGAGCGTCTCCAGTCGCTGCTGGCGGATCTGCGCAGCGCGGAGCGGGCGCTGCTGTTCGCCGTCCGGCTCGACGATCCCGCCGGGCTCCCCCTCGCCGCCAAGACGCTGCTCGACCGTGCCAGGACCGACTGGTTCCCGAAGTTCCTCTCGCAGGGCCAGCTCACGCCGGTCTTCCAGCCGCTCGTCGATCTCTCCGACGGCTCCGTCTACGGCCGCGAGGCCCTGATCCGGGGCAGGATGGGCAAGGTCGAGGTGCGCGGGCAGGAGCTGCTGGACGCCGCCGTGGCCCACGACGCGCTGTTCTCCTTCGATGCCCGGGCCCGCGCGGCGGTGCTTCAGGCGGGCCTTCCGCGCCTGCCCGGGGGCGAGAAGCTGTTCGTCAAGCTCGATCCGCGCGCCGTGCTCGACGTCGAGACCTCCCTGCGCGCCGTCTGGCCGCAGGTGGAGAGCGCCGGTGACAGCGACGGGGCGCGCGTCGGACTCGAGCTGATGAACGCCGAGGACTACGAGGACGTCGAGCTGCTGCGCGAGCTCGTCGCCGCGCACCGCGAGAAGGGCGCGACGATCTCACTCGACGACATCAGCGTCGGCACCGATGGGCTCGGTCTGCTCGAGGCGCTGCGGCCCGACGTCGCCAAGCTGTCGCAGCATCTGTGCAAGGGCATCGGGACCTCGCCCGCGCGGCGCCATCTCGTCGGCGCGCTGGTGGACGTCGCCCACGAGCTCGGCATCCGCGTCGTCGCGGTCGGCATCGAGCGCGACCATGAGCTCGAGCAGGTGATCGAGCTCGGCATCGACCTCGGCCAGGGGTTCTTCCTCGGGCAGCCCAACGAGGAGATGCTCCCCGTGGACTCCGGGGTCATCAAGCGTCCGAAGCAGCCCGCCTAGGTGTAGTTCCTGGGCACGTTGTTCGGAGCCCTGCGTCGGCCGCGGCGCGCGCAGCTCGCCAGCTCTGCAGTCGTCAGACCGCGACCGACAGCGCGGTAACGGCGCCGGTCGGACCGAGCTTGGTCTGTCTTACACCCACTGGATGTAATAGGCGCCACGGTCGACCGCCGGAGCGCCCGCACCCCTCGCCTTACCGGCGCCGTCGGACACGGCCACGGTGATCGCCAGGCAAGCGCTGAACGCGCACCCGCCCGAACAACGTGCCTGGGTCTTACACCTAGGCGGCCTGCGTAAGCTGGGCGCGTGCCCAGCGAGCGCGACCTGTTCGCGAACTTCGAGCGCATGCGGCGCGAGATGGACGAGCTGTTCGGCGACGTCTTCGGCGGCGCGCTCCGGCGCGGCGGCTTCACGCCTGCCGTCGACGTCTACTACCTCGACACGCCGCCGCGCGCGGTGGTCAAGGCCGAGCTCGCCGGCGTCGACCCCGAGGAGGTCGCCGTCGAGATCCGCGGGCGCGAGCTGATCCTCGCGGGGGTGCGCAGGCCCGAGCAGTCCGACGGCCGTGCCTACCAGCAGGTGGAGATCGAGCGCGGCGAGTTCCGTCGCGTCGTCGCGCTCGGCGTCGACGTCGACTCCGAGAGCGCCAGAGCGACCTACACGGACGGCATCCTCACCGTCGAGCTACCGGTGCTGTGATCGAGATCGAGTCCATCGACGAGGGCGGGCGCTCCGTCGAGGTGGGCGGCAGCGCCGCGCTCCCGGACGAGCTCCCGGTGCTCCCGCTGCGCGATTCGGTCACCTTCCCCGACACCCTGACCCCCCTCGCCGTCGGCCAGGAGCGCTCGGTCCGGCTCGTCAACGACGCGCTCAGCGGCAACCGGCTGCTGGCGATGATCGCCTCACGCGACCCCGAGCTCGAGGCACCGGGCCCCGGTGACCTCTACGACTACGGCGTCTCGGGCGTGATCGCCCGCATGCTCAAGGTGCCCGACGGGTCGCTGCGGATCCTCGTCCAGGGCGCCCAGCGCATCCGCGTCGTCGAGTGGGTCGAGGGCCGCTCGTACCCGGTCGCGCGCGTCGAGGAGGTTTCCGACGTCATCGAGGAGGGGCCCGAGCTCACCGCGCTGCTGCGCAACGTCCAGCAGACGTTCAGCCACATCATCGAGGAGGTCCCCTACCTGCCCGAGGAGCTGCTGATGGCGGTGGCGAACGTCGAGGACCCGAGCGCGCTCAGCCATCTCATCGCGGGCGCTCTGCGCATCAAGACCGAGGAGAAGCAGGAGCTCCTCGAGACGCTCGACGTCGCCGACCGGCTGCGCCGGCTGTCGCGGATCCTCGCGAGGGAGATGGAAGTGGTCCAGATCGGGACCCGGATCCAATCGCAGGTGCAGTCGGAGATCGACCGCTCGCAACGGGAGTTCGTCCTGCGCCAGCAGCTCAAGGCGATCCAGGAGGAGCTCGGCGAGCAGGATCCCGCCGAGGCCGAGGTCGCCGAGCTCCGCGAGCAGCTCGAGGAACGTGAGCTGCCCGACGCGGTGCGCACGCAGGCCGAGCGCGAGCTCTCGCGGCTCGAGAAGCTGCCGCAGGCGGCGGCCGAGCACGGCGTCATCCGCACCTACCTCGAGTGGATACTCGGCCTGCCCTGGGACCGCACGACCGAGGACAACCTCGACCTCAAGCACGCGCGCGAGGTGCTCGACGCCGACCACTACGACATCGAGAAGGTCAAGGATCGCATCCTGGAGTTCCTCGCCGTGCGCAAGCTCAAGCCGGACGCGAAGGGATCGATCCTCTGTCTCGTGGGCCCGCCGGGCGTCGGCAAGACCTCGCTCGGGCGTTCCATCGCCGACGCGCTCGGGCGCAGGTTCGAGCGCATCTCGGTCGGCGGCATGCGCGACGAGTCGGAGATCCGCGGCCACCGGCGCACCTACATCGGGGCGATGCCGGGCGTGATCCTGCGCGCCCTGCGCGACGCGGAGTCCGCCAACCCGCTGTTCATGATCGACGAGATCGACAAGATGGGCTCGGACTTCCGCGGCGATCCGGCGTCGGCCATGCTGGAGGTGCTCGACCCCGAGCAGAACGCGACCTTCCGCGACCACTACCTCGACCTGCCGTTCGACCTGTCGCGGGTCATGTTCGTCACCACCGCGAACACGCTTGACACGGTCCCGGGACCGCTGCGCGACCGCATGGAGGTGATCGCTCTCGCCGGCTACACCGAGGAGGAGAAGCTCCAGATCGCCAAGCGCTATCTCGTCCCTCGCCAGATCGAGCGCGCGGGCCTGAAGAAGTCGCAGATCGCCTTCACCGACCGCGGCCTGCGCACGATCGTCACCGACTACACGCGCGAGGCGGGCGTGCGCGCGCTCGAGCGCGAGATCGGTGCCGTGTGCCGCAAGGTCGCTCTCCAGGCGGCCGAGGGCAGGCTCGCGAGCAAGGTGTCGGTGACGGAGCCGCGGGTGCGCGAGCTGCTCGGCCGGCAGCGCTTCTTCGTCGAGGCGCGCCGGCGTACCCGCGAGCCCGGCGTCGCCACCGGCCTGGCGTGGACGCCCGTCGGCGGCGACGTCCTGTTCGTGGAGGCCACCGCCATGCCCGGGAAGGGCCGGCTCACGCTCACCGGCCAGCTCGGCGACGTCATGCGCGAGTCCGCCCAGGCCGCGCTCTCCTACGTGCGCGGGCACACGCACAGCTTCGCGCCCGACCTGCCCGAGGACTGGTTCGCGACGCATGACATCCACGTCCACGTTCCGTCCGGCGCGATTCCGAAGGACGGTCCGTCCGCGGGCATCACGATCGCCACCGCGCTGGTCTCGCTGCTGTCGTCGCGACCGGTCAAGTCCGACTTGGCGATGACCGGCGAGCTCACGCTCACGGGCCAGGTGCTGCCGATCGGGGGGCTCAAGGAGAAGGCTCTCGCGGCTCAGCGCAGCGGCCTGCGGCGTGTGGTCGCGCCGGCCCGCAACGAGGCCGACCTCGACGACATCCCGGAGCATCTGCGGCGCGGGATGGAGTTCCAGTGGGTGTCGGAGATCGGCGAGGTGCTCGAGGCCGCGCTGGGCGCGCGGGTGCGCAACGGCCGACCGGGGTAGTCTCCGCCCCATCACGGACGTGGATTCGACCGGAGGAGCGCTCTAGATGGCATCCAAGAAGAAGAAGGCCGCGGCCGCCGCGGGCGGCGCCGCCGGTGCCGCGCGCGCGGCGAAGAACAGCCCGTACGTGCAGGAGATCGTCGAGAACGACGACCTGCGCGACAACATCCAGCAGGCATACGAGTCGGCGCGTGAGGCCTACGACCGGATCTCGTCGTCGAAGAAGCCGGCGAAGGCCATCTTCGACGACAAGAAGCTCCAGCGCGACCTCAAGAGCGCGGCCGACTCCATCAAGGAGGCCGGCCTGGCGCTCAAGGACGCGCCCAGAGGTGGGACCAAGAAGAAGGGCGGCGGCATGCTCCGCAAGCTGATGCTCGTGGCCGTCGCCGCCGGGCTCGCCCTGGCGCTGTCCGAGGACCTGCGCAAGAAGGTGCTCGACACGCTCTTCGGCGCCGAGGAGGAGTTCGAGTACACCTCGACGACCACCGCTTCCAACGGCGGCGCCTCGTCGGGCGTCACGACACCGGCCGGGAGTACCTCTTAGTCACTCAGCGATGAAGTCCCGCACCGTCACGAGCGTCCCCGGGCGCTCGGTGGCGTCGGGGCCGAGCTCTTGCAGCCAGGCCCCGGGCGGGACGTCGTCGCGGCGCTGCCACGCGGTGACGATCGGGTAAGGGTCGACCGCGTCCTTCTTCATCCCGCCGGGATGGACCTCGAAGTGCAGGTGCGGCGGCGTCGGCTCCGCGTCGCCGGTGTTGCCGACGAAGCCGAGCACCGCGCCCGCCTTGACCCGGGCGCCGTTGCGCGCCGCCTCCGAGAAGGCGGACATGTGCGCGTAGAAGAACGCGTCGCCGTTGTCGGTGTGCAGCCACAGCCGGTTGCCCGAGATCGGCAGCGTGCCGACGTGGCTGAGCCTGCCGTCGCGCACGGCGACGACCGGCGCGCCGAACGGGGCGAAGATGTCGACGCCCTGGTGGATCCGGATCGGCTTCGGGCGGTCCGCGCCGAAGGTGTCAGCGACGCGGACGCGCGTGCCGTACACGGGGAACGCGTACCCGCCGCCCGTCAGCCGCTGCTCGACGCTCGGGGCCTTCTTGACCGGGGGCACGGTCGAGTTCGAGACCGGCGGGGCCGCGGTGCTGGGCGGGAACGCGGTCGGCACACCGGTCGGGGTGGCCCTCGGGGTCGCGGTCGCGGTCGGCGTGGGCGTCGGTTCTGAGGAGCCCACGACGCGGACCGCTGCCACCGCGGCGCGCACGTCGTACTCGCCGATCAGCACGCGGATGCCGGTGTTGCCGGTGTTGACGATCACGAGACCGCCGCCGGGGAGCTCGAGAGTGCGCGGCTCGAAGATGTCGCCGTAGTCGACGCCGTCGATGCGCAGGTCGTAGACGCCCCCGCTGCGGTTGAGCTCGTCGTCGAAACGGGCCACGCGGCGCACGCCCCCGGCGGTGACCCGCCCGCCGATCATCGACACGCTGACCGCGCGCGCCTTCGCGAATCCCCGCGCGCCGGAATCGGCGCGGGTGAAGACCTCGCCCTTCTCGACCGAGACCTCGCGCTCGCTCACCTGCGCGGACGTCGTGTCCTCGCCCTTGCGCTGGCTCGTGGCGGTCCCGAAGCGGTTCTCACCGACCTGCGCGACGGCCGCCTCGGCCCGCGCGTAGGGCCGCTCGGCCGCTTGGGCGGCGAGGACGCAGCCGAGTGCGAGACCGGCGGCGATGATCGAGAGAAGTGCGCCGCGCACGTTCGCGAGGGTAGCCTTTGGCCAGGATGGCGACCACCACGCGCGAGCTCACGTCGGACAAGGCGCAGCGGATCGTCGAGGCGATGCGCGCCTCGGTCGGGGCGCGCGGCGCCGCCGCCTCGACCTTCGACCACGTCGCGCGCGAGGCGGGCGTCTCGCGCGGCCTGCTGCACTACTACTTCGGCACCAAGGAGCGGCTGCTGGTCGAAGTCTGCCGGCGCGACTGCGACATCCGCATGGAGGTCGTCGACGGAGCGTTCGCCGCGGCGCGATCGGCCGACGAGCTGATCGAGGCGCTCGTGCACTCGCTCGAGGATCTCGTCGAGGAGGACCCCGGGTTCATCGCGCTCGTGTTCGAGCTGTTCACGTCGTCGCGCCATAACGACGAGATCCGCGCGGGCCTGGCCGACCTGAGCGCGCGGGTCCGCGAGCACCTGGCCGAGCAGCTCGAGGCCAAGGAGGCCGAGGGCACGATCCGGCTCGGCGCGGAGGCGGACTCCGTCGCGGCCGTGCTGTTCGCGCTGGCCGACGGCCTCGCGCTGCGCATGCTGTCCGAGGACCGCGACTGGGGCCCGACGCTCGAGGCGGGCGCGCTCGCGGTGCGGCAGCTGATCCTGCCTGTGTGACGCGATTCACCTCGGCTGGCTGGCCAGCCAGGCATTTTCCCGTTGATGCAACGCCGGCTGATGCGACTTGACGCCCTCGTCGGGACACGGCGGCGCTGGGTGCTCGGGTTCTGGGTGCTGGCGCTGGTGGTGGCGGTCCCGTTCTCGCTGCGGCAGGCCGACCACCTCTCGAGTGGCGGCTTCGGCGTACCCGGCTCGCAGTCTCAGAGGGTCGCCGACGCGCTCCAGGACTACCCGGGGGTAGAGCGCACGGCGCTCGCGGTCGTCCTGATCGGCGAGCACGACGTCGCCGCGGTCGCGCGGGAGGCACAGACGGTCGCCCACGTCACCGGCGTCGGAGAGCCCGCGTCGCGCGACGGTGTGACGCTGCTCCCGCTGCGCGTCGACGCGTCCGACGACGACGCCTCCGACGTGGCCGTGGACCTGCGCGACAAGCTCGGGGTCGGCACGGCGGAGGGCGTGCATCTGGCGGGCCAGGGCGCGCTGTGGGCGGGGCTGCAGGAGGTCTCCAAGGAGGACCTCGCCAGGGCCGAGCAGATCGGCTTTCCGCTCGTGCTGCTGATCCTGCTCGCGGTCTTCGGCTCGCTCGCGGCGGCGGCTCTGCCGCTCGCGCTCGGGTTCTTCTCCGTGCTCATCACGGGTGCGCTCATCTACCTCACCTCGCGCCAGATGGAGATGTCGGTCTTCGTGACCAACATGGCGTCGATGATCGGGATCGGGGTGGCGGTCGACTACTCCCTGTTCGTGCTCGCGCGCTACCGGGAGGAGGTCGCCGCCGGGTTCGCCCCGGCGGTCGCACGCTCGCGCGCGATGGCGACCTCCGGCCTGGCGGTGGTGTTCTCGGGCCTGACCGTGATCGTCTCGCTGGCAGGCCTGTGGATGATCGACAACAACGCAGTCCGCTCGATGGCGCTCGGCGCGATCCTCGTCGTCGCGGTCTCGCTGCTGGCGTCGGCGACGCTGCTGCCGGCGCTGATCGCCGTGCTCGGCCCGCGCGCGTACGCGCCGTCGAAGCGCTTCATCGCGATGGGGATGTGGCTGCGGCGCCGGCGGCCCTGGCGGCCGGGCAAGCGCGAGCCGTTCTGGAACCGCTGGACCGCGCGGGTCATGCGGCGGCCCGTCGTGAGCCTGCTGCTCGCCTCCTCCGTTCTCTTGACGCTGGCGATCCCCGCTCTGTCGCTGAAGATGGGGACGGGGGCGCTGCGACAGTTCCCGGAGGGCAACGAGACCCGGGTCGGGATGGAGGCGGCCTCTCGGGTCGCCTCGCCGGGCTCGACGGCGCCGATCCGGATCGTCACCTCATCTCCCGAGCGGGCTCGTGCTGTGCTCGAAGCCGACCCCGCGGTGGCGCGCGTGCTCCCTGCGGTCGAGTCGCGGGACGGGCGCGCCTCGCTGATCACCGCGCTCCCGGCGGCCGACGGCGAGGCGCCGCAGACCGAGGCGCTGGTCGAGCGGCTGCGCGAGCGCCTGCCGGGCGCCGACGTCGGCGGCGTCACCGCCGCCCAGGTCGACGTCAGCGATCTGATCTCCGGGTCGATGTGGAAGCTGCTGCTGTTCGTGCTCGCCCTGTCGTACCTGGTCCTGCTGGTGCTGCTGCGGTCGATCCTGCTGCCGCTGAAGGCGGTGCTGATGAACCTGCTCTCCGTCGGCGCGGCCTACGGCGTCCTGGTGGCGATCTTCCAGTACGGGTGGATCGACGGGTTCCTCGGGTTCCAGTCCGACGGCCACCTGGCGACCCTGACGCCGCCGCTGGTGCTCGCGGTCGTGTTCGGACTGTCGATGGACTACGAGGTGTTCCTGCTGTCGCGGATCCGCGAGCGCTACCACGCCACGGGCGACAACCGCCGGGCCGTCGCGGAGGGCCTCGCGCAGTCGGCGCGCACGATCACCTCGGCGGCGCTGATCATGGTCGCCGTGTTCGCGGTCTTCGTCGGCACCGGCGTCCCGTCGATCAAGGAGATCGGGATCGGCAACGCGGTGGCGATCGCCGTCGACGCGACGCTCGTCCGCCTCGTGCTCGTGCCCGCGGCGATGGAGCTGATGGGCAAATGGAACTGGTGGCTGCCCCGGCCGCTCGCGCGCGTGCTGCCGAGGGGCTCGGTCGAGGAGGTCGCCGTACCCTCGTCGGCGTGAAGCGCATCGCGCTCGGCGTCGCGGCGGTCCTCCTGGTCGCCAGCCAGCTGCTCCTTCCGCGCCTCGCTGAATCGCGTCTGCGCTCGGAGTTGGCGCCCCTCGGGGAGGTCGTGTCCGTCCACGTCTCGGCGTGGCCGGCGCTCAAACTGCTCGTCGAGAGGGCGGATTCGGTAGACGTGCGCCTCCGCAGCGCGACACTCGGCGCGGGCGACCTCGCCGACCAGCTCGCAGGGACGAGCCGCACCGGCTCCCTCGACGCCCGCGTGGACACCGCCACCTTGGGCCCGCTCACGCTGCGCGACGTCTCGCTCATCAAGGAGGACGACAGCCTCACCGGCTCGGCATCGCTCACCGACGCCGATCTCGCGGCCGCGCTCCCGGTCGACCTCGGCCTGCGGCCGGTCTCGTCGGCCGACGGCGCGCTGGTGATGGAGGCTCAGGTCGGGCCGGTCGCGGTCCGCGCGCGGCTCTCCGCGTCCGGCGGCGCGCTCGTCATCGCGCCGGACGGGCTGCTCGGCGGCTTCGCCTCCGTGCGCGTGTTCGACGACCCCCGCGTGCGGGTCGTCTCAGTCGGGGCCACGTCGGACGCGGCCGGCTTCACAGTTGTCGCACGCGCCCGGCTTTCGTGACAACCCTGCACCGCGACTGCACCGGAACGCTCTGTCCGCGCGCATCATCGCCGGCCGGTGAGCAGGCGCCCGCCGGTGCCGGCGAGGATCAGGGCGACGCCCATCCAGGCGATGATCAGGGGCGAGCTGCCGGTCGCCGGGAGGGTGCCCGCCGCGAGCGGTCGCGCGCCGGTGGTGCCTTCGCCGCCCGGGCCGCCGCCGCCACCGTCTTCCTGGCGCGGCCCGCCGTCGCCGGCGCCGGGGTTGCAGTAGTAGTAATCGCCGTCTCCGCCGTAGCCGATCGGGTCGCACACGTCGTAGTAGTCCTGTGCTCCCTCGTCGACGGGCTCCTCCTCGTCGACGGGCTCCTCCTCGTCGACGGGCTCCTCCTCGACCACACCCGGGTCCTCCTCCTCGATGCCCTGCGCCGGAGTCGCCACCGGAGCTTGTGCGACGGCGGTCGCCGGCAGCAGCAGGGCCACGAGCAGCAGGAGGAGCAGGCGCTTCATGCCTTCGGAGTCTGCCATGGCGCGCCGACGCGACGCGCGAGCTCGTCCGCGAGCCCGTCGATCGGGACGCGCTCCTGCGCGAGGGAGTCGCGATCGCGCAGCGTGACGGTGCGGTCCTCGAGCGACTGGTGGTCGATCGTCACCCCGAACGGCGTGCCGATCTCGTCCTGGCGGCGGTAGCGCTTGCCGATGTTGCCGCCGTCGTCGTACTCGGCCGCGACGTGCCTGCGCACCGCGTCGTAGACCTCGCGGGCGAGCTCGGGGTGCCCGTCCTTGCGCAGCAGCGGGAACACGGCGACCTTCACGGGCGCCAGACGGGGATGCAGGCGCAGCACCGTGCGGTGCTCGCCGCCGATCTCGTCCTCGTCGTAGGCGTCGCAGAGGAAGGCGAGCAGGGCGCGGTCCGCGCCGGCGGCCGGCTCGATCACGTGCGGGACGTACTCGACGCCCTCGTTGGCGTCCTTGTAGATGAGCTTCTGCCCGGACTCGGCCGCGTGGGCGCTGAGGTCGAAGTCGCCGCGGTTGGCGATGCCCTCGAGCTCCGACCAGCCGATCGGGAACAGGTACTCGACGTCCGAGGTCCCGCTCGAGTAGTGCGAGAGCTCGTCGGGGTCGTGCGGGCGCAGGCGCAGGTGGTCGGGCCGGATGCCGAGCTCGGCGTACCAGTCGAAGCGCGCCTGGCACCAGTACTCGTACCACTGCTGCGCCGCGTCGGGTGGCACGAAGTACTCCATCTCCATCTGCTCGAACTCGCGGGTCCGGAAGATGAAGTTGCGCGCGGTGATCTCGTTGCGGAACGACTTGCCGATCTGGGCGATCCCGAACGGCGGCTTCTTGCGCGCGAACTGGAGGGTGTTCTTGAAGTTGAGGAAGATCCCCTGGGCGGTCTCGGGACGCAGGTACGCGACGGACCCCGCGTCCTTCACGGGACCCACGGTGGTCTCGAACATCAGGTTGAACTCGCGCGCCTCCGTCAGCTCGCACTGGTCGTCCTCGCCCGGGTGCTTCGATGGCTTTCGGGCACACTCGAGCTCGTCGAGATGATCGGCGCGGAAGCGCTGGCCGCACGTCTTGCAGTCGACGAGCGGATCGGTGAAGCCCTCGAGGTGGCCGCTCGCCTTCCACGTCCGCGGATGCTGGATGATGGCCGAGTCGAGCCCGACGACGTCATCGCGCTCGAGCACCAGCGAGCGCCACCAGGCGTCCTTGACGTTGTTCTTGAGCAGGACGCCGTAGTGCCCGTAGTCGTACGTGTTGCCGAAGCCCCCGTAGATCTCGGAGGCCGGGAAGATCAGCCCGCGGCGCTTGCACAGCGCCACGATCTTCTCCATGGTCACCACATCCGTCGCCATGGCCTAACCCTATGATCCCCGCCTTGCCGATCTACGAGTACCGCTGCGAGAACGGCCATCTCTTCGAGGTCATGCAGAAGATCACCGAGCCCCCGTTGACCGAGTGCAACGAGTGCGGGGCGGAGGTGGTCAAGGTGCTTCACTCGCCGGCCGTCCACTTCAAGGGCTCAGGCTTCTACAACACCGACTACGGGACCTCCAAGCGCAAGCGCGAGCTCGAGACCTCGGCCTCCGAGGGCTCGGACAAGCACGACGCCAAGCAGAAGGAGAAGCGCGAGAAGAAGTCCTCGGAGTCCAAGCCCGCGGCCAAGCCGGACTGATGGATCTCGCGCTCACGCCCGCCGAGGAGGAGTTCCGCGACCAGCTGCGCTCGTGGATCGAGGCCAACCACCCGGGCGCCACGCCCGAGGGCGACGAGGCCGGCTTCCAGCACCGCGTCGACTGGCAGCGCAAGCTCAACGAGCAGGGCTGGGCGGGGCTGACCTGGCCCACCGAGTACGGCGGCGGCGGCGCGACGCTGATCGAGCAGTCCATCTACTACGAGGAGATGGCACGGGCGCGCGCGCCGCGCACGGCGAACGTGCTCGGGCTCACGATGGGCGGTCCCGTCGTCATCGCGCACGGGACCGAGGAGCAGAAGGAGCGCTACCTCGCCCCGATCCTGTCCGCCGACGAGATCTGGTGCCAGGGGTTCTCCGAGCCGGAGTCGGGCTCCGACCTGGCGTCGCTGAAGACGCGGGCGGTCAAGGACGGCGACGAGTGGGTCGTGACCGGCCAGAAGGTGTGGACGACGCTCGGCCACCGCGCCAAGTGGTGCATGCTCGTCGCACGCACGAACCCCGACGCGCCCAAGCACCGCGGCCTCACCTACTTCCTGATGGACATGGAGCAGGACGCGGTCGAGACCCGGCCGCTGGTCCAGATCACGGGTGAGCCCGAGTTCAACGAGCTCTTCATCGAGGAGGCGCGGATCTCCGACGCCAACGTCGTCGGGGAGGTCGACGGGGGCTGGGCGGTCGCCATCACGACGCTCGCGCATGAGCGCGCCGGCCTGGCGATGGCGCTGCAGGTCGAGGTCCAGATCGCCATGTCCGAGCTCGTCGAGGAGGCGAAGGCCGAGGGCTTCGGCAAGGACCCGGCCGTCCGCGACCGCATCGCGCAGCTGCTGATCGAGGCACAGGTGCTGCGACTGAACGCCTACCGCGGCATCACCGGCCAGATGAAGCGCGGCTTCCCCGGGCCCGAGGGCTCGCTGGGCAAGTGGCACTGGGCCGAGATCAACCAGGCGCTGACCGAGCTCGCGATCGACCTGCGCGGCCACGGCGCGCTGGTCGCCGACGACCTGTGGGCCTATCGCTTCCTGCGCTCGAAGGGCAACTCGATCGAGGGCGGGACGACCGAGATCCTCAAGAACATCGTCGCCGAGCGAGTGCTCGGCCTTCCGCGCGCATGAACTTCGATCTCTCCGACGACCAGCGCGACATCCAGCGCTCCGCCAAGGAGATGCTCGCCAAGCGCTACCCGCTCGAGGAGGTGCGCCGCCTCGCGCTGGAGGAGGAGCGCGGCTTCACCGACGCGCAGTGGCAGGAGATGGCCGAGCTGGGCTGGCCCGACCTGCTCGACGACCTCGGCATGATCGAGCTGTGCGTGATCGCCGAGGAGCTCGGCTACGCGCTCGCGCCGACGCCGCTGCAGTCGCACTGGGCGGCGAGGATGGTCGCGGAGTTCGAGGGCCGCGGGACTGTCGGCTACCGCCACGGCGACTCGTGGCTGGTGCCCTATCTGGACTCCGCCGACGCCGTCGTGCTCGGCGGGCAGCTCGTCGAGGGGGTCGACGGCGAGCGCGTCGAGGCGCTCGACCCGACACGGCCGCTCTTCCGCGTGAACGCGGACGGCAGCGACGCCGTCGACGACCGCCGGCTCGCGCTGCTCGCCGCCGAACAGGTCGGGATCTGCCAGCGCGTCATGGAGATGTCCGTCGCCTACGCGTCCGAGCGCAAGCAGTTCGGGCGGCCGATCGGAACCAACCAGGCGGTCTCGCACATGTGCGCGCAGATGCTGCTCGAGACCGAGGGCGCCCGCGCGCTCGTCTACAACGCCGCCTGGGCGCTCGACCACGACCCCGAGCAGGCCCCGCTCGCCACCGCGATGGCCAAGGCGTGGGCCTCCGACGCGGGCCCGCGGTGCGCCGGCGCGGCGATCCAGGTCCACGGCGGCATCGGCTTCACCTTCGAGCACGACCTGCACTTCTTCCTCAAGCGCGCGAAGGCCAACGCGCTCGCTCTCGGCGGCGCCCGCGAGCACCGCGCCCGCGTCGCCGAGCTCGTCTTCGGCTAGCGCCCCGCCGGTTTCGCGCCATTCGCGAATGATGCATCCATAGGAGGTGTCATTCGCAAATGGCGAACGATCCGCGGGCGTCAGCCCTTCAGAAAGCGCCGCACGGCGGCGGCCTTCTCCGGCTCGCCGACGCCGACGCCGCCGCCGGGCTGGAGCGAGCCGAGCACCTCGGGCTTGGGGTCGCCGCCGATCTGGATCGCTCCGAACAGGCCGAGCAGCGACGGGCCGCCCATGTCGGTCCTGATCGCCTTGGGCGCCTCCCAGGCCACCCAGGGGAGCCGGAAGAAGGCCCACGGCGAGACGAGCCGTGACTTGATCGCCGCGAGGACCTGCTGCTGGCGCTTCGCGCGGTCGAGGTCGTTCTCCTCCGGGTGACAGTCGTTCTTGCGCGTGCGCGCGAGGGTGAGCGCCTGCTTGCCGTTGAGATGGTGCTCGCCGGCCTTCAGCCGCAGCGACGTGCCGCCGTTGCGGCGGCCGCCGTTGATGTCGGAGCGCACGCAGTTGGTGCGGATGTCGATGCCGCCGAGCGCGTCGATGAACTCCGGGAAGTTCGCGAAGTCGACCTCGACGATGTGGTTGATCTCGATGCCGAGGTAGTCCTCGACGGTCTGGATCGTGAGGCTCGGCCCGCCGATCGCGTACGCGGCGTTGATCTTGTCGGGGCCGTGGCCGGGGATGTCGACGACGGTGTCGCGCGGGATCGAGAGCTTGGCCGACCTGCCGCCGCCGGCGCGGATGAGCATGATCGAGTCCGCGCGCGACGGGCCGCCGATGGTCGAGCCGGGCTCGGCGTAGCCCTCGTGGCGCGCGTCGGACCCGAGCACGAGGATCGTGTTCGCCGAGGTCAGGGTCCAGCCCGTGTCGCTGAGGGCGGAGCGGGCCGCCTCGGACGTGTTCTTGCGCTGGATCCAGGAGCTGACCATGAACAGGATCAGCGACAGCAGGATCCACCCCGCGACGGCGGTCAGCAGCCACTTCAGGACGCGGCGCCCGCTGAGCCCGCCGCGGAAGCGCGGACGGGGCAGCCGGCGGCGCCGATGCACCGTGTACTGCGGCTTCGCACCGGGCTGGCGGGGCGCCTCGGGGGCCTCGTCGCGGAGCTCCTGGAGCCCATCGGCGACGCGGTCGTCGCGTCCCTTCCCCAGCCGCGGCCGGGACCGGTAGACCTTGTAGTCCGGCTCGTCAGGCATGCGGGGGCGCCACTGTAGGGTCGGCTCGTATGCCGACCATCGGTCTCGACCTCGGCGGCACGAAGCTTCTCGCGGGCGTGGTGGACGACGACGGAACGGTGCTGCGCCGCGAACGGCGGCTGATCGCGGGACTGTCCCTGCGGGAGCTGGTGGAGACCGTGCACGAGGCGGTGCAGGCCCTAGAGGTCGATGCTCCCGTCGGCGCCGGCGTGCCGGCGTTGATGGACCTGGGCAGCGGTGTCGCGGTGCGCTGCGTGCACCTGCCGCTGGACGGCGTGGACGTCGCGGAGGCGCTCGGGGCGGACGCCGTGGACAACGACGCCACCTGCGCGGTGCTGGCCGAGTGGCGGCTCGGCGCGGCGCGCGGCCGCGACCACGTCGCGCTGCTGACGCTCGGGACCGGGATCGGCGGCGGGCTCGTGCTCGACGGGCGCGTGTATCGCGGCGCCGTCGGCGCTGCCGCGGAGCTGGGCCACGTCCCGGTCGACCTCGAAGGGCCGCCGTGCTTCGGGGGCTGCCCGGGCCGCGGGTGCCTCGAGGCGCTGTGCTCGGGATCGGCGCTGGCACGCGACGCCGCGGCGCTGTGGGGGCGGCCCGTCACCGGCGAGGAGGTGACCGGCCTCGCGGGCGCGGGTGACGCGGAGGCGATCAGCCTGATGCAGACGCTCGGGGACCGGCTCGGTGCCGGGCTGGCGGGGATCGCGAACGCCCTCAACCCGGAGCTGATCGTCCTCGGCGGCGGCGTGATGGCCGCCGGCGACCTCGTCCTCGGACCCGCGCGCGCCGAGCTGCGCCGGCGGGCGCTGCCGCCGTCGCGCGACGTGCCGGTGGTGGCAGCGCAGCTGGGGGAGGAGGCGGGGATGATCGGCGCGGCGATACTCGCGCGATGAGCGGTCGCCTCGTCGTGTGTCCGACCCCGATCGGGAACCTCGAGGACGTCACCCTGCGAGTGCTCGCCGCGCTGCGCGACGCCGACGTCGTCGCCTGCGAGGACACGCGCCGCACCCGCGTCCTGCTCGAGCGCTACGGCGTCCAGGCGTCGCTCGTCAGCTACCACGAGCACAACGAGGCGCAGCGGGCCTCCGAGCTGGTGCGGCGGATGCAGGACGGCACGGTCGTCGCGCTCGTCAGCGACGCCGGGATGCCGCTCGTCTCCGACCCCGGCTACCTGCTCGTGCAGGGCTGCATCGCCGCGGGCCTCGAGGTCGAGGTGCTGCCGGGCCCGAGCGCGGTGATGGCGGCGCTGGTGGCGAGTGGGCTGCCGAGCGACACCTGGCGCTTCGTCGGCTTCCTGCCGCGCCGGAAGGCCGCGCTGCAGGCCGTGCTGTCGTCGCCCGAGACGATCGTCGCCTTCGAGTCGCCGAACCGGGTCAGGGCCACGCTCGCGGCGCTCGACCCCGACCGCCCGGTCGCCGTCTGCCGCGAGCTGACAAAGCTCCACGAGGAGGTGCTGCGCGGCACCGCGTCCGAGCTGGCTGGGGGTGTCGAGCCGCGCGGCGAGGTCGTGCTGGTCATCGGCGGCGCGCCTGCCGGCGAGGCGGATCTGCGGGCGGCGGTGGCCGCAGTCCGCAAGCTCGTGGAGGCGGGAGCGAAACCCCGTGCCGCCGCAGGCGTTGTGGGGGAACTGGCCGGGGTCCCGGCGAACGTGCTGTACAAGGCGGTCTCGACGTGAAGCGACTCGCGCTCCTCATCCTCCTGCTGCTGTGCGCCCCCGCGAGCGCGCAGTCGAAGTACGACCTCGTCGGCGGCTGCTACTCGGTCGGCGACTCCGGTCCGCTGCGCTTCCACGCCGCCGCACTGGGCGAGTACGTCCTCTACACCGCGGATGAGCAGTACCTCGGCCCGGACGGGCCGGCCGCCACACCCGGTCAGGACTCGGTCTGGAAGGTCGCCGACGACCTCACCGTCACCAACTCCGTCAGCGGCGAGTCCCTCGGCAAGCCGCAGGGGGCCACCGCGTGCGCCGACTTCCCCGACGTCGAGCTCAACGCCCAGGGCACACCGGCCAAGGGTCGCAAGGCGTACTCGCAGGTCAAGGGCATCGTCGACCAGCACGCCCACCTGATGGCATTCGACTTCCTCGGGGGAGACTTCCACTGCGGGCGGCCGTGGTCCCCGCTCGGCGTCACGGTCGCGCTGCCCGACTGCGAGTCGATCCAGGGACCGCAGGGGTCGGCGGCCCCGGTGCAGAACTTCTTGGACTACGGCGAGCCGGTCCACCCCCACGACACCGTCGGCTGGCCGACGTTCGTCGACTGGCCCAAGCACCACACGCTCACCTACGAGCAGACCTACTACCGCTGGCTCCAGCGCGCGTGGATGGGAGGGCTGCGGCTGATCGAGACCAACATGGTCGACAACGAGGTGCTGTGCCGCCTGCTGCCGATGAAGCACACCGACTGCAACGACATGAGCGCGGCGCGGCGCCAGGTCGCCTTTCTGCGCCAGCTCGAGGAGTACGTCGACGCGCAGGAGGGCGGGCCCGGCAGGGGCTGGCTGCGGATCGTCACCGACCCGTTCCAGGCCCGCAAGGTGATCAACCAGGGCAAGCTCGCCGTCGTCATGGGCATCGAGGTCTCGCGCGTCCTCGGCTGCGGGATCTCCAACGACGAGCCGCAGTGCTCCGAGGAGGACATCGACGCCGGCCTCGACGAGATCCACCGGCTCGGGATCCGCTCGTTCTTCCCCATCCACAAGTTCGACAACGCCTTCGGCGGGACGAAGATGGACGGCGGGCCGGTCGGCGTGTTCATCAACGCCGCCAATCGCGAGCAGACCGGCGCCTTCTGGTCGGTCAAGACCTGCGAGGGCGAGGCGACCGACCACGAGCAGCAGGGACCACCGCCCGAGTACGCGGCGCTGATCGCCGGCCCGCTGGCGGGGCTGGCGCCGCCCGGCGCGTTCCCGGTCTATCCGCCGCCGCCGCACTGCAACACGCGCGGTCTGACCGAGCTCGGCAAGCACGTCCTCGAGGGGATGATGGATCGCGGCTTCCTGATCGAGATCGACCACATGTCGGCCAGGGCCGCCGACGAGGCGCTCGCCTTCATCGCCAGGCGCGGCTATTCGGGGGTCATGACGTCGCACTCATGGGCCGACGACAGCCAGCTCAAGACGATCCGCGGACTCGGCGGCTCGATCGCTCCTTACGGCGGGGGTTCGACCGGCTTCGTCAAGCAGTGGAAGTTCGACCGCGCCAGGACGAAGTCGTCGCGCTATCCGTACGCGATCGGCTACGGGGCCGACATGAACGGGCTCGGCGCGCAGGGGCCGCCGCGGCCCGACAACGCGAAGAACCCTGTCGCGTACCCGTTCGAGGGCGGCGACGGGGCGGTCACGTTCTCACGCCAGGTGTCCGGTGAGCAGGAGTACGACATCAACGCCGACGGTGTAGCCCACTACGGGATGATCCCGGACTGGCTCGAGGACCTGCGCATCGTCGGCGGCTCGCAGCTCACGCGCGATCTCTTCAACAGCGCGGAGATGTACGTGAGCATGTGGGAGCGCGCGTCGGGGATCCCGGGGCCGTCGTGCCCGGGCGGCTCCGTGACGACCGCCGGCTTCGGCGCGATCCGCATCGGCGCCGGCTTCAAGAGCGTCCTCGAGGAGGCGGGCCAGCCGTGGGTGCGGCCGGGCAACGGCTTCCGCTGGTGCCACGGCGACGACCGCCGCCGCGTGGGCGCTGAGTTCCGCGGCGGCCGCGTCGCGCTTGCGGGCGTGTTCGGGCCCCGTGTCCCGTCGTCGATGCTCTCCGGCGCGCGGGAGATCACCCACGGACTGTTCAAGAAGCGGGCCGGGAACGGGCTCGTGTACCTGATGCGCAGGTACTCGCTCGCCGTCGCGCGCGCCGCCGCGGTGCGCACGAAGGTTCGAGCCCGGCGCGCCATGCGCCACGCCGGTCTGTAACGAATCTGCGCAAACCGCCCAGGAGCAGCCGGCGCGGGCGTAGGTTCGCGCGGTGCTCGTTCTCGTCCCACCTGTCGACGGCCCGGTCGTGCGCCCGTTCGCGTACGCGGGCTCGCCGTTCCGGAGCGGCCTGCACCGCGGCATCGACCTGCGCGCGACACCGGGCGAGCCGGTCCGGGCGCCGTGTCCGGGTGACGTCACGTACGCGGGCCGCTTCGGCGTCACGCTGCGCTGCGGGCGCTTCAAGGTGACGCTGCAGTCGGTGCGCCGCACCGGCGGCGGCGCGACGCTTGGTCGTGCCACGGGCCGCCGCATCCACCTCGGCGTGCGTCGCGCCGGCGACCCGTTCGGGTACATCGACCCGCAACCGCTCCTGCGCCGGCCGATGGTGGCGCCTCCGCCCCTCGCGCCCCGCGCGCCGCCGCGCCCGACGGTCCGGCCGGGGCGCGCTCCGCCGCGCCTTCCGCTCGCCCCGTGGCCCGCCTGGCTGGGCGTCGCGCTGCTGCTTGGAGGGGCAGCCCGTGCCGTAGCCTCGTCGCGGCCATGGCCTTCTACGTCACGACGCCGATCTTCTACGTCAACGCGGCGCCGCATCTCGGCCATGCGTACACGATGATCGGGTGCGACATCCTGGCCCGGCACCAGCGCCAGCGCGGGGAGGAGGTCTTCTTTCTCACCGGCACCGACGAGCACGGTGAACCGGTCGCGCTGGCCGCGGAGGCGGCCGGCGTCACCCCGCAGGAGCTGGCCGATCAGAACGCGCGGCGCTTCGAGGACCTGATCCCGCTCATCAACGTCTCGAGCGACTTCTTCATCCGCACCAGCGACGAGCGCCATAAGGCCGCCGTCCAGGAGATCATGCAGCGTGTCCACGACAACGGGCACGTCTACCAGGGCACCTACGAGGGCTGGTACTGCCCTCGCTGCGCGGACTTCAAGACGGAGGCCGAGATCGGGCCCGACAACACGTGCCCGATCCACAAGATTCCGCTCACGCGCGAGCACGAGGACAACTGGTTCTTCCGGCTGTCGGCGTTCCAGGAGCGCCTCGAGCAGCTCTACACCGACCAGCCCGACTGGGTCCTCCCGCGGGTGCGGTACAACGAGGCGCGCGCGTTCATCACCGGCGGGCTGCAGGACGTCTCGCTCAGCCGCGCCAAGATCAGCTGGGGCGTCACGGTCCCCTGGGATCCCGAGCACGTCTTCTACGTGTGGTTCGACGCGCTCCTGAACTACTACACCGCGCTGCGCTTCGCGCGCGACGGCGAGGACCTGACCGCCACCTTCTGGCCCGCCACCTACCACGTGATGGCCAAGGACATCCTCAAGTTCCACTGCGTGATCTGGCCGGCGCTGCTGCTCGCCGCGGGGCTCGAGCTGCCGCGGCACATCTTCGTCCACGGGTACCTGCTGATGAACGAGGAGAAGATGTCCAAGTCGCTGGGCAACGTGCTCGATCCCTTCGCGATCATCGACAAGTTCGGGACCGACGCCCTGCGCTACTACTGCTTCCGCGAGGTGTCCTTCGGGCTCGACGGCGAGGTCTCGCCGGAGGGGTTCGAGACGCGGTACACGACCGAGCTCGCCAACGACTACGGCAACCTCGCCAGCCGCACGCTGAACATGCTGCGCCGCTACGCGGACGCGCGCGTCCCCGAGGCCGACCCCGAGCCGGAGCTCGCGGCGGACTTCGACGCGCTGCCAAGCGAGGTGTGCGAGCTGCTCGACCGCGCCGAGGTCACGCAGGCGCTCGAGCGCATCTGGGTTCGCGTCCGGCGCCTGAACCGCTACGTCGAGGAGACGGCGCCGTGGCAGCTGGCCAAGCAGGACGACCAGGCCGAGCGCCTGGCTGTCGTGCTGCGCTCGCTCGCGGAGGGCCTGCGCACCGTCACCGTCCTGCTGCAGTCGTATCTCCCGGAGAGCACGGACAAGCTGCTCGCCGCGCTCGGCGACGAGCGCACGGCGATCGCCGATGCCGCCTTCGGCTCCGGCAGGCCGGGCGCCGAGATCTCAGAGCTCGCGCCGCTGTTTCCCAGAGTCGGGTGATCGACAGCCACACCCACCTCGACTCGACGCCCGGCGACGATGCCGAGATCGTCGAGCGCGCGCGGGCGGCCGGCGTTTCGAGGCTCGTGACCGTCGGCACCGACCGCGATTCGCGCCGCCGCGCACTCGCGGCCGCGGAGGAGTTCCCGGGCGTCGTCTACGCGGCGATCGGCCACCACCCGAACTCGTCGGCCGGCTTCTCCGACGCGGACGCGGCCGACGTCGCCGAGCTCGCCCGCGACGAGCACTGCCGGGCGGTCGGCGAGACCGGGCTCGACTACTTCCGCGACCACGCCGGCCGCTCGGACCAGGCGCGCGCGTTTGCCGCGCACATCGAGGTCGCTCGCGCGACCGGCAAGCCGCTCGTCATCCACACGCGCGCGGCCGACGACGACACGATCGCCACGCTCGCCCGTGACGCGCGCGATCTGACCGTCATCCTGCACTGCTTCTCGATGCCGTCGCGCCTGGACGAGTGCCTCGATCACGGCTGGTACGTCTCTTACGCCGGCAACGTGACCTACCCGAAGTCGCAGGCGCTCGCCGCGACGGCGCTGCGCGCGCCGCTGGACCGCTTGCTCGTGGAAACCGACGCGCCCTACCTGACGCCGCAGGCCGTGCGCAAGGATCGCAACCAGCCGGCCTACGTGGTCCACACGGCACGCTTCATCGCGGAGGCCCGCGGCATCGGCTACGACGAGCTCGAGGCCGCGGTCGAGGCCAACGCGGCACAACTCTTCGGCTGGTGAGCGGCGCCGGCGGGCCCATCCAGCCGAGCCTGCGCCGCCTGAAGCAGTTCGGCGTGCGGCCGGTGCGCGACCTCGGCCAGAACTTCCTCATCGACTCGAACATCCTCGGCGTCATCGCGCGCGAGGCCGACCTCGGCGCCGGCGACGTCGTGCTCGAGGTCGGGGGCGGGCTCGGGGTCCTCTCCGAGCACCTCGCCGCCGCCGCCGCGCACGTCCACGTCGTCGAGATCGATCCCAACCTCGAGCCGGCGCTGCGCGACGCGCTGGCGCCCTTCGCCAACACGACGCTGCATCTGACGGACGCGACCGGCCTCGACTACCCGGCCCTCGATCCCGTGCCCACCAAGGTCGTCGCCAACCTCCCCTACGGCGTCGCCGCCACGGTCATCCTCGACACCGTGGTCCAGTTGCGCGACGTGACCCGCTGGGTCGCCATGGTGCAGCGCGAGGTGGGCCAGCGCCTGGCCGCGGCGCCGGGCACGCCCGCCTACGGGGCGCCCTCGGTGCTGGCGCAGCTGTCGTGCGACGTGAAGGTCGCGCGCGCCGTGTCGCGAACCGTCTTTCACCCGGTGCCCAACGTCGACTCCGTCCTCGTCCGCCTCGATCGCACAGGCCCACCCGCGCCCCCGGACGTGCGCGCGCTGGTCAGCGCCGGCTTCGCGCACCGGCGCAAGATGCTCGCGCGCTCCCTGGCCCAGTCCGGAGTGGCCGGTCGTGATGCCGTGCGGGCCGCCCTGGAGGCGCTGGGCCTCGGCGCCGACGTGCGCGCGGAGCGCCTGGCGCCGGCGGACTGGGTGCGCCTGGCCGAGGCGCTGCGGTGACCCTGCGCACCACGGCACCGGGCAAGGTCAACCTCTGCCTGTTCGTCGGCGAGCCACGCCCGGACGGCTACCACCCGATTGTCTCCCTCTTCCAGTCCGTCTCCCTCGCCGACACGATCAAGCTCGACTTCACAAAAGGGACGGACCCTTTTGTGAAGGACGAGGTGATCTGCCCGGGCGTGGCGGGGCCGAACCTGGCGGCGAAGGCGCTGGCCGCGTATCGCGCGGCGACCGGCTGGGACGGGCCGCCGGTACGCGTCGTCATCGAGAAGCGCGTCCCCGTCGCGGCGGGCATGGGCGGTGGTTCGGGTGACGCGGCCGCTGTGCTGCGGCTCGTCGCCGAAGCCGCCGGCGAGCCTGTGCCGGCCGGGCTGGCGCTGTCGCTCGGGGCCGACGTGCCGTTCCAGCTCGTGGGCGGGCGGGCGCTTGTCACGGGCATCGGCGAGCGGGTCGCGCCCCTCCCGCCCGGCCCGCCGGACGCGCTGGTGATCTATCCCTCCGAGCACCGGCTCGCGACCCCCGCCGTCTACGCCGAGGCCGACCGGCTCGCCACGACGCGCGACGCACGGGCGCTCGCCGTCGCCGAGGCGGACGTGCGCGCGGGCGCGCTCCCGAGTGTCAATGATCTCCAGGACGCCGCGCGCTCGCTGTGTCCCTCGATCGACCGGGCGCTGGAGCAGCTGCTGAGGGCCGGTGCCGACTCCGCCCTCGTCGCCGGGTCGGGGCCGACCGTGTTCGGCAGCTTCGACGACCGCGAGCGCGCCGCCGCCGTCGCCGCCGTGCTGCCGGGCGCGGTCGCGGTGGAGCCGCTGTGAGAGCGGCGCTGCTCGCCGGCACGGGTGCGGCGGTGTTCGTGACCCTCGGCCTCCTCACGCACCACGAGCGCGCCCTCGGCGTCGACCGCGCCGCCTTCGACGCCCTCGAGCCCCTGCGCGGCGCGGTCGGGCTCGACGTGATCCGCGTGATCACCGAGATCGGCTCCTATCCCGCCGCCGCCCTGGTCGGCTTCGCCGGCGTCGTCTTCGCCGTGCGCCGGGGTGAGCAGGGCACCGCGGCCGCCCTTGCGCTCGGCGTGCTGTCGATCATCTTCCTGGTCGCGGCGGCGAAGCAGCTCTGGGACCGACCGCGCCCCAGCGGTGGCTTCTACGTGCCGCAGGGCCGCTCGTATCCCTCGGGCCACAGCGCCTACGCGGTGGTCTGGGTGAGCGTCGCAGTGCTGACCGGGCGCCGTGCTTTGATCGTCGCCGCAGCAGTCGTCGCCGTAACCATCGGGGTGAGCCGCCTCTATCTTCATGTGCACTACGTGACCGACGTGCTGGGCGGCCTCGCCCTCGGTACAGCGGTCTTCGCGCTCGTTCTGGCCCGGACACGATGAGCAACACGTCACTCACCTACCTGATCGCCGCGATCGTCGGCGTGTCCAGCCTGGCGCTGTGGTCGTGGCTGATCCTGGTCCCGGCCTACACGGCGTACACGCGCTGGTGGGAGCGCACCGTCGCCGTGCTCATGAGCATCTACGTCCTCGTCGCGATGCTCGCGGCCGGGGGACTGATCGGCGCGATCTTCCTCTGGTACTACGACCGCATCGGGTGAGCGTGAGCCCCCCGCAGGAACCCGTGGCGGCCCACGACCTCGAGGCGCTGCACGCGGTCACAGACGCGGTCGCCGCGGGTGCCGGGCTGCCCGAGGTGGTGCGCGCCTCCAGCCGCGCCCTCGGCGCCTCCCTCGTGCTGCTCGACCACACCAGCGCGGTCCTCGCCGTCGCCGCCCGCTCCAGCGCCGACGAGCGGTCGCTGATGGCCGACGCCCAGGGCGTCGAGACGCACGAGCTCGTCGTCGGCGGCGGCACGGTCGGCCGCCTGCGTATGCGCAGCCGGTCGGGGGAACCGCCAGCGGCGTTCCTGACCATGGTGCTGACGCTGATCGCCTCCGAGGTCGAGCGGCTGCGCGCGCCCGAGCGACAGTCCGAGGTCGCGCAGGAGACGTTCCTGCGCGCGCTCCTCGACCGCACGGTGACCGACCGCGGCGACATCCTCGCGCGCAGCGCCGAGCTGGGCCTCAACCTGGACAGCGGCGGCGCCGTCGTCGTCGTGCGCGCTCACCACTTCGCCGTCTCCGAGATGGACTGGCGCGGCCGCGTCCTCTCCGTCGCCGAGCGCTCCACGCGCGCGACCGCGCCGGGCGCGCTGCTCGCCGTGCTCGACCATCCGGCGTCCGCCGCGACCGGCATGATCGTGATGCTCGTCGCCGCCGACGGCGCCGACGCAGTGCGGCGCTGCGCCGCCGTCGTCGCCCGCGAGCTGCAGGCCGCACTGGGCGGCTTCACGTTCGCCGTCGGCCATTCGCGCGTCGCGCACGACGCCGCCGATCTCTACCGCGCGGGCCAGGAGGCGCTGCTCGCCGCCAACGTCGCCGAGGCCGCGCCCGGCGGGCAGGAGTCCGACGAGCCGGCCGCCGTGCTCGCCTTCGAGGACACGGGCGCCTACCGGCTGCTGCTCCCCGCGATGTCCGAGGACCCCGGCGAGCTGCATCGCTTCTATGACGAGACGATCGCCCCGCTGGTCGCCTACGACGATCAGTACGAGACCGACCTCGTGGCGACTCTGGAGACGTTCCTCGACTGCGACGGCAACGTCGCGAACACGGCTGGGAAGCTCTTCACCCACCGTCACACGATCCGCTACCGGCTCACGCGCGTCCACGAGCTCACCGGCCACGACGTCTCCTCGACGGACGGCCGCGAGCGCCTCGGGCTCGGGCTCAAGGCGATGCGCGTGCTCGGCATCGCCGGCCCCGGTGGCCCGGCCCGCGAGCGCGGCGCCGGCGGCGGCCGCGTCCCGCGCGAGCCGAAGGATCGATGAGGGTCGGGATCATCACGGGCTCCGGGACCTACGCGCTGCCCGGCTTCGAGGCGGCGGCGAGGGAGCCGGTGAGCACCGAATGGGGCGACACCGAGGTCACGCGCGGCACGCTCTCAGGCGTGGACGTCGTGCACGTCAGCCGCCACGGCGAGGGTCACGTCCGGCTCTCCAACCACGTCACGCACCGCGCCAACGTGGACGCGCTCCGGCAGTCGGGCTGCGACGCCGTGCTGGCGGTCACCGTCTGCGGCGCCGTCGACCCCAGCGTCGAGCTCGGCTCGCTGATCGTGTTCGACGACCTCCACTTCCTGGTCAACCGGCTGGCGGACGGGAGCGTCTGCACCTTCTACGACACCCCGGGAGATCCCCGGCGGGCGCACTGGATCTACGAGGACCCGTACTCGCCGGAGCTGCGGCGCGCGCTGCTCGCGGGCGCACACGCGGCGGGCGTCAGCGCGCGCGACGGCGGCTGCTACGGGCACGTGGACGGGCCGCGCTTCAACACGAGGGCCGAGATCCGCGGGCTGGCGGCGTGCGGGGTCACCGCCGTCTCGCAGACCGCCGGTCCCGAGACCGTGCTGTGCGGGGAGGCCGAGCTGCCGTTCGGTCTCGTCGGCTACGCGACCGACTACGCCAACGGCGTGAAGACCGAGGCGACGCCGGTGGAGCGGCTGCTCGAGCTGATCGCCGCCTCGACCGCGACCTTCGCGGCGGTGCTGGCCGCGGCCGTCCAGGGGATCGACGCGAGCGCGCTCGCGCCGCCCGGCGTCAACTACCGCTTCCACGACTCCTGACGTCCGCGTTCGTGATCGCGCCGGAGCCCGGCCCGCTCGGCGAGCTGCTGGCCGAGCGCGCGGTCGCCGCGCTCGGCGGGGCCGAGGTGATCGATCGGGACGAGCTGCGCGAGCGCGCGGCGGCCGCGAGCGCGCCGATCCTGATCGCGAACGCCGCGGCCCCGCGCTTCGGCCCCGCGCACGTCTCCGTGGCGCTCGCCGATCTCGAGGCCGGCGTGGACGTCAGCTTCGGCCCGGGGATGGTCGGCGGCTGGTACCTGGTCGCGCTCGCCCGGCCGTACTCGCGGGTGCTCGATCTCCTCGAGGGTCGCGGAAGCCCTTTCGACCTCGGCCTCGAGGTCGGCCTGCTGCGCGCGGAGCGGCTGTTGCAGACCCAGGGCGATGCGTTGGCGCTGGCGAAAGATCCGCTGGTGGCGTCAGGGGTGCGTGCCCTGCTGCGTTGAATGGTCAGATGACGATGGGCGACTCACCCGATCCGAGCTCCCACCTGCGGGTCGTCCCGCTCCACGATCGCTCCGGGATCCTCGAGCGCGTCGAGTCGCGGCGTGACTCCATCCGGCCCCGGTTCGCTCCGATCGCCGATCTCGAGGGCGGCGTCGCGGCGGGTTACGAGGTCCTGCTCGCCGTCGGTGGGGAGGAGGCGCTGTCGCCGCGGGGGTGGTCGCAAAAGGTCCACGCACAGGCAGCGGGACGGCTCGAGAGCGCGCTGGTGGCCGTCGCGCTGGCCGAGCGTGAGCGCCTGCCCGCCGAGGCGCGCCTGGCCGTCAACGTCTCTGCTGCCGGGCTGCGGTCGCCCGAGCTGCGCGCCGCGCTCGGTGACGCGGGGTCGCTCGCCAACGTGATCCTGATCGTCACCGAGGACGCGGCTGATGACGAAGGCAACCGCGAAGCGCTCGAGGCTGTCCGCGATGCCGCCGGTCTCGTCGGTGTCGACGAAGCCGGGTCGGGCTACGCCTCGTTGCGTCACGTGCTCGACCTGCGCCCGGACCTCGTCCGCATCGGCGCCGGCTTCGTCGCCGGCATCGACGGGGACGACGCCAAGGGTGCGGTCGTCGAGGCCGTCGTCGCACTGGCCGCGCGGACCGGCGCCCAGCTGATCGCGGCCGGGATCCCCGGGCGCCCCGAGCTTCTCACCCTGCGGCGCATGGGTGTCCCGCTCGGCCAGGGTCCGCTGTTCGGCGCGCCCGCTGCCGCGATGGCGCCGCTGGCACCCAGCGTCGCCGACGCGATCCGGCGCGCCGCGCCGCCGGTGGAGCCCGCCGACACCGTCGCCGGGCTGATCGAGGCGCGCCCGGCCCTGGCCTGGAGCAGCACGCTCGAGGACATCGCCGACGCCTTTCTCGCCGACCCCTCCAACGACGTGCTCGTGCTCATCGACGAGCGCTCACGCCCCCTGGCGCTCGCCGAGCGCGCGGCGCTGCTGCGCGGCGAGCCCTACGAGCGGCCGGTCATGCGCATCAGCCCGACCAGCCCGCAGAAGGCGGTGGCGCGCCGCGCCGTCACGCGGCCGTGGCTCGAGCGCTTCCACCCGCTCGTCGCCTGCGACCGGCGCGGTGTCTACCTCGGGCTCGTGCGCATCGAGCAGCTGCTCGACGCCATCGCGCAGGACTAGCGCCGGCGTTTGCGGATGCGGATCGTCGTCCGCGCCGCGCCGCCGATGCGGTACGTGTCGTCGCGGTAGACCCTGTCGCCGCTGCGCAGGCGGATCCCGTCGTAGCGGTGGACCCGTGCGAACGCCTTGGCCAGCTGGTCGACCGTCCGCGGCCCCTCGGTGTCGAAGAACGAGTCGCCACCACCGAAGTCGATGATGATCTCGTCGAAGAAGAAGCCGAAACCGCTGTCGGGGTCGGAGCCGCGCAGCCGCACCTTGTGCTTGCCGGGCTTGAAGTCGCGCGGGATGCGCCAGTTGAAGCGGAAGACCTTGCGCGGCCCCCGCACGATGCGCGTGACGATCTTGACCGGCACGACGGCGCCCCGGCGCGCGCGGCGCGGCAGGCTGACCGAGCGCAGGTAGGCCTGGCGCTGGGCACGCGTCTGCGTGATCGACGCGCGCAGGCTGGTGACGTTGACGGGGCGGCCCTTGAAGAGGTCGATCAGCGAGATCGCGCTCGAGGCATCGATGCCCGCGCTGAGCGACAGCGGGTTGATGCCGACCAGCTCGCCGCTGGTGACGCCGTCGGCGACGTAGCGATTGCAGAAGCGCAGCGGCTTCGGGCGTCCGCGCAGGGTCACGCCCAGACACATGCGGCCTGCGACCTGCTGCGGCGCGGCGCCGAGCACGCTCTGGGTGGACTCGGAGACCGCGAGCGGGCCCAGGAAGCCCAGCGGCGAGACCCCGGCGGGATTCCCGACGGCGGTCTCGTCGGGTACGTCGACGTTGAGCTCGTTCCCGACGTCGCGGTCCTGGTCGAAGCTGACGACGTTCACCCTGCTGGTCGGCGGCAGGGCGCCGGTCGTGCCCGCGACCGCGTTGAAGCCGTCGCTGGACAGCGTGCCGCGGTCGTGCAGCGGCCCCGAGAACTTGTAGGTCGCGATGTCCTCGACCTGCAGCGGGTTGTTGATGATCGCGGCCACGTAGGCGTCCTGGAGCAGCAGCTGCCGCGCCCCGAGCCCGTCGAAGCTGTGCCCGAAGGCCCACACCTTGTCGCCGTCCACGTAGGCCACGGTCCCGATGGCGGCGACGCTGATGTCGCCGCTGGACAGTCCCACCCCCGCGGCTGAGCCCGGCTCGAACGCCAGCACGGGCGCCGAGTCCGAGGGGACGGCCGGCGCAGCCAGCAGCGCGATCCCGCGCCTGCTCGCGGCCGTGCCGAGCCGCCGCATGAGCGCGGGATTGAGCCCACCGATGGTGAGGGGCGACGAGAGCGGGCGCGCGCTGCGCAGGATCGCCGCGTGACGCGGTGACAAGCCGCGATACGAGCGCTGCCGCCGCGGGGGCCGCGTCCCCTGCACGGGCGTGTTGACGATCTGCTCGATCGGCGTCGCGAGCACGGTCTTGCCGCCGTAGTCGCCGACGGTCTCCGAGATCGCCCCGGCGTTGGCCGGCGTCCCGTCGCTCGTCGGGCACAGGATCGGCGAGCCCGAGAACCCGGGCCCGACGCCGGTCGCGTCGACCCTCGGCCCCGACACCCGCACCATGATCCGCGGGTCCTGTCCCCCTTTGGACGCCTGCCCGACGACCTCGACGATGTCGACGTCGAAGGACTCGATCTGCTGGCCCTTGAAGACCGAGAGCCCCGTGCAGCGCATCCCCGGCTCCACATCGGCGAGCGGCATGATCGGCGGCGCCGCAACCGCCGCACCCGGCAGCGCCAGCCCGAGCCCGGCCACCGGTCCGATCCACCGAGCCCTCATCCGCCGCGACCCTAGCCGAGTTCGTCGCCCACCGGTTGGAATCTCAATGGTCAGGCGACGAGCGCGGACTGGGGAGCCAGGATTCGAACCTGGATCTCACGGTACCAAAAACCGGTGTCTTGCCCTTGGACCACTCCCCACCACTTCGCCGATCGAGCGTACCCGTACCCTGCGGCGGGTGGAGGGCATGACGGTCGTGATCCTCGCCGCCGGCGAGGGGACGCGGATGCGGTCCGCGGTCCCGAAGATGCTGCATCCGCTGTGCGGGCGGCCGCTGGTGCTGTGGCCGGTGCTCGCCGCGCGGGAGGCGGGCGCCCTGAAGATCGTCGTGGTCGACGGGCCCGAGCGCGCGCTCGACGCCGTGCTCCCGGACGGGGTCGAGGTCGCCGTGCAGGAGCGCCAGGACGGCACCGGCGACGCCGTCAAGGCCGCGCTGGCGCACATCGAGCCCGACGCGCAGGTCGTCGTGCTGATGGGCGACGTCCCGCTGATCACGGCCGAGGCGATCGCCGGCCTCGCGCAGGCGCACGACACGGGCGCGACAGTGATGACGATGGAGCTCGACGACCCCGGCAGCTACGGGCGCGTCATCCGGACCGGCGACCGGATCGAAATCGTCGAGGCCAAGGGCGGCGCCGGCGACGCGACCCCCGAGCAGCTCGCCGTCAAGGAGGTCAACACCGGCATCTACTGCTTCGACGGCGGCGCGCTCGCGGAAGCTGTGGGCCAGCTCGCCAACGACAACGCGCAGGGCGAGTACTACCTCCCCGACGTGCTGCGCCATATGCCCGCGCGCGCGCACCGGGTCGACGACTTCACGGTCACGCTCGGCGTCAACGACCGCGCGGACCTCGCGGCCGTGCGCGAGATCGCGCAGGCCCGCATCCACCGCCACCACATGCGCAACGGCGTCACCATCGTCGAGCCGCGCAGCACCACGATCGACGCCGACGTGCCGATCGGCCAGGACACGACGATCGAGCCCGGGACCACGATCAGGCGCGGCACCACGATCGGCCCGAACGTCACCATCCGCTGCTCCTACATCGAACAGGCCACGATCGACGACGGCGCCACGGTCGGCCCCTTCTCCTACCTGCGGCCCGGCACCCATCTCAAGCGCGGAGCCAAGGCGGGCACGTTCGTCGAGATCAAGAACTCGGTCATCGGCGAGGGCACGAAGATCCCCCACCTCTCCTACATCGGGGACGCCGACGTCGGCGCCAACTCCAATCTCGGCGCCGCCACCATCACCGCCAACTACGACGGCCGCGCCAAGCACCGCACGACGATCGGGGACGGCGTGAGCACGAGCGTCGACACCACGCTGGTCGCCCCGGTGACGATCGGCGACGGCGCGCAGACCGGCGCCGGCAGCGTCATCACCGACGACGTCCCGCCGGATGGGCTCGCGATCGCACGGGCGCGCCAGGTCAACAAGCCGCGCCGGCGCCAGTAGCGGTGGGCACAGCGGCAGCCCGGCCGTCCGGAACGCGATTAGACTCAGGATGACCGTGAGCGCGCTCCCGCAGGTCGCTGAATCGACCGCCATCCCGCTCGATTACAACAAGCGGCTGATGCTCTTCAGCGGCCGGGCGAACCCGGCGCTCGCCGGGGAGATCGCGCGCAAGCTCGGCGTCGAGTTGGGCGGGGTCACGCTGAAGACGTTCTCCAACGGCGAGGTCTACTGCCGCTACGAGGAGTCGATCCGCGGGGCGGACGTGTTCATCGTCCAGCCCACCTGCGGCAACCCGCAGACTCACATCACCGCCAACGACGCGCTGATGGAGCTGATGTTCATGATCGACGCGGCGGTGGGCGCGTCGGCACACCGCGTCATCGCCGTCACGCCGTGGTTCGGCTACAGCCGCCAGGACAAGAAGTCAGCCCCGCGCGAGCCGATCTCGGCACGGCTCGTCGCGCGCATGCTGGAGACGGCGGGCGCCGACCGCGTGCTGGCGATGGACCTGCACGCCGGCCAGGTCCAGGGCTTCTTCCAGAAGCCGATGGACCACATGACCGCGCTGTTCATGCTCACCCAGCACTTCCGCGACCTCAATCTCGAGGACCTCGTGGTCGTCTCGCCCGACGCCGGCCGCGTGAAGCTGGCCAAGAAGTTCGCCGAGAAGGTGGGCGCGGAGCTGGCGATCCTCAACAAGGAGCGCCCCGCCCAGCAGGTGGCCGAGATCGCGTACGTGATCGGTGACGTCAAGGGCAAGACGGCGCTGCTCGTCGACGACATGATCGACACCGCGGGCACCCTCAGGGCCGCCGGCCAGACGGTCAAGGACGAGGGGGCGCGCCGCGTGTATGCCGCCGCCACCCACGGCGTCTTCTCCGGCAACGCGTGGGAGAACCTCAGCGCCGCTCCGTTCGAGTCGATCGTCGTCACGGACACGATCCCGCTGCGCCCCGGCGCGCCCGCGAACATCCAGGTCCTGCCGTGCGCCGACCTGCTGACGGACTCGATCCGCCGCATCTTCACCGACGACTCGGTGTCCGAGGTCTTCGGCGGGGAGAATCAGCTCTTCTAACCGGGCATCCCAGCTGCAGGACCTCCTCGGGCTCACCGACGAGGAGCTGATCCGCACGCTCGACGCGAGCGCGCTCGAGCTGCTCGGCGGCGAGCTCGACCACCGCCCGGAGCTCGAGATCCTGCTCGCTGTGCTGCGCGACGCCGAGGAGCGGGCGGGCGCAACGCTGCTGCACCGGTGGGTGCGCGCGAGCGGTCCCCACGGCCGCCCGGTCGACCTGCTCACGGCCCGCGATTTCGCCCGTTTCGAGGACGCAGTTGACGACTTGGCCGCGAACGGGTTCATTCTGCGGTTGAGATGACTGTCATTCAGGAGATCCAGGACCTGCCCCAGCTGCGCTGCCAGACGCTCTGCGAGGCCTTTCAGCTGACCTGGGGCGAGCGCCCGGGCGACATCGCCCTGCGCACACCCGGCGACGAGACCGCGATCACGTGGGCGGAGTTCGCCGAGCGGGTCGAGCGGATCGCCGGCGGGCTGGCCGACATCGGCGTCCGGCGCGGGGACACGGTCGCGATCATGCTGCTCAACCGCCCCGAGTTCCACCTCGTCGACATGGCGGCGATGCACCTCGGTGCGACCGCCTTCTCGGTCTACAACACCAGCGCTCGCGAGCAGATCGAGTACCTGTTCTCCAACGCCGGCAACCGCGTCCTGATCACCCAGCACGAGTTCCTGCCGGTCGTCGACGGCCTCGCCGAGACGACCCTGCTCGTCGAGGAACTCGAGCAGCTCGAGGACCGCACGCCGAGCGACTTCCACTTCGAGGAGACCTGGCGCGCGGTCGACCCCGACGACGTGCTCACGCTGATCTACACGAGCGGGACGACCGGGCCGCCCAAGGGCGTGCAGCTCACCCACACGAACCTCATGACCGAGCTGCGCGGGTGCTCGGCGGTGCTGCCGGCGGCGCCCGGCGGCCGCATCACCAGCTTCCTGCCCAGCGCGCACGTGGCGGACCGCTGGACGAGCCAGTACACCGCCGCGTGCGCGATGGGGCACACGATCACCTCGATCGCCGACCCGCGCACGGTCGTCGCGCACCTGCCCGAGGTCCGGCCCACGATCTGGGGCGCCGTCCCGCGCGTGTGGGAGAAGATCGAGGCGGCCCTGCGCGCTCAGGGCATCACCGACCCCACGGCGCTCCCGGACGAGGTGCGCGCCGGCGTGCGCGCCAAGCTCGGTCTCGACGCGGTCGAGTTCCTGGTCTCCGGCGCCGCGCCGATCGCCGTCGAGACGCTCGAGTTCTTCCTCGGGCTCGGCCTGCCCATCCAGGAGCTGTGGGGGATGAGCGAGACGTCCTGCTGCGCGACCATCAACCCCCAGCACGACATCCGGATCGGGACGTGCGGCCCGCCGATCCCGGGCGCGCAGCTGCGCCTCGCCTCCGATGGCGAGCTCGAGGTCGGCGGCGATCTCGTCATGCTCGGCTACCGCAACGATCCCGAGAAGACCCGCGAGGCGATCGGCGAGGACGGCTGGCTGCGCACGGGCGACATCGCCGAGATCGACGACGACGGCTACGTCAAGATCGTCGATCGCAAGAAGGAGCTGATCATCAACGCGGCGGGCAAGAACATGTCGCCCGCGAACATCGAGGCGCGCCTGAAGGCCGCGCACCCGCTGATCGGCCAGGCGATGTGCGTCGGAGACCGGCGCGCGTACAACGTCGCGCTGCTGGTGCTCGACCCGGAGGTGGCGGCCGGCTTCGACGGCGACGTCGAGGCGACGATCGCCGAGGCGGTCGAGAAGGCGAACTCGCAGCTGTCGCGCGTCGAGCAGGTCAAGCGCTACACGGTGCTCGGCGCCGAATGGCTGCCGGACTCCGAGGAGCTCACGCCGACGATGAAGCTCAAGCGCCGCGGCATCCTGGCCAAGTACGCCGACGAGATCGAGGCGCTCTACGCCTGAGCGGAGATGCGCAGCTCGAGGCCGTCGAGAAGGCGCTCGAGCCCGTAGCTGAAGACGGCGTCGCCGCTCATCGCCTCCGACGCCTGCTCGATCGACGCCGCCAGGTGCGGGTAGTACTCCGGCGGCAGGGCCGAGAGGGCCTGCTCGGCGGCCGCGCGCGCCTCGCGCTCGGCGTGCGCAGGGCTGAAGGCGGCGAAGCCGAGGGTGTAGGTGAACAGGAGCCGGTACCCGTTGACGGCCTCGTCGCGCGTCAGCCCGGCCTCCTCGAGGATCGCCAGCACCGCCTCGCCGAACTGCAGCGCCTGCGGGCCGAGCACCGGCTGGAGCACGCGGATCTGGGCGATGCTCGGGTGGCGGTCGAGCGTCGCGCGCGCGCCGTGGGCGATCGCCGTCAGCTGCTCGCGCCACGTCCCCTCCAGGCGCTCCGGCGGCGGGGAGGCGGCGAAGGCAGCGTCGACGGCGGCGTCGAGCAGCTCGCGCTTGCCCGCGAAGTAGCGGTACAGCGACATCGGCGTGACGCCGAGCTCCGCGGCCAGCCTGCGCATGCTCAGTGCCTCGAGCCCGTGGCGGTCGAGGTAGTCGAGCGCGGAGGAGGCGATCTGTTCGCGCGAGAGGGAGGGTTGTGCTGCCGGCGCCATGGGTATACGCTGTAGACCTACAGTGTTCTCCGAGCTCGCAACGCTAACAGCAGCCGCGGTCGCCACGGCCGGTGGCGGTCCCGCGACCGAATACCGCTTCGCGCTGTCCTCGCAGGCCCCCGCAACGGCGACGGGCTTGGCGGTGGAGATCCGCTACGGCGACCAGGACGCCAAGGCGCCGGGCGTCGAGAGGCTTTCGCTCTCGCTGCCGCCCGGCATGCGCATCAACACGGCGGCCGTGCCGCGCTGCACCGCCACCGACGATGACATCCGCCGTGCGGGTCTGGGCGCCTGCCCGGCGGACAGCCGGGTGGGGGCGGGGACGCTGCTGGCGACCACCGGGCTGCCCGGCGTCGACCCGCTGCACACCGACGTGCACGTGTTCAACGGCGACAACGAGCTGATCGAGATCGTGACCGCGCCGGACACCGACGCCGTGCTCGCCTCGGATCGCCTGAAGCTGGTCGCGGGGCGCCTCGTCGCGCACCCGCCCGCTCCGCCGGGCGGGCCACCTGACAACCGCACCACCGTGCGCGAGGTCGCGATCGCAATCGACAGCCGTTCCGGCTACATGACGACGCCCGCGCGCTGCCCGGGCTCGTGGTCCTCCACCGCGGAGGTCCGCTACGCGGCGCACGAGGCCCCGGTGCTGGTCACGGCGCAGACGCCGTGCGCGCGGCCCGCCATACGCCTGCGCGTCCAGCCTCACGAGCTACCGGCGGGCAAGCGCGCGCGGCTGCGCGTGCGCGTCGACTCCGACTCCGCAGCGTGCCGCGAGGGCGTGCGCATCGCCCTGGGCGGCCGCCGCTGGCTCACCAGCGCCCGCGGCCGCGCGGCGACGACGGTGCGCTTCGCGCGGCCCGGCCGGCGCCGGCTGCGCGCGGCCAAGCCCGGGTGCCTGCCGGCCCGCGCGGTCGTGCGCGTGGTCTAACCGAGACCGGCGGGGTCCTGCTCCTTCGGGCCCGGCCAGCTGCCCGTGAGGCGGTAGAAGCCGCGGGCGCCGTAGCGGTCGACGGCCGCGCGCGTGCCCTTGAAGACCATGCCCTGAAGCGCAGCGGCGCCGAGCACCTTCCCCATCGAGGCCTCCTGCGTGGTCGCCTTGGGCGGCTCCTCGTCGTCGAAGCGCGCCCAGACGAAGTCGAAGATCTTCTTCGACAGCAGGCCGCCGAGGACCCCCAGCACGATCCCGAACGGCTTGTAGATCAGCCTCATCGGACGAACGCTACCCGTCGCCGTTCGCGTCATGAACATCGAGTCCGTCGGGTACGCCGCCGATACTTACCTGACATCGCCCTCAGGAACGAGCCTGCGCGGTCCCGGCCGGGCGTAACCCCGAACCCTGATGCCTGATCACGAATCAGAAGATCTGCTCCGTCGGGCACTGCTGGAGCCCGGCGCCTCGGCGGCGGTGGCGATGCGGGTCGCGGGCCTGCCGCTGAGCGAGGCGGTGACGGTCGTCTTCCACGGCCGCCGCGACCTCGGCTCGATCCAGACCTACGTTGCGCGGGGCTCGCACGGCACCGGCACGCAGCTGACCGCGGGCGCGCTTCTGCGCGTCCCCTGCGACCTCGACCTCGGCGACGCGGAGGACCGCGACGAGGCCGAGCGCATGTACGCCGAGCAGGCCATGGCCCTGCGCGACGCGCTGGCCGCGGCCGACACCGTGCTGTCGGTGTGGCGCGAGCCGCTCGAGGATCTCGCGCACGCGCGCGTCGAGGTGGACTTGCGCGTCGAGCTCGATTACGACGTGCCCAAGCACCGCGTGCTGCCGACCGCGCTCGTCGCCCGGGACAAGGGCATGGTCATCGCGCCGGTGTGCGAGCCGCGCCCACTCGCCGAGGGGCGGCCGCCGCTCGGCATCGCCTGCCTCCAGCAGGACGTCGCCCGCGTCTATCAGCTGGCGGACGATCCCGAGACGTCGCTGGAGGACTTCTTCGCCGCGGCCGCCGCCCACGCGCACCGGATGGCCGACGCGCTCGAGCGCCAGGAGGCGTCCGTCCAGCGCTTCCTCGAGCTCTCGGACTTCGAGGACAACGGCTGAATCGGTCCCCCGGGCGGGGCCGTCCGGATCGTCTGTGGGCTGGATGCCCGCAGGGGGACTACTTTCCGCGGCGTGCAGCGCCGCCTGGTCATCGCCTTCGGGGTCTTCGTCTTCATCGGGATCTCCTTCCTGCTCGCGCGGGCGCTCGTCGGTGCGGGCAACGAGCGCGCGCTGGTGCTCGAGATCCTGCGCGCGCAGGCGCGCGGCGACGTCGAGGGCGTGCTGGAGCTGATGCCGCGCTGCGAACGCGACGCCACCTGCGCGCAGGTCACGAGCGCACGAACGGCACGTCTGCGGCGGGCGGGCAGGGTCGAGATCCTCAACTACACGCCGTCCGCGCGGGCGGCCTTCACCGACCAGACGGGGACCGGGCGGGTCGCCTGGCGCACGCAGGGGCGCCGCTTCCCGGTCGTCCAGTGCGTCGTGATCAAACGCGAGGGGCCGCTCACCGGCGGGGGCGTCGAGGTGCTCTCGATCTCCAACCCCGTCGGGCTCGACGCGCGCTGTGACTAGGTGATGCGCTGGGGGGTGCGGACCGGCTCGCGCGACGGCCTGCGGACGCGCCCGGGGTAGCGGTCGGCGAGCCGGCCGGGGCCGCGGAAGCGCTCGGTCGACTGGCGCGAGATCGGCAGCGGGATGCCACCCGGGCGCGGCGGCTTGGGGGGCTGCTGGAGACGGTCGTTGCCGCCGCCGCCGCCCTCGTCCTCGTCGTCGTCGGGCTCCCACGGCTTGACCGTGTCGGACTTGAGGAACATCCAGAACAGGACGCACGCCAGGACGAGGGCGACGAGGTGCAGTCCCCCGAAGACCAGCACCAGCTCCTGGTCGGGCGTCATCTGTGGGTAAGTATGCCCGGACGCCGCAGGGGTAATGCCATGCCGGTCCGCCCCGCTACCATCATCCGCCGCCCATGGCCAAAACCGAGACCGCCACGCTCGAAGTGAACGCGCGCACCGACACCGGTTCCCGCGCGATGCGCCGCCTGCGCCGCTCCGGCGGCGTCCCTGGCGTCATCTACGGGGGCGCGGGCGACGCCGTCCCGTTCCAGGTGGACGCGCTGATCCTGCGCAACACGCTCGCGAAGGCGGGCGCGGTGCTCGAGGTGACGGTCGGCGACGGGTCGACGGAGAACGTCGTGGTCAAGGACATCCAGCGCCATCCCGTTCGCGGCGACATCATCCACGCCGACCTGCTGCGCGTCCGCATGGACGTCGCGATCCAGACGCCCGTGTCGGTCGAGCTGCTGGGCGCCGACGAGGCACCCGGCGTCACCGAGGGCGGCGTCCTCTCCCAGGAGCACCGCGAGATCACGGTCGAGGCGCTGCCGGGCGACATCCCCGACGTCATCCAGGTCGCGGTCTCCCACCTGAACATCAACGAGACGCTGACGCTGGCGTCGATCACGGCACCGGCCGGCGTCACCTTCGTCGACGATCCCGAGACCGTTCTGGCCACGATCACCCCGCCGACGCTGGAGCCTGTCGAGGACGAGATCGAGACCGAGACGGAGCTCGTCGGCGAGGACGGCGAGCCGGTCGAGGCGGCCGAGGCCAAGGCGGAGGGCGACACGGGCGAAGAGGCCGAGCAGTCCGCCGAAGACTCCTCCGACTCGGAGTAGATCCCCATGCGCAACCCGTTCGGCGGGGTCGCGCCCGCCGACTGGCTGGTCGTCGGGCTCGGGAACCCCGGCCCGCGCTACGCCAACTCTCCGCACAACGTCGGCTTCGAGGTCGCCCGGGCGCTGATCGAGCGCTGGGGGCTCGGCAAGCCGCGCAAGAAGTTCGCCGGCGAGCTCGCCGAGGGCCGCACCGGCCCCGGCAACGCCCGTGTCGCCGTCCTGCTCCCGCAGACCTACATGAACGAGTCGGGCCGCTCGGTGGGCCCCGCTCGCGGTGCGTACAAGCTCGACCTCGACCGCGTGGCCGTCATCCACGACGAGATCGATCTCCCCTTCGGCGAGATCCGCACCCGCCTCGGCGGGGGACTCGCGGGCCACAACGGGCTGAAGTCGCTCAAGCGCGACCTCGGCTCGCCGGACTTCCACCGCATCCGCGTCGGCGTCGGCCGTCCCGACACCACCGACCCCGAGCTCGTCGCCGCGCACGTGCTCGGCTCCTGGAAGCAGCCGCGAGGCGAGGTCGAGCAGCTCATCGCCCGCGCCGCCGACGCGGTCGCGGAACTGGTCGGGGGTTCCGCCTAATCTGGTTGCCGACCGGCCGCGCTGCCTCTGCGCGGTCGGTCGTGCTGCCCGTATGAGTCTCAGACCGCTCCTCCACAAGCTCTCCGACCATCCCGACGCGACCGCGCTGCACGAGCGCGGCGGCCGTGCGTTCGTGTCGCTGAGCCTGCGGCCGGCGCTGGTCTCCGCGCTCGCCGACGCCGACCCCGAGCGGCCGACGGTGATCGTCGCCGGTGACGACCGCCACGCGCGCGAGCTCGCGCAGGACGTGCGCCAGTGGCTCAAGCCGCGGACGGTCCGCTTCTACCCGACGCGCGGGGTCACCTACGAGTCGCACCTGACTCCGCCGGCGCACCTGACCGGCCTGCGCGTCGCCGCGCTCGACGCGCTCGCCGAGTCGGCTCCCGTCGTCGTGGTGAGCGCGGTGGCGCTGAGCGAGAAGGTGCCCGATCCGGCGTTGCGGCCGCACTCGCTGCACGTCAGGACCGGCGACCTGCTCGACCTCGACGAGTTCGCGCAGCAGCTCGTCGCGGCCGGCTACGAGCGGGTCGAGCAGGTCTCCGAGCGCGGGGAGTTCGCGCTGCGCGGCGGGATCCTCGACCTGTTCCCGGCCACCGAGGAGCGCGCAGTCCGCATCGAGCTCTTCGACATCGAGGTCGAGTCGCTGCGCTGGTTCTCCACCTTCACGCAGCGCTCGCTCGGCGACACCGATGCGATCGACATCGCACCGGCAGCCGAGCTCGGCCTCGAGCACCGCGACGTGGACGACATCGGCGACCTGCCCGTCGAGCAGTTCCGCGAGCTGCTCGACCTCGTCCCGGAGGAGGCACAGATCGTCGTCGCCGCCGACGAGGACCTCGAGCCGAGCCTGCGCGACCACTGGCAGGACGTCTGCGCCGCCTTCCACGACGAGGAGGCGGGCCACCTCTACGTGCCCCCCGAGCGCGTGCTCGAGACACTCGGCGAGCGCGCGCGGATCCGCCTCTCGGGGCTGGACAGGGGGCAGGAGTTCGAGTTCCGCGCGCAGGCGGCCGAGGTCGCGGCGCGCTCGCTCGCCGCCGCCGAGCCGGAGCTCGAGAAGCTGACGCGCTCCGGGTACACGACGGTCGTCGCGTGGGCCAACCGGGGCACCGGCGAGCGCGCCGCCTACAACCTCGGACGCCTCACCGCCCAGTGGGGCGCCGACGCGGACGGTCCGCTGAAGTTCGTCGAGGCGCGCCTGCGCGACGGCTTCATCGCACCGCAGTTCGAGCTCGCGGTCATCCCCGAGCACCGCCTGATCCACGCCCGGCGCCGGCGGGAGGAGCGCGGGCAGCGGGGCCGCGGCGCGCTGCGGTCGTTCGCCGACCTGCGCACCGGCGACATCGTCGTCCACGAGGACCACGGTCTCGCGCGCTTCGCGGGCTTCGACACCAAGACCGTCGCGGGCGTCACGCGCGACTACCTCGAGCTCGAGTTCGCCGGCACCGACAAGGTCTTCCTGCCGGTCGACCAGCTGGCGAAGATCAGCCGCTACGTCTCGGCCGGCGGGGTCCACCCGCCCCTGTCCAAGCTCGGCGGCACGCGCTGGGAGACGATCAAGTCGCGCGCGCGCCGTGCGGCGCAGGAGCTGGCGGGCGAGCTGCTCAACCTCTACGCGGAGCGCCGCCGCCGCCGGGGCCACGCCTTCGGCCCGGACGACCCCGAGGAGCTGCTCGAGCTCGAGGCCGGCTGGCCCTACCGGGAGACGCCCGACCAGCGCGAGGCCATCGATCACGTCAAGGCCGACATGGAGTCCGACCGCCCGATGGACCGGCTCATCTGCGGCGACGTCGGCTACGGCAAGACCGAGGTCGCGCTGCGCGCGGCGGTCAAGGCGATGGGTGAGGGGCGTCAGGTGCTGATGCTCGTCCCGACGACGATCCTCGCCCAGCAGCACTTCGGCACCTTCACCGAGCGCCTGCGCGACACCGCCTTCGTGATCGAGCACGTCAGCCGCTTCCGGCCCCCCGCCGATCAGCGCGAGGCGATCAAACGCTTCTCGGAGGGCAAGGTCGACTGCCTGATCGGCACCCACCGCGTGTTCAGCCGCGACGTGCGCGCGAAGGACCTCGGCCTGCTGATCGTCGACGAGGAGCAGCGCTTCGGCGTCAAGCAGAAGGAGCTGCTGCGCCAGATGAAGCTCAAGGTGGACGTCATCTCGATGTCGGCGACGCCGATCCCGCGCACGCTGCAGATGTCGCTCGCCGGGCTGCGCGACATCAGCGTCATCGAGACCCCTCCGGAGGGCCGCCGCCCGATCAAGACCTACGTCGGCGAGTACGACGAGCAACTGGTCAAGCAGGCGCTCGAGCGCGAGAAGGCGCGCGGCGGCCAGGCGTTCTTCCTGCACAACCGCGTCGAGGACATCGACGAGGTCGCCGAGCGGTTGCGCGCGCTGTGTCCGGGGGTGCGCTTCACCGTCGGCCACGGACAGCTCGAGCCCGACGAGCTCGAGGAGCGCATGCTGGCCTTCCTGCGCGGCGAGGCCGACGTGCTCATCGCCACCACGATCATCGAGTCGGGCATCGACATCCCGCAGGCCAACACGCTCGTGGTCGATCGCGCCGACCTCTACGGGCTCAGCCAGCTCTACCAGATCCGCGGGCGCGTGGGCCGCTCTACCGAGCGCGCCTACGCCTACCTGCTCTACCCCAGCGCCGCCGCCCTGACCGAGGAGGCCGCGAACCGCCTCGCGGCGCTGTCGGACTACACCGAGCTCGGCTCCGGGTTCAAGATCGCCATGCGCGACCTCGAGCTGCGCGGCGCCGGCAACCTGCTCGGCGACGAGCAGTCCGGCCACGTAGCCGCGCTCGGCTTCGAGCTCTACATGCAGATGCTCGACGAGGCGGTCGCCGGCATGGAGGGCGAGCCGGTCGAGGACGGGCCCGAGCCCGTGCGCCTCGACGTCAACGTCGACGCCTACGTCCCGTCGGACTACATCCCCTACGAGCAGGCCAAGGTCGACGTGCACCGGCGCATCGTCGTAGCGCGCGAGGTCGCCGATCTCGAGGAGCTGCGCAAGGAGCTCACCGACCGCTTCGGCGAGCCTCCGGAGCCGCTGCTGAACCTGCTCACGCTCCAGCAGGCGCGCATCAAGCTCGGCCAGGCGGGTGCCACTGCCGTCACCTTCCGGCAGGGCCGGCTCGCCGTCACGCCGATCGAGCTCGACGCGGCGCGCGCCAAGAAGCTGCGTCTCGAGCTCGGCCAGGGCGCGCTGTACGAGTCGAGCAAGTCGCAGTTCTCGATGCGCGTCCCGGAGGACCCGGAGAAGCGCTTCCCGGCGGTCGTGCAGGCCGCCGACGCGCTGCTGGCGGTGCAGCGCGAGGCGGCTTAGGGCTGGGAAGCGCGGGCTCTGGCCAGCGCTGCGCCGCCCGCCAGCAACCCGATGCCGCCGACCACGAGCGCGGCGATCGCGAGCGGGTCCGAGTCCTCGTCCGCGCGCCGCGCCGCGGCGGGCGTCGCGGCCGGCCCCGCCCGCTCGTCCGCGATCAGCTCGACCTGCGCCGCGGGCTCGTCCGAGTCCGGCGCACCGATCCAGCGGACGACCTCGCCGTCGTCGTAGGTCTGCAGCGCCTTGAACGTCAGCTTGGTGCCCGGCCTCCCCTTGGGGACGAGCAGCGCCAGCGGGAAGTCCTGGAACTGCCCGGGCCCGATCCTGCCGCCGCTGATCGTCACGCGCTCGACCTGCACGGAGATCGGCACGCCCTCGAACATCACCGGCTTCTCCGCCTCGCCGCGGGTGAGCTTCACCGTCCAGCCCGCGACGGGCTGGTGGGACACGGAGGCGATCCCGTCGGGCAACTGGACGTCGATCCTCGTCGTCGCGGCGTCGTCGCGCTCGTTCGGCACCCGCACGTCCAGCCGCGTGAAGCTGCCCGCGACCGCGGTGTCGGGCTGGAGCGTGACGTGGGCGGGGGCCGCGGCCGGGGCGAGTAGCCCGACCGCGACCAGGGCCGCCGTCAGCCGAGCCGGAAGCGCCATCTCTTCCTCTGCACGTGGCCGTCGTGCGAGACCCACTTCACGCGCACCGTGTGGCGCCCGGCGGACCTGCCGGAGCGCAGGCTCGCGCGCAGCCCGCGCCCGCCCTCGATCAGCTGGGCCTTGCCGGAGATCCTGTCGCCGTCGGCGTCGCGCACGGTCAGCCGCCCGCCGAGGATCGCCTCGGTGAACCGGACCGTCACGGCCGACGTCGCGAGCGGCGCGGTCGAGCCCGCCTTGGGCGAGCGGCTGTCGATCTTGGCGTGGGCGAACGCCGCCGCGGCGGGCGCCACGGCGAGGACCAGCGCCAGGGGGAGGATGCGTGTGACTCTCATGCGGTGAGGCTCCTGACTCGGAAGGTCCCGCGGCGGACGCCGCGGAGCAGGACTGAGAAACGGCTGTTGCGCACGCGCACGGTCGCGACGGTCACCCACTGGCCGCGGCTGCGCTGCTCGATGTCGACGAACCGCGGCGCGGGCCTGATGGTCCCGTGCAGGCGCAGTCCGCGCTTGCTGCGCTTGCGCTTCAGGCGCACCGCCGGGATCACCCGCACCGGCAGCGTCTGCGAGCTCACGCCGGCGGCGCGGACCTTCAGGGCCAGCGCTCGCCTGACGCGCAGGCGGAAGGCGAAGTGCCCGCCGTCCGCCGTGGATTGGACGGCGAGCACCCTGCCGGCCGCATCGACGAGCTCCGTGCGCACGCCGGCCTGCGCCGGCTCGATCGACCCGCGGACGGTCACGCGGCGCCCGAATTGCGCCGCCATCTCGGTCCGCTCGAGCTTGACCGCGAGCACCCCAGTCGACGGGGCGCCCGGCCCGCCGGGTCCGGGTCCGGGTGCGGCTGCGGGTGCGTCGCAGTCGCGTACGACGTAGTCCGCGCCCGTGCTCGTCTGGGCCGGGTCATCCGGCGATCCCTGCCCGGGCGCGCGGTCGGCCCAGCCGTGCTCGCCGCCGAGCAGCACGGTCTCGCCGGTCACGGCGACGGGCACCGACAGCGTCGAGCCGGGCGCCACGTCGGCCACGGCGATCTCGACGACGCCGTCGCGGCCCGCGAAGAAGCGGCCCTCGCTGTCCCCGGCGCGCGCGTAGCCGGTCGTGCCCGTGACCGTGCCGTGCTCGTAGGTGACCTTGCCCGAGCGGTCGGCGGCCGCGCCGACGTAGCGCGTCTGCCCGTCCGCCGTGTTGAAGCGCAGCCGCCAGAAGACGCCGGTGTTGTCCTGGTGGCCGACCTCCGTGCTGAGGTCAGTGAGGACGATGTTGGCGGTCAGCTTGCCGTCTGCGTAGCGGAAGAAACCGCCGATCACGTCCTCGTTGTCGTGGTGGTAGTCGGCGGGGTCGGTGATCTGGAGCACCCCGTGGCAAGGGGCCGGCTTCGCCGCCGGGCCGGGGGTCGCAGTGGCCGTGGGGGTCGGCGTCGCCGTCGCGGACGGCGTCGCGGTGGGCGTCGGCGTCGGCTCCGGTCCCGCGACCGTCCAGGCTCGCTCGGCCGGCGTGGTGTCGCCGAGCGGGTCGGACGGGATCAGCGACACGCGGCGCACCTTGAAGGTGTGCGGGCCCGCGGCCAGAGCGCTGTAGGTCTGGAAGCCCCCGGGCAGGCTCGCGTCCTCGCACGCCGTGAAGGCGGCGCCGTCGAGCGAGCACTCGAACGTCTGGGTCGGCGCGGGCTCGTCGTAGGTGAACTCGAAGCGGGCGGTCGTGTCCGTCGTGGTCCCGGTCGGGCCAGCGGTGATCTTGGGCGGGCCATGGGCCGCCGCCCCTGCCGGCAGCGCGCCGCAGCACGCCACGGTCGCCATCCCGGCGAGCATCATTCCGCTACGAAGCATTCGGTACTCCTGGATCGTCTGGGCGCACCCGGCGGCGAGCGGGCTCCCGGAGGAGCCCCGCCGCTCAGACCGCGCGGGTGCCCGGCGCGATCAGGCGGCGCGGGTGCGCGGGGGCGGCGCGCGGCCGCACAGCGCGGAGCGCTCCAGCAGCGAGCGCAGCGGGGTGGCGCCGGGCCGCGAGGAGCGGCGCGGTGCGCGGCGCCGGGCCGTCCAGCGGGCGCGCGCGACGACGGCGACGAGCTTCGCGTCACCGACATAGCGCCCGGCGAGCAGCGGGACGGTGAGGAGCAGCAGCGGCAGCCACAGGCCGGCGTCGACGCCACCGTGCACGGCGGCCACGACCACCAGGGCGAGCGCGAGCGAGTTGACGAGCTGCCGACGAGCCATCAGACGCGCCTAACGCTACCGGCTCAGCGACCGCGCAGGCGGTCGAGCGCAGCGAGCTCGGCCTCCCACCCACCTAAAGGTTCTGAAAGACCGGCGCCCGCGCGAGGGGGAACCTCCTACCCTCACCCGCTGATCTTTATGAGAACACGCATTCTTCTGACCATCGCCGCGCTCGCGGTCATCGTCGCCGGTTGCGGCGGCGGCATCCCCGGCGACTCCGTTGCGACCGTCGACGGCAAGAACATCACGAAGGCCGACTACGACCACTGGCTGTCGATCGCGGCCAAGTCGGGCGGACAGCCCGACGGCGCGATCCCGAAGCCGCCGGATTACAAGGGCTGCATCGACAACAAGCGCGAGACGCTGCCCAAGCCGGCCAAGGGCCAGCCGAAGACCACCGACGAGCAGCTCAAGACGCAGTGCGAGTCGGAGTACGACGCGCTCAAGCAGCAGGTCATGCAGCTGCTGATCTCGTTCCAGTGGATCCAGGGCGAGGCCGAGGAGCTCGACGTCAAGGTCACCGACGCCGAGGTCAAGAAGCAGTTCGAGACCCAGAGGAAGGCGTCGTTCCCGAAGGACGAGGACTACGAGAAGTTCCTCGAGCAGTCCGGGCAGACCGAGAAGGACATCCTCATGCGCGTCAAGCTCGACCTGCTCTCGAACAAGATCCGCGAGGAGATCACCAAGGGGAGCGACAAGGTCTCCGACGAGGAGATCACCGAGTACTACGAGGAGAACAAGTCGCGCTTCGCGCAGCCCGAGCGCCGCGATCTGCTGGTCGTCCTGACCAAGACGGAGGCCAAGGCCCAGCAGGCCAAGGCGGCCCTCGACGGCGGCCAGAAGTTCGGTGCGGTGGCCAAGGAGTTTTCGATCGACCCGCAGTCCAAGGCACAGGGCGGCAAGCTGCCGGCCGTCGCCAAGGGACAGCAGGAGCAGGCGTTCGACAAGGCGATCTTCGACGCCAAGAAGGGCGCGCTGACCGGACCGGTCAAGACGCAGTTCGGCTTCTACGTCTTCAAGGTCACGAAGATCACGCCGGCCTCGCAGCAGACCCAGGAGGAGGCGTCGGCGACGATCAAGCAGCTGCTCGCCTCGCAGAAGCAGCAGAAGGCGCTGGACAAGTTCGTCAAGAACTTCACCAAGAAGTGGAAGGCCAAGACGGAGTGCAAGAAGTCCTACGCGACGACCGACTGCTCGAACGGGCCGAAGCCGACGCCGTCACCGACCGTCGCGGCGCCCGGCGGCGCCGTCACGCCTGCTCCCAGCCAGTAGATGACCGACCCAGCCGCCGCGATCGCGCGCCTCGACGCGCTGACGCGGCGGCTCCGGGTCGAGTGCCCGTGGGATCGCGAGCAGGACGAGCGCTCGATCGTCCCGCACACGGTCGAGGAGGCCTACGAGCTGGCGGCGGCCGCCTGGTCGGACGATGACGCCAAGCTGGTCGACGAGCTCGGCGACGTTCTCTTCCAGGTCCACTTCCTGGCGCTGCTGCTGGAGGAGCGGGGCGGCGGGTCGCTGGCAGACGTCGCCGAGCACGTGCACGCCAAGCTCGTCCGCCGGCACCCGCACATCTTTGGCGAGGTCGAAGTCGAGGGCGCGGGGGAGGTGCTGCGCAACTGGGAGCAGATCAAGCGGACCGAGGCCGGCCGCGAGCCGGGCATCTTCGGCGAGGTGCCGGAGAACCTGCCCTCGCCGCTGCTGGCGCGCAAGGTCCAGCGCCGTGCCGCGACGCACGGCTTCGACTGGGACGAGCCGCCCTACGAGGCCGTCGAGGAGGAGCTGGCGGAGCTGCGCGAGGCGGCGACGCGTGAGGAGCGCTTCCACGAGGTCGGCGATCTGCTCTTCAGCGCCGTGAACGTCGCCCGCAAGCTCAAGGTCGATCCCGAGCTCGCGCTGCGCGCGTCGGCCGAGCGTTTCCGCGCGCGCGTCGAGGCGGCCGAGGCGCTGGCCGCATCGGAGGGCGTCGACTGGTCCGCGCTGGGGCTCGACCAGCAGGACGCCTACTACGACCGGGCCCGCAAGAAGCTGCGCGGGTAGCTTTCATCTCTTAATGAGCCAGATCGAAGCCGTCCACGCCCGCCAGATCCTCGACTCGCGCGGGAACCCGACCGTCGAGGTGGAGGTGCGGCTGGGGTCCGGCGCGCAGGGCCGCGCGGCGGTGCCCTCGGGCGCCTCGACGGGGGAGTTCGAGGCGACGGAGCTGCGCGACGGCGGCGACGCGTGGTTGGGCAAGGGCGTCTCGCAGGCGGTCGGCAACGTCAACGACGAGATCGCCGAGGCCGTCACCGGGTTCGACCCTGGTGACCAGGCGGCGCTGGACCGTGCCCTGTGCGACCTCGACGGGACCCCGACCAAGTCGCGGCTCGGCGCAAACGCCATTCTCGGCGTCTCGCTCGCCTCGGCGCACGCGGCGGCGGCCGAGGCCGGCCGGCCGCTGTGGCGCCACCTCGGCGGCGAGGACGCGCGGGTGCTGCCGGTCCCGATGATGAACGTCATCAACGGCGGCGCCCACGCCGACAACTCGGTCGACTTCCAGGAGTTCATGATCGTCCCGGTCGGGGCCTCGTCGTTCAGCGAGTGCCTGCGCATGGGCACGGAGGTCTTCCACCACCTCAAGAAGTGGCTGCACGAGCAGGGCATGGGCGGCGGCGTCGGTGACGAGGGCGGGTTCGCGCCCAACCTGGCCTCCAACGAGGCAGCCCTCGAAGCGCTGATGGAGGGGATCCGCGCCGCCGGCTACGAGCCCGGCGACGACATCGCGATCGCGATGGACCCGGCCACGAGCGAGCTCTTCTCGGACGGGGTCTACGACCTCGCCGAGGAAGGCGTAGAGCTCTCGTCATCCGAGCTCGCGGACTACTGGGCCGACAAGGCCGCGCGCTACCCGATCCTGTCCATCGAGGACGGCATGGACGAGGAGGACTGGGACGGCTGGAAGGCGTTGACCGACCGCATCGGCGACACCGTCCAGCTCGTCGGCGACGACCTCTTCGTCACCAACACCGAGCGCCTGCAGCGCGGCATCGACTCCGGGGTCGGCAACTCGATCCTGATCAAGGTCAACCAGATCGGGACGCTGACCGAGACCCTGGACGCCATCGAGCTCGCGCGCTCCAACGGCTACACGGCGGTGATGTCGCACCGCTCCGGCGAGACCGAGGACACCACGATCGCCGACCTCGCCGTCGCAACGGGCTGCGGACAGATCAAGACCGGCGCGCCATCACGCTCGGACCGAGTCGCCAAGTACAACCAGCTGCTGCGCATCGAGGAGTCCCTCGGCACCGCCGCCGAGTTCCCCGGACGCAGCATCTTCCGCAGCTAGCTTCACAAAAGGGTCCGTCCCTTTTGTGAAGCAGGGTTTCGGCGGTGCCTCGCGAACGCGGGGAAGATGGCTCCCTCGCACACACGGATCCGGTGGGACCGGCTCGGGCGCATCGCCCTGCTGTTCGTCGCCGCGCTCGTGATCTACCTCTACATCGGCCCCACCCGCAACTGGGTCGTCACCTACAAGCAGTCCAAGGAGCGCAAGGCCGAGGTCGCCGCGCTCAAGCGCGAGAACGCGCGGCTGATCGCGCGCCGCAACGAGCTGCGCGACCCGGCCGCGCTCGAGACCGAGGCCCGCTCGATCGGCATGGTCCGCGGGGGCGAGAAGGCCTACGTGATCTCCGGTCTCCCCGGCGACCACACCCGCCGCTAGCTTGGCGGGCGTGCCGTTCGAGACCGCCCTGCCGCAATGGGAGGAGGGGACGCGACGCCTCGCCGCGGCCCCGCCTGACCGCCGCCGGACGATGGAGCGCGTCACCGACCGCGTGGTCGTCGAGCTTCGCCGCCGCCTCGGCGGGCCGTTCACGACCGACGAGCTCGTCGCGCTCTACGACGGCGGCACCGGATGGGTCACCGACGTCGCCGCGCAGGTCGCCCCTGAGGACCCGGACGCCTGGGACGTGCTCATCGTCGGCGACGCGGCGTTCGCCCGCTACCTGCGCGAGGCCAGCGACTTCGCCGGCGGCCGGCGCATCCTCAATCGCTGACGCGCCACAAGCCGGTCATGCGGCACAGCTCCTCGAAGCCGAGCGAGGCGTACAGGCGGGCGGCGTCCCCGCCGACGTCGGTGGGCAGGAACACGAGCTCGGCGCCCGCCGCGTACGCGTTGGCCACCGCGGTGCGCACCAGGGCAGAGCCCAGCCCCCGGCGCCGGCGCGCCGGCGTCGTGTAGACGTCCTCGACCATCTGCACCGCGCCGTCGCCGACGCGCAGGGCCATTGCCGCGCCGCCGATCGTCAGCATCTCGGTCGGCGTGCGCTCGAGCAGGCGCCGGTCCCCGGCGAGGATCTGCTCGACGACCGGCGCGACCAGCTCGGCCTGCACCCACTCGCGGCGCAGGTCCAGGATGCCGTCGCGCCCGACCGGGCTTACGCGCGGGTCGGGCTCGGGCGGCTCGCCGCGGTGGGCCATCAGCATCGAGACCTCGCGCTCCCAGCCGTCGATCCCTGCCTCCTCACCCTCGACCACGAAACCGAGGACGTCGCGCTCCACGAGCGCCTTCAGGTCGGCGTCGGCGCCGACGTAGAGCGCGTTGAGGTTGCGCACCAGCGGCAGCGACGGCGTGCGGAGCTCGAGGCCCCACCGCTGCTCGGCGACGATGTCCGCGGCGCTGGCGAAGACCGCGTGGTCGAACGCGCGCGCGCGCTCGGCGTCAGTCGTCGTCGTCGTCGGAATCGCCGCCCGCGCGCCGGATCACGATCTGGTCCTCCTCGATCGTGACCTCCACGGCCCGCTGGCCGGCCCAGTGCTCGGCGTACACGGGGTCGTCCTGGACGTCGGGGTCGAGCCACAGTCCGTAGCCCTCCTCGCCGTGGTCGAACGTCCCCTCGAACGGCTGCTTGGCCCCCCGCCCGCGCCCGCGCCCGCCCCGGCGGCTGCGTCGCTTCGGCGCCGGCTTGGGCTCGGGGTCCTCGTCGGTCGTCGCCTCCTCGGCAGCGGAAGCCTCCTCCTCGGCGCGCCGGGCGGCCTCGGCCTCCAGCTCGGCGGCGATCGCCGCGTCGTCCTCGGCGCGCAGGTCGACCTCGTCCGTGGAGGCCCCGCCCGCCCCGTCGCCGTCGGCGAGATCGTTCTCGCGCCTGAAGGTCCCGATCTGCTGAACCGTCACCTCGAGCTGGTGGGCGATCCATGCGTCCGTGCGGCCCTGCCTGACCCACGAGCGGATCTGATTGAGGTGCGGTCGAAGCGATTTGCGGGTCATGTCCTGCGTCACCGTACAAAACGACGGGAAACTGGGTGGGTGCCGTCGCGACTGGCGCGCTAAGTTTGTTGAGCCGGTATGAAGGGGTACGGGGTGACCCGACACGACGTCGAGGCAAGGGGGCGGGGCGGCGATGCTGGTCCTGACGCGCAAGTCCAATCAGAGCATCATGATCGGAGATGAGATCGAGGTCTCCGTTCTGTCGATCATGGGGGAGAAGGTGCGCATCGGCATCCAGGCGCCGCGCGACATCCCGGTGTTCCGCAAGGAGGTCTACCTCGAGATCCAGCAGGAGAACGTGGCGGCCGGCCACGGCTCCGCCCGGTCCGAGGTCGACGACGCTCTGAGCCGGCTCAGTAGGCGCTAGCCAGCACCAGCGGGGACACAGCGGCAGCGCCGCGTCGGCGCAGCTGCCCGGCCACCATGGCGAGCGTCCACCCGCTCTGGCGGACGTCGTCGACCAGCAGGCCCGGCGAGGCCGGAACGGGGCCGGTGACCGTGAACGCGGCGCGCACGTTCGCCGCCTGGGTCGCGGCATTGGCCATCTCTGACTGCGGCGGCCGCTGCTCGGTTCGGGCGAGGACGTCGAGGAACTCCAGGCCCAGGCGCTCGGCCAGCCGGCGGCCGAGGTCGGCGTGCGGCGGCACCGCGGCCACCCATTCGCCGCGCACGCCCCACCGCCGGACGAGCTCTGCGAGCGCGTCCAGCAGCTCGTCGGCGAACGGCGGCCCCTGCTGCACGAGCGGGTCCCAGCCGCCGTCACCGAGGCGGGCGAGCGCGCGGCCCTCCGACGTCTGGGCATCCTCGGGGATCTTCCTCATGGCCCCCCCGGAATCAGGCGCCATCCTCTTCGGCTCGAGCACGATCGGGCGGTCGCGCAGGTGCAGCGTCGCCGCCCGGACCAGCTCCGCTTGCAGGGGGCCGTTCCACTTCGGCGCGGTGCAGGCGGCACAGCGCCCGCAATCGGCCGGCTCCGGGTCGTCGAGCTCCTCCTGCAGAGCGCGCATCAGGCACCGGCCGTCCGCGCCCAGGCGCGCCATCGCCGCCTGCTCGGCCCGCCGCAGCTCGGTGACCGCGGCATAGCGGTCCGCGTCGTAGGTCCAGTCGGAAGAGTCGACCCGCGACCAGGTGGTGCCATCGCGCGTCACCGCGCCCTCGACGTCGAGGATCTTCAGCATCGCGTCGATCCGGCTCGTGCCGAGGTTGACCACGGAGCTGACCTGGCGCGTCGTGGCGGGCAGCGCGTCGAGCACCGCTTCGACGTGCTCGCGGCGCGGGAACGCCGTCGAGATGAAGAAGTCCTGGATGCGGCGGTCCTCGGCACCGCGCAGCAGCACCACCTCGGCGTGCTCGACGCCGCGGCCGGCGCGGCCGACCTGCTGGTAGTAGGCGATCACCGAGCCCGGCGCCTGGTAGTGGACCACCCAGCCGAGGTCCGCCTTGTCGTAGCCCATGCCGAGCGCGCTCGTCGCCGCAACGGCCTTGACGTCGTTGCGCAGCAGCCGGTCCTCGACCGCGATGCGGCGCTCGCTGTCGACTTCGCCCGAGTACGCCTCGGCGCCGATCCCGTTGTGGTTGAGCCAGTCGGCGACGGTCTCGGCGTCGCGCTTGGTGAGCGTGTAGACGATGCCCGCGCCAGTGAGCTCGGGGAGGTGCGTCGCCAGCCAGGCGAGGCGGTCGGCCTGGCGCGCGAGCTCGACCACCTCAAGCCGCAACGACCGGCGGGCGAGCGGCCCGCGGTACGTACGCACCGCCCCGAGCTGCTCCTCGACATCGCGCACCACGCGGTCGTTGGCGGTCGCCGTCGTGCCGAGCACGGCGACGCCGTCGGGCAGCCGCGCGAGCACGTCGGCGATCCGGCGGTAGTCGGGCCGGAAGTCGTGACCCCAGTCCGACACGCAGTGCGCCTCGTCGACGACGAGCAGGCCGACGCGCTGCGCGAACAGCGGCAGCATCGTTTCCCGGAACTGGGAGTTGTTGAGCCGCTCCGGCGAGATCAGCAGCAGGTCGACGGCGTCGTCGCCGAGCAGTTCGCGCACCTCGTCCCACGCGGCCCGGTTGGTGCTGTTGATCGTGTGGGCGCGCAGCCCGAGCCGGGTCGCCGCCTCGATCTGGTTGCGCATCAGCGCAAGCAGCGGCGAGACGATCAGCGTCGGCCCCGCGGCGCGCTCGCGCAGCAGCGCCGTCGCCACGAAGTAGACGGCCGACTTCCCCCAGCCCGTGCGCTGCACGCAGAGGACCCGGGCCCGGTCGGAGACCAGGTCGGCGATCGCCTCCAGCTGGTGCGGGCGCGGCTCGGCGTCCGGCCCGGCGAGCTTGCGCAGCGCCTCGAGGGCGCCCGTCAACCCATCACTATGTAGAGCGTCTGGAACATCGCGATCGTCACTCCGACCGCGGTGGCCAGCAGCAGCGCGAACAGCAGGATGAAGCGCATGGTGCCGTGCTTCTTCGTGCGCTCCTGGTGCCGGCGGCGCATGCGCGTCTGCGCCTGGCGCACCTTCGCCTCGGCCAGCGCGCGCTCGAGCGCGAGCTCCTCCTGGAGCGCGGCGTCGAACTCCGCTACGGGCTGGTGCATCCGCATGCTCACGAGGCAGATAACCCTACCGCGCGTTTATGTAACCGCGCCTCGGCGGTGCGTTGTCCAGCGCCGACGCTTCCAGCCCTCCGGCCGTAGCCGATTTGGCGATGAGGGCGGGGGAGCGCGAAGCGCGCCAGGTTTCCGGCGGTCAGTCCGAAGCGCGCCATATTTCCGGCGGCTTCCGCCGGAAATCCAGCACGGTTCGAGATGACCGGTGGAGATCCGGCGCGGTTCGGCCCCTCCCCTCCTCGGTGCCGTCACGCTGCGCAGTGAACTGCGGCGCGCGGCGCCAGCCGTCAGGCGACGGTGACGTCAGGGTTCAGATAGACGTCCTGGATCGCGTGCAGCAGGGCGACGCCCTCGTCCATCGGGCGCTGGAACGCCTTGCGGCCCGAGATCAGGCCGGTGCCGCCGGCGCGCTTGTTGACCACCGCCGTGCGGACCGCCTCGGCGAGGTCCGACTCGCCCGAGGCGGCGCCGCCGGAATTGATCAGCCCGGCACGGCCCGAGTAGCAGTTGATGACCTGCCAGCGGGTGAGGTCGATCGGGTGGTCGGTCGTGAGCTTGTCGTAGACGAGCTTCGAGGTCTTGCCGAACGACGCGCCGTTGGAGTTGAGCGCCAGGTAACCGCCGTTGAGCTCGGGCAGCTTCTGCTTGATGATGTCCGCCTCGAGCGTCACCCCGATGTGGTTGGCCTGGGCGGTCAGGTCGGCGGCGGTGTGGTAGTCGGTGCCGTCCTGCTTGAAGCCGTCCGAGCGCAGGTAGCACCAGAGCACGGTGAACATTCCGAGCTGGTGGGCCTCCTCGAAGGCGGCGGCGATCTCGACGATCTGGCGGCGGGACTGGTCGGAGCCGAAGTAGATCGTCGCGCCGACGCCCGCGGCGCCGAGGTCCCATGCCTTACGCACGGAGGCGAACGCGACTTGGTCGAACGCATTCGGGTAGGTCAGCAGCTCGTTGTGGTTGAGCTTGACGATGAACGGGATCCGATGCGCGTGCGTGCGGCTGATCGCGCCGAGCACGCCGACGGACGACGCGAAGGCGTTGCAGCCGCCCTCGATCGCAAGCTCCGCCAGGCACTTGGGATCGAAGTAGATGGGGTTGGGCGCGAACGAGGAGGCACCCGAGTGCTCGAGGCCCTGGTCGACCGGCAGGATCGACACGTAGCCCGTGCCGGCGAGCCGACCGTGGTTGAAGAGCATGTGCAGGCTGCGCAGCACCTGCGGGGAGCGGTCGGTCGAGGCGTAGACGCGCTCGATGAAATCCGGGCCGGGCAGGTGCAGCAGGTCGGACGAGATCCCTTCGCAGGTGTGGGACAGGAGGTCCTGGGCGTCGTCGCCGAGCAGGTCCTCGAGGCGGTTGGTGTCAACATCGACGATGGCCATGGCTGACACGGTACTGCCGGACCACCAGTTCAAGCCAGGGCGAGGCGGCTACACCGTCGGCATCGAGGAGGAGCTGATGATCCTCGACGCGGGGACACTCGAGCTGACCCCCGGGATCGAGGTGCTCAGGCGCGACGACGACGGCGAATCGGTCAAGTCCGAGCTTCACCAGTCGGTGCTCGAGATCGCCACCCAGCCTGCCGCGAACGTCATCGACGCGGGCCGCGAGCTGTGCCGGCTGCGCGAGGCAGTCCGCGAGCGCGCGGCGGCGGACGGCATGGCGGTCGCCGCCTCCGGCACGCATCCGTTCAGCAGCTGGGAGGACCAGCGCATCTCGCCCGAGGAGCGCTACCGCCGGCTGATCGAGCAGCTCGGGTTCGTCGCGCGCCAGGAGATCATCTTCGGGCTGCACGTCCACGTCGCCGTCGACGACCCGGACACCGCGATCAGGGTCGCCAACGGCCTGCGCAGCCACATGCCGCTGCTGCTGGCGCTGTCCGCCAACTCCCCCTTCTGGGAGGGCACGGACGCGGGCATGGCGTCGGCACGCACGCCGACGTTCGCGCAGTTCCCGCGCGTCGGGCTGCCGCCGCATTACGGCGGATGGGAGGACTGGCTGCGGCGCATGGAGTTCATGACCCGCGCCGGGATGGTCCCCGACCACACGTGGTTCTGGTGGGACGTGCGCATCTCACCGGGCTTCGGGACGGTCGAGACCCGCGTGATGGACTGCCAGACGCGCGTCGAGCACACCGTCGGCCTCGCGGCTCTGGTGCAGACGCTGGTGCGCGAGCTCGCGGAGGGGGAGTCGCCGCCGGTCGTCCCGGACGAGCTGCTGGCCGAGAACCGCTGGACGGCCGCCCGCTACGGCCTCGAGGGCGAGCTCGTCGACCTCCCGTCGACCGAGCGTGTCGGCGTCCGCGAGCTGGCGCGACGGATGCTCGACCGGGCGCGCGAGCACGCCGCCGACCTGGGCGCCGGCGACGCGCTCGAAGGCGTCGAGGATCTGCTCGAGCGCGGCAACGGCGCCATGCGCCAGCGGCGCGTCTACACCGCCAACCATGACTTCAAGGAGCTGGTGGCGGACCTCGTGGCGGCCTCCGGCGGGACGTAGACTCACTGGCGCGTGGGCCAGCCCGACCTGTTCGTGGTGTGCAAGTCCTGCGGGTCTGAGGTCAGCCCGTACATCACCGAGTGCCCGTATTGCGGCAACCGGCTACGCAAGCGGGCGCCCAAGCTCGACAAGGGCGGCGTGCCCAAGCCGCCCAAGCAGCGCCGCACTCCGGCGCTGAGCCGGCTCAAGCCGGGGGAGATCCCCGGGATTCGCACCGACGGCAAGCCGGTGTCCACGATCGCGCTCGTCGTCGGCGCGATCGTGTTCACGATCCTCGTGCGCGCGCGGATCGTCGACGCGGACGCGGTGCTGCCGGTCTTCGCCGACGACTGGTACCGCCGCGTCGCCGCGACCTTCTTCTACGGACAGACCGCGTACGAGGTGGCGGCGCTGGGCGCGGTCTTCGTGTTCGGCTGGCTGCTCGAGCGCCGCCACGGGTTCTGGGCGCCGCTGCTCGTGTTCGCGGTCGGCTGCGCGGCCGGGACTCTGCTGGCGCTGGCCGCGAACCCGGACGCGATCTTCGCCGGCGCCAACGCGGGCGCGCTCGCGCTGCTGGGCGCGTGGGCGGTGCGCGATCTGCTCGCCGCCCGCCGCGGCGAGGAGATCGAGTCCGACCTGCTCGGCGTCGCCGCCATCGCCGTGCTGCTGCTCCTGCTGCCGGCCGCGCTGTACGAGCCCGACCCGCTGGCGGGCATCGCGGGCGCGCTGACCGGCCTCGTCGTCGGCTACCCGCTCGCTCGGCTCCCCGAGCGCTGACCGCCGAGTGAGTCGCGCAGGGGTCGAAATATCAAGCGCTAGGCGACACAGACGGTCCCGGGCGGGCCGTCGACGAGGCGGCCGACGGTCCAGCCGGGCATGTCGCCCGGGACAGCGGCGAGCAGGCCGCCGGAGGTCATCGGGTCGCACAGCAGCCAGCGCAGCGCTTCGGGGGCATCGCCGAAGGTCGTGAACGTCTCCGCGTGCTCGCGGTTGCGGCGCGCGCCCCCGGCGACCGCCACGCCGAGCAGCGCCTCGACGCCGTCGATCATCGGCACGGCAGCGGCGTCGAGCTCCGCCGCACACCCCGACGCCGCCGCGAGCTCGTGCAGGTGCCCGAGCAGCCCGAAGCCGCTGACGTCGGTCAGCGCATGAGCGCCGGCAGCGCGCGCGTCGCGGGCGGCGGCGTCGTTGAGCGTGGTCATCACCCGCACCGCCCGCTCGATCAGCAGGTCGTCCGCCTGCTCCCGCTTGATCGCGGTCGCCACCGTGCCCGCGCCGAGGGGCTTGGTCAGCACCAGCGCATCCCCGACCCGGCCGCCGCCGTTGGTGAGCAGCTCGTCCGGGTGGACGGTCCCGGTCACCGACAGCCCGTACTTGGGCTCCGGATCGTCGATCGAGTGCCCGCCGACGACCGCGCATCCGGCCGCCGCGCAGGCGTCGTGGCCGCCGCGCAGGATCTCCGCGAGCACCTCCGCCCCGAGCACTTCGAGCGGGTAGGCGACGAGGTTGAGCGCGCTCACCGGTTCCGCTCCCATCGCGTAGATGTCGCTCAGGGCGTTGGTGGCCGCGATGCGCCCGAACGCGTACGGGTCGTCGACGACCGGGGTGAAGAAGTCGGCCGTGTGGACGAGCGCGAGGTCATCGGCGAGGCGGACCACGCCGGCGTCGTCGGCACCGGCCGCGGAGGCGAGCACGCGCGGGTCGTCGGGCACGGGCAGGGTTGCCACGATCGGCGCCAGCTGCGCCGCGCCGATCTTGCAGCCGCAGCCGGCGCCGCGCGAGAGGGAAGTGAGGCGCACCGCCATATATTGCCGCGCGGTGCCCTTCTCGGATGCGGAGGTCGAAGCGGCGGTCAGGCGGCTCGAGGAGCCCGGACGCCTGGACGACGCGCAGCGCACGGTCGCCGCGCAGGCCCCCGCACTCCAGCGCATCCTCAACCAGGCGCTCTCCGACGCCGACTGGTTCGACTCCGCGCACCGCGACGAGGTGCGCAAGGCGGCGCAGTCCGATGACGTCGAGACCGCGATCCGCACGCTGGTCGCAGAGGAGACGCGGGTAGCCATGCTGATCGGGGCCGCGGTCGGCCTCGAGCTCGCGAACCAGCTCTCAAAACCCCAGGAGGACTAGATGGACATCAGGTGGCTGGGCCACTCGGCCTTCAACATCACGAGCGGCGACACGAACATCCTGATCGACCCGTTCCTGACCGGGAACCCGAAGGGCGCCGTCTCCGCCGACGAGCTCGATCCGACGCACATCCTGCTCTCGCACGGCCATCAGGACCACTACGGCGACGTCGTCGACGTCGCCAGGCGCACGGGCGCGACGGTCGTCGCCCCGACCGAGATCGCCGACGAGCTCCAGTCCGACGGGGGGCTCGAGAACGTCCTCGACCCCAACGTCGGCGGCACGGTCACGTTCGACTGGGGCTGGGTGAAGATGACCCCCGCGTGGCACACCTCGACGACGCCCAACGGCACGGTCTGCACGCCGATGGGGCTGCTGATCGGCCTCGAGGACAAGGTCGTCTACTTCACCGGCGACACCGCGCTGTTCAGCGACATGAAGCTGATCGCGCAGCGCGGCGACGGCGTCGACATCGCGATCCTGCCGATCGGCGGCCACTACACGATGGACCGCATCGACGCCGTCGCCGCCGTCGAGTTCATCGCGCCCAAGACTGTGATCCCCTGCCACTTCGGCACCTTCCCGCCGATCGAGACCGACGCCCAGGCGTTCAAGGCCGACGTCGAGAGCTCGACGGGTGCGACCTGCGTCGTGCTCGAGCCCGGCGAGACCCATTCCGAGTGACGTGACTCACGCGATCGTCCTGATCGAGGCCGAGCCCGCCGTCCTGCCCACGCTGGGCGGCGCTCTCGCCGACATCGACGGCGTCGGCGAGGCCTACTCCGTCACCGGCGACTGGGACTTCGTCGTGATCGTCCGGGTCCCCGACGTCGACGGCGTGGCCGAGGTCGTCCGCAACCGCGTCGCCCAGCTCGAGGGCATCCGCCGCACGCACACCATGCTCGCCTTCGAGGCCTTCTCCCGCCACGACCTGGAGGCGCTCTTCTCGATCGGCGCCCCCTAGTGCCCGGGGAGGGATTCGAACCCCCACGCCCTTTCGGACAATCGGGCTTAAGCCGATCGCGGCTGCCAGTTACGCCACCCGGGCCTGTTCGGGGATCGTAGGCTTCCCTACCCTGGATCAGAGCAACTTCGGGTCCGGCTCCGGGTTGGAGCTGACGGACCCGCCCGATCCACGTGGAAGTCTCTGCCCTAACACACGCCGGCGCCGTTGGCGCCCACGCCAAGACGCCGCTGCTGCGGCTTCAGAGCGACGAGAAGCTCGTACAGCTCGTGCGGCGCGGCAACCAGCATGCCTTCGAGGCGCTGGTGTCCCGCTACCAGAGCCGGCTGCTGGCGTTCTGCCGCCACATGCTCGCGTCCAAGGAGGACGCGGAGGACGTGCTGCAGGAGGTGTTCGCGGCCGCGTTCAACGCGATGATCGCGGACGAGCGGCCGATCAACGTGCGGCCGTGGCTGTACCGGATCGCGCGCAACCGCTCGCTCAACCACCTGCGCAAGGCGACCGCCATCGGCATGGACTCGATGGACGTGCACCTGTCCGAGCACGGGCTCACGACCGCCGACCGCGTGCACCGGCGCGAGGAGTTCCGCCAGCTGCTCGCGGACGTCCAGGACCTGCCCGAGACGCAGCGCACCGCGCTGCTGCTGCGCGAGATCGACGCGCTGTCCTACGACCAGATCGCCGAGGTCATGGACACCACGGTGCCGAGCGTCAAGTCGCTGCTCGTCCGCGCGCGCGTGTCGCTGGCCGAGGCGGCCGAGGCGCGCCTGCTCACCTGCGAGGAGGTCCGCGAGGAGCTGGGCCAGGTCGCCGAGGGTCTCGCGCGCACGACCCCGCCGGTCCGCCGCCACCTGCGCACCTGCGAGCGCTGCACCACCTTCCGCAAGCACCTGCGCGAGAACAACAAGGCCCTGGCCGCGATCTTCCCGATTGCGCCGCTGCTGCTGATCAAGAAGCTCGTGCTCGCTCACCTGGGCACCGCGACCGCCGCCGGCTCGAGCAGCGCGGCGACAGCGGGCGCGGGCGGCGCCGCCGCGGGCGCTGCGGGCGCGGCCGCCGGCGGCTTCGTGCAGGCGGGCGCGACCGCGATCGCCACCAAGGCCGCCGCCGGCCTCGCCGCTGCGGCGATCGTGACCGCCGGTGCGGTCGAGGTGCGCGACGCCAGCCGCACACAGAAGTCGCCCGCATCGGCTCAGGGGCGGACGCAGCTCGCGGCCATCCCGGCGTCCACGCCGATCGCCGTCGAGAGCGCCCCGCAGCCGGTCACGCCGGCGGCGGTGGCCGGCGACCAGCCCGACCGTGAGAAGGGTCCGGCCGCGGGCAAGCGGCCGGCGAAGGACAAGCAGCCGCCGAAGCCGACGCCGGCGCCCACCACGCTGGTGATCACGACGCCGACCCCGGTCGAGACCGAGGCGCCCGCCGCAACCGCCACGCCGACGCCGACGACGCAGCACGAGGACGACACGACCCCGCTGCCGACGGAGACGACCGGCGACACCGAGCCCAGTGGCGGTGCCGGCCCGACGCCGACCCCGACCCCCGAGCCGAGCTCGAGCCCGCAGCCGCAGCCGACGACCTCGTCGACTCCGCAGCCGACGCCGTAGTTGATCTCGTTCGACGACTTCCTCGCGGTCGACATGCGCGTCGGCCGCGTGATCGCGGTCGAGGACTTCCCCGAGGCGCGCAAGCCCGCCTGGAAGCTGACGATCGACTTCGGGCCCGAGATCGGGACCAAGCGCTCGTCGGCGCAGATCACCAACTACGCGCGTGAGGAGCTCGAGGGCCGGCTCGTCGTCGCCGTCGTCAACTTCCCGCCGCGCCAGATCGGCCCGACGATGTCCGAGGTCCTGTGCCTCGGCGCGCCCGACGAGGAGGGCAACGTCATCCTGCTGCGCCCGGACGCCGCCGTGCCGCTCGGCGGCCGGATCTTCTGAGCGTCCAGCCACGCTCCTCGAAGACGACCGCGTCGCGCGTCGCCTGGATCGTGGCGGTCTCGACGTTGCCGGCAACGTCGATCAGGGCGCCGTTCTGCTCGCGCGGGACGTCGTCGAGCCCACGCCCACGCGCCTGCTGTCGCAAGCCGTCGACATGGTGGAACGTGAGCCGCTTCCCGTCGACCGTCACGCGCGCCGGTGAGCAGTAGGCCTGAAAGCGGCGCATCGCCACGCCGTCGCCCGCGTAGGTCAGCTCGCGCGGCGGCGCGCGCCGGGGCGAAGGTGGCCTGGCCCCCTTCGCCAGCGGTCTGCCGCTCAGCGGGAGGCCGGTGGCGCGGAAGCTCCAGGCGGGCCGGGCGGTGTCGAGCTCCCAGTAGCCCGTGCGCCCGCCGCGGCGGCCCTCGACGCGCACGATGCGCTGGAGCGCGTCGCGGCCGACCTTGTGGATGGAGATGGCGGAGGTGATGAACCCGGGCACGCGCGGCTGGCGCACCCAGCGCGCCGCCGGCAGCTGGATCGGCGCTCCGTCGCCCTGACCGCGCTGGTCCTCGTACGAGTAGGAGAAGAAGACGGGGTCGTGGCCGGAGATGTCGAAGTCGTAAAGCCGCGTGAAGACCTGACCGCGGCGGCCGATGAGCGCCACGTAAGACCCGCTGGCCGACAGATTGACCGCCCGGAAGCGCCCGCGGTGAGGGCCGCACATCTCGTAGCTCTCGTCGAGCGCCAGCCACGGATCCCAGAACGTCAGCCGCCGGCCGCCCGGCCGCAGGCCCCAGATGTGCGAGACCTTGCCGGCTCCCACAGCCGTGCGGTTCCCCGCGGGATCGACCCAGTTGCCGTCCTCGACGGGCGAGATCACCGACCACGACCACGCCCGCGTCGCCGGGAGGTTGTAGCCCGTGCCGGCCCAGAACGGCGTCCCCCAGCGACCGCTCCAGCTGAACAGCGTCGCGTCCTTGAGGGCGCCGTCCATCGTGTAAATCCGCCGCGAGCGGTCGAGCGCGAGCAGTTCGTCGTCGTCCACGGAGATGGACGCGACGCGCCCGGCGAAGCACGCCGGCAGCGGCAGCGCGCGCCACGGGTCGCCGCTGGAGCGGTTGCGGCCGTAGATCGACCCACCCCGGGTCACGAACTCGTAGCGGCGGTTGAAGGTCTCCCTCTGCGTTCGCAGCGGCACGGCCGCGGGGAGCCCTGCTGGAGCCTGCGGCCACGCCGCGGTGATCCCCGGCCCGCCGTCCGCCGACGTCTGGTCGGGAAGCCCGACCGTGCTGGCCGTGAGCGCCTGGCACGACTGCTGGCGCACTCCCTCCGAAACGGGATCCTGCGCCCACGCCGGCGCTGTGGCCAGCAGCCAGGCGACGAGAACCTTCCTAGCCACCGGACTTGACGATCAGCGTTCCCCGCCGGCCACCGGCGCTGATGCGGACCCGGCCGGGCTTCTCGCCCCGGGAGTCCTGGGCGACCGTCTGCCCGGGGCCGATGCGCGCCGGGTCGAGCCCGGCGATGCGCACGACGACCCGTCGCGCCGTCACGTTGGTGACCCTGAAGCGCAGCGGCAGGAACGCGGCCACCGTGCGCGGCCTGACGCGCACGGCGCCGCGCGTGACCCGCACGGCGACGTCCACGCGGACTCCGCCCTCGTCGCCCTGGTCGCCCTCTTGCAGCTGCGTCGCGGTCGGCGTGGGCGCGACGGGGACCCGGGGTTCGGGCTTCTCGCCGCAGGACGCGAGAACCAGGGCGAGGATCCCACCCTCAATCAGCGCGACGAAGACGCCGATAACGGACCTACGAGATGGGCCGCCGACCGCTCGACCGCCAATGTCACCCCAGCTACGCAAGCCCCTGCACTATGACGCCGCGAGCCGCCGCCTGTGGATCTTCGGGCAGCGCTGCCATCACGGCGCCACCGGTGCACTGCTCGCCGGCGCGGGCGCGGCCGTGAAGTCCAGCGCGCTGCTGGCCGCGGGCACGATGCTGATGGCGCACGACTGGCACGACCGTGCGCTGTGGTTCGAGCGCGGCTGGCAGAACCAGCCCTAGACCGGCTCTCCATTCGCCGTAAGCGTGACGTCGACGTTGCCGCGCGTCGCGTTGGAGTAGGGGCAGACCTTGTGGGTCGTGCGGACGAGTTCGCGCGCGGCGTCGGCGTCGGTGATTGACGGCATGGTCACGTCCAGCTCGAGCGACAGGTCGAAGCCGCGCTCCGCGTTGGGGTGCATGTTCACCCGGACGTCGACCGCGGTGTCGCCGGTCTCGGCCTTGCGCCGGCGGGCGACGAGGGTGAGGGCGTTCTCGAAGCAGGCGGCGAAGCCGACGGCGAACAGCTGCTCGGGATTGGTGCCGCCACCCGGGCCCCCGAGCTCCGTCGGAATCCGGATCTGGACGTCGAGTTCGCCGTCCGATGTGCGGGCGTGGCCCTCGATCCGGCCGCCGGTGACGGTCGCCTGGGCTGTGTAGAGCGTCTTGCGCATACATGAAGGATTGCGGTTCTTCGTTGACAAACAGCACACATCGCCAGTGAAATCCTCAATCAGCGTGAGGGGGCGTTCTAGACCGGCGCGGCTAGTGGCGGTAGGAGCGGTGCTGGCCGCAATGATCATCGTCGGCTTCACGCTGCTCGGAAACGGCGACGCCTACCGCGTCCACGCGCGCTTCATCAACGCCGCCCAGCTCGTCAAGGGCGACCTCGTCCAGGTCGCGGGCCGGCCCATCGGCACCATCGAGGAGATCGACCTCACGGCCAACGGGCGCGCCGACGTCACGCTGAAGCTCAGCGAGCTGATCCCGCTGCGCGAGGGCACGCAGGTCACGGTCCGCCAGGCCTCGCTCTCGGGCATCGCCAACCGCTACCTCGACCTGCGCATGCCGCCGGCCTCGGCGAAGCCGATCCCGGACGGCGGGGTCATCCCCGAGCACGACACCACCACCGCCGTCGACCTCGACCAGCTCTTCAACACGCTCGACGCGCCGACGCGCACGGCGCTCGCCGACGTCATCAAGGGATCGGCGCGCCAGTACGAGAACACGGACACCGACTACGGGGAGGGCCTGCTCTACCTCAACCCGTCGCTGCAGGCCTCGAGCCGCTTCTTCCGCGAGCTCAACTACGACAACGGGCTGCTGGAGCGCTTCGTGGTCGCGTCGTCGAAGTTCGTCACCGATCTCGCCGACCGCAAGGAGGACCTCGCAGGCCTGATCGACAACCTCGAGACGACGACGGACGCCCTCGGGGACGAGGGAGCCTCGCTGCGCGAGGCGATCGGGCGTCTGCCCGACTTCATGCGGCGCGCCAACACCACGTTCGTCAACCTCCGCTCCACGCTCGACGACCTCGACCCGCTGGTCGAGGACTCCAAACCCGTGGCCAAGGCGCTGCGCCCGTTCCTGGCCCAGCTGCGGCCGCTTGCCAATGACGCCCGTCCCACGCTGCGCGACCTCTCGGCGCTGATCGCCAGGCCGGGGGCCAGCAACGACCTCGTCGAGCTGACCGACGCGCAGGTGCCGGCCGCCAGGATCGCCGTCGGCCCCGTCACGCGCAACGGCAAGTCCCGCCAGGGGGCGCTGCCGGCCAGCGCCAGGGCGCTCGGCGACGCCGCGTCCTCGCTCGCCTTCGCGCGGCCCTACGCCCCCGATCTGATCGGCTGGTTCGACGACTTCAGCCACTCGGGCGTGTACGACGCGCTCGGCGGCATCTCGCGCCCGGGCCTGCACGCCGACGCGTTCACGCTCATCGGCGGCCAGCTCGCCCCCGTCCCGCCCGAGCTGCGCGACTTCGCGTTCGTCCCCTCCGGCGGCGTGCGCGGGCAGCGCAACCGGTGCCCCGGCGCCGCCGAGCACAAGAGCGCCGACGGCTCCGGCCCGTACAAGCCGACCGCCGACTTCAACTGCGACCCCGACCAGGTGCTCCCGGGGAACTGATGCGCCGGGTAGCCCTCATCCTGGTCGCGATCGCGGGTGTCGCGCTCGTGCTCGCCGTGACCGCCGCGGGCGGCGATCAGACGAGCCACCGCTTCACGGTCGAGCTCGACAACGCCTTCGGCCTCGTGATCGGCGCCGACATGAAGGTCGCCGGCGTTCGCGCGGGCACGATCCGCGACCTGCGCGTCGACCGCGAGTCCCACGCCGCGCTCGTCGACATCGAGGTCGAGCAGGGCGGCTTCGGCGACCTGCGCATGGACGTGCACTGCGAGAGCCGGCCGCAGTCGCTGATCGGCGAGTACTACCTCGACTGCGCCCCGGGAACCGACCCCAAGAAGCTGCCTGACGGTGCGCGCGTCCCCGTGGAGCAGACCGGCTCGACGGTCCCGGCCGATCTCATCAACAACGTCATGCGCCGCCCCTACCGCGAGCGCCTGCAGATCATCCTCAGCCAGCTCGGCGTCGGCCTCGCCGCCCGCGGCGACGAGCTCAACGAGGCGATTCGCCGCGCCAGCCCCGCGCTGCGCGAGACCGACCGCGTCCTGAAGATCCTCGCCGACCAGAACCAGGTGCTCGGCAAGCTCGTCGAGGACGGCGACGCCGTGCTCGGTGCGCTCGCCGGGAACCGCAACGACGTGGCGCGCTGGGTGCGCGAGGCGCACCGCACCGCCTCTGACTCAGCCGAGCGGCGCGCGGAGATCGCGGAGGGGCTGAGCAAGCTGCCGACCTTCCTGCGCGAGCTGCGGCCGACGATGGTCGAGCTCGGCAGCGCGGTCGATGCCCAGATCCCGTCGCTGCAGGACCTCGACGCCTCCGCCCGCCGGCTCGAGTACCTGTTCACCCACCTCGGGCCCTTCTCCCGCTCCTCGCAGGTCAACCTGCGCACGCTCGCCGACGCGTCGGAGATCGGCAGTCGCGCGGCCAGGCACGCCACCCCGGTCGTCCGCGAGCTCAACCGCTTCTCGGTCGACACCCCGGAGCTCGCGCAGAACCTGGCGATCGTGCTCAAGGACCTCGACGACCGCAGGCGCGCGGTCGAACCGGACGCACGCTCGCCGGGCGGGAAGGGCTACACGGGCTTCGAGGCGATCCTTCAGTACGTCTACGACCAGTCGCTGTCGATCAACGTGTTCGACACGCACGGCTACATCCTCAAGGCCAACCTCTTCGAGAACCACTGCAGCGAGTACCAGAACGCCGAGTCGCTCAAGGAGCACATGGCCGAGGACCCGGGCTTCTACGAGGACTGCAAGTCGCATCTCGGCCCCAGCCAGCCGGGCGTTCTGCAACCCGACCCGACGCTGTCGGGTGCCCGCGAGGCGCCCGCCCGCGACGGGCACAAGCCACGCCGCCGGCGCCGGCGCGAGAACAAGACCGGTCCGGCGGCGCCCTCCCCGTCCGCTCCCGCACCGTCGCGCACGGCCCCCCCGAGCGTCACGACGCCGCTGCAGCCGCTGCTCGACCAGGTCAAGGACCTGCTGCCGCGCGTGACCGCGCCCGCCGACACCGAAGACCTCCTCGACTTCCTGCTCGCGCCATGAGACGCCCCGGCCAATCGGTGTTCGCCAACCCCGTCCTCGTGGGCGCGGTGACGCTGCTCGTGGTCAACGTCGCGGTCTTTCTGGCCTACAACGCCAACAACGGGCTGCCGTTCGTGCCCACCACCGAGATGCACGTGCAGCTCCGGGACGGAGCGAACGTCGTCAAGGGCAACGAGGTGCGCACGGGTGGCTTCCGCGTCGGCATCGTCACCGCCGTCGACCCGGTGCCGATCGGCAACGGCGACGTCGGCGCCGACCTCACGCTCAAGCTCGACCGCACGGTGGGCGACATCCCCGTCGACACGCGCGCCGTCGTCCGCAACCGCTCGGCGCTGGGCCTCAAGTACGTCGACCTTCAGCTCGGCAGCGCCAGACAGGCGTACAACTCGGGCGACACGATCCCGGCCCGCCTGACGAAGGTGCCCGTCGAGCTCGACGACGTCTTCGGCATGTTCGACGAGCCGACGCGCGCCGCAGCGCAGGTCAACCTGCGCGGCTTCGGTGACGCGCTCGCCTTCCGGGGCCAGGACCTGGGCCGCACGATCGAGGAGCTGCCGCGCCTGTTCACGCACCTCGAGCCGGTCGCGCGCACGCTCGCCGACCGCGAGACCGACCTGCGCGGCTTCGTGCGCTCGCTGGCCGACACGGCCAGCGCGATCGCACCGGTGGCCTCCGAGCAGGCGCGCCTGTTCACCACGATGGCGGACACGTTCGCGGCGATCGACCGCGACCCCGAGCGACTCAAGCAGTTCATCGAGAAGGGCCCGCCGACCCTGGACGTCTCGAACGACTCGCTGCCCGTCCAGCGCAGCTTCCTGCGCGACTTCGCCATCTTCTCGGAGGACTTCGGTCGCGCGACGCACGAGCTGCGCAGCGCTCTGCCCGACCTCAACGCGGCGATCACGCGCGGCACCGTCGTGCAGGCCAGGTTCGTGGACACCAACCGCAAGCTCGGCGCGGCCTTCGCGGCGCTCGACCATCTCGCGACCCGTCCGACCACGACCGTGGCGCTGCGCGGCCTGACCGCGACCGTCGACTCGCTCAATCCGACCGTCCAGTTCCTCGGCCCCTACCAGACCGTCTGCAACTACTGGAACTACTTCTGGACCTTCGTCGCCGAGCACTTCTCCGAGACCGACATCCTCGGCCAGTCGCAGCGCGCGCTGCTGAACTCGGTCGGCCGCCAGGACGACTCGGTCGGCTCCCAGGGCGCCAACGCTCCGGCCAACGGCGAGGAAGTCATCGAGGGGACGCCGCAGTTCCTTCAGGGCCAGGCGTACGGCGCCGCGGTCACCGACTCGGGCCAGGCGGACTGCGAGTCCGGCCAGCGCGGCTTCCTGCACCGCAACGCGCGCAACGCCAAGCCGCGCTTCACGGTCAACCTCGATGCCAACACCCCGGGCGTGCAGGGCCCAACCTTCGCGGGCCGCAAGCGCGTGCCCAGGGGGCAGACGTTCACCCGCCGCCCGACCGTCGGCCCCGAGTCCCTGCTGTTCCGATCGGAGCACGGACCGTGAACCCGCGCCACCGCCAAGGGCTCTCCTACACGACGACGGGCGTCATCGCCATCGTCGTGACCGCCATCGCCTGCTACTTCGGCTTCACGAAGGCCAACCCGTTCGCGCAGCACTTCGAGATCCGGGCCGCGTTCAAGACGACGAACAACATCCGCGTCACGTCGCCGGTGCGCGTCGCTGGCGTGACGGTGGGCAAGGTCACCGACGTCGACCGTCGCGGGCGAGGACGGCGCGATGGTCACGATGCGCATCGACGACAAGGGCCAGCCGCTGCACACGGACGCCCACGCCTACATCCGGCCGCGCATCTTCCTCGAGGGCAACTTCTTCGTCGACCTCCAGCCCGGCACGCCGTCGGCGCCGGTGCTCGGCGACGGTGACATCATCCCGGTCAACCAGACCGACACACCGGTGCAGCTCGACCAGTTGCTGACGGCGCTCCAGTCCGATACCCGCGCCGACCTGCAGGCGGTCCTGCGCGACTACGCGAGTGCCCTGAAGGGCCGCGGCGCCAAGGGCTACCGCGCCAGCCTGAAGTACTGGAAGCCCGCCTACCGCGACTCCGGGATCGTCGCCGACGCGTCGCTGGGCGAGGCGGAGCACGACTTCTCGCGCTACATCGCCAGCGCCGCCAAGGTGGCTGCGGCGCTCGATCGCTCTCCCTCTCAGCTGAAGAGCCTGATCACCGACTTCAACACCACGGCGGCGGCGTTCGCGCGCAGCGAATCGTCGCTGCGGGCGGCGGTCAACGAGCTGCCCCGCACGCTGCGCGCCGCGCAGCCCGCGCTGGGGAAGCTCAACGCGTCCTTCCCGCCGCTGCGCGCGCTGGTCTCCGACCTGCGCCCGGGCGTGCGCAACTCGCTGCCGGCGATCGAGGCCTCGACGCCGCTGATCGCCCAGCTGCGCGGCCTCGTCTCGCGGCCCGAGCTGCGCGGCCTCGTCGCGGACCTGCGCCCGGCCGTCCCGTCGCTGGCCCGCCTGACCACGGCGACGATCCCGCTCTACGAGCAGGTGCGCGCCGCGGCCTCGTGCCAGAACGAGGTGATCCTGCCGTGGACGCAGGACACGGTGAAGGACCCGAACTTCCCCTCCAGCGGGCCGGTCTACCAGGAGTCGGTCAAGTCGCTCCCGGGCCTTGCCGGTGAGAGCCGCTCGGGCGACGCCAACGGCCAGTGGTTCCGCGTCCTCGCCGCGGGCGGGCCGAACGTCTACACGCTCAAGCCCGGCGCGTTCACCGCGCTGCCGTCGCCGATCCAGGGGGCCAACCCGCCCAAACCGGACGCGCGCCCGCCGCTCAACCGCAAGGTGCCATGCGAGACCCAGGAGAAGCCCAACCTGGCCTCCAACCCGTCGGCGGCGCCGCAGCGGCTGGAGGTCGACCTCACGAGCCCGGCCTACGAAGCCCGTTACGCGCGGGCGAAGGCCCGAGCGGTCAGGTGGCTGCGCGACCAGCTGCGCCATGACGGGCTCGCCGATCAGTACGAGGTCATCACCGAGGACGTCACCAAGCCGCTGCTCGAGCGGCTGGCCGCACAGCGGGGGGTCAAGCCGTGATCCGCGTCGTGCGCTCCAACATCGGCAACATCGTGGCGATCCTCGCGCTGCTGGTGATCGCCACCGGGACGAGCCTGTACATCCTCAACCACCAGCGGCTGCGCTTCCCGATCATCGAGGACAAGCCGTTCACGCTGTACGCCGAGTTCTCCACCGGCCAGGCCGTCACGGCCGGCCAGGGCCAGACGATCCAGGTCTCCGGCGTGCGCATCGGCGACATCGGCCAGGTCGAGCTGCGCGGCGGGCGGGCGATCGTCGAGATGCTGCTCGACCCCGAGTACGAGGGGCTCGTCCACACCGACGCGACCGCGCTGCTGCGGCCCAAGACCGGGCTCAAGGACATGTTCATCGACCTCGACCCCGGCTCGGACTCGGCGCCGGCGGCGAGGGCGGAGTGGACGATCCCGATCCGCTCCACGCTCCCCGACGTCAACCCGGACGAGGTGCTCAGCTCGCTCGACTCCGACACCCGGGACTACCTCAAGCTGCTGCTCCAGGGAGCGCGGCGTGGCCTCGACGGGCGCGCCCTCGACCTGCGCGACGTGCTCGCGCGCTTCGAGCCCACCCACCGCGACCTGGCCCGCTTCAACGGCGCGATCGCCCTGCGGCGCGACAACCTGCGCCACCTGATCTCCTCGCTGCGCAAGCTCAACGAGGTGCTTGCGCGCGAGCCCGACGAGCTCGCCGGGCTGGTCGACTCGTCCGCTGCGGTCTTCCGCGCGTTCGCCTCCGAGGAAGCGGCGATCGCATCGGCCGTGGACGAGCTGCCGAGCACGCTGCGCGAAACCACGACGACGCTCGGCAAGGTCGGCCGCTTCGCCGACGTGCTCGCGCCCGCAGCCGAGCACCTGCGCCCGGCGGCGCGCGCGCTCGACGACGCCAACAGCGCGATCATCCCGTTCGCCCGGGAGATCGCGCCGCGGCTGCGCGACGACATCCGCCCGTTCGTGCGCAGCGCGCGCCCGCTGGTGCGCGACCTGCGCCCGGCCGCGCGACGTCTGGCCGCCGCGACGCCGAACCTGCGCTCGAGCTTCCTGCGCCTCAACCACCTGTTCAACCTGATCGGCTACAACCCGAAGGGCGCCGAGGACCCGTCGGTCGGCAGCGCCCGCCAGGAGGGCTACCTGTTCTGGATCGCCTGGATCAACCACATGGCGATCCAGCTGTTCTCGAGCGCGGACGCGCACGGCACGTTCCGGCCCACCGGCATCGGCGGCACCTGCTCGACGCTCGAGCGGATGATCAAGGACCAGCCGGAGGCCGAGTTCCTGCAGGGCCTCACCCCACTGCTCGTCACCGCGTGCGGAGAGATCCAGTGATGGCGGCGAACGGCTGATGCAGAAGACGACGCCATCACCCGCTCGCATCGGCGCCATGCTCGTGTTCGCGCTCTCGTGCTTCGGGCTGCTGCTGTTCCTGTGGCTGTCGTTCGGCGGCCCGATCCCGCTCAAGCCGAAGGGCTATCGCGTGCAGGTCGCGTTCCCGGAGGCGGCCACGCTCGGCCTGGAGGCCGACGTGCGCGTGGGCGGCGTCACCGTCGGCCACGTCAAGGCGAAGGATCTCGATCGCTCGAGCAACCGCACGCTGGTGACGCTCGAGCTCAACCGCCGCTTCGCGCCGCTGTCGCAGTCGGCGAAGGCGCTGCTGCGCGAGAAGACGCTGCTGGGCGAGACCTACGTCGAGCTGACACCCGGCACCGGAGCGCCCTACGTCGAGGAGAACGGGCGCCTGCGCGACGGGGCGGTGGCGAGCGCGGTCCAGCTCGACGAGATCCTGGGGGCCTTCGACGTCAGCACGCGGCGCGCGTTCCAGGTCTGGCAGCAGGACCTCGCCGAAGGGATCGGCGATCACGGGCGCGACCTCAACGAGGCGATCGGCACGCTGCCCGGCTTCGCCGCCGATGCGGCCGACGTGCTCGAGATCCTCAACAGCCAGCGGCGCGCCTTCCAGCTGCTGATCAAGAACACGGGCCAGGTCTTCGGCGCGATCAGCCACGACCAGCAGCGCCTGCGCAACCTCGTCACCTCCTCGGGCCGGCTGTTCGATGCCACGGCGTCGCAGGCGGACAACCTGGCGGAGACGATCTCGATCTTCCCGACCTTCCTCGACGAGTCGCGCTTCACGATGGCGCGCCTGAAGCAGTTCTCGCTCGACACCCAGCCGCTGATCCGCGACCTCCAGCCGGTGGCGCGCGACCTGGCTCCCACGCTGCGCGACGTCGACGCCTTCGCTCCCGACCTGCGCGCCACGTTCGACAAGCTGGTGCCGCTGATGCGCGCCTCCAGCGACGGCCTGCCGGCGCTGCGCTCGTCGCTGCGTGCGACCGAGCCCGTGCTCGCCGCGCTCGGGCCGTTCCTGAGCGAGCTCAACCCGATCCTCGAGTACCTGTCCGTCTACCAGTTCCAGGTCGCGGACTTCATCGCCAACGGCGAGGGGGCGGTGGCCGACACCACGACGACGCAGACTCCCGGCGGCGTCGGGCACTACCTGCGTCAGGTCGGGCCCCAGGGGATGGAGTCGGCCGTCGTGTGGCCGAACCGCGTGAGCACGAACCGCGGCAACTCCTACCTGCCGCCGCTCGGCGTGGCGATCACCGCGAAGGCGGCCGATTACGCGATCTTCCCCAACGTCGACTGCCTGCCGTCCGGCGGCGAGATCAAGGGCGACGACGACGCCGGCGGCGACGTGATCGGCTGCTACGTGGCCGACCGCTTCTCCTTCCGCGGGAAGCTCCAGGGGAGCTTCCCGCACGTCGTCGCCGACGACTACTCCAAGTAGTCGCTACGCAGCAGCCCTGTTGCTGGCCGCGGCGATGAAACCGGTGAGCAGGCCGTCGGCGAGCTTGCGGCTCCCCTCGAAGGCGAGGCCGGAGGTGTCACCCTCGGGTCCGAGCGCCGCGACCCAGTCGCCGCTGTCACCGCTCACGCGCGCATCCGGGGAATCGACCGGCTGCTCGGAGATCGCGACCTCCCCGCGGTCGACGGTGAGCACGAACCTGCGGTCCGCGCACACGAACTCGACCACGCCCTTCAACGACTGAGGTGGGCTGAGGTGCCCGGGCGCGGAGCGGAAGATCGCGCCGATCGAGATCTCCTCGCCCTCGCGCGGCGCGGACCAGGTCCAGTCGTATCCCCAGCGCGCAAGCGCACCGATCACCGGCGCCAGCTCGCGCGAGCGCTCGGTGAGCTCGTAGTCGACGCGCGGCGGGACCTCGCGGTAGCGCTGGCGGGTCAGCAGCCCGTCGGCGACCATGCGGTTCAGTCGCGATCGCAGCTGCTCGGTCGAGATCCCGGGGAGCGTGCGCTGAAGCTCGACGAAGCGCCGCGGGCCCGACGCGAGGTCACGGATGATCAGCAGCGTCCACTTGTCGCCGACGAGGTCGAGCGCGCGAGCGTCAGGCGCCCACTGGTCGTAGGGATGGCGCTTGGGAGGGGGCGGACCAGGCAATCAGGAGGGACCTCCGTGTAGAACCGGATTTCGGGGAGAGTCGAGCGGACCATACAACCGTTCCGCACAAAAGGCATGTTCCTCACGCGTATTTCGGGTCAGGGTCCGAGCGAGGTCCATTGGCTGACCGGCTGCCGTTGCCGCCAGAACCTCTCTCCGGGTGCGTTTCCCGCTCTGTGGGCACGGTCGTCAACCTCGATGCGGCAAGGAAACCACGCGGTGCCCGCGCGCGGCGCGCCCAGCTGTTCATCGACCTCTCGTGTCCCTTCAGCTACCTGGCCGCCGAGCGGGTCGAGCGGGCGCTGCCGCACGTGACCTTCAAGCTCGCATCCAACGCGGTCATCGATCGCCGCGACCCGGCGGCCGACGCCAGCCGGCGCGAGCGCATGAAGATCGTCGCCGAGGCGCGCGCCGCGGTGCTGCGGCTGCCGCTCCAGTGGCCGGAGGAGTTCCCGTGCGAGGCGCCCGCCGCCATGCGAGCGGCTTCGCTGGCGCTCGAGCGCGGCCGCGGGGGCGAGTTCATCCTCGCCGCCGGCCGGCTGGCGTTCGCGGGCGGCTTCGACCTCGAGGACCCCGAGATCCTCGCGGAGGCCGCCGCGGCGGCACAACTCGATCTCGGCGACTGCCTGAGCGCCGCGCGCGACTGGCGCCGCGACGAGGAGATCGAGGCCGCCAGCCTGCGCCTGCTCGCCGTCGGCGTCGAGCGCCTGCCGGCGTTGCGCGTGGGGCACGATCTCGTGTCGGGCGAGCGGCGGATCTCGGCCTATCTCACGGCCGGGCCTGCGACTGAGAACGTCGCCTCCTCTTAGCGGGAGAATGTCGGGCGAATGCTGCTGCGCGCGTTCCGAGCGCTGTACGCCCGCATGGGCCGCCGCTATCCGCGGCGGATCATCTACATCCAGTTGCTCGCCGCGCATCCCGTGGCCGCCGGCGGGGTCGGCCTGCTCACCGTCTACCAACCGCTCGGGGACAACTTCTGGGCGGTGATGGCGGCGGGGCAGGTCCTGCTCGTGGTCGAGAACTGTTTCGCCTATCGCAAGGTCAACCGGCTGCTCGCGCCGGCGGACGCGTGGCTGCGCGGCGAGCGCACCGAGCAGGCGGCCGCGCAGGCGTGGCGGGCGCTGGCCATGTTCCCGTCGCGCTTCACGCGCGAGTGGAAGTACTGGCCGATCGTCCTCAGCGTGGTGCCGTTCTCGGCCTTCACCACGCTCCTGCTCGGGCTCGAATGGCATTCGTTCGCGTTCATCGCCGCGGGCGGCGATCGTCGCCGTCGCCTACGGCCTGGTGTTGCGCTTCCTGGCGCACGAGCTCGGCCTGCGCCCCGTGATCGAGGACATCTCGCGCGACCTGCCGGACGATTTCGAGCTGCCGGAGGGCGGGCTGTCGCTGCGCACGCGGCTGCTGCTCGCGCTGCCGATGCTCAACATCATCGCCGGCGTCGGCGCCGCCGGCCTCTCGACCACGGGGACGGCGTCGCTCGCCGACCTCGGTGTCGACGTGATGGTGGCGGTGATCGTGGCCTTCACGGTGTCACTCGAGCTGACCGTGCTGCTGGCGCGCTCGATCGTCGACCCGATCACCCAGCTGCAGCGGCTCGCCGACCGCATGGCCGCCGGCGACCTGAGCGCGCGCGTGCCCGTCGCCTCGACCGACGAGACGGGTCGGCTGGCGCAGTCGTTCAACGAGGCCGTCGCCGGGCTCCAGGAGCGCGAGCGGCTGCGAGAGGCGTTCGGGATCTACGTGGACCCCGACGTCGCCGAGCGCGTGCTGGCGGAGGGCGTGGCCCTCGAGGGCGAGGAGGTCGAGGTGAGCATCCTGTTCGTCGACGTCTGCGGCTTCACCGAGATCGCCGAGCGCTCGGGCGCGCGCGAGATCGTCGCACGCCTCAACGCGCTCTTCGACGCCGTCGTGCCGTGCGTCGTCGAGCAGGGCGGCCACGCGAACAAGTTCGTCGGCGACGGGCTGATGGCGGTGTTCGGCGCGCCCGACCGGCTGCCCGACCATGCCGACCGCGCGCTCCAGGCTGCGCTGGCGATCACCCGTCACGTGCACGAGGTCTTCGGCGGCGAGATCGAGATCGGCATCGGCGTCAACTCCGGCCCCGTGGTGGCAGGGTCCGTCGGCGGCGGCGACCGCTACGAGTTCACGGTCATCGGCGACCCCGTCAACGTCGCCGCACGCGTCGAGGAGGCGACGCGGATGACCGGCGACGAGATCCTCGTCACCGAGCAGCTGCGCGTGCGGCTGCGCGACAGCGACGCGTTCGAATGGCTCGAGCGCTGCGACATCCCGCTCAAGGGCAAGTCCGAGCCGGCGACCCTCTACGCGCCTGTCCGCGAACGCGTAGCTTCCCGACCATGACTGTCGAGACCGAGACCATCCACGGCGGCCGCCTGGTCGCCCAGCGCCTGAAGGCCCATGGCGTGAGCACCGTGTTCACGCTCTCGGGCGGGCATCTGTTCTCGGTCTACGACGGTTGTCGCACGGAGGGCATCGCGCTGGTCGACGTCCGCCACGAGCAGACCGCGGCCTTCGCCGCCGAGGGCTGGGCGAAGGTGACGCGCGAGCCGGGAGTGGCGGCGCTGACCGCGGGCCCAGGCGTGACCAACGGGATGAGCGCGCTGGCCTCGGCGCAGCAGAACCGGTCGCCGATGGTCGTGCTGGGCGGTCGCGCGCCGGAGTTCCGCTGGGGGCAGGGCTCCCTCCAGGAGATCGACCACGTCCCGTTCGTGCGGCCGCTGACGAAGTACGCCGCCACGCCGGGCTCGACGGCGGAGATACCGACGCTGGTCGACGAGGCCTTCGCGGCCGCACGCACACCCCACACCGGTCCCGCGTTCGTCGACCTGCCGCTCGACCACGTCTTCATGACGCTCGACACCGACACCCCCTTCACAACAGGGTCCGTCCCTTTTGTGAAGGAACCGGTGAGCGCGGACGCGCGTGAGCTCGACGCGGCCGTCGCGCGGCTGCGTGAAGCCGAGCGGCCCGTGATCATGGCCGGGACGAACCTGTACTGGGGCCGCGCGGAGGACGAGCTGGTCGCGCTCGCGGAAGCGCTCGGCATCCCGGTGTTCCTCAACGGGCTCGGGCGCGGCTGCGTGCCGGCCGACCACGACCTCGCCTTCGCGCGCGCCCGCGGTGCCGCGCTCAAGGGCGCCGACGTCGCGCTGGTGATCGGCGTGCCGATGGACTTCCGGCTCGGCTTCGGTGCCTCGTTCGGCGAGGAGACCGAGATCGTCGTCGCCGACGTCGCCGAGCCGGCGCGCCAGCACCCGCGGGCGGTCGCCGCCGAGCTCTACGGCGATCTGCGCTCGACGCTGACCGCGCTGCGCGAGGGTGCCGCGACGGGCGACTCCGACACCTCGGAGTGGCTCGCGCAGCTGCGCGCGGTGGAGACGGAGAAGCTCGACGGCGAGCGGGAGCTGCTCCGCGACGAGCGGGCGCCGCTGCACCCGATGCGCCTGTTCGCCGGGCTGGCGGAGGTGATGGACCGCGACGCCATCGTCGTCGTCGACGCCGGCGACTTCGGCTCCTACGCCGGCCGTGTGGTCCCGTCGTACGCGCCCGGCTGCTGGCTCGACCCGGGCCCGTACGGATGTCTCGGCAGCGGGCCGGGGTACGCGCTCGCCGCCAAGCTCGCCCATCCCTCCCGGCAGGTCGTGCTGATCCTCGGCGACGGCGCGTTCGGTTTCGCCGGCATGGAGTTCGACACGCTCGCCCGCCACGGCGTCGGCGTCGTCGGCGTGATGGGCAACAACGGCATCTGGGCGCTCGAGAAGCACCCGATGGAGTTCCTCTACGGCTACTCGGTCGTCGCCGACCTGCGGCCCGAGACGCGCTACGACGCCGTCGTCGAGGCCCTCGGAGGTCACGGAGAGCTCGTGCGTGAGCCCGGCGAGCTGCGCGGGGCGCTCGACCGCGCGTTCGCCAGCGGACAACCGGCGCTCGTCAACGTCCTCACGGACCCGACGGTCGCCTACCCGCGCTCCTCGAACCTGGCCTGAGCAGGGCTTTTCAGCGCGCTTGAGAGCAGCGCCGGCGGCATGGACGTTTGTTCGATTGTGGTTCAGGCACCTGATCCCCGATACTGCTCCTGTCTGGCCCGGGTACGTGCACACAGTGCGTTCTCAGCCGGACACCACATAGGTCCGGGCGATTTGCCGCATCAAACACGGCGCCTCCCGCCGTCCGGGCCACCTAACCGGCTCCTCTAGGCACGTACCCCTGCCCGTCCTGAAGGAGCCACTTCAGAACCGCCTCCCACCCGCCGGGAGGCGGTTCTACTTAACGGGGGGATCCCGGGCGGATGTGGCACCTCGTCGCGGTCGTCTGTGTCGCCTGAGGGTCGCTATAGCGAGCCTTTCGCGACTCACTTCGCTCCGCGGGCGTGCGCGGTCTTCATGAACCGTCCGAAAGCGGAAGCCTCTGGCTCGCCTGGAGCGCGCGGCCGTAGAGCAGGTCGCGGTCGGAGACCTCGACCTCGGTCGCGCCGGCGGCCTCGAGGATCTCGATCAGGATCGCGAGGCCGGCGACGATCGTCGGCGCGCGGTCGGGGTGCAGGCCGGGGACGTGCTTGCGCTCCTCGAGCGGCAGGGCGGCGAGCTGGCCGAGGCGGTCGCGGAGCGCGTCGAGAGGAAGGACGTGGCCCTCGACGGCGTCGTGGTCGTACACGGTCAGCTCGAGGTCCATCGACGCGGCCTGGGTCGCGGTGCCGGCGACGGCGATGACCCGCGCCGGTGCGCCCGCGGGCAGGGCGTCGCGCAGGACCGGCCGCACGTCGGCGCGCAGGGCCGCGACGTCGTCGCCGTGGCGCTCGCCGTGGCGGACGACCCCGACCTGCGTGGAGACGTGGAAGTCGACCCGGTCCCGCGTCCCGATCACGAGCTCGGTCGAGCCGCCCCCGATGTCGGCGACGAGCACGGGTGCGGACACGTCGCGGCCGATCGTCGCGCCGAGGAACGTCAGCCGTGCCTCCTCGTCGCCGGAGATCGTGTCGGCATCGATGCCGTACTCGTCGCGCACCCGCTGCAGGAACGCGCCGCCGTTGCTCGCGTCGCGCGCCGCCGAGGTGAGCACTCCGGTGCGGGCGGAGGCCGACTCGATCGCGTCGCGGTAGGAGTCCAGCGCCCGCAGCACGCGCGCCATCGGCTCGTCGCCGAGCGCGCCGGTCTGCTCGAGCCCCTCGCCGAGGCGGGTGACGGTCGAGCGGCGGTCGAGCGGCGCGACGCTGCCACCGTCCACGTCCGCGAGCAGGAGCCGGGTCGAGTTCGTCCCGATGTCGACGACCGCGACCCGGGTCACGAGGCGGGATGGGGGAGGGGCTCGCCGGCGAGGCCGGCACGCAGGTTCTCGACGCACCGTCGCGTCATCGCGGCGCGCGCCTCGCGCGTCGCCGAGCCGATGTGCGGCAGGACGAGCAGGTTCGGCGCCTGAAGCAGCGGGTCGCCGGCCGGCAGGGGCTCCGGATCGGTGACGTCGAGCCCCGCGCCGCCGAGGTGCCCGGACCGCAGGGCGCCCAGGAGCGCGCCCGGATCGACCAGCGGGCCGCGGGCGGTGTTGATCAGCAGCGCGCCCTCCTTCATCGCCGCCAGCGCCTGCGCGCCGACCATGCCGCGCGTGCGCGCCGTCAGCGGCGCATGGAGGGAGACGACGTCGGCGTCCGGCAGCAGCGCCAGCAGGTCGTCGTCGCGGCCACAGAACCGCACCTCCATCCCGAAGCCCTCGGCCCGCCGCGCGACCGCCCGCCCGATCCGTCCCGGGCCCACAACCAGCAGGCGCTTGCCCGCCAGCTCCATCCCCAGCCAGCGCGTCGCCTCGAACGTCCTCCAGTCGCTGCCGACCGCGCCGGCCGCCTCCGGGAGCCTGCGGGCGACGGCCAGCAGAAGCGCCAGGGCGAGGTCGGCCGTGGCGTCGGTGAGGACGTCCGGGGTGCGGCCGACCGCGATCTCTCGCTCCGCGCAGGAGTCGAGATCGACGTTGTCGGTCCCGACCGCGTAGTTCGCGATCACGCGCAGCTGCGGGCAGCCGTCGAGCAGAGCGGCGTCCACGCGCTCGGTCAGCAGGCAGAGCAGGCCCTCGGCCGACGCCGCCCGCTCGCGTAGCTCCCGCGGCGTTGGCGGCAGCCTGCCCGGCCACACGTCCACGTCGTGCTCGGCCGCCAGCTGCGCCAGCGCGTCCCCGAAAACGCGCCGCGTAACGAACACATGAGCCATCGACCCCAGTATGTTCGACGCATGCGCAGCCGGCTTACCGCTCTCACCATCGCCCTCCTCGCCCTCGCCGTGGCCGTCCCCGCTCTCGCGGCGACCAAGAACGGCATCACGCCCACCGCTCCCAAGAAGGGCGCCAGGATCGACGCCGGCTCACGGCCGACCTTCAAGGGCAAGGTCACCGGCGAGGGGACGGTCTGGGTGTACGTCTCCAAATCCAAGCGCAAGGACAAAAGCGGCCTGATCAAGCACGACGCGATGATCCAGCAGGCCAAGCGCAAGGGCAGCAGGTTCAAGACCAAGGCGAAGTACTTCGACTTCCCGGCCTTCTGGCTGAACTCGCCGGGCACGTACTACTGGCAGGCGCACCGGATCAACTGCGGCGAGGACGGCGACGACTGCCACCAGGAGGGCCCGGTCGTGAAGTTCAAGATCGTCGCGTAAGCGCGGCGCGCCGTCTACCATCGCCTCAGATGAACCCCGTCGTTTCCATAGCGCGGCGGGTGGGGCTCGAGCTGCGCGCCGCCGGCGCCATGTACCGCTCGGGCATGCTCGCCCCCGACCTCCCGCATCGCACGGTGCGTGTCGCGCGGGCGATCTCGCGCTTCGGCGCCTTCGGCGGGGCCCTCTCGGCCGCGGCCGTCCGCCACGGGCACCGCACCGGGCTCGTGGACGAGCGCGGGCCGCTCTCGTGGATCGAGCTCGACCGCCGCACCAATGCGGTGGCGAACGCCCTGCGGGCGCGTGGGGTCGCTGATGGCGAGGGCGTGGCCGTGCTCGCACGCAACCACCGCGGCTTCATCGACGCCGCCTTCGGCGCCGCCAAGGCCGGCGCGCGGCTGATCCTGCTCAACACCGACTTCGCCGGCCCGCAGATCCGCGAGGTCGCGCAGCGCGAGGGCACGAAGATCCTGATCTGCGACGACGAGTACCTGCCACTGCTCGAGGGTGTCGACACGCCCGTCATCGGCGAGGAGGAGCTCGACCGTCTCGCCACCACGGGCGAAACGACGCTGCCGCCCAAGCCCGCCGAGCACTCCAAGGTCATCATCCTCACCAGCGGTACGACCGGAACGCCCAAGGGCGCCACCCGGTCGGAGCCGAAGTCGCTGATCCAGATCGGCGCGCTGCTGGACAAGGTGCCCTTCCGCACGCGCGGCACCCACGCGATCGGCGCGCCGCTGTTCCACGCGCTCGGCTTCGCGACGATGGCGCTCAGCATCGGCATGGGCTGCACACTGCTGCTGCGCCGGCGCTTCAAGCCCGAGACCTTCGCCGAAGACCTCGCCAAGTCCGACGCCGCCGTGGTCGTGCCGGTGATGATGCGGCGGGTCCTCGCGCTCGAGGACCTCGGCCGGCGCGACTTCTCCAGGCTCAGCATCCTCTTCTGCGGCGGCTCGCAGCTCGGGGCCGAGCTGTGCCGCGAGCTCACCGAGGCGCTCGGGCCGGTCGTCTACAACCTCTACGGCTCGACGGAGGTCGCCTACGCCACGCTCGCCACGCCGGAGGAGCTCGCGGTCGAGCCCGGCAGCGTCGGCTCGCCCCCGCTCGGCGCGCAGGTCAAGATCCTCGATGAGCACGGTCGCGAGCTCCCGACCGGGACCACGGGCCGCATCTTCGTCAACAACGGCTTCGCCTTCGAGGGCTACACGGGCGGCGGCTCGAAGGAGGTCATCGACGGGCTGATGTCGACCGGTGATGTCGGCCACTTCGACCACCACGGGCTGTTGCACGTCGACGGCCGCGACGACGAGATGATCGTCTCCGGCGCCGAGAACGTCTTCCCCCGGGAGGTGGAGGAGCTCCTGTCCCAGCACCCCGGAATCGAGGAGGCGGCGGCGATCGGCGTCGAGGACTCCGAATGGGGGCAGCGCCTCGCCGCCTTCATCGTGCGCTCCCCGGGCTCGGACGTCGACGAGGACGACGTCAGGACCTACGTGCGCGAGCACCTCGCGCGCTACAAGGTCCCGCGCGACATCACCTTCGTCGAGGAGCTCCCGCGCAACCCGACGGGCAAGATCCTCAAGCGCGAGCTGGCCGAACAGCTGAGCTAGCCCCGGCGGCGTGCCGCGTCTAGGGTTGCGCGTCGGGATGAGCGCCACCGAGGACTCTCACAGCCTGCGGCTGCTGCGGCTCGAGATCGCGGTCGCGCGCATCCTCACCGACGTCAACCGCGGCCGCGAGGCGTTCACCGACCTGATGCCGGTCGTCGGGGGAATGCTGGGATGGGCGTGCGGGGTGTTCTGGGTGCCGGGCCGCTCGGGCCGCCTGTGGCCGGGGCTGGTGTGGCAGGGCGAGGAGGGCGGCCGGGAGGAGTGGGCGGCGGCGATGCGGCCGCTGCGCTGCGCTCCGGGTGACGGTCTCGCCGGCCGCGTCTGGGCGGACGAGCGCGCCGACCACCTCGAGGACTTCGGCGTCGTGGACTCCGAGCTGGCGCGCGTGTGCAGCGCCGACGGCCTCGTCAGCGCGATCGCCTTCCCGCTGCTCTCGCGGGACGGGCCGGTCGGCGTCGTCGAGGCCTACAACACCGAGCCGTCCGTCCCCGACCCCGACCTGCTCGACACGCTCGCCGGGATCGGGCACCAGGTCGGCCAGGTTGTCGTGCGTGCCCGGTCTGACCGGGCGATGCGCCAGAGCGAGGAGCGCATGCGCGGCATCCTCCAGGGCGCGCTCGACGCGATCATCACGATCGACGCCGAGGGCCGGATCACCGGCTTCAATCCCGCGGCCGAGCGAACCTTCGGCGTTCCCGCCTCCGACGCGCAGGGCCGCGACTTCGCCGACCTGGCGGCGGCGCCCCAGGCGCGCGAGGAGTTCCGAGCCGCGCTGCGCGACGAGCGGCTGCTCGGCCGGCGCACGGAGCTGCTGGGCGCGCGCGCGGACGGCACGACGTTCCCGGCGGAGCTCTCGCTGACGAGGCTCGAGGCGCGCGGCGACGCCATCGCCGCGCACGTCCGCGACATCACCGAGCGCCAGCAGCTGATCGACGAGCTGCGCGCATCGCGTGCGCGCATCGTCGAGGCCGCCGACGCCGAACGCCGCCGCGTCGAGCGAGACCTCCACGACGGCGCGCAGCAGCGGCTGCTGGCCGTCGCGATGGACCTCCGCTTCGCCGCGGAGCAGGTGGAGGCGGGAGATGCGGGCGCGCGCGAGACCCTGGCCGAGGCCGCGGTCGAGCTCGACCGCGCGACCACAGAACTCCGCGAGCTCGCGCGCGGGCTGCACCCCGCGATCCTCACCGAGCGGGGCCTCGAGCCGGCGATCGCCGGGCTGGTGCGGCGCGCCCCGCTGCCGGTGGAGGTGCGGGTCGCTGTGGGCGAGCGCCCGCCGCCGGCGATCGAGGCGGCGGCCTACTTCGTCGTCGCGGAGGCACTGACGAACATCGCCCGCTACGCGGAGGCAACGGCGGCGTCGGTGGCGATCGAGCGCACCGACGGCGCTCTGGCGGTCGAGGTGACCGACGACGGCGCCGGCGGCGCGAGCCTCGACGGCGGTACGGGCCTGCGCGGCCTCGCCGACCGTCTTGCCGTGCTCGACGGCACGCTGCAGGTGCTCAGCCCGCCGGGCCAGGGCACCTACGTGCTCGCGCGCGTGCCCCTCGAGCGCGACTAGCGCTTCGGCCGGCCGGGCCGGCGCGTCATCGTCCAGGTCATCGCCCGCGGTGCCGCGCCGGGCACCAGCAGCCTCAGCGTCACGCGCGCCCCGCGGCGCAACCGCGCGCGGCGCAGCCGTCCGGTCAGGTCGACGCCGGTCGCCGCCGCCGTGAAGTCGCGCCGGTACGACCTGCGCGGGCAGCCGTCACCGCGGCAGCGCAGCACCAGCGTCGCGCCGGCGGGCACTGCGGGCACCACCAGCCGCTTGAGCACCGTGCGCCGCCCCTTGCGCCCCCAGCGTGCGCGGGCCAGCGGCACGGCCTTCGGGCTGGGCGGGGTCACCACGCGCGCGTTGGAGACGACGAGCGCGTAGTCCTGCGGCGCAGCGAGGGCGTTTCCGCGCACGGTCAGCGTGTATCCGGCCTCCGGGGCGTTGTCGAGCCAGATGTTCTCGAGATTGTCGAGCCGGTTCGGCTCGCCGCCCGGGACGGAGCGCCCGGCGTCGAAGTTGTTGCCCACGTAGGTTGTGCCACCCGCCGTGGTGAGCGCGACGTCGAGGTCGTTGACGAGGACCGGCTTCTGCTTGTCCTCATCGGTTGGGTCGTCGGGGATCGCCGGCCCCGGCAGGTCCGTCCAGGCGACCGTCACGCGCAGCGGCTGGGCCGGGTCGATGGGCACGAGGCGCAGCGTGTGGGTCTCAGCGGGGGTCTTCAGCGCCTGCTGCTGGTCGGCGTAGACACGCGCCGTGGCCGGCACGCCGAACAGCGCTCCGGTGTCCACCCGACCCCAGCCCTCGTTGACGTTCGGCACGTCGCGCTCGGCGAGGTCGGTGGCGGTGTTGACGAGCAGTGCCTTCAGCATCGCCGGCGAGGGGTTCGCGCCGCCGTGGAAGCCGCGCCACCACTGGGTGACGAGCGCCACCGCGCCGGCGACGTGCGGCGCGGCCATCGAGGTGCCCGAGCAGGTGGAGTGCAGGGGCGAGACCTCGGCGGGCTCGAAGCACAGTCCGCCGAACGAGCCCTTGCTGCGTGCCGAGGAGATCACGCCGCCCGGGGCCGCGACGGTCGGCACGACCCGCCCGTCCATCGCCGGCCCGCGCGACGAGAAGCTCGAGATCCGGCTGGTGTCGCCCGCACGCTGGCCCTCCGATGAGGCGACGACGATCAGGTTCTTGCCCTCGTGGGGCGAGGTCAGCGTGTGCTCCTCCGAACCGGAGTTGCCCGCCGAGAACACCATCGCCAACGGCTGGTCGCCGGGCGTCTCGGGGTCGGCATCGCGCACCAGGGAGTCGACCGTGCGCGTGGACGCCGTGTAGCCGGCCCCTGCTCCCTCGCCCGTGGTCCACGACGCGTTCCACGCCACCGCGCCGGCGCGGACGGCGTCGCGGGCGAACGACGGGATCAGCTCGGTGAGCTCGAGCAGCCCAGCGGTCTGCTGCATCCCGAGCCCGTTGATGGCGACCAGCTCGGCCGCGGGGGCGACACCCATCCCGTAGAGGAACCCGTCGAGATCCTGCAACGCGGTGAGGGCACCGACGTCGGGGCTCCCGGCGACGATGCCCGCGACGTGGGTGCCGTGACCGAGCTCGTCGATGTCGCCGCCCGGCGGGTGCGGGACCTCGTCGTAGTTGATTTCGGCGACGACGCGGTCGTCGAGGTCCGGGTGACTGCGGTCGACGCCGCTGTCGACGACCGCGATCCGCACGCCGCGCCCGTCTATGCCGGTCGTGCCCAGCCAGTCCAGGTAGCCGGGGGTCGGCACGCCGGAGGTGTGTTTGCCGGCGAGCAGCTGGGTCGTGCCCTCGTCAGCGCGCGCAGAGGCGGCGAGGGCGAGCAGGGCGCAGGCGAGCAAGGTGACGCGGAGGATCACGCAGCACGAAACGCAGGCGAGACGCGGATCAGGCGGATTCGAGGAACTTCAGCACTGCGAGGACGCGGCGGTGGTCGGCCGGGGTCGCGTCGAGCAGCAGCTTGGAGAAGATCGCGGTCACGTGGCGCTCGACCGCCTTCTCGGTGACGACCAGGCGGGCGGCGATCCCGGCGTTGGTGAGCCCCTCGGCCATCAGCGTCAGCACGTCACGCTCCCGCGGGGTGAGCCGCTCGAGCGGGTCGTCGGCGCGGCGCCGGCCGAGCAGCTCCTGCACGACCTGCGGGTCGAGCACCGAACCGCCCGCGGCCACGCGGCGTACGGCGTCCACAAACGCCGCCGGCTCGGTGACGCGGTCCTTGAGCAGGTAGCCGAGCCCGTCCGAGCCGTCGCGCAGCAACTCGAGCGCGTAGGCGGCCTCGAGGTGCGCCGACAGGACGAGCACGCCCGTGTCCGGGAGCTCGGCGCGGATCGCGTGGGCGGCGCGGATGCCCTCGTCGGAGTGGTCCGGCGGCATGCGGATGTCGACCACGGCGACGTCAGGCTTGTGCGCGCGCGCCTTGCGCAGCACGTCGTCGAAGTCGCCCGCCTCGGCCACGACCTCCATGTCGGCCCGCTCGAGCAGGCGCGCGATTCCCTCGCGCACGAGCACGGCGTCGTCGGCGATCAGGGCGCGCACGGCGCGCCTATGAAATCAGGCCCACGGCCGCCGACAGGCTGTTGGCGGTGAGCTGGGCCTTCTCTACGAACGCGCGGGCGCCCGAGCGCAGCGCGAGCTCCTCGAGATCCTCGGCCTCCCCGTCGGAGGTCATGACGATGACGGGCGGGTTCTCGCGATCGCGCAGCCACTCGACGATCTCGAAGCCCTTTCCGTCCGGGAGGTTGACGTCCACGAGCACCACCGTGGGGTCGAGACCGTCGAGCGCGTCGCGGGCGGTCTGCACCCCGTCGGCCTCTCCGACCACGTCGAAGCCGCCGGCGTTGAGGGTGCGGCGCACGGCGCGACGGAAGGCGGGGTGATCGTCGACGATGAACAGCGTCATGACGGGGACGGTCCCCATAGGACACCCAACGCAGACGGCGTGCCCGGTCTTACGGTCACGAGGTCGGGGCGCTCTGCGAAGCTCTGGCGCATGCGCACGTTCGTGGTCGGCGTCGGGATGACGAGATTCGACAAGCCGGGGGCCAAGGAGGGCGACTACCCCGACTGGGCCCGTGAGGCGGGGGAGAACGCACTGGCCGACGCCGGCGTTCCCTACGAAGACGTCGGTCAGGCCTATGCCGCCTACTGCTACGGCGACTCCACGTACGGGCAGCGCTGCCTGTACCAGCTCGGGATGACCGGGATCCCCGTCGTCAACGTCCACAACAACTGCTCCACCGGGTCCTCGGCGCTGTTCCTCGCACGTCAGGCGGTGATGGCCGGCGTGGTCGACCTCGCGCTGGCGCTGGGGTTCGAGAAGATGGAGAAGGGCTCGCTCGGCGCGAAGTACACCGACCGCACGCCGGCGATGGACAGGCACGTCGGCGCGATGATCGAGGGCCGTGGCGACTGGGAGGCGGCGCCGCCGGCGCCGCAGATGTTCGGCAACGCCGGGCGCGAGCACATGGAGCGCTACGGCTCGCAGCCCGAGCACTACGCCTGGATCGGCTGGAAGAACCACAGGCACTCGGTCAACAACCCGTACGCGCAGTTCCAGACCGAGTACTCGATGGAGGAGATCGTCTCCTCGCGCGAGATCTTCGCGCCGCTGACCAAGCTGCAGTGCTCGCCGACCTCGGACGGGGCCGCGTGCGCGCTGGTCGCCTCCGAGCGCTACGTCGACGAGCACGACCTGTGGGACCGCGCGGTCGAGATCGCGGGGCAGGCCATGGCCACCGACTTCCCCTCGACCTTCGAGGAGAAGTCGTCGATCAAGGTGTGCGGCTTCGACCTGTCGCAGGCTGCCGCGCGCCAGGCGCTCGAGCAGGCGCAGGTCGGCATCTCCGAGGTCGACGTCATCGAGCTGCACGACTGCTTCTCGGCCAACGAGCTGATCACCTACGAGGCGCTCGGGCTGGCCGAGCTGGGTGAAGGACACAGGCTCGTCGAGGCCGAGGCGACGACCTACGGCGGGTCGGGGCCGGTGGTCAACCCTTCGGGCGGGCTGATCTCGAAGGGCCATCCGCTCGGCGCGACCGGGCTGGCGCAGTGCTCCGAGCTCGTGTGGCAGCTGCGCGGAACCGCGGACGCGCGCCAGGTCGACGGCGCACGGGTGGGGCTCCAGCACAACATCGGGCTCGGCGGCGCGGCCGTCGTCTCCGTCTACAAACAGGCCGCGTGAGAGAGGACCGCTGCGAATGCCGTCAGTGACCAAGACGATCAAGCTCGAGCTTCCGCCGGGTGAGGCGTTCGCCCTCGCCACCGACCCGGCACGCTTCCAGGACTGGCTCACGCTGCATGCGGGATGGCCCGGCGGCGTCCCCGAGGCGGCCGAGCAGGGCGCGACCTTCACCGAGAAGCTGACACTGATGGGCATGCCCGCCGACGTCAACTGGACGGTCGAGGAGAAGTCAGACCAGCGCATCGTCCTCAAGGGCGGGGGCCCGATGGGCGCGACGCTGTCGACGACCATCCACGCCGAGCCCGACGGCGAGGCGACGATGATCTCCTACGAGGCCGAGTTCTCCGGCGGCGGCATCGACGGCCCGATGGGCGACATGGTCACCCAGAAGGCCGGGGAGGAGATCGCCGCCTCGCTGGAGAGGCTGCGCGCGCTGGTCTGACGGTTCCCTGCCTGACAAGGCCGGAAAGAAGCACGGGCCCCGCTCCGTTGCCTGAGCCATGGACCGCCATCCACGCCGGACGCTCTGGCTCGTAACCCTTCTCGCCTTCGCGGCCCTGGCGCCGGGCGCCCGTGCCGCCGACACCGACTGCCCGGGTGCCGCCGGCCCCTGCCCGTTCCAGGGGGTGTCGCTGCTGGCCCCGCCGAGCCCCGACTCGGTCGACCGGCCCGTCGATGCGGCGATCAACCCCGCGACCCACGACATCTACGTCTCGGATCGCTTCGGCTACGACGTCAAGCAGTACGCGAGCGACGGCACCTTCATCCGCCGGTTCGGCTCGCGTGGCCACCATCCCGGGCAGCTCGACCAGCCGAGCGGGATCGCCATCGACTCCGACGGGTCGGTGTGGGTCGCCGACAGCAACAACAACCGGGTGGTCAAGTTCGACGCCCAGGGGAACATCCTCGCCGTCTTCGGCGGCAGCCAGGGATCGGCCGACAACCAGCTCAAGCTGCCCGAGGCCATCGCGATCGGCCCGGACGGCCACCTGTGGATCGCCGACACCGTCAACAACCGGGTGGTGGAGCTCGCGGCCGACGGCACGTTCATCCGCAAGTTCGGCTCGTCGGCCAGCGGGCCGTTCGGCCCTGCCTCGGGGACGGCGCCGGGCGAGTTCAACCACCCGACCGGCATCGCGGTGGCGGCCAACGGCGACGTCTGGGTCGCGGACTGGCTCAACAATCGCCTCCAGCGCCTGCCGTCCGGCACCACGACCTGGGAGACCTACGGCGCCAACGGCGGCCTGCCCAGCGGCGGGTTCGTGCCGTCGGGCAGCGGCCCCGGCGAGTTCTTCATGCCGCGCGACGTCGCGGTGGCCGGGGGCATCCTCTACGCCACCGACCTCAACCACACCCAGCGCCTGTCCTCAGGCGTCTGGACCGAGCTCTCCGCCCTGCCGGGAGACGGGCTCGGCGTCGCCGACAACCGTGCGGTGATCGTCGACGGCGACGAGCGTACGGTCACCGTGCTCAACCAGGCCGACGGCACCCCCGTCGCGCTCGCGCATGCGATCGAGCCGCCGGCCACGGAGCTCGAGTCTCCGCAGGCGGTCGCCACGGACGGTTCGGGCCATCTCTACGTCGCCGACACCGACCGCGACCGCATCGTCAAGCTCGACGCGACCACGGGCAACTTCATGGGGGCCTTCGGCGGCCCCGGCAACGGTGACGGCCAGCTCAACGGCCCCTGGGGCGTCGCCACCCTCGGCAGCCACGTGTTCGTGGCCGACACGTCGAACAGCCGCATCCAGGAGTTCGACGAGAACGGGGCGTTCGTGGCCAAGTACGGCCAGCAGGGCAGCTTCGGCCCGGCCGGCAGCTTCGACAGCCCGCACGGCCTCGCGGTCGCGCCCGACGGCAGCCTGGTCGTCGCGGACACCGGCAACAACCGCATCCAGCGGTCCAACGCCGCCCGCACGAGCTGGACGGTCATCGGTGGCCGCAGCGACTCCAACCAGGGCACCGCGGTCGGCGAGTTTCATTTCCCCAACGACGTGGCGGTCAGCGCGGCGGGTGACGTGTGGGTGACCGACGGCGCCAACCACCGGATCCAGAAGCTCCCGAACGGGTCGTCGACGTGGTCGGCCTTCGGGGGGACGAGCTCCGGGTTCGGCGACGGCCAGTTCTCCAATCCCCGCGGTCTCGACCTGACCCCGGACGGCGCGCACGTGGTCGTCGCCGACACCAACAACGCACGCGTGCAGCGGCTATCGGCGAGCACCGGTGCGTTCGACACGAAGTGGGGCACGAGCGGCGACATCGGCGGCTGCCCCGGCGAGTTCAACTCGCCCTGGGGCATGGCGGTCGACCCGGACGGCAACGTGCTGGTGAGCGACGACATCGGGCGCCGCATCACCCGCTTCCGCTTCAACGGCGCAACGTCGCTCTCGGTCTGCGACCACACCGACCCGGCGCTCTCGCCGGCCTCCCCGGCGAACGACGCAGCGGTGTCCTCGACGCCGGACTTCACCGTCCACGGCGGCACCGCGGCCGGCGACGACGACGAGGTGCTGGTGCGGATCTACCGCAAGACCGGCATCCGCGAGGAGGTCGTGCGCTCGCTCTCCTCGACGAGCCAGTCCGGCGGGACCTGGACGGTGACCTGGGCCGGCCCGCCCCTTGACGACGGCAACTACACATGGGACGCCCAGCAGTCCGATGCCGGTGGCAACCTCGCGGTCACGGGCCGGCGCGGCTTCACCGTCGGCACCCCGGCCGGGCCCGAGCTCGCGCTCACGCACCTCAACAACGGCGTCGCTGTCAGCGGCAACGCGCCGGGGGCGAACCCCGTGATCGACGACGACACGCCGACGTTCTCCGGCACCGCCGAGAACGGCGCCGGCGACGCGACCGCCGTCACCGTGCGGCTGCTGCGCTACACGGGCACCGAGTTCGTCACCTACAGCGACACGACCGTGCAGCGCGACCCCGACGGCGAGTGGCACGCGACGTTCGACGTGCCGCTCCAGCCCAATACCTTCGCCGTCCGGGTCAGCCAGGCCACCGATCACGGCCACGTCGTCGCCGCCGACTGGTGGCTGCAGGTGACGGCGCTGACGGTGGCCGAGCTCAACACGGGTGTGCCGGTGAGCGGGCTCTCGCCCGGACCGAACCCCGTGCTCTACGACCACACGCCGACCTTCAGCGGCGTGGCGCTGGTGATCCCGGGAGCCGCCACCCAGGTCACGGTCCACCTCGATCGCTGGAACGGCTCCACCTGGGTCGCCGACGTGCACACCTTCACGACGGCCGCCAACGCCAACGGCCTGTGGACGGCCACCGCCCCGGCGATGATCGACGAGACCTGGCAGGTGCGCGTCACGCAGCAGACTCCCGGCGGCCTCCGCGAGAGCCGGCCGTGGTGGTTCCAGCTCAAGACCGACCCGGCGCTGGCGATCACGCACCTCGACGAGGGCGTCCCGGTCTCGGGCAACCCGCCGGGCGCCAACCCGCTGTTCTTCAACGCCTCGCCGGTGATCAAGGGCACCGCGAGCGTTACCGGCTCGAGCCAGGTCACGGTGCACTACGACCGCAACTCGACCTCCGGGTTCGTCAACGACGTGGTGGTCAAGACCGTCGCTCGTGACCCGAACACGGGCGCCTGGCAGGCGACGGCGTCGCTCACCCCCGAGACCTATCGCGTGCGCGTCACACAGGACGGCCAGGAGTCGGCGAGCTGGTTCTTCCAGATCAAGGCCGACCCGCCGCTCGCGGTCACGCAGCTCGACACGGGTGTCGGCACGTCCGGCAACCCGCTCTTCTACCACCGCAATCCGGCCATCAAGGGCACGGCGAGCATCAAGCCCGGCGTGACGGACGAGGTCGTCATCCACCTCGACCAGAACTCACCCACGGGGTTCAAGAACGACTACCTGATCGCGCGGGTCAAGCGTGACGCCAACGGGAGCTGGCAGGCGCCGAACCTCGGCCTGCCCGACGAGACCTATCGCGTGCGCGTCACGCAGGGCAGCGCATCATCGGACTCCCACCTGTTCCAGATCAAGCGCAGCCCGGACCTGGCCATCACGCAGCTCGCGGACGGCGTGCCCGTCTCCGGCAGCGCGCCCGGGCCCAATCCCGTGATCACCGACTCGACGCCGACGATCAAGGGCACCGCAGGGATCCGGCCCGACCAGCCGGCCAACCTCGTGCTGCACTTCGACCGCTACGACGGCGCGAAGTTCGTGCCCGACGCGCGCACGATGGCCGTCACGCGCGACGGCAACGGCAACTGGTCGGCGACCCCGTCGACGCCGCTGCCGATCGAGACCTACCAGGTGCGCGTGACCCAGGGAAGCGCCGCGAGCGCGAACTGGTGGTTCCACTACGCCAGGGCCGACCTGGCGCCGACGGTCACCATCCGCCGGCCGCTGCCGGGCACCCAGGGCGACTATCGCCACAACGACGTCATCGCCGCGGACTTCTCCTGCAACGACGACGTTCAGGTGGCCTCCTGCACCGGCAGCGGCTCCCTGATCGACACCTCCACGGTCGGCAATCACAGCTACAAGGTGACCGCGCGCGACAACACCGGCAAGGTGACGGAGAGCAAGGTCGACTACGTCGTCAAGGCCCGCCGGGCGCGCGAGGGCATCGTCGTCCAGGGCGTCGAGGTCTCCCAGGGCGTGCAGAGCGCCAACATGGTCAACCTCGACAGCTACAAGAACCATCCGGGCATCTCGTTCCAGACGCAGGCGGGCGAGTACAACGGCGTCAACCTCGTCCGCAGCAAGCGGGCGCTCGCGCGCGTGTACGTCAGCAAGGACGCGAGCGTGCGCAAGGACGGGCTGACGGTGCGCCTGTATGTCTTCTCCGGCGGTGCCAAGAAGACGTTCCGCGGGATGCTCACGCCGACCATGCCCTGGGACAGCGGGGTGATCGACGTCAGCGACAAGCCGATCGCCGACAAGCGCCGCCAGGCGCTCGGGGCCTACGCGTTCATGATCCCCGGCAACATGCTGACCGACCGCACCGACCTGGTCGCGGTCGCCGTCCCCGACAGCATTCCCGACCCGATGCAGTGCGGCGAGTGCTCGGTCGCCAACGGCTTCGCCGTCACGGACATCGTGCCGCTGCTCTCCCACGGCTGGAAGTTCGAGTTCTGGCGCTTCGGCGACGACCAGCCCTCGGTCGTCGATGACGTGGTCGGTGCGCTGGAGATCATGCCGGTGGCGGAGAACAAGGTCGTCATCCCGGGCGAGTACACGGCGCAGTTCCCCGTCGAGTCCGACTGGGAGAAGGCGTTCGAGATGCTGCGCGAGTACGACGTCGAGCGCGGCGGCGACGCCCCGTACGACTACGCCGTCGGGGTCGCCGCTCCGGACGTGCGCAACGCCAACTCCGGCACCGTGCGCATGCAGAAGAGCTGCTACGGGTTCCTCAACCTCAAGTGCCAGCACCACCCGGTCGCGCTGCTCAGCCAGGACAACTCGCGCGCCGGCGCCGCGCTGCACGAGCTCTCGCACGGCCTGGCCCGCAACCACGCCGGCTGCGGCGACACGGGCGACAAGGTCGGCGTCGACCTGGACGAGTGGCTGCCGGACAAGAAGGGCTACCTCCAGGGCTTCGGGGCCGACCTCGACGACTTCGAAGGCGGGACCTACACCATCAAGGACGGCCTCTCGCCGCTGCTCAAGGGCGCCAAGCGCCAGTACGACGTCATGTCCTACTGCTCACCCGGCAACGAGCGCAACTGGACCTCGCCGGCGGGGTGGGAGAGCATGCTCTACTACCTGCGCCAGAACTCCAAGCGCGCTGCCCGGCTGCGCTCGGCGCGCCAGGCCCCGGCGCAGCCGACGCTGGCCGTCAACGCGCTTCTCGACGGGTCGAACGTGACGATCACGGGCGTGTCGCCCGGACCGGCGGTCATGGGCGCGAGTGACTCCCCGGTGCGGGCGATCGCCCGCAACGCGGCGGGGACGGTCCTGGCCGACGTGCCGATGGCGATCGACCCGATCGAGTCGCCGCACAGCGCGCCCTCGTCGGCCGCGGCCCTGTCGGCCGGCATCCCGGCCGCGGCCACGACCGTCGACATCACCTTCGGCGGCGCCGTGCTCGCGACGCGCTCGCGCAGCGCCCGCCCGCCCGCGATCGCGGTCACGTCGCCCGCCCCCGGCGCCGTGGTCGGCAAGGCCGACAACGTGCTCGTGGGCTGGCAGGCCGGCGACGCGGACGGCGACGCCGTCGAGGTGCGGGTCGAGTACTCGCGCGACGGCGGGGCGACCTGGGGTCTGATCACGGCGAGCCAGACCGGCGCGAGCGCGTCGCTGGACCGCGGGCTGTTCGGGCGCTCGTCGCAGGCCCGCGTGCGTCTGACGGCCAACGACGGCTGGAACGAGACGTCCGTGGTCTCGGAGGTGTTCCGCTCGCTGGGCACGCCACCGGCGACGGTCATCACCTCGCCCAGAAGCGGGGTGCGGATCGGCAGCGACAACGTGCTGGGCCTGACCGGCCAGGGCACCGACGACGCCCACGCGCAGCTGCCGGCGAAGGCGCTGACCTGGTTCGACGGCAAGCGCCGGCTGGGCCGGGGCGCCGAGATCAACGTCCGCGGCCTGTCGCCCGGGATCCATCGGATCAGGCTGGTCGGCCGCGACCGCTTCGGGCGGACCGGCAGCACCACGGTCCTGGTGCGCGTCTCCGGCGCGGCTCCGAGCTTCCTGTCGCTCAAGGCGCCCAAGAGGATCGCTCGCCGGGCCCGCCGCGTACGGCTGCGCGTGGCCGCGACGGCCAAGGCCGTGCTGAAGGCCGGCGGCCGCCGCTATCGCGTGGGCCTCAAGCCGCGCACGATCCGCGTGCGGGTCAAGCGCGGAAAGGGCGACGCGGCGCTGACGCTGGTGCTCAAGGCCGGCGGCAAGCGGACGAGGACCCAGCTCATCATCCGGCGCTGAGGACGCGACGGGCGACCCCGGCGATCGTCGCGCGGCCGTACTCCTGGTCGGGGCCGCGCGTGAGGATGGCGAGCGCGACGCGCCTGCGGCCGCGCTCGAGCAGCGCCACCTGATGGCTGATCCCGCGCCTCCAGCCGCCCTTGAAGAGGATCTTCAAGCCACGCCGCTCGGCTGCGGGCGCGATGCCCCACCGCTGGCGCTCGACGATGCCGGCGAGCAGGTCGCGCGCGTAGCGGCGGTGCCGGCGCGGGACGAGGCGGTCGATACGGGCGAAGAAGCGCGCCTGGTCCGATGCCGCGACCGTCCCCTCGAACAGCGTCCCGAGGCTGTCGAAGTAGCGCATGCGCGCAAGCTGGGCCACGTAGTCGAGCGCGAGCGATCCGTGGCGCGCGAAGAGCCTCCGCGCGGCCTTGTTGCTCGAGCGCCTGATCATCCGTGAGACCAGGCGCTGCTCGGCCCCCGTGAGCGCACGTCCGCGCGCTCCGCGCAGCACCGCCACCATCAGCATCGCCTTCGACATGCTCGCCGCCGGATAGGTGCGCGTCTCGTTGAAGCCGCGGATGCGCCCGCGGACCGTTCTCACCGCAAAGCTCGGATCGCCGTCCCTCCGCGCGATCCAGGCCTGCGCCTCGGCGATCGACGCCTTCGTCGTCAGCCGCTGCGCGGCCTCGGCTGGGAGTGCCAGCGCAATGGTCAGCAGGCCGATGGCGAGCGGGCGCACGCGGAGATCGTGCCATCCGTCAATAGGCTGCGGCGGTGATGCCCGCCCCCATCGCGACCCGCAACAACGTCACCGAGCACGGCGTCGCCGACGGCCAGCCGATGCTGTTCGCCCATGGCTACGGCTGCGACCAGGAGATGTGGCGCTACGTCTGGCCGCCGTTCGCCGACCGGTACCGGATCGTCCTGTTCGACCACGTCGGTGCCGGCGGCTCGGACGCGTCCGCCTACGACCGCGAGCGCTACGGGTCGCTCGAGGCCTACGCCGAGGACGTGCTCGACATCTGCCGCGAGCTCGATCTCACCGACGTCGTCTTCGTGGGCCACTCGGTCAGCGCGATGCTGGGCGTCCTGGCCGCCGCGGCCGAACCGCAGCGCTTCTCCAAGCTCGTCCTCATCGGCCCGTCGCCGCGCTACATCGACGACACCGACTACACCGGTGGCTTCACGCGCGAGGACATCGAGGGACTGCTCCAGTCGCTCGACTCCAACTACCTCGGCTGGTCACAGCAGATGGCACCGGTGATCATGGGCAACGCCGAGCGGCCCGAGCTCGGCGAGGAGCTCACCAACAGCTTCTGCCGCGCCGACCCGGAGATCGCCCGCAACTTCGCGCGGGTGACCTTCCTCTCGGACAACCGGGGCGACCTCGCGCGAGTTGCGACGCCCAGCCTCGTCCTGCAGTGCTCCGACGACGTGATCGCCCCCGACGCGGTCGGCGAGTACGTCCACCGCCGGCTCGCCGGGAGCCGCTTCGTCAAGCTGGCCGCAACGGGGCATTGCCCGAACCTCAGCGCGCCCGAGGAGACCATCGCCGCGATCCGGTCGTTCCTCGACGAGTGACGGACGGGGCCGAGTCCGCGGAGGAGCTCTTCGAGGACGCGCCCTGCGGCTACCTGTCGACGCGCCCCGACGGCACGATCGTCCGCGTCAACCGGACCTTCGAGACGCTGACCGGCCACGCGCGAGGCGAGCTCGTGAACCGGACGCGCTTCCAGGATCTGCTCGCCCCGGGCGCGCGGATCTACCACGAGACTCACATGGCGCCGCTGCTGCGCATGCAGGGCGCCGTCCGTGAGATCGCGGTGGAGATCGTCTGCGCCGACGGCTCGCGGCTGCCCGCGTTCGTCAACTCCGTGCTGGTGCGCGGCGCCGACGGCGAGCCCCACGGCATCCGCACCACGGTCTTCGACGCCGTCGACCGGCGCCGCTACGAGCAGGAGCTGCTCGAGATCACGCGCCACGAGCAGGACGTCGCACAGCAGGTCCAGCGCAGCCTGCTGTCCGGCGAACTCCCCCAGGCCGCCGGCCTCGAGCTCGACGCCGCCTACCGGCCCGCGACGGCGGACGTCGCGGTGGGAGGCGACTGGTACGACGCCTTCTGGCTGACCCCGGGCGAGTCCGTCGGGCTGGTGGTCGGCGACGTCGTCGGCCGCGGGATCGCCGCCGCGACCACGATGGGCCAGCTGCGCAGCGCCGTGCGTGCCCTGGCCACGACCGGCCTCGGACCCGCCGCCCTGCTCGAGGCGCTCGACGCCTTCGCCGGCCGTCACCGCGTCGGCCGCATGACCACCCTCGTCTACGCGCAGCTGACGCTGGCGAGCGGCGACCTGCGCTACGCCTGCGCCGGTCACCCTCCGCCCGTCGTCGCCCCCCCGGGCACCGACCCGCACCCGCTCTGGGCCGGCCGCTCGATCCCCCTCGACTGCTACGACCGCGTCCAGACCCGCGACGAGGCCGTCGCCACCCTGACCCCCGGCAGCGTCCTGGTGCTCTACACGGACGGGCTCGTCGAGCGCCGCACCGAGACGCTCACGGCCGGCATCGACCGCCTGCTCGTCGCCCTGGCCGAGCATCGCCACGAGCCCGTCTCCGTCTGCGCCTCCGCGCTCCTGCACGAGCTCCGCGATCCCGAGCACGCCGACGACGTCTGCGTCCTCGCCCTGCGCCTGAATTCTGGGCAGCCCGCCTGACCGTTGGTATCCTGGTGCGTTCCACGCCGCGGGGTGGAGCAGTCAGGTAGCTCGCCGGGCTCATAACCCGGAGGTCGCGGGTTCGAATCCCGCCCCCGCTATTCGTTTTGACGCTGACGGTCAGGCCCTCTCTCGGAGGGCTCAGGCGGCGGTCGGTGTCCGCGAGCTGCTGGCGGAGCTTCGTCGCCGCGGTCTTGCCGGTGCGTTCGTTCGTGCTGCGGTGATCACGCAGCTGCTTGCTGAGCTCGTCCGGCTGATCAGGTTCGGCACGCGGACGACCGCGGTGAGCGCGACCGGGCCCTTCGCCACGAGTATCAGGGCCGTAGACCGCAACCAGTTCCACAGCAAAGCGTCAGCGCAGCGCGCTGGTCACAACTCCTTCGTACTCCTTCGCCTGACTCGGGGTGAGTTCGGTGGCCAGTCGCAGAAGGACCGTGCCGTGCAGATAGCTGTACTCGGCGAAGAGCGGGCTGCTGCTGGTGATGCCCTTCAAATATCTGTAGCGCCTCTTGGCTGCGCTCTCAGACTTGAACATCTCCAGGCTTCCGCCGTCTGACACGTCAAAGTCGCCCAGCCCGTCTTCCACCCGGCCGTCGAACCAGCTGACCTTCGCGTGGTATTGGCCGGGTCGACCGAGGAGATCGTTCTGGTCGGTCTTCGCGTTCCAGAATCGGGTCTTCCCGATCGGAATGCCGGCCTCTTTGAACTGTGCGACCAGCGACTTAGAGGTAGGAGCAGCTTGGCTCGTTCGCGCCGCTGCCGGTGATTGCTCGATCTCGACTGCGCCGTTCGAGCCCAGCGTGTACGTGGCCTTCCCGATGACGTCATCCAAACCCTCGATCGCAACGAGTTTCACCGGCGTGACCAGGTCGTCGAGTTCGTACGCCGTCGCGTTCTCGACGGTTCCGCCCTTCTTGATGTTCTCGGACTGGCTGTCGAGGAATCGGTCGTCCGGCAGCGAGCCCACATCGAGCTCGTTCACGGCATTGGGGTTGTTGTCCTGATAGGCCTTGAAGTTGAGAATGAAGGCGATATTCGGGTCGATCCTGTCGCCGGACAGGTTCGTGGCCTCGTACCAGAAGGCGATGACCGGCTTCTTGCCGTGCGCGTTGCCCTTCTGGCCGGGCTTGATCACCTGGTAGCGCGTGATCTGAACCTTCAGTTCCGAGGTGGTGAGCACTCCGTTCTCGAAGGTCGGCCCCTCCTCCGCGGCGGACTCCTGCACCGGTGGCTTCGCCGATGCGGGTTGCTCTGCAGCAGGCTCGACGCTCTGCGACGGCGTCGCCTGGTTAGACCCGGCCAGCTGGCCGTCATCGGGACTCGTCGCACTGTTCGCATATCCGACGACCGCCAGAAGCAACAGACCCGCAGCCCACCAGCGCTTCATCTGGTACCAGGACCGCTGCGCCTTGGCGTACGCCTTCGCGGCCGCCGCTTGCGCCTTCGCTTCGCGCCTCGCAGCGGGAGCAACGACGGCTGGGGCGTAACCGGCCGGCGGCCCGGTCGGCGGGGGTGGCTGCTGCGCGAAGTCAGCCTGAGGTGGGGGAGGCGGAATCGCCACGGAGGCCGTGAAAGTCGGAGGCGGCGGGGTCTTCATGGCAGCCGCCGTGGAAGGCGGAGCCGGCGTGTGGGGCTGGCCGGCAGACTCGGCCGCGGCCGGCTCGACCGGAGTCTTCGGCTGCGCGGAAGGAGGCCCAAACGAGTGCGGAGCGGTCTTCTGATCGGCCATTCGCTTGGGCATCGGCCCGACGCGCTGGCCGCTTGAGATACAGGTCATGGGTGCGACGGTCCCATTAGACCCCGGGGAGTGTTGAGACGACCGGCGTTGCGAACGTCGCGGGCGCGGATCGAGCGGCTTTCCGCTCTGTGAGCGGATTCGTGGCTGGTCACCGTTGCGAACGGAGCGGGCCCCCGCTATTCGCAGTTCCGTCGCAGGGTGGCCGAGCGCTGATCTCAGCTGCGCAGGTCCGGATCCTCGGCGATCGCCTTCTCGAGTGCCTCGCGGAAGCCCTCGGGCCGGACGTCGAAGAGCGCGGCGCCCGAGGGGTCGGTGACGACGGTGTCCCCGGAGAGCCCCTCGACGAGCGGGCGCGCGACGGCGGCGTCGACGGGCGTGACGAGGCCGATCCAGAGCGACGAGAGCCACGGCGTGAGCAGGGGAACGGGGATCTGGGGGCGGCGGCGCTTGCGCAGCGCCTCGGCCATGAGGTGCAGCATCTCGCCGTAGGTGACGACGTCGGGGCCGCCGATCTGGATCTCGCGGTCCCCCGCCTCGACGTCCGGTGCCGCGGCGAGATAGGCGAGCACGTCGTCGATCCCGATCGGCTGGGTCTGGTTGCGCAGCCAGGCCGGGGCGATCATCGCCGGCAGTCGCTCCACCAGGTAGCGGAGCGTCCGGTAGGACTCGCTGCGCGCACCCACGACCATGCCCGCGCGGAAGTACGTGAGCGGCGGGCCCTCCTTCTCCAGCAGGCGGGCGGTGCGGTGGCGGCTGCGGAGGTGCTTGGACTTCGGGTTGTCGCCCAGGCCGCCGAGATAGACGACGCGCGCGACCCCCTCCTGCTTCGCCACGCGTGCGAACGCCTCGGCCGCTTGGCGCTCGCGCTCCTCGAAGGAGGCGTCGCCGCCGCGGCCCATCGCGTGGATCAGGTAGTAGGCGACGTCCACGCCCTCGCCCATCCCGCGCAGGGACTCGGGTCTGAGGGCGTCGCCCTCATGCAGGTCGAAGCCGGCTTCGGCCAGATGGCGCGCGCGCTCGCGGCTGCGGACCATGCAGCGGACGTCCCAGCCTCCCTCGGTCAGGCGTTCGGCCAGCTTCCCCCCGACGAAGCCGGTGGCGCCGGAGACAAGGGCCGTGCGGCTCACCGGCGCATCATCGCGCATCCGGGACGAGCTCCACGGCGCGGACGCCGCGGCGGGCCGAGCTCGCGACCTGGCGTAGGCTTGCGCCCAGAGGCCGGCCACGGGGTCGGTTGACTCAAACCAGGGGGTCAGCGGTGCAGCTGCGACGTGCCGGTGCAGAATCGCTGGGGACGTTCGTGCTGGTGTTCGGCGGCGTTGGGGCGGCCGTCATCGCCGGCGAAGCCATCGGCGCGCTCGGGGTCGCGCTCGCGTTCGGACTGTCGCTGCTGGCGATGGCGTATGCCGTCGGCCCGATCTCCGGATGCCACATCAACCCGGCGGTCACGCTGGGGTTGCTGGTATCGCGGCGCATCGACGTGCGCGAGGCCGCCAGGTACTGGATCGCCCAACTGGCCGGCGCGCTGCTGGCCGCGGCGGTGCTGGCGATCATCGTGAAGGCACGATCGGGCGGCTATGACTTCTCCGAGCAGGGCTTCGGAGCCAACGGTTACGGCAGTCACTCGCCCGAGGGCTATCCGGTGGGTGCGGTCTTCCTCGTGGAGGTCGTGCTGACCGCCATTCTCGTCTTCACGGTGCTGGCCGCCACGGACAGGCTGGCCAGCGTCGCGTTCGCCGGCATCCCGATCGGCCTCGTGCTCGCCCTCGTCCACCTCGTCGGCATCCCGGTCGACAACACCTCGGTCAACCCGGCCCGCAGCTTCGGACCGGCCGTCTTCGTCGGCGACTGGGCGCTCGAGCAGCTGTGGCTGTTCATCCTCGCCCCCCTGGTCGGCGGGCTGCTGGGCAGCCTGCTGCACCGCGTCCTGTTCGCGGAGGCCGAGCCCGTGGGCCCGGACGAGTCGGCGGTCGCCGCCGCCTGAACCCGCATCGCCTGAGGCGCGCCCACGGCTCGCTCGCGCCCCGCCGGCCGATTACCCCCGGGGGGTATATTGACGAGCATGGACCCAGCGACGCACGAGCATCACCACCACCACGAGATGCCGACCGAGGGCTCGGCGCTCACGGCGGTCGCGTTCAGCGCGACGCTGCACTGCCTCACCGGCTGCGCGATCGGCGAGGTGACCGGCATGTTCATCGGGACCGCGCTCGGATTCTCGGATCTGGGGACGGTCGCGCTCGCGGTCGCGCTCGCCTTCCTCTTCGGCTACACCCTCACGAGCCTGCCGCTGCTGCGTGCCGGCCTCGCGCTCGGCGCCGTGGTCCCGATCGCGCTCGCCTCCGACACGATCAGCATCGGGGTGATGGAGATCGTCGACAACGCGATCATGCTCTCCGTCCCGGGTGCGATGGAGGCCGGGGTGGGCGACCTGCTGTTCTGGGGCGCCCTCGCGGTCGCGCTGGTGATCGCCGGTGCGGTCGCGCTGCCGGTCAACCGCTGGCTGATCGCGCGCGGCAAGGGCCACGTCGCCGTCCACAACACCGGCATCCACGGGGGGCCGCCGACGCGCGTCGTGGCGGTGATCGCGGCCGTCGCGGCCATCTTCGGCACCACGGTGCTGGTCGCGGAAGCCATGCACGGCGGCGACGGCGGCCATGGTGCGAGCGCCGTGCGCGGGCTCGCTGCCAGCGCGGACGGCATGACGCTGTCGCTGGACCAGCGCGAGCTTGAACCGGGCCGGCAGGCGGAGCTCAGCTTCCGCATCATGGAGGGGGATTCGGTCGTCGAGGAGTTCGACGTGTCGCACGAGAAGCGGATGCACCTGATCGTCGCCCGCCGCGACCTCACCGGCTTTCAGCATCTCCATCCCGAGCTCGGTGGCGACGGCACCTGGCGCACGCCGGTGACGGTCCCGGACGGGGGCGAGTACCGGGTGTTCGCGGACTTCCGGCGCGACGGCGAGAACCAGACGCTGGCGAGCGACCTGACGGTCACCGGTGAGGCCCGGGCGCGCGAGCTGCCGGACTCCGCGCCCATCGCGACGACGTCCGCCGGCTATCAGGTCGAGCTCGAGGGCGAGAGCGTCGCCGGTGCGGAGTCCGAGCTGACGTTCACCGTGTCCCGGGACGGCGCCGCGGTCGAGACCGAGCCCTACCTCGGCGCCGGCGGGCATCTCGTAGTGCTGCGCGAATCGGACCTCGCGTACCTCCACGCGCACCCCACCGGGGACGCCGGCGGCTCGACGATCGCGTTCGCGACCGAGTTCCCCAGCGAGGCTCGCTACCGGCTGTTCGTGCAGTTCAAGCACGACGGCGAGGTCCACACCGCGGCCTTCACCCGGGTGGTGGACGAGTCGGCCGAGGGGAGAGGGGGTCACGGAGGTGGTCACTGAGACCACCGGGTTCACTCCGGCGCTGCGGTTTCACCGGCTGACGCCGCTGTTCGATGCTGTCGCCGCCGTCGCCGTGCGCGACCGCGCGCTCAAGCGGCACGTGCTCGCATGCGCGGCCATCGGATCCGGTGAGACCGTCCTCGACGTCGGCTGCGGAACGGGGACGTTGGCGGCGGCGGCGGCCCGGGCCGCGCCCGGAGTGGCCGTGACCGGGCTCGACGCCGACGCCGCGATCCTCGCGAAGGCGCGCGCGCGAGCGGTTGCTGGTCACCTCGAGATCGGCTTCGACGAAGGCCGCTCGACCGCGCTCCCGTATCCGGATGCCAGCTTCGACGTCGTCCTGTCGACGCTGTTCTTCCACCACCTGCGCGATGACGCCAAGCGCCAGACGGCCGGCGAGGTGGCGCGCGTGCTGCGACCCGGCGGACGGCTCGTCGTCGGCGACGTGGGGCGCCCGCAGGATCCCGCCATGCGAGCCGCGGTCCTGGTCACGGTCCAGCTCCTCGACGGGTTCGCGACGACCGCGCTCAACGTGCGCGGGGAGCTGCCGGACGTCCTCGCCGGCGCAGGCCTGCGCGACGTGACCGTACGCCGGCGGATGCGGACGCCAACCGGTAGCTACGAGATCATCACGGCCGGGGCTTAACCGGGGAGCAGCTCGTTGCCATGCTGCCGGAGCAGCTCGGCGACGTCGTCGGGCGGGACGACGCTCGCCGGCGGGACGGTGCGCGCCTCGGCCGGCACGCTGACCGCCTCGACGAGGCTCTCGAAGCCGCCGGGCGTGAGCATCCACAGCATCCGCGCGCCCTCCGGGCCGACGCTGAACCGGTGGGGAATCTCGCGGGGGCCGAACGCGTGTTGCCCGGCGCCCAGCTCGACGGTCTCGTCGCCGACGACGACCGTCACGCGGCCGTCGAGGACGTAGAAGCCCTCGTCCTCGGCGTGGTGGACGTGCAGCGGGGCCTCGAGCCCGGCGGGCGCCGTGACCTCCACGAGCGTGTACTGGCCGTCCGTGTCGGCGGCCGAGGCCCTGACCTCGGCCAGCATGCCGAAGAACCAGCGCGGCTCGCCGAGGGCGGTGGGAGTGGTCGATGATTGGACCGCCATGGATGCCTCCTGGGGAGTGGTTTGGGGAGGAGTGTTGGAGGCGACTATACTTTGACGGAGGAAATCCGTCAAGGAAATGTCTCCGCGAAATTACGACATGAGCAATCGGGCGGCGGCCGCGGCGCGGACGCGCCGGCGGATCGTCGAGGCGACGCTCGAGCTCCACGGCGAGAAGGGGATCGCCGCCACGCGCTGGGACGAGATCGCCGACCGCGCGGGGGTGGGGGTGGGAACGGTGTACCGCCACTTCCCCTCCCTCGACGCGCTCATCCCGGCCTGCGGGGACGTCGCCATGGAGGCGCTCGCACTACCCGATCCCGCGACGGTGCCGGCGCTCTTCGAGCACGCGACCGATCCCGCCGGGCGCATCGCGCGGCTCGTGCGCGAGGTGTTCGCGATCTACGAGCGCGCCGCCCCGGCGCTGCGAGCGATCCGCCGCGAGAGCGACGTCCACCCGCGCGTCGCGCAGGACCGGAAGGCCATCGAGTCGGCGCTGGGCGCGCTCGTCGCCGAGGCGCTGGGCGCGCTCGAGATCTCCGACCAGGACCGCGCGATCACGCGGGCGCTGCTCGACCTCGGCACCTGGGACGCGCTACGCGGCACAGGGGCTCGGGCCGGCCGAATCCGTGGCTGCCGTCGTCGACCTGCTCGAGCGGCGGCTGGTCCAGCGCGGCTGAACGGCCGCCGCGCCCTGCTCAGCCCGTCCGCGGCTGGTCGACCTCGCCGCGCCACGCACCGGTCTCGCTGCCCCGCTGCTCGATGAGCTCCTTGAAGCGCGCAAGGTCGGCCTCCACGCGACGCTCGGGCGCGTTGAGCAGATCGCCGAGCTTCTCCTTGACGCCCTCGGGGACGAAGTCCATCTGGACCATGATCCGCGTCAGGTTGTCGTCGAGGCGGTGGAAGGTGACGACCCCGGCGTTGTCCTTGCCCGTCGTGTTCGTCCAGGCGATGCGCTCGTCGGGGGTCTGCTCGGTGATCTCAGCCTCCCACTCGTGGCGGTTGCCGCCGAACTCCGCGACCCAATGGAGATGCGTGTCGTCGACCTGGCGCACCTCGACGATGTTGTCCATGAACGACGGGAACTTCTCGAACTGCGTCCACTGGTTGTAGGCGGTGGTCACGGGGACTTCGACTTCGATCGACTGCTCGATGCTGCTGGGCATGGCTCTCCTCGAGACGGGGTGGTCCGGGGCTGCCCCGGCGCGGGCAAAGCCATGCGTTCGGCGGACCTGTCCGCTGATGAAGTGAGAGGATCGCGGCATGGGGAATCGACGTGCTGCCGCGGTCATCGTCCTCGCACTCGGCCTGGCCGCGCCCGCGGTCGCCCGGGCCGCTCCCGAACCGCTGGCCTACGGCGAGCATGACGCGGGCGGCTTCCGCAACATCCTGCCGCCGGGGCAGTCCGGCCTGGCGAACGGCCCCCAGCTCGCGGCGTTTCTGGCCACGAGCGCCCGGCCGGCGCACAACGACGATCAGCTCGCTCCGTACCGCGACCTGCTCTACGCCTATCGCGGCCTGACGGCGGCACAGCTTCCGACCTACTTCAAGGACGCCACCTTCGGCGTCAGGCCGGGGGAGGCCGAGCGGACCTACAGCCCGCGCGACGACGTGACGATCGTGCGCGACCGCGCCGGAGTCCCGCACATCTACGGGTCCACGCGCGCGGGGGGCCTGTTCGGCACCGGGTACGCGACCGCCGAGGACCGGCTGTTCTTCCTCGACGTGTTCCGGCACGTGGGCCGCGCGCAGCTGGCGTCCTTCGCCGGCGGGACACCGGCGAACCGCTCGTTCGACCACCTGGTGTGGACCGTGGCTCCGTACACGGAGGCCGACCTCCAGAAGCAGATCGACGCCGAGCGGCCGGGGTTCGAGCAGGAGGCGGACATGCTGCGCGCCGACCTCGCCCAGTACGTCGCGGGCATCAACCAGTACATCGCCGAGGCGCGGCTGGATCCCACGAAGATGCCCGCGGAGTACGCGGCGATCGGCCGGCCGCTCGGGCCCGACGACTGGAAGGGGACCGACACCGTGGCGACCGCGCTCGTCGTGGGTGCGATCCTCGGCGTGGGCGGGGGCGGGGAGCTCGCCTCCGCGCGCGTGCTCAGCGAGGCGCGCGCCCGGTTCGGGCGGGGCCGCGGCACCCGCGTCTGGCGCGACTTCCGCTCGGCCGACAATCCGGCGGCGCCGACGACCGTCCACCGCGGCCGGTTCCCGTACCCGGCGCGCAGCCGTCGTGTGCGCGGCCGTGCGCTCCCGGACCCGGGGTCGATCGTCGCGCCCGACGTGCAGGTCGCCGGCACCGGCTCGGGGGAGCAGCGTGTCCCGCCGGCGCCGGGCGCCCCGCCGCCGCCGCGGCTGTTCCCGGGCGCCGCGTCGAACGCGATCCTCGTCTCCGCGCGCCGCTCGGCGAGCGGGCGCCCGCTGGCGGTGTTCGGGCCGCAGACCGGATACTTCGCCCCGCAGGCGCTGATGGAGCAGGAGGTCCAGGCGCCCGGCATCTCGGCGCGCGGCGTCGCCTTCCCCGGGGTCAACCTGTACGTCCAGATCGGCCACGGGCGTGACTACGCGTGGAGCGCCACCACATCGGCGCAGGACATCGTGGACACGTTCGCGGTGCGGCTGTGCCGGGACGAGAACCACTATGTGGATCGCGGGAAGTGCCGCGCCATGGAGACGCTCGAGCGCACGAACTCCTGGGAGCCGAACGCCGCCGACAGCACGCCCGCCGGGACGGAGACCCTGCGCACGCAGCGGACCCGTCTCGGGCTGGTGGTCGCGCGCGGCACGATCCGCGGGAAGCCGGTCGCGTACACCCGCCTGCGCGCCACCTACGGCCATGAGCCGGACTCGGGCCTTGCGTTCGCCTACTTCAACGACCCGGACCGCATCACCGGGCCGAAGGCGTTCCAGCGCGCGGCCTCCCTGGTCGGCTTCGCCTTCAACTGGTTCTACGCCGACGCGCGGCACATCGCCTACCAGAACGCCGGCTACAACCCGATCCGCGCGCCGCGGACGGATCCTGACCTCCCGATCCGCGCTCGCCACCGGTGGCGCGGCTACGACCCGGACCGCCTGACACTCAGGGCGTTCACGCCCCGGCGCGCGCATCCGCAGTTCATCGACCAGGCCTGGGCCACCGACTGGAACAACAAGCAGGCCCGCGGGTACGGCGCCGCCGACGACAACTGGGGCTACGGCGCCACCTACCGCTCGCGGCTGCTCGCCGACCGCGTGCGCCCGCTGGTCACGCGCGGGCGCAAGGCGACGCTGGCGCAGCTCGTATCCGCGATGGAGGACGCGGCCACCGTCGACCTGCGCGCAGACGCGGTGCTCCCGCCCGCTCTGCGCGTCATCGGGCGCCCGGCCGACGCCGGGCTGAGCGCTGCGATCGCCGAGCTGCGCGCCTGGCACGCCGACGGCTCCCACCGCATCGACCGCGACCGCGACGGCTCCTACGAGCACGCGCGCGCGATCGCGACCTTCGACGCGTGGTGGCCGCGCTGGATGCACGCGCAGTTCGAGCCGGCGCTCGGGGCGAAGCTGTTCGCGGCGATCACGAACATCAACGAGCTCGCCAACGAGCCCAACAACCACGGCGACCACCTCGGCTCGGCGTGGCAGGACGGCTGGCACTCCTACGCGCTCAGCGACCTGCGCCGCCTGCTGGGCACCGGCGAGAGCCGCGGCTGGTCGCGCGTCTACTGCGGCACGCGGCGCCGCTGCCGGGGCGCCCTGCGCGCGTCTCTGCGCGCCGCGCTCGACACGCCGGTGGCCGAGACCTATCCGGCCGACGGACAGTGCGCCGCCGGCGAGCAGGCCTGCCGCGACAGCATCTTCTTCCGGCCCATCGGCGGCGTCACCCAGCCGCTGATCCCGTGGCAGAACCGGCCGACGTTCCAGCAGACGGTCGAGGTCGGCGGTTGAGCCGGGGCATCGAACCCGAGACTCGATACGCCCGCAGCGGCGACGTGCACATCGCCTACCAGGTCTTCGGCGAGGGCGAGCTCGACCTGGTGCTCGTCAACGGCTTCACGAGCCACCTGGAGCTCATCTGGGAACACGAGTCCCCGCGGCGGCTGCTCGAGGGGCTGGCGTCCTTCGCGCGCGTGATCAACTTCGACCGCCGCGGAACCGGGCTCTCCGACCGCTTCGACGAGGCGCCGCCGCTCGAACAGCGCATGGACGACCTGCGGGCGGTCATGGACGCCGCCGGCTCCGAGCGAGCCGCGCTGCTGGGCTTCTCGGAGGGGGCGCCGATGAGCATCCTGTTCGCGGCGACCTATCCCGAGCGTGCCCGGGCGCTGGTCTGCTACGGCGGCCTCGCGCGCGCGACCTGGGCCGAGGACTACCGGATCGGCAGCCGTGCCGAGGACCTCGTCGAATCCGGGGTCGAGCTGATCCTGCCGCACTGGGGCGAGGGGGCGATCATCGAGGTCGCGTCCCCGAGTTACGCCGAGGACGCGGCCGCCCGCCGCTGGTACGCGCGGGCCGAGCGCGGCACCGCATCACCGGGGATGCTCTCCGGCCTCGTGCAGATGTTCCTCGACCTCGACGTCCGCCACGTCGTCCCCTCGGTTCGCGTGCCGGCGCTCGTGCTGCACAGGCGCCATGACCGCCTCGTCAATGTGCGCCACGGCCGCTGGCTCGCCGAGCACCTGCCCAACGCGCGCTACGTCGAGCTCGAGGGCATCGACCACAGCCTCTACTTCGGCGACAGCGCAGAGATCCTCGGCGAGATCGAGGAGTTCCTCACGGGGGCCCGGCACGCGGACGAACCCGATCGCGTCCTCGCCACCGTCCTGTTCACCGACATCGTCGATTCGACGAGGACGGCGGCTGAGCTCGGCGACCGGCGCTGGCGCGAGGTTCTCTCCGAGCACGGCCGAGCGGCGCGCGCGGCGCTCGCGCGCTTCGGCGGGCGCGAGGTCAAGTCGATCGGCGACGGCTTCCTGGCCACGTTCGACGGTCCCGCCCGTGGCGTCCGCTGCGCGCGCCAGATCGTGGCCGAGGCCGCGCAGAGCGGCATCCGCGTGCGTGCGGGCCTGCACACCGGCGAGTGCGAGGTGCTCGGAGACGACATCGCGGGAATGGCCGTTCACATCGCCGCGCGCGTGTCCGCGCTGGCAGGGCCCGACGAGGTGCTCGTCTCGCGCACGGTGCGCGACCTGGTCGCCGGCTCCGGGATCACCTTCTCAGACCACGGCCGGCACACGCTCAAGGGCGTGCCGGACCAGTGGGACGTCCTGCGCGTCGAGACGACCGCCTAGGTGTAGTTCCTAGGCATTGTTCGGAGCCCTGCGTCGGCCGCGGCGCGCGCAGCTCGCCAGCTCTGCAGTCGTCAGACCGCGACCGACAGCGCGGTAACGGCGCCGGTCGGACCGAGCTTGGTCTGTCTTACACCCACTGGATGTAATAGGCGCCACGGTCGACCGCCGGAGCGCCCGCACCCCTCGCCTTACCGGCGCCGTCGGACACGGCCACGGTGATCGCCAGGCAAGCGCTGAACGCGCACCCGCCCGAACAACGTGCCTGGGTCTTACACCTAGGAGCGCGCGGGGATCCGCACGGTCGCGGCGCGCGAGCGGTTGCCCGCCGCGTCGACGGCGCGGACGCGCAGGGTCCGCGCGCGCCGGGTGCGGCGGACCGGGAGCGTCGCCGTCCGCGGCCCGAGCTCGAGGACGCGGACGTCGCGGAACTCGATGACGTCGGCATCGCCGTGGTTCTGCAGGCCGACGAAGCCGGTCGGGAACTGCTTGAACTCGGTGCCGGGGTAGAGCCCGCTCGCTCCACCGCTGGACGGGCTCTGGCCGGGCGTGTTGACGAAGCGGTTGATGAGATAGCCGTTGCGGGCGATCGTGAGCTCGTAGTCGCCGGGGCCGGTGGCGCTCACCTCGTAGTCGTTCCAGTCACCGAACGTCGCGGGCCGCGAGTCCCCGGCGCCGAGCGGGCGGAACGCGTACACCGAGCCCGTGCGCTGCGGGTCGACGTCGCCGTCGTTGATCTGGATCTCGTGGCCGCAGGCGACCGCGTGCCAGGCGAAGTCGGTCAGCGCCATGGGCATCCGCAGGTCGCACTCGCGGACGGGCGTCGGCCCCGGGAAGCGGACGAAGACGCCCGCGTTCGAGGGGACGCCGTCCGTGCGGGCCTCGCGCCACTGCAGACGCAGCGCCGCGTCCCCGAACTCCCGCTCGGCGTACCACAGCAGCCCGAGTCCGCCGACGGTGCGCAGCGTGCCTGCGCGGGTGAGCTCGAACGACCCCGCGCCGCCCTGGCGCCAGCGGCCGAACGTTGCCGCGGTCCCGTCGAAGAGCACCTCCTCGAGTGACCGCGAGCGCCAGGGCCGGCGGCCGACGCGGAACTGGATGCGCCGGGCACCGGACAGCGCATCGCTCGCCGTCGCCACGACCCGACCCGGCCGCCGCGCCGGCGAGAGCGCCGGCGCCGTCCCGTCGATCCGCACGAACGTGCTGCGCGGCTCGCCGTCAGCGCTGCGGTGCTCGACCGTGTGAACGCCGTCGCCCGCGACCCGTGCGATGTGACCCGCCGTCCAGGCGCCGCCGTCGACCCGGTGTGAATCCGTGCCGGAGGCGCTGATCGCGACCGGGCCCCGATGCCAGCCGCCGGGGCCCGGCGGCGGGGTGACGACCACCGCGCCCGCCGCGAACTGCGGCGCTGCAAGCACCAGGCACGCGCAGGTCACTGCGGTCCGCATCCCTGTCAATGATGCCCTCTGCGGGCCGGCGCGGCCGAGGCCGCGCCGGCGTCGAGCTCTACTTGGCCTTGAACGTGCGGCGGTTGGTCTTGCCGTAGCCGCCCTGGGTCTGGCCGGCCGTGTCGGTGGCCCGCGCGAACGCCGTCCACTTGCCCTTCTTGAGCGGCTTGCGCAGCTTCAGGCTCCAGGCTGTCGTGCCCTTGGCGGCGAAGAACTTGGTCGGCTGCACGCACTTCTTGACCTTCTTGCGCTTCCCCTTGGTCGAGGTGAGCTGGTAGCACTTCTTGCCCTTGCGGGTGAGGAAGCCGACCTCGACCTTGGTGATGCCCTTGTCGTCGGCGGCGGTCCCGGAGATCGACTTCACCTTGCCCTTCTTGGGCTTGGCGATCGCGACCGTCGGGGGCTGATCCGCGCCGCCGGGACCGGTCGGGCCGCTCGGGCCCGTCGGGCCGCCGCCGGTGAGGCTCGGCTTCAGCGTCGCCTCGCCGTCGACCACGCCGTTGGCGGAGATCGCGAAGTCGATGCGGACGAGGTAGTACTTCCCGGCCACGACGCGGGTCGTCACCGTCTCCTCGGCCGTCGTGCCACCGCTGCTCTGGAGCTCGGTGCCCGGCTCGCCGGAGGCGTCCGAGTTGTAGATCACCAGGTCCGAGTCCGCGGCGGCCGGGTCCGTCGAGGACGTCTTGACGGTGATGCTGCCGCTCTCGTTGGCCAGGATGAGCGTGTCGTCGCAGTCGTGGATTCCCGGCTGGCAGCCGACCGCGTTGTAGGCGTCGGAAAGGGCGAGCGAGCCGCTGCCGGTCGCCTGCCATGTGTAGGTCAGTGGCTTGCCGCCACCGAGCTCGGTTGAACGGGCGGGCTCGCCGAGGGCGACCCCCGCGGCTCCGAGGACGCCGGCGGTCGCGAGGACGGCGGTTACAAGACGGGTTCGCTTCATGGTCGCTCAAACGAGCGCTGGGGGCTCAACTTGCGGCTTTGGTGCCTCAACTCGGCCCTTGTGACTGCCGATCAAGAGAGGGGTGTCTGTCGCCGTACCTCCGCGCGCGTTCCGCGGCCTACCGCTCGGTGCTCGCCTGCTCATCGCAGGCGTGGCGGCCGCCGCGGCGGTGGGAGTCGGCGGTGCGGCCGGTCTCGCACAGCCAGAGGTGGATCTGGCAGTGCTCGCGGTGCTCGTCATGGCCTGTGCCGCCGGGAACCTGTTCGAGGTCTTCGCGCCGGGCCACTTCTCGCTGCAGCCGAACATCGTGCCGTTCGTCTGCGGCGTCGCCATCCTGCCCGCGTGGGCGATCCCGGTGCTCGCCCTGGCGTCGTTCGCAGCCGGCTGGGCCGTGCGCCGCCCGCCGTGGTTCATGTCGGCGTTCAACATCGCCAACTACTGCCTCGCGGGTGTCGGCATGCACGTGGTCGCGAACCTCGGCGGCGGACTCGAGGGCGGCGGCGACCAGGTCCTGGGTGCCCTCGCCCTGCTGGGCGGCGCCGGCGCGATGGTGTTCGTCAACCACGTTCTGATCGGGGCGATCGTCGACGTCAATGCCGGCCGGCGCTGGGTGAAGGTCCTGCTCAACGCGCTCACGCTGCGCGCCACCACCGGCGGGCGCCTGATCGATCTGGCGCTCGCGGTGACCGGTGCCTGCCTGGCGGGCCTGTGGACCCAGGCGCCCGGATACGCGCCGCTGGCGGTGGGCCCGCTCCTGCTCATCGGCCTGGCCGTGTGGGTGCCGATGCTGCGGCACGAATCCCGGGTTGACTCCAAGACGGGCCTCTTCAACGCACGGCACCTGCTGCATCTCCTCGAGACCCAGGTCGAGCAGGCGCACCGCCGCGAGGGCTCTCTGGCCGTCCTCATGGTCGATCTCGACTACATGCGCGCGATCAACAACCGCTTCGGTCATCTCGAGGGCGACAAGCTGATCCGCAGCGTCGCCGAGGTGCTCGAGCGTTTGACCTCGGGCTCCGCGGTGGCGTCGCGGTTCGGCGGAGAGGAGTTCTGCCTCGTGGTGCCCGGAGCGACGGCCGAGCAGGCGCGCGACCTCGCCGAGGCGGTTCGCACCGGTGTACGCGCGATCCGCGTCGGCGACGACGTGGCCCCCTCGGCGAGCGTGGGCGTGGCGATGTACCCGGACCACGGGGAGACGGCCGAGGAGCTGATGCACGCCGCCGACCTCGCGCTCTACGACGCCAAGCTCGGCGGCCGCAACCGCGTGCGCCTCGCGCTGCCACCCACCACGCGGGCGATGCTCGGGCTCCAGCAGGAAGCCGAGCTGCTGCCGACCGACAGCCGCGCGCAAACCGACACGATGCCCGCGGGCTGGCAGGTGAAGGTGGCCGACGGCGACGCGCTCGAGATCGCCCCCGGGATCCTCGCGACATCACCTCCGCGCCGGGAGCCGGACGAAACCGAGCCCGAGCCCGAGCCGGCCGACGTGCCCTCGCGGCGGTGGGTCGGGCCGTTCGCGATCCTGCTCGGCGCGCTCGCCGCCTGCGTCGCTCTGGTGGCGCCCAGGGCGGCGCTCGGGGAGCGGACCGGGCTGCTCGCGATGCTCATCGTGATGGTGCTGCTGCTCGACTTCTTCCGGCTCGACCTGTTCGAGCGGGTGCAGATCTCGCTGGCGTCCATGCCTGTCCTGGCGCTGGCGTCCGTCTTCGGGCCGCTGGGGCCGATCGCGGCCGAGGCGACGATCGTTCTCGTGCGCGCCCTGCGCCGCGTGCCCTCCGTCAAGTTCGGCTTCGACTTCGGCGCCCTCTCCCTGGCGGGAGCCGCAGCCGCGGCCACCTTCGCACTGGGGCCCGAGGACGGAGCGGCGGCGATCGCCATGGGTGCCGTCGCCGGGCTGGTCTACTACCTGGTCAACACCTGGCTGCTCGCGGTGGTCATCGGCCTCTCGCGGGGGACATCGGCGCTGGCGAACTGGCGCGAGCAGCTGGCCTGGCTCGCGCCGCACTACCTCTCCTACGGCCTGCTGGCCGCAGCTTTCGTCCTGGCCGAGCGGCGCTTCGGATACGTCGTCGGCCTCGTCTACACAGTCCCGATCGTGGTGCTGTGGGTGGCCGAGCGCCAGTACGTCGAGCGCTCGCGCGCGGGCGTCCAGGCGCTGCGCGACAAGAACTCAGACCTCGAGGAGGCCAACCAGCGCCTGCGCGCCCTGCTGACGGACAACGACGAGTTGCTGCGCCGCATCCATCACTCGTACGTCTCGACCATCACCTCGCTGGCGCGGACGATCGAGGCGCGCGACCCCTACACCGGCGGTCACACCGAGCGGGTCGGCCAGCTGGCGCGACGGATCGCGGAGGAGCTCGGGTTCGACGAGGCCGACCTGCGCGCGATCGAGGTCGGGGCCGTGATGCACGACATCGGCAAGATCGGCATCCCGGATCGCATCCTGCTCAAACCCGGCCCCCTGACCGTCGAAGAGCGGCGCGAGATGGAGCGCCATCCGGAGATCTCGAGCTACATCCTGGGCGAGCTCGAGATGCCGACGCTGGTCAAGCAGATGGCTCGCAACCACCACGAGCGCTTCGACGGAACGGGCTATCCGGACGGCCTCGTCGGCGAGGAGATCCCGCTGCCCGCGCGGATCCTCACCGTCGCCGACACCCTCGACGCCATCACCACCGACCGGCCGTATCGCCCCGCGCGCAGCGCCGCCCAAGCGCTGGAGATCCTGGAGTCAGAGAGCGGCAGGCAGTTCTGCCCGCGAGTCGTGGCGGCGCTGCGCAAGGTCCTGGACCGCAGCCCGAACCTCCTGGCGGACGACGCTCCGCCGGTGCTCGCTACACCCGAATAAACGTCCATTGGACGGATGTCCAGTTGCCGGGGGCCGGTGGCTGGCCCACTATGTCGGTACGCCGACCGGCAGGGGAAGGCGCTTGGTAGGCGCAAGCTCGGTCAAGGCGGAAAACAACATGACGTTGACACTTCAGCCGGTCGTGGGGCGATGGATCGCCGCACTGGTGGCTTCGGCAACAGCAGCAGCGGCGTTGATGGTCGGCCTGGCCGGCTACAACGGCGAGCTCGCCGTCGCGCCCTCCGCGCTGAACCCGTTCGGGACCACCGCCTCGGTGACGCCCGAGATCGAGCGGCTCGCGTTCACCGATCCCGCGCGTGAGGTCGACGTCATCGTCCAGCTGCGCGCCGGGACGGTTCCGGCGCAGGGCCGCGTGCTACTGGAGCGCTCGGGCGCGACGCAGGTGCGCGAGGTCGGGCTGATCAACGCCGTCGCCGGCAGCATGGAGGCGCAGGCGGCCTGGCGCCTGATGAGCGCCGGCTCGGTGCGGGCGGTCTCGCTCGACGCGCCGATCGCCCCCACCGGCGCGGTCAGCGACCCCTCGGGGCTCCGGGCCGCCTACCTGGAATCGATCCGCGCACCCAAGGCCTGGCAGGCCGGCCACACCGGCGCCGGTGTCGGTGTGGCGGTCATCGACACCGGCGTCGCCGGTTCCCTCAGGGACTTCGGCGACGGCGCCGGCGGCTCGCGCGTGGTCGCGAACGCCGTCGTCAACCCGACCGCCCAGAACGCCGACGACGGCTACGGGCACGGCACGCACGTCGCCGGCCTGATCGCCGGCAACTCCACGCACCGCGACGAGGGCGACCCGCTGCGCAGCAAGTACTCGGGCGTCGCACCCGACGCGGACCTGATCGCCATCAAGGCCGACGACGGCCACGGCGCGACCACCGTCCTGGACGTCATCGACGGCCTCCAGTTCGCGGTCGACTTCAAGGACACCTACAACATCCGCGTCGTCAACCTGTCGCTGCGCTCGACGATCGCCGAGTCCTACAAGACCGACCCGCTCGACGCAGCGGTCGAGGCGGCGTGGTTCAGCGGGCTGACCGTCGTCGTGGCGGCCGGCAACGAGGGCGCGGCGGTCGACGCGGTCAACTACGCGCCCGCGAACGACCCGTACGTGATCACCGTCGGCGGCGTCGATGACCGCGGCACCAAGACGATCACCGACGATCAGCTGGCGACCTGGTCCTCGCGCGGCATCACGCAGGACGGCGTGGTCAAGCCCGACATCCTTGCCCCGGGCGCGCGCATGGTGTCCAACCTCGCGCCGGGCAGCGACTTCGCGTCGCTGTGCCCGACCTGCGCGGTGGATGGCGAGTACTTCCGCGTCGGCGGAACGTCGATGGCGGCGGCGGTGGCCTCCGGCGCGGTGGCGGCGATCCTCTCGGCGCACCCGAGCTGGACTCCGGACCAGGTGAAGGGGACGCTGATCGCGAACTCGCGCCCGGTCCACTCGCCGCGGCCCGTCGCCGGCCCGCCGGACCTCGTCGACAAGAAGGACAAGCACCCCATCGAGGCGGTGACCGTCGAGTCGACGATCGAGGGCGGCGAGATCGCACTCGACAAGGTCCTCAACACGCAGCCGGTCGCGGCCAACAGCGGGGTCACGCCCAGCACGCTGATCGACCCGGCCACGGGACAGATCGACTTCACCCGCGCCAGCTGGAGCCGAGCGAGCTGGAGCGAGGCGGCGGACGTGCTGCGCGCGAGCTGGAGCCGCGCGAGCTGGAGCCGTGCCAGCTGGAGCCGTGCCTCCTGGTCGGCGACCCCCGAGGCCTGCTCGGATCTCGAGCGCGCCTCGTGGAGCCGCGCGAGCTGGAGCGACGCGGAGCTGGCCGACGCGCAGCAGCAGTGCGCGAGCGTGGACACCACGCGGGCGAGCTGGTCGCGCGCCTCGTGGAGCCGCGCGAGCTGGTCCACGAGCTTCGACAAGTGATCGTGCCGGGGCAGGTCCTCGAACCGGCCCGCGCCGATCCCGCAGGATTCCCGCGCGCCGTCGCGTAAGCAGCCGCACGGGGCCGGCATTGGCCCCTCGATCCGTCACATCCGGGCGGACGAACACAATCAAGGGAGCAGGCACATGGTGCGCAAGATCACCCTGCTGGCGATGATGCTCGTCTTCGCGTTCGGCGTGGCGGTCCTCGCTGGCTGTGGCGACGACGAGGAGCCCAGCGGCGGCGGCGGGTCCAACACCGAGACGACCGACACCGGCGGCGACGAGGGCGGCGAGGACAGCGGGGAGGACAGCGGCGGCGGAGTTGACGTCTCCGACGACCCGCAGGTCCAGGCCGCGATCGAGCAGTGCAAGTCCGCGATCGACTCGCAGCCCACGCTCAAGGACGACACCAAGGAAGAGCTCAAGGAGCTCTGCGACAAGGCCGCGAGCGGCGACATCGAGGACATCCAGCAGGCCTCGGTCGAGGTCTGCAAGAAGATCGTCGAGGACACCGTGCCCGACGCGGGCGGCGCGAAGGACCAGGCGCTCGCCGCCTGCGATCAGTCCGCGCCCTGATCATCTGACGCCTCGCGGCGGTCCCGGCGCACAGCGCGCCGGGACCGCCGCTCGCGTTTAATCCTCGGTTCATGGGCTTCATCGCGCCCGCGCCGCCGCCGGTGGACATGGAGCAGTGGAAGCAGCTTCCGCACCTCCAGAAGATCCGGCCGCTCGCCCAGGACTGGGGCATCAACGGGTTCGGGACGCCCGAGGCCGTCTATCTCCTCTACGTCGTCAAGCTCGTCGTCTTCGTCCTCGGCGCCGCGCTCGTCATCTCGCTTTCGGAGGGACTCGGCGGGCTCGGTGACATCGGCGACTGGTGGACGGAGCCGATCGTCTGGCAGAAGCTCGCCGTCTGGACGATGGTGTGGGAGGGGCTCGGGCTCGGCTGCGGCTCGATGCCGCTGACCTTCCGCTTCGCACCGCCGATCGGGGGTCCGCTGTACTGGCTACGGCCCGGCACCGTCCGGCTCGCGCCGTGGCCCGACCGGGTCCCGCTCACGGGCGGCAGCGCGCGCACCCCGCTCGACGTCGTGCTCTACGTGGGCGTCATCGCCGCCGGGATCCACCTGCTCGTCGCCGGCGGCGATCCGGTCGCCGGCACGGCCGCCGGACGCCTGGACCCGGTCGCCATCGCCGTGATGCTCGCCCTGCTGGGGCTGCTCGGCCTGCGGGACAAGGTCGTCTTCCTGGCCTTCCGCACCGAGGTCTACGGCTTCCTGCTCGTCGTCTTCCTGTTCCCGGTCAACAACCTGATCGTCGGGTCGCAGATCGTCCTGTTCTGCATCTGGTGGGGCGCGGCCTCGTCGAAGCTCAACCACCACTTCCCGTTCGTCGTCAGCGTGATGATCGCCAACACGCCGTGGAACCGCTCGCGCGCGGCGAAGGCGCGGCTGTGGCGCAACCACCCCGACGACATGCGCCCGTCACGGCTGAGCTCCTTCAACGCCGCCGCCGGAACGGTGATCGAGTTCACGCTGCCCTTCCTGCTGCTCGTGACCAGCGACGGGATCGTCGGCACGCTCGCGGTCGTCGGGATGATCCTCTTCCACGTGCACATCACCTCGACGTTCCCGCTCGCTGTCCCGCTCGAGTGGAACCTGTTCATGATCTTCGGGCTGCTGTTCCTGTTCGGCCACTACGGCGACGTGCCGCTCGACATCATCGACTGGCCGCTGCTCCTGCCGCTGGCGCTGATCGGCGTCGGCCTGCCGGTGCTCGGCAACCTGCGCCCGGACCTCGTCTCGTTCCTGCCCGCGATGCGCTACTACGCGGGCAACTGGGCGACGACGCAGTGGCTGTTCCGCAAGGACACCGAGGCTGAGGGCAAGCTCGACGAGTGCATCAGAAAGCCGGCCAAGACCGTCGTGCAGCAGCTGACCAAGCTCTACGGCGACCGTGACTTCGCCGAGTTGCTGCTCTACAAGGGCCTCGCGTTCCGCTCCATGCACAGCCACGGCCGCGCGCTCAATGGCCTCATCTACCGCGCCGTCGACGACGTCGAGGCCTACCACGTGCGCGAGGGCGAGCTGATCTCCGGGGTCGTCAACGGCTGGAACTTCGGGGACGGGCATTTCCACGGTCCCCAGCTGCTCGCGGCGATCCAGGAGCGCTGCCACTACGCGCCGGGCGACGTACGCGTCGTCGTGCTCGAGTCCCAGCCCGCCGGCGAGGAGCATCAGCACTACCGGATCTACGACGCGGCGGACGGGCTGCTCGAGCAGGGCTACGTCGAGGTCGAGGACATGATCAAGGAGCTGCCATGGCTCGATGGCTCAGCGCGGCCGGCGTTTCCTGTGCGCTGATCCTGGCGCCGGCGCCCGCCGGCGCGCAGGAGTGCCTGAGCGCGGACCCGCCCGCGCTCACCAGGCCCGCGCAGCCGCTGCGCTTCGGGATCACGCCGGGTGCGGCGGGGACCGCGGGCGTGCTGCAGGCCGACGGCGCGCCGCGCGACGAGGCCCGGCTGACGCGCGCTCTATTGGATCTGCGACCGCATCGCCGGGAGCTGGTGCTGAGGCTCAACCGGGCCTTCTGGGCCGACGGCGACGCCGGCATCGCCCGCTTCGCCAAGGTTGTGCGCGCGTACGGGCGCGCCGGCCTGCGCAGCGAAGTGCAGCTGCGCTACCACCCGCCCGAGGGGCGGGAGGGTGACATCGCGGCGTGGACGGCGTGGGTGCGGCGGGCGGTGCGGCGGATCGGTGCGATCCGTGCGACGGCCGGGTTCTCGGTGACCAACGAGGCGAACCTGCCGCTGTCGCCGAACACGAGCGACGGCGCCTACGAGGGCGTCGTCGACGCGCTCGTGCACGGCGTGGCGGCGGCCGGCGCCGAGCTGCGCGCGCTGGGGCGCGGACATCTGCCGGTCGGCTTCAACGTCGTCTGGCGCTACACGCCCGACTCCGACGCCGCCTTCTGGCGGGAGATCGGCGCCAAGGCGACACCGGCCTTCCGGCGGGCACTCGACCACGTCGGCATGCAGGTCTATCCGGGCCTGTTCTGGCCGCCCGTGCCGATCCAGAGCGCCGGGGCCGAGGTGGTGGAGGGGCTCACGGTGCTGCGCACCTGCTTCATGCCGATGGCGAGCCTGGAGGGGACGCCGCTCTGGGTGAGCGAGAACGGCTATGCGACGAACCTCGGCCGTTCCGAGGCCACGCAGCAGGCCGACCTGGAGTCCACGCTCGCCGCGGTGCACGCCTACGGCGGGCAGCTCGGCGTCACCGACTACCGCTACTTCAACCTGCGCGACAACAACTCTGACGGCACCGATCTGTTCGCGGCCGTCGGGCTGCTGCGCGACGACCACACGCGCAAGCCCGCCTTTGCGACGCTGCGCACGGCGATCCGCCGATTCGGAGTACGGTGCCGCCGTGGTCAAGCGCGTCAAGGTCAGCGGCGGCGAGCTCTACGCCGATGTCGAGGGTGAGGGGCCGCCCGTCGTCCTGGTGCACTCCGGCGTCACCGACGGCCGCCAGTGGGAGGCTGTCGGCGAGCTCGTCAAGCGGCGTCTGACCGTCATCCGCTACGACCGGCGCGGGTACGGGCGCAGCGCCAAGTACAAGCGCGGCCGCTACAGCGCCTCCCTGGACCTGCTCGAGCTGCTCGACGGCCTGAGCCTCGACCGCGTCGTCGCCTGCGGCAACTCCGCCGGCGGTGAGGCCCTTCTCGAGGCGGCGGTGCTCCAGCCGCAGCGCTTCGCGCGCCTGGTACTGCTCGCGCCGGCGCTGTGGCCGTGGGAGTTCAGCGAGCGGCTCGAGCGCTACGGCGAGGCCGAGGAGGCCGCGCTGGCGGCCGGGGACATCGACCGAGCGATCGAGCTCAACCTGGAGATGTGGGTCCACCGCGACGAGCACCGAGAGCCGGTCGCCGCGATGCTGCGGCGGGCGCTCGAGAACCAGCGCAAGCGCCCGTTCGAGGAGTTCGGGCTCGACGACCCGCCGCTGGCCGAGCGCCTCGACGCGATCACCTGCCCCGTCCAGATCATGGTCGGCGAGCACGACGTCGACGACTTCCGCGCCATCGCCTGGCACCTGGCCGACCGCCTGGCGGACGCCACGGCGCAAGAGATCCCGGACGCCGGGCACCTGCTCGGCCTCGAACAGCCGGAGATGGTCGCCGCGGCGCTGTGAACCGGGCCTGGATCCACCGGTCCCCGGTGGCTCCAGGCCTAGACTCGGACGGGTGTCCGACCAGCCCTCCACCCGCAGCGTCAAGATCGGCGCCGACGAACGGACGGGCTGGTCATCGGACCGCCCGCGCCGCGCCAACACCCCGGAGCGCCCGCCGGACATCTCCGTCCGCGGGCGCGTGCTCGAGCCGACCGACCGCCTGCGTTACACGCCCGGCAGCCTCGTCCTGGTAGCCGCGCCCGACCGCGACGCCGCCGAGAGCTACTTGACCGGCATCCTCGAGGACCGGGGGGCCCTGATCACGCCCGGCCGCGTGCGCAGGCTGCTGGAGGGCCGCGTCGAGGCCGAGCATCTCGACGCCCAGGCGGCGCAGCTCTTCGAGACCGCCGTGCACAAGCGCCTCCAGGCCGGGGACGCCGTCGTGCTCGTCCTCGGCACCCTGGGCGCGGAGGAGCGCGCCGACTGGCTCCGGGCCGCCGCCCAGCTGCGCCGCCCGCGCCACCTGATCCTGCTCGACGGCCCCGGCGGCGACGAGGACGACCGCGCCGCGCTCGCGGATCTGCGCAAGGCGCTGATGGCCGGGGGCCTGGGTGACGAGGGGATCCACACCGCGATCCGGCTCGGCGGCTCGGCCGCCAGCGAGGTCAAGAAGATCGTCTTCCGATCGCCCCAGCGCGACGACGAGTGAGTCGCCGCTTGACAAAAGGGTCCGTCCCTTTTGTGAAGTGACTAGCGCTTGCAGGCCCTGTAGATCTTCTGGCCCGCGGTCCGGTAGCCCGACCGGGTGACGACCTGGACCTGGAGCGAGAACCGCCGCCGCGGGGGACGCCGGACGCGCAGGCCGCGCAGGCGCCGGCCGTCGAGCCGCAGCGTCGCGCGCACCACCGGGTCGGGCTTGTAGCGACGGATCCTCACCTTCAGCGGGCGCCGCCGGCAGGAGCGCCGGGCCGGGAAGCGCGCGAGCCGGTCGATGCCGGGGCGCGTGACGGCGGGTGGCTCGGCCGGCGGAGCGCCCGGTGCGGGGAAGGCGGGCGGGATGTCACCCGTGAAGCGCACGATGTCGATGCCGCGCAGGTAGTCGGCGACGTAGAGGACGCGGTCGGAGATCCAGTCGACGTCGGACGCCTGCCCTGCGGTGGGCAGGTAGTAGCCGATCTCCTCGAGCCCGCCAGCGGCGTCGACCTTCAAGAAGCGCGTGCCCTGCTCGTACCAGGCGATCGCGACCAGGCCCCCGTTGGCGAAGCTCGGGTGCGGGCTGAACCAGTGCACGCACCACGTGCTCGTGGCCTGATGGCCGTCCAGCACGACGCCGGTCCGCATCCTGTACTCGCTCAGCAGTGAGAACGTCTGCGAGTCCGCGAAGTCGCTCGCGTCGAAGGTCATGAAGGTGGCGCTTGCGTCGTCGTCGCACGCCGGACCCCCCGCCTCGCCGCCGGCCAGCAGGAAGCGGTCCCGCCCCTGGCCGGGCCACAGGGCGGCGTGCAGGAAACCGGGTGTCGTAGCGGTGCCGACCACCAGCGGATGGGCCGGGTCGCCGCGGGTGTCGAGGACGAGCATCGGCTCGGTGGCGGTCACGAGCAGGCCGGGTGACACCTCGGTCACGTCGTGAAAGGACGACGGCGGTGTTTCGAGGTTCTCGGTCCACGCCCCCGCCAGCTTGGGTTGCGTCGGATCGCGGAGGTCGACGATCGCGCCCTCGGAGCCGTACACCCACGAGCAGTCGAGCACGCAGGTCATCGTGTGCTGGTCGAGCCCGGCGAGCGTGCCGACGAGCTTCGGCGCGGTCTTGTCGGACACGTCGTAGACGAACGTGTCCCCGTTCGAGATCACAAGAAGGCGCCCGTTGGTGTCCGGGTCCTCCTCGGTGAACGTCGGCGTGCCCGGCGCGCCGAGCAGGACGCTGCCGGTCAGCACCGGGTTGACCGGGTCCTTGACGTCGTAGATCGAGAGGTCGCGCTCGGTCGTGACGTAGTAGTAGCCCGCGAGCAGCTTCGCGCCGCTCGTGTCGGAGTGGCGCGCGAAGTTCTTCACGAACTCGACGTTGTCCGAGGACAGGCCGCCGGGCAGTTGCGCCTGCGCGCCCGTGGCCAGCAGCAGCGAGGCGAGCACGGCCAGTGGCAGCGAGCGAAGCATCACAGCGCCAACGCGCCGCGGCTACAAACCTGGCGGGTGGCGGGCCACGAATCCGGCCGTCGAGCGCATCGTGCTCGTCCAGCGCGTCCCGCCGCCCGACAGCGCGCTGGTGTCGAAGCGCCGCCCGTCAACGACCATGAAGGCGTGGCCGGCGTTGGCGTAGACCGTGATGCGCTGGCCGGGACCCGGCACCCCCCAGCTCATGAAGCCGCCCGACGTGAGCGGGCTCGAGACGAGGCCGGCGGCGGCGAGCGCGTAGCTGATCGAGCCCGAGCAGTCGTACCCGCTCGAGTCCCCGCCGTGGCCGCCGCCGTAGACGTAGGGCGTCGAGGCGATCTGGTTGGCGGCGGCGATCACCTTGGCCACCGCGCTGCCCGGGTCGCCGATCGGCGGCGCGGCCTCGGTGGCGGTCGAGGTCGAGGCGGCCTGGCGTGCCGCGGCGGCCTGCGCCCGCTCGACGCGCTCGATCCGTCCCTGGATCTCCGCCAGCTCGGCGGCGGTCCCGCTGCGCGCGCGGACCTGCGCCTGCTGGCGGCGCAGCAGTGCGTTGCGGAGCACGGCGGCCTGCTCGCGCTCGCGGATCGCGACCTTGGCGAGCTCGCCCAGGCGGGCCCGGTCGCGCTCGAGGCTCGCCTCCTCGCGGGCGACGTCGGCACGAGCCTCGCGCACGGCGTCGAGGACGTCGGCGTTGTGCGACTGCACGCGCCGGAAGTAGCTGAGCCGGTTGATCAGGTCCGGGAACCCGTCCGAGTCCAGGACGACCGTGACGATGTTGGGCTTGCCGGCCTTGTACGCGTCGACGAGATTGGCGGAGAGGACGTCGGCCGCCTTCTGCGCGCGGTTCTGGAGCTGCGTCAGACGGACGCGGGCACGGATCAAATCGGCCTGGGCCTGGCGCAGTTCGCGCAGCCGCGTGGCGACGCGCGTGTCGAGCGCGCCGAGGCGCCGCTGCGCGTCGGCGAGTCCGGCGGCGGTCGCCGCGATGCGCCGGCTCTCCGCGGCCACCTGGGCACGCAGCGACGCCGCAGCGTCACGCTGCGCGGACAGGGACTGCTGTGCGGGGGCGTTCTCCAGGCCACCCGCTGACAGCGCCCCCGCCCCAATCGCGGCCAGGATGAATGCTCGACGGCGTCGCAAGAAGTCGGCCACGGTAGTACCCGATTCTCGAAAGTCCTGCATATGCAAGGGATCTTGCAGTTGTGCGTTTTGCAACGAAGCTTGCGTGCTTCTGTGAAGTCAGAGGACTTCGAAGGTGATGCCGGCTCGCGTGAGGCGGGTGCGCAGGGCGTCGCCCATGGCGTTGGCGGTGGTGACCTGGCCGGCGGTCTGGGGCAGGTCGTCGTGGGCGAGGCACAGTGCCGACTCGGCGAGCATCTTCGAGGTCTCGCCGTAGCCGGGGTCGCCGCCGGAGACCTCGGTGACCACGCGGTGGCCGTCGGCCTCGCCGCGGAAGCGCACCTTGAACCAGCCCTTCTCGCGCTGCTCGGGTGACGGGCCGGTGCCCTGCGGCACCCGCGAGGAGATCAGTTTGCGCGCGGGAGCGACCTGGGCGAGCGCGAACAGCGCGCTGACGCCGCCGGCCATGCCGACCGCCACCGGCAGGCGCTTGAGGGCGATGTAGGGCGCATAGGAGAAGTCCGGGCCGTAGCGCGGGTCCGACTGGGCCGAGAGGCGCACGATCTGCGGGTCGATGGTGGGCATCGGCAGCAGGTACCAGCCCGTGTCGCCGTCGCGCCGGGGCCGCCCGATGATCGCCCGGGCCCGGCGGCCGGGCGTCTTGGGCTCGAGGTTGCGGCGCTCTCGGTTCACCTTCTGGCCCGAGCGGAAGCGGCCCATGATCCCGAGGGCGGACGCGACGGTCCCGCCGGAAGGCTGGCCGCCCGCCCGTATGTAGGCCTCGATCGCGATCGGCACGTCCTCGGGCAGCTGCTGGACGGTGAAGTGCGCGCCGAGGTCCTGCGGGATGGAGTCGAAACCGCAGGCATGGATGATGCGCGCGCCCGACCGCGCCGCGGCGCGGTGGTGGCGCACGTACATCAGGTCCATGAACTCGGGCTCACCGGTCAGGTCGACGTAGTCGGTGCCCGTCGCCGCGCACGCCTCCACCAGCGGCTCGCCGAACTCGATGTACGGCCCGACGGTGGTGATGACGACCTTGGCCGCCTCCGTCATCGCGCGCAGCGACTTCGGGTCTCCGGAGTCGGCGATCACGGTCGGCACGTCGGCGCCGATCCGCTCGAGCGTCTGCTCGAGCTTGTCGCGGTTGCGCCCGGCGATCGCCCAGCGCGTCCCGGTATCGCCGTGCTCGGCGAGGTACTGAGCGGTGAGCGCGCCGGTGAAACCGGTCGCGCCATAGACGACGACGTCGTGCTCGCGGTCAGCCATGCCCGGGTAGGTTGCCAGGACGATGGACGCCGGCGTCCGCTTGCGCATCAACGGCCACGAGCACGAGCTCGCACTGGACACCCGCACCACGCTGCTGGACCTGCTGCGCGAGCGACTGCACCTGACCGGCTCCAAGAAGGGCTGCGACCACGGCCAGTGCGGAGCCTGCACTGTCCTGCTCGACGGCCGCCGCGTGAACTCCTGCCTCGCGCTGGCGGTCGCGTGCGACGGCTGCGAGGTGACGACCATCGAGGGTCTCGGCGACGAGCACCCGCTCCAGACCTCGTTCCTCGAGCACGACGCGTTCCAGTGCGGCTACTGCACTCCGGGCCAGATCATGTCCGCGATCGGGCTGCTCGAAGAGCACGACGCGCTCGACGCCGACACGGTGCGGGAGGGCATGAGCGGGAACATCTGCCGCTGCGGCGCGTACGTGAACATCGTGCCGGCGATCCTCGGGGTGACGTCGCTCGGAGATCCGAACTTGAGAGGATCGGAGAGCGAAACCTCATGAGGCCGTTTGCCTACGAGCGCGCCGAGGATCCGGCGGCCGCGGTGGCGGCGGACGGGACGTACCTCGCCGGCGGCACCAACCTCGTCGACCTGATGAAGCTCGGCGTCGCGCGGCCGGAGCGGCTCGTCGACGTCTCGCGCCTCGACGCCTCCGTCACGGCGGCCGGCGGCGGCGTGCGCATCGGCGCAGCGGCGCGCATGAGCGACGTCGCTCGCCACCCGGACGTCCCGCCGCTGCTCGCCGAGGCGCTGCTCGCCGGCGCCTCCGCGCAGCTGCGCAACGCCGCAACGGTCGGCGGCAACCTGCTCCAGCGCACGCGCTGCGCCTACTTCCAGGACGTGACCAAGCCGTGCAACAAGCGCGATTCGGGCAGCGGCTGCCCGGCGATCGCGGGCCATCACCGCAACCTCGCCATCATCGGTCACTCCGAGCACTGCGTCGCCACCCACCCGAGCGACATGGCGGTCGCGCTCGCGGCGCTGGGCGCCGAGGTGGAGGTGCTCGGCCCCGAGGGCGAGCGGCGGGTCGCGATCCCGGGCCTGCACCGGCTGCCCGGCGACCAGCCCCAGCGCGACAACGTGCTCGAGCCCGGCGAGCTGATCACGGCGATCGTCGTCGGCGCCCAGTCCGGCCCGGGCCGCTACCGCAAGGCGCGCGACCGCGCCTCCTACGCCTTCGCGCTCGTGTCCGTCGCGGCGGTCCTGGACGTGCGCGACGGCATCGTGGACGACGTCCGCATCGCGCTCGGCGGCGTCGCCCACGCCCCCTGGCGCGCCGCGCGCGCCGAGGCGGAGCTGCGCGGCAACCAGGCGACGCCGGCGTCCTTCGCGGCGGCGGCCGACGCCGAGCTGGAGGTCGCAAGGCCACTGCGCGACAACGCCTTCAAGGTGCCCCTGGCGCGCAACCTCATCACCAGCACCCTGCTCGCGCTACTGGGGGGTCAGTCCCCTGAGTAGCGCCGTCACCCAGGCCGAGATCGGTACCGCTCATGCCCGCGTCGAGGGGCGCCTGAAGGTCGAGGGGCGTGCCAACTACGCGGCCGAGCACGACCCCGACGGCGTCGTGCACGCCGTGCTCGTCCAGGCGGCCATCGCCCGCGGGCGGGTCACGCGGGTCGGCGCCGTCGACGGCGTCCTGTGCGTCCTCAGCCACGAGAACGCTCCCGCCGTCAAGGAGGTGGACGACAGAGAGCTCGCCGTTCTCCAGTCGCCCGACGTCCGCTACCGCGGGCAGATCGTCGCCGCCGTCGTGGCCGAGACGCCCGAGGCGGCGCGCGCCGGGGCCGCGGCGCTGGCGATCGACTACGGCCCGGAGAAGCACCACGTCGCACTCGAACGCGAGGACCAGGGCTTCTACGCGCCGCCGTCGGTCAACGGCGGCTACGCGACCGACTCCGTGATCGGCGACCCGGACGCAGCGCTCGCCGGCGCCCCGGTCACGGTCGATCGCTGGTACGCGACGCCGACGCAGCACAACAACGCCATGGAGCCGCACGCCTGCGTCTGCCACTGGCGCGATGACGGCCGCCTGATCGTCAACGACTCGACGCAGGGCGTGTGGTCGGCGCGCGCCACGCTGGCCGAGGTTCTCGGCCTCGATCCCGACCACATCAGCGTGCACTCCCCCCACGTCGGCGGCGGCTTCGGCTCCAAGGGCACCGTGCGCCCGCACGTGGTCGTCGCCGCGCTGGCCGCGCGCGTGGTCGGGCGCCCGGTCAAGCTCGCCGTCACGCGGCGCCAGATGTTCGCGCTCACCGGCTATCGCACGCCGACCATCCAGCGCGTGCGGCTCGGTGCGGACCGCGACGGCCGCATCCAGGCGATCAGCCACGAGGCCTACAGCCAGACCTCGCAGCTGCGCGAGTTCGCCGAGCAGTCGGCGACGCCGTCACGGGTGATGTACGCCGGCGAGCACCGGCGCACCACCCACCGCATCACCCGGCTCGACGTCCCGTCGCCGTCGTGGATGCGCGCACCAGGTGAGACACCCGGGATGTTCGCGCTCGAGTCGGCGATCGACGAGCTCGCGGACGAGCTCGGCATGGATCCGATCGAGCTGCGCATCGCCAACGACCCCGAGCGCCACCCGGAGTCCGGCAAACAGTGGAGCTCGCGCAACCTCGTGGCCTGCCTGCGCACGGGAGCCGAGCGTTTCGGCTGGCGCGCCGAGGCGCGCGACGGCGTCGGCATGGGCGTGGCCAGCTCGATGTATCCCACCTACCGCTCGCCCGCCTGGGCGCACGCCCAGCGCGAGGCCGACGGCTCGGTCACCGTGCGCATCGCCGCCGCAGACATCGGCACCGGCGCCCGCACGGCGCTGACCCAGATCGCCGCCGACGCGTGCGGCCTTCCCTTCGACCGGGTGCGCGTCGAGATCGGCTCGTCGGACTTCCCCCGCGCCGGGGTCGCCGGCGGCTCGATGGGGACCGCGTCCTGGGGCTCGGCGGTGCACGGCGCCTGCCGCAAGCTGGTCTCCGAGGACCTCGAGGAGGCGGCCTACGACACGCGCGAGGACATCCGGGCGCTGGCCGACTACGCGCGTCATGCCTTCGGCGCCCAGTTCGCGCAGGTCCGCGTGGAGCCCGACACCCGCGAGGTGCACGTGGAGCGCCTGCTCGGCGTCTTCGCGGCCGGGCGGATCGTCAACCCGCGCACCGCCCGCTCGCAACTGATCGGAGGGATGACGATGGGCCTCGGCATGGCGCTGATGGAGGAGACGATCGTGGACCGCGAGTTCGGCGACTACGCCAACGCCGACCTCGCCGAGTACCACGTTCCCGTCAACGCGGACGTGCGGGACATCGAGGCGATCTGGGTCGAGGAGGACGACCCGCACCTGAACCCGATGGGGATCAAGGGGATCGGCGAGATCGGCATCACCGGCTGCGCTGCGGCGATCGCGAACGCCGTCTTCCACGCCACGGGCGTCCGCGTCCGCGAGCTCCCGATCACCGCGGAGAAGCTCCTGTGACGGGCAAACCCGCGGTCTCGCTCGAGTTCTGCGCGGCGACGAAGGTCTACCCCGGCGCTCCGGAGCCCGCGGTCGACGCGCTGTCGCTCGAGGTCCCCGCAGGCGAGATCTGCGTGCTCGTCGGGCCCTCGGGCTGCGGCAAGACCACCGCCATGCGGATGGTCAACCGCCTGATCGACATCACCTCGGGCGACATCCTCATCGACGGCCTCAGCGTCACCGAGCGCAGGCCGGCCGAGCTGCGCCGCGAGATCGGCTACGCGATCCAGCAGATCGGCCTGTTCCCGCACCGCACGGTGGCGGAGAACCTCGCCACGGTCCCCAAGCTCCTGGGCTGGGACCGTGAGCGCATCCACGCGCGCGTCGACGAGCTGCTCGCGCTGATCTCGCTCGACCCGGGCGAGGTGCGCGAGCGCTTCCCGGCGCAGCTGTCGGGCGGCCAGCGCCAGCGCGTCGGCGTCGCCCGGGCGCTCGCCGTCGATCCGCCGGTCCTGCTGATGGACGAGCCGTTCGGCGCCATCGACCCGATCAACCGCGAGCGGCTCCAGAACGAGTTCCTGCGGCTCCAGGCGCGGCTGTCCAAGACGATCGTCTTCGTCACCCACGACATCGACGAGGCGATCAAGATCGGGCGACCGGATCGCCGTGCTCAAGAAGGGCGGCCGGCTGGCGCAGTACGCCTCGCCGGCGGAGCTGCTCACCCACCCGGCCGACGAGTTCGTCGAGCAGTTCGTCGGCGCCGACCGCTCGCTCAAGCGCCTCGCGCTCCAGCGCGTCCGCGACGTCGACCTGTGGACGGTGGCGACGGCACACGGCGGCGACGCGGTCGCGCGGCTGCGCGCCGCCATGGCCGACTCGGACGTGCCCGAGATCGCGCTGCTGCTCGACGAGCAGGACCGCCCGCAGCGCTGGCTGCGCGAGCGTGACCTGCAGGGCGACGCCGTGCCCGCCGGCGCGGGCACGCCGGCGGAGCCGATCCTCGACCTCGACGACATCCTGCGCGATGCGCTCGGCCACCTGCTCAGCGCCGAGAGCCGCTACGCGGCGGTGGCGGACGCCGGCGGGAAGATGGCGGGCGTGCTGTCGATCGAGGTCATCGCGCACGCGCTCAACATGCCCACGGACGCCGTGCCGTCGACCACGGAGCTGATGGGCGACCTCCAGTGAGCGTCGTCTTCGCGCAGTCGCTCGGTGAGGACTTCTTCCGCGAGCGCACGGGTCGTTCCTGCGTCCAGGAGAACGGCTTCTGCCCCGGCTGGATCGCCGACAACCTCGACAAGTACTGGGGCGCGCTCGGCGAGCACGTCTACCTCACGCTGGTGTCCCTGGGCATCGGCTTCGCGATCGCCTTCGGACTCGCGGTCCTCGCGCACAAGCGGCGCTGGCTGACCGGGCCGATCGTGGCCGTCACCGGGGCGCTCTACACGATCCCCTCGCGTGGCGGCCTTCTTCCTGCTGCTGCCGATCACCGGACGCGGGAACCTGACCGCGCTCGTCGCGCTGGTCTCCTACACGCTGCTGATCCTGTTCCGCAACATCACCACCGGGTTGCGCAACGTGCCGGTAGACGCGGTCGATGCCGCGCGCGGGATGGGGATGACCGACAACCAGATCCTGCGCTCGGTCGAGTTGCCGCTCGCGCTGCCGGAGATCCTGGCCGGCGTGCGCATCGCGTTCACCACGACAGTCGGGCTGGCCACGCTCGCCTTCTTCGCCGGCGGCGGCGGGCTCGGTGAGCAGATCTACTCCGCCAACGCGGGTACCGGCGGCATCTTCTTCAAGTCCAACGTGGTCGTTGCGGGCGGGCTCGCGGTGCTGCTCGCCGCCGTCGGCGACCTGATCATCCTGACCGGGCAGCGGGTGGCGCTGCCGTGGCGGCGGGTGGCGCACACCTGATGGCTCTGCCCTGCCCCGAGGCCGGCTCGAAGTCGGGCTTCGCCGATGCGTTCGACCTGATCCTGCACGAGCGCGAGTCGATCTCCGGCGGCGTGTGCATCGGCGGCCCGGGGGAGTTCGGCGAGCTCGCGCTGCTGCACATGCGCACGAGCCTGCTGGCGGTCGCGATCGCGGTCGCGATCGCGGTTCCCATCGGGCTCTACCTCGGTCACATCCGCCGCGGGGAGTTCCTCGCCGTGTCGGTGTCGAACATCGGGCGCGCCGTGCCGTCGCTGGCGCTGCTGGCGTTCTTCGTCGCCTTCCTCGGCGTCGGGCTGCTCAACGTGGTGTCGGTGCTGACGCTGCTGGCGATCCCGCCGATCCTGACCAACACTTACGTCGGCGTGCGCCAGGTCGATTCCGAGACCGTCGCCGCCGCGCGCGGCGTCGGCCTCACCGAGGGCCAGATCATTCGGCAGGTCGAGCTGCCGCTCGCGCTCCCGGTCATCTTCGCGGGTATCCGCACTGGCGCGGTGGCCGTGGTCGCCACCGCGACCATCACCCCGCTCGCCAACGTCCAGTCGCTCGGCACGCCGATCCTGGAGCCGCAGACCTACGGGGAGGCGGGCCAGCTCGGCGCCGCCATCGTGGTCGCGTTGATCACGCTGGCCGTCGACGTCGGCATCGGCATACTGGCGAGGGTCACCACCCCGAAGGGTCTGACGGCCGGTGCCGCGGCGCCGGGCGCGGCGCGCCGGGGCCTGTTCGTTCCAACCCCAGCAAGGGAGAGTCAGTAATGCCAAAGATCATCCGTGCGCTCAGCCTGCTCGGTGCCCTCCTCGTCGTCGCGTTCGCTGTTGGTGCGTGCGGCGGTGACGACGAGCAGAGCTCGTCCTCGTCCACCACGCCGAGCTCGAGTCCCGAGACCGGCGGCGACACGCTCATCCAGCAGGACGCCGCCAACTCGGGCAAGACGTTCACCGTCGGCTCGAAGAACTTCCCCGAGCAGTACATCCTCGGCGAGATCTACGCACAGGCGCTCGAGGCAGCGGGCTTCACGGTGAAGAAGCAGCTCGACCTCGGGTCCGAGCAGATCGCCTTCAACGCGCTCAAGCAGGGTGACATCAACGCCTACCCGGAGTACACCGGCACGGCGCTGACGTCCTTCTACAAGGTCAAGACCGACGACGTCCCGCGCGACAAGCAGCAGTCGTTCGACGAGCTCGAGCAGGACCTGGCGCAGGACGACATCACGCCGCTGGAGCAGACGCCGTTCCAGAACACCTACAAGGTCACCTCGACCAAGGAGACGGCGGAGAAGCTGGGCAACCCGACGACGATGTCCGAGCTGGCCGCGAAGGCGGGGTCGAAGACGTCGATCTCCGGTTTCCCCGAGTGCCGGCAGCGGACCGACTGCCTGCTCGGGCTCAAGGCGACCTACGACTGGACGCCGAAGTTCATCTCCTCGCAGGGCCAGTACGCAGACCTCGACCAGGGCCAGGCCGACCTGACCTTCGGGTTCTCCACCGACGGCCCGCTGTCGACCGGCAAGTACGTCACCTACGAGGACGACAAGTCGCTGTTCCCGCCCTACTACGTGACTTTCCTGGTCAACGCGGAGGGCATGGAGATCCTCGGCGAGGCCGGTGTCGCGGTGATCGAGAAGGTCCAGGAGCCCCTCGACGAGAAGGTCATGCAGGAGCTCAACTCGCGCGTCGCGATCGACAAGGAGAAGCCCGAGGACGTGGCTCGCGACTACCTGAACGCAGCGGGCTTCGTGCAGTAGCGGCTAGCGGGCGGCCAGCAACAGCGCCGCGTCGACGCAGGTGCGCACGACATCTTCGCTCTCAACGCTGAAGAGCTCGGGCGCGCCGTCGGCGCGGCGCAGGCCCACGCGAATGCGGGCCAGGTGCATCAGGCCCAGGCCCTGCGTCCAGAGAACGTTGGCGGTGAAGTCGGGGTCCTTGGCACCGCTCTCGCGCAGGGCGTCGCATAGCGGCCCGATGCAGCTCGCCATGCCGGCGCCGAGGCGCAGCCACACCGATTCCGAGACGACCTTGCGCAGCTCCAGCGCGGGCCGGTGCATGATCGACAGCGCGCAGTCGACGAACGCCGGGTAGCGGACGCAGAAGCGCGCGAACGCCTCGGTCATCGCGGCGAGGTCCTTGTCGCGCATCGCCTCGGAGAGCTCGGCCAGGTAGTCGGTCACCGTCAGCACGTAGAGCTCCTCCTTGGAGGAGAAGTGCCGGTAGATCAGGCCGCGGGCGATGCCGACCTCGCGGGCGATCTGCTCCACCGGCGCGTCCTGCATCCCGCGTTCGTCGAAGAGTCTGCGCGTGGCGCGGACGAGCTCGCGCTCCCGGTCGCCGTGGGACACGGAAGCGGGCACGCGGTCAGGGTAGACACGTGGAGGTTGACAGGCGTTCTCATTCGGGTAGGCATGCGCCCGACGTGCCCGAGCGAGGTGCCAAGCCGAAAGTGCCGGCAGGACGCCGAGCGGTCCTGCAGGCTGTGCGACGGTTCACGTCGCCGCTGCTGCCCGACGACTATCTCGAGCTGATCAACCCGCTGTGGTCGTCGCGCGAGCTGCGCGGCCGCGTGGAGCGGATCACGCGCCAGACCGACGACGCCTGCTCGATCATCATCAAGCCCGGCTGGGAGTGGGAGGGCCACGAACCCGGCCAGTACCTGCGGATCGGCGTCGACATCGAGGGCGTGCGCCACTGGCGCGCCTACTCGCTCACGTCCGACCCGCGCGACGACAACGGCTGCATCTCGATCACCGTCAAGCACGACCCCGAGGGCAGGGTCTCGCCCTACATCGTGCGCAAGCTGCGGCAGGGCACGGTGGTCACGCTGGGCGAGGTCACCGGCCAGTTCACGCTCCCCGACGAGCTCCCGGAGAAGCTGCTGTTCATCAGCGCGGGCTCGGGGGTCACGCCGATCATGTCGATGCTGCGCGACCTCGACGACAAGGACGAGCTGCGCGACGCGGTCCACATCCATTCGGCCAAGCACGAGGGAGACGTGATCTTCGGCGACGAGCTGCGCGAGATCGCCGAGCGTCGCGACGGCTTCGACCTGGTCGAGGTCCACACGAATTCGGCGGACCGCTTCGCGCCCGATCAGCTCGACGAGAAGGTGCCCGACTGGAGCGAGCGGCTGACCTTCGCCTCCGGCCCCTCCGACCTGCTCGACGCGCTGTGCGAGCACTGGGAACAGCACGGCGATCCCGAGCGCCTGAGGATGGAGCGTTTTCAGCCCACTTACGGCGAAGGCGGGGAGGAGGGCGAGGGCGGCGTCGTAACATTTCTCAAGTCCGACTGCGAGACGGAGGCCGAGGGCGGCCAGTCGATCCTGGTGGCCGGCGAAGCTGCGGGGCTGGAGTTGCCCTACGGCTGTCGCATGGGTGTCTGCCACACCTGCGTCGGTAAGGCCACCGGCCGCATCCGCGACCTGCGCTCCGGCGAGATCGACGACGTCGAGAACCAGACCATCCGTACCTGTATCAACGCGCCCGAGGGCGCACTGGAGGTTGAGTTGTGAGCAAGACCGCGGAGACGCCCCATCGGCTGTCACAGATCCAGGACACCGGCGAGACGCTGATCGAGAGCCCGCTGTCGAAGCTCACCGAGGAGCAGATCAAGGAGATCGGCGAGAAGTTCGACCGGCTTCACGAAGAGGTCAAGAGCGACCTCGGCGACCGTGACGCGCGCTACATCCACTCGATCATCGAGCTCCAGCGGCGGCTCGCGCTGCTCGGGCGCATCCTCATCGCAGGCTCGAAGTTCCGCGTGCTGCAGGCCGCCGGCACCGGGGTCCTGTCGGCCGCCAAGATCATCGAGAACATGGAGATCGGGCACAACGTCCTGCACGGCCAGTGGGACTGGATGAACCACCCGGTCGTCAACTCCAGCGCGTGGGACTGGGACAACGTCTCACCCGCGAACGGCTGGAAGTACAGCCACAACTACGTCCACCACACGTTCACCAACATCCGCGGGATGGACCGCGATCTCGGCTACGAGATCATGCGCATCGATCCGCATCAGAAGTGGCACCCCGTCTTCCTGTTCCAGCCCGTCTACAACCTGATCCTGATGGGGTTCTTCGAGTGGGGCGTCGCCATGCACGACCTCGACCTCGGCGCGATCCGCAAGCGGGAGAAGCCGATGCTCGACATCAAGGACACCGTCAAGGGCATCGTCAAGAAGGCGACGGGCCAGATCATCAAGGACTACGTCGCCTTCCCGGCGCTCGGCGGCAAGTACCGGCGGCGCGTGCTGGCGGCCAACTTCACCTCCAACATCGTCCGCAACGTGTGGGCGTACTCGATCATCTTCTGCGGCCACTTCCCCGACCAGACGTACACGTTCTCGCTCGACGAGGTCGACCTCGACGACGAGGACAAGGGGCGCTGGTACGTGCGGCAGCTGATCGGCGCGGCCAACATCGACGGGTCGGCGTTCTTCCACGTGATGAGCGGCAACCTCGGCTACCAGGTCGAGCACCACCTCTACCCGGACATGCCCTCCACGCGCTACGGCGAGATCGCTCCGCGCGTGCGCGAGATCTGCGAGGAGTACGACCTCCCCTACAACAGCGGGCCGCTGCGCAAGCAGCTGTGGAGCGTGCACCGCACGATCGCGCGGCTGGCGTTCCCGGGCGGCAAGCCGCGCCCCAAGCCAGGTCCCTACCGCGGCGAGAAGGTCCGCGGCGACGAGCGCGACACCCAGCTGCAGCACGCGACCAACGGCGCCTCCTCTAACGGCGCCTCCTGAGCGTCTCGCGCAGCTCGCGGACGTCGTCGGGGACCGAGCGCAGGGCCGGCGCGTCGAGCAGCTCGGGCTCGACGCGGCGGCGGACGAGCTCGCCGGCGACGGCGTCGCAGCGCAGCGCGCCGGCCGCCGGGCGGCTGGACACGACGCGCTCGAGCTCGGTGCCGCGGAAGACGAAGCCGACACCGTCGTCGGCGGCCCAGCCGCCGGGCAGCTCCCCGGTCTCGATCGCCTTCAGCCAGGCCGGGAGCCGCTCAGGCTCGCTGTCGGCGTGGACGGTCAGCGAGGCTCCGAGCAGGCCCAGGCCGGCGATCGGCTCTGGCGGGCCGGCGGACCTGGTCACGCCGCCAGCGAACCAGCACATCGCCCCCGCGCTGAGCCCCGCGAGCACCGTGCCGCGGCGCCACGCCGACACGAGCAGCGTGTCGAGCCGGTGCGCGCGCCAGACCGCCAGCAGGTTGCGCATCGAACCGCCGCCGACGTAGATCAGGTCCTGTGCGCCGACGATCGCGGCGAGCGGGCGCGGGTCGCCGTGGCGGCGGAACAGCGACAGGTGCTGCGCGTGGCAGGCGCGACCGCCGAAGCGGTCGTAGAACGCCTGGATCTGCGCGCCCGGATCGCCGGACGCGGTGGGGAGGAACAGCACCCGCGGCTCGCGCTTCTCCGTCAGCGCGAGCGCGAGCTCGTCGAGGGCGGGGTTGTCGGGCTCCATCGTGAAGCCGCCCCCGCCCATGGCCAGGATCGTGGGCGTCACGCGGCCATCGCGGGCGCGCCGAGGAAGGCGACGTCGAGCTCCCGCTCGCCGGTGTGGTCGACGGCGAACGCCCGCGCCCGCGGCCGCGACGCCACGACGCGCTTGAGGTCCGTGCCCTCGAAGTGCAGCGCGGCGCCGTCCTGGGCGGCGTAGCCGGCGCGCATCCCGTCGCCGACGAAGCGCAGGTACTCCTCGCGGCGGGCGGGCTCGGCGTCGTAGTGCACACAGTTGGAGTAGGGGAGGATGCCCAGGCCGGCGACGCGCCGCGGCGCGTCCTGGAAGGCCGTCAGCGCATCGGCGAACCAGCACAGCGAGCCGGCGCTGAGGCCGCATAGCACCACGCCACGCCGCCACGCCTCGCGCAGCACGTCGTCGATCCCGTGCGCCGCCCACGTGCCGAGCATGCTGACCACGTTGCCGCCGCCGACGTAGATCAGGTCCTGCGCGAGCAGGTGGGCGGCGAGATCGGACTCGACCGCCTCACGGTCGCGCCGGAACAGCGAGATGTGGCTCGCCTCCGTCCTGCGGGCGAAGTGGCGGTAGAAGCGCACGATGTAGTGGTCGGCGTCCCCGGACGCGGTGGGCAGGAAGCACACTCGGGGATGAGCGACCCCCGTCAGCGACACGACGTAGTCATCCAGCAGGGGATTGCCGGCCTCCATGGAGAACCCGCCGCCCCCGAACGCGACGATCTGCGGCACCCGCTCGCTCATGCTTTTCAGTGTCGTCGGCTCGGGGGAGTGCCAGTATGGACCGATGGAGCAGGTAGTGCACCCCGGACTCGACACGCGGGCGAAGCGCCGCTACCGGCGCGTCCTGGTCGCGGTTGCAGGGACTTTGCTCGCCACGGGCGTGCTCGTCTGGGTGCTCTACGACAAACGGGACGAGTTTGCTCAGGCACTGAGCTCGGCTCCGTGGCTGATCCTGGTCGCCGCCGCCCTGCTGCAGATCGTCGCGCTCGTCACCCGTACCGAGGCGTGGCACATCTGCGTCGAGGCCGCCGGCGCCCGGTGCGGGCGGCGCCCCCTCTACCACTCCGCCGCGCTGGGCTCGCTGGCGTCGCAGCTGAACTCGCAGCTGGGCACGGCGGCGCGGATCGCGATCCTGCGCCGGACCGGCCGCGACGAGTGCCCGCGCGTGCCCGCGCTGATCGCCGCCGAGATCCCGATCATGTCGGTCGAGGGCCTGCTCGCGGCCCTGACCTGCTTCACGCTCGTGGGCCCGCTGAACCTGCCCTGGTGGGTGCCGATCGCGGTGCTCGCGGTCGTGCTGGCCATCGTCGGCTCGCTCACGCGCCTGGCGCACCGCAAGCCGAACCGGTTCACCGAGGGGCTCGCCGTGCTGAAGTCGATGCGCGGGGCCAACCGGGTCGTGGGCTGGATCCTCGTCGCCACCTTCGCGCAGATCGCCCGCAACTGGATGATGCTGCACGCGCTCGGCGTCGACGCGACCGTCTTCGACGCCATCGCCATCCTGATCCTCCAGGTCTCCCTGTCGCAGCTGCCGATCGGCCCGTCGCTGGGCGCCGCCGCGGTCGTGCTGATCCTCGGCGCCAACGGCGTGGCGATCACGGCGGCGGCCGGCGTGCTGCTGACCGCGACGGCGACCGCCGGCGGGCTGGCGTTTTTGGCCTGGGGCGTCGCGGACCGGTTCGTCCGCCGCCCCGCCCTGGCGTGACCCGCGCCGAAGCGCTCGCGATCCTGCGGGACGCCGAGCGCTACACGGTGGACGACCCGCGCTTCTCGACGGCGCGGATCGTCGGGCGCAGCATGCTCTCCACCGACGGTGCCGAACACGCGTCGCACCGGTCGCCGTTCGCGGAGATGTTCCGGCTCGAGCGGGTGCGCGCGCTCGAGCCGTGGGTGACGGCGGAGGCGCACCGGCTGATCGACGCCTTCGCCGGCCGCGGCGAGGCCGAGCTGATGGGCGAGTACGCGTTCCCGCTCGCCGCCGGGGTGATGGGCCACGTGCTCGAGCTCGACGCCCCGACAGACCGCGTCATCGCCTGGTACCGCGACATCGTCGCCGCCACCGTCGGCGAGCTGGATGAGGAAACGGGCCGGGCCGCGTTCGCCCGGCTGGGTCGGTCCAGTGACGTGGGCGTACTGCTGTTCGGCGGCATCGAGACCACGGCGGGGATGATCGGCAACGCGATCTGGCACGGCCTCACGCACGGGTTCGCGGACCCGCAGTCGCACCTGGAGGAGTCCCTGCGCCTGGAGCCGGCCGCGGCTGTGGTGGACCGCTACGAGGCCGGCGGCGGCCCGAAGGTCGAGGTCTCGCTGCGCGCGGCCAACCGCGATCCCGCCGTCTTCGATGATCCCGAGGTCTTCGATCCCGAGCGCCCCAACGTCAGGCGCCACCTCGCGTTCGCCGCGGGGCCGCACGTGTGCATCGGGATGCACCTCGCGCGCCTCGAGGGGCGGGTCGCGCTCGCGGCCCTGCTGGCGCGGGTGGAGCGACTGGAGCTCGCGCGTCCCGTCCAGCCCGAGGGAACCGTCTTCCGCAGGGTTATTGACTTGCCAGTCAACTTCGGGGGTAGATAGAGGATCACCATGGCGCAAGCGAATCCCACGTACGAAGAGTCCAAGCAGGTCGCCGAGGCGAGCCGCGACGCCGAGTGGCAGCTCCCCAGCTTCGGCCGCGAGCTGTTCCTCGGCGACTTCCAGCTCGACCTGATCCACCCGCAGCCGCAGGCCGATCCCGAGCGGGTGGCCGAGGGCGAGCGGTTCCTGGAGAAGCTGCGCGCGTTCCTGACCGAACGGGTCGACCCGCTCGAGATCGAGGACAGCGCCAGGATCCCGGAAGACGTGATCCGCGGCCTCAAGGACCTCGGGGCGCTCGGGATGAAGATCCCCAAGGACTACGGCGGCCTCGGCCTGACCCAGGTCTACTACAACAAGGCCCTGTCGCTGGCGGGCACGTGGCACAGCTCGCTCGCCACGCTGCTGTCGGCCCACCAGTCGATCGGCCTGCCCGAGCCGCTGAAGACGTTCGGGTCCGCCGAGCAGAAGCGCGAGTGGCTGCCCGAAGGTGGCCAAGGACCACATCTCCGCGTTCCTGCTCACCGAGCCCGACGTCGGCTCGGACCCCGCGCGCATGAGCGCGACCGCGATTCCGTCCGACGACGGGTCCCACTACACGGTCAACGGCACCAAGCTGTGGGCGACCAACGGCGTCGTCGCCGACGTCGTCGTCGTGATGGCGGTCGTCCCCAGAAGCGACGACTCGAAGGGCGGGATCACCGCCTTCATCTGCCCGATGGACCTGGACGGCATCGAGGTCACGCACCGCAACGAGTTCATGGGGCTGCGCGGCATCGAGAACTCGGTCACGACGTTCACCGACGTCAGGATCCCGGCCGAGAACATCATCGGGGGCGTGGGCAAGGGCCTCAAGATCGCGCTCAACACGCTCAACACCGGCCGCCTCTCGCTGCCCGCGATCTGCGTCGGTTCGTCGAAGTACTCGCTGCGCATCGCGCGCCAGTGGGCCGCCGAGCGCAAGCAGTGGGGGCAGCCGATCGGCAAGCACGACCCGATCGCCCAGCACCTCGCCTTCATCGCCGGCACCGCGTTCGGACTCGAGGCGATGGTCGACGTCTCCAGCCGCCTCGCCGACGAGAAGCAGCGCGACTTCCGCATCGAGGCGGCGATCGCGAAGCTCTACGGCTCCGAGCTGGCCTGGCAGGTGGTCGACACGATGGTCCAGGTCCGCGGTGGCCGCGGCTTCGAGACCGCGAAGTCGCTCAAGGCGCGCGGCGAGAAGCCGGTCCCGGCCGAGCAGATGCTGCGCGACATGCGCATCAACCGCACGTTCGAGGGATCGACCGAGATCATGCACCTGCTGATCGCGCGCGAGGCCGTCGACCAGCACCTCCAGCTCGCCGGCGACATCCTGCTCGGCGACGGCGGCGTCGCGGAGAAGGCCAGGCTCGGCGCCAGGGCGGGCGCCTTCTACGCCAAGTGGTTCCCGTCGCTGACCGTGGGCAAGGGCCAGCGCCCCTCGTCGTACTCGGAGTTCGGGCCGCTCGCCAAGCACCTGCGCTATGCGGAGCGCCACAGCCGCAAGCTGGCCCGCTCGACCTTCTACGCGATGGGCCGCTACCAGGCCCGGCTCGAGCAGAAGGGCGCGCTGCTCGGCCGCGTCGTCGACATCGGCGCCGAGCTGTACGCGATCGCCGCCGCGTGCGTGTATGCGAAGTCGCTCGGCACCGACGAGGCCAACGAGCTCGCGGACCTGTTCTGCCATCAGGCGCGCCGCCGCGCGGACCAGCTCTTCCACGACCTGTGGGCCAACGACGACGACGCGCAGTACAAGGTCGCGCAGCAGATCCTCGAGGGACGCCACGAGTGGTTCGAGGCCGACGTCGCGGACCCGGCGGGGGAGGGCCCGATGATCCCCGAGCACGACAGGCCCGCGCAGGAGAAGCTCGCGGAGGCGGCTACCGCCTGAAGCGAAGCGCCGGGCGCCGCTCGCGGCGCTCGGCAGCGTCGCCCAGCAGCCAGAACATGCCCGGCCACAACCCGACGAACAGCGCACGGCGCTCCGCGTTGCCGCGCACGTCCTGGTCGACGGTCTTCGCGCGGATCCACAGCGCGACGCAGAAAGCGATGTTGGCCAGCGAGGTGGCGTGGAGAAGCCGGGAGACCATGCGCCCGACGCTACCCGGTGAAGGGGGCAGCTGATGCCGCAGGGGCTCTCGCCATGGCGCCGCTTCACCACTGCCACCCGCTGGCCGGTCGGCGTGGTCTTCACCTCGTGGCGCTACCTCTGGCGCACCACGCCGCTGCACCGCTCCGAGGAGATCGGCACCCTCGAGGCCGATCGGCCACCGCCGGTTCCCGACGGTGTGGAGCGCGAGCGGATGCAGCCCGCGGGCTCAGGGGCGGGACCGCTGTTCCACCGCCGTTACCGGACGCGCATCCGCGACACCGACCTGACGCCGGAGCAACTGGTCGCGCAGGTCAGCGCCCACCCCGACTTCGCCGTCCCGACCGAGATGGCGACATTCCAGAAGGTCGCCGGCGACGAGGACGAGATGCGCGTCGGCGACGAGCTCGTCGTGCGCATGGCGGCGCCGTGGGACGGCCCCGTGCGGGTGATCGACCGGCAGCCCACGAGCTTTCGCATGGCGACGCTCGAGGATCACCTGGAGGCCGGCCAGATCGAGTTCCGGTCCTTTCGCGAGGACGGACTGCTGGTGTTCGAGATCGAGTCGTGGGCGCGCAGCAGCTCGAAGATCGTCCACGTCCTCTACGACAAGCTGCGCATGGCCAAGGAGGTCCAGTTCCACATGTGGGTGTCGACGCTGGAGGGCATCGTGCGGATGTCGGGCGGGCGCATGACCGGCGGCATCGACATCCTCACCCGGCGGGTCGATGACCGTCGCTGAGCGGCTCGCCGAGCTCGAGCAGCGGCCCCTGAACTACGACCCCGACGCGCCGCACGACGAGGCCGACGGCTGGCGTGTCGACGACTACTGCGAGCCGCTGCCGACCGAGCCGCCCGGTCCGCCGGTGCCGGGCGGGCCCTTCGAGCGCTGTCAGACGCTGCTGCGCGAGTACGAGGTCGCCGACCCGGCGATGGTGCGGGCCCACTACGACCACGACGCCCCGCTGAGTGGCCGCACCATGCTGCTCGAGATCCGCTTCGGCCCGATCCGCCTCCACGTCGGCTGCCGCGTCGGTGACATCACGGACGAGGAGCGCAGCGAGGACGGCCGGCCGCTGCGCGTGTGGGGCTGGGGCTACCAGACCCTCGAGGGACACATCGAGCAGGGGCAGATGAACTGGGAGGTCTGGAAGTGGATGGACACGGGCGAGGTTCAGTTCCGCATCCACTCCTACTCGCGTAACGCGCACGCGCGCAACTGGTTCGTCAACACCGGCTTCAAGCTGATCGGGCAGTGGCAGCGGCACCTCTACCTCTCGAAGGCGTGCAGGCGGATGGCCGAGCTCGTGCGATGACCGCGCTCGCCGACGCCACCGAACGCTTCGTCGCCGAGGAAGTGCTCCCCGCCGTCGCCGAGTGGGACCGCGACGACGAGCTGCCCGCGGAGGCGCTCGAGCGGCTGGTCGCGCTCGGCGTCACCGGCGCGCTCGTCCCCACCGAGTACGGGGGCCCCGGGCTCGGCGTCGCCGACCTCGTGCCGGTCTGGCGCGCGCTGTCGCGCGGCTGGATCTCGCTGACGGGCGCCGTCAACCCGACCGGGCTCGCCACCGCGCTGCTCGTCCGCCACGGGACCGCCTCAGCAACGGACCCGCTGGCTGCCCGGCATCGCGGCAGGAGACGTGCTGGCCTCGTTCTCGATCACCGAGCCGCAGGCCGGGTCGGACCTGTCGCGCCTCGAGGCGTCGGCCCGGCGCGCCGAGCAGGGCTGGATCCTCGACGGGACCAAGCGCTGGGTGGCGGGAGGCGCGTCGGCGTCCGTCGTCTTCATGCTCATCGAGGTCGACGGGTCGCCCACCTGCCTGGTGCTGCCCGCCGACGGTCGCGGCTGCGGACGGGTGGATCGTCGGCGAGCTCGACAAGGTCGGATACCGCGGCGTCGAGTCGGCGACATACCGCTTCGACGCGTTCGCGTCCGCAGGCGCGGAGGTCCTCGGCGACGACGTCGGCGCCGGTGCCCGTCAGATGCTCGACGCGCTCGACGTCGGCCGCGTCAACGTCGCCTGCCGCGCGCTCGGGATCATCGACCGGGCGCTGGAGCGGGCGCTGCAGGAGGCACGCGAGCGCGAGATCGGGGACGGAGTCCTGGGCGATCACACGCACGCGCAGCTGCGCATCGGCGAGCTGGTCGCGCGCCGGGCCGCGGTCGAGGCCCTGGTCGACCGCGCCGCGGCGGCGGTCGACGCCCGCGACGCCGGCGCCCGCGAGCTGTCGACGGCCGCCAAGGTCATCGCCTCCGAGGCGGGGGTGTGGGCCGTGGACGCGGCGAGCCGGCTCGCCGCCAGCCGCTCCTACACGGCGAGCGACGAGCTCGCCCGCCTGCGCCGCGACGCGCCGCAGACGCAGATCGGCGAGGGCGCCAACGACGCGCTGCTGTTCGCGCTCGCGCGCAGCCGCCTCTAGATGTGGTTTTCAGTCTGAACGGCGCGATGAGGGGGAGGCCCGACCGGGCCCGGAGCATTTCACCCCGGATGGCGGGCCGCGGCGACGAGCCGCGTGCCGTTGGCGGGCGAGAAGGTGACGTTGCGGCGCGCGACGCGCTCGGCTCGCGCCGTCACCGGCTGCAGCGCGCGGCGGCGCAGGACCTCGCTGAGCACGACCCGCATCTCGAGCTCGGCGAACGCGGCTCCCAGGCAGCGGCGCACGCCGCCGCCGAAGGGGATCCAGGCGTAGGTGTCGGGCTTGGAGTCCAGGAAGCGCTCGGGGCGGAACGCGTAGGGGTCCTCGTAGACGTCGGGGTTGGTGTGCGTGAGCCAGATGGCGGGCGTGACGTCGGTGCCCTCGGGCAGGTGCAGGCCCTCGACCTCGAGGTCGGCCCCGAGCCGGCGTCCGGCGAGCGGGACCACCGGACGCAGGCGCAGCGCCTCGGTCACCGTCGCGCGCAAGTACGCGTCGTCGTCCTCGTCCACCGCGCGCACTACTCGCGCGTGCACGTCCGGGTGGCGCAGCAGCAGGTCGAAGGTCCAGGCGAGCGCCGTCGCCGTCGTCTCGTGGCCCGCGAGCAGCAGCGTGACGAGCTGGTCGCGCACCTCGCGGTCGCTCATCGGCTCGCCGTCATCGAAGCGTGCGGCCTTGAGCATGGAGAGGATGTCGTCGCCGTCCTCGGAGTGCCCGGCGATCTCGGCCATCAGCAGCTCGTCGAGCTCGGCGTTCTCGCGCTCGATGCGTTCCAGCGGTCCCGGAATCCCGAACCGTGCGGCGAAGAAGATGCCGAACTGCAGCGCGGGCGACGAGGTGCGCTGCAGCAGGCGCACGAGCTTCTCGGTGAGCGCCTCGCGGCGCACGTCGTCGCGCACGCCGAACACCGCTTGCAGGATCACCTCGAGCGTGACCGCCTGCATGCGCGGATGGATGGGGAACGCCTCGCCCGGCGACCACGTGCCGATCTCGCGCTCGGCGACCTCGCGGACGACCGTCTCGTACGCACGCATGCGCTCGCCGTGGAACGGCGGGAGCATCACCTTGCGCCGGGCCAGGTGCTCGCTTCCCTCGAGGAGCAGGATCGAGCGCGCGCCCATGATCGGGCGCAGCGTCGCCTCGCGCCCCGGCGGCAGGACGTTGGCCCGCTCGGTGTAGAGGGCGCGGATCGTCGCCGGGTCCGACGTGAACACCGTCGGCCGCTAGAAGCCGGGGAACATGACGCTGAACGTGTCGCCGTAGCGGCGCCGGCAGTCCTCCAGGAAGGAGATCGGGCGCACGAGCCAGCGCGTCATCTGGACGACCGGCGCTTGCTCGGGCCCAGGCGGAAGCCCCCTCATCGCGACACAGCCTCTCACGCCCGCGCGGGCGGCAGTGTGAGCCGCACCACAACCGGCGCGAGCAGAACCATGACCAGCAGGCGCAGCGTCTGCACCGCCAGGATGAAGGTCGTGTCGGCGCCGGCGCCGAAGGCGGCGGCCAGCACGGCGTAGAGGCCGCCGGGTGTCGTTGCCAGATAAGCGTCGAGGAGGTGGACGTCGGTCGTCGCGGTCAGGGCGAGCGCGAGCCCGAAGCACGCGATCATCAACCCCGCGATCGCCAGCACCACCGGCACCAGCAGGCGGCCGACCTCCCGCACGCGCGTCGGGGGTGAAGCGCAGGCCGACGGCCACGCCGATCCCGATGAAACCGGCCTGCTGGAGCACCTCGGGGACCACGAAGCGGTCACCGGACAGGGCGACGGTGCCGGCGATCGCCAGCGGCCCGAGCAGCGTCCCGGCGGGCAGGCGGATCGCCTGCCCCAGCAGCGCTCCGACCGGGGCGACCACGAGCGTGACGAGCCAGCCCTCGAGGTCTCCGAACAGCGCGGCGGCGGACGGCGCCGCCGCGCTGTGCTCGCGACCGAACGCGAATCCCGCGATCAGCGGCGTGAGCGCGACGACGATGAGCACGCGCAGGTACTGCATGAACGCGACGAGCCGGTCGTCGCCGCCGAGGTCGCGTGCCATCGCCACGATGCCCGAGGCGCCGCCGGCGATCATCCCCAGCACCGCGGTCTGCCGGTCGAGGCGGGCGCCGCGGGCGAGGGCCAGCCCGGCCACGAGGCAGATCCCCAGCGTGCCGGCGGAGATCAGCGTGACCGGCAGCCAGGCGTCCGCGGCGGCGCGCAGCGACGAGGTCTCCAGATAGGCCCCCAGCACGACGCCGGTGACCGCCTGCGCCGCGGTGAACAGCGGCGCCGGCAGGTCGAGCTCGCCGGGAAACGCGATCGCCGCCACGACGCCGGCGACGAGCGCCGTGAACAGGAACGGCGAGGGCAGACCGGCAGCGTCCAGCGCCCAGCCGGACGCCACCGTCGCCGCAAGTAGAGCCGGCCAGCGGAGCACCCGGCACAGGCTAGTGGTTTGCTACACTAATTACCTGTGGCAACTATTACTGTCAACGATCTCGCCTCACAGCTCCGCCTGTCGGTGACGCGCACCGCCCGGCGGCTGCGCCAGCACGCGGAGTCGCCGCTGACGCCGACGCTGCAGGCGGCGCTGGCGACGGTCGTCAACCATGGCCCGCTGACGCCCTCCGAGCTGGCCGAGCGCGAGCGCGTGCAGCGCCCCACCGCGACCAAGCTGATCGCCCGTCTCGAGGCCGACGGGCTGGTCGCGCGCACCGGCGTGCCGGGCGACGGGCGTTCCACGCTGATCTCCGTGAGCCGCGCGGGGCGAGCGGCTGATCGCCGAGACCCGGACGCGCAAGGACGCCTACCTGGCCCGGCGGCTGCGGCGGCTGCCGGCAGAGGACCGTGCGACGCTCGCGCGCGCCGCGGTCATCCTCGAGGAGCTGCTGGCGTAGTGGTCGCACTGTGACGCTCGCCTTCGGCCGCGCGCTCAGCTCCCTCACCGTCCCCAACTACCGGCGCTACTTCGCCGGCCAGATCGTCTCGATCTCCGGCAACTGGATGCAGACCGTCGCCGAGATGTGGCTGGTCGTGCAGATCACGGGCTCGGGCGTCTCGGTCGGCGTCACCGCGGGCCTCCAGTTCCTGCCCATGCTGCTGCTCGGCGCCTACGGCGGGGTGATCGCGGACCGCTTCGACAAGCGGCGCCTGCTGATGCTCACGCAGCCGCTGGCGGCGCTGCCGCCGGTGATCCTGTTCGTGCTCGTGCAGACCGGCGGCGCGGACGTGTGGCTGGTGTACGCTGCTCGTGTGCGCGCGCGGTCTCGTCAACGCCTTCGACAACCCGGCGCGCCAGGCGTTCGTGACCGAGCTCGTCGGCGCCGAGCGCGTCGTCAACGCGGTCAGCCTCAACAGCGTGATCCTGCACTGCGCTCGCATCGCCGGCCCGGCGGGCGCGGGCATCGTGATCGCCCTCGCCGGCGTCGGGCCGTGCTTCGCCCTCAACGCGCTGTCGTTCGCCGCCATGTACTTCGCGCTGCGCGGCATGGACACCGCCGCGCTCGGCCGCACCCGCCGCGCCGGGCGAGGCAGCGGGCAGATCCGCGAGGCGGCGCGCGAGGCATGGCGGCGGCCGGCGCTGCGCGTGCCTCTGCTGATGATGGGAGTCGTGGGCACGCTGAGCTTCAACTTCCAGGTGCTGCTGCCGCTGTTCGCGGCCTCCACCTGGGACGGGACGGCCGCCTCCTACGCGCTGCTGACCAGCGCGATGGGCGCCGGGGCGGTGGCGGGCGCGCTCGCGGCGGGCGCGCGCGGCCGCGTGTCGCCGGGGCTCCTCGTCGTCGCCGCGACCCTGTTCGGCGTCGGCTCACTGGCGGCCGCCGCGGCGCCGTCGCTCGCGGTGCAGGCGCTCACGCTGGTCCCGCTCGGCGCGGCCAGCGTCACCTTCGCCGCCGGCGTCAACTCGTCGCTCCAGCTCGATGCGCCCGAGCATCTGCGCGGCCGCATCATGGCGCTCTACTCCGTGGTCTTCATCGGCTCGACGCCGATCGGCGCGCCGCTCGTCGGCTGGCTCGCGGAGGTCGCCGGCCCGCGTGCCGGGCTGGTGCTCGGCGGGGTCGCGGCGCTGGCCGCGGCCGCCGGCGCTCATGTCTTTCTCAGACGCGATTTAGTCCACGACAAGGGCGTAGGGCCTAACTTCACAGACGTATGGGCCTCTGGACCGACCGCGAGCCGACCAACGGAGCGTCCTACGAGTGGCTCCACACCCCCGCGCGTCCCCGGCCACGGCCCCCGGCGCCGCCTCCGCCCGAGCCACCGCGGCGCCGCCGTGGCCGCCTCTCGCCGCCCTCTTCGCCGCGGTCCTCGTCGTCGCGGCGCTGACCACCGTCCTGCTCGTCACCGAGGACGACGGCGGGCCGAGCCGCAGTGGCGCGGTCTCACCGCTCGCGGTCTCCACGAGCCCCACCGGGAAGACGCGCATGGAACGAGATCTACACGCGCGTCAGCGAGAGCGTGGTGTCGATCCAGGTCGGCTCGGGCGCCGGCGCGAGCGGCAGCGGCTTCGTCGTGTCGAGTGACGGCACGGTCGTCACCAACGACCACGTCGTCGAGGGACGCCGACCAGGTCGGCGTGCGCTTCGACGAGAACAGCCAGCCGATCCCCGCGAGCGTGGTCGGCACCGACCCGTCGAGCGACCTGGCTGTGCTCCAGGTCGACCCCAGCAAGGTGCCCGGCGGCCTCGAGCCGCTCACCTTCGCCGACTCGAGCAAGGTCCGGGTGGGCGACAACGCGATCGCGATCGGCTTCCCGCTCGGGCTCGACCGCACGGCGACCGCCGGCATCATCTCCGGCCTCGGCCGCACGATCGAGGCGCCCAACCACTTCACGATCGACAACGTCATCCAGACCGACGCGCCGATCAACCCGGGCAACTCGGGCGGGCCGCTGCTCGACGACCAGCGGCCGCGTGATCGGCGATCAACTCGCAGATCGCCACGGCGGGAAGCGCAGGGCAACGTCGGCATCGGCTTCGCCGTGCCGTCCAACACGATCCGCCAGATCGTGCCCAAGCTCGAGCAGGGCCAGTCGATCCGCCGTGCCTACCTGGGCGTCTCGACCGGTACGCCGGCATCGGGTCCGCGGGGAGCGCTGATCGGCGACGTCACTCCGGGCGGGCCGGCCGACAGGGCGGGATTGCGCGCCGCCGACACGCTCACCGACTACAAGCGGCGACCTGATCACCGCAGATCAACGGCAGCCGGTCACGGGCCCGGACGACCTGTCGTCGATCATCGGCGGTCTCACGCCCGGTGAGAAGGCGACGGTCACCTATCTGCGCGACGGCAGGCGCGAGACGACGCAGGTGACGCTCGGCGGTGCGCCCGGCGAGCGTGCCCGGCTCCCCGTGACCCTGCAGGCGCCGCTGTTCCTGCTGGCGCTGCTGCTCGCGCCGGCGGGCGCCGCGCTCTATCTGCGGCGCGAGCGCCGCATCCGCACCGGGCAGAACGCCTTCGCCAGCCCGCGCGCTGATGGCAGCGGTGCTGCCGGAGCGACCCGGCTGGCGGCGCCACTTCCCGCTCGTCGCCTACCTGCTCGCGCTGATCGTGCTGGCGGTCGCGCTCGCGCGGCCACAGGTCGCCGTGTCGGTGACGGTCGATCAGGCGCGCATCATCCTCGTCACCGATCAGTCGGGCTCGATGGCCGCGCAGGACGTGCTGCCCACGCGCCTGGACGCCGCACGCCAGGCGGCGAGCGACTTCCTCGACGCGCGTCCCGAAGCAGCGTCCAGATCGGGGCGATCCAGTTCAACCAGTCCGCCCAGATCATCGCCGCGCCGAGCCGCGACCGCACCGCCGTTCGCAACGCGCTCGCGCAGATGGAGCCCGCCGGCTCGACTGCCACAGGCGACGCGCTCGTGCTCGCGCTCAAGAACGCCCAGCAGCCGGCGGTGCCCGGACGCAAGCCGCCGCCCGTCGGCGATCGTCCTGCTCTCGGACGGCAAGTCCGTGCGCGGCAGCGACCCGCTCGACGCCGCGCGCGAGGCGGCCGCGGGCGGAGATCCCGATCTACACGATCGCGCTCGGCACTCCGCAGGGCACGATCCCCAACAAGAACGGGGGGACGGAGCAGGTGCCGCCCGACCCTCAGACACTGCGCGAGATCGCCCGGCTCTCCGGCGGGGAGTCCTTCGCGATCCAGGATGCCGACCGGCTGAGCACCGTGTACGAGCGGCTCGGGCGCCAGCTCACGCGCAGGAAGGAGCGGCGCCAGATCACCGCGGGCTTCGCCGGGGGCGGGCTCGCGCTGATCGTGCTCGGAGCCGGCGCGTCGCTGTTCTGGTTCGGGCGCGTGCCGTAGGCGGCGTCAGCAGCCGCACGTCCAGCGCGTACGCCCCAGCAGTCATGCCGCAGCCGACTGCGCGATAAGGGGGCGGGATCACCCCTCGCGGCGCTCGACGCCGGCCGAGAGCGTGACCACATCACACTTTACAACCTCGCAGGATCTGTAAAACTGCGCGGCATGTCCGCGATCGCCCTCGAACCCCAGACCGCCGTCTCCTGGCGCGACCCCAAGCGCTACCTGTGGCCGCTCGGCCTGATCGTCCCGCTGCTGCCCTTCATGTCCTGGGGCCTCGTCGAGGCGACCGGCCTCGGGGTGTTCTGGTGGACCGGGCCGCTGTTCGTCTACGGCGTGATGCCGTTCCTCGACCACGCCATCGGCAAGGACGCCGCCAACCCGCCGGACAGCGCGCTCAAGTACCTCGAGGAGGACCGCTTCTACCGCTGGTGCACTTACGTTTTCCTGCCGCTTCAGTACGCCTCGCTGATCTGGGCGTGCAGCATGTGGGCGGGCGGCGAGCTCTCGCTGGTCGAGGAGCTGGGGCTCGCCCTGACGGTGGCGATGGTCGCCGGCATCGCGATCAACACCGCCCACGAGCTCGGCCACAAGCGCAAGTCGGCGGAGCGCTGGCTGTCCAAGATCGCGCTGGCGCAGACCGGCTACGGGCACTTCTTCATCGAGCACAACCGCGGCCACCACGTGCGCGTCGCCACGCCCGAGGACCCGGCCAGCTCGCGGCTCGGGGAGAGCCTGTGGGCGTTCTTCCCGCGCACCGTCCGCGGCAGCCTGAGGTCCGCTTGGGAGCTCGAGAAGGCACGCCTGGCACGCATCGGCGCCCCGGTGCTCAGCCTCCGCAACGACATGCTCAACGCCTGGCTGATGAGCGCCGTGCTGTTCGGCACCCTGACCGTGGTGTTCGGGCTCGAGGTGCTGCCGTGGCTGATCGTCCAGGCGGTCTTCGGCTTCAGCCTGCTCGAAGTCGTCAACTACCTCGAGCACTACGGGCTGCTGCGCTCCAAGCGCGAGGACGGGCGCTACGAGCGCTGCGCGCCGCGCCACTCGTGGAACTCCAACAACGTCTCCTCCAACGTGCTCCTGTACCACCTGCAGCGCCACTCCGACCACCACGCCAACCCGATGCGCCGCTACCAGGCGCTGCGCCACTTCGACGAGGCGCCGGAGCTGCCGAGCGGCTACGCGACGATGATCGCTGCTCGCCTACTTCCCTCCGCTCTGGCGCCGGGTCATGGACAAGCGGGTCATCGAGCATTACGGCGGCGACCTCTCGCTCGCCAACGTGCACCCGCGCAAACGCGCGAGGTACGGCCTGACGGAGATCTCAGCCGAAGGCTGAAGCGGTGGCGAGCGAAGCGAGACCGAGATACCGCTGCCCCGTGTGCGAATACGTCTACGACGAGGCCGAGGGCAATCCGCGCGAGGGCTTCCCGCCGGGCACGCCGTGGTCGGAGGTCCCGGACGACTGGCACTGCCCGGACTGCGGTGTGCGCGACAAGGTCGACTTTGAGCCTGCGTGACCGCCTGCTCGACGCCGGCGACGCGCTGCTCGACGAGCGACCGTGGGCGAAGATCTCGATGGGGGAGGTCGCCGGCCGCGCCGGCGTGAGCCGGCAGACGCTCTACAACGAGTTCGGCGGCCGCAAGGAGTTCGCCGAGGCGCTGCTGATCCGCGAGTCCGACCGCCTGCTCGCCGGCCCCGAGCGCGCGCTCTCCGCGCACCCCGACGACCCGCGCGCCGCGATCCGCGCCGCGCTGCGCACGTTCCTCGAGGAGGCCGAGCACAACCGGCTCGTCGACGCCGATCCGCCATCAGCCCGAGGACGGGCTGCTCGCGCTGGTGACGACCGAGGCGGCCGTCGTCGCCGCGGCCACCGAGCGGCTCGCCGCGCACATTGCGACGATCTGGCCCGGCGTCGACCCGCGCGCGGCGCGGCGGCTGACCGAGACCGTCGTGCGGCTCGGCATCAGCCACGCCGCCCTGCCGGCCGGCTCGCCGGGCGAGACGGCGCGAGCGATCACGGAGGTGATCGGGCCGCACCTCGAGGAGCTCGTTCTCAGTCAACGCTCACGCGCGGCTTAGACACCGTTCAGCGGTCGATCTAACCTGCGTGTCATGAGTGAACCGTCGGCGGTCCCGCCGTCCCCGCAGCCGCCCCCCGAGGAACCCGAGCCCCGGCGCGCGCTCGAGTCCGTCCTGTTCGAGACCAAGCGCGTCGTCATCGGCCAGGACGCGATGCTCGAGAAGTTGCTGGTGGCGCTGCTCGTCGGCGGCCACGTCCTGCTCGAGGGCGTCCCGGGGCTCGCGAAGACGCTGACCATCCGGACGCTCGCGCGCGTGCTCGGCGGCACCTTCAGCCGCGTGCAGTTCACGCCCGACCTCGTGCCGGCCGACCTGGTCGGCACCCGCATCTGGCGTCCGGACACCGGCGAGTTCCAGACCGAGCTCGGGCCCGGTCTTCGGCAACCTGCTGCTCGCCGACGAGATCAACCGCGCCCCGGCCAAGGTGCAGTCCGCCCTGCTCGAGGTCATGCAGGAGCAGCAGGTCACGCTCGGTGGCCGCAGCTACCCGGTGCCGCAGGCCGTTCCTCGTCCTCGCGACCCAGAACCCGATCGAGTCCGAGGGCACCTACCAGCTTCCCGAGGCGCAGCTCGACCGCTTCCTGTTCAAGCTCCGCGTCGACTACCCGACGCTGGGCGACGAGGCGGCCGTCGTCGAGCAGTCGCTCGAGGTCGCGCCCGCGGTGCGCGAGGTCATGCCGATCACGGAGCTCGAGCGCTTCCGCGAGGTCGCCGCGCGCGTGTTCGTCGACCGGCGCGTGATCGGCTACACGATCCGGCTCGCCGACGCGACCCGGCATCCCGGCCGCTACGGCCTCGACGAGCTCGGGCCGCTGGTCGAGTACGGCGCCAGCCCGCGCGGGCCGATCGGCCTCGCCCAGAGCGCCCGCGCGCTCGCGCTGCTGCGCGGCCGCGACTACGCGACCACACGCGACGTGCGCGACGTCGCTCGCCGACGTGCTGCGTCACCGCATCGTGCTGTCCTACGAGGCGCATGGCCGACGGCGTCAGCGCCGACGACGTGCTCGAGAGGGTCTTCGCCGCCGTCGATCCGCAGGACGACGAGGCCGGGGGTCCGCCGAGGTCATCATGACTCTCGGGGGTGCCGGAGCCCGATCGTCGGACCCTTGCCGGGCGAAGGCGGGGCCCCCGTTCTGATTCGCCCCGCAGCACGTCAGGGGCCGGGCGCGCTTCCGGAGGGCGCCGTGCGAGCGGTGGACCTCGCCGTGCGCCGGCGCATCGAGGGCCAGCTCGCCCGGTGAGCACCGCGCTACCGGCGTCGGCGCCGGAACCGAGATCGCGCAGCTGCGGCCGTACGTGGTCGGCGACGACGTGCGCCAGCTCGATCCGGCCGCGACCGCGCGCACCGGCGAGCCCTACGTGCGCCAGCAGGTGCCCGAGCGCGACGCTGACGACCTGGCTGCTCGTCGACGTCTCGCCGTCGATGGCGTTCGGGACGGCGGACCGGCTGAAGTCCGATGTCGCCGAGGGCGTTGCGCGGGTGGTGGCGCGCACCGGCCTGCGCCGCGCCGGCAAGGTCGGGCTGCTCACGTTCGGCGCCGCGGAGCCGCAGCTGCTCGCGCCGCGCGGCGGCCGGCGTGCGATGGTCGGCCTTGCGGCGCGCGCTCGAGGCAGGGGCTCGCGCCCGACGGCCACCACGACCCCGAGGCGTTCACACGCGCGCTGCGTCGTCTCGACCGCCTCGCGCGCAAGCCTGGCCTGGTGGTGATCGTGTCCGACTTCCGCGAGGAGGCCGACGGCTGGCAATCGCCGCTGCGCGCGCTCGCGCACCGCCACGAGCTGGTCTGCGTCGAGATCGTCGACCCGCGCGAGGCCGAGCTGCCCGACGCCGGGCTCGTGGTCATGGTCGACCCCGAGACCGGCCGCCACGTCGAGGCGGACCTCTCGTCGCCGAGGCTGCGCGAGGCGTTCGCGGCCGCCGAGCGCGCCCGCACGCTGAAGCTGCACACGGAGATGCGCCGCGCCGGCGCGCGCCACGTCGTGCTGCGCAGTGAGGGCGACTGGCTGCGCGGCATGGGGGCGGGGCTGGCCAGGAGCCGAGGATCGTGACGTCGCAAAAGGGACGGACCCTTTTGTGAAGCTCGAGGCGCCTCTCTTCCTCGCTCTGCTCGCTCTGATCCCGCTGGGCGCCGCCGCGCTGGCGCTCGGCCGCCGGCGCCGGCGGCGGTACGCGGTCCGCTTTCCCGCCACCCCGACGATCGCCGGCCTGGTGACGACGCCGCCCGCGTGGCGCCGCCGCGTGCCGGCGGCGCTGCTGGCGCTCGCGGTCGCCGCCCTGGCGGTGGCGCTCGCGCGTCCGCACCGGACCGTCCAGGTCGCCGTCGAGCAGGCCTCGGTGATGCTCGTGACCGACGCCTCGGGGTCGATGGAGGCGACCGACGTGGAGCCCACCCGCCTGGCCGCCGCCGTCGACGCCGCTCAGGCGTTCCTGGAGAAGGTCCCGTCCGCCACCAGGGTCGGCCTCGTCGCCTACTCGACCGCTCCCTATACCGCGCAGGAGCCCACGACCGACCGCGACCTGGTGTCGGCGACGCTCGCCAGCCTCACCGCGGACGGCGGCACCGCGACCGGCGACGCCCTCGCTGCCGCCTTGCAGGCGCTCGGACGCAACCCCGACGTCCCGCCGGACGTCTCCCCTGCGGGCAAGCCCCCGTCGGCGATCGTCCTTCTCTCCGACGGCAAGTCGATGGGCGGCCGCGACACCGACGAGGTCGCGCGCATCGCCGGGCGCCTGGACGTCCCCATCTACACCGTCGCGCTCGGCACGCCGGACGGCATCGTGGCCGGCCCGTTCGGCGAGGCGATCCCGGTGCCGCCGGACCCGGCCCAGCTGCGCCGCGTCGCGCGCTTCTCGGGCGGCCGCTTCTTCGAGGCCCGCGACGCCGACCGCCTGGACGCCGTCTACGAGGCGCTCGGCAGCCAGCTCGGCACCAAGCCCCGGCAGCGCGAGGCCACCTCCGCGTTCGCCGGCCTCGGGCTTCTGCTGCTGATCGTCGCGGGCTCGCTTTCCGTGCGCTGGCGCGGCAGACTCGCATAGGTGTTCCTCGCGCTGGCGACGTCGGTCGCGCTGGCGGCGGCGCCCGCCCGGTGGCGCTGGTCGCGGGGCGGATGGCCGATTCGGCCGGCTACATCACGGCGCCGGCGGCGCAGGCGCGCGACATCACGGGGGCGATCGAGGACAGGAACTACTTCACGCAGTTCGCGACCGCCCTCACGATCGAGATCGGCAGCGACGCCTTCCAGCCGCCGTACGTCATCACCGGCACCGACACCCCGCATCCGCGCACCGGTCCGGCGCGTCGTGCATCTGCGCTGCGCCGCCACGGCGAGCCGGTAGCCTGCGGGCATGCAGCAGCTGACAGCACTGGATGCGCAGTTCCTGGCTCTCGAGTCGAGCGGAGCGACCTACGGGCACGTCGGCGCGCTGGCCCTGTTCGACCCCTCGACCGCGCCCGGCGGCTCGCTGACCGCTGACGACATCGCGCAGGTCGTCGCCGGGCGCATCGACCAGCTGCCGCCGTTCCACCAGCGGCTCGTGCGCGTCCCGCTCGGCCTCGACCACCCGTATTGGATCGAGGACCCGAAGTTCGACCTCGGCTTCCACATCCGCGACAGCGCCGTGCCGCCGCCCGGCAACGACAAGCAGCTCGCGGAGACCGTCGCCCGCATCTTCGCCCGCCCGCTCGACCGCCGCCGCCCGCTGTGGGAGCTCTACGTCATCCACGGGCTCGAGGGCGGCCGCGTGGCCCTGCTCTCCAAGGTCCACCACGCCGCCGTCGACGGGGTGTCGGGCGCCGAGATCCTCGGCGTGCTGTTCGACCTCGAGCCCGACGCGCCGACCGTGCAGGGCGAGCCGCACAAGACCTTCAAGCCCGAGCGCCGGCCGAGCGAGCTCGAGATGCTCGGACGCGGACTGCTCGGGCTGCCGCGCTGGCCGGTGCGCGCGCTGCGCTCGGTGCCGACCGCGCTGGCCGCCCTGCCGGCCTTCCCGGGCCAGGCGCTCGTGCCCGGCGTGCCGCAGTTCCAGAAGGCGCTCGCCGAGGTCCAGCGCAATCTCGGCGGGTCCAAGGACCGCGAGCTCGTCGAGGTGCGCACCTCGCGCGCGCCCAAGACCCGCTTCAACGGCAAGATCTCGCCCCACCGGCGTTTCGCGTTCGGGTCGCTGCCGCTCGACGACGTCAAGGCGATCAAGAACGCGCTCAACATCAAGGTCAACGACGTCGTCGTCGCGCTGTGCGCCACGGCCGTGCGCGACTGGCTGCTCGAGCGCGACGAGCTCCCCGACGAGCCGCTGGTCGCCCTGATCCCCGTGTCGGTGCGCACCGAGGAGGAGCGCGGCACGTTCGGCAACAAGGTGACGGGGATGATCCTGCCGATCCCGACCAACGTCGACGACCCGCGCGACCGGCTGATGCAGGCCCACCGCATCCTCAAGCGCGCCAAGAGCCAGAACGCGGCGCTGCCGGCGAACCTGATGACCGACGTCTCGAACTTCCTGCCGCCGGCGATCTTCAGCCGCGCGTCGCGGCTCGCGCTCGAGGTCTCGGGCCGCCTGCGGCCGCCGCTGAACCTCGTCGTCTCGAACGTCCCCGGTCCCCCCGTACCGCTGTACTGCGCGGGAGCGGAGATGGTCGCCCACTACCCCGTGTCGGTGATCATCGACGGCGTCGGGCTCAACATCACCGTCATGAGCTACCGCGACAAGATCGAGGTCGGGATCATCGTCGACCACGACATGGTCGACGATGCGTGGACCTTCCAGGAGTCGATGGGGAACGCGCTCGCCGATCTGAAGGCCGCGGTGCTGCCGCGCAAGAAGGCCAAGCCCCGCGCGAAGTCGACTGCTTAGGCTCGTCGAGCAGGACGTAGCCGTCGCGGGGCGCGTGCTGTCGCTGCTGGTGCCCGCCGACAGCGAGGCGCTGATCGACGAGGACGAATTCGAGCGCGACGAGTTCATGCCGTACTGGGCGGAGCTGTGGCCGAGTGGCCTGGCCCTGGCCGACGCCGTGGCCCGATCGGCCCCCCGGACGGGGCCGTTCCAATCATCTGTGGGCAGGATGCCCGCAGGGGGATTTCCCTTCGGCCGCGTGCTCGAGCTCGGCTGCGGGCTCGGGCTGCCGTCTCTGGTGGCGGCGCTCGCCGGCGCCGACGTCGTCGCCACGGACTGGTCGGCGGACGCGATCGCGCTGCTCGAGCGCAACGCCGCCCGCGTCGGGGCTCCGCTGCATGCGCTGCGCTGGAGCTGGACCGAGTCGGCGCCCTGCCGGGCCGAGCTCGTGCTCGCGTCCGACGTGCTCTACGAGCGGCGCAACGGGCCGCGGCTGCTCGCCGCCCTCGACGCCGTGGTGGCTGAGGGCGGCGAGGCGTGGATCGCCGACCCCGGACGACCGGGGGCCGACGACTTCTTCACCGCCGCCGCGCGGTCGTGGTCCGTCGAGCAGCTGCGACCGCGGATCTGGCGGCTCTACTCGTCCTCGTGATGCAGCTGCCCGCGGACCGCCCCGTTGGGGAAGTCCGAGTTGTGCACGTTGACGTAGAAGCGGCCAGGCTTGCGCGTGATGTCCTTGATCGTCGCCTTCGGCACCTCCGTGGCGCACCCCTCCAGTCTGCTGCCGCCGTTCCCGGCGAAGAGGGAGACGACCACGTCGCCGGAGACACCCTTCTTGCCGGCGTGGATGTGGGCGGCGCTGGCGCCGTCGATCCTCCTGGTCGTGATCTCGTAACAGACCTTGCCCTTCTTGGCGTTCAGGCGCAGCTCCGCGTTGCCGCGGCCGTCGGAATCGCCCGGGCCCGGCACTTCGGTCTTGCCCTTGAGCTTGGCGTGGAGATGGACCGGTTTGGCTGCGGCGGCGGCGGGCAGGGCCAGCGCGCCCGCGGCGGTCAGCAGAACGATCTTTCGCATGGGCGGCAGTATGCCGCGATCGTCTAGCTAGGGCAGCAGGTCGTCGACGAGCTGCGTGGCGTCGTCGACGGTGTTGCCGACGGCGTCGGTGGTCTTCTTGACCGTGTTGCCGGCGACGGGCGGCAGCCTGCTCGCGACGTTGTCGCCGGCACTGCGAACCGCATCCGTGACGGGCTTGGTCGCGTTAGCGACCGCGCCGGATGTGGCAGCGCTGGAGCCGGTGCTCGCCGTGATGGCGGTGCTTGTCGTGGGCGCCGCCGTGGTGGTGTCGGCTGAACCCGGGCCGCCGCGGTTGCCGCGGCGCCTGGCAGCCCGCATGCGGCGCTCGGTCGCGCGCTCGGACTTCGCCGTCGTCCCGGAGGCGCCTGTGGCCTGTGCGGCGTCGCTGACCGGCTTCTTGGCGGCGGCGGACTCGGTCGCCCCGCTCTTCACGGCGCTGTCGCGCGGGGCAACGTCCTGGCCGATGACGGCGGCCGCGCCGGTGGCCAGCGCGGCGACCGCGAGGACGGTCGCGGCCGCGCTCGCCCCCACGCCCGACGTGGCGGCGAGGCCGCCTGCGCCGGCTCCTACGCCGGCGCCGTTGCCCCCGAAGACGGCGCCGAGAGCGCCGACCTTGGCCGCGAGCAGCCCGGCGGGCTTGATCGCGATCGGCCAGGGCGCGACCGCGAGCCGCTCGTGCAGCACGCTGCGCAGCCCCTGCGCCTCGCGGGCGCAGTAGCGGCAGCGCGACGTGCCGCTCGACAGCGTGTCCATCGCGGTGCGATCGCCGAGCGCGGCGTCGACGACCTTGCCGACGTGCTGATCGCATGCGCGGCCGAGGATCTGGGCGGAGATCGCGTCGCGCAGCTTCGACAGACCGGACTCGCGGTGCTGCAGGTACTGGCGCGGGTGCAGGCGCAACGCCGCTCGGGAGGTGCGCGTGTCGCGGCCGGCACCGATCTCGAGCTGCAGAACCGCACGCTCGAGCCCGCCGAGGCCGTCGTCGACGAAGTCCGCGAGCTCCTCGCGCCGGACCTCGGGCTGGACCGGCTCGGTGCCCTCGCGGCGCAGCAGCGCGCTCGACTCGTTCAGGCACCAGCCGACGTGGACGTGGCGCAGCGACTCCGTGAGCCGATCGGCGAGCTCGGCGGCGAGTGCGCGACGCTCGAGCGAGGCCGGGGTGCGGGTGCGCAGCTCGGTGAAGGCGCGCTCCACGGCCTGCTCGCGCAGCGACTCGGGAAGGTGGCGGTATGAGCGGCGGGCCTGGCGCAGCGCCCACGGTGCGGCTGTCGCGACAGAACGCGTCGACGACGGCGCGCTGGGGCTTGGTGAGGGGGGAGAAGCGGCCGACGTCCGCGTCGACCGGCACGCCACGTCGCGGCAGCGCGGGTGCGCGCATGATCGAGCTGTCGGCGGCGGGTTCGGTGGTCCATGGGGTAGCGGCCCCTCCCGAAACGCATCGGCAATCGCGCCGAAATGCTTTAGCCGAGTGCTTCCGAGGCCACTTAAGGTAGCCCGACGCGAGCCGACTTTCGCCAGTGGGGCCCAGCACCGATAGGGCGATCCCGACCACGATCGCCGCGCCGCCCGCCAGGCTGACGGTCCCGAAGGGGTCGCCGAACGCCGCCGCCCCGAGCGCCACGCCGACGAGTGGCTCGAGGTTCACGAACGCGCCGGCGACCTCGGCGCTCGTGCGCGCCTGTCCGTACGCGTAGAGCGTGAACGGAATCAGCGAGCCGACGGTGATCAGGCCGACGGCCGCGAGCAGCTGATCGCCCGAGGGCGCCGCCGCCGGCGGCGCGCCCGCGATCAGCGCGATCGGCAGCACGGCCAGGGCGGCGGCAGCCCATCTGCACGGCGGTGACGGCGGTCGCGTCGCGGCCGGGGAGCAACGACGCCTGCGCGACGATCATCGCCGCCGACAGCACGGCCGAGGCGAGGATCAGCGCGTCGCCCTGCCACGACGCGTCGCCGCTCGAACCGGCGACGAGCCCGATGCCGGCCAGCGCGGCGGCGAAGCCGGCCCAGGCCCGCGGGCCCGCGCTGGCGCGGCCGAGCCCGGCGGCGGCGAGTGCGACGAGGACCGGGACCGCGCCCAGGATGACCGCCGCATGGCTGACGCTCGTGCGCTCGATGCCGACGTTCTGGAGCACGATGACAACGCCGAAGCCGGCCGCGCCCCATGCCGCGACCAGCGGTGTCGCGGCCGCGCGCAGGTGCCTGCGCGCGACCAGCGCCAGCAGCGGGGCGGCGAGCCCGAAGCGCGCGACCGTCGTCCACGCAGGGTCCAGCCAGCCGAGGACGACCTTGGTCAGCGGCACGGTCAGTCCCCAGGCGAGCCCGGCGACGGTGAGTGCGATGAGGGCACGACGATTGTTCACGACCGTCACAGTACGCCGCGATGAACGGAACCATCTGGTTTCCGCCACTAGACGGAATATTATTTCGTCTCATGGCCGTTGAACTAGACGAGATTGACTTCCAGCTGCTCACCGAGCTGCAGGACGACGCGGACCGCACCAACGTGGAGCTGGCGCGCATCGTCGGTCTGTCGCCGGCGGCGACGCTGAATCGCGTGCGGCGGCTCAAGGAGAGCGGGCTCATCCGCGGCATCGGCGCTCGGCTCGACCCCGAGGCCGCCGGCTTCCCGCTGCGCGTCTTCGTGTCGCTGACGCTCGCCCGCCACGACGACGCCTCGCACCGGCGTCTGCGAGCGCGCCGTGCGCGAGATCCCGCAGGTGATCCGCGCCGACTGGGTCTCCGGGGAGACCGACGCGCTGCTCGAGATGGTGGCGCGGTCGATCGCGCGAGATGCAGCGCGTGCAGAACCTGCTCGCCTCCCGCGGCGGCGTGCAGCGCATCACCACGCTGCTGCGGATGTCGGAGCTCAAGCCGCCGTCGCCTCTCCCGCTAGCTTCCCGGGCGGCGTGACCGAGCTGACGCACACGGCGGTCGGGACGTGGAGCGGCGGTCGCTTCATGCACTTCGGCGAGCCGCTCGACGACGCCCGCCTGGAGGCGCTGCTGCGGCCCGGCGACGGCATCGCGACGGTGATCACCGCCGACACCTACGGGCAGGGCGACGCGGATGCCCTGCTCGGCCGCGCGCTGCGGGGAGTGCCGACGCGACGACTACGCGCTGGTCGGCGCGATCGGCCACGACTTCTACGCGGGCGAGCGCGACGGGCCGCGCGGGCTTCCCGCGCTTCACCGACCCGCGGCTGCGCGGCCCGGACGAGTACGACGGCGTACGTGCGGATGGCGGCCGAGCGCTCGCTCGAGCGGCTCGGCGTCGACGCCTTCGACCTGCTGCTGCTGCACAACCCCGATCGCACGGGCTACACGAGCACGGCGGTGTGGGACGCGCTGGAGGCGGTTCGGGCGGCCGGCCTGACGCGGCTTCTCGGCGTCGCGCCCGGGCCGGCCAACGGGTTCACGCTCGACGTCATCGACTGCTTCGAGCGCTTCGGCGAGCGCATCGACTGGGCGATGCTGATCCTCAACCCGCTCGAGCCCTGGCCGGGCGAGCTGGCGCTCGAGGCGGCCGCGCGCCACGGTGTGGACGTGATCACGCGCGTCGTCGACTACGGCGGGCTCTTCCACGACGACGTCCTCGCGGGCCACGAGTTCGCGCGCGGCGACCATCGCGGCTTCCGGCCCGCAGGGATGGGTCGAGGCGGGCCGGCAGAAGCTCGACCGCATGCGGCCGATCGCCGAGCGTCACGGGCTGACGCCGCTTCAGCTCGCCTGCCAGTGGAACCTCGCGCATACAGCCGTCAGGTGCGCCGCGCCGACGCTGATCCAGGAGGTCGGCGCGGCGGCCAGGCCGATCGAGGCCAAGCGGGCCGAGCTGGCGGGCGTGCCCGCCGGGGTGCTGCTGTCGGCGGAGGAGGTCGCCGAGATCCGGGCGATCGGCGACAACAGCGGCAGCATGGCGCTCAAGGGCGCCTCGCCGCAGCACTCAGGCGAGGAGCGGCCCGATCGCTGGGGGATGGACGACCGGCTCGCGGAGGTCGCGCGCCGCTACGACATCGACCCCGTCCGCGATCTCGTGCAGGCATAGGACGAGGCCGGCCTCGAACAGCACGCCGGCCTGGGTGTCCAGTTCAGCGAACGCCGCCTCGGGCGACCGTGCCGCGCGGTAGGGGCGGGTCGAGGTCATCGCGTCGAACGAGTCGGCGACGGCGATGATCCGCGCTCCCAGCGGGATCTCCTCGCCGGCCAGCCCCGCCGGGTAGCCGGAGCCGTCGAGCCGCTCGTGGTGGCAGCGGATCATCGCGACGACCTCCGGCTCGGCCACGTCTGCGACCAGCGCCGCGCCGTCGGACGGGTGGCGCTGCACCATCTCGACCTCCTCCGCCGTCAGCGGTCCGGGCTTGATCAGGATCGCGTGGGGGACGAGGTACTTGCCGAGGTCGTGCAAGGCGGCCGCCTTGCGCACGTGCGCGACCTCTTCCGTCGAGAGGCTGAGCAGCTTGGCGATCGCCTCGCTGTAGCGCGCCACGCGCAGCGAGTGTGTTCCGAGCACGGCGCCGTTCTTCGCCGCCCGCGGCCGGGCCCCTTCTAAGCGAACGGAGTCGTTCAGCGCGCGGTCGGCGTGACCGGCCCGCAGGCGGTCAGATCGTCGAGCAGGCGCTGCGCGCGCTCCTCCGTCCAGCGCTCGGACTCGACGAGGCTGTGGGCGAGATTCTCGGCGTCGGCGATCGCCTCGCGGGCACCCGCCCCGTCGAGGTCCTCGGAGAACAGCAGGGTGTCGGCGGCCGTCCGCACCCGCGCGACCTCCTCGGGCTGGAGCTTGGTGGCCCCCAGTTCATCGATGGTCGCGACGATCCGGCCGTAGGCCTTGGCTCGATCGCTGGTCATGGGATCAGTGTAGGTACGGCCACCCGCCAGATCCCGGGGTCCTCGTTCTTTCCTGACACTCCGCAGGACAGGGGACGGACCGTGCCGGTCGGCTCCCGGACGACCGTGGCGGTCAGCTCGCCACCCGGGATCGCCAGCCGGACGGCGTCCCCGTCGAGCCGTCCGCTGACTTCCGCGATCGCGTTCAGTCCGAGCGCGCGGCGCACGTAGAGCTCCGCGGCCTGCACGGAGGCGGGACGGCCCGCGACGCCGCGCAGGTGCCCGAGCGGCAGCCGGCCCGCTAGCACCTCTCCCACCAGCACCTCGGCCTCCTCGGGCGCGACGCGGCCGAGCCACACGCCCGCCGGCAGCACCGCCAGCGTGCCCGCGAAGCGATGCCCGCCGAGATGCGAGCTGTGCCAGGGCTCGAACCGGGCCAGCGCGCGGTGCAGCGGCAGCCCGCGGCGCGCGCAGCAGGGGTCGCGCGTCGAGTGCGTGCAGACGAGGACGAGCGGGCCGTCCACCGGCTCGCCGTCCAGCCGCTCGAGCGTCCCGCCGACATGAGCGAGCCAGGCCTGCGGCCGCTCGCACTCGTAGCGCGCCGTCTGTCGCCGCACGACCTGCACCCTCGCGCCCAGCTCCGCCGCGCGCTCGAGCAGCTCGGGCGGCACCCGCTCGGTGGCATCCCGCCCCCACGGGCCTGGTTGCTCGACGACGAGCACCCGCTCCTCTTCGGGTGCGGTCCCGATCAGCTCCTCGCCGAGTGCGAGGGAGGTCTCGGCGCAGATCACATCCACACGGAGCCCTCCGGCACGCGCCCGCCCGCAGGCACCTGCGCGCCGCGCTCGATGACCGCGCGGTGGCCGATCACGGCGCCGGCTCCGATCGTGATCGGGCTGGCGTCGAGCGGCTGGTGGCGGACGGGGGTCTCGGGATCGTCGTGGCGGTGGGCGAAGTCGACCAGCACGACGTCGTCGCCGAGCACCGCGCCGTCGCCGATGTCGATGCCGGCGTGGGCGAGGATCACGCAGCGCGCCCCGAGCCGGGCGCCGGCGCCGACGCGCACCGTCGCGCCGCGGACGTGGAAGCGCGTCCCCTCGCCGATCACCGCGTCGGGAGCGACGTCGAGCGAGCCGCCGCCGGCCACGTCCCTCATCGCGCCTCCACCCAGCGGCGCCTGCGGTCGCGCAGGTATTGCCAGCCCCACCAGGCGGCGTAGCGCGGCCAGCCGCGCCGCTCGACCTCGACGCGCGCCTCGCTGCGAAGGGCCGCGAGCGCCCGGTCGGCGATCTCCACCATCCCCGGCGAGGTGGGGTGGACGGCGTCGGGGAGCAGCATGCGGAAGCCGCCGAGGTCCTCGAGCCCGCAGATCTCGACGCCCTCGAGGGCGCGCAGGACCCGGTTGACGGTCAGCACGTCCGCCCCGGCGCGCGGGCGGCCGAGATCCTCGGGGATGGTGAGCACGAGCACGCGGTCGGCGGCGTCGCGGAGAGCGGCGACGATCGCGTTCACGTCACGCCCGAACGCTTCGGCGTCGAGTGCACCGCGGGCGTCGTTGGCGCCGATGAGGAGGGTGGCGAGGTCGTAGGGACCGGCGAGGCGCGGCACCTGGTCGCGCAGGACGTCGGGCGCCCGAGCCGCGTCGACGGCGAGGTTCGTGAACGGCAACTCGAGCGCCTCCGCGACCCACTGCGCCCACGATTGCGGATGAACCCCCAGCGCAGGAGCGCCCCCGCGGCCGCGAGTGATCGAGTCGCCCAGCGCCACCAGCCCCCGCCGGCAATGATGAATAACACCCTGACCCAGGGTGTTATTCATCACGGCCGTGGCGTTCGGTGAGGTCGCGCAGGCGGGCGGCGTGGTCGGCGGTGAGAGCGCCCGGTTCCATGCGCCACCGCCACGAGCCGCCCTTGGTGCCGGGCACGTTCATGCGCGCCTCCGAACCGAGGCCGAGGACGTCCTGCGCCTGGGTCATCGCCAGCTCGGCCGGCGAGGACCAGGCGAGGCCGATCATGGACCAGTGCACCGGCTCGGCGAGGCCGGAGCGCCTGCGGCGGTCACGCGGGAGCTCGGCCCACCAGCCGAGCACGGTGTCGTTGTCGTGCGTGCCGGTGTAGACCGCCTGGCGCTCCTCGTGGTTGACCGGATCGTGCACCCCCGCCTCGGGATGGAACGCGAACTGAAGCACCGCCATCCCCGGGAACCCGAGCGACCGCCGCAGTTCGACGACGTCGTCGGTGATGTCACCGAGGTCCTCGGCGATCACCGGCAGCGACCCCAATTCCGCCTCCGCCGCACGGAAGACCGCGGCGCCCGGACCCTCCTCCCACGCTCCCTTCAGTGCCGTGGTCGAGCCCACGGGAACGGCCCAGAAGGCCTCGAACCCGCGGAAGTGATCGATGCGAACGAGGTCGAACAGAGAGAACGTGCGCCGGAGGCGCTCGATCCACCAGCGAAAGCCATCCGCCGCCAGCGCGTCCCAGTCGTACAGCGGATTGCCCCACAGCTGGCCATCGGGCGAGTAGTCGTCGGGCGGCACGCCAGCCACGGCATCGGAGCGGAAGAACTGCGGCCACGCCCGCTGGTCCGCGCCCCCGGGCGCCACGTAGATCGGCACATCGCCCATCAACCGGACGCCGGCGGAGGCCGCATACGACCGCAGCGCGGCCCACTCCCGCTCGAAGCGCAGTTGATCCTCGAGCTCCGGCCACGAAGCGACCCAGTAGGCGTGACGCACGGCGAAGGCGTCGAGCTCGTCGGGCCCGACAGGACACGACGGATCGGCCAGCAGCGCCGGCGAGCAGGCGAACGCCGACGCCGACTTGTACGGCGAGCCGTGCCGGTCCGGCGGCCCCAGCGGCAGCATCTGCCACACCGACTGGCCCGCCTCGGCAAGCCAGTCCACGAAGCGCGTAGGCCTCGTCGTCGAGCCGCCCGGAGGGCAGCGAGGTGGGGTGGAGCTGGACGCCACTCGCGCGCACGGCTCCACCCTTCCACGTTTTCCCCAAGAGCAATCGGGCAGGCTTCCGTGACGTGCCGGCCCCGCCGCCCCGCATCCGCATCGAGCATCCCCATCCCGCCGTCGACGGCGGCCGCTACCCGTCGAAGGCGATCACGGGCGATCGCGTCGCCGTCGGCGCGGACATCCTGCGCGACGGGCACGACGTGCTCCGCGCGGTCGTCAAGTACAGGGCGCCCAGGGCGCGCAAGTGGTCCGAGCAGCCCCTGCACCACACCGACGCGCACGTGCGCGGCGACTGGTGGGCCGGCTCGTTCGCGGTCGACAAGCTCGGCGACTGGACGTGGACGATCGAGGCGTGGGTCGATCCGTTCGCGGCCTGGCGCGAGGAGCTCGAGCGCAAGATCGCCTTCGGCCAGGACGACCTGACCTCGGAGATCGAGGAGGGCGCGCTGATGGTCGAGGCGGCCGGCCTGCGGGCGGAGCGCAACGCGGGCGCGCTGCTCGACCCCGAGCTCTTCGCGGCGATGGAGGAGAGCCAGCCCCGTCACGAGGCCACCACGCTGGAACCGCACCTGGTCGTCGAGGTCGACCGCGAGCGCGCCCGCTTCTCCACCTGGTACGAGCTCTTCCCGCGTAGCTGGGGCGGCTTCAAGGGCGTGACCAAGCAGCTGCCGCGCCTGAAGGAGCTGGGCTTCGACGTCGTCTACCTGCCGCCGGTCCACCCGATCGGCGAGACCAACCGCAAGGGCCGCAACAACTCCCTCGTCGCGGGTCCCGGCGATCCGGGGTCGCCGTGGGCGATCGGCCTGCACGGCGTCGGCGGCCACGAGGCGCTCCATCCCGAGCTGGGGACGATGAAGGACTTCGAGAAGCTCACGGCCAGAGCGCGGGAGCTCGACATGGACATCGCGCTCGACTTCGCGATCCAGTGCTCGGCCGACCACCCGTGGCTGACCGAGCACCCCGAGTGGTTCAACCGCCGCCCGGACGGCACGCTCAAGTACGCCGAGAACCCGCCCAAGAAGTACCAGGACATCTACAACGTCAACTGGAACACGCCCGAGCTGGCGTGCGCTCTGGGACGCCCTCTACGAGGTCGTCCGCCAGTGGGTCGACCGCGGCGTGCGCGTCTTCCGCGTCGACAACCCGCACACCAAGCCGTTCGCGTTCTGGGAGTGGATGATCGAGGAGATCCGCAAGGACGACCCCGACGTCCTCTTCCTCGCCGAGGCCTTCACGCGCCGCAAGGTCATGCAGGAGTTGGCCAAGCTCGGCTTCAACCAGTCCTACACGTACTTCACCTGGAAGAACGCACGCTGGGAGCTGCGCGAGTACCTCCAGGAGCTGGCGCACGGCCCCGAGCGCGAGTACTTCCGGCCCAACTTCTTCGCCAACACGCCGGACATCCTCAACGCCTATCTGGTGCACGGCGGCGTGCCGGCGTTCTACATCCGGCTCATCCTCGCCGGCCTGCTGAGCCCGACCTACGGCATCTACTCGGGCTTCGAGCACTACGAGAACGTCCCGGTGACCGCAGGGCTCGGAGGAGTACATGGACTCCGAGAAGTACGAGCTCAAGAACCGCGCGCTCGACGGCGAGATGCTGCCGTTCGTGGAGCGCCTCAACCAGATCCGCCGTGAGCACCCGGCGCTGCAGCGCTTCACCAACGTGGCATTCCTCGACACCGAGAACGACTCGCTGCTGGCTTTCGCCAAGCGCCACGAAGCTGACACGATCATCGCCATCGTCAACGTCGACCCGCACCACGCCCAGGAGGGCGTCACGATCGTCCCGTACGAGCTGGGGCTGCCGCCCGCCTTCACGCTCACCGACCTGCTCTCGGGCGAGGAGTACGAGTGGCACCTGGGCCGCAACTACGTCCGCCTCGACCCGGCCTACCGGGTCGCGCACCTGTTCTCCGTGAAGTGACCGATCTCGTCGAACGCCCGCACTCCGCCGGCCACTGGTTCGAGGCCGACCCCCTGTGGTTCAAGAAGGCGCTCTTCTACGAGATCCACCTGCGCGGCTTCTACGACGGCAACGCCGACGGCTCCGGCGACTTCCGCGGCCTGACGGAGAAGCTCGACTACCTCGAGTGGCTCGGCGTCGACTGCATCTGGCTGCTGCCGATGTACGCCAGCCCCCTGCGCGATGGCGGCTACGACATCGCCGACTACACCCGCATCCACGCCGACTACGGGACGATGGACGACGTCCGCGAGTTCCTCGAGGCCTCGCACCAGCGCGGCATGCGTGTGATCGCCGACCTGGTCATGAACCACACGTCGAGCGACCACATGTGGTTCCAGGAGTCCCGCGCCGGCGGGGTGGGTGGGCCGTATGCCGACTGGTACGTGTGGTCGGACACCGACGAGCGCTACCAGGACGCGCGGATCATCTTCACCGACACCGAGGTCTCCAACTGGACCTGGGACCCCGAGCGCGGCGCGTACTTCTGGCACCGCTTCTTCTCCCACCAGCCCGACCTCAACTACGACAACCCGGCCGTCCACGACGCGATGCTCGACACGCTGCGCTTCTGGCTGGACCTCGGCCTCGACGGCTTCCGGCTCGACGCGGTCCCCTACCTGTACGAGCGCGAGGGCACCAACTGCGAGAACCTGTCCGAGACGCACGAGTTCCTCAAGAAGGTGCGCGAGACGGTCGACCGCGAATACCCCGACCGGGTGCTGCTCGCCGAGGCCAACCAGTGGCCGGAGGACGTCGTCGAGTACTTCGGCGACGGCGACGAGTGCCACATGGCGTTCCACTTCCCGGTCATGCCGCGCATGTTCATGGGCATGCGCCGAGAGGACTCGACGCCGATCTACGAGATCCTCGACCGCACCCCGCCGATCCCCGACAACTGCCAGTGGGGCCTGTTCCTGCGTAACCACGACGAGCTCACGCTCGAGATGGTCACGGACGAGGAGCGCGACTACATGTACTCCGAGTACGCCAAGGACCCGCGGATGAAGATCAACGTGGGGATCCGCCGCCGGCTCGCGCCGCTGCTCGACAACGGCCGCGACGACATGGAGCTGATGCACGCGATCCTGTTCAGTCTTCCGGGGTCGCCGGTCCTCTACTACGGCGACGAGATCGCGCATGGGGGACAACATCTTCCTCGGCGACCGTGACGGCGTGCGCACGCCGATGCAGTGGACGCCGGACCGCAACGGCGGCTTCAGCCGCGCCGACTTCGCCCAGCTCTACGCGCCCCCGCTGATGGACCCGGTCTACGGCTATCAGGCGCTCAACGTCGAGGCGCAGCTGCGCACCCCGACGTCGCTGCTGCGCTGGCTGCGCCGCTTCATCTCGCTGCGCAAGGAGCACCCCGTCTTCGGCATGGGGTCCTACGAGCCGCTGCCCGGCTCCAATCACCGCATCTTCGCCCACATCCGCAAGTGGGAGGACGACATCGCGCTGTGCGTGCACAACCTCGCCCGCACAGCGCAGGCGGTCGAGATCGACCTCTCCGAGTACGCCGGCCGCTTCCCGGAGGAGATGTTCGGGCGCACGCGCTTCCCGCCGATCGGTGACCTGCCCTACCTGCTGACGCTGGCGCCGCGCGGCTTCTACTGGTTCCTGCTCAAGCTCGAGGACGAGGCCCGTGGCTGACCTCACCGCCATCGACTCCGACGCCCTCGGCGCCTGGATGCGCCAGCAGCGCTGGTTCGGGGCCAAGGCCGCGGACCTGACGCACTTCGGCGTGCTCGACGTCATCGAGCTCGACGACAGGCTGGCGATCGCACTGGCCGAGGCCCGCTTCAACTCGGGCGTGCACGACCTCTACCAGCTGCTCGTCTCCGGCGAGGACCTCGACGCGCTCAGCGACCCGTCGCGAGCCACGGCGATCGTCTCCTCGATGGCCCTCGAGGCCGATTACGGGCCGGTGCAGTTCCACTGGACCGGCGCACTGGAGCATCCGTCGGTCGCGCCCAGCGTGCGGGCCATGGGCGCCGAGCAGTCGAACTCGACGGTCGTCTTCGACGACGCGCTCGCGCTGAAGGTCTTCCGGCGCCTGCTCCCGGGCGACAACCCCGAGCTCGAGATGCTGCGGTTCCTCGGCGCGCACGGCTTCACCAACATCGCCGAGCTGGCCGGCTGGTACGAGCTGGCGGCGGAGCGGATGGAGGCGACGCTCGGCGTGCTCCAGCGCTTCGTCGCCGACGGCCGCGACGGCTGGGACTTCGCGCTCTCCGAGCCCGATGCGTTTCTCGAGCGGGCCGCGGAGCTCGGTGCGGTCACGGGCCGCCTGCACAGCGTGCTCGCGAGCGACGCCACCGACCCCGACTTCGCGCCCGAGGAGCCCGGCGACGAGGCCCTCGGACTGCTCATCGCCACCATCGACGAGGAGACCGAGCGGACGTTCCGCGACCTGCGCGAGGACGACCCGGCGGTGGACCCGATCCGGGGCCGCGGCCAGGAACTGCGCGAGCGCCTCCAGTACCTCAGCCATCAGAGCGCGGGCGGCCGGCTGATCCGCCACCACGGCGACTACCACCTCGGCCAGACGCTGATCGCGCCCGAGGGCTGGATCATCCTCGACTTCGAGGGCGAGCCGGCGCGCACGCTGCCCGAACGCCGGCGCAAGCGGTCACCGCTGCGCGACGTCGCCGGGATGCTGCGGTCGTTCGCCTACGCCGCCTCGGCGCGCGACCAGCCGCCGGGCTGGGAGGCGCAGGCGCGCAGCTGTTTCCTCGACGGGTACTTCGCTGCCGTAGAGCCCGTGCTGATGCCCGCCGGCGAGGCTGCGGTCAAGCAGCTGCTCGCGATCCACGAGCTCGAGAAGGCGATCTACGAGCTGCGCTACGAGTTGAACAACCGGCCCGACTGGGTGGCGATCCCGGTCTCGGCGATCGCCAGGCTGCTCGACGAGCCGCTGGAGTAAGACAGGCGGACCGCGTTGCGGCCGTTGCGCTTGGCCTCGTAGAGCGCGGCGTCGGCGCGCGCGACGAGCTCTCCCTGCGACTCGATGCCGTCGTGCTGGGCGACCCCGAAGGAGGCGGTCACGCCGAGGCCGGCGATGGGGTGCTCCTCGAGTGCTCGGCGGAGATCCTCGGCGAGGGCCCCAGCGCCGCCGAGCGGCGTGTCGGCGAGGACGACCAGGAACTCCTCGCCGCCCCAGCGCCCGACCAGGTCCGCCGTCCGGGCGCGGCCTCGCAGCCGGCGCGCGACGCCGTGCAGTGCCTCGTCTCCCGTGTCATGGCCGTGCTCGTTGTTGATCGCCGAGAAGTGGTCGACGTCGGCGAGGATGACCGAGACGGCGTCGCCGCCGCGAAGCGTGTCGGCCAGGTCTCCCTCGAGCGCGCGGCGATTCGGCAGCTGCGTGAGCGGGTCGTGCAGTGCGAGCTCGCTCAGCCGCTCCTGCGAGTCGACGAGCGAGTCGGTGAGCGACTTCACGCGCAGCGCCGCCTCCACGCGGGCGGCCAGCTCCAGGCTGGCGAACGGCTTGCGAACGTAGTCGTGCGCGCCCGCGGCGAGCGCACGGGTGACGAACTCGGTCACGTCCCAGGCGGTGACGATGATGACCGGGAGCGAGCGCAGGTCGGGGTCGGACTTGAGGTGCTCGAGCACCCGGAAACCGTCGATCCCGGGCAGACCCAGGTCGAGCAGCACCACATCCGGCCGTTCCCGCTGGGCGAGCTCCAGCGCGGTCGGGCCGTCGCAGACCTCCGCCACCGCGTGGCCGTGCTCCTCGAGCACCGCGCGCATCAACATCCGGATCGTGTGGTCGTCCTCGACGACCAGAACCTTGCCCGCCATATCGCTTCCTTGCGAATCGGTTCGCCGTGCACCCCTGCAGCGGCTGTATGCACGTATCGGCCCCGGTGCGTGACACATGAATCGGACACCCGGCCATCCCTGTCGTATGGGGTGGTTCGTGCTGCGGAGGCTCGGCGCCGCGGCACTGCTGCTGGTGCTGGTCCCCTCGCTCTCGTTCGTGTACTTCACGGTCAGCTACACGGGCGGCCCCGTGCTGCCGCAGCTGTGGGAGTACCTGTCGCAGACGTTCCTTCACTTCGACCTCGGGCAGTCGGGGCGAATCGGGTCGGCGGAGGTCGACGAGCTGCTCAAGGACGGGATCGCCGTGGACGTGGCGCTGCTTGCCGGCGGTTTCGCGTTGGGCATCGGCGGCGGGATGCTCGCCGGCGCGGCGATCGCGAGACGCCCGCGGTCACCGCTTGCGAGCGCGCTGAACGTCATCGGGGCGATCGGGCTGGCGCTGCCCGTGTACCTGCTCGGTCTCGCGATCGTGGTGCTGTTCGGCTCTGCGGGCGGCTCGCACTCGATCTCCTTCGTCTCCGACCAGGGGCAGTACCAGCCGCTCACGCGCGACTTCTGGGCCTGGCTTCAGTCGCTGTGGGTGCCGTGGCTGGTCGTCGCGCTGCCGCTGGGCGCGGCGGTGATGCGGCTCACCAGCGGCGCGACCCGCGACGCGCTGCTCGACGATCCGGTGCGCACGGCGCGCGCGAAGGGCGCCGACGAGCAGCGGGTGCTGCGCCGGCACGCGCTGCCGTTCTCGGTCCCGGCCGTCAGCTCCTACGCCGGCGCGAGCATGAACATCATGATCCTCAACATCGCGGTGATGGAGTCGGCGTACAACCTGCCGGGCTCCTTTCGCTACGCGAGCGAAGCGATAAACGACGTCGACTTCGTGCTGATCCAGGGCCTGGTCCTGGTGACGGTCCTCTACGTGGTCGCCGCGAACCTGGTCGCCGACCTCGCGCTCGCTCGGTTCGACCCGCGGACCCGAAGCTAGCCCGGGGGCAGCGCTCGCGATCGCCGAGGGGTGCGTCGGCAATCGGCGAGCGCTGCCGAGGGCTCTCGGGGAGAGCTTCGAAAAGACCTACGGAGCGGATCATCAGGCGGCGTCGGCGACGAGCGGCTGGGCGGGCTCTGGCTGGGCGACCGGCTCCAGAACGGGCGCCGGCTCCCCCAGCAGGGCGCTGAAGGGCGGCTCCAGGTACCCCTCCACTTCGGCTCCGAGCGCCCGCGCGACGCGGGCGCGGAGATCGGAGACGTCGAACGGCTTCTGGACGTAGTCGTCGGCTCCGAGGGCACGTGCCTTGGCCAGTAGCTCGGGCGAGGCCCACGCGGTGATCATCATCACCGGGACGTCGCTGAGCTCATCGTCGCGCTTGAGCTGCGCGAGGACGGCGAAGCCGTGGATTCCCGGCAAGCCGATGTCGAGCAGGATCAGGTCGGGACGCGAGGCACGCGCGGCCGGCAGCACCTCCAGGCCGTCCGCCGCCTCGGCGACCTCGTGTCCCTCGGTCTCGAGAGCGGTTCTGACGAGCATGCGGATCGCGGGGTCGTCCTCCACGATCAAGATTCGGCGGTTCATTCCTGCGCCTCCCTGGCGTCATGCCGCGCGCACCCCTGCCGCGGCGTACGAATCTTGTCGGCATCCGGCCGCGAATCAGGATGGATCATGTGTCCAGGTGGCCGGATGCGGTAAGCCTCACATGAAGGTGACCGACCTCGACCAACTCGTCCAGGGCCGGCTCGCGGACCCGCACGCCGTGCTGGGTGCCCACCGCCGCAACGGCGGAGTCGTCGTGCGCGCGTTCCGCCCGGCCGCCGAGAGCGTGCTCGTGCGAGCCGGCGGCAAGGTGGTCGAGGCCGAGCAGGTCCACGCAGCGGGGGTCTTCGAGGCCGCCGTCGACGGCGCCGATCTTCCGCTCGACTACGAGCTCGAGGTCGCCTATCCCGACGGCAACACGTTCACCCTGCGCGACCCGTACTCGTTCCTGCCCACCCTCGGCGAGCTCGACGTCCACCTCGCGGGCGAAGGGACGGCACGAGTGCCTCTACGACAAGCTCGGCGCGCAAGCGCGCGAGATCGACGGGGTGGCGGGGACGAGCTTCGCCGTGTGGGCGCCGGCGGCGGCGGCGGTCGGCGTCGTGGGCGACTTCAACTCCTGGGACGGCCGGCTGCACCCGATGCGCACACTCGGCTCGTCGGGCATCTGGGAGCTGTTCGTGCCCGACGTGGGACCGGGCCAGCGCTACAAGTTCGAGATCCACACGCCGGACGGGGAGCTGCGGCTGAAGGCCGACCCGTACGCGCAGGCGGCCGAGCACCCGCCGCAGACGGCGTCCGTGGTGCACGCGTCCGAGCACGAGTGGGGCGACGGGGAGTGGATGGAGGCCCGCCGGGCACGCGACACGCTGGCGCAGCCGATGTCGATCTACGAGGTGCACCTGGGCTCGTGGCGGCGCACGCTGGAGGGCGGCCGGCTCTCCTACCTCGAGCTCGCCGACCAGCTCTCGGCCTACGCGGCCGACATGAACTTCACGCACGTCGAGCTGATGCCGGTGATGGCGCACCCGTTCGAGGGGTCGTGGGGCTATCAGGTCACCTCGCCCTTCGCTCCCACGCCACTCCACGGATCGCCCGACGAGCTCAAGACGTTCATGGACCGGATGCACCAGAACGGGATCGGCGTGATCCTCGACTGGGTGCCGGCCCACTTCCCGCGCGACGACTGGGCGCTGGCGCGCTTCGACGGCACCGCGCTGTACGAGCACGAGGACCCGCGCCGCGGCGCGCACCCCGAGTGGGGGACGCTCGAGTTCAACTTCGGCCGCAACGAGGTGCGCAACTTCCTCGTCACCAGCGGCCTGTACTGGCTCGACCGCTACCACGCCGACGGGCTGCGCGTGGACGCCGTCGCGTCGATGCTCTACCTCGACTACTCGCGCGAGGAGGGCGAGTGGGTGGCCAACCAGTTCGGCGGCAACGAGGACCTCGAGGCGGTCGGCTTCCTCAAGCAGCTCAACGAGACGGTCTACGCGCGCGAGCAGGGCGTGGCGACCGTGGCCGAGGAGTCGACGGCCTGGCCCGGCGTCTCGCGGCCGACCTATCTCGGCGGGCTGGGGTTCGGCTTCAAGTGGAACATGGGCTGGATGCACGACACCCTGAGCTACTTCCAGCAGGACCCCGTCTACCGCCGCTGGCACCATCACGAGCTGACCTTCTCGCTCGTCTACGCGTTCACGGAGAACTTCGTGCTCCCGCTCTCCCACGACGAGGTCGTCCACGGCAAGGGCTCGCTGTACACGAAGATGCCGGGCGACCACTGGCAGAAGCACGCCAACCTGCGGACGCTGTACGCCTACATGTGGGCGCACCCCGGCAAGAAGCTGCTGTTCATGGGGCAGGAGTTCGGCCAGGAACAGGAGTGGTCGCACGAGCGCTCGCTGGACTGGCACCTGCTCGAGCAGCCGCTCAATGGCGGCCTCCAGGCGCTGGTGCGCGACCTCAACCGCGTCTACCGCGAGCGTCCGGCGCTGTGGGAGAACGACTTCGAGCCGGAGGGCTTCTACTGGCTCGAGCCCAACGACGCCGAGAACTCGGTGGTGGCGTTCGCCCGCACGTCGCGCGACCTCGCCGACATCGTCGCGTGCGTGCTCAACCTGACGCCGGTGCCGCGCCCGGGGTACCGCATCGGCCTGCCGCGCGCGGGGCGCTGGGTCGAGGCCGTCAACACCGACTCGACCCACTACGGCGGATCGGACACCGGCAACTTCGGCGGGGTCCAGGCGGAGCCGGTCCCCTGGGGCGGCCAGCCGTTCTCCGCCGAGGTGACGCTGCCGCCGCTCGGCGGTCTGTGGCTCGTCCCCGACGCTCCCTAAGGGCCATTCCCAATAGTCAGGGGTGGCGCGGGGCGGGATGCTGACGGCATGACCTCCCCTGATCTCCCCCCTCCCCCCAAGCGACGCCTCAAGCGCTCCGGCACCGAGCGCAGGATCGCCGGCGTCGCCGGCGGCATCGCCGAGCACTTCGACCTCGACCCCGCGCTGGTGCGGATCGCCTTCGCCCTGCTGTCGTTGTTCGGCGGCGCCGGGCTCGCGCTGTACGCCGTCGGCGTCTTCGTCATCCCCGCCGAGGAGGATGCGCCACCGCTCTCGAACCGGGCCAAGGCGGCGGTCATCGTCATCGCGGTCGTCGCTCTCGTCTCCGTTCCCTTCAGCGGGGGCTCGGTGCTCGTGTTGCTCGTCCCGGCGGCGATCGGCGTGCTCGTGTGGCGCGCCTTCGGCGGCCGGACCGACCCGCGGCTCGTGCACGCGTCGCTGGTGGTTCTGGCGATCGCGGGCGCGATCGTCGCCGGGCTCGCGGCAGCCGTGGGCGCGGCGTTCGGCGGCGGCCCGGTGATCGCCGCCGTGGTGATCGCGTGCGGCGTCCTCCTGATCGTCGGCAGCATGCGCGGCGGCGCGCGCTGGCTGATCGCCCCCGCGCTGCTGCTCGCGGTCCCGGCCTCGGTCGTGGCCGCGGCCGATCTGCGTCTCGAGGGCGGGGTCGGCGAGCGCGAGTACCGTCCCAGCTCGGTGTCGAGCGTGCGGCCCGAGTACCGGCTGGGTGTCGGGGAGCTGCGCCTCGACCTGCGCGACGTGCAGTTCGAGCGCAGCCAGGTGATCCGCGTCACAACGCGCATCGGCGTCGGCGACGTCCAGGTCACCGTGCCGGGCGAGGTGTGCGTGCAGACGACCGCGCACGTCGGGATCGGCGCCACCGACATCCTCGGCCGTGTCAACGACGGCGTCGACGTCGACGCTGACGGCGGCGCCCCGGCTGCCGCGGGGCAGCCCACCCTGCGCCTCCATCTCCAGGGCGGCGTGGGCGCGCTGCGGGTCAACCGGACGCCGGAGGACATCGAGCACGACGGCGAGTTCGGCGGCCCTCCGGTGAGCGACGGCTGTGAGGGCTGAGCCGGTCTCGCTCGTCGCCGGGGTGGCGCTGACGCTGCTGGGCGTCGTGCTGCTGCTCGACGGGACGGGCGCGATCGCGCTGCACTTCGACTACGGCGCGCCGGCGATCCTCGCGGTCGTCGGCGCGCCACCCCTGGCGGCGGGCCTCAAGCGCGGGCGGCCGCGACGGGCGACGGTCGAGATCGCCTTCGGTGCCGGCCTCCTCGTGCTCGCTGCGCTGCTGCTGCTGCGCGCCTGGGGCCTGTGGGTCGGCGACGCGCTCGTGTGGCCGCTGACGCTGGTGACGGTCGGCGCCGCGCTGATCTGGCGCCAGTCGCAGGCCGCCACGGAGGAGGAGGCGCCGCGCGGGTCGGCCGGCGCGCGCGAGCGCCGGCCGGTGTCGAGCCCGCTCGGCGTCGCGGCGCGCAGCTCTGCGCTGCTGGGGGCGGCGCTCGTGCTCGGCGGCGGGCTGGTCTTTTTGTGGCTCAACGACGCCCTCGCGCCGGCGCGTGATGCCGTACTCGCCGTCGTCGTCGTGCTGGTCGCCGCCACGGTGATCCTGGCGCCCCTGTGGCTGCGGCTGGTGCGCGGGCTGGCCTCCGAGCGCTCCGAGCGGATCCGCTCGCAGGAGCGCGCCGAGGTCGCAGCGCACCTGCACGACTCGGTGCTGCAGACGCTCGCGCTCATGCAGCGCCGCGCCGACGACCCGCGCGCGGTGGCGACGCTCGCGCGTAAGCAGGAGCGCGAGCTGCGGGCGTGGCTCAACGGCGGCGTCGAGCGTTCGAAGACCCTTGCGGCCGCGTTGCAGGCGGCCGCCGCGGAGGTCGAGGAGGCGCACGGGACGCCCGTTGACGTGGTCACCGTCGGCGACCGCGACCTCGACGACGACACCGAGGCGGTTGCCGCCGCGACGCGCGAGGCGCTCACCAACGCCGCCAAGTTCGCGCCGGGCGCGCCGATCTCGGTCTACGCCGAGATGGGCGGCGAGAGCGTGCAGGTCTTCGTCCGCGACCGCGGTCCGGGGTTCGAGCCCGATTCCGTGCCGGGCGACCGCCGCGGCGTCCGCGAGTCCATCGTGGGCCGGATGGAGCGCCACGGCGGGACGGCCCGGGTCGTGAGCGCTCCGGGGACGGGCACCGAGTGGGAGCTGACGCTGTGACCGCGCCGAGGGTCGTGATCGTGGACGACCACGCGCTGTTCCGCGCGGGTGTGCGCGCGGAGCTCGAGCGGGAGCTGGTGGTGCTGGCGGATGCGGGCACCGTCGATGAGGCGGTCGCGGCGATCGCCCAGCACCGGCCCGACGTCGTGCTGCTCGACGTCCACATGCCCGACGGCGGCGGTACGGAGGTGATCCGCCGCAGCGCGCCCACCGATTCGAAGTTCCTGGCGCTGTCGGTCTCCGACGCCCCCGAGGACGTGATCGCGATCATCCGCGCGGGCGCACGCGGCTACGTGACCAAGACGATCGACGGCGCCGAGCTCGCCGACGCGGTCCAGCGCGTGCACGAGGGCGACGCCGTCTTCTCGCCGCGGCTCGCCGGCTTCGTGCTCGACGCCTTCGCCGGCACGGCGCCCGGGGTGGGCGGGCCGTCTTCCGACCTCGATCTGCTGACGCCGCGCGAGCGGGAGATCCTCCAGCACATCGCGCGCGGCTACCTCTACAAGGAGATCGCGCTGCGGCTCGGGATCAGCGCCAAGACGGTCGAGGCGCACGTGTCCTCCGTGCTGCGCAAGCTCCAGCTCTCGACGCGCCACGAGCTCTCGCGCTGGGCGATGGAGCGCGGCGTGGACTGAACTACGGGCACCGAGAGAGGAGGCTCCGGGCCGGGTCTGATGAATACCACCCTGCCCCAGGGTGAAATTCATCACGCCTTCCGAGTTGGGGCGCGAGCGGCAGTGGCGCTAGAGCGGCTCGACGGGGTCCCCGACGCGGACGGTCCCCGGCGCGACGACCTTCCCGTGGACGCCGAACGGCAGCGGCTCGGCGGTGCCCTCCGGGCGGTTCGTGCGGATCCATTCGAGCATGTCGAAGTCGGGGATCCCGGTGTCGGGGTCCTGGGAGGTGATCAGGCAGCGGCCGGTCTCCGACAGCGGGCGCACGACCGCCTCACCGATGCGGACGCGGTAGCCGACCCAGTCGTCCTCGGCGTGCGCGGCGATGCCGCCGATGCCGAACAGCATCCGGAAGCGACGCGGGTCGAAGCCGTCGCAGGCGGCCGTCGAGACGAGCGAGACGGCACCGCTCCGGCCGCGGTCCACCGCGCCGCGCTCGGCGCGCACCAGCCGCAGCGGTCGGCCGGCGAACTCCGACAGCGCCTCTGAGAAACCGCCGAGCACGGGGCGGACAGCCAGCGGTCGGCCGAAGAACTGACTCCCCGACTCCTCGCCCAGCCTGATCGCTTCCTCGATAACCGTCCCGTCCGGGAACGCCAGAGCCAGGCGGTCCGCCGCCGCGTCGTAGTCCGGGCGCACCCGCACCAGCGGCCCGGCGACCTTGCCGTTGACCATGCGGTCGCGCTCGTCGATCACGTGAAAGCGGCGGTTCTCGGCCACCCCCTTCTCACCGACACGGACCTCCGGAACCCCCACGAGGGCCATCGCCTTCACCGGCGCCACCATGATCCACTCGACGAACCCGGTCACTCTCCCGACGTTAGACGGCTCGTAGCGTTGGGCAGGTGGGCCTCGTGCTCCCTTTCGAGCGCCCACTCGGCGCGCATCCGGCCGGCGACGGCGCCTTCGAGTTCCGCTGCTGGGCTCCGCGGCCGCGCGACGTGCAAGTGCGCGTCGGCGGCCGCCAGCTCGCGATGACCGATGTCGGCTACGGCGTCCACGAGGCGACGGTCGCGGCGCAGCACGGTGACGACTACCTCTTCGTGCTCGACGGCGAGCCGCTGCCCGACCCAGCCAGCCGCTGGCAGCCCGAGGGCCTGCGAGGACCGAGCCGGCTCGTCGATCCGGCGACCTTCGAGCACAGCGCGGGCGGCTTCGAGACGCCGGCGCTCGAGGACCTCGTCGTCTACGAGTTGCACGTCGGCACGTTCAGCGAGGAAGGCACGTTTGATGGGGCGATCCCCCATCTGAGCGCTCTCGCCGCGCTCGGGGTCAACGCCATCGAGGTGATGCCGGTGGCGGAGTTCCCCGGCGCGCGCGGTTGGGGCTACGACGGGGTCTACATCTCCGCGCCGCAGTCGAGCTACGGCGGGCCACCCGGGTTCCAGCGGCTCGTGGACGCCGCGCACCGGCACGGCCTCGCGGTGATCCTCGACGTCGTCTACAACCACGTCGGGGCGTCCGGGAACACCGCGCTGCGCGCCTTCGGGCCCTACCACACCGAGAAGTACGAGACGTTCTGGGGCGCGGCCCTGAACTTCGACGACGCCGACTGCGACCCGGTGCGCGAGTGGGTGCTGCAGTCGGCCGAGCAGTGGATCCGCGACTACCGGGTCGACGGTCTGCGCCTCGACGCGATCCATGCCATCTTCGACACCTCCGCCGAGCACATCGTCGCGGCGATCAGCCGCCGTGTCCACGCCGCCAGTCACAGCGCGCTCGTGATCGCCGAGTCCGGGCTCAACGATCCCAGGGTCATCCGCCCCGAGGGCTGGGGCTGCGACGCCGCCTGGGCCGACGACTTCCATCACGCCCTGCGCGTCCTGCTCACCGGCGACACCGCTGGCTACTACGAGGAGTTCGGCAGGGTCGCCGACCTGGCCAAGGCGTTCCACCGCCCGCACGTCCACGATGGGACGTACTCGAGCTTCCGCCGCCGCCGCTTCGGCGCCCCCGCCGGTGACCGCGCGCCGGAGCAGTTCGTCGTCTTCTCGGCCAACCACGACCAGGTCGGCAACCGCGCGCTCGGCGACCGCCTCCCGCCGGACGTGCGTCCGCTCGCCGCGTTGTGCACGCTGCTGTCCCCGTTCACGCCGATGCTCTTCATGGGTGACGAGTACGGCGAGCCCGCGCCGTTTCAGTTCTTCACCGACCACATCGACGCTGACATCGCCGAGGCGACGCGCGAGGGCCGCCGGCGTGAGTTCGCCTCATTCGCCGATTTCGCGGGCGCCGACGTGCCGGACCCGCAGGACCCCGATACCTTCCTGCGCTCGAAGCTGACGAGAGAGCGCGACGCCGACCTGGAGCGACTGCACCGCGAGTTGATCGCGGCGCGGCGCGAGCTCCCGGCCGGCGACGCGGAGATCACGTTCGACGAGGCGGAGCGCTGGCTGCGGGTGCGGCGCGGCGACCGTACGCTCGTCGCGAACTTCGCCACCGAACCGATGCCCATCGACCCCACCGCCGAGATCATCGTCGCCACCCACCCCGTGACCGACTCGCTGCCGCCGCTCGCCGGGGCGCTGGTCCGATGAGCCGCTTGAGCGCATACCGACACATGCTCATTCAGCCATCTGAAACGTGTCGGTATGCGTAGGGTCTGGCCCGGCCGCCCGTTCCCGCTCGGCCCGTGCTGGGACGGCGAGGGCACCAACTTCGCGCTGTTCTCCGAGCACGCCGAGCGCGTGGAGCTGTGCCTGTTCGATGCCGACGACAACGAGGAGCGCATCCCCGTCGTCGAGAAGACGGCGTACCACTGGCACTGCTACCTGCCCGGGGTCGGGCCGGGCCAGCGCTACGGCTATCGCGTCCACGGTCCCTACGAGCCGCACGCCGGCCACCGCTTCAACCCGCACAAGCTGCTGATCGATCCGTACGCGAAGGCGATCGAGGGCGGCGTGGACTGGGAGGCCGGCAACGTCCACCCGTACGTCCCGACCCCAGGCGACGAGGACGCAGACCTCGAGCTCGACGACTCCGACGACGCCGACGCGATGCCCAAGTGCCTGGTCGTCGACGAGCGCTTCGACTGGGAGGGCGACCGCCACCCCGGGAACCCGTGGTGGGAGACGGTCATCTACGAGACGCACGTCAAGGGCTTCACCAAGCGGATGCCCGGGGTGCGCGACGACCTGCGCGGCACCTACGCGGGTCTGGCCTCCGAGCCCGCGATCGCCCACCTCAAGGACCTGGGCGTCACGGCACTCGAGCTGCTGCCCGTGCACCACATCATCGACGAGGGGTTCCTGCACGACCAGGGCCTGACCAATTACTGGGGCTACTCGTCGATCGGGTTCTTCGCGCCCCATGCCGGCTACAGCGCGAGCGGGGCGACCGGCGAGCAGGTGAGCGAGTTCAAGGGCATGGTCAAGGCGCTGCACCGTGAGGGCATCGAGGTGATCCTCGACGTCGTCTACAACCACACGGCCGAGGGTGACCACCTCGGCCCGATGCTCTCCTTCAAGGGCGTCGACAACTGCTCGTACTACCGGCTCGTCCCCGACGACGAGCGCCACTACATGGACTTCACGGGCACGGGCAACTCGCTCAACGCGCGCCACCCGAGCACGCTGCGGATGATCATGGACTCGCTGCGCTACTGGGTCACCGAGTGCCACGTCGACGGCTTCCGCTTCGATCTCGCCTCGGCGCTCGCCCGCGAGCTCTACGACGTCGACCGGCTGGCGTCGTTCTTCGACACGATCCACCAGGACCCGGTGCTCAGCCAGGTCAAGCTGATCGCCGAGCCCTGGGACGTCGGCCCCGGCGGCTACCAGGTCGGCAACTTCCCCGTCCTGTGGAGCGAGTGGAACGGGATCTACCGCGACACGATGCGCGACTTCTGGCGCGGCGAGGCGGGGCCGGACGCCTTCGCGGCGCGCTTCACCGGGTCGGCCGACCTCTACGAAGCCGACGGCCGCGACCCATTCGCGTCGATCAACTTCGTCACCGCCCACGACGGCTTCACGCTGCGCGACCTCGTCTCCTACAACGAGAAGCACAACGAGGCCAACCAGGAGGACAACCGCGACGGCACGGACGACAACCGCTCGTGGAACTGCGGCGCCGAGGGACCGACCGACGATCCCGAGATCGAGGCCCTGCGCGCGCGCCAAATGCGCAACTTCCTCACGACGCTGGTGCTGTCGAACGGCACGCCGATGCTGCTCGGAGGCGACGAGTTCGGCCGCACGCAGGGCGGCAACAACAACGGCTGGTGTCAGGACTCCGAGATCAGCTGGTTCGACTGGGAGTCCGAGGACGGGGAACTGCTCGCCTTCACGCGGCGGCTGATCGAGCTGCGCAAGTCCAACCCGGTCTTCCACCGCTCGTCGTTCCTGCTCGGGGAGGAGATCGAGGGCTCGCCGCTGCCGGACGCGTGGTGGTTCCGCTCGGACGGCAACAAGATGACGAGCGCCGACTGGCGGTCCGGCGTGCCGGTCGTGGGGCTGTTCCTCAACGGCGAGGCGATCCCGCAGAAGAGCCGCCGCGGCGAGCCGATCCGCGGCGACTCGTTCCTGCTCCTCGTCAACGCGCACCACGAGGACGTCACCTACCACCTGCCCGTGCGCAGCTTCGGCGCCTGCTGGGAGGTCGAGGTCGCCACGCACCCCGACGTCGCGCTCGGGACCCGGTGCGACGCCCACGCCGAGGTCGCGCTGCACGCGCGCTCGACGATCCTGCTGCGGCGTGTCGGCGACTGACCTGCTCGCGACCTACCGCCTGCAGCTGACGCCCGAGTTCGGCTTCACCGCGGCGCGCTCACTGGTGCCGTACTTCAAGGAGCTGGGTGTGAGCCACCTGTACCTGTCGCCGTCCCTGCAGGCGCGGTCGGGCTCCACGCACGGCTACGACGTCGTCGACCCGACGCGGGTCAGCGAGGCGCTCGGCGGGGAAGGGGAGCTGCGCGCGCTCGCGGCCGAGATGCCGGTGATCCTCGACATCGTCCCCAACCACATGGGGACCGGCGACGAGAACCCGTGGTGGCCGGACCGCAAGGTGTTCGACTTCGAGCCCGAGGGCGACTTCTACCGCCGCTTCTTCGACATCGACGACCTCGCCGCCGTGCGCGTCGAGGATCCCGAGGTGTTCGACCTGGTGCACCGCAAGGTGCTCGAGCTCGTCCGGGACGGCGTGGTCGGGGGCCTGCGCATCGATCATCCGGACGGGCTCGCCGACCCGGCCGGCTACCTGGAGCGGCTGCGGGCCGAGGCAGGACCCGCGGTCGGCATCTGGGTCGAGAAGATCCTCCACACGGGCGAGCAGCTTCCCGACTGGCCGGTCGACGGCACGGTCGGCTACGAGTTCGCGGCCGACGCGCAGGCCGCCTTCGTCGATCCGGCCGCGGAGGAGTCGTTCACGCGCGTCTGGAACGAGCTCACCGGTGACGCGCGCCACTTCGGCGCGGTCGCCTATGCGGCCAAGCTCGAGCAGGCGACGACGACGTTCGCGCGGGAGGTGGCCTGGCTGCACCGCCTGGCGCCGGAGCGCAGCGAGGCGGAGATCGCGGAGGCCCTCGCGCGGATGCCGGTGTACCGCACCTACGAGACCGGCGACGAGTACAGGACTCGCTTCCAGCAGACCTCGCCGCCGGTCACCGCCAAGGGCGTCGAGGACACCGCGTTCTACCGCTACCTGCGCCTGCCCGCGCTGAACGAGGTCGGCGGCGACCCGGGGCGCTTCGGCGTCTCCGTCGAGGAGCTCCACGCCGGCAACGAGCAGCGGCGCGAGCGGTTTCCGCGCAATCTGCTCATCTCGACGACGCACGACACCAAGCGCTCGGCCGACGTCCGGGCCCGCATCGGCGCTCTGACCGAGCCCGACCTGCGCGACGACTGGGTCGCTCTGGCGCGCCGCTGGGTTCCGGAGGCGCCGGACCCGACGGCCGGCTTCCTCGTGTTGCAGACGCTGCTCGGCGCGCACCCGATCGAGCCACTCGAGCGCCTTGACGCCTACTGCGAGAAGGCACTGCGCGAAGCGAAGCTCCAGACGAGCTGGGTCGACCAGGACCACGACTACGAGCGTGCGGTCGCCGACTGGGCGCGCGGTCTGCTCGCCGACGACTCGTTCCGGGTCGAGCTCGACGCGCTCGTCCCGCGCGTCGCCGTTGCCGGCCGCCGTTCCGCGCTGGGTCAGCTGGTGTTGAAGCTCACCGCGCCCGGCGTCCCGGACATCTACATGGGCGACGAGCTCGAGCTCCGCGCACTCGTCGACCCCGACAACCGGCGTCCGGTCGATTTCGCCGCGCGCTCGCAGGCACTCGCCTCGCCGCCGCCCAAGCTCAAGCTGATCCGCGACACGCTCGCGTTGCGCGCGCGCCTGCCGGAGGCGTTCGCCGGCTCCTACGACCCGGTCGTCGCACCCGAGGGCGTGTGCGCCTACGTCCGCGGCGGGCAGGTGCTCGTGGTCGTCCCGGTCCGCGACGGCGTCGCGGGGTCGGTCGAGGCTTCCGGGTTCGACCCCGTCCCCGCCGGCCGCCTCGGCGTCTACACGGCCTGACGCCGGCCGCTCCGCGCTCAGCCCGCTGCGTGTCAGCTGTCGTGCCGGGAGCGCAACCCGGTCCGAGTCGCCTACCGCTCGATATATCGACCACTTCGCGACTCAGAGGGCCCATGTGGGTGGTTCCTCCGCGCCGGCGGCGCGCATTACCAGCAAGCGCGGTCCGCCCCGGCGATTCGCCAGAGGCGAGTGGCTCGGTGACCATCGCATCTCTCTACGCTTGAACCGGATGAGGAGAGTCCTGCTCGCGCTGCTGGTGGTCCTGGTGCTGCCGGCCGCGGCGATCGCGGCCTACCCCGGCAGCGACCCGGCCGAGAGCCCGCGGGTCAACACGCCCGACGACCCCGACTTCGACCGCTGCGAGGCGGATGACGAGCAAGGACCGCCCTCGTGCGGGACGTTCGCCGAGGAGCAGTTCGGGGCGTTCGGGTTCTCTCCCGACAGCGCCAACCACGCGCAGGGGCCGCCGAACGCGCACTACGCGACCGGGACCCGCTACCAGGACTGCTCCCAGCTCGACGCCGAGGGCAAGGCGGCGAACGTCAAGGCCGAGGGCGTCGGCGCCAACCCGGTCGCAGCCGCGCTCGCGGAGTGCCTGCAGATCTCCGGCGTGCGCGCGGACACCGCGCACAAGTACGACACCGGCAACCCGCAGACGGTGGTGGCGATCCTCGACACCGGCATCCGCTGGCAGGACTCCGAGCTGCGCACCAAGGTGCGCCTCAACCGCTCCGAGCTGCCGCTGCCGCAGGGCGCGACCGAGTACGACGCCAACGGCGACGGCGTCTTCAACGTCGTGGACTACGCCGACGACGACCGCGTCGACAAGGCGGCAGGCGATCAGGAGTCCGACGCGGTCCTCGACGCCTCCGACCTGATCGCCACCTTCAGCGACGCCACCGACGCCGACGCCAACGGCTACGCCGACGACATCGCCGGCTGGGACTTCTTCGACGACGACAACGACCCGTTCGACGCGTCGAGCTGCTGCTCGGCCAACGGCCACGGCACCGGCAGGGCACGGGAGGCGCTGGCCGCGACCAACAACTCAAACAGCGACACCGGCATGTGCCCGGACTGCCAGCTGATGCCGCTGCGCGTGTGGGACACGTTCGTCGTCCCCGGCGACAACTTCGCGATGGGCGTCATGTACGCAGCCGACAACGGCGCCAGCGTCGTCGAGGGCGCCGTCGGCGGCCTCACCAACTCGCAGTTCGGGCGCCGGGCGTTCACGTACGCCGACCAGAAGGGGCTCGCGCTGACGCTGGTCTCCAGCGACATCAACAGCGCCAACCACAACTACCCGACCAACTACAACGAGGCGATCTACGTCGCCGGGTCGCTCTACGACACCGCGCCCAACGACACCTGCGGCGGCCTGCCCGGGCTGCCCGGCGTCGGCGACATCGTCGACCCGCCCGACGAGTTCACCGACGGCTGCAGGGAGTTCCTGGGGCTGCTCGGGCTGGGCCAGAACATCGGTCAGCCGTTCACGACGTCGTTCTTCCGCAACTCGAACCTGACGCAGTACGGCGGCAAGGCCGACATCGTGATGATGGGCTCGACCGGCTCGGAGAACACCGGCCAGGCGTCGGGCGCGGCGGCGCTGCTGATGGCCTACGGGCGCGAGCAGCTCGCCACGCCGCTGAACGGCAACGAGGTCCGCCAGCTGCTGACGATGACCGCCGAGGACGTGCTGCCCGACAACACCGGCGTGATCGGACAGGCCGACCGAGCCAACGCCGGCTGGGACTCGCACTTCGGCTACGGGCGCGTGAACCTCGCCGGCGCGATGCAGCGCATCAAGGCCAAGCGCATCCCGCCGCAGGCGCAGATCGACGCTCCCGACTGGTTCGCGCCCATCAACGCGGCTCGCGTGCCGGACGGCGGAGTGCCGATCACCGGCCGCGCGCTCTCGCGCACGGGGGTCGGGGCCTGGGAGATCGAGTACGCATGCGGGCAGGACGCCCTGGACGCCGACTTCCTGCCGCTGCTGAGCGGCACCGGCGAGGTCGCGCCCGGCGGCACGTTCGGAACGATCCCGAAGGCCACGGTCCAGAACCTGGCGGCGAACTGCAACGGCGAGGTCGCCGACGATCCCGGGCGTCCCGCCGGCACCGCGGCCGACGGCTGGCCGGGCGACCCCTATCCCGATCCGGATCCCGAGCGCCACGTCTTCCAACTGCGGCTCACGGTGCATGCGGCCGGGGACGCGCCGAACATCGGGCGCTACCGCAAGTCGCTGCACGCGTACGCCGACGACGGCAACCATCCGGGCTGGCCGCGCGCGATCGGCAGCGGGGCCGATGCCGCCAGGTACACGACCGCCTCCGGCGGCGAGACCTCGCCGCGCCTGTACGACGTCAACGGCGACAACGCGCTCGACGTGGTCATGCCGACCTCGAGCGGCGAGCTGTGGGTCCTGAACGCGGACGGCAGCCCGGTGCCGTCGTTCAACGGCGGCGAGCCGGTCCGCACGGACCGCTACGCGCTGGAGCAGAACCACCCCGTCCCCCTGGCCGGCGCCGCTGTGCCGCGCGAGTCCCCGCGGGTGCCGGCGATCGGCGACATCGACGGCGACCGCGACGCCGAGATCGTCGTGACCGCGGGGGAGCACATGTACGCATGGGAGCTCGACGGCACGCGCGTGCTCAAGACGGGGGTCGACCGCTCGCTCTCGGAGCCGTGCAAGCCCGGCGTGCCCAAGCCGTGCTTCAACGCCGCCGACCGCGCGATCACGTCGGACAACCACATCAAGCGCGGCATCGCCTCCTCGCCGGTGCTGGCCGACCTCGACCCGCAGGTGCCGGGGCTCGAGATCGTCACGGGAGCGTTCGACCAGCACGTCTACGCCTGGCATGGCGACGGCTCGCTGCTGGCCGGCTTCCCGCGCAAGCTCGCGACGGACGGGGCCGACGGCGCCGAGATCATCACCACCCCGGCGATCGCCGACCTCGACGGCAAGGGGCCGCCCGAGATCATCGTCTCGACCAACGAGGTCGCGCCCGGGGAACCGGAGTTCCCAGGCTCGTTCTTCGAGTTCGTCAACGCCATCCTGCAGGCCTCGACCGGCTTCAACCCCGTCTACGCGATCCACGCGGACGGCAAGGCGGTCGCCGGCTGGCCGGTCAAGGTCGGCGTCGCCGCGGGCGACCTGCTGCCACTCGTCCTGCCCGGTCACGACTCGGCGGTCATCAACACCGACGGCGGCACGGACGAGGTCGTGGTCTCCGGCGGCACCGCCGTGATTCCCGGCGGCGGCTCGCGGCTCGTCGACGCGGGCGGTAACACCGTCTCCTCCTTCGAGTCGGCGGCCGGCCAGCGCGCCGACGCCAGCGCCGCCATCCTCAACCTGGCCGACTACGCCTCTGCGGGTGACGTGCTCGGCATCGGCGTCCCGCAGGTCCTCAAGGGCGGGCTCACGGTCAACGGCGCCGCGAACCTGCTCGCGGTCAACCAGAACCTCCCCTTCAACCACGTCGAGCAGATGTGGTCGCCCGCCGCACCGGACGGCTCCTACGTCGACCCGGGTCCGTCGTCGCCGGGATACCCGCTGGCCACCGACGACTTCCAGCTCGTCTCGCAGGCGCCTGTCGCGCGTGTCGGGACCCCCGCGACGCCGGGGGGCCGGCACGCGCTCGTGGGCACCGGCATGTATCAGCTGCACGCCTACGGTCCCGGCGGCGCCGAGCCCGCCGGCTGGCCGAAGTTCACGGGTGGCTGGACGCAGGCCACGCCGGCGGTCGGCGACGCCGACGGCGACGGCAAGCTCGACGTCACCGCCGTCACCCGCGAGGGCTGGTCGTTCCTGTGGAAGACCGACGTCGACGCCTGCGACGGCTCCAACAACGAGTGGTGGACGTACCACCACGACGAGCGCTCGACCAACAACTACGCGACGGACGGCCGCCCGCCAGGCACCCCGACGCAGCTGCGGGCCGTCCGTGAGGGCACCGGCGCCGTGGTCACGCTGAGGGCACCGGGGGACGACTGGCTGTGCGGCACCGCGAAGACGATGCGCGTTGCCGACACCGAGCGGCCGATCACCGCGCCGGCCGGCGCGAGGGTGACGGTCAGGCTGACCGGCGCGCAGCTGGGAGCCGCCGACACGATCGCCGTGCGCTTCGCCGACGAGGCCGGCAACTGGGGCCACCCCGTTACCGTCGCCGTGTCCGCTCAGGCCACTCCGACGCCGCCGCCCTCAAGCGTCCCGCGCACCGGTCCGTGCAAGCGCGTCCTGCGCGGCACAAACCGGTCCGACCGGCTGCGTGGCAGCGCCCGCGGTGACCGCATCCTGGGACGCCGCGGCAACGACCGCATTCACGGCCGCCGCGGCCGTGATTGCCTGTACGGCGGCCGCGGCAGGGACCGCCTCAACGGCGGCGGCGGGCGCGACCGGCTCTACGGGGGCTCGGGCCGTGACCGTCTCGCCGCCCGCGGCAGTGCCCGCGACCGCGTCGACTGCGGCCCGGGCCGTCGCGACGTCGCGATCGTCGACCGCCGCGACCGCGTCCGCCGCTGCGAGAAGGTCAGGCGCCGGTAGGCTCCGGCCGCAGTGCGGATCCTCATCGTTTCCTGGGAGTACCCGCCGATCGTCGAGGGCGGGCTGGGGCGCCACGTGCGCAAGCTCTCCGAGAACCTCGCCGCGCAGGGCGTCGAGGTGCACGTGCTCACACGGGGTGCGCGCCAGCACGCGCTCGAGGAGGTTCGCGCCGGCGTCTACGTCCACCGCGTCGCCGAGCCGCAGTTCCCCAAGGACGACCTCGAGGCGTTCGTCGACTGGGTCGACGACATGAACGCGCACATGCGCGACGCCGGCCGCAAGCTGTGCGCCCGCTTCGGCTTCGACCTCCTGCACGGCCACGACTGGCTGGTCGCGAAGGCCTGCCAGTCGCTGGCGCGCACCGCGGGGCTCCCGTACCTGACGACCATCCACGCGACCGAGTACGGTCGCCACCAGGGCTGGGTCGGCAAGCACCCGCAGTCCTACATCCACCGGGTCGAGACGCGCATGGCCAAGCGGGCCGACGGCGTGATCACGTGCTCGCACTACATGCGCGGGCACGTGGCTGACGTGTTCGGCATCGACGAGACGCGTGTCGATGTCATCCCCAACGGCATCGACCCGGAGGACCTGGTGGCGGTCGACGACCTCGCGGCGCTGCGCGCCGAGTTCGCCGCGCCCGACGAGCGGCTCGTCCTGCTCATCGGCCGGCTCGTCTACGAGAAGGGCTTCCAGGTCGCGCTCGACGCCCTCCCCGGCGTGATCCGCCGGCTGGGTGACGTCCGCTTCCTCGTGGCGGGCTCGGGCACGCACGAGGCCGAGCTCGAGCGGCAGGCGCATCGGCTCGGCCTGATGGGGCACGGCACCTTCCTGGGCTGGATCGGCGACGACGTCCTGCACTCGCTGTATCGCATCGCGGACCTGTGCGTCGTGCCCTCGCTCTACGAGCCGTTCGGCATCGTCGCGCTCGAGGCCATGGCCTCGGGCGTGCCCTGCATCGTCGCCGACACCGGAGGGCTGCGCGAGGTCGTCCCCAACCACGACGTAGGCCTGCGCTTCCGCTCGCGCGATCCACGCTCCCTCGCGCGCATGATGGAGCGGGTGCTGACCGACGCGGAGCTGCGGGACCGGCTCGTCACAGAGGCCTCCGAGCACGTCCTGAACTTCGACTGGGGCGACGTCGCCACCCAGACGCGTGCGGTCTACGCACGTCTCGCGCGCCGCACCGTACGATCCCGCCGTGCCGCGACTGAAGACGGACCGCATCGCCTGGCGCAAGGTCGGTGACGACCTCGTCGTCCTCGACCTCGAGACGAAGACCTACCTCGCCACCAACCCGGCCGCGACGCTGCTGTGGAAGGCCCTCGAGGAGGGGGCGACACGCGGGCACCTGGTCCGGCTGCTCACCGAGCGCTACGGCATCGGCGCCGACGTGGCGGGCGAGGACGTGGACGCGTTCGTCGACGACTGTCAGGCCCGCGGCCTGCTCGACGAGGATTCCCCTTAAGCAGAAACGCGGCCCAGGGGCCGCGTCTGCACGTCTTTGCTGTCGTCCGAGCCTTACGGGCTCGCGACGAGACTGCCGATGACGATGCCGTTGGTGATCACGGTGAACGAATCCGACGTCGTGCCGACCTTGTTGAAGGTCCCCTCCGTCATCTCATCCACGGTCCCGAGCTCACGAAGCTCCGGCTTCTCATAGTTTTCGGACATCGAGCCTCCTTTGACCCCCACCTAGACCGGCGCAATGTACCCCGAACGCGACTGTTCAGTCAAGGGGGAACCGACCGCAGGTGTGTACGGCTTCCGCATCCGAGGCGTGGAAGCGGACCGGATGGGAGCCGTGGAGCCCGATTGGGCCACCCTCACAGTCGTCCGCGAACAGGGCCGTGATCCGGATCCCCGGGTCCCTGGGACGGTCGATGTGCGCGACTCGACCGCGACGATCTGGGTGGCAGACGGCGGTCGCATCGACGTCGATCGCGCCTCCGGGACGGTCCGCATCCGCACGCCGGAGCCCGTCTCCGACGACGCCGTCCTGCACCCGTACCTGGCGCTGCCGGCGGCGTTCGCGGCCCGCTGGCGCGGCCGTCGGTCGCTCCACGGTGGCGCCTTCGTCCACGGCGATGGCGCCGTCGCCCTCCTCGGCGACAAGGGCGGCGGCAAGAGCTCGACGCTCGGCGCGCTGCTGGCGCGCGGGCACCTCGTGCTCACCGACGACATCCTGGTGCTCGACGGTGGCGACGTCTTCGCCGGGCCGCGCGCGGTCGATCTGCGCGCCGAAACCGCCGAGCGGCTCGGCGGCGAGGCATTGGGTGTCGTCGGGGCGCGACCGCGCTGGCGGTTGCACCCCGACCCGGCGCCGCCGCGCACACGACTGCGCGGCATCGTCCAGCTCGAGTGGGGCGACGCGATCGCGCTGACGCCTGCCGGGCCGGCCGAACGCCTGCGGGGACTGATGGCCGCGTGCGTGCTGCGGCCCGACGAGCGCGATGCGCTCGAGCTGCTCGATCTCGCCGCGCTGCCGACCTGGCGGCTGCAACGTCCCCTGTCGCTCGAGGCACTCGAGCCCGGTGTCGATCAGCTGCTCGCCGCGCTGGCCTGAGTCGCCAGCCACGCCTTGTGGAGCAGGTTGACGCTGCGGAAGTCGGGCTCCTCCGAGACCCACGCGGTTCGCAGCGCGGCGACGTCGACGCGGTGCGTGTCGACGCCCGTTCCGTCCCATTCGGCTGCGAAGGCGCTCATGGCGGGCCCGAAGATGGAGCGCGTGAAGGCCGCCTTGCCCGAACGCCCGAGGATCGGCTCGGGCAGCAGGTCTCCGAACAGGCGGCGCATGCCTTCGGTCCGCGTCGCGAACCCCGTCGCGCCGCCGAGCCGCGCGAGCGCGGCGAGCACGCGCGCGTCGAGCAGCGGGTTGACGACCTCGACGTCGAATGCCTCTGCGTACAGCCCGAGCATTCCGTTCACGGCGGCGAACGCGCGCGAGCCGTGCCAGTGGCGCAGCGCCCGGTCCCAGCGGTGAGGCCAGCTCACGTCGTCGCGCGCGTGCGCCTGGTGGACCTCGGCCTGGCCGGCCGGCGTCAGCCACGGGTAGTCGATCGCGGTGTCGCGCATCCAGGCGGCGACACGCATCCGCTCGGGACGCAGGTCCCGGGCCACGGTACGCAGATCGCTCGGCCGCGGCGGCGCCCCGCGCAGCAACCACACATGACGCGAGGCGGTGGTGCCGAGCAGCTCGTCGCCGCCGACGCCGGTCAGCATCGCGCCGCCGCGCGCGACCTCGAGCACGGGCGCGTGCAGGTACGCGTTGGCGGGCCAGCGCAGGCCCATGCGCCGGAGCGCCTCGGTGGCGATCGGCCCCAGAGCGTCGAGCTCGGTGTGCAGCTCGATGACGTGCGGCTCGAGCCCGAGGTGATCGAGCACCAGCCGCTGCCACTGCGTCTCGTCGGACTCCGGCTGGGCCGGATAGCGCATGACCACGGGTATCGGCGGGGGTAGGCCGTGGCGGCGGGCCGCGTCCACCGCGATTGCCAGCACCGCGCTGGAGTCGCGCCCGCCCGAGAAGCTCACCACGCAGGGAGTGCGCTCCAGCGGTCCGAGCACGGCCCGTTCGAGCGCCCCGCGCACATCCGCGTCGGGTGCCTCCGGCAGGGGCGGCGCGTGCTCGTCCGGGCCCAGCAGCAGGTTGGCGAGGATTTCGATCTCGGTCGGGCGTGGGACGGGTCTCACGGCGCCCTCAGCGCCGCCAGTGTGTAGCGCGTGCCGCCGTCGGCGACGGCCAGCGGCTGCCAGCGCGCGAGCTCCAGGCCGGCGGCGGCCGCCTCGCCCTCGAGCTCCGCGCGCGTGAACACGTGGACGCGGCTGGGGGCGAGCGTGTCACCCAGCTCGACGGGCGCTGCGCGCCGCGCCCGCCGCAGCGTGTTCGCCAGGCCGCGCGTCCACGCCAGCTCCCGGCCCGGGCCGGTGTGGCCGAAGCAGGACAGCATGAGCGCTCCCCCGGGTACCAACCGGTCGCGCGCGCCGCGCAGCAGCCCGACTCGCTGCGTGCCGCCGGCGACGAGCGAGTAGACGCCCCAGCCGAGGATGACGCCGTCACCGGGCGGCCCGACCGGCACCGTGTCCCGGGGAGCCGGCGCGATGCGGCCGGGGTGGCCGTGCTCGGCCAGCAGCTGCTCGGCTGCCTTCACCAGCAGCGGGTGCGGCTCGCAGCCGTGCGCGTCGTAGCCGGCGCGCAGCAGCGCGAGCACCTCGCGGCCGCCACCGCAGCCGACCACGAGCAACCGCATCCCCGGCTCGAACAGCGCCGCGACCGCGGACTGCTCCCAGTCCATCAGCCCGCGCGCATTCCATTCGCGCGTCGCGTACAGGTCGACCGTCCGGTACAGCCGCTCGTCGAGCGCCCGCAGCGCCGCGTCGTCGAGGACGCCGAGCCAGAACCCGTTGAGGGTGCCGCGCAGCGCGTGCGGCACGTATGCGCCCAGCCGCGCGGTCGCCAGTGCGGTCGCGATGATCGGCTGTGGCCGATCAGTCGACATACATCGACGACTGCAGCCGGAACAGCTCGGCGTAGTAGCCGTCCGCGGCCATCAGCTGAGCATGCGATCCCTGCTCGTGCAGGTGGCCGTCGCGCAGCACGTAGATGCGGTCGGCGGTGCGCACCGAGCCGAAACGGTGCGTGATCAGCAGGACGCCGCGGCCGCGGAAGAGGTCGCCGAGGCTCGCGTACAGCTCGGCCTCCGCGCGCGGATCGAGCGACGCGGTCGGCTCGTCGAGGATGATGAAGGGGGCGTCACGGAAGAACGCGCGTGCGAGCGCGACGCGCTGCCACTGGCCGCCCGACAGGTCGCTGCCGCCGAGGAACTGCGGGCCGAGCATCGTGTCGTAGCCCTCCGGGAGCCCCGCGAGCGCCGCATGCATCCCGGCGGCGGCCGCCGCCTTCTCGACGCCGGGGCGGTCGCCGGCCCGGTCGCTGTCGCCGAACGCGATGTTCTCGTGCGCGCTCAGCAGGTAGCGGATGAAGTCCTGGAAGATGATCGCCACCTGGCGGTGCACGGTGCGGGGGTCGAACTCGGTCGCGTCCACGCCGTCCCAGCGCACGGCCCCGGCCTGCGGCGCGTACAGGCCGCCCAGGAGCTTGGCCAGCGTCGTCTTGCCCGATCCGTTCTCGCCGACCAGCGCGACGACCTCGCCGCGCCGCAGTTCCACCGATACGTCACGGAGGCTGGGCTCGGTGCGGCTCGGATAGGTGAAGGTGACCGCCTCGGCCCGGACCTCGCGCGGGTCCGGCGGCAGCTCGCGCGTCGGGCGCGCCGCCTGCATCCGCTCGGCGGCGGCGACGAAGGTCGTGAAGTCCTCCAGGTACAGCGAGCTCTCGTAGAGCCCGCCCGCGGCGGCCGCCAGCCCGCGCAGGCGGCCCGTCAGCAGCACCATCGCGCCCGCCGCCGCACCCGCGGCAGCGAGCGACATGCGGCCGGTGGTCACGAACAGCACCAGCACGGCCAGGGCGCCTGAGGTGAGCAGGCCGGTCAGGACCTGGCCGGCGAGGGCGATGCGGAGCCGCCGCCGGATGACGTCGCGCAGGTCGGCGATGATCAGGTCGAACGTGTCGGACTGGCGCTGGGCCAGGAAGTCGCCGAGCCCGAAGGCGCGCACCTCCTGCGCGGCGGGCTTCGCCGTGAGCAGCTCGAAGAGGTAGATGCGCAGCCGCTCGCGCTGGGTCTGCTCGACCGTGTAGCGGTACAGCAGCCGGCTCGCGCGGTTGGCCGCGACCCACGTGGGCACGTACGCCACCAGCACCATCAGGCAGAAGAGGGGCTCGATGATCAGAAGGGCGACGACCACGCCCCCGATCGCGGCGAACGAGCCGATCAGGCCGATCAGGGCGTTGGTCATCTGTGTCGGCCGCGCCGCGGCGCTCACCTGCGCGCGCTGGAGCTGGTCGTGGAAGGCGGGGTAGTCGAACGCGATCAGGTCGACCTGGGAGGCGGTCCGTCCCATGCGGTCGTGGGCGTACTGCTGCACGCGCTGGCCGAGGATCTGCTGGCGCGCGGCCAGCCAGGCCGCCAGCATCCCGACGCCCACACCGGTCCCCGCCAGCGCCGCGACCTCGGGCAGCACGCCCGAGAACTCCGGGTCGGGCCCGAGCAGCTCGCTGAGCAGGCTGCGGATGACGAGCAGCTGAACGGCGGTGGCCGCGCCGCTGACGAGTTGGAGCACGCTGCAGACGACGAGGTCACGGGGGGCGGCGCGCCGGACGATCGCGATCGCCGTGCGCATCAGCGACGGGAATCGCCTCAGCCAGCGACGCTCGCCGGACGGCGTCCAGTACTCCGCGTAGTTGAACGTCCTGGCTTCCGCGGCCACGAGCCGGGGAAGCGTACGGCGGTCAGGCGGTCACGAGCGCAGGACCGCAACCGGCGACGTCGTCGGCGAGGGCCTGTGCGGTGTCTTGAGTCCAGCGGCCCGACTCGGACAGGTCGTGCATCAGGCGCTCGACGAGCACCAGCGCCTCGCCGGCGCCATCGTCGTCGATGCTGGTCGCGAACAGCAGCGTGTCGGCGGAGTCGCGGATGATCGCGACCTCGGCGTCGTGCAGCTTGACGCCCTGGACCTCCGCGAGGCGGTGCATCACGCGGCCGTATGCCTGGGATCGTTCGTTGGTCATGGCGGTGACTCTCTGCCGGGTGTATCGACAGAACGCGGCGAGCGGTTGAGGTTTCGACATGGGTCGTCCCCGAACCTGCCAGAGTTCACCCCTGTATTTTCGATGGCCCGCGCGTACTCACCACGTAAGCCGGTCGCCGAGCGCCGCGAGGAACTCCTTGACGCCGCCCTGGCGCTGCTCGCTCGCGACGGGTATCACGGGTTGTCGATCGACGCCGTCGCGCGCGAGGCCGGCGTCACGCGGCCCGTCGTCTACCGCGTCTTCGCCGGGCTGGCCGAGCTGCTGGGCGAGCTGCTCGACCGAGAGGAGCAGCGCGCGCTGGCTCACCTCGGCGCGGTCGACCTGACCGACCCCGAGGCGAGCATCCGCGAGCTCATCGACGCCGTGCGCGGCGCACCGGGTACCTGGCGGCCGATCCTGTTCGCCGACCGGTCGCCGGCACCGGTGCGCGAGCGCGTCGCCCGCGACCGGGCACTCGTGGTCGGCGCGCTCGCGGGCGCGCTGCGCCGCGAGCTCCCCCGCGGCGCCGACGCCGACGTCGTGGCCGAGGGACTGATCGCCGCGGCGGAGCACTTCGGCCGCCGGCTGCTCGACGACCCCGGCCTCGACCCCGCGCCCCTGGTCGCGACGGTGCGCGCCTTCGTCAGAGGCGCTCGAGCGCCGCGGCCAGGTACTCGTCGGCGCGCTGGGTGAGCCGGACGAGGCCGTACGTGCTGAGCACGGCGCGGTTGAGCTCCTGGTGGCCGGCATCGCGAAGCCGCCGCATCAGCTCCGCGATCTCGTCGAGTGGCACCTCCTCGAGCGTGCGGTCGCCGAGCTCGCGCACGCGCACCGGCGGCTGGTCGGGCATCCGGGCGACCTCGTTCTCCAGGAGGATCCGGTTCTCGCGGGCGAGCCAGTGCAGGCTCGACGACAGCGGCGCCCGCGCGATCGTCGTCAGCTTCTTGCCGCCACTGGCGCGGTTGTAGAGCATGCAGGCGCGGTTGACCTGGATCGGGCCCTCCGCGGTGACGATCTCGAGCATCACATCCATGATGCGCGGGCGCGGAGTCGAGCGCGGGTCGCCGGTCGGGCGCTGCTCCCACGCGGTGTAGGGCTCGAGGTCCACCGGCGACCCAGGCCCCCTCGGGCCACCTCGCTTCACAAAAGGGTCCGTCCCTTTTGTGAAGCTGGCCGGCTCGGGCTCGGGCGGGACTGCGGCGAGCCAGTCGGTCACCGGCCAGTCGCGCACGGCGTCGGCGCGGGCGCCCGGCGACTCCGGCAGCGTGCGCACGTCGGTGCCCGCGACCTCGCCGAGCAGGCGCTGCTCGTCGAGCTGAAGACGGCTCGGCGGGTCCGGCCAGCCCGTGAGCACGACCGCCGGGACGACCAGACGGGCGGCGCGCGCCGCAGCGAGGCTGAGCCGGACGAGGTTCGTCGCGTCGGGCGTCGCGGCCGCGGCGAGGATGACCGGCGCCCGCAGCTCGGAGGCCAGGTCGCGCACCGTGTAGCGGTCGGTGATCGCCGCGAGCAGCCCGCCCCCGATCGCGGCGATGATCTGCTCGTCGCGCAGGCGTTCGGCCAGTGCCGCCGGATCGAGCCGGTCGCCGTGGTGGCGCGCCGCGATCACCGGCGAGGCAACGGTGTCGTACTCGAAGAGCCGCTCCACCCGTGGCTCCATACCGGCCCGGCGCAGCACGGCGCTCAGGGCGGCCGCGACCCCGCTCTCGCCCGCCCGGAGCGTGAGCCCGATGACAACGAGGCCGCTCACGCCGACAGCACGGCGGCGGGCACGATCACGTACTCGGCGAAGAACAACGCCCACACGCGCATGTAGAACGGCGTGAAGTCCTCGAGGTCGGCGCGCAGGGCCCAGGCCCACAGCAGTGCCAGCGCGGCGAGGTGGGTGACGGCCAGGACGGTCCGGTCGGCGCCCTCGAAGCCGATGAGCGCCATGCCGAGGTAGGCGAGCGTGAGCGCGCCCATCCCGAGCGCGAACGCGAAGCGCGCGCCGAGCCGGACCGTGAAGGTGCGGATCGCGAAGCGCCGGTCACCGTCCGCGTCGGGCACGTCTTTGAGGACCGCGATCGCGAACGAGAACGGCAGCACGAAGAGCGTCAGCGCCCAGATCGCGGGCGCGATGCTCCCCCCGGAGAAGTGCAGGTAGACACCGAGGTTCACGGCGAACGCGCGGACGATCGAGATGCTCGCCGCAGCCAGCGCCGGGTAGCGCTTGAGGCGCAGGGGCGGCACCGAGTAGGCGATGCCGATGGCGAGCGCCGCCGTCACGAAGGCGAGCTCGGTGAGGCCCTGGGTGAGCGCGAGGACGAGCGGCAGCACGCCCGCCGCTGCGACGATCGCACGACCCTGGTTCTCCGTCAGCTCGCCCGCCGCGAGCGGCAGCTGTGGCTTGTTGATGCGGTCGATGTCGACGTCTGTGAGCTGGTTGACGCCGACGATGAAGACGTTCACCGCCAGCGCGGCGGCCAGCGTCCAGAAGAGGTGAAAGGCGGAGGCGCCCCCGAGCTCGTGGTCGGCGATCGCGAAGATGCCGAGCACGCTGACGGCGGTGCCGATCACCGTGTGGGGGCGCGAGAAGCGCCACAGCGCGCCGGCGCGCGTACGCGTGAGCGGTGCGGCGACCGCCTGTGTCACGGCCGGCGGCGAGCGCGCAGGGAGGCGACGATGCCGATCGGGACGAACGCCGCGCCGGCGGCCGAGCCCGCGACCCAGCGCGCCCAGCGGCGGGCGGTCATCGGCTCGTTGACGGACTCCGTCGGCCTCACCGCAGCCGGTGACTCGCCCGCCTGCGGCTTGCGCCCGGCGATCGCGATCCCGTAGCGCTGCCGCGTCCAGTCCGGCGCGACGTAGCGGGTGGTCAGGTCGGTGAAGCCGGCGGCCTCCATCCAGCCGCGGTATTCCCGTTCGGAGGGGAAGAGCATCCACATGTCGGCGAGTCGCTTGGCGAGCCGGCGCTCGGGCGGCAGCGGGCCGACGATCAGCGCGACCCCGCCCGGGCGCACGACGCGGTAGGCCTCGGCGATCGCCGCCTGCGGGTCCGGCCAGTACTCGATCGAGCCGCACGAGACGTAGCGGTCGAACTCGTCGGTGCCGAACGGCAGGGCCTCGGCGTCACCCTCGACGATCCGGCACTCGGCCAGCGCCGGCTTGCGGCGGGCGCGGGCGAGCTGGTGCGGGCTCTGGTCGAGCAGCGTCACGTGCCTGGCGTCGACTTGCCCCACGATGCCCTCGGTGGCAAAGCCGGTGCCGGCGCCGACATCGACGGTCTTGAGGTCGCGCGCGTCGAGCCGCGCGAGCGCGAGCGCCTGGCTGCGCATGTCGAGCGTCCAGAAGAGAGGGTTGACCCAGGTGTCGTAGAGGGGCGACAGGAACCGGTAGAACCAGAACGCCTCCCGCTTGTGCTGGATGAGCCTCAAGGTCCGGCCACGGTACCGTCCCGCCATGGTCGAAGCGGCCCTGGAGCGCTGGGCCCCCAGCCCGGTGGTCAGGAGTTCCCATGCGCGTGGCGCGCGGGCCGGCGAGGAGACCCTGTGGGAGGCGGCGAAGTCGGTCCGGCTGGCCGAGACGCGCACCCTCGGGCGGCTGGTGCGCTGGCGCATCCCCAACACCCCGGCGTCGCTGACCTACCACGAGCTGTTCAGCCGCTACCCGTTCACGGTGCTCGAGCGGGGGGACACCTGGCAGCTCTCGGGCCTGTGCGGGCGGATCTGGACGCTCGCGCGCGACTACCCGCGCCTGAGCGGACCCGACGAGTTCCAGGCGTGGGACGAGAAGGGGACCGTCAAGGTGCTGTTCGGGCACTTCACCCGTCCCGGCGAAGGTGGCGCGGAGCTCGTGTCCGAGGCACGCGTGACCCCGGTCGGGCGGCGAGCCGAGGTACGCCTGCGCGGGCTGTGGTCGGTCGTGGCGCCGTTCGAGCGCCTGGTCGCGACCGAACCGCTGGCCATTGCCGTCCGGCGGGCCGAGGCGGCCAAATGAGCAACTCACCACTCATCTGACCGTTGCGGCTGGCATGGTTCGGCTCGTCATGCGTCTCACCCTTGTCCTGCTCGGCGCCTTCGCCGCGACCGCATCGCCCGCCCTCGCGGCGCCACCTCCCAACGACAACCGCGCGGATGCGCAGAAGCTCGCGCTCAACCAGACGGTCAACGGGACCGTCGTGGACGCCACCGTGCAGACCAACGAGCCGACGAGCTTCTGCTCGTCCTCGGACGCCACCGTCTGGTACCGCTTCACGCCCCCCAACTCGGGGAGCATCGTGCTCCAGTTCGATGCCGGTGGGAACCTCGACGCATCGGTGGCCGTCTTCCGGCGCGCCCGCTCGCAGGTCGAGAACGTCGACTGCCAGACCTCCGACCGCCGGGGGCAGGCCACGCTCGAGCTCTCCGATCTCGACCCGGAGAGCGAGTACCTGATCCAGGTCGGCAGGCTGGTCGGGTCGGACCCGGGCAACTTCTCGCTCGGCCTGCTCGTGGCCAGCCCGCCCGCAGAACCGCCGGGGAAGCCGCTCCCGTCGAAGGGCGTCAAGGACTCCGTCGACCGGCTGACCAACCCCAGCGACGCCTGGCGTACCGACCTCACTGCGGGCGTGTCCTACCGCCTGTCCCAGTTCACCCAGGGCTGCGTGACGCTCTCGGTCTACGGGCCGGGCACGGGTTCGTTCGACGGCGGGGCCGAGCGCACCCTCGGCTGCGGCGGATACGGGCTGTTCACGCCCGACCGGACCGGCCGCTACTTCTTCGTCGCGACCGCGGACCGCGGTAGGGGCGCGCAGCCGTACCGGCTACGGGTGGCCCGCGCGCAGGCGGACGACACCGTGCCCGGAGTCTTCATCCGCAACAACGCGCGGGTCAAGGGGCGTGTGAACGGGCGCATCGACTCGCTCGACCTGTACCGGTTCGACGTGACCCGGCGCTCCACGCTGACGTTGCGTGTGTCGGGAGGCGCCGACCTCTTCCTGCTCGGTCACGGCGGGCGCCGCCTCGATGCCGGGTCGTTCATCGAGGGCCGCACCAAGCCGGGCCGCTACTACGCCGCGGTCCGTGGGTCGGGCAAATACACGCTGCGCCGGATATCGCGTGTCATCACGCACGCCTCGACGCTCTTCAACGGAAGCACGAAGGCGAAGTCGGCGCCCGGGCAGGCGGTCTCGCTTACGCTCAACGTGAGTCCGGCGGTCTCCGGCCGCGGCGTGATCCTGGTTCAGCGCCTCGACCCCGTGGAGGGCTGGCAGTTCCTGCGCCGGTACCACGTGCACGTGTTCGCCGGCCGGGCGACGATCGCCTTCACGCCGCCGAGCGTCGGCCACTATCGCGCGGTGTCGAGCTACCGCGGGACGCGCACCGCGGCCCGCAGCGAGACCGGGACGGCGAAGCTGCACGTCCGCGGCCCGCTCGTGGAGTAGGTGTAGGTCCTAGGCACGTTGTTCGGAGGCCTGCGTCGGCCGCGGCGCGCGCAGCTCGCCGGCTCTGCAGTCCTCAGACCGCAGCCGACAGCGCGGTAACGGCGCCGGTCGGACCGACCGTGGTCTGTTTTACATCCACTGGATGTATTAGGCGCCACGGTCGACCGCCGGAGCGCCCGTACCCCTCCCTTACCGGCGCCGTCGGACACGGCTGCGGCGATCGCCAGGTAAGCGCTGAACGCGCGCCCGCCTGAACAACGTGCCTGGGTCTTACAAGTAGCTCAGGCGGTCGCGGGCCCGAGGCGTCGCTTGGCCGCGCCTCGGGCGGGCGCCTTCGCCGGCTTGTGCCTCCGGGCCGGCGGCTCCTCGTCGTCGGGGCGGGCGGCGGCGGCGAGGCGCGCCACCAGCACGTCGCGCTCCGCTTCGAGCTCCGCCAGCGTCAGCAGCCGGGGCCCCTTGCGGCCGGCGGGCGGCGCGGGGGCGTGCGGGTAGCGGGCCAGCAGCTGTTCGAGGACGTCGATCTCGTCGCGGACGCGGCGACGCCGTTCGGCCTTCGCGTCGCGCTTCGGTGCAGCGCCCGGCGTCACGTAGAGCGCGGCGGCGAGAGCGCGCGGATCGACGCCGGCGGCCCGGGCCGCGCGCGTCGCCGTGTCGACGAGGTCGGTGAGGTCGCGGCCGCCAGCGTGCGCCGGCCCGCGCCTGACGTACGTGCCGCTGCCGTGGCGCGTCTCTATCAGCCCGTCGGCCTCGAGGCGCCCGTAGACCGCGCGCAGGGTGTTGACATTGACGGCGAGCTCGTCGGCGAGCTCGCGCAGCGGCGGGAGGCGGTCTCCCGGGCTCAGCCTCCCCGAGCGGATCGCGCTGCCGAGGGCCCACGTGAGCTGGACGCCCACGGGCACGTCGGCCGTGCGGTCCACTCTGACGGCGACCTTCTCGCTCCAGGTCTGCGCCACGCGCAGATCGTACCGGGAAGAGCCGGAGTTTGACAGTGTATTAGCTAACTATTACACTGGCACGCATGGTCCGCGGCGTAGCCGATCGCGCCTTCCTTCCGACCAAGAATCTCTTGGAGGAAGTGGGGGACATGATGATCCTCACGGGCAAGACGATCGTCTCGGCGGTCCGCCCGCCGTATCCGTATGGCGGGGAGTTCGTGGGGCAGTTCTTGTTTGCGTTGAAGTTGTGTTGGTTTCCGTTGGTGGTGTCGACGGTGGCGTTTGGTTATGGGGCGCCGGGGTTGCAGGCGGCGAATTTCTTGGTGTTGTTCGGGGCGTTGGATCGGTTGGGCGGGTTTTTCGTGCTCGCCAGCATTCGGGAGTTTGCGCCGTTTGTGACGGCGATCGTGATGGCGGGGGTGGCGGGGACGGCGATCACGGCGGATCTGGGGGCGCGCAAGATTCGTGAGGAGCTTGATGCGTTGCAGGTGTTGGGGGTTGATCCGGTCAAGAATCTGGTGGTGCCGCGGTTTTTGGCGTTGATGTTGGTGACGGGGTTGTTCAACATCTATGCGTTGTTGTTCGGGATCTTTGGCGGGATCGTGGCGACGTTGGTCAATGGGGCGCCGTTGGGGCCGTTTTGGGCGACGTTTTTTACGAACGCCAGCGTGACGGATCTGTGGGGCAGTGTGCTCAAGACGACGTTGTTCGGGGCGATCATCGCGATCGTGTGTTGTTATAAGGGGATGACCGCCAGTGGTGGGGCGGAGGGTGTTGGGCGGGCGGTCAATCAGGCGGTGGTGATCGCGATCATGGGCGTGTTCGCGTTCAATTACGTGTTCACGCAGACGTTGTTGGCGACGCATCCCGAGATCGCGGTGATCAAGTGATCGGGGTGGAGCGCTGATGGGTTGGTTGTCGGTGCCGCGCGATTGGATCGCTTCGTTCGGGGAGATCGTGAAGTTCTGCGCGCGGGTGGTGGCGGCGGTCTATGGGTTGCGGGTGTTTCGCTTCTTCGGGGAGGCGTTGCGTCAGGCGGGTCTTTTGATCTTGTCCTCGACGATGGTGATCTGGGGGTTGATCTTCATCATCGGGTTGCAGTGCGGCATCGAGGGCGCGTATTTCAACCGGTCGGTCGGCGCGCCCGCGTATGCGGGGGTGTTCGCGGCGTGGTGTGATCTGCGGGAGTTGGTGCCCTACGCGTTCGGGTACATGATGGCGGCGAAGGTGGGGACGGGGATCGTGGCCGAGCTGGGCTCGATGCGGATCTCTGATGAGATCGACGCGCTTGAGGTGATGGGCATCAACTCGTTGGTGTTCTTGTGCGCGACGAAGCTGTTGGCGGCGTGGCTGGTGTTGCCGTTCATGTACATGGCCGGCATCGGCGCCGGGTTCTTCGCGTCTTATCTGGCGGTCGTGCAGCAGATCGGGGAGGTCTCAAGCGGCGGGTTCTTTTTGATCTTCTGGATGTTTCAGAACCCGCCCGATCTGCTCTACAGCGTGATCAAAGCGATGTCGATGGCGACCGTGATCGTGCTGGTGGGCTGTTATTACGGCTACAACGCCAGCGGCGGACCGGTCGGCGTGGGCACCGCGACCGCGAAATCGATGGTCCTCAACATCGTCCTGGTGCACCTGATCGGCATGCTGGGCACACAGCTGTTCTGGGGCGCCAATCCACGAGCACCAATCGGGGGATGACCGTGCTTCTCGACAGGCCGCTGCGCATACGCGTCGACGAAGCGCCGGCGCGGCGGGACCTGCGCGCGCAGATCGCCCGGCTCGAAGGCCGGCTCCAGAGTCGGGCCCCCGGCATCGGTCGCGGCGGCGCCCGGCTGCTGGGCCTCGGGGAACTGACCCAGACGCGCGACGCTCTCGTCGCCGCGGTGGCCGGCGAGCAGGCCGCCCACCGCGCCGAGGCCGACGCGATCGCCTACCACCAGCGCCTGCTCGAGGACGTGCTCGCCGACCCCAGCCGGTACAAGTGGCTCCGCATCCCGCGGGCGGCCGTCGGCGAGCAGGGCTGCGGGAACTACGAGGTCCGTCCCCGCGCGGGCCTGCTCGGGATGCTCGCCGGATGGTGGGAGGTCAGGCTCTCCTCGGGCTGCCCATAGCTATGCCCAGCCGCCGTACACCACGCAAGCAGCACCGGCCCTGGGGCCCTCAGGCCCGTTTCGAGATGATCATCAGCGCGATCGTGCTCGTCCTGCTGATCGCCACCGTCCTCGTCTTCGTGTTCGTCTTCCACGACTTCCCGATGAGGGTCAGCTAGCTGTAAGACCGAGGCACGTTGTTCGGGCGTGCGCGCGTTCAGTGCTTGCCTGGCGATCGTCGTGGCCGTGTCCGACGGCCCCGGCAAGGGAGCGGGTGTGAGCGCTCCGGCGGTCGACCGTGGTGCCTAAGACATCCAGTGGGTGTAAGCCAGACCAGGCTCGGTCCGACCGGCGCCGTTACCGCGCTGTCGGCTGCGGTCTGAGGGCTGCAGAGCTGGCGAGCTGCGCGCGTCGCGGCCGACGCAGGTCGTCAACGCGCGCAGGATCGTGCAGTCACTCCTAGCCGGCCGGATACCCGCGTTCGAGACCCGCAAGCGAGGACTCGCCCCGGTAGCGCACGCCCCCGCGGCGGCGCACCGTGACCGACAGGTGACCGGCGAGATGCTGGCGCGAGCGCTCCTCGACGCGCCGTTCGCCCGGGATCGGGACGGGCAGGACGTGGGCCTCACCGGGCTCGGCTGAGGCCTCGATCTCGATGCCGCCGCCGCGGACGCGCCAACCTCCGGGTGCCGTGCCGGTGGTGACGCCGGGCGGCATGACGCGGATCACCTGCTCACCCAGGGCGACCACGGCGATCGTCGGCGCCCGCCCCAGCACCCGACCGCCGGCGAAGGCGACCGTCGCGTCGTCGAGGCTCGCCTGCCCCCACCACCAGTGGCCGGGAAACGTCGAGCCCCAGTTGCGCTCGCCGTAGACCGTCGCGCCGAAGCCGCTGCCGTCGAGAACCACCTGCGCGTCCCCGGCCAGCAGATGCGGGTGCCAGTACTGGGGCAACCCGGGGAGGACTTGGGCCGGCCCCATCGCCCCGAACGCGCGCCGGGGCCAGCGGCGCGGCGTGCTCCACGTCGCCTCCAGCGACGCGTTCGGCAGCCGCACCCGGACCCCGTCCCGCTCCGCCGAGATCAGCCCATCCCCGATCGCCCAGTCGACGAACCCGCCGGGGTGCACGGCGAGCCCGACCAGCGACCACGGCCCGTCCGCAGCGCGGCAGCGCCCGTGCAGGACGACGACCACGCGGCCGGCTCCCGTGAAACGCCAGAACGTGCCCTGCATACCGACCCGGTGGTCCCGTGCCGGATCGAGGAACGGAAGGGTCGCTCCCGTCACTCGGCGCTCGACCCGGCCGTGCGCAGCGACCGGCCCGGGGCCCGGTCGTGCAGGCCGAAGAGGTCGGGCAGACGCGTCTCGCCGCGCAGCGCGGAGACGACGCGCTCCGCCACCGCCGGTCCGTGCTTGAAGCCGTGGCCGGAGCCGCCCCCGACGATCCACACCCCCGGCTCGGCGGGGTGCTCGGCGGCGATGAAGTTCGAGTCCGGGGTGAGCTCGTAGCGGCAGGTCTTGGTCTCGCGCAGAGGCGCGTCGGCGAGCGCCGGGAAGCGGCGGCGCGCGTAGGCGCGCGCCTCCGCCTCGAGCTCGGGTGAGGTCGGCGGGAGCTCGGCGTCGGGGTCGAGCGCCGGGCCCTCGACGTCGGGCGCGACCTTGACGCCGAGCTCGTCGACGTCGGACGTCCCGTACGCCGCGAGGTCGTAGTCGACCCAGCACGGTGCGTCGCGCCACGCCGCACCGCCGTCGAAGAAGAAGAGCTCCTGCCGCGTCACCCGCAGGTCGACGAGCCCGGGGAAGAGGCCGCGCAGCCAGCCGCCGCAGCACCAGATGACGACCCCCGCCTCCAGCCGCGCGCCGTCGGAGAGCTCGACCGCCCGCCCGTGCGGGTGCGCGCGGCCGCGTTTGAGCCGCACACCCTGGGCGCGGCCCGCGGTGACCAGCGCGCGCACCGCCTCGGCCGCGCGGATCGCGCCCGCCTCGGGCTCGTGCACAACGAACGCGAGGTCGTCGCCGGCGAACGACGGGAACAGCCGCGCGGCCTCAGAGACGTCGAGGCGCTCGACCGGGATGTCGTGCGCCCGCAGGACGCGCTCGGAGTGCGCCTCCCAGCCGTCCTCGCGGTGCGCGAACCAGCTCACGCCGCGCTCGACCAGCAACTCCGTGCCGGTCTCGGCCTCCACCTCGCGCCACAGCTCGCGCGCGCGCCGCGCCATCAGCGTGTAGTCGACGGCACCGCCGTGCGAGCAGCGGTACAGGCGCGTCTCGCCGCCCGAGGTCGCGCGCGGGTCCCCGGGCTCGAACTGGTCGATCAGCGTGACGGCGACCGCGTCGCGCGCCAGCATCAGTGCCAGCGACGCACCGAACGTCCCGGCTCCCACAACGATCGCGGAGTCCATCGCGGGGGGAGCCTGTCAAAGAACAGGGGGCCGTGGCGCCTGCTTTGACCGGCTCCCTTAGCCTGCCAGATACGTGTTCGCCGTCGTCCTCGCCGCAGCCAGCGTCGGCGCGTCCGCGCAGGGGACGCCGATCCGCGCGGTGACGCGCGGCGCCGGCGACAGGACTGTGCTCGTCGTCGGTGACATCCACGGCAACGAGCGCGCCGGGCGCGCGGTCGTCAGGCGCCTGCGGGACATGACGCCGCCGCCCGGCGTGCGCGTGATCACCGTCAGGTCCGCGAACCCGGACGGCGCGACGGCCAACACCCGGCAGAACGCAAGGGGCGTCGATCTCAACCGCAACTTCCCCCACCGCTGGCGGGCGGCCGGACGGCCGTGGGACACGTACTACCCGGGCCCGCGGGCGGCGAGCGAGCCGGAGACCCGCGCGCTGATGCGGCTGATCCGCCGCCGGCAGCCGGACGTGACGATCTTCTACCACCAGCACCTGGAGCTGGTGAACCTGGTCGCGCGCGCCGACCGCCGCATCATCCGCCGCTACGGCCGCAGGGTGGGGTTGCCCGCGAGGTGGCTCCCCCACTACCGCGGCACGGCGACGAGCTGGCAGAACCTCACCCTGCCGCGCTCCACGGCGTTCGTCGTGGAGCTGCCCGCGGGACCGCTGGGCCGCGCGAACGCGCGGCGCCACGCGCGGGCCGCGATCGCCGCCGTCGCACCAAGAGCGCGGCCCGCCGCCGCCAGGCCCGACATCGTCTGGTCGCCGATCCCGTTCCCGATGAAGCGCAAGCGCGAGATGCGCCGCTACTCGCGCCGCCACTACGGCGAGCTCGCCTACAAGCTGCGCGAGGTCAGGACGATCGTCGAGCACTACACCGCCAACGACAGCTACTCGGCGACGTGGAACACGTTCGCCGCCGACGTCCGCGATCCCGAGCTGCACGAGCTGCCCGGGACGTGCACGCACTTCGTGATCGACACCGACGGCACGATCCACCAGCTCGTCTCGCTGCGCATCCGCTGCCGCCACACGGTCGGCCTCAACGACCGCTCGGTCGGCATCGAGCACGTCGGCACGTCCGACGCCGCCGTGATGGGCAACAGGCGGATGCTGCGGGCGAGCCTGAGGCTCACGCGCTGGCTCCAGGGCCGCTACGGCGTCGCGACCGGGCACGTGATCGGGCACGCCGAGTCGCTGAGCTCGCCGTTTCACCACGAGCGCGTCGAGCACCTGCGCACCCAGACCCACGGGGATATGCAGCCCGCCACGATGAAGCGCTACCGGCGCAAGCTGTGATCGTCCTCGTCCGCCACGGGGAGACGGAGTGGAGCCGCGACCTCAAGCACACGGGGCGCACGGACATCGGGTTGACGCAGCACGGTCGCGAGCAGGCGTTGCTGGCCGGACGCAGCATCGCCGCCCGCGACTTCGCGCTCGTGCTCTCGAGCCCTCTCGAACGGGCCCGCGCCACGGCCGAGCTGGCCGGCCTGCACGCGGAGGTCGACGCCGACCTGCGCGAGTGGGACTACGGCGAGATCGAGGGCCGGACCACCGCGGAACTCGTCGCCGAGCAGCCTGGGTGGACGCTGTGGGAGGGCGGGACGCCGGGAGGCGAGACGCTCGCCGACGTCGCCACCCGCGTCGATCGCGTCATCGAGCGCGTGGCCGCGGTCGACGGAGACGTCGCACTGTTCTCGCACGGTCATCTGCTGCGCATCCTCGGCGCGCGCTGGTGCGGCCAGCCGGCGCGCTTCGCCGAGCGGCTCAAGCTCGACACCGCCGCGGTGTGCGAGCTCGACGTCCACCGCGGCGTCCGGGTCCTCGCGCGCTGGAACGTCGTCCTAGTCTCGGGCTCGTGATCCGCCTCGTGGCCGTGACGGCGTTCTTCGCGCTCGCGGCTCCTGCCGCGGCGGTGCCCGATTGCCCCGACGCGCAGCCCCAGCGCGAGCTGCTGAGTGGGCAGGGCGTCCTCGAGTCGATCGTGGGCGGCCCCGACGGCAGGCTCTACTACACGGACACGAGCCAGGACGCGCTGATGCGGCTCGACGCTCCGGGCGCGCAGCCGACGGTGGTCGCCGACGGCATCGACTCGCCCGGCGGGCTGCTGGTCGGCCCCGACGGCAAGTCGATCATCGTCGGCTACGGCAACGGCTTCGCCAACGGCGCGGCCGGCAACGTCGTCGGGCTCGCGGGCCTGATCAGCGTCGACATCGCCACCGGCGCGAAGAAGACGATCGTCACCGGCACGTCGATGTCGAACGGGCTCGCGCGCGACCCCGCGGGCGTCATCTACGCCTCCGACGACGCCGGCGTCGGTATCGATCGCATCGTCGACGACCGGGTGGAGCAGCGCTGGGCGACGGTCGTGTCGAGCAACGGGCTCGCGGTGAGCGCCAACGGCCGCTACCTGTTCGCCAACCAGACGTTCCAGCCGGCGGCGGTCCAGCGCATCGACCTCACCGATCCGAGCCAGGTGGAGGAGTACGCGGCGCCCGGGCCCGAGGACACGCACGCCGGGCTCGACGGCCTCGCCATCGACCACCTCGACCGCCTGTTCGCCGCGACCAACGGCGTTTCCGGGCAGGTGTGGCGGATCTCCACCGACCGCTCGATCTGCGCGCTGTCGAAGAACGTCATGCTGGCGAGCGCGGTCGCGTTCGGGTCGGGAGGCGCCTTCCCGCTCACCAGCCTGTACGCCGTCGGGTTCGCCGGCCAGCTCGTCGAGATCCCCGGTGCGCGGCCCGCGCCGCCGGCGCGCCCGAAGCGGGTCGCCTACCTGCGCGTCCGCGTGCGCCCGCGCTTCGTGCGCGCCAAGCGGCGCTCGCGCCTGACGGTGATCGTGCGGCGCGCGACCGCGCTCGAGCCGCGTGCGCTGGTGCGCGTGGGGCGACGGGCGGCGCGCACCGGCCCGCGCGGGCGCGCGCGTGTGAAGGTGCGCCCCAGGCGGCGCGGCTTTCTGCGCGTGCGCGTCCAGGCCGCGGGCGTCGAGCCCGTCACGCTGCGGGTGCGGGTGCTGCGAGCAAAGCCGGCCCCTCGTCCGCAAGCCCTGACCGGTTGACGGCGGGGTTCGCCGGCGCGGCCTGCATGCGGGCCGCGTCCAGCGGGCGGCAGAGCTCGATCGCGTCGCCCGGCGTCAGGCTCGCCGACAGCCACGCGGCCTCCGCCTCGGGGCCGGACAGGATCACGGGCATCCGGTCGTGCAGGCGTGCGACCAGCTCGTTGGGCGTGGTCGTGAGCATCGTGGCGGAGGCGAGCCACTCGCCCTCCGGCTTCGACCACGCCCACAGGCCGGCGAACGCGAACGGCTCGCCGCCGTCGACGGTGAAGCGGAACGGGACCCGGGCGCCCTTGCGGTCCTCCGGTCGCAGCCACTCGTAGAAGCCGTCCGCGAGGATCAGGCAGCGGCCGCGCTGCTTGGCGAGCAGGTCCTTGAACGGGCGCTTGTCGGCGATCGTTTCCGAGCGCGCGTTGAACATCGGCGGGCCGGCCCTGAGCGAGGTCGCATAGCCCGGCACGAGGCCCCAGCGCACGAGGTGCGCCTCGCGCTCTCCGGTCTTGCCCACGACCACCGCGACGGCCGACTCGGTCGGGGCGACGTTGTAGCGGCCGAAGCCCTCCTCGCCGCCGCCGGGGCGGGGCACGCCGAAGCTCTCCGCCTCTTGTTCCGGCATCATCGCGCCGAAGCGATCCCCCAGACGCTGACGATCGGTGGTCGTCAGCGTGTAACGCCCGCACATGACAGCTCAGGCTACGCCCGCCGTTCCCGCCAGCGTCCACGATCTCCGGACGCTCGTCCTCTCGCGCCATCCGGCGATTCTCGTCGACACCGCCGACGAGGAGCGCGCGATCGCGCTCCTGACCGCGGTCGCGACGCAGGTGCACCTGCCGCTGTACGAGTGGACGATCATCAGGGGCCTCGGCCCGGCCGGCAGCCCGGGCGGGCTCGCCGGCTCGAACACCCCGCTCGCGGGGCTGGCGAACATCGCCGACCTCCGCCAGCCCGGGCTGTTCGTCCTGTACGACTTCGCCCGGCATCTGCCCGACCCGATGGTCTCGCGCAAGTTCCGCGACCTGCTCGAGCAGTTCGGATCGCCGTCGAGCACCTCGACCCTCGTGCTGGTGGGCCACGGCTCGGAGCTCCCGCCGGAGATCCGCCCGCACGTCGTCACCTACGAGCTCGTGCCCCCGACGCGCCACGACTACCGCGGCGTGGTGCACGCCGTCGCCGACTCGCTGATGGCGTCCGGGCGGGCGAAGGTGACGCTGGCGCCCGAGGACTACGACAGCTTCGCCGGAGCGCTCGCCGGGCTGACGATCAACCAGGCGCGTCAGCTGCTCGCGCGCGTGGCGATCGATGACGGGGTCCTCGATCCGGGCGACGTGGCGCGGGTCACGGAGTTCAAGGCGGCCGCCCTGCGCGACGACGGCCTGCTCGAGTACTTCCCGGCCGAGGACAACCCGACGGAGCTCGGCGGTTTCGCGAACCTGCGGGCGTGGCTCGACCGCGCGGCCCTGGCCCGCTCGCCCGAGGCCGAGGCGCTGAACCTGCCCGCTCCGGGCGGTCTCCTGCTCGTCGGCGTCCAGGGTTGCGGCAAGTCGCTGGCGGCGAAGTTCATCGCCCGCGCCTGGCGCCAGCCGCTGCTCAAGCTCGACGCCGCGCGCCTGTACGACAAGTACATCGGCGAGACCGAGAAGAACCTGCGCCGCGCGATCGCCACCGCCGAGTCCCTCGCGCCCGTCGTGCTGTGGCTCGACGAGATCGAGAAGGCGCTCTCGCCCGGCGGCGGCAGCGAGGACGGCGGCGTGTCCCAGCGCCTGCTCGGCTCCTTCCTCACCTGGCTCCAGGAGAAGCGCACGAGCGTGTTCGTGGTCGCAACGGCCAACGACTTGTCAAAACTGCCGCCCGAGCTGCTGCGCAAGGGCCGCTTCGACGAGATCTTCTTCGTCGACCTGCCCACCGCAGCCGAGCGCGAGCAGATCTTCCGCATCCACCTCGGGCTGCGCAAGGTCGACCCGGCCACCTTCGACCTGCCCGCGCTGTCGGCGGCGAGCGACGCGTTCTCGGGCGCGGAGATCGAGGCCGCCGTGATCGCTGGTGCGCTGCGGTCGCTGCAGGCGGGCACTCCGTTCGACACCGCCGCCGTGGCCGAGGAGCTCAAGGCGACCGTGCCGCTGAGCGTCTCCAGGGCCGAGAGCGTGCAGGCGCTGCGCACGTGGGCCGAGGGCCGCTTCGTCCCGGTGTCCTGAGGCCGCGTAGTCTGGCGCCATGTCGATCCTGCGGACGGTGCTGTCGGTGCACGAGGCGATCTACAAGGCGACCGGAGGCCTCGTCGGCCATCGGGTGCTCGGCGGGATGCCGACGCTGCTGTTGCACACGACGGGGCGCCGCAGCGGCGTCGAACGCGTCAACGCGCTCACCTACGTCAAGGATGGCGACCGCTGGGTCGTGGTCGCCTCCAAGGGCGGGTCCGACACCGCACCGGCGTGGTTGCACAACCTGCGGGCCAAGCCGGAGGTCGAGGTCCAGGTCGCACGGCGTCACATGCCGGCCACCGCGCGTGTCCTGACCCCGGACGACACCGACTACGCGCGCCTGTGGACCGCCGCGAACAAGGTCAACGGAGGCCGCTACGACGCCTACCAGCAGAAGACCGAGCGCAGGATCCCGCTGGTGGTACTGGAGCCCGCCCCGTAGGGATATCCGACCGCAGTGGTAGGATTACCCAGCAGTGATCTTCACCACCAAAGCCGAGTACGGCGTCCGGCTGCTGATCCAGCTGGGCATCCAGGGCGACGGCGCTCCGGTCTCGCTGAAGTCCGTCGCGGCGGCTGAGGGCCTGCCCCTCGCCTACCTCGAGCGCATCGCCGCGCTGCTCAAGAAGGCCGGCCTCGTCGCCTCCACGCGCGGCGCGCACGGGGGCTACGTGCTCGCCCAGCCCGCCGCGGAGATCACGATGGACCGCGTCGTCCTCGCACTCGAGGGGGCGATCGCCCCGATGGAGTGCTTCACGCCCGACCACTCCGACGCACGCGTCGCCTGCTCGCATCCCGACGGGCAGCACTGCGCCACCAAGCTGCTGTGGACGCGCGTGCAGCTCGGCGTCATCAAGTCACTCCAGCGCACGACGCTCGACGAGCTCGTGGCCTTCGCCACGGCTCAGCCGGTCGTCGTGCCCGACCCGCTTCCCGCAGAGAGTCCCCATGGCTGAACTCGAGATCCGCAACCTCCACGTCAACGCCGGCGACAAGCAGATCCTCAAGGGGGTCGAGCTGACGGTCCGCCAGGGAGAGATCCACGCCCTGATGGGACCCAACGGCTCCGGCAAGTCGACGCTCGCCAATGCCGTCATGGGCCACCCGGGCCTCGAGATCACCGAGGGCCAGATCGTCTTCGACGGCGACGACATCACCGAAGTCCGAGCCCGACGAGCGCGCCCGCGCCGGCCTGTTCATGGCCTTCCAGTATCCGGTCGCCGTCCCCGGCGTGACCGTCGCCAAGTACCTGCGGACGGTGATCAACGCGCACCGCGAGGCGCGCGGCGAGGAGGCGATCAGCCTGAAGGACTTCCGCAAGACCGTCGAGGCGGCGATGGAGCTCACGAACGTGCCGAAGGAGTTCTCCAGCCGCTACCTCAACGACGGGTTCTCGGGCGGCGAGAAGAAGCGCATGGAGATCCTCCAGCTCGCGCTGCAGCAGCCGACGCTCGCCGTCCTCGACGAGACCGACTCGGGCCTCGACGTCGACGCGCTCAAGGTCGTCGCCAACGGCGTCAATTCGGTGCGCGAGCAGTCGACGCTCGGCGTCCTGATCATCACCCACTACCAGCGGATCCTGCACCTGATCAAGCCGACCCACGTGCACGTCATGTTCGAGGGCCGGATCGTCAGGGAGGGCGGCCCGGAGGTCGTCGAGCACATCGAGGCCAACGGCTACGCATCGATCCGCGACGAGGTCGAAGCCGCCGCATGACCATCGCCCCGCCCGCGTTCCCGGCGCTGGCCGGTGGGCTGGCGTATCTCGACTCGGCGGCGACGTCCCAGACGCCCGAGCCGGTGCTCGCGGCGATGGAGGACTACTACCGGTCCTACCGCGCCAGCGTGCACCGCGGCGTCTACGACATCGCGGCGCGCGCGACCGAGGAGTTCGAGGCCGCTCGCGTGAAGGCCGCGCAGCTGGTCGGCTCGACGCCCGCGGAGACGATCTTCACCCGCAACGCCACCGAGGCGATCAACCTCGTCGCCTACAGCTGGGGCTCGATCGGGCTCGCCGAGGGCGACCTGATCGTCGTCACCGAGCTGGAGCACCACTCGAACCTCGTCCCGTGGCAGCTCGCGGCGCAGCGCGCCGGGGCCACGCTGGCCTACGTCGGCGTCGACGACGAGTGCCGCCTGATCGACTCCGAGCTCGACGCGCTGCTCGAGCGCTCCCCGAAGATCGTCGCGGTCACCCACGCCTCCAATGTCAGCGGCACGATCAACGACATCGCCGACATCACCCGCCGCGCGCACGCCGCCGGCGCCAGGGTGATGGTCGACGGCTCGCAGGCCGTCCCGCACCTGCCGGTCGACGTGGGCGACGTCGACTTCTACGCCTGGACCGGTCACAAGGCGTACGGGCCGACCGGCATCGGCGTCCTGCACGGCAAGGCCGAGCTGCTCGAGGCGATGCCGCCGTTCCTCGGCGGCGGCCACATGATCACGAAGGTCTCCGAGCAGAGCTCGACCTACATGGCCGCACCGGCCAAGTTCGAGGCCGGCACCAGCAACATCGCCGAGGCGATCGGCCTCGGCGCAGCCTGCGACTTCCTCACCCACGTCGGTCTCGACGCGATCGCCGAGCACGACCGCGAGATCACCGCCTACGCGCTCGACCGCCTCGCCGATGTGCCGGGTCTCGACGATCCACGGGCCGCGCGAGCGCATCGGCCTGGTCAGCTTCGCGCTCGACGGCGTTCACCCGCACGACGTCGCGGAGATCCTCGGCTCCCAGGGCGTCTGCGTCCGTGCCGGCCACCACTGCGCCCAGCCGCTGATGCGCCGGCTCGGCATCAAGGCCTCCTCGCGCGCCAGCTTCGCGATCCATTCGGTCCGCGAGGACGTCGACCGCCTCGTCGACGGCCTGCACCGCGTGCGCGAAGTCTTCAAACTCGACTAGATGATGCTCATCGACGAGCTCGAGCTGGCCGAGTTCGACTACGTCGACCCGCTGTTCCGCGGCGATCGCTACCACGCCGAGATGCTCGCGCTGCGCGACCAGCACTGGGTGGTCAAGGTGCCGCTCGGCTACCTGGTGCTCGACCGCGAGGCGGGGGAGGAGCTGCTGCGCTCGCGTAAGACGACGTTCCCCGGCGAGAAGCTGATGGAGCTCTTCGACATCACCGCGGGGCCGCTGTACGAGGAGATGCGGCACAACATCCTGCACGTCAACGGACCGGCCCACGGCCGGCTGCGCCAGCTGGTCAACCCGTTCTTCACCCCGCGCGCCGCCGATCGCTGGCGCCCGACGATGCGGGAGGTCCTCGAGGAGCTGTGGGACGACGACCTGCACGCGTGCGAGGCGGTCGACGCGCTCGCCAAGCCCTACCCGTCGCGGGTGATCGCGGCGGTGATGGGCGCGGAGGCGGCCGACGCCCCGCGGCTGCACCACTGGTCCAACGTCATCCAGAAGCAGTTCGACGCGATCGCGCTCGCCACCGAGCGGCCGCAGATCGAGGCCGCCTGCACCGAGTTCTACGCGTGGGCGCACGACCTGCTCGCCCGCCGCCGCGGGACACCCGGCGACGACCTCATCTCGGCGCTCATCGCCGCCGAGCAGGAGGGGGATCGCCTCTCCGACGTCGAGTGCGTGAACCTCGTCCTCAACGTGCTCGTCGGCGGCGTCGACACGACGCAGGCCCAGCTCGCGCACGCCCTGCGCCTGTTCGCCGCGTATCCCGATCAGTGGGAGCTGCTCGCGCGCGACCCGGGCCTCGCGCCGAAGGCGGTCGACGAGGTGGTCCGCTACGAGCCCATCACGCCGATCACCGCCCGCATCGCGCTCGAGGACGTGGTGGTGCGCGGCGTGACGATCCCGCAGGACTCGATCATCCTGATCTGCGCGTTCACCGCCAACCGCGAATTCGTCGACGGCGGCCACGCCGACGGCTTCGACATCACCGCCGACCGCGGGCGCGCGCGCCCGCTCACCTTCGGCGCGGGCATCCACTACTGCCTGGGGGCCAACCTGGCCAAGGCGGAGCTCCAGGAGGCGCTGACCTTCCTCGCCCCCCGCATGCCCGGGCTGCGGCTCGACGGCGAGGTCGAGCTCGAGCCGATCACGGGCATCTATCAGGTCGCGCGCCTGCCAATAGCCTGGAACTAGTGGACGATCTCTACCGCGAGCAGATCCTCGATCACTACAAGAACCCGCGTCACTGGGGGGAGATCGAGGACGCCGACCTCGAGTTCGAAGACACCAACCCGCTGTGCGGCGACGAGCTCAAGGTCCAGCTGCAGGTGGCCGACGGCAAGGTCGCCGGCGTCGCCTTCTCCGGCCACGGCTGCGCCATCTCGCAGGCTTCGGCGTCGATGGCCTCCGAGGAGGTCATCGGCATGGACGTGGACGACCTCGTGCGGCTCGACCGCGCCTTCGTCCTCGACCTGCTCGGGATCGACATCTCCGCCACGCGGATGAAATGCGCGCTGCTGAGCCTCAAGGTGCTCAAGAGCGCCGGGCTCGGTCACTCCGCGGCGTGGGAGTCGGACACCCCGGAGTCGGGCGCGCCGGCGGACCCGTCGCGCTTCTGAGTCTCGCTACACTTGCTGAAGTATTCCGACCACTGCGGTCGGACTTCCAAGCGAATGAGCCCTTCCGTCGTCGACATCTGCCCCGTCTCCGAGCTGCCGCCCGGTGCCACGCGCATCGTGGAGGTCGAGGACTTCGAGATCGGCGTGGTCAACTGCGGCGGCGAGGTCTACGCGATCGAGGATCGCTGCACGCACGACAACGGCATCCTCCTCGAGGGCACGATCGACACCGAGAAGTGCACCGTCGAGTGCCCGCGGCACGGCTCGCTGTTCGACCTGCGCACCGGCCGCCCGCTGAACCTTCCTGCCTATGTCCCGGTCGACACCTTCGAGGTGGTCGTCGACGGTGACTACATCCGCGTCGAGGTGGACTGACCCCATGGCTACACCCGAGATCATCGCCGAGCAGGACTCCCTCAAGGACATCAACGCCGACTACAAGGAGCGCTTCGGCTTCCACGACGCCGAGAACTACCTGTACAAGGCGCCGAAGGGCCTGACGCGCGACACGGTCCTGCATCTCTCCAAGCACAAGAACGAGCCGGAGTGGATGCTCGAGTTCCGCCTCAAGGCGCTCCAGCACTTCCTCGACCGGCCCCAGCCCACCTGGGGCTCGCCGATGCTGGCCGAGGTCGACTACGACGACATCCACTACTTCGTCCGCGCCTCCGAGAAGGCGTCGAAGACCTGGGACGACGTCCCCGAGGACATCAAGAACACGTTCGACCGGCTCGGCATCCCGGAGGCGGAGCGCAAGTTCCTCTCCGGCGTGGGCGCTCAATACGAGTCCGAGGTCGTCTACCACCAGGTGCGCGAGGACCTGGAGCAGCAGGGCGTCATCTTCATGGACATGGACTCGGGCCTGCGCGAGCACGAGGACCTGGTCCGCGAGTACTTCGCCACGATCATCCCGCCCAACGACAACAAGCTCGCCGCGCTCAACAGCGCCGTGTGGTCGGGCGGCTCGTTCGTCTACGTCCCGCCGGGCGTGCACGTGGAGATGCCGCTGCAGGCCTACTTCCGCATCAACACCGAGAACATGGGCCAGTTCGAGCGGACGCTGATCATCGCCGACGAGGGCTCCTACGTGCACTACGTCGAGGGCTGCACCGCGCCGGTGTGGACCACCGACTCGCTGCACTCCGCGGTCGTCGAGCTGATCGCCAAGCCCGGCGCCCGCATCCGCTACACGACGGTGCAGAACTGGTCGCAGAACGTCTTCAACCTGGTCACCAAGCGCGCGGTCGCCGAGACCGACGCGACGGTCGAGTGGGTCGACTGCAACCTCGGCTCCAAGCTCACGATGAAGTACCCGAGCGTGTACCTGATGGGCGAGCGCGCGCACGGCGAGGTGCTCTCGATCGCCTTCGCGGGCAACGGCCAGCACCAGGACGCCGGCGCCAAGATCATCCACAACGCGCCGAACACGACCTCGAACATCTTCGCCAAGTCGATCTCCAAGGACGGCGGGCGCAGCTCGTACCGCGGCCTGCTCGAGGTCGCCAAGGGCGCCCACGGCGCGAAGTCGACGGTGGTGTGCGACGCGCTGCTGCTCGACGAGGACTCGCGCTCGGACACCTATCCGACGATCCGCATCTCCGAGGACGACGTGCAGGTCGCCCACGAGGCCACGGTCTCCAAGGTCGGCGACGAGCAGGTCTTCTACCTGATGTCGCACGGTGTCTCCGAGGAGGAGGCGTCGAAGATGATCGTCAACGGCTTCATCGAGCCGATCGTCAAGGAGCTCCCGATGGAGTACGCCGTCGAGCTCAACCGGCTGATCGAGCTCCAGATGGAGGGCTCGATTGGCTGAGGCCACCCTGGAGCTCCCGAGCTTCAAGGGCACCCCCGGCTGGGAGTTCACGCCGCTTCCCAAGGACTTCTCGCTCGACGCCTACCAGCCCGCCGTCGGTGGACCGATCGAGTCGGTCAGGCCCGCGCACGTGGTCGAGCCGCCAGGCGTCGAGCTGCTCCAGGTCGATGCTGCGACCTCCGCGGGCGCCGAGCTCGACAGCGGGGTGCTCGTGCTTCCGCTCGACCTCGCCCGCGAGCAGCACGCGGAGCTGGTCGAGCCGCACCTGGGCTCGATCGTCGCCGAGACCGACGCATTCGTGGCGGAGAACGAGCGCGCCTGGACGGGCGGCGCCTTCGTCTACGTCCCGCGCGGGGTCAAGGTCGAGCAGCCGATCTCGCTGACCACCGTCAACGCGCTCGACGGCGTCGCGCTGCACCGGCGCACGCTGATCGTGCTCGAGGAGGGGGCCGAGGCCGAGGTCTGGGAGCAGCACCTCAATGCCGACGCCGACGCCGCGACGCTGCTCAACACGGTCGTCGAGCTGGTCGTCGGGCAGAACGCCAAGCTCACGTACCTCAACGCGCAGGACCTCAACGAGTCCTCGCTGATCTTCGGCAACCAGCGCGCGCGCGTCGAGCGCGACGGCAAGCTCCAGTGGGGCGTGCTCGGGTTCGGCTCGGCCAACGGGCGCGTGCGGATGGTCACCACGCTGGTCGGCCCGGGGGCCGAGGCCCGCGTCACCGGGGCGTACGCGCCGCACGCGCGCCAGCACCTCGACTACGACACCTATCAGGAGCACGCGGCCGAGAACTGCATCTCGGACCTCGCCTTCCGCGGCATCCTCAACGACCGCTCCTCGAGCGTCTGGCGCGGCATGATCAAGGTCGACCCCGGTGCGCAGCAGACCGACGCCTTCCAGGAGTGCCGCAACCTGCTGCTGACCAAGCGCGCGCACGCCGACGCCATCCCCGGCCTCGAGATCCTCGCCAACGACGTCCGCTGCACCCATGCGGCCGCGGTCGCCCAGATCGACGCCGAGCAGCTGTTCTACATGCGCGCCCGCGGGCTCGACGAAGCCAGCGCTCGCCGCCTGGTCATCGAGGGGTTTTTGTCCGAGCTCGTCGAGCGCTTCGGCGAGCACTCGCAGCTGCGCGCCGCCGTCGCCGGGGCGCTGGAGCGTCGGCTCGAGCACGTCCTCTGACCGCGAACGTCCCGCATACCGGGCCATAGGGGGGACTCCGGGACGTTCGCCGTGTGCGGCGCTAGCTTGCATCGCATGAGGAGGTGGTTCGGGCTTGCCGCGGCGCTGCTGGTCGTGGTCGGCGCGGGCCGCGCCTTCGCCCAGACCGCGACGGGCTCGCTGACCGGCGTCGTGCGCGACGACTCGGGCGCGGTCGTCACCGGGGCGGGCGTCGCGCTCACGGGGGACGGCGCGACGCTGCAGGCCTCCACGGACGGGGACGGCCGCTACCGGATCACCAACGCCCCGCACGGCACGTACCGCTTCGGCGTGACCGGACCGACGGGCCTGGCTCCGTTCGCCATCGACGCCCTCACCATCGCCGGCGCCGCGACGCAGGACGTTACGCTGCGCCGCAACTACGCCGACACCCGCGCGGGCGCGAGCGTCAGCACCGACGCGCCGGGCGACCCCTCGCCCGCGTGCGGTCCGACGCGACTGGCGGACTCCGACCAGACCACGGCCGTGCGCACCGCCTCGCCCGCGGCCGACCCGGTCCGGCCGCGGACCTTCACCATCACTCTGACGCGGCCGCTGACGGATCCCGAGGTGCGGATCGACCCCGCCGCGGGCTGCGGCAGCCCTGCCGCCTCGGGCCTTGCGCGTTACGACCTGCTGGCCTCCAGCAACGGCTCCACCTTCAGCCTGGTCGCATCGGGGACGTTCCGCCCCGAGGACCGGGGTGAGCTGACGCGCGTGCCGCTGCAGAGCGTTCCCACGCCGGTGCGCGCGGTGCGGCTGGTCGCGCACGAGACCTTCGGCCCGCCGGACTCCGACGCGCTCTCGATCTCCGAGCTCGCGGTGCTGACGCGCCTGCCCTCGGTGACGCCCACGCCGTCGCCCACGCCGACGCCGACGGCAACGCCGCGCGCCCGCCGCAGCGTCTACGTCAGCGCCGAGGTCCGTCCCCGCCGCGACCCCCGGCCGCCGTTCCGGTTCGATGCCCGCGGCAAGCTGTTCCTGCCGGGGACGGTCGGTCCCGAGGACGGCTGCACGGGCAAGGTCCGCATCACGGCCATGCACGAGGGCCGCTTCGCCGGCGGTCGCCTTGCCGGCGTCAACCGCGACTGCGAGTGGGAGCACGACATCCCGCTCAAGGGCACGGTCGTCGGCCGCCGCGGCCGGGTCACGTTCATCCTGCGCTACCAGGGCAGCCTGCTGCTCAAGCCCGCGACCCAGCGGGCGACCGCGGCCTACGGGCCGCGCAAGCCGATCAGGCGGAAGCGGCGACGCGAGAAGTGAGGGCGGGCGCCTGCGCGGTGTCGCGCTCCGTCGCCACCGTGGCAACGAACGGCGGGACCGGCTCGAGCGCGGCGCCGGCGCGGCGGACCGTTGCCGCGCAGAACCGCTGGTCGGCGTTCGCGGCCGCCAGCGCGTACGCCAGGTCGGTGCAGGCGATCGTCGGGAAGGCCGGCAGCCCGCGGTTGTCGAGCGTTTCGCGCATCCAGGCGAGCTGCTCGCGCACCGCCGCGCGGGGGAGTCGCTCGTCGCCAACGGCGTAGGCGCCGTTGGGCCCGACGACCAGGTGGTCGATCGGGCACTCGACGCCCTCCGGGGCGACACGGTGGCGCACGATCAAGACGTCCATGCGACCAGCAACGGCAGATAGCCGGGATTGGTTTAGCCGTACACGCTCAGTTGGATCAGCTCCCCGTCCACGACGAGCCCCGTCGCCGAGGGGGTGTGGATGCGCTCGCCGAGCCCGGGCGCTTCGGCGCGGGCGACCGCGGCCTCCCCGGCATGTGCCAGCCAGGCGCGCGCGTCATCGAGCGACGGTGGGGCGACGGTGGCCGGGTGGCGGAGCGCGTCGAGCGCGTAGCCGCGCACGAGCGCACGGTGCAGGCCGGCCCAGGCATCCGGGCGGCTGACCTGGTCGAGCACGACGAAGCGCCCGCCGATCGCCACCAGCGCGCCGGTCTGGCCGTCGCGGCGCTCGATCGCCGCCGTCAGGGTGTCGATTTCCGCGCCGCTGCTGTCGAAGGACGCGGCCATCGGGTCCCCGCCGACCATGTCCCAGACCTCGCCCTGGTCGGCGCGCGCCGGGGCGGCCGCCGCCATCGCGGCGCGCATGCGCAGGCTCTTGGCGGCGCGCAGCGCCGGGAAGGCGGCGGCGTCAGCCGGAGCGAACGCCTCGCCATGGCGGCGGTGGTCCCAGCGGTTGCGCTCGACGCACGAGACCGGGACGGTGACCTTCGTCCCACCGCGCACGAGCACCGCGCCGTCGACCGTCCGGTCCTGCTGCGCCCCGCGCAGCTGCTCGCCCTCGAACAGCAGGACGCCCACGTCGAGCGGGTTGACCACGAGCAGGTCGTTGACCGAGGCGCCGCCGGGCAACTCGTGCACGGCGACGCCGCGTGCGGAGCCCTCGGGAAACGAGACGTAGGCGAGCTCGGGGGCGGGTCCGAACAGGGGGAAGACGGCGAGCCCGGCGGCCACGGCCGGCTCGCCGACCTCGATGTCGGCGACGAAATCCTGGAGATGGGTCATGCCCCCTCCGTCGCGGCGGCGTGCGGCTATCTGACGCGATCGGCGCAGCGCCGGCACGCAGCGACCCCGGGGAAGGCGGCGCGCAGTTCGCCGGCGTCGTCCGCGCACCATTTCGGGTGGCTCGTGCGCGGCCGGTCGCGCAGCGGCACGCTCAGGTAGCTGCACCCGGCGGCGTGCAGGCGCGCGCCGCCGACATCGAGGTTGTCGGTGAGGACGAAGCCGTCGGGGTGGTCCTTGCGCCACGCCTCGTAGCCCTCATCGTCGAAGTAGAAGCTGTCCAGCTCGGCCGCGACGCGCGGGCGGCGCACGTCACGAAACACGGCGCGCTCGGTGGCCATGCGCGACGCGCCGAAGCGCTCGCACAGCACTGCCAGATCGCCGCCGGCGCGGTCCCACTCCGCGCGCACCAGTTCGGGCGGGAACATCAGCGCGCCCGCGAAGCGGCTCGCCTCGTCCTCGATGTCGACACCATCGGGCGCCTCGGGAGCGCGGCAGAAGACGCGGTCGCCGAGGCCGCGGTGCAGGACCCAGTGGCCCACCTCGTGGCCGATGGTGAAGCGCCGGCGCCCGGGCCAGTCGCGGGCTTCGGAGGCGTTGATCCAGATCTCCTTGCGATCGACGATGAGCAGCCCGGAGAACTCGCCGGGCGGCGCGTCCGGGAGCTCCTCGCTCTCGTGGATGTGCAGTCCGAATCCCGAGTCGGCGATGTCCTCCACCGGCACCGGCAGCGACTGTCCGTCCCAGATGAAGCGCGGGAGCCCGGCCAGCGTGTCGGCGGCGCGTGCCTCGGGGTCGTTCACCGAAGCGAAGGTATCTCGTCAGAATCGCGCGTCCGGGCCCGACCGATGTCCCGCATGGACGATTTCAGACCTTGGAGCGAGAGCAGGATGGCGGCCGCGACCGACGAGGAGCTCGTCGGCTTCGTGCGCAGCGCTCAGCGCAGCGGCGCCCGCAGCGCGGCGTTCGACGCCTACGAGCACCTCTGCGCCCGCCACGACCGGCGCGTGCGCGTGATGCTGCTGAGCAAGGTCCCCGACGGTGTCGACGACCTCGCCCAGGAGGTTCGCATCGCTGCCTTCCAGGGCGTCGTCGGCGACCGCGAGATCCAGAACTTCAAGGCGTGGCTGGTGCGGATCGTCCGCAACACGATCGCCGACGTGTGGCGCGGCCGCGAGGGGCGCGAGATCGAGCACGCCAGGGAGGCTGCGCGTCGCAACCCCGACGGCGCGCCCGAGCCCGCCTTCGCGGGCGAGTACGGCGAGTGGGAGACGTGGCAGGTCATCGACGGCCTGCTGGCCGAGCTCTCCGCCCAGCACCGCGAGGTCGTCGAGCTGTACGTGATCGACGACCTCGGCGCCAGCGAGACCTCCCGCCGGACGGGCGAGAGCGCAGACAACGTCTACCAGATCGCCAAGCGCTTCCGGACCGAGCTGCGCAGCCGGCTCGCAGCAGGACCCGACGACAATGAGAGGACCTGACCGATGACCACCGTCGACGAGCTCTTCGACCGCTTCCGGGCGGCGTACCGCTCGGGCGAGGAGACCGACCCGCGCGAGTTCCTCGCCGGGCTGTCGGGTGCCGACAGACGCGAGCTGGAGGCGCTGATCGATGCCTTCCTCGCACACGCGCCCGCGGCCGAAGTCGACGTGGCGCGCTTCCGCGCATCCCCGGCCGGGCAACGCCTGCGGGCGGCGCTCGAAGCGACCGCGGCCGAGACCTGGGCCGAGTTGCTGCCGCGGCTGCGCGACGACGCGCAGCTCACGCGCGCGAAGCTGGTCGCGCGCCTGGCGGAAGCGCTCGGCGTCGGCGGGCGCGAGCCGAAGGTCGCCCGCTACTACCACCGCATGGAGACCGGAGACCTGCTGCCGTCAGGCGTGTCCGACCGCGTGCTCGAAGCGCTCGGCGCGATCGTCGGGGCGTCGGCCGAGCGGCTGCGCGCCGCCGGGCTGAACATCGCGCCACCGCGCGCCGCCGGCGAGGTCTTCGGGCGGTCGGTGACCGCCGCACCCGCCCCCGCCTCGGCGCCCCCGCGGCGCCAGGCCGGCGAGGACCACGACGAGGTCGATCAGCTCTTCACGGGCGGCTGAGCGGGCGTGGACGTCCAGACCAGCATCGAGCAGGTCGCCGGCATCTTCGCGCGCGAGCACCTGCACTTCGACACCCACCAGGACGGTGAGAGCTACCGGCTGTGGTTCGGCCGCGACGCCGTCTTCGTGCACTTCCGCGGGCGCGGCGGGCGCGTGCACATCGCGATCACGTCGCCGGCCCTACAGGACCTCGATCGCGAGGACGCCGGGTACGCCGTCCTGCTCAACCGCCTCAACGAGCTCAACTGCAATCAGGCGTTCGTCAGGTGGATGGTCATCGACGACACGCTCGTCGCCGCGCACGACCTGCTCGGCGAGGGGCTGCGAGCCGAGCCGCTGGTGAACGCGATCCACGCCGTCGCGTCCGCGGCGCGCGACGCCGCGGACGAACTCGAGCCCGTCACCGGGGGCCTGCGCTACGACGAGTTGGCGGACCCGCCGACCGCGGACGTCGACGACTCGTAGACTGCACGGCATCATGAGTCCTGGAAACCGCCTGTCCCGGCGTGATCGCGTTGACAAGGCCTACCGCCTGACACTGGCCACCGGCGGTGCCGGCATCGGTGCCGCCGCCGCGTTCGTGCTCGCGCTCGTCTCGAGCTTCAGCTGGGGCTGGTTCTTCCTGCTCGCAGCCATCAGCGCCGTGTGCTGGATGCTGCTGCGCAGCTCTCTGCGCTGAAGTGTCCCTAGCGGTCGCCGCCGCAGTCGTCGCCGTCGCGACCCCGATCCCGCAGGTCACGGGCGGAGACCCGCCGGCGTTCGTCGGCAAGCCCGCCGCGGCGCGGCCGCTGCACCCGCCGCCCGTCCCGCAGCACCCGCAGATGGCGCCGAACGGTCGCAGCCTGCTGCACGAGGACGCCTGGCAGACGGATGCGTCGACGCGCGCGGGGCCGCTCGGCCGCGACGTCCAGGTGGCCTCGACGTTCTTCGCCCGCGACTGCGCTTCGGTCACCTTCGACACGCGCGGGCGCATCGTCACCGTCTGCGTCGGGCTCGACCGGCCGGTGGCGATGATCCTCGATGCCCGGACTCTGGACACGATCGACTCCATGGACCTACCACCGCGCGACCCGGCGACGGGCAACCCGTTCACCGGGTTCGGCGGCGGCGGCTACTTCTTCCTCGACAACCAGGACCGGGCCTGGGTGCCGACCACGAGCCGGCACGTCTACGTGCTCGAGGCCGGCGACGCACTGGAGCAGATCGCCGACTACGACCTGTCGGCGCACGTGCCCTCGGGCGACGCGATCATCTCCGCGCTGCCCGAGTGGGGCGGCGGCGTGCTGTGGTTCGCCTCGCGCCAGGGCGTACTGGGAACGCTCGACGTGCGCACCGGCAAGGTGGAGTCGGTGCAGCTCGAGCCGAACGGCAACTCGTTCGCGGTCTCCGAGGAGGGCGGTGTGTACGTCGTCACCGACGGCGCGCTGTACCGCTTCGTCGTCGGCGCGGACGGCAAGCCGCAGCAGCGCTGGCGGTCCGGCTACGAGAACACGGGGGAGACCAAGCCCGGGCAGACCCAGCCCGGCTCGGGCACGACGCCGACGATCATGGCCCGCGGCCTGGTGGCGATCACCGACAACGCCGACCCGATGCAGGTCGTCGTCTTCACCGAGGCCGGCAGGAAGGTCTGCTCGGTGCCGGTGTTCGAGCGGGGCGCGGGCTCGACCGACCAGTCCCTGATCGCCGTCGGCCGGTCGCTGATCGTCGAGAACAACCACGGCTACACGGGGCCGGCCGCCACCGAGGGCGGGCGCACGACGACCCCCGGGCTGACGCGGGTCGACGTGCGCCGCGACCTTTCGGGTTGCCGCGTGCGCTGGACCTCTCAGGAGACGGCGCCCAGCGTGGTCCCCAAGGTCTCGATCGCGAACGGGCTGGTCTACACGTACACGAAGCCGGCCGGCGACGACGACGACCCGTGGTACCTGACGGCACTGGACTTCCGCACGGGCGCCACCGTCTACAAGGCGCTCGCCGGCACGGGCCTCGGGTTCAACAACAACTACGCGCCGGTGACGATCGGCCCGGACGGGACCGCCTACGTGGGCGTGCTCGGCGGGCTCGTCGCGCTGCGCGACGCGCAGGCGCCGCCGCAGCCCTCCGGGCGCGAGCGGCCGCGGCTGCGGCTCGTCGGCTGCGCGGCGCGGCCCAGGCTGGCGGGCCGCGATGTCGGGTGGGTGCGCAAGCGGCGCTTCGTGCGGCGCGGGCGAAGAGTGATCGCGCGCATCGTGCTCACCGACCTGCGCCGGGTCAAGCGCGCGCGTAGGCTGCCCGTGCGATGCGGTTCCGGGTCGAGCAGGCCCCGCACGGCGCCTGGCGCGTAATCCTCGAGGGCGCCGAGGGGACGGGCGGGGTCGTGTCGGTGCACGACACGGAGGAGGAGGCGCGCGAGCGTCTGGCCGCGTACGTGCGCGGGGCGGACGCGGCCGCCGCGCCGACCGTCGAGACGGGCGTCCCTCGCGGCGAGCGCGTGGCTCTGCGCGACGGCAACGAGATCATCCTCCGGCCCATCGCAGCCGAGGACGCCCCGCTGTTGCTCGAGGGCTTCGAGCAGCACTTCTCCGACGACTCCCGCTACCGGCGCTTCATGGCGGCCAAGCGCCAGATGTCGCCGCGCGAGCTCGCGTACTTCACCGACGTCGATCACGCCGACCACGAGGCCATCGTGGCGCTGGATCCGGCGACCGGCGAGGGGATCGGCGTCGCGCGCTTCGTGCGGGCGGCACCCGGCGCGCTGGCGGCCGAGGTGGCGGTGGCGGTGGCCGACGAGTGGCAGGGGTGCGGCGTCGGGGGCGTGCTGCTCGAGCGGCTGGCGGCACGCGCGCGCGAACTGGGCGTCAGCGAGTTCACGGCATCGCTGCTGGCCTCCAACCAGGCGATGCTCGCCCTGTTCGAGCGCCTCGGCGGCGTGGAGATCGCACACGACAGCGGGACGACCCTGCGCGTGCGCGTCGTGCTGACCGCCTAGGGGTCCGCTCCGGCGTGCCGGTGCCGTCCAGATGGCGTGCACGAGGATCGGATCGTCGCGGTGGTGCGCGAGAACGCGGAGTCGCTGCTCAAGCTCGCGCAGGTGCATTCGCTGTGTGAGGACGACGCGGCCGATGCCTTCCAGCGCACACTGGAGATCTTCATCGGACGCGTGGAGCGGATCGACCACCGCACCGCCGGAGCGTGGCTGCGGACTGTCTGCAAGCACGAGGCGATGCGGATCCGCGATACGCGCCAGCGCGTGTTGGCGACCGATCCGGCCGAATGGGACGAGCGCCCTTCGGTCGAAGCCCGTGACGTGCAGGAGCGGGCTGCGTCGCTCGAGCGCGTCGCGCAGGCCGCCGAGGCGCTGGGCGACTGCCGTCCGGAGGAGGCGCAGGCGATGCTGCTGCGCGCGGCCGGCGCCTCCTACGCCGACATCTCCGCGCAGTGCGGCTGGACCTACTCGCAGGTCAACCACGCGCTCGCGGCCGGGCGCGCGCAGTTCCTGAGGCGGTTCGCCCGCATCGAGTCGGGAGAGGCGTGCGCGAGCCACGAGCCGGTCCTCTCGGCCATCGTCGACGGTGAGGCGGCGCCGGAGGATTTCCTGGCGGTGCGCCCGCATCTGCGTCACTGCGCCGGATGCCGGGCGACACTGAGGGCGATGTACGACTCCGAGCCCGCACTGGGCGCGCTCGTCCCCGCCGGCGGGGCGGCCTGAGTAGTAAGAGCGGTGACCGTCCATACGTCGAGTTGCAAAAGGTCTGCGCCTCAGCCGCCGTTGCTTACGCAGCACATGGTTCTCCCCAGCGCGACCCGGGTTCCGCTGCATCTCAGCGTCAACGTCACCGACGACTGGCTCGAGGCGATCGAGTTCGGGACGGTCGTGGACGGCCGGCCGGCCTCGCAGCTGATCCAGGTGACCGTCGACGTGCGCCTCGTGAAGCGCAGTCCGCGCGGGCCTGCCGCGGGCTTCACCATCTACGGCTACCAGGAGATCGACCTCGATGAGCTCGGCGATGCGGCCTTCGGCGGACCGCGCTTCAGGGTGCCGCTGCTGGGGCTCGACGCCGCCAGCCTCGGCGAGGTCGTGCTCGCTGCGCGCGGCCGCTTCGACGTCTCGACCGCGGACGTCTGCTTCTTCTCGCTCGCGCTCGCCTGCGCGGAGGAGGAGGGCGACCTCGAGGCGGCCGCCGGCCACTGGCTGTCCTGCATGGAGGCCGGGGACATGCGCGGGATGTTCGGGCTCGGCTACACGCTCTTCGACCTCGAGCGCTACGTCGACGCCTACACCCACCTGCGCCGGTACACCGAGCTCGCGCCCCACAACTCGTGGGCGTGGCTGTGGCTCGGCCGAACGTGCGAGGCGATCGGCGAACTCGCGGAGGCCGCGTCCGCCTACCGCTTTGCCGTGCGCCGCGAGCGCGAGGGCTCCTTCCGCACGGATGCCTACGAGCGCCTGCGCGACCTCGAAAGCCGCACGGCGTCGGACCCGACGCGCTGACGCGGACGTCCGCCCCAGCACCGGTCGGCCTCAAGCGTCCAGCTCACCGCTCCGACCTAACCCGTGTGCCCGGAAGGCTCGTTCTCGCCGCCCTGTTAGCGGGGCTGCTCGCGGCACGCCGAAGGCGCGCCGCCGCGGGGTCGAGCTCTTCACCCGCTGGCTCACGGAGCGCGGTGAAGGCGAGTCGTGGGGGAGCTACCGTTGCGAGAAGTGGGGCAGGCGCTCGGCGTCGCTGCACGCCGAGGGCCGGGCGCTCGACTGGCATCTCGATCCACTTCGGTTTCACCCGCCGCGGCGCCAAGGGGCGGACCTCCTTCTGGGCCCGCTGAGCGGCCTGGGGTTCGCACCCCATGCAGCCCGCCGGCGCCCGTGCCGATGCGTCCCGTAGAGACGTTCTGATCCTGAGGGAATCTGAAGCCGCCGCCGCCGTCCCCGGCGGCGGTTTCCGTTTGCGACCGCGCTCGCGGCGGTAGCGCCCGGGCATGGCTTCCATTCTCCGGCAGGGCGCTGCGGTGACCGCAACGATCCTCGAGACCGCGGCCGGGCTGCTGCGCAGCCTCGCGGCCACCGACACCGACACCGGCACCGAGACCGAGAAGACCCCGACTCCCGAGCCGCAGGCTGCGGCCGACGAGCCGGTTCCGTCCGGGAAGCGGCTGGCGCCGGCGACCCGCACGCGGATCTCGAATCCCAAGGCTGCTCGCAAGGTCCGCGCGCGCCAGGGCTAAGGTCGGCGCCGCGTGGCGCCGACCCATGACGTCATCCTGGCCACCGTCCGCGACTTCGCGGAGCGCTCGGGCGCCGCGCGCGTCGCGGTCCTGCTCGACCTCGGGCCGGATCACCTCGCCCCGCTGATCGAGGCCGAGCCGGGCGAGCACGTCACGATCGAGCAGGGCGGCGAGCACGTGCTGGTCCCGACCGCCGACCTGATCGGGGTCGAGCCGCTGCCGCTCGAGCTGCCGCGACCGCTCCCGCCGACCGCGCTCGACGTCGACGCCGCGCAGGGTCGTGTCGAGGCGCCGATCGGGGCCGTCGAGGCACTCGCCCGGGCGCTGCTCGAGCTCGCCGCGCTGCTCGGCGGACGCACGGTCGTCAGTGCCGAATTTCACACTCGCTCCCACACACCGTTCAACCTCGCCGCTCGCGCCGGTGAACCCGTCATAGTCACGGCCGGCGACGCCCAGTTCGAGCTCCCGCCCCAGTTGTAGATCGCTACCGTCAGGAGCCTCCCCGTGGCTCTGGAAAGCTCGCCCAAGAAGTCGAAGACGGTCGAGGACCGCGAGCGTGTCATCGTGCGCTTCGCCGGCGACTCCGGGGACGGCATGCAGCTCGCCGGCACGCGCTTCACGGACGCCACGGCGATGCTCGGCAACGACCTCGCGACGCTGCCTGACTTCCCGGCCGAGATCCGCGCGCCCGCCGGCACCGTCGGCGGGGTCAGCGCCTTCCAGATCCACTTCGCCAGCCGCGACATCCTCACCCCCGGCGACACGCCCAACGTGCTCGTCGCGATGAACCCGGCCGCGCTGAAGGCCAACATCGCGACGCTCCATCGCGGTGCGACGATCATCGTCAACGAGGACGCGTTCACCGTGCGTGGCCTGCAGAAGGCGGGCTACGGCGACGTCAACCCGCTCGAGGACGGCTCGCTCGACGCCTTCACGCTCAAGCGCGTCCCGATGACCAGCCTCACCCAGCGCGCGGTCGAGGGCATGGAGGGCGTCACCAGCCGCGACGCGCAGAAGGCCAAGAACCTGTTCGCGCTCGGCCTGCTCTCCTGGCTCTACGACCGCCCGGTCGACGGTCACCGAGCGACTGGATCGAGGGCAAGTTCGCCGGCAAGCCGCACGTGCGCGACGCCAACCTGGCCGCCTTCCGGGCGGGCTGGAGCTTCGGCGAGACCACGCGAGCTGATCGACGTCCAGGTCCGCGTCGCGCCGGCGACCGACGTCGCCGCCCGGCACGTACCGCAACATCAACGGCACGCAGGCGACCGCGCTGGGCCTGGTCGCCGCCAGCATCCGCTCTGGCCTGCCGCTGCTGCTCGGCGCCTACCCGATCACCCCCGCCTCGGAGCTGCTGCACGAGCTCAGCCGTCACAAGGACCTGGGCGTCCGCACGATCCAGGCCGAGGACGAGATCGCGGCGGCGTCGATCGCGCTCGGCGCCGCGTTCGCCGGCGGCCTCGGCGTGACCGCGACGTCCGGCCCCGGCATGGACCTCAAGACCGAGACGATCGGCCTCGCGGTGATGCTCGAGCTGCCGATGCTCGATCATCGACGTCCAGCGCGGCGGCCCCTCGACCGGGCTGCCGACGAAGACCGAGCAGTCGGACCTGCTCCAGGCGCTCCACGGGCGCCACGGCGAGTCGCCGCTGCCGGTGTACGCGCCGTCGACTCCCGGCCAGGCGTTCGTGGGCGATCTTCGAGGCGGCCCGCATCGCGATCACCTACCGGACGCCGGTGATCTTCTTGAGCGACCTCTTCATCGCCAACTCCAGCGAGCCCTGGAGGATCCCCGCCGCGGCCGACCTACCGCGCATCGAGCCGCACTTCTGGACGGTGCCGCCGGCCGAGGACGAGCCGTTCCAGCCCTACGCGCGCGACGACCGGCTCGCGCGGCCGTGGGCGATCCCCGGGACGCCCGGCCTCCAGCACCGCATCGGCGGCCTGGAGAAGGAGGACGTCACGGGCCAGATCTCCTACGACGGCGACAACCACCAGCGCATGACCGACCTGCGCGCCGCCAAGGTCGCCGGCGTCGAGGTCCCCGACCTCGTCGTCGACGGCGACGCCGACGCCGACTTGCTCGTGATCGGCTGGGGCTCGAGCTTCGGTGCCATCCGCGCCGGCGTGCGCCGCGCCCGCGAGGGCGGCGCGCGCGTCGCCGTCGCCCACTTCCACCACCTCAATCCGCTGCCCGCCAACACCGGCGAGGTCCTGCGCCGCTACCAGCCGCGTGCTGCTGCCGGAGATGAACACCGGCCAGCTCGCCAAGGTGCTGCGCGCCGAGTTCCTCGTCGACGTCGAGACCTACACCAAGGTCCGCGCCCAGCCGCTGTTCGCCGCCGAGATCGAGCAGGAGATCCTGGCCCGTGTCTGACGTCGCCCTGACGAAGGCCGACTTCCAGACCGACCAGGAGACGCGCTGGTGCCCGGGCTGCGGCGACTACGCGGTGCTCGCCGCCGTCCAGGGCTTCTTCCCCGAGCTCGGCATCCCGCCGGAGAAGATCGTCTTCGTCTCCGGGCATCGGCTGCGCCGGGCCGCTTCTCCTACTACATGGACACGTACGGGATGCACGGCATCCACGGCCGCGGCCCGGCGCTGGCGACGGGCATCGCAGCGGCGCGCGACGACCTGTCGATCTGGCTCGTCACCGGCGACGGCGACGCGCTGTCGATCGGCGGCAACCACCTGATCCACGCGCTGCGCCGCAACGTGCCCGTCAAGATCCTGCTCTTCAACAACCAGATCTACGGGCTCACCAAGGGCCAGGCCTCGCCGACCTCGGAGCTCGGCAAGGTCACGAAGTCGACGCCGTTCGGCACGGTCGACGGCCCGTTCAACCCGGTCTCGCTGGCGCTCGGCGCCGAGGCGACCTTCGTCGCCCGCACGGTCGACACCGACAAGCAGCACCTGCCCGCGATGCTGCGCGCCGCCGCCGCCCACGAGGGCGCCGCGCTGATCGAGATCTACCAGAACTGCCCCGTCTTCAACGACGGCGCCTTCGACGCCCTGCGCGACAAGAAGAACGCGAGGTCAACGCCATCCGCCTCGAGCACGGCGAGCCGATCACGTTCAACGGCGGCACGCAGCAGGTCGTCCGCGACGCCGCACGGATCGCTGCGCGTCGCCGCGGCGGGCGAGGGCGAGCGCGCTGGTCCACGACGCGCACGCCGACGACCCCTCGCTGGCCTTCGCGCTGTCGCGGCTCGCGCTCCAGCCCGACGGGCCGACGCCGATCGGCATCTTCCGCGACGTCCAGCGGCCGGTGCACGGCGCGACCGGCACCGCCGCCTCCCCGGGCGACTCCGAGCTCGACGCGCTGCTCGGCGCGGGCGACCGCTGGCAGGTCTCCTAGCTCCGCGCCAGCGCCCCAGCGGTCGATGCCGCAGCCGACCCCTCGATCCCCTGAATACGCTGAAGTCCGGTGCCGGTCTTCTGCCGCCACAACCGCTTCGAGGCCAACTGCCCGATCTGCGCGCGGGAGAAGGCGCCCGGCGGCGCGGACGCGCGCGCCGCGAGGCACGACGGCGGCCGGGCGGCGGCCCCGGGGAGTGGTCACCCGCAAGCTCGCCCGCGCCACCGACGACGGCTATCGCAACGAGCTCGTGCCCGGGATCAAGGCCGGCGCGGACGCCGAGCGGCTCGCGCAGGCGATCGCGATCGCCGCGCAGGCGCTCGCAGATCGCCCGGCGCTGAGCCGCGAGGATGCCGCCGAGCTGGCGTTCGGGGATCCCGCGGCGATCCGGGCTGGAACCCGCCCGAGGGGGACGTCGGCGTGGACGCCACAGCGGCGCTTCGACCGCTGGTTCGACCGGCTGCGCCTTCCGAACACGCCACGCGCGCGAGCGGTTCGCCTTCCTGGTCGCCCTCGGGCCGACGGAGGACCTCGAGGCCGGCGCGCTGCACTTCGACACCAAGGCCAACGACGCGACGACGCTTGCCGCCAAGCGGGCGCTGAACTCCGGTGACGCGATGCTGCTCGAGCGGCGCGCACGCGGCGCTCGCCGAGGCCGCCGGCGTCCCGATCGCCGCGCTCGACCGGGCGCTCGCGCTGTGGGACTCGACCGAGCCGATCGAGGCGCCCCCGCACCCCGGCGCCGCCGCGGCGCTGCGTCTGTGACGCGGGGCTGGGGCGCCGCAGACGAGCGGCGCCCTGAGACTCGGACGAACGTCCGCTACCGGTCCGCTCGCGGTCCGCGCCCTTGCATTCGCTGTCGGATGCTGCCTAGGCTCGCACCCATGCTCCGCCGCGTCGCGCTTCTGCCTGCCCTGATCGCCCTGGCGCTGCCGGCGCTCACGCAAGCCGCTCCGCGGCCACAGGAGTCGTCATCGGTGTGGCACCGGCACCGGAGCCAGGCCGGCCCCGTCGCAGACGGGAGCGAAGGTGCAGACGCGCACGCGGCGCTCGACGCCCTACACGCTCGACCACCGGGCGATGCGCTCCGTGCTGGCCGACGCGCCGGGTGAGCGCTCCGGCGACTCGATCCTCGTCACCCTTCCGGCCCCGGACGGCACGGTGGAGCTCTTCCGCGCCGTCAGATCGCCGGTGATGGAGCGCGGGCTCGCGCGCAAGCTGCCGCGCGTCAAGACCTACGCGGCGCGCGGCGTCGACGACAGGACCGCGACCGCGCGCTTCGACCTGACGCCGCTCGGCTTCCACGCCTCCGTGCGCAGCGAGCGACGGCTCCTGGTACGTCGATCCGTACTACCGCAACGAGCGCAGCGCCTACGTCTCCTACTTCGGACGCGACCTGGTCAACACGCACGGGCGCTTCCGCGAGTCGCCGGAGGCGGCTGAGGAGCTGGCCGGAACGGTGCGCCGCGAGGTGCAGCGCGCTCCCGGCGACCTGGTGGCGCAGCGCGAGCTGCGGCTGGCGCTGGCGAGCGATCCGGCGTACGCCACATACCACGGTTCCGCGAACGTCGAAGCCGCCAAGGTGGTGCTGGTCAACCGCGTCAACCAGATCTACAACGACGACGTCTCCGTGAAGATGGTCATGGTCGCCAACAACGACGTCCTCAACTTCGACACCGTTGCCGAGTACAACGGCGCCGGGTACGACAACGGCGGTTGCTCGGGAGCGCTGCTCAACGACAACCAGGCCGCGATCGACGCCGCCATCCAAAGCGCCAACTACGACGTCGGCCATCTCGTGCTCGGCGGCAACGGCGGCGGAATCGCCGAGCTCGGCTCGGTCGGCGAGGCCGCCGGCAAGGCGCGCGGCTGCACCGGCACCAACCCGCCGATCGGAGACCTGTTCTTCGTCGACTACGTGGCCCATGAGCTCGGCCACCAGTTCGGCGGGCCGCACACCTTCAACGGGGCCGGCAACTCCAATTGCAACGGCAACCGGACGAACGCGACCGCCGTCGAGCCCGGCAGCGGCTCGTCCGTGATGGCCTACGCCGGCATCTGCGGGAACGACGACCTGCAGCCGAACTCCGACCCGTACTTCTCGCAGCGCTCGATCACCAACATCCTCGGCCACCTGGCGACGGTCCCCGGCGCGGGCACGACCACGACCACGGCCAACCACTCGCCGGTCGTCACCGCACCCGCGGACAGGACCGTCCCGATCCGGACGCCGTTCCGGCTCGAGGGGAACGCGACGGACTCCGACGGCCACGCGCTGGTCTACCTGTGGGAGCAGAACGATCCCGGCACGGGCACCGCGCTGTTCGACAACATCAAGCCCAACGGCCCGCTGTTCCGCCAGTTCTCGTTCCGCGCCGTCGAGGACTCCTCGCAGTCGCCGGCGCCGGGAGCGAACATCGCGAGCGAGGCCGATCGCGTGCGCAGCTTCCCCGATGCCGCCCAGATCGCGGCCGACAACTCGAACGCCGAAACCGGCCTCTGCGGCCTCGCCACCAGCCCGCAGGCGACCTATCTGGCCAACGTCGACTGCCTTTCGGAGTTCCTGCCGACCAGCGGGCGCACGCTGAACTTCCGGCTGACCGCGCGCGACCGCTTCGCCACCGGGGGCGGCATCTCGAGCGACGACACGGCGATCACCGTCGCGGGCTCGTCGCCGTTCCGGGTCACCGGTCCGGCCGGACCGGGCAGCTTCCAGCCCGGCGGCAGCGTCGACGTGACGTGGGATGGCGCCAACACGCACTTGGCGCCCTTCAACGTCGTCAACGTGCGGATCAGCTACTCGACCGACGGCGGTCTCACCTTCCCGACCGAGGTGCTGGCCTCCACGCCCAACGATGGCACGCAGTCCGTCACGATCCCGAACGTCACGACCACGACGGGCCGCTTCAAGGTCGAGGCTGTGGGCAACTACTTCTTCGACGTCAGCGACGGCGACCTCAACGTCGATCCCGGCAACCCGACGCCGACCGCGACCGCGACGGCCACCGCGACCGCGACGGCGACGGCCACGGCCACCGCGACGGCCACCGCGACGGCCACCGCAGCCACGGCCACTCCCACCACGACCCCCACCGTCACTCCGACCTCGACCTACGTGATCCCGACGCCGACCAGCGGCGGAGGCGGAGGCGGCGGTGGCGGCGGTGGCGGGAACACCACGCCGACGCCGACCCCGTCACCCACGGTGACCCCCACGACCACCGCGACCGTCACGGTCACGCCGGGCACGGCTTCGCTCGCGCCCGACCTGCGCAGGACCAAGCGCAGGCTCAGGGTCTCCGCGTCGCGCAAGGTCAAGCTCAGGGTGCGCTGCCGACCCGTCGGCTCCGGCTCGCCGCCGCCGCGCTGCAGCGGCAGGCTCCGTCTGACCGCGCAGCTCGGCGAGCGCATCGGCTCCGCCCGCTTCAGCATCCCGGTGGGACCGGCGAAGACGGTCAGGGTGCGCATCTCCAAGAGCGCGGCCACGGTCGTCGCAGCGACGGGCAAGCTCAAGGCGAGGGCGCGAGCGAAGGTCGGCCGGCGGGCAGCGGCGAAACGCGTCACGCTCGTGAAGTGATCGTCACACTGCGGGCATGACCCGCCGCGCCGCTCTGCTCGCCGCTCTCCTGGGGGCGCTGGCGCTCCCGGCCGGGGCGCAGGCGCAGCCGAGCGCCCGCCCGCAGTCGGGCGCGAGCGCGTGGCAGGCGATCGCCGGACCGCTGCCCTCCCGCAGCGCCGGCGCCCGCGTCCAGACCCATCCGCGTGCCTTCCGGGCGTTCGCCCTCAACGCCACGGCCCTGCGCGGCGTGCTCGCGGACGCGCCGCTCGAGCGCACCCGCGCCGCTCGCCGGACGCGGACGGTCGTGGCCATCCCCGCGCCCGGGGGAGAGCTTCAGCGCTTCCGGGCGGTCGACTCGCCGGTGATGGCACCGGGCCTGGCGCGCCGGCACCCGGAGATAGTCGGGACCTTCGCGGCCACGGGCATCGACGATCCCACCGCCACGGCGCGCTTCGACCTGACCGCGCTGGGCTTCCACGCCTCGGTGCGCAGCGAGGACGGGTCCTGGTACGTGGATCCCTACTACCGGAACGCCGCCACCGTGCACGTCTCCTACTACGGCCGCGACCTGCCCAATGTCCACGGCCCGCTGGTCGAGCCCGAGGACATCACGCCCGACCGGGTCCGTCGCCAGTCACGGGCGCGGCGGGCGCCGGGCGACAGCGTGATCCTGCGGCGCTACCGGCTCGCCTTCCTCACCGACCCCTCGTACGCGAACTACTTCGGCGGCGGCGGGAACGTCGCCTCGGCCAACGCGGTGCTGATCAACCGCGTCAACCAGGTCTACAACGACGACCTCGCGATCCGGCTCGAGCTGGTCACCAACAACGACGAGGTCAACCTCGACACCAACGCCGAGTACTCGGGTCTGCTCGGCCCCTGCGGCGTGCTGGCCTGCTTCAACCCGCCGGCCACCGGCGCCCAGTGCGACTCGCAGACGCTCGAGGCCAACCAGATCGCCATCGACGAGATCATCGGCGACGCCAACTACGACATCGGCCACATCGGGCTGGGCCGCGACGGTGGCGGCATCGCCGCGCTGGGCGTCGTCGGGCAGTCGGGCCTGAAGGCGCAGGGGTGCACCGGTCAGCAGACCCCGAAGGGCGACCTGTACGCGGTCGACTACGTCGCGCACGAGATGGGGCACCAGTTCGACGCCAACCACACTTACAACGGCACCGAGGGCGCCTGCAGCCCCACCCAGAGCACGGCGGTCGAGCCGGGCAGCGGCTCGTCGATCATGGCCTACGCCGGGATCTGCGACAGCGACAACCTCCAGCCGCACTCCGACCCGTACTTCTCCGAGACGAGCCTCGACGAGATGCAGGCCTACGTGACCTCCAACCAGGGGGCGGGCGCGGAGAACGGCGGCTTCGCGACCGAGACGACCGCCAACCACTCACCGGTGGTGACGGCGCCTCCGGCGCGCACGATCCCGGTGCGCACGCCGTTCACCCTCACCGGCGGCGGGACCGACGCCGATGCCGGCCAGGCGCCCGTGTACCTGTGGGAGCAGTCCGACCCGGGCCCCGGCAAGCCATTGCTCTCCAACAGCAAGCCGAACGGGCCGCTGTTCCGCGTGTTCTCGTTCTACGCGAACGTGAGCGATGCCGCGACCCTGCTGTCGCCGTCGCCGGGCGAGAACATCGCCACCGCCAACGACTTCACGCGCACGTTCCCGGACGCGGCCCAGGTGGCCGCCGGCAACACCAACGCCGCGACCGGGAGTTGCCCCGCCGCGAGCACGCCGCCCACCATCGCTGAGATCGACTGCTACTCGGAGTTCCTGCCCACGAGCGCGCGCACGCTGTCCTTCCGGCTCACCGCCCGCGACCGCTTCGCCACCGGCGGGGGCGTGACGATCGCCGACACGGCGATCACGGTCGCCGGCAGCGCGCCGTTCCTCGTCACCTCGCAGGGCTCCGCGGAGACCCTCGCACCGGGAGCGAGCCTGCCCGTCACATGGGACGTCGCGGGCACCAACGCCGCGCCCTTCAACGTGCCGAACGTCAGGATCTCGTTCTCGAGCGACGGCGGCCTGACGTTCCCGACCGTGCTGTCGGCGAGCACCGCCAACGACGGGTCGCATGCGGTGACCGTCCCGAACGTGAACACCACCCAGGGCCGGGTCAGGGTCGAGGCGATCGACAACTACTTCTTCGATGTCTCGGACGCCGACCTCACCGTCGGCGGCGCCGCGACCCCGACGCCGACCGCGACCGCCACGGCGACCGCGACCGCGACCGCGACCGCCACGGCCACCGCGACGGCGACGGCGACCGCCACCGCGACCGCCACCGCCACCGCGACCGCCACGCCCACGCCCACAACGACCGTCACCCCGACGGCGACGGCCACTCCGACTGCGACCTACGAGCCGCCGCCGCCCGGGTTCCTGCGCCCGACCCTCAGACGCACCAAGCGCACGATCAGGGTCTTCCGTGCGCGCGTGGTGCGGGTGCGGGTCCGCTGCGTGCCGGTCGGCAGCTACGCGCTGCCCACGCGCTGCCGCGGCAGCGTGCGGGTGTACGCGAAGCTCGACCGCAAGCGCCGGGTCGGCCGCAAGCGCTTCGCGATCACCCGCGGCTTCACCCGGACCGTCCGCGTCAGGATCAGAAGGCGCGCGTTCCGCAAGCTCACGCACCGGCGCAGGCTGCGCGCCACCGTGCGCGCGACCGCGAACGGGCGCCAGGCGATCAAGAGGGTCACGCTCAAGCGCTAATTTCTGCGCATTGCGTTGTGAAACGCCGGGTTGACTGCTACTTTGCGCAGCATGACCGGCCCGATCCTGCGCAGCTCACCAGCTGAACTCCGTCAATCCGCTGAGCGGCACCTGTGGCTGCACTTCACGCGAATGTCGGCAGCGCGCGGTGAGGGACTCCCGATCATCGTCTCCGGCGACGGCTGCTATCTGACCGATATCGAAGGCAGGCGGTACCTCGACGGGCTCGCCGGCCTGTTCGCGGTCCAGATCGGTTACGGCTACGGCGAGGAGATCGGAGAGGCGGCGGCGCAGCAGATGCGCGAGCTGCCGTTCTACACCAACTGGAGCTACGCACACCCGCGCGCGATCGAACTCGCCGCCGAGGTGGCCGAGCTCGCCCCCGGCGACCTCAACCGGGTGTTCTTCGTATCGGGCGGCTCGGAGGCGGTCGAGTCCGCCTGGAAGCTCGCGCGCCAGTGGCACACCGCCAACGGCGAGCGGCGCTGGAAGGCAGTCAGCCGCAACGTCGCCTACCACGGCACCACGATGGGCGCGCTGTCGATCAACGGCATCGGCGCGCTGCGCACGCCATTCGAGCCGCTTGTGCCCGAGGTCGGCCACGTCCGCAACACCAACCGCTATCACCGGCCCGAGGGCGAGACCGAGGAGGAGTTCACGCAGTTCCTGCTCGACGATCTCGAGCACACGCTCGACGCGATGGACCCCACCACGGTCGCGATGGTGATCATGGAGCCGGTCCAGAACGCGGGCGGTGTCTTCGCCCCGCCCAAGGGCTACTTCCAGGGTGTCCGCGCGATCTGCGACGAGCACGGCATCCTGCTGTGCGCCGACGAGGTCATCTGCGGCTTCGGCCGCGTCGGCTCGTGGTTCGGCTCGGAGAAGTACGACATCCGCCCCGACATCGTCACGACCGCGAAGGGCCTGTCGTCGGCCTACGCGGCGATTGGCGCAGTGATCACGACCGATCGCGTGGCCGAGCCGTTCCTGCGCGACACCAACATGTTCTCCCACGGCATCACGTTCGGCGGCCACCCGGTGATGTGCGCGATCGCCCTCAAGAACCTGGAGATCATGAAGCGCGAGGGCATCGTCGAGCACGTGGCCGAGACCGGGGAGGACTTCAAACGCACGCTCGACCAGCTGCGCGCTCTGCCGATCGTCGGCGACGTGCGCAGCGTCGGGTTCTTCGGCGCCATCGAGCTCGTGCGCGACAAGGAGACCAAGGCGTCGTTCTCCGAGGAGGAGTCCGAGACGATCCTGCGCGAGTTCCTGTCGCCGCGGCTGCTCGAGTCCGGGCTCATCTGCCGCGCGGACGACCGCGGCGACCCGGTGGTGCAGCTCTCGCCGCCGCTGGTGGCCACGCAGGCGGAATTCGACGAGATGGCCGGCATCCTCGGGACGGTCCTGGAGGAGGCGTGGGCGAAGCTGAGCTGACGCCGGTCGCCCTCGACGCGCTCGACCTCGGGCTCATCGAGGCGTTGCGGCAGAACGGGCGCGCCCCGTTCCGCCGCCTGGCGACCCAGCTCGGCGCCTCCGAGGCGACGCTGCGCAACCGCTACGCGCGCCTGGTCGACGGCAACGTGCTCCAGGTCACCGCGGTCACGAACCCGATGGCGCTCGGCTACGACGCGACGGCGATGCTCGGGCTCTCGGTCTCGGGGCCGCCCGAGGCCGTCGCCGATCAGCTCAGCGGATGGGAGGAGGCGGTCTACGTGGTGGTGGTCGCCGGGCGCTTCGACCTGCTCGTCGAGCTGGTCGCCCGGGACCGACGGCACCTGCTCGAGCTCATGAACCGCATCCGCGCGCTCGACGGCGTCGTCGCGTCGGAGACCTTTCTGTATCTGGACCTGCGCAAGTACGACTTCGGCACCGCCTAGTGCGCAACGGCGAGACGTCGTTCTGGTGGGCGGACATCCGGTCCCACCCACCCGGCGCACCGGCGCGGCGCGCACCGCTCGACGGCGATCGCGAGGCCGACGTCTGCATCGTCGGCGCCGGCTACACGGGCCTGTGGACGGCGTACTACCTCAAGCGCGCCGACCCGTCGCTCGAGGTGGTCGTGCTCGAGCGCGAGCACGCCGGCTTCGGCGCCTCGGGGCGCAACGGTGGCTGGCTCTCGGGCCTGCTCGCGGGCTCGCGCGAGCGCTGGGCGGCGGAGGCGGGGCGCGACGCCGTCGTCGCTGCGCAGCGGGCGATGTTCGCGACGGTGGACGAGGTCGCGCGCGTGTGCGAGGCCGAGGGCATCCAGTGCGACTACGTCAAGGCCGGATCGCTGGACGTGGCGCGCTCGGCGCCGGCGTTGGCGCGGCTGCGCTCGCGCGTGGAGTACCACCGCTCGTGGGGCTTTGGCGACGAGGATTGGCGGCTGCTCGGGACGAACAGCAACGGTGAGGGAGTGGCAGGGGTGCTGGGGGGCGTGTTCACGCCTCACTGCGCGCGCGTGCACCCCGTGAAGTTGGTCCGCGGGCTGGCGGCGGCGGTCGAGCGCCTCGGCGTCACGATTTACGAAGGCACCGAGGTCACAGCGATCCGAGAAGGGGTTGCTATAGCAACCCTTGGTCGGATCACAGCGCGCTGGACGGTGCTCGCGACCGAGGGGTTCACGCACGGGCTGGAGCCCCGGCGGCTGATCCCGATGAACTCGTCGATGATCGTGACCGCCCCCCTCGGTGATGCAGTTTGGGAAGAGATCGGCTGGGACTCCCCCTACACGCTCCGAGACGCCGCGCACATCTTCGTCTACCTCCAGCGCACCGCCGACGATCGCATCGCCATCGGCGGCCGCGGCATCCCGTATCGCTACGGCTCCCGCACCGACCGCAACGGCGAGGTGTCAGCCAGAACGGTCGCAGCCCTCCGCGAGCGCCTCACGCAGCTGTTCCCCTCCCTCGGTGACACGAGGATCGACCACGCCTGGGCCGGGGTGCTCGGGGTTTCCCGCGACTGGTGCCCGGCCGCAACCCTCGACGACGGCTTTGCCACCGCCGGCGGTTACGTCGGCGACGGCGTCGCGACCGCGAACCTGGCCGGCCGGACCCTGACCGATCTCATCCTGGACCGCGACACCGAGCTGACGCATCTCCCGTGGACCAGGCATCGGCCGAAGCGCTGGGAGCCCGAGCCGCTGCGCTGGCTCGGAGTCCGTTCCGTGTACGCGCTCTACCGCACCGCCGACCGGATGGAGGAGCGCACGCAGCGACCCTCACGACTGGCCGCACTGGCCACTCGGATCGCGGGCCGTTAGCCGTTTGGTGGCAGGCACCCAGGCCTTCGCCGCCCGGCCCTGGCACGGGGTACCCTTGGCGGGCAGCGGGAGTCGGCGCGCCAGCGGTGGGCTGGGGTGTCCAAACCCGTCCTTCCCACCATGAGCGCTGTCGTCTCGGACACCCGTGTCGCGCGGTCAACCGACCGCATCCTCGCGCTGCCTGAGCACGCGCGCAGGCGCCCGCGCGCGGCCTTCGCCGCGGTGCTCGCACTCGCCGCGCTGGTGTTCCTCGCCGGCGTCGGCCGCTCGAGCCTGTTCATCGACGAGGTGTTCAGCTGGAACGCCTCGCGGCACGGGTTCGACGGCGTCTTCGATTGCGGTCAGGGGCGCAGAGGTCACCCCGCCGCTGTACTACGTGCTGCTGCACCTGTGGCTGGCGCTCACCGGGGCCGAGGGCGAGGCCGCGCTGCGGCTGCCCAGCGCGCTGGCCGCGGTCGGTTTCGTCGCCGCCGTGACGTGGCTGGGCACGGTGGTCGCCGACCGGCGCACGGGGCTCACCGCCGGCGTGCTCGCCGCGCTGAGCCCGCTCGTCCTCCAGTACGCGCAGGAGGTGCGGGCCTACGCGTTCGTGATGCTCGCAGTCACCGTCGCCGCCGCGGCCGCGATCCGGCTCAGCCAGGAGCCGGAGAGCAGGCGCTGGCTCGCCATCGCGGCCGCCGCCGGCGCGACCAGCGTTCTGCTGCACTACACGGCGGGTCTCGTGCTGGCACCGCTCGCCGTATGGCTGCTGCGCGAGCGCCAGGTGCCGCTCAGGGCGCGCGTGGCCGTCAGCGCCGCGTTCGCCGTCCCGCTGCTCGCGCTGCTGCCGCTGCTGGCGGCGCAGCTGGATGCCGGGCATCACGACACGTCCCTCGACGCGTACGCCCGCATCACCAGCACCGGCCTCCTGCGCCTGGTCGCCACGCCGTTCGACGGTCGCGCCACCGGCGGCATGATGCTCAGCTACCAGCTCGGCTTCCTCGCCCTCGTCGACGCCGTCGCCCTGCTCGCGCTCGCCGACCGCTTCCGCCACGTGCCGACGCGGTGGCTGCTGGTCGGCGCATCCGTCTTCCCGATCGCCGCGATCATCGCCGTCAGCGCGCTGGTCAACCCCTTCGCGATCACCCGCTACACGACCGTCGCGACCCCGTTCATGCTCGTCACGATCGCGCTCGTCGCGTGGCGCGTGCCGCGCACCCTCGGCGTCGCTCTGCTCGCGGTCGCGCTGGTCGCGTCCGTGCTCGGCGTCTTCGGCGCGCAGACCCCGGACGGACAGTGGCCCGACACCCGCTCGGCGATGGCGGACACCGCCATGCGCGTCCAGAAGGGCGATCTGGTCGCCGGGCTCAACAACCTGCGCTTCACGCACGCCAACGACTACTACGACGAGCGCAACGGCATCAGGACCCAGGGCTTCCCGTCGGCCGTGGAGGCGTTCGCCTCCCACGAGGCGCGGCGGGCTCTGCGCCGCGGCCACACCGTCTTCGTCGTCAGCTGGCCGCCGATCGAGGACCTCGAGCGCACGGTGCGCGGCGCGGGCGCGCGCGTCCGCGCCGACCGCCGCTTCAGCGGCATGTACCACGTGCAGGTCGCCGAGGTGACCCGGTGAGCCCCGGCCATTTCCCCGGCTACCTCTCCTACACGCGGGTCAAGGTGGCGCGCATCGCGGCGCTGCTGGCCGTGCTCGGCGGCGGCGCCTACCTGGCCTGGCGCGCACCGCAGCTGGTCGACCTGGGCCCGTGGGCGTGGGCGTTCTACATCGCGGAGGTCTTCACCTACCTGACCCTCGCCAGCGCGGTCCCGCTGATGTGGACGCCGCGCCCCCGCCGCTGGGCGCCCCCGCCGCGGGGCACGCTCGACGTCTTCGTCACCGTCGCGGGAGAGGACCCGGAGATGGTCGAGGCGACCGTTCAGGCCGCGCTCGCCATCGACTACCCGCACAGGACGTACATCCTCAACGACGGCCGGATGGCCGGCGCCGACAACTGGCGCACGATCGAGGCGCTCGCCGACCGGCTCGGCGTCACCTGCTTCACGCGCACCGACGGGGCGCGCGGCAAGGCCGGCAACCTCAACAACGGCCTGCGCCAGACCAGCGGCGAGTTCGTCGCGGTCATCGACGCCGACCATCTTGCGCGACCGGACCTCGGTGACGACCTGCTCGGCCACTTCCACCCGCGCGTCGCGTTCGTCGCCACGCGCCAGGACTTCCGCATCGACGCCAACGACTGGCTCGGCAACGCCGAGGTCTTCTTCTACGGCGTCATCCAGCCCGCCAAGGACCGCGACAACGCGGCGTTCAGCTGCGGTAACGGCGTCGTCTACCGGCGGGCGGCGCTCGACGACATCGGCGGCTTCAGCGAGTGGAACCTCGTCGAGGACCTGCACACCTCCTACCAGCTGCACGCGCGCGGCTGGCAGTCCGTCTATGTCCCGCGCCCGGTCACGACCGGCACGGCGCCCGCGACCGCCGCCGAGATGGCCGCGCAGCGCCTGCGGTGGGCGACCGACAGCCTGCGCCTGTTCTTCTGGGACAACCCGTTCCGCAAGCGGGGCCTGACCTTCCGCCAGCAGCTCCACTACGCGCAGACGACCGGCGTCTACTACCTCGCCACCGCATTTCAGATCTGCTTTCTGCTCTGCCCAGTCCTGACGCTGCTGTTCGGCATCGACGTGCTCCAGGTGGACTCGACCGGCGCCTACCTGAGCCATCTGCTCGTGTTCATCGTCCCGCTCGCCGCGATGCTGGTCGCGTTCGCGGGCTGGCGCGGCGCGCTGCGGCTGCTGCAGATGCAGTCGTTCCTGGCGCCGGTGTTCTGCCTCGCGGCGTTGCGCGCCGCGCGCATGCGCCCCAAGCGCGGGCACGCCTTCTCAGGTGTGACGCGCAAGTCGCGCCAGCAGCAGTCGTCAACCGCATCACGCTCGTCCAGCACGCGCTGTTCGCGCTGCTGCTGACCGCGGTCGGGATCGAGCTCGGAGGCCAGGCGATCCAGTGGGGCGCGGTGCTGTGGGCGCTCGTGATGGCGGGCTCGCTGTGCACCCAGAACTCGATGATCTCGATGAAGTGGGACATGGCGCAGCCGACGCGGATCGCGCTCACCGCACCGGTCGTCGTCGCGACCGCGCTCGTGCTGCTGAGCGTGTGGGCGCCGTTCCCCGGCGCCTCGCCGACCCAGGTCCTCGCCGCCCAGCAGGGGCAGTCGCTCAACGTGCCGGCAGCGGGCGCCAAGCCGGCTCCGCCATCGCCGGCCAAGCTGCTGGCGCCGACGCACGGCGTCCTGCTCGGCGCCTACGACGTCGACTTCCAGCGCGGCAGTACGACCACCGCCGAGTACGGCGACACCGCGCTGCGGATCTTCCACCGCTACCAGCAGTGGTGGGGCGCGGGCCGCCGCTTCGACCGCCGCTGGATGGACGCCGTCGCGCACGCCGGCGGCGTCCCGATGATCACGTGGGAGCCCTGGAACAAGCCCGAAGGGTCGGTCGTCGAGCCGACCCAGCACCCCGGCCTGCTCGCCGACATCGCCTCCGGCAAGTACGACCACTTCGTCGCGCGCTACGCCCGCGCCGCCGCCCGCTTCCGCCGGCCGCTGATCCTGCGCTTCATGCACGAGATGAACGGCACCTGGTACCCGTGGGCGGCGCACGATCAACGGCAACACGCCGGACGACTTCCGCCGCGCCTACCGCCACGTGCACCGCGTCTTCGACGCGCACGGGGCGACGAACGTCTCCTGGATGTTCTCGATCGACACGCTCGCCGGCGGCCCGCCGACGCCGCTCGCCGAGCTCGAGACCTATTACCCGGGCGGCAGGTTCGTCGACTGGGTCGGTCTATCGGGCTTCAACTGGGGCCCGGAGTCCGTCTACCCGACCGAGCGCTCGTTCCTGGCGACGTTCCAGCCGTCGGTCGAGGTGCTCGAGCAGCTCGGCAAGCCGGTGGCGCTGGCGGAGATCGGGACCTCGGCCCGGAGCGCCGACCCGGCGGCGTGGCTGCACACCGCGATGCAGGACGTCAGGGACCTGCCGGCGGTCAAGGCGATGGTGTGGTTCAACGCCGACACGCCGAGCGCCGACTTCCGCCTCGGTCCCGAAGCGCTCGCGACGCTCGAGGCGGACGCGGCCGCGCCGCGCTTCTCCCGCCGCCTGCACACCGAACGTCCCTGATGCCCCGCTATAGGGGGGTATGCGGGACGTTCACGCCTTGAAGGCGGCGGCGACCGGCAGGACGCGCCAGTCCTCTTCCTTGTCCTGGTCGAACCACACGATCGCCTCCAGGCGCGGCATCGTGCGGGCGGTCTTCCACATGTCGCGCACCCACGCCGCCTTGTCGCCACCCTGCGGCGCCGAGCCGACCTCGGCGATCCATACCGGCTGCGGGCCGAGCCTGGTCAGCCGCTTGTAGGCCTCGCCGAAGACGGACTCGAACGACTGCCAGCCGCCCCAGTCCGGGTGCTCGGAGCCCCAGTTGTAGCCGTCCAGCGAGAGGATGTCGACGAAGCCGGTGCCCGGGTAGTAGTCCTCGAGCTGGGTGTCGGGCGTGTCGGGCACGCTCCACGGGACCGGGCACCAGACGAACTTGACGTTCGTCGCGCCGTGGTCGCGGAAGATCGAGACCATCCGCCGCCAGGCCTGGATGTAGAGCTCGGGCGTGTTGTCGCCGATCGTCGCGCCCCACGGGTACCAGTTCCCGTTCATCTCGTGCATCGGGCGCAGGTAGACGTCCGTGCCCGCGTGTCTTGAGCTGCTCGGCCCAGGACGCGATGTAGTCGTCGAAGGCGCCCTCGGCGATCCGGCGCAGGCGGAACTGCGGCTGGTCGGGCCCGGCGGCCGGGTCCCACGGCTCCCAGGTCAGCAGCGGCGATGCGGCCGGAGCTCGTCACCGCGGCGACGACGTCGGGGTGGTACTCCCGGATCCACGACCCCGGCTCCCAGTTCTGGTACCAGTTGACGATGTCGATGCGGCGGTTGAGCGCGCCCTGCAGCGAGTCGATCGCGTCGACGTTGCCGTCGTAGGGCGAGCCGTCGGTGAAGACGCCGAACAGCGGGTCCTGCCTGGCCGTCGACGCCTGGACGCCGGAGGACGCGCCGGTGCCGGCCTGAGCGGCCGCTGCCGCCGCTGGCCGCGCCCCTGGCCGCCGCGCCCGTTCACCGGACGGGTGCGCAGGTGCTTGCGCGCCTGCTTGTGCTTGGCCACGTGCCAGCGGGCGACCTTCTTGTGGGCATGACCACGATGCTGACGCACACCGGCGTCGGCAGGCGTTGAGCTGACGAGTATGAGGGCGAGCGCGACGAGAAACGCTGCCGCCGATGAAACGGGACGGGCGGGCATCCCTGTCGGGATCGGAGGCACGGCCGCTTTCGCCCCATCCACCCACGCGATTCCCGGACATTCGTCCAGACGCGGATCTGGACGCTTGTCCGATGTAGGAATCGGCCGCCGAAGCCGAGTTCAGGGGCCGTTCTCGTGGGTAGGCCCGGCGGCATGGGGCTCCGAGTGCTCAAGCGCGCCTTCGCCGAGTTCAGGGCCGACGACATGCCGACCTGGGCGGCCGCCCTGACCTACTACGCCGTGCTCTCGCTGTTCCCGGCGCTGATCGTGTTCGTGGCTCTGCTCGGGCTGTTCGGGGAGTACCCGAAGACCTCGGACGCGGTGCTCGACGTGGTCGGTCAGATCGGTCCCCAGAGCGCGGTGGACACCCTCAAGACCACGATCGAGGACGTGGTCCGGAACTCCGGCGGCGCGGCTGCGCTGCTCGGCGTCGGCCTGGTCGGCGCGCTGTGGTCGGCCTCGGGTTACATCGGCGCCTTCTTCAAGGCGTCCAACGCGATCTACGACGTCCAGGAGGGCCGCTCGACCCTCAAGCTCAAGCCCATCCAGCTGCTGCTGACCGTGGTCTTCCTCGGCGTCGCCGCCCTGGGCGCCATGGCCTTCGTGATCAGCGGCAGCGTGGCGGGCTCGGTCTTCGACGTGATCGGGCTCGGCTCGACCGCCCAGGACGTCTGGACCTACGCGCGCTTCCCGGTGGTCGGGCTGCTCGTGGTCGGGCTGATCGCGCTGCTCTACTGGGCCGCTCCCAACGTCCAGCAGCCCAAGCTGCGCTGGCTGACCCCCGGCGGGGCGATCGGCCTCGTCCTGATGGTGCTGGCGTCGGCGGCATTCGGCCTGTACGTGGCGAACTTCGGGTCCTACAACAAGACCTACGGGACGCTCGCGTTCGTCCCCCTCTTTCTGACCTGGCTCTGGATCGCGAACCTCGCGCTGCTCTTCGGCGCCGAGGTGGACGCGGAGATCGCCCGCGACAGGCGCATCGCCGAAGGCATGCGCCCGCCGGACAAGGAGCCGTTCCTGCAACCGCGCGAGGAGCCCGACCCGCCGAAGTCCGGCGCCGAGCTCGCACGCGAGGAAACCCGCGACGAACAAGGGAGGATGACCCGTGGCACCGGAAGAGACGGAGATCGAGGAGAAGCAGCACCGCTCGGAGGGCGACACCGAGACCCAGCAGAAGGGTGACCAGCCGTCGGACACGGATTCCGGCGACGTCGATCAGCAGATGAGGGAGCTCGAGGAGAACCCTCCCGATCGTCTCGAGGACTGGCCCGATGGTCCGGCCAAGTACCGCACGATCGGCGGCGGCGACGCCAACGAGGAGTGGGAGGAGGGTCCGACCAGGCACCTCGGACCGTCCGATGTCCGCTACTTCGAGGACGGCAGCGTGACCGTTCACGGCGAGAAGGTCGACAACCCCGACGACTTCAAGGGAGACCCGATCCCCGGGGGGCCGACCGACCCCGACGCACCCGACGACCCGTCCGGCATCACGCCGAACAACAGCGGCGACCAGGACTAGCGGCGCAGGCGCAGCCGGCGCCTGACCTTCACCGCCGCGCCCGAGGACGGCGTGCCGCTGGCGCGCAGAACCAGCGTCGCGCGCCGGCGGCCCGCCAGCCGGCGCGCCCCGCGCTTGGTCAGCTCGAGCGTCTTCGTGCGCCCGAGCCCGGCGGCGAACCGCATGCGCGCGCGGGCGAGCCGCCGCCCGCCGAAGGAGAGCGTGAGCCGCACGTCCGCCGCCCGGTTGGGCGTCACCGTCACGGTCATCCGCCGGGAGCGGCGCAGCCACCCCAGCGGCGGGCGCTGCGCCCGCAGCCGGATCGCGAACGGAACCGGGTCGGGCGTCGCGGTCGCGGTCGCAGTGACCGACGGTGCCGGCGTCGGTGACGGAACGGGCGCGGGCTGCGCCGAGGGCCCGATCGACACGAAGCGGGCGTGCGACGGCACGCCCTGGGCGTTGATCAGGAACAGCATGTAGTAGCCGGGCGGGGCGAGGTTCGCGCTGCCGGGGGCGACCAGGTTCACGCCGCCGGGCACGGCCTGCGGCGTTCCCAGCGCGACGAGCCGCTGGCTCATGTCGTTGGCGTGCGTGTCGGCGCCCGGGGCCACGAGCACCGCGCCCGTGATGTCGGTGTCGTCGGTCCCCACGACGAACGGCTTGGCGTAGGCGATCCCCACCGGCGCGGTGGTGATCTGCGGCCGCGGCGCGGGCGTCCCGTCGGGCCGGTAGAGGTACGGCGGAGACCAGATCTCGGCGGTGTCCGTCCTGACCCCCGAGTCGGGACCGGTGGGGCCGTTGATGTCGTCGCCCGCCGACATCACGCGTGCGTCGGGGAGGAGCAGGGCGCTCGAGTGATACGTGCGCGCCTCGGCCTGCGCGTTGCCGAACGTGAACGTCTGCGTGCCGGGGTCGTAGATCTCGATGCGCTTCTGCGCCTCGGTGTACTGCCAGCGGTAGAGCTCCTTGTTGCCGTCGTCGCCGATGCCGCCGCCGACGATCGCGATGCGCCCGTCGGGCAGCAGCACGCTGTTGGCGAACGCCCGCGGCTCGTTCATCGCCGGGCCGGCGCTCCACTGACCGCTCTCGTCGTCGAAGACGATCGTCGACGCGACCGCGGGGTAGACCTTGCCGGCCCCGCCGGTGTCGCGATCGTCGCGGTCGGCGCCGCCGAACAGCATCGCCCGCGGCGAGCCGCCGGCCGCCGTGCCGGGCAGCAGAGCGCCGGCGGCCCACTCACGATGGATCCCCGGCAGGTGGTTGAGCGGTGTCCAGCGCGCGTTGTCGCGCCCCTTGACCGGCGGGTGGAACAGCCAGCTGTCGGACCGTCGCGGGCCGGCGATCAGCGCGTGGCCGCTCGGCATCCACCACATGTGCGGGTACATGCCGATCAGCGGCGGGTGGCCCGGCTTGCCGTCGATCCGGAAGTTCCTCAGGCGCTGGAGCGAGCCGTTGGGAGAGAAGATCTCGACGTCCGCGTTGGACTGGAGCTCGGCGTCGGGGTCGGTCACCTCGGGCAGCCCGGCCACGATCACCGTGCGCCCGTCGGGCAGCTCGAGCTGGGTCGGGTACCAGCGGCCCTGGCGCATGCGCGGGCCGGTCTGCCAGGTCTCGGTCCCGGGGTCGAACAGATAGATCGTGTCCAGGCCGCGGTTGGGGGAGGCCGTGGGGTCGCCGACGTCGCCTCCGGTGACCAGCACGCGGCCGTCTGCGAGCGTCGACGTCCCGGCGCAGAAGATCACCGCCGGCTTGCCGGTGTCGGGGTTGATCGGCGGATCGACCTGGCGCGACACGCCGGTGACGGGGTCGAAGACGTAGGCGTCCGCGCGGCCGGAGTCGGGCAGCGTCTGGCCGGGGTTGTCGGGATCCGGGCGGCCCGGTCGCCAGGGGTAGGAGAAGATCAGCACCCTGCCGGTGCGCAGCAGCGTCGCGTGGATGGCGACGATCGGCAGGTCGAAGGTCTGCTCCCAGCGGCCCCCGACGTGGAAGGGCTGGAAGCTGTTGTCGGCCGCTAGCGGGACCTGCCGGGCGCCACGCGCGCGGCGCGCGGCGCGCCGGCGCAGCGCGCGCTGGCGAGCGTGCTCTGCGGCGTGGCCGCCTCCGAGCAGCGACGTCTCGATCGCGCGCACGCGCTTCTCGAGCCGCTGCGCCCTCCTGGCGTCTGCGGGCGCGGCCACGACCAGCGTCGCGAGCACTGCGAGCGACAGCGACCGCCGGTCCATCGCAGCGAGGTTAGACGCGGATGTCTAGCGGCGGGCCTGGAACGCGTTGGCGACCGGACCGGCGCGCCAATCGCGCTCCTTGTCCAGGTCGAACCAGACGATCGCCTTCAGGCGGTCCCAGCGACGCGCGACGTCCCACATGTTGCGGACCCACTTCGCCTTGTCGCCGCCCTCGGGGGCCGACCCGACCTCGGCGACCCAGATCGGCTGGTCGCCGAGCGCCTGCAGGCGCCTGTAGGCCGGCGCGAAGACGTCGCGGAAGGACTGCCACCCGCCCCACTCCGGCTTGGTCGCCCCCCAGTTGTAGCCGTCGACGGCGAGGACGTCGACATAGCGGCGGCCGGGGTAGAAGCGCTCCATCGGCGCCGCGCCGACGTCGAAGTTGTTGATGCACCAGACCCAGCGGACGTTGTCCGCGCCGGCGCGCTCGAAGATGTCGTGCAGGCGCCGCCAGGCGGCGCGGTAGTCGGCGGCAGAGTTGCCGTTCGCGCCGCCTGCCCATGGGTACCAGTTCCCGTTCATCTCGTGCATCGGGCGCAGGTAGACGCGCCGGCCGAGATCGCGCAGCTTGCGCGCCCAGCGCTCGACGTAGTCGTCGAAGGCGCCGTTGGCGATGCGCTCGAGCCGGTAGCGCGGCTGCTCGGATCCGCCCGCGGACTCCCAGGGCTCCCAGCTCAGCAGCGGCACGCGATCGGAGTCGGTGACGGCGCGAACGAGCTCCGGGTGCAGCCGTGAGATCCACTCGCGACCGGGATCGGCGGACCACTGCTGGTACCAGTGCACGACGCCGATGGGGCGGTCCAGGCGGCGCTGGAGGGCGTCGATCTTGGTCACGCCGCCGTCGTAGACGGCGCCGTCGGTGTGCGCGCCGAAGAGCGGCAGCGCGGACGCGCCGGCGGGGGCGGAGAGGACGCAGGCGGTAGCGGCGAGCAGTGCGGCCGCCAGGCGACGGGGACGGGCGAGCACGCCTTGGGCATCGTCTGCCAGGCCTCATGAGGGCGACCGCCGCTGCCGAATCGTGGACCGATGTCTGGCGGGCAGGTCAGGACTCTGACGGCACCACGAAGCGGAGCATCCCAGTTTGCGGGGTGTTCCCGACCGGCGTTGTCCGGGTACGTGGGGGCAGTCGGGAGTGCCGCCGGAACGCGCGCTACTCTGCCCCGCTTCGCCGGGACAGGGGTCCGGCCAATCGTATGAACGCTCCTACCAGAACGCTCATCCGCTTCCTGCTGCCCGCGCTGCTGCTCGCGGTGCTGCTGCCTGCTGCGCCGGCGGCCGCGGGGCGCCATCACGTCACCTTCGGCGCCTGGACACCCGGGTCGCCGTTCGGGGGGAACATCGCCGCGACGAAGGCGCTGCAGCGGTCGATCCAGCGGCGCGTGGAGATCGTCAGCTGGTACCAGGACTGGAGCGTCGACGGCCATCACTTCCGCTGGAACGTGCGCAAGGCGGTCCGGGCCATCCGCCGCTCGCACCGCACGCCGATGCTGACCTGGGAGCCCTATCGGGCCGGCTCGCTGGAGATGAACCCGTACGACGCGATCAACTCCGGCGCGTGGGACCGCTACATCCGCTGGTGGGCGCGCAAGGTCGGCCGCCTCAACAAGCCGGTCTACGTGCGCCTCGCCCACGAGATGAACGGCACGTGGTACTCATGGGGCGGGCCGCTCGGTACCAACAACGCGAAGAAGTTCCGCCGCATGTGGCGCCGCGTGGTCAACATCTCGCGCAGCGCCGGCGGCCACAACATCCGCTGGGTCTGGTGCCCGCTCACCGAGGACGTGCCCAACGTCCGCTCCAACAAGTTCGAGCGCTACTACCCGGGCGGCCGCTACGTCGACGTTCTCTCGCTCGACGGCTACAACTGGGGCGCCTCGACGCCGGAGTACGGCGGCTGGCGGTCGTTCCGCAAGATCTTCGCCAAGCCCTACAAGCGCATGAAGCGCCTCGGCCCGCAGCCGATCTGGATCGCCGAGGTGGGCTCGGCCTCTGACGGCGGCAACAAGTCCCGGTGGGTGCGGCGCATGTGGCGTGTCGCGTCGCGCTGGGACCGGCTCAGGGCGATCGTCTGGTTCAACGAGAACAAGGCGCGGGACTGGTCGACGGCGTCGGCCGCGTCGGCTTTCCGCGCTCGATAGTCGTTCCGCGCTCAGTCGACCGGCTGCCCGCGCTGCTCCCAGGCGGCGATCCCGCCGGACAGCGAGAACGCCTCGTACCCAGCCTCGCGGAACGCCTGCGCGGCCATCGCGGAGCGCGAGCCGACGGCGCAGTAGAACAGCACGGGCTCGTCGCGGCTGATCGAGGCCGACTGGGCCGGGAGCTGATCGAGCGGGATGTGCCGGGCGCCCGCGATGGCGCCGGCCTCGATCTCGTGCGCCTCGCGGACGTCGACCAGCTGTGCGCCCGCGTCGATCAACTCGGCCGCGCGCTCGGGTTCGACGTCTGAATCCATCTTCGCCGGGACGGTAGGGGACATAACTTCCGCGCGATTGGGTAAGCTGGCCGCGTTGTAGTCCAACTGGCCGAATCCCGGGTCTTCAGGGCCGGGGAACGGGGGAACCAGTGGGCCCTTGGCGAACAAGGGTCTCAGGGGCGAGTCGCCGGCGTACGTCGGCGTAGCGCGTTCTTTCCGCGCGAGCCCGTCAGCTAACCCCGTAGGCGCAAGAAAGAAGGGGTTGTCGGGACGTGAAGGTCCGCCGTGTGGCGTTGGTGTTGTTCATGGTCGCGCTCGTGCTGCCGGCGCTCGCCGACGCCCGCAGCTTCGGCTCCCGCGTCCTCAAGCGCGGCTCGCACGGCTCGGACGTCCGCACGCTCCAGCAGCTGCTCACGCAGGCGGGCCACGCGACGACGGCCGACGGAGTCTTCGGTCGCCAGACCGCCCGCAGCGTCAAGGGCTGGGAGGACAGCGCCGACCGCAAGGTCGACGGCCGCGTCACGCGCCCCGACGCCAGAGCGCTGAGGGCCTCCGCCTCGAGCGCCCACGCGCTCGAGGACCCGGTCGCGGACGAGCCGATCTCCGATCCCGAGCGGGCGCGCAAGGAGAAGAACCCGCGCCAGACCGGCGGCGCCAGCTACGTCAAGGTCACCAACGCCTACGTGACCAAGGACGGCCTCGCCGTTGCGCCCGACGACGCGCCCCAGAAGGTCAAGGACATCATCGCCGCCGGCAACAAGATCTACGCCAAGCCGTACAAGTACGGCGGCGGGCACGGCAGGTGGAAGGACTCCGGCTACGACTGCTCGGGGTCGGTCTCATTCGCGCTGCACGGCGCCGGGCTGCTCAGGCGCGCGCTCAACTCGACCGGCTTCGAGTCCTACGGCGCCTCCGGACCGGGCAACTGGGTCACGATCTACGCCAACTCCGGCCACGCTTACATGGTCGTCGCGGGCATCCGCTTCGACACGAGCGGCGCGCGTGACCGCGGCTCGCGCTGGACGGAGGAGATGCGCCCCTCCGACAGCTACGTCGCGCGCCACCCGGCCGGGCTCTAGCGGCACCGGGGCGCACAAAGGGACGGACCCTTCTGTGACGCGGGGTAGCCTGGCGGCGTGCGCTGGCGCGTCGCACTGCCGCTGATCGCCCTGCTCGCCGCGGGCTGCGGCTCCGATGACGACGGACTGAACTTCGACGCCCGCACGCCGCCGCCGTACGTCGGCGCGGCGCCGGTCCCGCCCCCGGGCCAGAGGGCGACGGATCGCAGGATGACGCGCGCTGACGCCGAGCGCTACCGGGGTGTGATCGCCGACTGGGCGGCGGCCGTCCGCCGCGGCGACGCCGACGAGGCGGCGGATTTCTTCGACCTGCCGGCGATCGTCTACCAGCCCGGCGGCATGGCGCTGCAGGTCAACACGCCCCAGATCGCGGCAGCATTCAATGCCTCGCTGCCCTGCGGCGCGAAGCTGCTGGCGACCAACCCTGAGGGCCGCTACGTCGTCGCCACGTTCGTGCTCGTCAAACGCGACACGGCGTGCCCGGAGAAGGGGTCGCTGGCCCGCGTCGGGTTCGTCTTCGGCGACGAGCGCCACCCGCGGCGCTTCACCGAGTGGTGGCAGGTGCCGCGCACGCCGGACTCGAAGGTCGGGCCGGAGAAGCGCCCGCAGGCGCTCACTCCGGCCACGATCTCCGACTTCTCCTAGCGGGGGCCGTACTCGCGCTCGCGGACGTAGCGCGCTTCCCGGTTGTCCCGGCTCCAGACCGTCATGTAGAGCAGGCTCAACAGCAGCCCGATCGCGCCGACGATCATCATGATCACGCCGACCGTGGAGAGGTCGACGCCGTTGATCGAGTCCGTGACCGCGTACTTGAGGATTGCCCCCAGCGCGAGCAGGAACAGTGAGGTTCCGATTGTCATGGTGCAGGCGCTACCCGAATACGCTCCCTGCCATGACGACCGCGCCGGCCGATGCTCAGTACGACCTCACACCGGAGCAGATCGAGTTCCGCGACACGATCCGCCAGATGGCGCGGGAGCGCGTCGCGCCGCGGGCGGCTGAGATCGATGCCAAGTCCGAGTACCCCTGGGACCTGCGCAAGCTGTTCGCCGAGCTCGACCTGTTCGGGCTGCCGTTCGAGACGGAGTACGGCGGCACCGGCACCGGCACCCTGATGCTCAACGTCGCCATCGAGGAGATCGCGAAGGCGTGCGCGTCGAGCGCCCTGATGCTCGCGGTGCACGAGCTCTCGACGCTGCCGATCAAGCTGTTCGGCTCCGACGAGCTCAAGCAGCGCATCCTTCCGCGCTGCGCGACCGGCGAGATCACGGGAGCGTTCGCGCTCTCCGAGCCCGACGCCGGGTCGGACCCCGGCGGCATGCGCACGACGGCCAGGCTCGACGGGGACGAGTGGGTCATCAACGGCGCGAAGAACTGGATCACCAACTCGTCGATCGCCGACTTCTACGTCGTGTTCGCGGTCACCGATCGCGAGAACCGCCGCATCACGGCGTTTCTCGTGGAGGCCGACCGGCCCGGCTTCAGCATCGGCAAGCTCGAGCACAAGATGGGCATCAAGGGCTCGCCCACCGGCTCGCCGGTGCTCGAGGACGTCCGGGTCGGGGCGGAGAACGTCATCGGCGAGGTCGGGCGCGGCCTGTCCGTCGCTCTCGGCACGCTCGACCACTCGCGTCTCGGCGTCGCGGCGCAGGCCGTCGGCATCGCCCAGGGCGCGACCGACTACGCCGTCGGCTACGCCAAGGAGCGCGAGCAGTTCAAGCAGCCGATCTTCCAGTTCCAGGCCATCCAGCACAAGCTCGCCGACATGGAGACGCGCACCGCGGCCGCCCGCGAGCTGCTCTACCGGGCGTGCGCGAAGGTCGACCGCAACGACAAGGACAAGGGCAAGTACTCGGCGATGGCCAAGGTCTTCGCCGGCGACACGGCGATGGCGGTGACCGTCGAGGCGGTGCAGGTCCTCGGCGGCTACGGCTACGTGACCGAGTACCCGGTCGAGCGCATGATGCGCGACGCCAAGATCACCCAGATCTACGAGGGTACGCAGGAAGTGCAGCGCCTCGTCATCGCGCGCTACCTCTGATCCTCAGCCGCAGCGTCGTGCGCGTGCCGGCGACGACGTCGCCGCTGAAGGAGACCAGGCGCACCCTCACCGTGCCCGACGCACGCCGGCGCGCCCGCAGCCGAACGGTGCGCGCCCGCTCGTTCCCGGTGAAGTGCAGCGTGCGGCGGCGCGGCCGTACGCGGGAGCCCGAGACGGCGACGCGGGCGCTGCCCGCGCCCACCCCGATCCGCCTGACGCGCAGCACCACCGAGCGCCCGGCGCGCACCCGCGCCGTCCGCCTCGCGAACGCCACCGCGCTCTTGGCCTGCGTGGTCACGCGGATCGTGCGCACCTCGGCGTCGCCGTCGGCCGAGCTCGCGCGCACGGAGACGGCCGCCGTCCCGGCGCCGACGGCCAGCGTCACCGCGCGGGTGCCGGCCTGCTGGCCGAAGACGCCGTCGCCGTCGAGGTCCCAGCTGAGCTCGTCGTAGCCCCCGAACGGCCCGGTGCCGTCCGGGTCGCGCGGGTGCGCGGTGAACGTGACGCGCTCGCCCGGCACCGGCGTCTGCACGTCGGGGTCGATCTCGACCTGCGGGACCCGGCCGCGTACGAACGCGTTGAGCGGGTCGGCCGCCACCTTGGCGTAGACGCCCGGCGGCCCCTCGTTGCAGCTGCGGTCGCCGCGCAGGATGCTGCCGCTGCCGATGCCGAACGACACCGCGCCGACCAGCGCGGCCAGCCCGGTCCCGTCGTCGGCGATCAGCGGGCCGCCGGAGTCGCCGTTACAGGAGTCCTTGTTGGGCGCCAGCGCGCAGATCTCGGTGCTGAAGTCCAGCTGGCCACCCTGGCCCGCGGCCTCGAACTCCTGGGCACACTGCTCGTCCGAGTAGATCTGCAGGTCGACCGCGCGCAGCTGGTTGGTCGACACCGTCCCGCCGTCCTGCGGGTCCTCGGTGTAGCCCCAGCCGGCCGTCAGCGCGGTCGTCCCCGGCACGTAGCGCGCCGTGTCGCGGGCGCGCAGCAGCCGCAGCTGCGGGCCTGGGGCGGGCCGCGCGAGCCGGATCAGCCCGACGTCGTGGCCGCCGTTGCCGGTCGTGTACTCCTCCGGGAAGACCCCTTCCGCGATCCCGTACTGCTGGTCCTCGGTCGCGGCGTTGAGGTCGGTCGCGCCGATGATCACCCGCGAGCGTGTCAGATCGGGGGGCCCAGTGGGCCCCTCCGCCAGGCAGTGCGCCGCGGTCAGCACCCAGCGCGCCGCGATCAGCGACCCGCCGCACAGACCCGCGTTGCCCGCCGGAGAACGCCAGGTCGATCCCGGCCATGAACGGCAACTGCTCCGTCGTGGCCGGCGCGCCGTTGACGATGCGCGGGGAAGGCTGCGCACTCGCGGCGCCGGGGGCGGCGAGCGCGGCGACCACCAGCGCACCGGCGAGACGAGCGGTCATTGGGGGATGGACAGTATCCGGCGGCGGGACGCGAGAACATAGAATCGAGTCTGTGAACGACCCCTCCGTGCGTCGCATCCTGTACGCCTCGTCGTTCGCCCTCTGCGTCGGCGTGCTCGCGATCACGGCGCTCGAAGGGCTGCGCCCCGACTATCCGCTGCGGCTGATCCAGGGCGTGATGGCGGCCGTTGCCGCCCTCGGCATCATCGGCGCTGCCGTCGCCTGGATCACGACCCGGCTCGGCGACTACCGCCACCCGCAGGACGAGGAGGAGTTCGAGCTGCTGGTGCGCAACACCGAGCGGCTCGCGCACGAGAACCTCGCCTACGAGCCCGACGAGCGCGAGTTCATGGAGCTCGACCCCTACAACGCCGCCGACTTCGAGGAGCTCGTGCGCGACGCGCTCGACGAGCTGCCCGACGTCCTGCGCGCGGCGCTGGAACGCAACGTCGCCGTGATCATCTCCGACCAGGGCCGCCGCCACCGCGCCTACGGCCTGTATCAGGGCGGCACCGTCGCGCGCGATGTCGCCTCCGACCGCATCGTGATCTTCCGCGACACGCTGCTGCGCGACTTCGGGCGGGACCCTGACGAGCTGCGCGCGCAGGTGCTGCGCACGGTGCGCCACGAGCTGGCGCACCATCTCGGCGCCGACGAGCTCGGCGTCCGAGAGCTCGGCCTCTAAGTCGTCCAACCAGGCGGAGAACCGCCGCGCCGCCTTACGATCCACGTCGCCGTGATGATCGTCATGACACCCGAGGCCGGCGAGCCCGAGATCGCGGCGGTCCGCGCGCGGCTCGAGACCGTCGGCGTCCACGTGCTCGTCCTGCCCGGGGAGCTGACCACGGCGATCGGCGCGATCGGCGACCCGCAGGGCGTCGCCGAGCTGGGGCTGGAGGGCATGCCGGGAGTCGATCGCGTCGTCCCCATCTCACGGCCCTACAAGCTCGCCAGCTCGGAGCTGGCGCACCACGAGCCGACCGTCGTGCGTGTCGACGGGCGGGCGATCGGCGGCGGCGAGACCTTCGCGCTGATCGCGGGGCCCTGCACGGTCGAGTCGCTCGAGCAGACGATGGCGGTCGCGCGGGCGGTCGCGGGCGCGGGCGCGTCGCTGCTGCGCGGCGGCGCCTACAAGCCGCGCACGTCCCCGTTCGCCTTCAAGGGCCTCGGCCCGGAGGCGCTGCGCATCCTGGCCGAGGCGCGGCGCGAGACCGGCCTGCCGATCGTCACCGAGCTGCTCGACCCCAGCCACGCCGGCGATGTCGCCGAGCACGCCGACGTCGTCCAGATCGGCGCGCGCAACATGCAGAACTACGCGCTGCTGGAGGTGGCGGGCAAGCTCGGCAAGCCGGTGCTGCTCAAGCGCGGGCTCTCGTCCTCGCTCGACGAGCTCCTGATGGCCGCCGACTATGTGCTCAAGGAGGGCAACCCGAACGTGATCCTGTGCGAGCGGGGGATCCGCACCTTCGAGACCGCGACGCGCTTCACGCTCGATCTCGGCGCGGTCCCGTGGCTGAAGATCCACACGCACCTGCCCGTGATCGTCGATCCCTCGCACGCCTCGGGCGACCGGCGGCTGGTCGAGCCGCTGTCGCGCGCCGCCGCGGCGGTCGGCGCCGACGGCATCATCGTCGAGGTCCACCAGGATCCCGAGCACGCGCTCTGCGACGGACCGCAGGCGCTGTACGCGGCCGACTTCCCGGCCTTCGCGGAGCGCGTCGCGGCGCACGCGCAGCTCAGCGGCAAGACGCTGGCATGAAGCTCGGCATCGAAGGGCGGCTGGCGGTCGTGACCGGGGGAGGGTCCGGAATCGGCGCGGCGACCGCCGAGCGGCTGCGCGAGGCCGGGGCCACCGTGCACGACGCCTCGCGCTCGACGGGCATCGACGTGACCGAGCCCGGCGCCGTCGACAGGGTGCTCGCGCTCGGCCCCGTCGACATCCTCGTCAACTCAGCCGGCACGTCCTTCGTCCGCGGCCTCGACGAGCTCACCGACGAGGACTGGCAGGAGCAGTGGGAGCTGCACGTGATGGGCCCGCTGCGGCTCATGCGCGCGCTGGCACCCGGCATGGCCGACCGCGGCTGGGGCCGCATCGTCACCGTCTCGTCGTCATCGGGCAAGCGGCCGTCGCTGACCAACGCCGCCTACTCGGTGACCAAGGCGGCGGCGCTGTCGCTGTCGCGCACGTTCGCCGACGCCTACGCCGGCACCGGCGTGCTCGTCAACGCGGTGACCCCGGGCGCGGTGTCCGGGCCGCTGTGGGAGGCCGCGGGCGGGCTCGCCGATCAGGTCGCGCAGGCCAAGGGGATCTCGCGCGAGGACGCGCTCTCCCAGCAGGCGTCCAAGATCCCGCTCGGGCGGATGGCGGACGCCGGCGAGATCGCCGACGTGATCGCGTTCCTGTGCTCGGAACGCGCGAGCACCGTCACCGGCGCCGCCTGGTCGGTCGACGGCGGCTCGGTGCCGATCATCATCTGACCCGGCGCTTGGCCCGCAGCGTCTTACCGGCCGGCGTGCGCGCCGTGACCAGCACCCGCAGCCCGCGCGCCCGCTTCGCGCGCAGCCGCACCGAGTAGCGCTTGACGCCGGAGCCGAGCGCGACTGTGCGCTTGGCGAGCGTGCGCTTGCCGCGCAGCACCCGCACGGTGACGCGCGAGCGCTCGGGCGCGCTGCCGGACACGATCACCCGCTTGCCGCGGCGGCGGACGCTCGCGGTCAGGCGGCCCGGGCGCGACCGCACCGGGACCTGCGCGAGCGGGCCGGGCAGGTCGAAGTTCGCGGTCGCCTGCTCGATCACGTCGGCGCCGACCGTGAACGGCGCCGAGGAGAGGAAGCTCTCCAGCCGCGTCGTGACCTCGCCGTCGAGGAAGGAGGTGCGCCGGTTGGTCAGGAACGGCAGCGAGATCGTCGCGCTCTCGACCGTCACCGGCGAGTTGGTCGCGATGTGCTGCCACCACTCGGCGTTCGAGCTCGACAGCAGCACGCCGATCCGGTGGCCGGCCGCCAGCGGCCAGTCCTGCGCGTAGAGGTCGATCCGCGCCTGGCCGGGGCCGCTGCGCAGCAGCTTCGCGCCGCGGGCGATCATGATCGCCTGGCCGTCGGGGTCGATGTCGTACACGTTGGCCACGAGGTTGGCGCGTGGCGCCGCCGAGGAGATCCCCGCCTCGAGCACCGGCTCGCCGGTCAGCCACATGTCGTGGGGCAGCGGCTGCGAGAACGTCCACACGCCGGTGCCGGCGCTGCCGCCCGTGCCGTTGTTGGCGCCGTCGTCCTCATAGGTCCCCGGCTTCAGCGCGGTCGCGCGCGCGACGGTGTCGGCGGGCGGCCACGCCTGCTCGGCGCGATAGCGGCCGCGGATGTCCTGCACCACGACCGGCGGGTCCTTGGGCTTGGGCGCGCTGCCGGCGACGTAGTGGTCGAGGAAGCGCATCGCCTCCTCGGCGAAGCCGGCGCGGCCGGTGAGGAACGTGTCCTCCTGCTTCTCGTAGCCGCGGACGTGGTCGAACTGGCCGAACCAGGCGCGCTTGGGCCCGGCCATGTTGTTGTAGAAGGTGAACGCGCCGTCGGGCTTCGTGTTGGTCTCGAGGTAGCCCTGGGTCAACAGCAGCGGCGTGGTCTTGCCCTTCGCCTTGGCGATCAGGTCGCGCCCCTCCCAGAACGGCACGGTCGGGTCGTCCTGCTGCTGCTGGCCGATGTTGAGCGCGTAGCAGGGCGCGTTCGGCGAGGTGCCGTTGATCAGGTACTCCGGCGAGTCCGACGTGGAGCCGGGAACGGCGTCGGTGAGCGTGAACGACGCCGGCGTGCCGGCCGCGTTGACGAAGCGCACGCCGTCCATGTAGAGGTAGCGGTAGCCCGAGTACACCGGCTCCATCGAGATGACGGCGGCGAGCCCCTTGGGCTGCTGGATGATCCCCATCAGCCCGGTCCAGCCGTCGTAGGACTTGCCGAACAGGCCGACCTTGCCGGTCGACCACGGCTGCGTCGCGGCCCACTCCACCGCCGCGCGCACGTCCTCCTGCTCGCCCGGGCCGCCCCAGTCGTTGCAGCCGCCGCTGCCGCCGAAGCCGCGCAGGTCGACCATCACGTACGTGTAGCCCTTCTCGATCACCTTGCCGGCCTCGAGGAAGTCGTAGAAGCGGTTGCTCGGCCCCGACTGCATGTCGGTTGGATCGAAATCGAGCCCGGTCGCGGCCGCGTGGTTGGTGTAGGGGCTGACCGTGAGCAGGACGGGCGTCTTCTCGCCGCCGACGTGCGTCGGGCGCAGGACGTCGGCGTGCAGGCGCACGCCGTCGTTGGTCATGAAGTACTCCTCGGTCCAGGTCGTGCCGGGGAACGGCTCGGCGGCGCTCGCGGCGGGGGCGAGCGTGAGTAGCAGAAGCAGGGAAAGCAGTACGCGGCGCATCACAGTCCAGAACGCAGTCCGCGAACGGAACCTGCGAAATCGGGATCGATCCACACGGCCTCCCCGCCCACGAGCGTGAGGCAGGCCAGCGACTCGCCGGGCCGGTAGGCGATGTGCGCGTGGCTCGGCGCGTCGAGGACGGCCACGTCAGCTCGCATGCCCGGCCCCAGCCCTCCGACGTCACTGCGGCGCAGGGCCGCCGCGCCGCCGGCGGTCGCGGCGACCAGAGCCTCGTCAGCGGTCATGCGCAGCTCCCGGACGGCCAGCGCGATGACGAAGCTCATCGAGGTCGTGTTGCTGGACCCGGGGTTGGTGTTGGTGGCGAGGGCGACCGTGGCGCCCGCGTCGATCACGCGCCGCGCGTCCGGGTAGCGCTCGCGGGTGGCGAAATCGGTGGCCGGCAGGAACGTCGCCACCGTGTCGCCGCCGGCGAGCGCGTCGACGTCCGCGTCCGACAGGTAGGTGCAGTGGTCGACCGAGGCGGCGCCGAGCTCGACCCCGAGCCGCACGCCGGGCCCGGCCGACAGCTGGTTGGCGTGCAGCCGCAGGCCCAGGCCGGCCGCGCGCCCGGCCTCGAGCACCGCGCGGCACTCGTCGGCGTCGAAGGCGCCCTCCTCGCAGAAGGCGTCGATCCATCGGGAGTGGGGGGCGCACGCGGCCAGCATCGGCCCGGCGACGAGCTCCACGTACGCGTCGCCCTCGGGCACGTGCGCGCCCAGGAAGGTGACGTCATCGGTCAGCTGCGCGGCCACGCGGCAGAGGCGCTCCTCCGTTTCGAGGTCGAGCCCGTATCCCGACTTGATCTCCTGGTGGGTGATGCCGTCGCGGTGCGCGCGCCGCCTGCGCGCGCGAGCAAGCGCCAGCAGCTCCTCGTCCGAGGCCGCGCGCGTGGCCGCGGTGGTGACGCGGATCCCGCCCGCGGCGTAGCGCTGACCGGCCATGCGGGCGGCGAACTCGTCGGCGCGATCGCCCGCGAACACGAGGTGGGTGTGGCTGTCGACGAAGCCCGGAATCACGGCGCGCCCGCCGCAGTCGACGTGCCGGTCCCCCGTGGCGCCCGCGCCGGTCACCGCGGCGACGAGTCCGTCCTCGATCACGAGCGCGGCGTCCGCGCGCGTCCCGAGCGCGGGGTCGTTGGTCACCAGCTGCCCGATGTTGTCCAGCACCAGCGCCGTCATCGCACCCACTCGCCCGCGACCATCACGCGCCGTACGTCGGCCGGATGCGCGGCATAGACGATCGAGCCCAGGAGGTCCTCGGCGCCGGCCAGCCGAACAGAGTCCAGCCCGACGGTCACGAGATCGGCCGGCGCGCCGCGGCGCAGCACTCCGCCGTCCCAGCCCAGCGCGGCGTACCCGGTCGCCGTCGCCGCCGCCAGCAGCTCGTGCGGCTCGTGGTGAACGCGGACGCCGGTGACGAGCCGCTCGTCGAGGTCGGCGGCGCGCGCCTCCTCGAAGAGGTCGATCACGGCGTTGGAATCGCTGCCGAGGCAGAACGGGCCCTCCGGGCGCCCGACGCCGTCGGCGAGGTCGCGTTCGGTGGTCGGGCACAGGCACACGCGCTCCAGCGGCGCGGTCGTGTGGGTGGCGTGCACCGCGGTGAAGTCGCCGTCCAGGCAGCCGGCGTCGGCGAGCACCTGCACCGGCGTGCGGCCGTAGGCGGCCAGGCACTCCTCGTTCTCCCGCAGCTGCTCGGAGACGTGCGCGTGCAGCGGCCGGTCGCCTGCTGCCTGGGCCACCGCGGCGAGCTCGTCCGGGGTGAGCGCCCGCACGCTGTGGGCGGCCGCGCCGATGCGCACGCGCGGGCCGTCGTCGAGCGCCGCGACCCGCTCCGCCCAGGCCTCCACCGAGCCGTCTCCGAAGCGCCGCTGCGTCCCTTCGAGCTCGGCCCTGATTCCGCCGTGCAGGTAGCAGGTGTCGAGCAGCGTCAGCCGGATGCCGGCGGCGGCCGCCGCCTCGATGATCGCCGCGCCCATCGCGTTCGGGTCCGCGTAGGGGGTCCCGTCGGGCCCGTGGTGGACGTAGTGGAACTCGCCCACGAGCGTGATCCCGGCCTGCACCATCTCGCCGAATACCGCCTCGGCGAGCTCGCGGTAGCCGTCCGGGTCGAGCGTCGCCGCCGCTGCGTACATCGCCTCGCGCCAGCTCCAGAACGACCCCCGGCCACGCTGGGTGCGCCCGCGCAGCACGCGCTGGAAGGCGTGCGAGTGCACGTTTGCGAGGCCGGGCAGCGTGACGCCGGCGAGCTGCTCCCCGGTCGGCTCGGCCCCCGTGCGGACCTCCGTGATGGCCCCGTCGGCGATCTCGATCGCCACGCCGGACTCGACGTCGGGGCCGCCCAGCCACGCGTGCTCGCACCAGAGGATCACTGCCCGTACTCCGCGACGATCGCCCGCGCCTGTGCCTCGAAGTCCGCGTCCTTCCAGCTGGTGACGGAGGTGGCCCGATCGACGAACAGGATGCCGTCGAGGTGATCGATCTCGTGCTGGAAGGTGCCGGCGGTGAGGCCGGCCACCGTTTGTCGCTCGGTCGCGCCGTGGCGGTCCTCGAACTCGACCGTCACCCGCGCGTGGCGCTGCACCGTCCCACGCCGGCCGGGGATGGACAGGCACCCCTCGTTGATGGCGAGCATCGTCTCCGACGCAGCGACGATGCGCGGATTGACCAGCACGGTGAGCGGATACGGCGGCTTGTACGGGTAGCGCGGGTTGTCCGGCTCGACCTCGACGATCGCGACGCGGCGCAGGTCGCCGATCTGGTTGGCGGCCAGGCCGGCGCCGTGGGCCGCGCGCCTGGTGGCGATCAGCTCGTCGATCAGCGGCTGGACAGCAGCGAGATCCGTGACCGGCTGCGCCGGGGTGCGCAGAACCGGGTCGCCGAGCTGCCTGATCACAGCATCGGCAGCCGCACGCCGTGCTCGCGGGCGACCGCGATCGCGTCCTCATAGCCGGCGTCCGCGTGCCGCATCACGCCCGTGGCGGGGTCCGTGGTGAGCACGCGCTCGAGCTTCTGCGCAGCGAGCTCGGTGCCGTCGGCGACCACGACCATCCCGGCGTGGATCGAGCGTCCGATCCCGACGCCCCCGCCGTGGTGGATGGAGACCCAGGTGGCGCCTGCGCTCGTGTTGAGCAGCGCGTTGAGCAGCGGCCAGTCGGCGATGGCGTCCGACCCGTCCGCCATCGCCTCGGTCTCGCGGTAGGGGGAAGCGACCGAGCCGGAGTCCAGGTGGTCGCGGCCGATCACGATCGGCGCCGAGAGCTCACCGGCGGCCACCATCGCGTTGAAGCGCAGGCCGAGCCGCGCCCGCTCGCCGAGGCCGAGCCAGCAGATGCGCGCGGGCAGCCCCTGGAAGGCGATCTTCTCTCCGGCCGCCTCGATCCAGCGCCGCAGCCGCTCGTCGTCTCCGAACTCCTCGAGCACCGCGCGGTCGGTGGCCGCGATGTCGGCCGGGTCGCCCGACAGCGCGACCCAGCGGAACGGGCCGCGCCCGCGGCAGAACTGGGGCCGGATGTACGCGGGCACGAAGCCGGGGTAGGCGAACGCGCGCTCGAAGCCGCCGAGCTGCGCCTCCACGCGCAGGCTGTTGCCGTAGTCGAACACCTCCGCGCCGCGATCGAGGAACGACACCATCGCCGCGCAGTGGGCCGCGCACGTCCGCCGCGCCCGCTCCACGTAGGCGTCCGGGTCGTCCGCGCGCAGGCGGAGCACCTCGTCGGGGGCGAGCCCGTTGGGCACGTACCCGTCGAGGGGGTCGTGGGCGCTCGTCTGGTCGGTGACGATGTCGGGTTCGAATCCGCGGCGCGCCAGCTCGGCGAAGACGTCCGCGGCGTTGCCGCACACGGCGACCGACAGCGCCTCGCGGCGCGCCTTGGCCTCGAGGACGGCTTCGACCGCCGCGTCGAGGTCGGGCGCCAGCCGGTCGAGGTAGCGCGACTCGAGCCGCTTCTCGATCCGGCTCGGGTCCACTTCCACGCACAGCGCCGCCCCGCCGTTCATCGTGATCGCGAGCGGCTGCGCGCCGCCCATCCCGCCCAGGCCGGCGGTCAGCGTGACCGTCCCGGCGAGGCTGCCTCCGTGGCGGCGGTTGGCGATCTCGGCGAAGCACTCGTAGGTCCCCTGGACGATGCCCTGGCTGCCGATGTAGATCCACGACCCGGCCGTCATCTGGCCGTACATCGTCAGCCCCTCCTGCTCGAGCCGGCGGAACTCGTCCCAGCTCGCCCAGTCGGGCACCAGGTTCGAGTTCGCGATCAGCACGCGCGGCGACCACTCGTGGGTGCGGAAGACCCCGACCGGCTTGCCGGACTGCACGAGCAGCGTCTCGTCGTCTGAGAGCTCGCGCAGCGTGGCCAGGATGGCCTCGAACGAGGGCCAGTCGCGCGCCGCCTTCCCCGTCCCGCCGTAGACGACGAGGTCATCCGGACGCTCGGCGACCTCCGGGTCGAGGTTGTTCTGGAGCATGCGGAACGGCGCCTCGGTCGCCCACGAGCGGCACGACAGGTCCGTGCCTCGCGGCGCCCGGATCACGCTGGCACCCCGGCGGCGGCGCGCGCCCCGCCGCCGCGGACGAAGGCGACGGCGGCCGCGATCTCAGGGGCCAGGAAGCGGTCCGGCCCCGGCCCGGGGACCGTCTGGCGCAGCGCCGCCAGGACGGAGGCGGTGGCCGGGGCGGGCGCGAGCGGGGCGCGCAGCTCGAGCCCGCGGGCGGCGGTCAGCAGCTCGATCGCCACCACCTGCGCCAGCCCGTCGATCGCGCGGCGCAGCTTGCGGCCCGCGCTCCAGCCCATCGAGACGTGGTCCTCCTGCATCGCGGAGCTGGGTATGGAGTCCACGCTGGCCGGCACCGCGAGGCGCTTGAGCTCGGACACGATCGCCGCCTGCGTGTACTGCGCGATCATGTGGCCCGAGTCGACGCCCGGATCGTCGGCCAGGAACGCGGGCAGTCCCGCGTTGCGCGTCACGTCGAGGAAGCGGTCGGTGCGCCGTTCGGACATGCTCGCGAGGTCGGCCGCCACGATGGCCAGGAAGTCGAGCACATAGCCGAGCGGGGCGCCGTGGAAGTTGCCGTTGGACTCGACGCGGCCGTCCGGGGTCACGACGGGATTGTCGATCGCCGACGCGAGCTCGCGCTCGGCGACGGCGGCGGCGTGGTCGATCGTGTCGCGGGCGGCGCCGCTGACCACGGGAGCGCAGCGCAGCGAGTACGCGTCCTGCACGCGCGTGTCCTCCGGCCCGCGATGGCTGGCGACGATATCGCTGCCCTCGAGCAGCCCGCGCATCAGCGCCGCGGCCTCGGCCTGCCCGGGGTGGGGGCGCAGCGCGTGCAGGTCGGCGGCGAGGACCGCATCGGTGCCGAGCAGCGCCTCGACGCTCATCGCCGCGGCGATGTCAGCGGCCACGACCAGCTCGCGCAGGTCGGCGATGGCGAGGATCAGCATGGCCAGCATGCCGTCGGTGCCGTTGATCAGCGCCAGCCCCTCCTTCTCGGCCAGCTCGAGCGGCTCGTGGCCGGTCGCGTCGAGCCACTTCCCGTCGCGGTCGCGCACCGGCCCCTCGCCGATGGCCGCCAGCGCGCAGTGCGCGAGCGGGGCGAGGTCGCCGGAGCAGCCCAGCGATCCGTACTCATGGACCACGGGGGTGAGGCGCTCCGACAGCAGCGCCGCGTAGCGCTCCGCGACTTCGGGGCGCACACCGCAGCGACCGGTCGCGAGCGTGGAGAGCCGCAGCAGCATCATCGCCCGCACCACCTCGGTCTCAACCTCGGGGCCGCTGCCGGCGGCGTGGCTGCGCAGCACGCTGCGCTGGAGCTGCGCGCGCTGGGCGTCGGGGATGTGACGCGTCGCCAGCGCGCCGAAGCCGGTCGAGACCCCGTAGTGGGGCCGGTCGTCCGCGGCCAGCGCCTCGACTACCGCGCGCCCGGCGCGCAGCTCGGCCCGCGCGGCGTCGGACAGTTCGACGGCGGCCCCCTCGCGCGCGACGGCGATCACGTCCGCCGGCGCCAGCGGCCTCGGCTCGATGACGACATCAGCGACCATGACGGCGACGTAGGGGCTCCGCGATCTGTGCAGCGTCGAGCTCGCCGGCCGCGACGCGCCTGCGCAGCGTGCGGGCGACGACGCGGTCGACCAGGCCCGGGAAATGGCGGGCGACCGCCAGCTGCAGCGCGCCGCCGCGCGTGATCGCCACGTCGCGCCCGCCCCGGCCCTCGCATCCGCCGACGATCCGGGCGACGACGCCCTCGAGCGGCTCCTCCCGGCTGAACCCCTCGAGCTCGAGACCGGCTGCCCGGGTGCGCTCGTGGATCGGGGTGCGGATGTAGGCGGGGTGCACGCAGGTCACGCCGACGTGGGTGCCGTACTCGGCGCGCAACGCGTCGGCGTATGCCGTCAGGCCGCGCTTGGAGACGCCGTAGGCGGCCCCCAGCGGCAGCCCGATGAAGGCCATGCGCGAGCACACGAACACCACCTGCCCGCGCGCCTGCACCAGGGCCTCGATCGCCGCCGCGGTCACGCGCCAGGCGCCGAGCAGGTTGACGTCGAGCATCTTGAGCACGTGCGCGTCCGGCGGCGCGCCCGCGCTCGCCGGCCCGCCGATGCCGGCGTTGTTGACGAGGGCGTCGACTCCACCCATCCGCGCGATCGCCTCCGGGACGGCCGCGGCCACGGACGCGTCGGAGGTGACGTCGCAGGCGATGATCCCCTCGTCGCCGGCCAGGTCGAGCCCGACGACCTCCCACCCGCGCGAGCGCAGCGCCGCGACCGTGGCGGAGCCGATCGCCCCGCCGGCGCCGGTGACGATCGCTCTCACGCGCGGGCCCTCCCGGCGCCGATCTCCTTCGCCAGCTCGTGCATGTAGATGTCGAAGTCGACCCGCATCGCGGGGCGGCCGTGGTCGCCCCAGCGGGCGCGGGCGCGGCGCAGCGTGCGCTCCGCGTCGGCGCGCATCGCGTCCGCGGATGGCGGTGCCCAGCGCTTGACCATGTACTCGGCGAGCAGCAGCGACTGGCGCTCGAGGATCGGGAAGGCGGAGCCCGTCGACTGCATCAGCCCGACGAAGAAGAGGTCGGGGTGCTCGAGGTGCAGGATCCGCTTGTAGATCAGCAGGGACTGGGGGTCCGGCCCGACGACCGCAGGCTCCAGAAAGGGGATCGTCACCCGGTATCCCGTACACCAGACGATCACGTCGACGGCCTCGCGCGTGCCGTCGGCGAACCGCACCCCGTCGGGTTCGAGCGCGGCGATCCCGGGCTTCGGCGCGATCTGGCCGTGGGCGATGCGGGAGACGATCGTGTCGGAGATCGTCGGGTGCGACTGGAACAGGCCGCCCCGCGCGGGCGGGAGCCCGGCCGCCTCCGGCCGCCCCACCGTCAGCTTGAGCAGCGTCTGCGCGACGGGCTGGCGCAGGCGCCACGGGACGTTGACGGCGACCCACGGCCGGATCACCTGGTCCGCCGGCTTGCCCAGCAGCCGCTTGGGGATGACCCAGCTGCCGCGCCGCACGGACAGGAACGTCGCGTCGGCGAAGTGCGAGACGTCGGTGGCGATGTCCATGGCGCTGTTGCCCATCCCCACCACCAGCACGCGCTTGCCCTCGTGATCACGGCCGGTCCCGAAGTCGAGCGCGTGCAGCTGGTCGCCGCCGAAGTCGCCCGGGTACGCCGGGTCCGGCCAGGCCGCGACCTCGTTGTGGCCGCTGGCGACGACCAGCGCGTCGAAGCGCTCGCCGTCCACGTCCCAGCCGCCGCCGGGCCGGCGTCGCGCCGACGTCACCGGGCTGGACAGGCGGATCCGCGGCGCGAGCTTGAAGCGCTCGACGTAGCTCTCCAGCCAGCGGCCGACGGCGTCGCGGCTCGGGTAGTCGGGTGTCCCGTCGGGCATCGGGTGCTCGGCGAACTCGGTCCGCGGGCGGCTCGTGATCAGGTGCAGCGACCGGTACGCCGCGGTCGGGCGGTCCTCGAGCGTCCACACGCCGCCGACGCGGGCGCCGCGCTCGAACGCCGTCGCGTCGACGCCGTGCGCGGTCAGCGCCCTCAGCGCCGCCAGGCCTGCGGGCCCTGCTCCGACGATCGCGACGCGCTGCACGCGGGCGATCCTCTCAGACGGGCTGACCGCTGGTGGCGCTGAGGCGAGGGATCAGCCGTGCGGCGGGCGGGTCCCGTCACGCGACGGGACACCCTGCCGCTTCTCGTCTAAAGCGGAAGCGAGTCCCTAGCTGGTTCGTCCAGGTGGATCGGCCCTGTGCGTATCCCGCGCCGCTGGCCGAGGCTGTCGAGCGTCGTGCGGTAGTGCTTGGCGTCTCGGGATTGTGTTGCCATGAGCGCGGTGGCTCCTGCGAGTTGCCGGGCCTTCGGGTACCAGCGATCGAAGTCGAGACCGCAGTCCATCATCACCTTTGGAGGCAGGGCGCGGGCGATCCGGCCGAAGTTGTACATCGCAAGCGTGATCGACGCCCAGATGACCACCGACCGCGACTGGTCGGCGAGGGCCTCGATGTCGAGCTCGTAGAGCCCCGCCGTGTGCAGCTTCCGCCGGAACATGAGGTGCGTGAGGTAATAGCCCGCGAACGCGGTGAAGGGCCCAAGCACACTCGATCGCAGTTGGATCGACAGGACGTTTCCGCTGCGGGAAGCGAACGGTTCGTATGGGTGTCCGCGTCGTGCGATGTAGCCGGTGCAGTTCACCAACCAGCTACCGGTCGGTGTCGGCAGCGATCGGCCGTCGCGGAGGACGAGGGCAGGCCCGTCGGCTGTGTCGACGACGTCCTCGAGATGGCCAGGCTCAACCCTGCGGAGGGCGGCGCGCACGTCGGCGCACTCCTGGTCGGACAGGTAGCCGCTGAAGAAGTGGGTGGGTGCCGACGATGGGCTGACGCCGTAGGTACCAGCGAACCACGCGGCGAGCTCGCGCTCATTGCTGCCGTCGAACCGGAGGGCGGCCTCGCGCAGCATGGCGTTGATCCGCTTGCCACCAAACCAGCGCCGGGGCCCGTTCGGGAAGAAGGTCTCGCGACGGCTGAACACTGTGCCGGACCCAGCAAGCATGTTGATCTCTCGGCCAGGGCAGTCGTGGCGCAGCTTCAGGGCGACGTCCATGGCGGTCTTGCCGCTGCCGATGATCCACACCGGGTCGTTGTCGTCGGCGCGCTGCATGATCGTCGTCGACAGCTCCTCCGGCGTGGTCGACTGAACGGCTGCGCTCGACACGGCAAGCGGCGTGCTGGGCTCGACACGGTTGCCGAAGGCCTTGATGAGTCGCTTCGTCGCCAGCGTCTCGATTTGTCCCTCGGGCCCCCGCAGGGTCACCGACACGATGCCGTCCTGCTCGGAATGTGAGACGTACTCCCGGCCGTAGCGCTCTTCGAGGTTCACCTTCACCCGGGCGGCCTCGACGCAGTGGAGCAGGTGATCGACTACTTCCTCACGTGTCGCGAGATGGCTCGCAGGCTTGTGGAGCTGCCATGGCGTGTCGCCGGCGGTGAAGATCGCGTAGGGCTGGTGCAGACGGACGAAGTCGTAGGTGTCGAGCCACATTCCACCGGCCTGGTGGCGGCTGTCGACCAAGACGACCCGGTCCTGCGATGAGAGGTATTTGCCCGCGACGGCGAGTGCGTTGAGGCCGGCGATTCCGGCGCCAACGATGATGAGCTGGCTTGGCTCTCCCATCCCGCGGATGACGCTAACGAAAGAAACCGAAGTCTGCGCTGCGTGTTTCGAAGCCATTCGGCTCCGAGCTGACGCGCCCCCTTCTGCTTTTCATGGTGGCTGTTGCGCAAAGGGGTTGGCCTCGATGCCCGATTGCTGCTCCTATGTCAAGAGGATGATCATTGAGGAAGAGGGCGCGGTGCCGGTGCGGGTGGTTGCAGGAGGTGCCAGATGCGGCGGGCGAGGTGGCGTTTGAGGCAGCGGATGGCTTCTTTGGTGGTCTTGCCTTCGGCGCGTTTGCGGTCGAGGTAGTCGCGGGTTTCGGGGTGGCAGCGGGCGCGGGTGATGGCGATGCGGTGGATGGCGGCGTTGATCTGACGGTTGCCGCCGCGGTCGAGCCGATGGCGGTTGGTCTTGCCCGAGCTGACCGGGATCGGCGCGAGGCCGGCGGCGCGAGCGAGCTTGGCGTCTGATGAGAAGCGCTGGGCGCCGGCGATCTCGCCGATCAGCTTCGCTGCGGTCAGCGGTCCGAAGCCGGGCTCGGTGAGCAGCTGCGGCGCGGTCTGGGCGACAAGCGCGGCGATCTCGGCCTCGAGCTGAGATGCGGCGGCCGTGAGGTCGCGCAGCCGCCGAAGTTCGTCTCGGGCGATGCGAACGCGGGCGATCTGCTCGGCCCGTGCGAGGCGCCGGCCGATCCTCGTCGACCAGGTCTTTGAGAACAGCGCGGCCTTCGGGAGCGTGAGCTCGGGCCAGAGGTCGTGCAGGTGCCAGAGCAGGTCGTTGTTGAGCGCGACGCGCTGGCGGATCAGCCGCTCGCGGTGATCGACCAACAGCCGGATGTCGAGCTCGACGCCGGCCAGCTGCGCCGAGGGCAGCGAGTCGACTCCTTCGCGGATCGCGGCGCGCGCGACCGCCAAAGCATCGATGAGATCGGACTTGCCGCGCTCGCGGCTGCCGCGCCTGGCGTCCGCCATCAGCCTGGTCGCGACCCGAACGACTCGTTCGCCGCTGGCCAGCAGGAACCGCTCGAAAGCGCCGGAAACGTGCCGGCAGTCCTCAAGCGCCCAGACCCGCTGCTCGCCCAGGCCGCGCGCCCAATCCAACACCGCGCCGAACCCAACCACACCGACCGAGACCGCATTGTCGCCGAGCAGTTCGCCGGTCACCGCCGACACCGCCGCGATCGAATGCGAACCCTTGTGCATGTCCGCTCCAAGCACCATCATCGCCTCGTCCTCCACCTACTCCACTGGTGGCGGACAGCCCGGCGGACATGGCTTGCTGGGGGCGGTGCCAAGCTCCTATCAAGTCACGCCGGGTCATCCCTCAAACCGGCGACGAGCGACACAGCAAAAGCAGGTCAGACCCCGCAGGGCCGACAGCCTCAATGAGAGTCAGCTCGCCGCCGGCCGAGACCTTCTCCGCAGCGTCGGACATCACCGACACCGCCAATCACAACAGCAAGCCTCGAAGCGGCAGCGTGTCGCCGGCCGTCTGTGTCGCTAAGTGGTCGCTATATCGACCATTAGGCGACTCACCCGGTTGGGGCGCCGGGCTCTCGTAGTCGCCTGAAGCGGAAGCCTGCCCGGGCGTGTCTCTCCCAGTTTCCGATCACGCGCAGTCGAGTCACCGGGCCGTTGGTCCTGGCACGGCAGGAAACCTTCCTCGGGCGGGTGGCGCGCGCGGGCGTTCGGGGGTTGACCGGAGCGAGGCGAGGATCGAGCGCCGCCTCACCGGCGCTGCGCGGCGCACAGCGGCGGCGTGGCGGCTGCGCAGGCTCGCAGCGAAGCGCAGGGAAACCCGAGTCCCGTCGCGTGACGGGACCCGCCCGCCGCACGGCTGATCCCATGGCGTTCAGCCGGCGGCGGTGAGGTCGCCGGAGTCGCGGGCAACGAGGGCGGCGTAGCGGCCGCCGGCGGCGAGCAGATCGTCGTGCGTCCCGCGCTCGACGATCTCGCCTTGGTCGAGCACGACGATCTGGTCGGCTTCGCGGACCGTCGAGAGCCGGTGCGCGATCACGATCGTGGTGCGGCCGGACGCGAGCTCGTCCAGCGCATCCTCGACCGCGCGCTCGGTCTGCACGTCGAGTGACGAGGTCGCCTCGTCGAGCACCAGGATCGGCGGGTTGCGCAGGATCGTGCGCGCGATCGCGATGCGCTGCTTCTCACCCCCGGAGAAGCGGAACCCGCGCTCGCCGACGATGGTGTCGTAACCCTCGGGCAGCGACGCGATCGTCTCGTGGACCTGGGCGGCGCGGGCGGCCTCCTCGATCTCCTCGTCGGTGGCGTCCGGGCGCGCGAAGCGCAGGTTGTCGCGCACGCTGGCGTGGAACAGGTAGGTCTCCTGCGAGACGACCCCGACGGCGTCGGCGAGCGCGGCGAAGGTCGCGTCGCGCACGTCGGTGCCGTCGACCGTCACCGCTCCGCGCTCGGGGTCGTAGAGCCTCGCCGCGAGGTAGCCGAGCGTGGTCTTGCCCGAGCCCGTCTCCCCGACGATTGCCGTCTTGGTCCCGGGCGGGACGACCAGATCGATTCCCCGCAAGGTCCACACGTCGTCGGAGTAGCGGAACCAGACGTCGTGGAAAGCCACCTCGCCCTTCGGGCACGGCAGCGTCTTCGTGCCCTCTTCGATCTCCACCGGCATGTCGAGGTACTCGAAGATGCGGTCGAAGAGCGCGTTGGACGCCGTCAGCTCGACGCCGACGCCCAGCAGGGAGTTGATCGGGAAGAGCAGCCGCGTCTGGAGCGTCGTGAACGCGACCACGGTGCCGAGCGAGATCGCCTCCGGCGACAGGCCGGCGAACAGGTACACGAGCGCCGGCATGACCGCGAAGGTCGTCTGCACCGCAGCCATCGACCAGCGCCCGGCCATACGGCTGCGGACCTCGAGGTCGGACAGGTTGCGCGACTCGGCCGTGAAGTTGTCGGCCAGCGCGTCCGACCGGCCCATCGTCTTGGAAAGCAGGATGCCGGAGACGCTGAGCGACTCCTGCACGAGCGACGAGATGTCGGCCATCGCCGACTGGCGTGTCGCCGACAGTTCGCGGCGGCGGTTGCCGACCGTCCGGTAGACCGTGACGAAGAACGGCAGGACGGTGAAGCTGAACGCGGCCAGGCGCCAGTCGAGCGCGATCATGGCGATCGTCACCGCGATCACGGTGGTCACGTTCTGCGTGATCGAGGTCGCCGTCGACGTGACGACGTTCTGCACACCGCCGATGTCGCTGGCGATGCGCGACTGCACCTCGCCGGTTCGCGTCTTGGTGAAGAACGCGAGGCTGAGGCGCTGGAGATGGCGGTACACGGCCGAGCGCAGGTCGTGCATGACCTTCTGGCCGACGCTGTTGGACAGGTAGGTCTGGAGCACGCCGAGAATGCCGGTGACGATCGAGACGCCGATCATCCCGGCGACGAGCTTGGCCAGCAGCACCCGGTCACGCTCGGGCAGCGCCTCGTCGAGGATCTCGCGCAGCAGGAAGGGCGAGATCATGCCCAGACTCGCGCTGAAGACGATCAGCACGAGCACGGTCGTGAGCGGCCGCCGGTAGGGCGTGAAGAGGGCGAAGATCCGCCGGCGGCGCGTCACGACGTCGAGCCTACGCTGGAATAGAGGTTTCGTCCTCCGCTCGTCGCAAGCTCCTCCCTCCGGACGACGTCACCTCTTCCAGTGCGTGCTCCAACACCTCGTCGATGCTCATCGCCGGGTGGAAGGTCATCGCCTCGCGTACGTCGGCGGGGACGTCGTCGAGATCGCCGCGGTTGCGCTCGGGCATGATCACCTCGGTCAGCCCGGCCGCGTGGGCGGCCAGCACCTTCTGCTTGAGTCCGCCGATCGGCAGCACGCGTCCCTGGAGGGTGATCTCGCCGGTCATCCCGACCGTGTGCTTGACGGGGCGGCCGCTCAGCAGCGACGCCAGCGCCGTCGTCATCGTGATGCCGGCGCTGGGGCCGTCCTTCGGGATGGCGCCGGCGGGCACGTGGACGTGGAATTCCCTGTTCTCGAAGGTGCCGGGGTCGATGCCGAGCTCCTCCGCGTGGCCGCGGACGTACGACAGGGCGATGCGCGCCGACTCCTTCATCACGTCGCCGAGCTGGCCCGTGAGCACCAGAGACGCGCCGCCCTTGCTCTCCTTCATGACCGTCGCCTCGACGAACAGGACGTCGCCGCCGGTGCCGGTCACGGCCAGGCCGGTGGCCACGCCGGGGACCGCGGTGCGCAGCGCCGCCTCCTGCCAGACCTTCTGGCGGCCGAGCGCGTCGCGGACGGCGTCGAGCGCGATCGCTACCGGCGCCTGGACCTTGCCCGAGGCGATGCCGGTCGCGGTCTTGCGCAGGATCGTGCCGAGCTCGCGCTCGAGGTTGCGGACGCCCGCCTCGCGCGTGTACTCGGCGATGACGGTGCGCAGCATCTCGTCGGAGATCGAGACCTCCTCCTCGCGCAGGCCGTTGCGCTCGCGCTGGCGCGGCCACAGGTAGCCGCGGGCGATCGCGACCTTCTCCTCGACCGTGTAGCCGTCGAAGCGGATGACCTCCATGCGGTCCAGCAGCGGGCCCGGGATGGTCTCGGCGACGTTCGCCGTCGCGATGAAGAGCACCTGCGAGAGGTCGATCTCGACGTCGAGGTAGTGGTCGCGGAAGCTGTGGTTCTGTGCCGGGTCGAGCACTTCGAGCAGAGCTGCGCTCGGGTCGCCGCGCCAGTCGGCGCCGACCTTGTCGACCTCGTCGAGCATGATCACCGGGTTCATCGTGCCCGCGTCGCGCAGGGCGCGGACCAGACGGCCCGGCAGCGCGCCGACGTAAGTGCGGCGGTGGCCGCGGATCTCCGCCTCGTCGCGCACACCGCCCAGCGACATCCGTACGAACTCGCGTCCGGTGGCGCGCGCGATCGACTCGCCGATGCTCGTCTTGCCTGTGCCTGGAGGCCCGATGAGAGTGAGGATCGCCCCGGAGCGCTTGTCCTCGGCGATGTCTCTTTCCTTGCGCAGCTTCTTGACCGCGATGTACTCGACGATGCGGTCCTTGACGTCCTCGAGGCCGGCGTGGTCGGCGTCGAGCACCTCGCGCGCGACCACGGGGTCGAGGCGCTCCTCGGAACGCTCCTTCCACGGGATCTGCAGCAGCCAGTCGAGATAGGAGCGGATCGTGCCCGCCTCCGCGCCCTGCTCGCCGAGGCGCTCGAGGCGGCCGAGCTCCTTGTCGGCCTGCTCGCGCACGTCGTCGGGCATCCCCGCGTCCTCGATCCTGGTGCGGTATTCCTCCACGACGGACGCGTCGTCCTCGCCGAGCTCGCGCCGGATGGAGTCCATCTGGCGGCGCAGGATGTACTCGCGCTGCTGCTGCTCGGCACCGGACTGCACGTCCTCGCGGATGCGGCGGCGGATCTGCAGCTCGGCCAGGCGCTCGCGCTGGATCGCGACCGCCCTCTCGAGGCGCTCGGTGACGTCGAGCAGCCCGAGCACGGCGACCTTCTCCTCGAAGGAGACGTCGGGGGCGTAGCCGATCGTGTCGGCGAGGGCACCGGGCTCGCGGATCGCGCGCAGGAACTCGGCGATCTGGGGAGCGGCGCCGCGCAGCTCGAGGATCTCCTCGACCACCGCGCGGTACTCGCGCTCGAGCTCGCGCGTGCGCCCGTCGACGGGGACCGCGTCGGGACGCTCCTCGACCTCGACGCGCAGACGGCCCTGGCCGTCCGATGATCCGCCACCGACGACGCCGCGCGCCACACCCGCGAGCGTGACGGCGCGCCCGCCGCCGGGGAGCCGGACGGTGTCCGAGACCTCGGCGATCGTGCCTACAGGGGCGTACTCGCCGTCGTGGCGCGGTACGAGCAGGACGCGCTCCTCCCCGCCGACATCGACGGGAAGGGTGACGTCCATGGTGGGGAAGACGACGGTGTCGTCAAGGGGGATGAGGAGGAGAGATGGCATACGGAGGGTGAGTGACTTGCTGTTTGCAAGCAGTCTACCAGTTGTGCATGCAACCACTCCTCCCGGCGGCTACCCGATCCGGATGGTGCGCCTGCGGCTCGTGCCCGGCCGGTGCGCCGCGTCACCCGGCACGCGGACGCGGTAGGTCCCGTTGCGCCGGATCCGCAGTCGCTTCGCGAACCTGCTCCCGCGGAGCGCGGCGCGGGCCACCGTTCTGTAGCCGGTCCTGGTGCGCCGCTGGATCCGCACGCGTCCGGTGGCGGCCGGCGCCACGGAACCCGTGAAGCGAACGCGGCGGCCGCGCCGCACCGTGGTGTCGCTCACCCTGAAGGCGACCCTGAAGCGGACGAGCACGTCCACGGTCGCGCTGGTCGTCGGCGGGCTCGTGGCGGCCACGGCCTGATAGCGCGTGTTGAGCGCGGGTCCGACGGCGAAGCTGTAGTTGCCCGCGGCGTCAGTCGCGACGGGTGCGCCCACGTTGGTCATCGGGCCCGTGAACGGGCTGGGACTCTGCTGGAGCTGGACCTGCACGCCCGCGATCTGCCCGCCGGCCAGGGTGCCGGAGATCGTGCTCGTCGTCCCGAAGGTGAGCAGCGGTGGAGCGGCACCGATACTGAGGGTCGGGGTGGTCGTGCCGGGCGCCGACGTGGTGAAGGTCAGATCCGCGCCCTGGTCGGCGCCCGACGCGTTGGTGGCGACGAGACGGAAGTGATAGGTCGTGCTCGGCGCGAGCCCCGTGATCGCTGCGGAGACGGACTTCCCCGCGTTGCCGCCGACGACGGCGTCGGGCGTCACGGCGCCGTAGCTCGTCGTCGTGCCGTACTCGAAGTGGTACGTCGTGTCCTCCTTGTTGGGGTTCACGACTCCGTTGAGAGTGGCGCTCTGCGAGGTGACGTCCGTGGCGGCAGCGGTGGTCGCGCCCGGTGCGGCCGCGAGCGCAGCGGACGGCGCGAGCGCGGCGAGCGAGAGAGCGACGACGGCGAGGCGTATGGGCTTCATGCCTGGTCGACACCTCGCCCGCCCCGCAAGTCACGACCCATCGACGCCGACTCGACGGAAGTTTGACGGTCGCGCGAACGGACGATGATGCGGCTCATGAGCGCGATCGCCGCCCGTTTCGGGTTCGCAGAGCGCGGCACGACGCTGCGCACCGAGGTGATCGGCGGGGTGGCGACGTTCCTGACGATGAGCTACATCGTCTTCGTCAACCCGGCGATCCTGTCGGCGGCCGGGCTGCCGTTCGCCGCCGTCGCGGTCTGCACCGCCATCGGCGCCGCCGTCTTTACGGCCGTGATGGGGCTGGCCACCAACCTGCCCTTCGCGCTCGCCTCGGGTCTCGGCCTCAACGCGATCGTCGCGTTCGACCTGATCCTGGGACGCGAGCTGTCGCCGGGCGCGGCGATGGCGTGCATCGTGATCGAGGGCCTGATCGCCGTCGTGCTCGTCCTGGCCGGCCTGCGCGAGGCCGTCGTGCGCGCGGTGCCGGCGCCGATCAAGCTCTCGATCGGCGTCGGCATCGGGCTGTTCATCACGCTCGTCGGGCTGCGCGAGGGCGGCATCACGGTCAACCACCCGGCCACGGGCATCGGACTCGGCGACCTCTCGAGCGGCCCGGCGCTGATCGCGCTCGCGGGCATCCTCGTCGCGGTCTGCGTCAGCGCGGCCGGCAGGCGTGGCGCGATCCTGGCCGGCGTCTTCGCCTCGCTCGTCCTGGGCCTGGTCTTCGGGGTCCTCGACGGGCCCGACGGCATCGTCGACGCGCCGGGCTCCGACAGCTTCGACATCGTCGGCGACGCGTTCAGCGGCGGGGCCTTCGGCGATGCGCTCACCGTCGCCCTGATCCCGATCATCTTCACGCTGTTCATGACCGACTTCTTCGACACCGTCGGGACCGCCTACGCCCTCGGCACCGCCGGCGATCTCGTCGACGAGAAGGGCGACCTGCCCCGGACCAGGCGCGTCCTGCTCGTGGACTCCGCCGCCGCGGCGGGCGGAGGCGTGCTCGGCGTCAGCTCGATCACGACCTACATCGAGAGCGGCGCGGGCGTCGGCGAGGGCGCGCGCACGGGCTTCGCCTCGCTCGTCACCGCGCTCCTGTTCGCCCTCTGCGTCTTCTTCGTGCCGGTCATCGCGCTCGTCGGCCAGGAGGTGCAGGTGGGCGAGGACACGTACATCCACCCGGCGATCGCGCCCGCGCTGGTGATGGTGGGCTTCCTGATGCTCCGGCTCGTGCGCGACATCGACTGGACCGACGCCGCGACCGCGATCCCGTGCTTTCTGACCATCGTCGGGATCCCGCTCACCTTCTCGATCTCGGCGGGAATCGGCTTCGGCGTGATCGGCTACGTCGCGGTCATGGTCGCGCAGCGCCGCGCCCGCGAGGTGCCGCTGCTGATGTGGCTCCTCGTCCCGTTGTTCATCGCCTTCTTCGAGTCCAGCTGGCTCGAGGCGCACGTCTTCTAGGTGCAGGACCCAGGCACGTTGTTGCGGCCTGCGTCGGCCGCGGCGCGCGCAGCTCGCCAGCTCAGCAGTCCTCAGTCCGCAGCCGACAGCGCGGTAACGGCGCCGGGTCGGACCGCGCTTGGTCTGTTCTACATCCACTGGATGTACTGGGCGCCACGGTCGACCGCCGGTGCGACCACACCCGCTCCCTTACCGGCGCCGTCGGACACGGTCACACGCGTCGAGCTCCACGACCACGGCGCCAAGACGCGCATGACCCTCAGCGATGGCCCGTACCCGGGCGGAGGCGGGCACGCCGAGGCCGGGTGGAGCGCCGCGTTCGACAAGCTCGCCACCCTCGTCAGCGGGTAGGTCACACGAGGTCCGGGTCGCAGATCACCTCGACGAGCGCGGGGCCGTCGTGCGCGAAGGCGCTGGCCAGCGCGTCGTCGAGCTCGGCGCGGTCGGTGACGCGGATCCCGAGAGCCCCGCAGATCCGCGCGTACTCGGCGAAGTCGGGGTTGTGAAGCGTCGTCTGCCACACCTCGGGTCGACGGCAGCGACATCGTCATCGCCGGAGGGGGTGCCTGACCTTCGACGTTCGCCAGGGTCTGACGAATCTGGCCTCTCCTGGATGCCTCAGTCGTCAGACCCGGCTCTGGCGCGCCCGGCCGCGGTCCGACCGATCGCCCTCGGTGCAATTACGCCGACGCGACCAGCTCGGCCAGGGCGCCATCCAGCGCACCGGCGACCGCGTCGACGTCGACGCCCTTGTCCGCGAGCAGACCGAAGAACACCTTGCCGTCGTAGGACATGACGCCGACATTGAGCCGCTGGTGGGCCGGGTTCAGCGGAACCGCCGGGTAGACCTCCAGCAGCGGCTGGCCGTTCATGTAGAAGGTCTGCTGCGGGCCGGGCACGTTGGAGACGACGAGGTTCATCGCCCGGATCCCGCCCATGGCGCGGTCCATCATCGAGGCGATCAGCGGCGGGGCGACGCCGGCGGCGCCGACGATCATCGCGCCGGCGCGCACGGCCGCCGAGCCGCGCAGCTCGGACATCTGCGCGCTGATCCGGGCCAGCCGCTGTGCCGGGTCGGGCTCGGTCAGCGGCAGGTCCACGAACACGAGTGGAGATGCGGTTGCCGCTGGCGGCGTCGTCGCGCTCGCCGCGGACGCTGACCGGCACGAGCGCGACCAGGTCGGGCGCCGTCGGACCCAGAAAGCGCCGCAGGGCGCCGGCGACGACGGCGAGGATGACGTCGTTGACCGTCCCGCCCAGCGCCTTGCCCGCGGCCTTGATCGCCGCGAGGTCGGCAGCGGTCGTGGCGTAGCGGCGGTTGGGCGAGAGCGGCTCGTTGAGAGGCGTCATCGGCGCCTGCGGGCGCTGCCGAGCCAGCTCGGTGGCCAGAGCCGTGGTCCGGCGCAGCTCCTCGGCGGCCCGGCGCGGAGACATGTCGAGCGCGCGGCCGAACGCGTCGCGCGCGAGCTTGCCGGGCGCCATCGCGAAACCCGTCGCGCGCCGGATCACGTAGTCGCGGCGCGCATAGCTGCGCGGCACCCACGCGATCTCGGCCTCGACTCGGCGATCGGCTCGGGCGACGGGTCGAGCAGGATCATCCCGATGCCGATCGCGGCGATGCCGTCGACGAGCGCGTGGTGCATCTTGGCGACGATGGCCACCCTGTCGTCGGGGAGCCCGTCGACGACGTGCAGCTCCCACAGCGGCCGGTCGCGGTGCAGGCGGGTCGCCATCTCGCGCGCGACGTACTCGGCCAGCTCCGCGCGCGAACCGGCGCCCGGGAGCGCCGCGTGCCGGACGTGCCACTGGAGGTCGAAGCCGTCGTCGTCGATCCAGACGGGGTTGGTCAGCTGGCCGAACGGGTCGCGCAGCTTCTGGCGGTAGCGCGGCAGCAGGTGCAGCCGCTCGGCGACCCGGCCGCAGACTGCCTCGTAGGTCGTCCCCGGCCCGGCGTCGAAGATCAGCGCTCCCGCCACCGCCATGTTGATCGGGCCCTGCTCCGCCTGGAGCGCGCCGCGATCGGCCGGGGAGAGCTCCTCAGTCAACGAGCCCCTGCTCGCGGGCGGACGCCACGGTCTGCATCAGCACCGCCCGCGAGTCGTGCTTGGGCCGCCAGCGCAGCTTCGCCCGGGCCTTCGCCGTGTCCATCACCACGGAGGTGGTGAACGCGTTGACCCAGTAGGCCTCGGGCGGCAGGAACGGCAGGCGGGAGACGATGTTGGCGGTCACGTCCATCGCCAGCTCGGGCACTGGAATCGAGTACCAGCCCAGCGCTGTGGCGAGGTCGGACGCGGTCAGCTCGCCGTCGGCGGCGAGGTTGTAGACCCCGGGCTCGCCGCGGCCGAGCGTCCCCGCCAGCAGCGCCCTGGCGACATCCTCGGTGTGCACGAGCTGGAACGGGACGCCGGGGTCGGGGATCACCGGCCGCAGGATCGGCATCGTCTCGAGCAGCCGCAGCACCGGCGTCGGGATCCGCTCCTGCAGCGAGATGTACGGGATCACCTCGAGCATGAACAGCGCGTCACCGCCGGCGACGATGCAGGGCCGGAAGACGTAGGCCTCGATGTCCGAGCCCTCGAGCGCGGCATGCAGGGTTCCCTCGAGCTCGGCCTTCTGCGCCGAGTAGTAGTGGCCCTCGGTCCCGCGCGGCGCGATGTCCTCGGTCAGCGGGACCGGGTTGTCGTCGTGGAAGCCGTAGGCCGCGACCGACGAGGTGTAGATCAGGCGCTGGCAGCGCTCGGCGGCCGCCGCCGCCTCGAACACGTTGTGCGAGCCCTCGAGGTTCACGCGCCGTGTCTCCTCGTTCGAGCCGACGATCACGAACGCCAGGTGCGCGACGACGTCGGCCTCGCGGAAGAGGTCGTCGAGCGCGTCGCGGTCGAGGATGTCGCCCTGGCGGTACTCGGTCTTCTTCAGGCCCAGCGTCGAGGGGTCGAAGGGCCGGCGCGCCATGCCGAGGACGCGTCCGACGTCCTTGTGCGCGTCGAGCGCCCGCAGGTAGGAGCGCCCGATGTCTCCGGTGGGTCCGGTGACGGCGACCGTGAGCGTCACTTGGGTGCCATCCGGATGCCGCCGTCGAGCCTGATGGTGTCGCCGTTGAGCATCGGGTTCTCGACGATGTGGGTGGCGAGCGCGGCGTACTCGTCGGGGTCCCCGAGGCGGGCGGGGTGCGGGACCATCGCGCCGAGCGCCCGGCGGTTCTCCTCCGGCAGCCCCGCCAGCAGCGGCGTGTCGAACAGGCCGGGCGCGATCGTCACGACGCGGATCAGCTCTCGCGAAAGATCGCGCGCGGCAGGTAGCGTCATTCCAACTACGCCGCCCTTCGAGGCCGAGTACGAGATCTGCCCGATCTGCCCGTCGAAGGCGGCGACCGAGGCCGTGTTGATGCACACCCCGCGCTCACCGCCCGCGTCGGGCTCGGCCGTCTCGATCATCTTCTGCGCCGCGAGGCGCAGCACGTTGAAGGTGCCGATGAGGTTGACCGCGATGACGGTCTCGAACGCCTGGAGGTCGTGCGGGCCGTGCTTGCCCGCGGTGCGCTGGGCCCAGCCGATGCCGGCGCAGTTGACGCTGATCCGCAGCGTGCCGCCCTCCGCAGCGGCGTCGACCGCGGCGTGCACGGAATCGGCGTCGGTGACGTCCATGAGCGCGAAGCGCGCGCCGATCTCCTCGGCGAACGCGCGACCGAGCTCCTCGTTGCGATCGGCGACGGTGACGGTGGCGCCCGCGCGCGCCAGCCGCCGGGCCGTCGCGGCGCCGAGGCCCGAGGCCCCGCCCGCGACGATGGCGTGGGCTCCTTCGATCTGCATCGGGCCGGGACGCTACACCGCGTACCGCAGCAGCAGCTCGTCGCCGTGGCGCAGCACCCAGCGCAGCTGCGCGGGCGCCGGCTCGGCGAGCTCCGGGCCGGTGAGCAGGCCGAGCCCGTCACCCCCAGACAGCGAGGGGTCGAGGGTGAGGAAGAGCTCGTCGACGAGGCCCTGCGCGAGCAGCGAGTGGGTCAGCGCCGGACCGCCCTCGCACAGCACTCGCTCGACCCCGCGCTCCGCGAACGCGTCGAGGGCGTCGCGCGGCTCGACGGCGTCGATCACCTCGACCTGCGCCGCGACGTCGTCCGGAACCTCCGCCGGTCCCGCGATCAGGACCCGCTGCTCGGGCACGGAAAAGAGGGGCGCAGCCCACGGAACCCTGCCCGAGCGCGTGACGACCAGCATCACCGGGTCGGCCTCGAGGCCGCGCTCCACTCGCCGCCCCCGGCGCTCCGGCGAGCTCACGAGGCGCCCGTAGCGCTCGGCGCGCAGGGTCCCGGTTCCGGCCAGCACCCCGTCGACGACCTCGCGCAGCGCGTGGAACATCGCATGGTCGCCCGCGCCTCCGAGCGCGCTTGATCCTCCCGCGCGCGTCGCGCGCCCGTCGAGCGTGACGATGAAGTTCACGAGCAGCCGCCGCCCGTCCGCGACCTCGACCAGCGCCTCCGCCGTCCCCGGCTCGCCAGGAGGGAACAGGACCTCGAACTCGGTCACCGTCTGGACGCTACCGTCGTCAACAGTGCTGCGGGGGCTTGCGCTCGTTCTCATCACCCTGGCGCTCGCGCCGGCAGCCGCGGTCGCGTCCGTGAGCCAGGAGTCGATCTTCGAGGACGACGACATGCTGCTCCACTCGCCGCCCGCGTCCGTCGACGCGACGATGGCCGAGCTGGCGGCGCTCGGCGTCGACCGCGTGCGCCTGCCCGCGCTGTGGCGCGTGCTCGCGCCCGACTCCCCGCCCGCTGACCCGACCGATCCGGCCGCCTACGAGCCGCGGCTGGCGGCGCTCGACCACGCGATCGCGTCCGCCTACAACCACGGCCTCGCCGTGCTGGTCAACGTCCGCGGCGGCGCGCCCGACTGGGCACAGGGGTCGCGGCGGCCCAGCGAGCTGACCGGCTACCAGGCCTACCGCCCGTCCCACGTGGCGTTCGAGGCGTTCGTGAGGATGCTTGGCCGCCGCTACGACGGCACGTGGCTGCGTCCCGACGGCCAGCTCCTGCCGGCGGTCCGTGCCTGGTCGGTGTGGAACGAGCCCAACTGGCACAGCCTGCTCTCCCCGCAGTCCGATGGCCGCGTCCCCGTCGCCGCCGACATCTACCGCCGGCTCTACCGCGCCGCCCGCCGCGGGCTGGTGGCCACGGGGCACCGTCGCGACATGATCCTGCTCGGCGAGACGGCGCCGCTGGGCGTGCCCGAGCTCGGCATGACGGCATCGCTGTACCCGGGCCGCTTCTATCGGCGGCTGTTCTGCCTGACGGTCAGGCTGCGCCCGCAGCGCGGCTGCGGCAACTTCCGCAAGCGCGGACCGCTGGTCGCGACCGGCGTCGCCCACCACCCCTATCCGGTGATGGCGCCGCCCGAGTTCCGCTCCTTCGGGCGCGACGAGATCCGGCTCGCCGACGCGTCGAAGCTCGAGCGCATCATCGATGCCGCGCGGCGCCACGGCCGCATCAACGGCAGGCTGCCGCTGTGGTACACGGAGTTCGGCTACCAGACCGCGCCGCCCGATCCCTATCGCGGTGTCCCGCTCGCGCGCCAGGCGGCCTGGAACATCCGCGGCGAGTACGTCGCCTACCGCAACCCGCGCGTGCGGGCGTTCGACCAGTTCCTGCTGCGCGACACGCCCCCGCAGAAGCAGTTCCCGCCCGAGCACCAGTTCTACTGGTCGACCTACCAGACCGGCCTGTACTTCGACGACGGCCGGCCCAAGCCGGCGCTCGACGCCTACCGGCTGCCGTTGTTGCGGCTCGGCCCCGGGCGCTTCTGGGGTGTGGTGCGTCCGGCCGAGCACGGCGCCCGCCCGCGCATCTTCTTCGAGCGCCACACGCAGGAGGGCTGGGTCCCCTTCGCGTCGCGCACGGTCGCCAACCCGCGTGGCTACTTCACCGTCAAGCTGCGCCGCGGAACTGGGCCCGTGCGCTTCGTCTGGAACGGGATGGCGTCGCGCCCCGCCGTCAGTCGGTAGGGTCGCGGCCGATGAACTTCTCGGACGTGCGCAGAGGCGAGCTGATCGCGGCGATCGCGGCGATCATCCTGGTCATCGCCGTATTCCTGCCGGCCTACCAGCCCAGTGACAACCCGAACGCGATCGTCGCCGGCGGGCAGGCGGACGCATCGATCTTCGACGCCAACACGATCAGCCGCTGGTTCATCCTCGCGGCTGCGCTGGCGCCTCTCATCCTGCTCTACATCGTGGTGCGCGGGCACGAGCTGTCCTGGCCGCGCGGCGAGCTGACCGCGGTCGTCGGGCTGGTCGCGTCCACGCTGAACTTCTGGAACGGGGTCATCTCCCGCCCGGGCGAGCCGGACGGCCAGATCGGCCTCGGCCTCGGCTGGTACCTGGCGATGGCTGCGTCGGTTGCGATCGCCGTCGGCGGCGCGATCCGCGCGGGGGAGTCCGAGCGCCGCCGCAAGCCGCCCGGCGTGCTGTGAGCCCGGTCCTACCCGATCGCAACCTCGCCCTGGAGCTGGTCCGGGTCACGGAGGCCGCGGCGATGCAGGCCGCGCGCTGGATCGGGCGCGGCGACAAGAACGCCGCCGATCAGGCCGCGGTCGACGGTATGCACGCCGTGCTGAGCACGATCCGCATGGACGGCATCGTCGTCATCGGCGAGGGGGAGAAGGACGAGGCGCCGATGCTCCACAACGGCGAGCACGTCGGCGACGGCACGCCCCCCGAGGTCGACATCGCGGTCGACCCGCTCGAGGGCACGCGCCTGGCGGCGCTGGGCATGCCGTCGGCGCTGGCGGTGATCGCGCTCTCCGAGCGCGGCACGATGTTCGACCCCGGCCCGTGCGTCTACATGGAGAAGATGGCCGGGCCCGAGGAGCTCGCGGACCTGCTCGACCTCGACCGCCCGCTCGGCCGGACGGTCGAGCTGATCGCCGAGCGCCGCGAGGTCGAGGTCGGCGACGTCACCGCGATCGTCCTCGACCGCCCGCGCCACCAGGAGGGGATCCAGGCGATCCGCGCCGCGGGCGCGCGCGTGCGCCTGATCACCGACGGCGACGTCTCGGGAGCGTTGCTCGCCGCCTCCGAGCGCTCACCGGTCGACCTGCTGTGGGGAATCGGCGGGACGCCCGAGGGCGTCATCTCCGCGTGCGCGACGAAGTGCATGGGCGGCGCGCTGATCGGGCGGCTGTGGCCGCGCGACGACGCCGAGCGCCAGGCGGCGATCGACGCCGGCTACGACCTCGAGCGCGTCCTCACCCACGACGACCTCGTCCAGGGCGACAACGCGTTCTTCTCGGCCACGGGCGTCACCGACGGCGACGTGCTCCAGGGCGTCCGCTACCAGGGCCCGCGCGGCGCCACCACCGAGTCACTGGTGATGCGCACGCGCTCGGGAACCGTCCGGCGCGTCTACTCCCGCCACGACCGCACGAAGCTGCGCGCGCTGACGGGCACATCTCAGGCCTAGCGTCACAAAAGGGTCCGTCCCTTTTGTGACACGCGGTGGCCGGCCCGGCGCCGGATGCGTCAGCGGCCTGCGAGTGTTGCGCTGCCGATACCCATCGCGCGCACGGCGGGTGACCCCGGGACGACGCGTACCGGCAGCTCCGTGTGGTCGAGCCACTCCTCCAACCGCTCCGCGTCGCCCGACAGCTCGATCCACGTGATTCCCCCCGCCTCCCCGGCGGCGCCCGGGTCGGGGATGCCCGCGTCGCGGCTGATGAAGAACGGCAGGAACGGCTCGCGCATTGCCTCGGCCAGCCCGGTGAGGTGCGCGCTCAGGCCTGATCGCCGAATGGTCGTCACGGGCGTTCCCAAGCGGCGTGCGACCGCCGCGGCGTCGTCGACGGCGACCACCCACGCGAGCAGGCCGTCTCCCTCCCGCTCCAAGTGATCGATGAGCCCGCGGCCGAAGTCCGAGGCCGCCGCCTCATGCAGGTCAGCAACCGCCAGCAGCTCCAGATAACCGCCACCGAGCGCAACGATGCGGTTCTGGGTGCCGAGCCCCTCGTGCCGGCCGCCCGGCAGGCTCACCAATCCCAGCTCGCGCTCGATTCGCCCGGCGGCGTCGTCGAGATCCCGGGTGGCGTAGATGACGTGATCGATTCGCATCAGCCTGCCGCCTGCGGCTAGCCGCGGCTGCGCCAGTACCGGACACTGGACCACCAGCCGAGGGCGAAGAAGCTCGCGGCGAGCGGGATGACGACCCGCCACGGCGTCGAGCCGACGTTGACGTCCTCGGGCGGCAGCGCCTTGACGCCGTCCTCGGCGAAGCGCCCGACCGCGGACTCCTCGAGCTCGAGCCGTGAGAGGCGCTTGAGGAAACCGTGCGTGACGATCACGTGGACCCGCGACTGCGTGTTGACGTAGAACCACTTGAACGGCCGCGCCAGCGCGGGGTAGAAGTTCGCGACCTCGACCTCGATGTGCAGCCGCCCGTATCCCGGGTGCACGGCGTCCAGGCGCTGCACGCGGATCTCGAGGTAGCCCTGGCCCTTGCGCGCCACCAGCAGGCCGTCGCGGATGCGCCAGCGCACGACGCCGCCCTCCGCCGACCAGTCGTAGTCGGGCGGGTGGAAGCGCAGCAGCACGAACGGCTGCCGGAGCAGCACGACGGCGCGTTCGTCCTCGCGGTAGTGCACGCGAATGAGGCCGAGCGTGACGCGGCTGAGGTACCACCAGTAGGTGCGCGCGAGCCGCTCGAGCGACGCGATCGTCCACAGCCGGGTGAGCTCGTCCTCCGGGATGTCGACGTCGACCGCCTGGATCGAGCGCACCGCCCCCGACTCGTCCATCGTCGTGTGGCGCTCGGGGTCGTTGATGACGGCGTGTGCAAGCGTGCGGGTGCGCGTGAGCAACCTCACGCGTTCACTATCCCACGCAGGGCGCTAGCGGGTGAGCGCGCCGACGCTGTCGGTGTGCTCGAAGCCGAGCTGCTGAGCGGCGGCGGATGTGAGGTCCCAGCGCACGCCATCGACGTAGGGCCCGCGGTCCACGACCCGCACGGTCAGGGTCCGGCCCTTGTACAGGAAAGTGACCTTCCTGCCGCAGCGCAGCGTCTTGTGCGCGACGCCGACGAGCGTCTTGGTCATGCGCTTGCCGCAGGCGGTCGTGCGGCCGTAGAAGCCGGGGCCGTACCAGGTCGCCTTGGCCGGCGTGAAGACGGTGATCGCGAGCGCCGGGGCCGTCGACGCGGCACGGGCGCCGCTGGAGGTCACGCGCGCACGGACGCGCGCGGCGCCGGCGCGGTCCGGCTTCCAGCGCGTGCGGAAGACGCCGTCCGCGGTGGCCGTCGCGTACGCGATCGGCGTCCACTGCGACTGGATCTGGTCGTAGCGCTCGACCGTCACCGCACGGCCCGCCGGCGCGGTGCCGGCGAACCGCTTGGTCTTGCCGACGAGCGCGTGGGGGGTGGTCGTCAGCGTGACGTCGGCGTCCGAGTAGGTGGCGCCACCGGTCTGGGCGCCCGCAGCCGGGACCGCGCCCAGCGCGAGCACGGCGGCAGCGGTCGATGAGAGGCGAAGCCTGCGCATTTCGTCGGTGCCCTGGTCGCCTACGAGGTGAGCTGACGGGCTCGCGACGTGCGCTACGGCCGCAGCAGCGGCCGATTCGCCCCCGGGAATTACTTCCCATTGGTTCCCCCGTCCGCCGGGTTCGAGCCACCCGGCGGTTCGGCGCGCCGGAGAATAGCCGGATCAGGGCTTCGGCAAACGCTCGACGGCGCGCTTGAGCACCTGACCGCCGATCGACAAACCGACCTGTGCCAGTTCGCCCGCCGCCTGCACGACGGTGCCGACGAGCTCGACGCCGCTCGGCTTGCGTTCGGGAGCCGGCGAGCGCTGGACCGCCGCCTTCTTGGCGGGCGCATCGAGGCCGGAGGCCCCGGAGCGCACGGGCTTGGGCTTGTGGCCGCTCGCCTCGCTGATCGCGGTCGGCCGCGTCACGGGCTTCGGCCTGCGCTTGGCGGACGCCCGCGGCTTGGCCGGCGCGCGTTTCTTCGCGGCGGGCTTCGCCTTCGCCGCGGTGGTGCGCCGGCGGTTGCCCAGGCGCTGCGGGCGCGTCGTCGACAGCGACGCGAGAACGCTCGCGTCATCCCCGCTCGGCCGTGCCTTCGGCTTCGCCTTCCCGCTACCCCTCTCCGCCATCGCGGCCAGTCTAGGCATCCTCAAGACGTGTCTCGCGCAGGCCGATCATCCACGTGACAAGTACGCGCTGACAGCCGTGGAAGCTCCGCTGAAGAAGCGCCTAGACTGCGACCAGCCGCCGCCCACGGGGGGCTTGGGAGCTCGGAGGATTCAAGATCGTGTCAGTCGTTGAACTCGCGGAACTCGAAGAGGTCAAGGCCCTCGTGCTGAAGGGTCAGGCCCTCGGGGTCCTGACGCTGACCGAGGTCCAGACGGCCGTGTCCGAGCTCGACATGGACGAGTCGGACATGGAGGAGTTGCACGGGTTCCTCGAGCGCTCGGAGATCGAGCTCGTCGAGGAGGTCGACCCGGCGCACACCGCCACCCAGGAGGAACGCGCGGTCGACAAGCGCGGCCGGCGCAAGAAGACCGGGCTCGACCTGCGCCCGGACATGACGACGGACTCTTTGCAGCTGTTCCTCAAGGACATCGGCAAGGTCCGGCTGCTCACCGCGCAGGAGGAGGTCGACCTCGCGCGCCGCATCGAGCGCGGCGACCTCGACGCCAAGCAGAAGATGGTCGAGTCCAACCTGCGCCTGGTCGTCTCGATCGCCAAGAACTACCGCAACCAGGGGCTGCCGTTCCTCGACCTGATCCAGGAGGGCACGCTCGGCCTCGTGCGCGCCGCGGAGAAGTTCGACTACCGCAAGGGCTTCAAGTTCTCGACCTACGCGACCTGGTGGATCCGCCAGGCGATCGCGCGGGCGCTCGCCGACAAGGCGCGCACGATCCGCATCCCGGTCCACGTGGTCGAGAAGCTCAACAAGATCGGCCGCGCCGAGCGCAAGCTCGTGACGGAGCTCGGGCGCGAGCCGACGGCGGAGGAGATCGCGGACGTCACCGGCATCGAGCCCGAGGAGGTCGAGTCGATCAAGCGCTCGGCGCAGGCTCCCGTCTCGCTCGAGAAGCCCGTCGGCGACGAGGAGGAGTCCGAGTTCGGGCAGTTCATCGCCGACGAGCGGGCCGAGTCGCCCTACGAGCGCGCCGCGGAGATCCTCACCAAGGAGGCGCTGCGCGAGGCCCTCGAGAACCTGTCCTACCGCGAGCGCCGTGTGCTCGAGCTGCGCTACGGGCTCGGCGGCGAGCACCCGCGCACGCTCGACGAGGTCGGCCGGACATTCAACGTCACGCGCGAGCGCATCCGCCAGATCGAGAACCAGTCGCTCAAGAAGCTCCAGTCGCTCGCGGAAGCGCAGAAGCTGCGCGACGTCGCCTAGCGGATAGCGAAGCTCAAGCGGGCTGCGGCGCCCGCCGATGACAGTCGGGATGTTCGACATCGACGACGCGCTGCGCTACCTCATGATCAACGAGGGGTCCGACCTTCACCTGAAGGTGCCTTCGGTGCCCATCGTGCGTATCCACGGCCGTATGGAATTGGTCGACGGCTCCGAGCCGCTGACCGCCGACGACACCGAGCGGGTCCTGCGCGAGATCCTCACCGACGAGAACAAGCTGGCCGAGTTCGCGTCCGACAACGAGGTCGACTTCAGCTACCAGATCGAGGGGCTGGCGCGGTTCCGCGTCAACGCCTTCCGCCAGCGCGGCTACGTCTCGCTGGTCATGCGCGCGATCCCGGTCAACATCAAGTCGGTCGACGACCTGCTGCTGCCGCCGGTCATCACCAGGCTGGCCGAGGAGGAGCGCGGCGTCATCCTGCTCACCGGCACCACCGGCTCGGGCAAGTCGACCACGCTCGCAGCGATGATCGACCACATGAACCGGACGATGAAGAAGCACATCGTCACGCTCGAGGATCCGATCGAGTTCCTGCACCCGGACCGCCAATCGATCATCAACCAGAGGGAAGTGGGACAGGACACCGCCAGCTTCAAGCGTGCGCTGCGCCGCGTCCTGCGCCAGGACCCGGATGTGATCCTGATCGGCGAGATGCGCGATGAGGAGACGGTCCAGACCGCGCTGTCCGCGGCCGAGACCGGCCACCTCGTGCTCTCGACGCTGCACACGGTCGACGCCGTCGAGGCGATCAACCGCATCATCGACTTCTTCCCGCCCCATCAGGAGGGCCAGGCGCGCGCGATGATCGCCGGCACGCTCAAGGGCATCATCTCCCAGCGTCTCGTGCGCACCGCCGACGGCAACGGCCGTGTCGCCACCTGCGAGATCCTCACCAACACCGGGCGCGTGCACGACGCGATCCTCGACCCCGAGCAGACGGGGCATATGCACGAGGTGATCAAGGAGGGCGAGTACTACGGGATGCAGTCGTTCGACCAGCATCTCCTCAAGCACCTCCAGGCCGGCCGGGTGACCTTCACCGAGGCCATGAAGGTTGCCTCCTCGCCGCACGATTTCAAGCTGCTCGTCCAGGCCGATCAGCGGCTGCGCCACCTGGCGACCGCGAACGCCGCCGCCGCCGACGAGGAGCCCGTGTTGCCGGCGCCGGTTCCGGCTCCGGTGCCCGTGGCCGATCAGCCGCCGCCGGTCGTCGCCGATGTCGCACCGCCGCCGCCCGCCGCGCCGCCCCCCGTAGCGCAGCCGGTCGCCTCACCCCCGCCGCCGCCCGCGGCCGCCCCGGCACCGCCCCCGCCGCCCTCCGGCGGCTCGGCGCCACCCCCGGGCTTCTAGCGTCACAAAAGGGACGGACCCTCTTGTGAAACGGGCCCCCTTTTTGAAGTTCTAGACGAAGTCGAGGGGGCCGTCGTCGGGATCGGTGACGGGGTCCTCGCACGTCGGGCACCACCAGGTCGCCTCGAGGGCGGTGCCGCAACGCTGATGGCGCAGCGGCTCGTCCTCGGCGCGGGCGCCCCAGTCGGCGAGCAGCCGCAGCGCGCCGGCCAGTTCCGCGCCTGACGCCGACAGCTCGTAGACGTAGCGCGGCGGGCGCTCGGAGTAGGGCTGCTGGACGACGAGCGCGTTCTCGCCCAGCGCCTTCAGCCGCGCCGAGAGGATGTTCGGCGCGATCCCCCCGAGCCTGTCCTGGAGCTCCCCGAAGCGCAGCGGGCCCTCCAGCAGCGCCGCGATGGCCAGCAGCGTCCACCGGTCCCCGATCCGCGCCAGCGCGTCTGCAAGCGGCGAGGTCACGTCCGGTAGCCTAGTCACTTGCATGTTGCAAGTGACGATCGCCGAGCTCGCCGCCCGCGTCGGCCCGAGCGTGGCCGGGATCGGCCGGGGCTGGGGCCGGGGGAGCGGTGTCGTCTTCGCGCGCGACCGCGTGATCACCAACGCGCACGTGCTCAGAGGCCCTGACCTCGCGCTCACCCTCGGGGGAGCGGTGGTGCACGGCCGGGTGACGGGCGTCGATCGCCGGCGCGACGTCGCCGTGATCGCCGCCGACACCGGCGATGCTGCGCCCGTCCCGCCCGCGCCCGAGCCGCCGTCGCTGGGCGCGCTGGTGTTCGCGCTGGCGGATCCCGGCGGACGCGGGCTGAGGGTCACGCACGGCCACGTCTCGACCGACGCGCGGGTGATCGAGCACACGGCACCGCTGCCGCGGGGGGCGTCCGGCGGCCCGCTGGTCGACGAGCAGGGCCGCCTGCTCGCCCTGAACACCGCGCGCATGGAGGGCGGGTTCATCCTCGCGGCGCCGTTCAGCCCCGCGCGCGCGCAGGCGCTCGCGCGCGGGGAGCAGATCCGCCGGCCGCAGCTCGGCATCGCGCTCGGCCGCGGCCTGGTCGTCCGCGCGGTCAAGGACGCCAGCCCGGCCGCGGTGGCGGGCATCAAGCCGGGGGACCGCTGCGTCGCCGTCGACGACCGGCCGCTGCGCTCCGTCGACGACCTGCTCGACGCCGTCGAGGCCGGCCGCGCCTTCACTCTGACCGTCCTGCGCGACGGCGAGCAGCGGGATTTCGGCCTGAAACTTCACTAAGTGAAGTACACTGGCTGACGATGCCCAACAGCGATTGCCCCGTCTGTCGCACCGCGGAGGTCGTCTGCGGGAAGTGGACGATGCTGATCATCCGCGACCTCGCCGAGGGCCGGTCGCGCTTCTGCGAGCTCGAGCGCTCGCTCGCCGGCATCAGTCCCCGCACCCTCAGCCTGCGCCTGCGCGCCCTCGAGGAGGAGGGGATCCTCCAGCGGCAGACCTTCCCGGAGGTCCCGCCCCGCGTCGAGTACGCGCTGACGGAGAAGGGCGAGGCGCTGGTCCCGATCGTCGAGGCGATGCGCGCCTACGGGACCGAGTGGCTCGGGGCGACAGGATCCTGTGCAGAGGCGCCTGAGCTAGCGCTCGCCTAGCAGGAGCGTCGGACAGTGCGGCGAAAGCGCCGCCACGATGCACAACCGCGCCCTGCACGACGCCCTTTCCGTCTTCATCGAAGAGGCCGCCTGGCAGCTTGCCGCAGAGCTGGCCGGCGGCGCCGAGATCCCCTTCGAGCTGATGGAGAAGTCCCCGCCCGCCCGCTCCACCGCTCCGCTGTACTGCTACCGCCCCCAGACCGGCATCTTCCTCGCCGACCGCGCTCTCGAGCTGCGCAAGCTCCCGAGCCACGGGGCCGCGAAGTCGCAGCTCGCCAGCCTCGGCGGTCTCGACGACTACCTGCGCCGCCGCGGCATCCGCGCGATCCCGTCCGAGCCGGCCGACCGCGCCGACGCGGCGATCCAGGCCTTCGTGGCCGCCGTCTGGAGCGACGCCACCGAGTTCGTCTTCGAGCCCGCGCGCTTCAGCCAGGCGTTCGCGGAGCTCGAGGACGCCGTCTACGCCGACGTCCACCTCACGCAGGTGCTGGCCCCGGTCGACGGCCTCGTGATCGAGTCCGAGCGCATCGAGCTCGGGGGCGGCCTCAGCCTCGTCCGCGCGGTCGCGCTGCCCGACGCGCCCGAGGAGCTGCGGCTCGACAGCTGGGCGACGGTGGCCGCGGTGCGCATCGAGGGCCACGAGGAGGTTCTCGCGCACGCGGGCGCCAAGCTGCGGCGCCTGCAGTCCGCGCTGCGCCTGTGGGATGACGCCGAGCCCGCGGTCGGGCCGTCGGCCTGGGCTCGCACCGGCGCAGGGCCCTGGCTGCACGTCCCGCTGGCCGCCGGCATCCGCCGCGCCCTCGACGACTGCCTGCTCGAGCCCGAGGAAGAGGACCCGCTACGCGCGTTCATCGCGCTCGTCGACCGCCGCACCCCGAAGGGCGGCGAGCTCGCCTGGGCACTGCGGCGCTTCGAGCTCGGCTGCGAGCGCCCGTCCGCGGTCGAGGCGCTGACCGACTGGCTGCTCGCCGGCCGCGCGCTGCTCGTCGACCACGACAAGCCCGGCTACGAGGGCCTCGCCGAGCGCCTGGCCGCGATCTGCGCGACGATCGACGAGCGGCGCGCGCTGACCGAGCGCCTGCACCGCGCCGTTGCGCTCGAGCGCTCCGCCGTCGCCGGCCTGCTCCGCCACGACGACGAGCTCGAGACGCTGATCGGCACGTTCGCCGGATGCGTCCGCGCCATCCTGCGCGACGTCCTCTGCGGCCATCTCGACCCCGACCTCAGGACGGTCGCCGACGAGCTCCTGGCGGCCGAGGCGATCGCCGGATGACCTGCTACCGGTACCGCCTCGCGCTCACGCTGTCCGTCCTCGGACTCGTGGCGCTCGCAATGCTGCCGGGCTGAGGTCGTTTTTCCGTCCACCGCCGTTTAGGCGCCGGGCACGGCGTGCCGATGAGAAAGCAGACACGGGCCGGATGCCCGTGTCATCTCATTCATCACGCAGGGGGTGCCTGTCTTGTCACGTCGTCTTTCGATGATCGCGGTTGCGTTCGGCCTTATCGCCGGCGCTGCGGTCCCGGCGTCCGCTTCGGCGGCCGTCAAATGGCGCTGTAGCGCCACGCCGCTGTCGGGCACGTTGCTCGGCCAGCAGCTGCCCACGCCGCGCGCCGGCTCGCTCGACAAGGAGTGCGGCAACGACGCCACGCTTCCGACGATCGCGCTGCCCGCTCCGCTCGACCAGCTCGCTCGCATCGACCTCGTCAACGGCGTGACCGCCGTCAACGACGCCGGCGCGTACGCCGGTGCGGGTCTTGCCCAGGTCAAGATCGGCGCCCTGCCGATCCCGATCGGCGACATCCCGATCCCGGACGAGCTCAAGAGCGTCAAGGTCTACTTCCCGGACCGCGAGGACCCGGTCGCGAGCGTCGACCTGTCGCCGGCCATCGACGCGATCCAGAACCTCCCGTCGCGCGCACTGCTCGACGCGGGTGTCCTGTACTCCAACGTGACCGGCACCTGCCAGAACGGCCAGCCGGTGATCAACGGCTCCTCGCGCATCCTCAACGCCGACGTGCTGGGCCTCACGCTCGACTCGTCGCACACGGTCGACACGGCGGTCAACCTGATCGACACCGAGCACCTGGCGCTCGACTCGCTGAACACCAAGCTCGCTCACATCACGATCCTCGACAACTCCGTCGACGTCACGACCGAGAAGGTCCTGAACGCTCTGGATCCGGTGCTCGACGAGCTGCCGGCGCTGTCGATTCCGCCGACGCTCGCGCACGTGAAGGCCACGGCGGGCGAGCAGGAGCGCGTCAACGGCGTCCTGACCCAGCGTGCTCTGCGCCTGCAGATCTCGCTGCTCGGCCGGTCGATCGCCGACCTGCGTGTCGGTGAGGCGTCCGTCGGCGACGGCAACGCCTGCGAGCCGCCCCGCGCCCCGCGCCTCGCGCTCGAATGCACCAAGCGCAAGCTCGTGCTCATCGACGTGCTGCCCGAGGGTGATCACGTCCGCCTGTTCGGCGCCGCCGACCAGAGCCTGACCGGCAAGACCGTCCGCATCGTCTTCAAGGCGACCAAGCAGACGGTGGCGAAGGTCCGCGTCAAGGAGGATGGCTCGTTCACGACGACCGCGCCGATGCCTCCGGCGGGCGTCCGGTACACCAACCGGGCCCGCTACCAGGCGTTCGCGGGCGGTGAGCGGTCGATGAACCTCAAGCTCAACCGGCGCATGATCGTCCACGGCATGAAGTCCAAGGGCGGGTTCGTGACGATCAAGGGCCACGTGGTGCTGCCGCTGGCCAACCCGGTGCAGACGATCGAGGTTCGCCGGCGCGTGACCTGCCGCGAGTGGACGGTGGTCAAGCACTTCAAGCCCAACGCCGACGGTTCGTTCAAGGTGCGCGTGCGCAAGCCGAAGAACCTGGCTGCCACGGTGTTCCGCCTGGCGACGTTCGTCCGCAACAACACGCAGAACCCGAAGCTCTACCCGACCTTCACGCTCCCGCGGGCGGTCGATCTGTAGGCAAGAGCCTCTCGCCCACCCGGGCGAGTCCCTCCAGGTCGTGGACGTCCCCGTCCAGTAGGGGGACGCCCACGACCGTCGGGTTGTCGAGCGCGACGCTCAGCCGGTCCAGGCCGGCGGCGTCGCGCTCGGCCGTTAACCGCGCTTCCGCGACGCTGGCCTGGACCTTGGCCAGCAGCTTCGGTGCGAGCGGCGGCGGGTCGGCGTCGCCGACGGGGGGGTGGAGCTTGTTGACGATCAGCGCGCCGAACTCCATGCCCGCGCGCGAGATGTGCTCGTGGAAGTGGATCGTCTCGGCGATCGGCTCGCGCTCCAGAGCGGTGACGAGCAGGAAGACGGTCGCCGGTGAGCGCAGCAGCGCCTCGACGTGGGCACCGCGCTCGGCCAGGTCGGGGATCATCGCGCCGAGCGCGCGGAAGAAGGTCGAGAGGTCGTCGAGCAGCGCGACGCCGGTCGCGCGCCGCAGCGCGGCGAAGACGACGCCGGTGCCGGCGCCCAGCAGCCGCCCGGAGCCGAGGAACATCCGTACCGCGCGCCCCTGCAGGAAGCCGGTGAGCCGCTCCGGCGCGTCGAGGAAGTCGAGCGCGTTGCGCGAGGGCGGCGTGTCGAGCACGAGGATGTCGAACTCGCCCGACCTCTCGAGTTCGTGCAGCTTGGCGATCGCGGTGAACTCCTGAGTGCCTGCGACCGCTCCGCTGAGCTGGCGGTAGATCGGGTTGGCCAGCACCTCGTCGCGCGCCTGCTCGGTCGGAGCGACGCGGTCGATCAGCGCGTCGAAGGTGCGCTTGGGGTCGAGCATCAGCGCGTACAGGCCGCCCTCCACCTGGCGCGGCGTGTCGTCGAGCCGGTCGAGCCCGAGGGCGTTGGCCAGGCGCCGCGCCGGATCGATCGTGACCACCGCGACCTTGTGGCCCTGCCGCGCGAGCGCCAGCGCGATCGCCGCCGAGGTCGTGGTCTTGCCGACCCCGCCCGGCCCGGCGCAGATCACTATGCGCTTGCCCTTGATCACGTCTTGGAGCACTCACGAGAAGGTAAACCGCGGGCGCGCGCGAAAGAGGCCCGCATGAGCACCGCGAAGGTCATCGCTTTTGCGAACCAGAAGGGCGGCGTCGCCAAGACGACCACGACCCTGAACCTGGCGGCGGCCTTTGCCGAGGAGGGCCACCGCGTCCTGTGCGTCGACATGGACCCGCAGGGCAACCTGACGATGTCGCAGGGGATCGACCCCGACCAGCTCGAGCTGTCGATGTACGACGTGCTCGTGCACGACACGCCGATCCGCGAGGTGATCCGCCGCCGCGAGATCGACGTCGCCTGCGCCTCCATCGATCTCGCCGGCGCCGAGATCGCGATGTCCACCAAGATCGGTCGCGAGCGCTCGCTCGAGAAGGCGCTGCGCCCGATCAGGGAGGACTACGACTTCATCTGCATCGATACGCCGCCGAGCCTGGGACTATTGACGATCAACGCGCTGACGGCCGCCGACAAGGTGATCGTCCCCGTTCAGTGCGAGTATCTGTCGATGCGCGGGCTGATCCAGCTCACGAACACCCTCTCGATGATCCGCGAGAACCTCAACCCCAACGTCGACATCGAGGGGATCCTCCCCACGCTGGTGGACTCGCGGACGATCCACGCCAAGGAGGCGATCGAGATTCTCGAGGAGAATTTCGGTGACCGTGTGTTCGCCTCGCGAATCCGCAAGACTGTCCGCTTTGCGGAGGCCCCTGTGAAGGGGATGTCGGTGCTCAAGTACGACCCCAACGGCGTCGCGGCAGACGCCTATCGCCAGCTGGCGAAGGAGGTTCTCGAGAATGGCCAGTCATAAGCGGGCATCCATGCGCGAGGGCCCGCTGGCGCAGCTGTTCCGCAAGACGGACCAGCCGGAGAACACGGATGAGCCGAAGGCCGAGCCCGCGCCCGCCGCACCGATGGGCGCTCACCCCGAGCCGCCTGCCGAGCCCGCCGCCCCGACTCCGCCGCCCGTCTACGAGCCGGAGCCCGAGCGCCAAATCCCAACGCCGCAGGAGCGCCTGCGCGCGGCCTTCTCGTCGGACATCCCGGAGAACGTCATGCACCCGCCGGCGCGCGACCCATACGCGCGCGGCGGCCACGATCCCTACCCGCCGCCCGTGCCGTCGGGCAAGCCCGTCCTGCGCGTGGTCGGCGTGGGCGGAGGCGGCGTCAACGCCGTCAACCGCATGATCGAGGCCGGGGTCAAGGGCGTCGAGTTCATCGCGCTCAACACCGACCTGCAGTCGCTGCAGCAGTCCAGCGCCGAGACCACGCTGCACATCGGCGCCGAGGTCACGCGCGGGCTGGGTTCGGGGTCGAACCCCGATCTCGGCCGCCAGGCGGCGATGGACGACTACGACAAGATCAAGGCCGCGCTGCGCGGGTCGGACATGGTGTTCATCACCGCCGGCGCCGGTGGCGGCACCGGCACCGGCGGGGCGCCGATCGTCGCGCGCATAGCCCGCGAGCTCGACGCCCTCACCGTCGGCATCGTCACCAAGCCGTTCGGCTTCGAGGGCTCGCGGCGGATGCAGCAGGCCGAGCACGGCGTCGCCGCGCTCGCCGACGAGGTCGACACGCTGATCGTGGTTCCCAACAACAAGCTGCTGTCCGTGCTCGACAAGCAGACGTCGATGGTCGAGGCGTTCCGTGTCGCCGACGACGTCCTGCGCCAGGGCGTCCAGGGCGTGTCGGACCTGATCACGCTCCCGGGCCTGATCAACCTCGACTTCGCCGACGTGCGGACGATCATGTCCGACGCCGGCAACGCGCTGCTGGGCATCGGCATGGGGACCGGCGACAAGCGGGCGCTCGAGGCGGCCGAGCAGGCCGTGTCGTCGCCGCTGCTGGAGACGAGCGTCGAGGGCGCCCGGTCGATCCTGCTGTCCATCACCGGCGGCACGGACCTGTCGCTGTGGGAGGTCAACGAGGCGGCCAAGGCCGTCCAGGAGGCCGCCCACCCGGACGCGAACATCATCTTCGGGGCGATGGTCGACGAGTCGCTCGGCGAGGACGAGGTGTGGATCACCGTCGTCGCCACGGGCTTCAGCGACTCGCCGGTCCGGCGGCGCGAGTCGGGCATGCTGCGCGAGCCCGCGGGCGAGCCGCGCGTCTCTCGCACGCGCGAGCCGATGCGCGCCGGAAGCCGCGACCGCAGCCTCGGCGACGTCGACGTGCCGGAGTTCATCCCCCGCTTCTGAACGGGTGACGTGAATCGCCTCCCCGGCCGGCGCCGGGCGATCGCGAAGAAATAGTGTCGCCCCGGTGAGGGGCATCGTTGCCGCCGGGCACCCGGTCACCGCCGAGGCGGGGGCGGAGGCCCTGCGCGCCGGGGGCAACGCGGTCGACGCGGCACTGTCGGCGCTGTGCACCGCGTTCGTGGCCGAGCCGCTTGCTGACCGGGCTCGGCGCCGGCGGCTACATGCTGGTCGTGCCGCCGGACTCCGAGCCGGTGCTGCTCGACTTCTTCGTCGAGGCGGCGGGGCGCGGGCGCGAGCACATGGGGCACGCCCCGCTGGTCGCGGTCGACGTCTCCTTCGGCGACGCCAACCAGCTCTTCTACGCGGACGCGGCCTCGGTCGGCGCCTACGGCATGCCGGCGGGGATCTGCACGGCGCACCGCCGCTACGGCACGCTGCCGCTGGCGGAGATCGTGGCGCCCGGGGCGCGCGCGGGCCGCGCGGGCGTCACCGTCAACGCCCAGCAGGCCTACCTGTTCGAGATCCTCGACGGGATCCTCGACCTCACCGGGGAGGCGCGCGCGCTGCTGGGCGCGCCACGCGCCGGCGACGAGCTCCGCCTCCCGCTGGTGGCCGAGCTCCTCGAGCGGCTGGCGGCCGAGCAGGAGGAGCCCTTCTACGAGGGTGACATCGCCGCCGCCGTCTGTCACGAGGTCGCGCGGCGCGGCGGGCTTCTGACCCCGGCCGACCTGCGCGCCTACGAGGTCGTCGAGCGCGAGCCCGCGCGGGCGCACTACCGCGGGCGCGAGGTCCTGCTCAACCCACCGCCGTCGGCGGGCGGCCTCCTGATCGCCGAGTCACTGCGGCGCCTCGAGGAGGGCGCACCGATGCTCGCGGCGATCGAGCACGCGCAGCGGCTCCGCACGCCCGAGTTCCTCGAGCAGCTCGGATCGACGACGCACATCTCGGTCATCGACGCGGACGGCTGGGCGTGCTCGGTGACCTCGTCCAATGGCGAGGGCTCGGGCGTCGTCGTCGACGGCATCCACCTCAACAACATGATGGGCGAGGAGGACCTCTCGCCGCTCGGCTTCTTCCGCCACACGCCGGGTCACCGGCTGCCGTCGATGATGTCGCCGACGGCCGTGCTCCGTGAGGGGGACGTCGAGCTGTGCCTCGGCTCCGCCGGCTCCAACCGCATCCGCTCGGCGATCCTCCAGGTGATCGCGCGCGTCGTCGACGAGGGGATGGAGGCGCAGGCGGCGATCGACGCGCCGCGGTTGCACTGGGAGAACGAGGTGGTCTACTGCGAGCCGGGCATCGACGCCGACGCGCTCGAGGCGGCGGGCCGCGAGGTCGCCCGCTTCCGGCAGCCGAACCTCTTCTTCGGCGGCGCGCAGTGCGTCGTGCGCGCACCTGACGGCACGCTCTCGGGGGCGGGCGACCCGCGCCGCGGCGGGGTGGCGGTGACGGCTTGAGGCGGCTCGCGCTCGTACTCGTGCTCCTGCTCACCGGCTGCGGCGGCGAGTCCGCCGATCTCTTCCAGGTCGAGCGCTCCGGAGCCGACCGCAACGCGAACGTCGACCTCGTCGTCAACGACGGCGGCACCGTCACCTGCAATCGCGGTGAGCCGCGGACGCTGCCCGGCACCCGGCTGCTCGACGCGCGCGAACTCGCGCGCGGCCTGGAGAGGCAGGCCTCGCTGTCGATCGAGCTCCCGAAGGGGCCGGGCTCGACCCTGCGCTACGTCGTGCGCACGTCCAACGGCCGGGTCACCTTCTACGACACCTCACCGCACCGCCCGCGCGTCTTCGACGAGCTGGTCGCGTTCTCCAAGGACGTCATCGAGGACGTCTGCGGGATCGAGCGCTAGGAGCTCAGCTCGCCCGGTGCCGGGCCGAGGCGTACCTTGCCGTTGGAGCGCGCGACGGCCTGCGCGCGCTCGACGAACTCGAGCCGGCGGATCGCGCCGCGCAGTAGGCCGCGCAGCTGCTCGAGCCGCTCGGTCTCCGTGCGTGCCTCGAGCAGATCCTGCTTGGCCGAGAGCCCGAACTCGACCGTGCCGGCCATCGCGTACGCCGACATGTCCGCGATCTCGGCGATGTCGGGGGTGCGGTCGGTGGCGGTGCGCACGAGCTCGGCATAGGCCTCGTGGACCTCGCTGAGCAGATCGGGGTCCGGGTCGTCGGCCTCGTCGTCGAGGAAGCGCACCGCGCCGGCGGGATAGGGGAGGTCGGCCTGTTCGGCCTCGAGGCGAAAGGGCCGCGTTCCCCGCGCGACCAGGTTCAGGCGGCCGTCGTCGAAGCGCTCGAGCACCTCGGCGATCGCACACGCGCAGCCGGTCTCGCGCAGCCCGTCCTCGTCACGGCAGACGATCCCGAACTCGGTCGGCTCCTCGAGACACCGCGCCATCATCGCCTTGTAGCGGTCCTCGAAGATGTGCAGCGGGATCAGCTCGCCGGGCAGCGCCACGAGCTCGAGCGGGAACAAAGGAAAATCCCGCTGGACCTCCATGGCAGGCGAGGATACGCCGGGCGCTTCACTGAAGGGTCCGGTCCCTTTTGTGAAGCGCTTCACAAAGGGGACGGACCCCTTTGTGAAGTCAGGGGTGGCGGGCTGAGACGATCAGGTTGTAGAAGATCGCCGGTGGGAGCCGCGGCTCGAGCAGGACGCGGTCGACGGCCTGCAGCGCGAGGTAGCCGCGGAAGGCGTACTGGCGCCAGCCCCACGGGACGCTGTCGGGGTGTGCCGTCGCCTCCAGCGTCCGGTTCGTCCAGCCGAACCAGTTCGCGAGCAGCTCCTCGCCGCGCACGCGCACGTCGGCGAATCCGGCACCCTCGGCGAATGCGCGCAGGCTCTGCGGGTCGAAGGCGTGGACGTCGACGAACGGCTCGAGGTCGTGGCCGTTGGTGGCGTGCACATGGTCGGGGGCGGGGGCGTAGCCGTCCGCGGCCCGCGCGCCCACCAACCGCCGCCACAGCGGTGCTGCGCGCAACGCGCCCCGCTTCGGGTACGAGGCGATGCGGTCGCCGAGCCACGATGGCTCGCCGGCGAAGAACAGCAGGCCGCCGGGACGCAGGACGCGGCGGAACTCGTCAAAGGCCCGGTCGAGGTCGGGCAGGTGGTGCAGGACGGCGTGGCCCAGCACGAGGTCGAACGATGCGTCGTCGAACGGCAGGTCCTCGGCGTCGGTGGCGACCGTCTCGACGCGGCCGCCGAGCCCGAGCCGCGCGGCGTTGCGCTCGAGCGTCGCGAGCATCCCGGGAGAGATGTCCAGGCATGTTGCGGACTCGATCACGCCGGCGCGCATCAGGTTGAGCGTGAAGTAGCCCGTGCCGGCGCCGATCTCGAGCGCGGTCGCGAACGGTCCCCGCGCCCGCGGCCCCAGACCCTTGCGCAGCTTGCCCAGCACCTGCTGGGCACCGATGTCGCCGAAGTCGATGCCCCACTTCGCGTCGTACGCGTCTGCCGCGGCGTCGTGGTAGCGCGTGTTGACGTCGCGGATCGCGTCCGGGCTCGCGGGGGCGGCCATGTCGGACGGCAGGCTACTGGGCGGTAGATTGGCCCGCCGCATGTCCGGTCAGGAGGACCTCTTCGTCCAGCAGAACCAGCCGCCCGGAGTCGCGCCGCTGGCGCTGACGGGGGAGCGGACGCTCCCCGACGTCCCCGCCGAGAACTACTGGTACCGCCGCCACGAGGCGGTGTACGAGTGGGTCGCCGAGCGGGTCATGGGGCGCCGCGTCGTCGATCTCGCGTGCGGGGAGGGCTACGGGACGAAGGTGCTCGGGCGCACTGCGCGCTCGGTCGTCGGCGTCGACGCCAACCCGGAGGCCTTCGCCCACGCGCGCGCCAAGTACACCTCGCGCACGACACGCTTCGAGCGCGACCTGATCGACACCTGGCAGGGGGACGTCGACTGCGTCGTGTTCCTCCAGACGATCGAGCACGTCGAGGACCCCGACGCGACGCTCGCGCACATCAACGGGCTTGTCGGATCGGCCGGCATCGCGTTCGTCTCCACGCCCAACGTGCTGACCCTGGCGCCTCCCGGCGCGGTGAAGTCGGGCAACCCGTGGCACGTGCGCGAGTACCGGGCCCGCGAGTTCCGCGAGCTGTGCGAGCGTCACTTCGCGGCCGTCGATGTCTACGGGCTCTTCCACGCCCGCAAGCTCGCGCTGCACGCCCTCGCGCTGAAGCTCGGCTGGGACCGCTTGCACCGGGTGCTGCGGCTCACGAAGCCGTTCTACGACCGCTTCGTGCCGTCGATCGGCACGGGCGACTTCCAGCTGCGCCTCGGCGATGACGCCGCCCTGGACAGGGCGCTCGACTTCGTCGCCGTCTGCCGGCCGTGAGCCGCCGGCTCTCGCTCGTCCTCCACACGCACATGCCGTACGTGGAGGGCTTCGGCACCTGGCCATTCGGGGAGGAATGGCTGTGGGAGGCGATGGCGACGTGCTATCTGCCGCTGCTCGACGTGCTCGACCGGCACCCGGACCGGGTCACCGTCTCGCTGACGCCGGTGCTCGCCGACCAGCTCGAGGCGCCGGGTGTGCCGGACCGATTCCACGCCTTCCTGACCGGCGTGCGCGAGGACAGCCACGCGCTCGACCTCGGCGCACACCCCGAGGTCGCTCCCCAGCTCGAGCAGTCGCTCGCGCGCTACCGGCGCGCCGCCGCCGCCGACCCGCACCTGCTGCCGCGCTTCGCACGCCACGTCAGCTGGACGAGCGCGGCGACGCACGCCGTCCTGCCGCTACTCGCGACCGACGCCGGCATCGAGCTCCAGGTGCGCACCGGGATCGAGTCGCACCGGCGGCGGTTCGGGGAGCCCGCCGGGTTCTGGCTCCCCGAGTGCGCGCACGCGCCGTGGGTGCTGCCGCACATCGACGGCATCACCTGCGTCGAGCTCCGATGCACCAGGGGGCCCGGCGCCCTGGTGCATGACGGCCTGGTGCTGGCACCGCTCGACCGTGGGTTGATCGATCTGGTCTGGGGCGCGGACGGCTACCCCTCGCGCGGTCACTACCTGAACACGCGCGCCTTCACCGAGCGCCGCCACCTGGCCTGGTCGGTGGCGGGCGACCCGTACGACCCGGAGGCCGGCGCCGCCCAGGCGCGGGCGGACGCGCTCGACTTCGCGGCGCGCGTGCCGGAGGGCTGGAGCGTCGTCGCCCTCGACACCGAGCTGCTGGGCCACTGGTGGGCCGAGGGCGTCGACTGGCTCGCCGCACTGCTCGAGACCGACATCGAGATCGTCCCGCTCGACGCGAGCTACGGCGCGGACGCCCGGCCCGCGGGCGAGCTCGCGATCACCAGCTGGGGCCGCGACCGCTCCCTCGACACCTGGAGCGGCCCACGCGCCCGGGGCCTCGCCTGGCGCCAGCGCGCCGCCGAACTGCGGGTCCTGCGCGGCACGCCGGGGCCGCGGGCGCTGCGCGAGCTGCTGGCGCTGCAGTCCTCCGACTGGGCCTTCCTGATCGCCGAGGACACCGCCGGCCCGTACCCGCTCCAGCGAGCGCTCGCACACGAGGCCGCCATCGACACGGAGACCGAACCGGCGCTGCGCCACCTCGCGCCGTTCCTGTGATCGTGCCGCAGCTCCCGATCGCCGAGCACCGGGAGGAGCTGCTCGAGGTCATCGGCGCGCACCAGGTCGTGGTCGTCGCCGGCGCGACCGGCAGCGGCAAGACGACGCAGCTGCCGAAGCTGTGCCTCGAGCTGGGCCGGCAGGCGATCGCGCACACGCAGCCGCGGCGGCTGGCGGCGCGGACGATCGCGGAGCGCATCGCCGAGGAGCTCAGCGTCCCGCTGGGGGAGACGGTCGGCTACGCGGTGCGCTTCGACGACCGTTCCTCGCGCGACACCCGCATCCGGCTGATGACGGACGGTCTGCTGCTGGCCGAGATCACGCGCGACCGGCTGCTGCGCCGCTACGACACCATCATCGTCGACGAGGCGCACGAGCGCAGCCTCAACGTCGATTTCCTGCTCGGCTACCTGAAGCGCCTGCTGCCGCAGCGGCCGGACCTCAAGGTGATCGTGACGTCGGCGACGATCGACCCGCAGCGCTTCGCCGCGTACTTCGGCGACGCGCCGATCGTCGAGGTCTCGGGGCGCACGTACCCGGTCGCGGTGCGCTACGCGCCGCCCGATGCGGACGCCGATCGACCGGCCGACGCGATCGGCGACGCCGTCGATGGCCTCCCCGGCGACGTACTCGTCTTCCTGAGTGGCGAGCGTGAGATCCGCGACACGGCCGAGGTGCTCCGCGGCCGCTTCGCCGACCGTGAGGTGCTGCCCCTGTACGCGCGGCTGGCCGCCGGCGAGCAGCAGCGGGTGTTCCATCCCGACGGCTCCCGGCGCCGCGTGGTGCTGGCGACGAACGTCGCCGAGACGTCGCTGACCGTCCCCGGGATCCGGTCGGTCGTCGACCCGGGCTTCGCGCGCATCTCGCGCTACAGCGCACGGCTGAAGGTGCAGCGACTGCCGATCGAGCCGATCTCGCGGGCATCCGCCGACCAGCGCAAGGGACGCTGCGGCCGCGTCGCCGAGGGCGTGTGCGTGCGGCTGTACTCCGAGGAGGACTTCGACGCTCGGCCGCGCTTCACCGATCCGGAGATCCTGCGCACCAACCTGGCCTGGGTGCTGCTGCAGATGGCGGCGTTGAAGCTCGGTGAGATCGACGACTTCCCGTTCCTCGATCCGCCCGACGCGCGCCAGGTCCGTGACGGTGTGAACCTGCTGGTCGAGCTCGGCGCCTTCGACGGCGAGCGGCGGCTGACGCCGCTCGGGCGCAAGCTCGCGCGGCTGCCGATCGAGCCGCGCTTCGGCCGGATGATCCTCGAGGCCGACCGCCGCGGGTGCGCGCGGGAGGTCGTCGTGATCGCGGCCGGGCTCGCCATCCAGGACCCGCGCGAGCGGCCCACCGACGCTCGCGAGCAGGCCGACGCGGCGCACGCGCGGTTCGCGGACCCGGATTCCGACTTCATCTCCTACACCCGGCTGTACGCCTACGTGCGCGAGCAGCGGCGGGCGCTCTCGGGCAACCAGTTCCGCAAGCGGCTGCGAGCCGAGCATCTCCACTACCTGCGCGTGCGCGAGTGGCAGGACCTCGCCGGGCAGCTGCGCACGGCCGCCAAGCGGGCGGGGGTGCGCTTCAACGACGGTGACGCGGAGCCGCACGAGATCCACCAGGCGCTCCTCGCCGGGCTGCTCTCGCACGTCGGCATCCGCGACCCCGCTCGACGCGAATACGTCGGCGCCCGGGGCGCGCGCTTCGCGATCTTCCCGGGCAGCGCGCTGGCGAAGAAGCAGCCCGAGTGGGTGATGGCGGCGGAGCTGGTCGAGACGGCGCGGCTGTTCGGGCGCGAGTGCGCGCGCATCGACCCGAGCTGGATCGAGCCGCTGGCGCAGCATCTGGTGCGCCGCGAGCGCTCGCAGCCGCGCTGGGACGAGGGCAGGGCCGCGGTCGTGGCGACCGAGCGCGTGACGTTGTACGGGCTGCCGATCGGCTCGCACACCGTGGTCCACCACGACCGCGACCTGTTCATCCGGCGGGCGCTGGTCGCGGGCGACTGGGACGCGCCGCACGCGTTCCTGGCCGAGAACCGCCGGCGCGTCGAGGAGGTGGAGGCGCTCGAGGAGCGCACGCGCCGGCGCGGCCTGCTCGCGCCCGACGCCGTCCTCGCCGACTTCTTCGCGCGGGTGATTCCAGACGACGTCTCGAGCGGCGCCGCCTTCGACCGCTGGCACCGCGACCTGCCCGACAGGAGCGTGCTCGTGTACCCGCGCGAACTGCTGCGCGCCGGCGCGGCTGACGAGGCCGGCCGCCCGGCGGTCTGGAAGCAGGGCGGGCTCGAGTTGCCGCTCACCTACCGCTTCGAGCCGGGCGCCGCTGACGACGGCATCACCGTGCACGTCCCCCTCGCAGCGCTCGGCGAGCTGCGCGACGTCGGGTTCGACTGGCTCGTCCCGGCGCTGCGCGAGGAGCTGGTGACGACGCTGATCCGGGGGCTGCCCAAGGACAAGCGCAGGCCCCTCGCCCCGGTGCCGGAGGTCGCGCGCCGGGTGGTCGAGTCCCTGCGGCCGCGCGAGGGACGGCTGGTCGCGCAGGTCGCCGCGCGCGTAGGGCTCGAGCCGGGCGACTTCGACGCGTCCAGGCTGCCGCCGCACCTGCGGATGAAGTTCGCCGCTGAGGACGGTGACGCCGTCGTCGCGTACGGGGAGTCCCTCGATTCCCTTCGTCACCAGCTCCGACCCCTGCTACGAGAGGCGGCGCGCACCGTCGAGCGCGCCGCCGTCGCCGACTGGCCGCGTGACTTCCCACGGCGCGCCGAACTCCCCGGTGCCGTCGGATTCCCGGCCCTCGTCACCGAGGGCGAGGAGGTGGCGCTGCGGGTCTTCGAGTCGCCCGAGGCCCAGGCGGCGGCCCACCGCGCCGGCGTCCGGCGTCTTCTTCTCCGCACGCTTCCCCCTCCTCCGGCGCCGACCGATCTCGCCTTCGCCACCGCCGATCCCGGCCTGCTCGATGACATGGCCGAGGCGGCCGCGGACGCCCTGATCTCCGAACTGCCCTGGACCGAGGAGGAGTGGCGGGTGCTGCGCCGGCACGCCGCCGGCCGGTGGCCCGCGCAGATCGGCCGCGTCCACGCGGCGACCGCCCGGGTGCTCCGGGCCGCCGCCGACGTCCGGGCGATGATGGAGCGCCGTGGCGGCGACGCGCTGCGCGATACGCGGCTCGACGTGGCAGGCCAGCTCGGACGGCTGCTGCACCGGGGGTTCGTCACCGACGCCGGCCTGGACCGCCTGAGGGACATCGCCCGCTACCTCGAGGCCGCGGAGCGCCGCCTCGAGCGCGCGCCCGACGCGCTGGCGCGCGACCGAGATCACATGCGCACGCTCGGAGAGCTCGAGGCGATGGGCGCAGACCGCTGGGGGCTCGAGGAGTTGCGGGTGGCGTATTTCGCTCCCGCGCTGGCGAAGAGCGGCGTTTCGGCGCGCCGTCTGCGCGCCGGGCTACAGTCTCGCGCTTCGTAAGACAACCAAGCCGAGTCCCGGGCGGCCCAGCCGGCCGGGAGCGGGGGACCCAATCCGTTGGGGCGAATCGCGGCCGTAGCGCCGCGTAGCGCAGCTTCAAGCGCGAGCCCGTCAGCTCACCTCGTAGGCACGTGAAGTGAAGGAGTCGCAGTGTTCAAGCGAACCGCGGTCGTGCTCACGGCCGCTCTGACGATCGGCGTCGGCGTCGCCCAGGCCGACCCGCAGACCAAGCGCGTGCAGCGCAAGCTCGGCATCACGGCCGACGGCATCTACGGGCCGCAGACCAAGCGCGCGGTCAAGCGTTTCCAGCGCCGGCACGGTCTCGTCGTCGATGGCATCGTGGGCCCGCAGACACTCGCCGCCCTCGGGCTCTCCGCGCGCCGCGCGGTGGCGTCGACCGGCACCCGGGTGATTCTCGAGCGCATCGCGCAGTGTGAGTCCGGCGGCGATCCCACGGCCGTCTCGGACACCGGGATGTACCGCGGCAAGTACCAGTTCTCGCGCGCGACCTGGCGGGCGATGGGCGGGAAGGGCGACCCCGCAAAGGCCCCGGAGCGCGTCCAGGATCGCCTCGCGCGCAAGCTCTACCACCAGTCCGGCACGTCTCCCTGGCCGACCTGCGGCGCGCGGTAGCGGTTGGCGCCGTCTTCACCGATGGCTCTGATGAATAACACCCCCTGTAGGGGCCCCAATTCATCAGAGCCGTCCGAAGTGAGCGCGATCACGCCCAGCGCAGCCAGCGCGGCGCGGGGCGCATGCGCAGCACGCGCATAGGGGCACCCCCGACGACGGCGTTGGCGGGCACGTCCTTCGAGACCACCGTCAGCGAGCCCACCACCGCGTTGTCGCCGACCACGCAGCCGCGCAGGAAGCAGGCGCCGTAGCCCACCCACACGTTGTGCCCGACGCGCACGTCGCGCTTGTAGATCCCCTGCACGCGCACCGGGCGCTCGGGCTCGACGACCCCGTGGTCGAAGTCGATCAGCATCACACGGTCGGCGACGATGCACTCGCGGCCGATCGAGACGTGCTGGAAGGCCGAGATGGTGCACTCCTGACCCATCACGGTCTTCGCGCCGATCTCGACGAGGCCCTCGTGGGCGCGGATCTTGGAGCCATGGCCGATCCATGACCAGCGGCCCAGGCGCACCCTGGCGTTCGCACCGATCTCGAACGTCACGCCCGGCCCGACGAAGCACAGCCCGTCGGTCTCGAGCCGGCCGCGCCAGCGCAGCTTGAGCCACAGCCACCGCACCATCAGGCGCGCGTACTGGCGGTTGAGCATCCCGTTGCGCTTGGCGAAGCGCAGGAACGCGATCGGCCCGCCGTGCAGCGGCGCGGGCGCCGGGCGCGGCCGCGGGCGGACTCGGCTCGGTGCCTCCAGCAGGGTCATCGCAAGCCAGGATCCTATTCTCTGCCCGCCATGGCCCCCGACCGCTCGAAGCCGCTGATCGAGCGGTTGCTAACCGGCGACAAGCGCGCGCTCGCACGCGCCATCTCGCTGGTCGAGGACGATGACCCCGAGGGCTGGGAGATCGTCAAGGCGGCATATCCGCACACCGGCAAGGCGCAGGTCGTCGGCTTCACCGGGCCGCCCGGGGCGGGCAAGTCGACGCTGATCGGCGCGCTGGTCAAGCTCGCCCGCGGCAACGACCGCGACGTCGCCGTCCTGTCGATCGACCCGAGCTCGCCGTTCCGCGGCGGCGCGCTGCTCGGCGACCGCATCCGCCTCTCCGACCATTTCCTGGACCCCGGCGTCTACATCCGCAGCATGGCGACCCGCGGCGCGCTCGGCGGCCTCGCCGAGGCCGCGCTCCAGGCCGCGCTGCTGATGGATGCGGCCGGCAAGGACGACATCTTCCTCGAGACCGTCGGCGTCGGGCAGGCGGAGGTCGACGTCATCGACCACGCCGACACGATCGTGCTCGTGCTGATCCCCGGCTCGGGCGACTCGATCCAGGCGCTCAAGGCCGGGGTCATGGAGATCCCCGACGTCATCGTCGTCAACAAGGCCGACCACCCGATGACCGACACGATGGTGCGCGAGATCCGGGGCGTGCTCAGCCTCGGCGACCAGAGCGGCTGGCGCGTCCCGATCGTGCGCGCGCAGGCGCACAGGGCCGAGGGCGTCGAGGAGGTCGCGGCCAGGATTGCCGAGCACCGCGACTTCGTCACCGCGGAGGGCAAGCTCGACGAGCGCCGCCGCCGCAACCTGCTCAACGAGGTGATCGGGATCGCGACGCATCGTCTGCGCCGCGCGCTGGAGGCCTCCGCGCGCGACGACGAGGAGGTCGCCAAGCTGCTCGATCAGGTCATCAAGCGCGAGCTCGACCCGGCCAGCGCTGCCTCCGCCGTGCTCACGCGCGGCGGCTTCGACGCCTCGGACGCGGCTCGGTAGGCCTAGTTCTGGGCTCGTTGTTCGGAGGCCTGCGTCGGCCGCGGCGCGCGCAGTTCGCCGGCTCTGCAGTCCTCAGACCGCAGCCGACAGCGCGGTAACGGCGCCGGTCGGACCGACCGTGGTCTGTCTTACATCCACTGGATGTATTAGGCACCACGGTCGACCGCCGGAGCGCCCGTACCCCTCCCTTACCGGCGCCGTCGGACACGGCCACGGTGATCGCCAGGCAAGCGCTGAACGCGCGCCCGCCCGAACAACGTGCCTGGGTCTTACACCTAGGCCGCGGCGCGGGCGGCGTTGCGGCGCGCCTTGCCCTGGAGCAGGGCGGCGTCGGCGCGGGCGAGGAGCTCCTTGCCCGTCTCGTTGGAGCCCAGCTGGGCGGCGCCGACCGTGATGCGGACGGGCCTGCCGTCCGGCGTGCGGCACGACAGCGCCACCGTCTCGCGCACCCGTGCGGCGATGTCGTTGGCCTCGCCGAACGCGGCCTCGGGCAGCACGGCGACGAACTCGTCCCCGCCCCAGCGGTAGCACGGGTCGCTCAGCCGCAGCGCGGCCGCGAGCGACTGCGCGACCTTCTTGAGCACCTCGTCGCCGACCTGATGGCCGAAGTTGTCGTTGACGCCCTTGAAGTCATCGAGGTCGGCCACCAGCACCGAAAGTGGACGGTTGTGGCGGCGGTGGTCGTGGACCTCCGCGGGCAGGGCCTCCTCGAGCGCGCGCCGGTTGAGAAGGTTGGTCAGGGAGTCGACGCGGGCGAGCTCCGAGTGCTCCTTGGCCATGGCGCGCCCGCGGCGCACCTTCGCCATGAAGCCGGCCACGATCAGGCCGAAGCCCCAGATCAGCATCAGCGAGCTGACGTTCTGCGCGGTGAACTGGCCGCTGACCTGCTCGTACAGCCGCGGCGACGAGGTCGCGAGCGAGATGGCGAGCAGGACGAAGAGCGCGCGGCGCATGGGATGGATCATGCACGCGTACGCGGCGAGGACGAAGAGCAGCTGCCCGAACGGGGCGTGAGGCCCGGCGCCCGCGCGGTAGACCACCGCCAGCGCGAGGCTCGCGTACACGCCGGCCAGCAGCGTGTTGGGTCGCGAGGCCGACTTGCGCTTGAGCTGGAACAGCCCGGCCACGAGCGTCACGACGATGAAGGCCAGTACGCCCGGCCAGCCGAGCGGGCCCGAGGGCGGCGATAGCGGCAGCGGGACGGCGACGAACAGCGTCCCGACGAGGATCATCGCGCCGCCCAGTCGCGTGGCCGTGTCGAGCTCCACGAACTCGTACGGGTTCTCGGATTTCTGCAGCGCTTGACGCGCCCGGCTCAGCACCCCTGCGGCCATGTGCGACGTGGATCGGCCGCATGGGGTCCTCACTCCATGGCGAGCCCAGGCAATGGACGTTTGTCCAGCCACCCGTCGGCCTTACCGGAAGCCAGTGCAACAGCCATCCAGGCGGTCAGAGCGAGGGTGGCGACGGCCAGGCCAGCGCCGGCGACCGGGAAGCGCCGCAGCCCCCACGCGGCGTAGGCGGCGGCGAGCGGCACGCCCGCTCCCGCCCCGACGGGGCCGAACGCCGCCACACCCCACACAACCAGGATCAGCAGCCCGGCGAGCGCCGCGGCCACCTCGGCGTCGCGGCGCTGAGGGATCGCGCGCGAGACGTGCTCGCGCCGCGACCGCAGCAGCAGGTAGGCGCCCGCGAAGGCGAGCGCGAGCACCGGAGCCCACCGCAGGACGCCGCCGAGGACGTCGAGCGGGCCGTCACCGGTGCGCGCTCCCCGCGGGTGCTCGATCCCCGCGAGCACCACCGCGGTCGCCCCGGCGATCTCCAGCTCGAGGAACGCCCACAGCCGGCGTCCGCGTCGCGCGGTCCACGAGACCAGCGCCAGCAGCGCCGGGACGGCGGCGAACGCGTAGGCGACGCCGAACCACGGCGTCAGCGACAGGCACGCGGCGGCGCCGAGGGTGTTGCCACGCGTGGGGTGGTCGCGCGCGCCGAGCGCGAGCACGGCGCCACCGGTCAGCAGCGCGGCGGCGCACGCGTCGGGCCGCGCGCCGGAGGTCAGGGCGAAGCCGAGCGGCGACAGCGCGACGAGCAGCGTCCCGCGCGTCGCCCATGGATCGGGGACCCACCGGCGCGCGAGCGCGGCGGCGAACGCGAAGGACAGCGCCGCGGGGACCGCGAGCACGACGGCCGTGAGCTCGCGCCCGCCCTCGGCGCGCAGCCGCTCGAGCAGTTGCGGCGTCTGCGGTGCGGGATCCCACGCCTCCAGCGTCAGCGCCGCGATGACGTAGAGGGCGAGGACCGCGAGCCAGGGCAGCCGCACGCGCGGAGCCTACGCTCGCGGCCATGCACGTCGAGCTGCGCGAGGTCGGCGACCGCTCCGTCGCCGCCACCGTCTACGGACTGCTCGACCGCGGCGTCAACCTGCGCCCCGGCCTCGCCCGCGCCATGGTGGGCACGGTGCGCATCACCTTCGCCGAGGGCTACGCGCCGGTGCTGATCCGCTTCGCCGGCGAGCGGATCGAGATCGGCGATGACGCCGGAGGACCGGTGGACCTCGAGGTCCAGGCCGCACTGACCGACTTCGTCCTGTGCGTGTCCGCCCCGCTCGCCGGCGGCGTCCCCAAGCCGACGAGCAGGACCGGCCGCGCCGCGCTCGCGCGCATCGCCGACGGGCGCGTCGACTTCACGGGCAGGGTCGGCCTCGGCCGGCGCCTGCTTGCGCTCATGAGCGTGCACCCGTCGTCCGCGCGGGCTGACGTTCGATCTCCATGAGCGTGGCGATGGTGCCGGCCAGCTCGGCGCCCCACTCGCGTTCGACGAGGTGCAGGGCGAGATCGAAGCCCGACGTGACCCCGCCGCAGGTGATGACGTCGCCGTCGTCGACGACGCGCGCCTCGTAGTCGACGTCGGCGCCCATCTCGGCGAGGTGGTTCAGCGCGGCCCGGTGCGTCGTGGCCGGGCGGCCGTCGAGGATGCCGGCCTGGGCGAGCAGGATCGCCCCGGTGCAGACGGATGCCATCCTGGCGCCACCGTCCTTGAGCTCCCGCAGCCGCTGCGCGAGCACGCCCTGCTCGTACTGCTCGCGGACGCCGCCGCCGCGCACCCAGCCGCCACCGGGGACGATGACCATGTCCGCGGCCGCGCTGAGGCCGTCCGCGCAGGTGACGCGCATCCCGTGCGCGGCCACGACCTCACCCGGGCCGTGCGCGCCGACGAGCTCGACCTCGAGGCCGTCGACCGCGAGCTTCGCGTTGGACAGGACCTCGAACGGCCCGACGGCGTCGACCTCGTCGTAGCCCGCGTAGATGGGGATCTCGATTCGCATGACTCAGATCCTCGCGCGGGGCGACTTGCGTGGCCAGTGGCAGAGATGCCATAGTCCGCAAGGATGCAGACAATCGCCGTACTCACCTTTCCCGGCGTGGTCGCGTTCGACCTGGCCATCCCGTGCCACGTCTTCGGGCTCGCGCGCTACGAGGTGCTCGTATGCGGGGAGGGGCGCGCGCAGGCGGGCGCGTTCGACGTCGTCGCCCCGCATCCCCTGGCAGCGGCTGCGCGCGCCGACCTGGTGCTCGTCCCGGGCACCGAGACCAACTCGGTGCCGAACGCCGTGGTCGCAGTGCTCCAGGCCGCGTCCGCGCGGGGCGCGACGCTGGCGTCGATCTGCACGGGGGCGTTCGCGCTCGCCCAGGCCGGCCTGCTTGCCGGCCGCCGCGTCACCACCCACTGGCGCTACGTCGACGAGCTGCGGGCGCGCCACCCGGACGTGATCGTCGAGCCCGACGTGCTCTACGTCGACGAGGGCGACCTCCTCACGAGCGCCGGCGTAGCCGCGGGCATCGACCTGTGCCTGCACATCGTGCGCCGCGACCGTGGGGCGGCCGAGGCCAACCGCGTCGCCCGCCGCATCGTCGTCGCGCCGCACCGGGCCGGAGGCCAGGCGCAGTTCGTCGAGCGGCCGGTGCCCGACGTGGCGGAATCCGGGCTCGCGCCGACGCGAGCCTGGATGCTCGAGCGCCTCGACCGGCCGCTCACGGTCGAGGCGATGGCGCGCCACGCCGGCTACTCACCGCGCACCTTCGCGCGGCGCTTCCGCGCCGAGACCGGAACGACCCCGCTGGCGTGGCTGCTCGACCAGCGCGTCGGTGCAGCGCGGCGGCTGCTCGAGGAGACCGACCTGCCGGTGGAGCAGGTCGCGACGGAGTGCGGATTCGGCACCGCGACCGGCCTGCGCGAGCACTTCCGCCGCGCCTGCGCGACGACGCCGACCGCCTACCGCGCCGCGTTCCGGGCAACCTCGATCAACGTCCGGGTCGCGAAGCCCGAGCCGCCCTTGGCCGCGTAGGGCTTACCCCAGTCCCAGCCCATCCCGGCGATGTCGAGGTGGGCCCAGGGGGTGTCGCCCGCGAAGCGGTGCAGGAACTCCGCGGCCGAGACGGGCGTGGCCTTGCGGTCCTCGACCGCGTTGACGATGTCCGACCAGCGGCCCTTGATCGAGTCGGCGTACTCCTCGTGCAGGGGCATGCGCCATGACGGCTCGCCCGCGCGCTCGCCTGCCGCCTGAACCGTGCCGGCCCACTCGTCGTCGTTGGCGAAGCAGCCGGCGTAGACGGAGCCGAGCGCGACCACCATGCCGCCGGTCAGCGTGGCCACGTCGATCAGTCGCTCGGCGCCCTGCTCGCGCGCGTGCGTCAGGCAGTCGGCGAGCACGAGCCGGCCCTCGGCGTCCGTGTTGATGATCTCGATCGTGGTGCCCGAGCGCGAGCGCACGATGTCGCCCGGCTTCATCGCAGCGGCGCCGAGGAGGTTCTCGGTCGCGCCGGCGATCGCGATCACCGCGACCGGCAGCTCGAGCCGCGCGATCGCGCCGATCGCCTCGAGCACCGCCGCCGCGCCGCTCATGTCCGACTTCATCGCCGACATGCCGTTGGCGGGCTTGATCGAGATCCCGCCGGCGTCGAAGGTCACGCCCTTGCCGACGAACCCGAGCGTGGGCCCGGTTGCGCCCTCCGGCGAGTACTTCAGGGTGATCAGCTGGGGCTCCTGCTCGGAGCCCTGCGCCACCGCCGCGAACGCGCCCATCCCGGCGTAGCGGATCTGCTCGCGGCCGAGGACGTCGCACTCGAGCCCGAACTCGCTCGCGAGCTCGCGGGCGCGCCCCGCCAGCCGCGTCGGCGTCATCTCGTTGGCGGGTGCGTTGATCAGGTCGCGGGCCGCGTTCTGGGCCTCGGCCCCGACGGCCGCCTCCGCGCCCTCGCGCACCACCAGGTGGCCTGGCCTCTTCGTGTCCGTGTCGGACTTGTAGGTGTCGTAGCGGTACGTCGCGAGCACGGCGCCCTCCACGAACGCGGCGCCCTCGGGCCCGTCCCAGAAGATCGTCTCCGCCTCGAGCTCCGTCGCGCGCTCGATGACCTTGGCGGCCAGCACGCGGGCGCGCTCGGGCCCGAAGTCGTCTCCGAGGCCCGCGCTCCAGCCGCCGTCCGCCGGCCTCAGACGCCCGAACTTGTCCTCCGGCGCGGCCCTGAACACGAGCTCGTCGCCGCTGGGATCGTCGCTCGTCGCGCGGACTCGGAGCACGGCCGCAGGCTACCGTTCCGTCCATGCCCAAGACCGTGATCCTGAGCGCGGCCCGGACCCCCGTGGGGAAGCTGGGCGGCGGACTCTCCTCGCTGAAGGCCACCGAGCTCGGCGGCATCGCCATCAAGGCGGCGCTGGACCGCGCGGGCGTAGCGGCCGACGAGGTCGAGCACGTGGTCATGGGCACCGTCCTCCAGGCCGGTCAGGGCCAGATCCCGTCCCGCCAGGCACAGATCGAGGGGGGAATCCCCAAGGAAGTGCCCTCGGAGACGATCAACAAGGTGTGCGCGTCGGGCATCCGCGCGGTCGGGATGCTCGATCAGGCGATCCGCGCCGGCGATCTCGACGTCGCCGTCGGCGGCGGCATGGAGTCGATGTCGAACTCGCCGTACATGCTGCCGCAGGCCCGCTTCGGCTTCCGCATGGGTGACGGCAAGGCGATCGACGCGATGATCCACGATGGGCTGACGAACCCGTTCTCGGGCAAGCACATGGCCCACGAGGCGTCCGAGGTCGCCGCCGAGTTCGAGATGACCCGCGCCGACATGGACAAGTGGGCGCTGCGCTCGCACGAGCGCACGATCGCCGCGACCGACGAGGGGCGCCTGCCGGAGGAGATCGTTCCGGTGACGATCTCGTCCAAGAGGGGCGACACCACCGTCGAAGTCGATGAGTCGCCGCGCCGCGACTCGACTCTCGAGGCGCTGTCGAAGCTGCCGCCGATCTTCATGAAGGACGGCACGCACACCGCGGGCAACGCGCCGGGTGTCAACGACGGGGCGGGCGCGCTGGTGGTCAGCTCCGACGAGTGGGCCGAGGCCAACGGCAAGGAGGTCCTGGCCGAGATCGTCTCCCAGTCCGCGGTCGCCGACGACTTCCCGTACCTGGCCCGCACCCCGGCGCTGGCCGCCCAGGCCGCGCTCGAGAAGGCCGGCCTGCAGCCGTCCGACATCGACCTGTGGGAGATCAACGAGGCCTTCGCGTCGGTGACGCTGAACTCGATCCGGATGCTCGGCATCGACGAGGAGCGCGTCAACGTCAACGGCGGGGCGGTCGCGATCGGCCATCCGATCGGCGCCTCGGGCGCGCGCATCCTCGGCACGCTGATCATGGAGTTGCGCCGGCGCGGCGGGGGCTACGGCTGCGCGGCGATCTGCTCCGGCGGCGGGCAGGGCGACGCCGTGGTTGTGCGTGTAACTTGACCGACCGTCGACACGGTCTCCGCACTCTTGGAGTGTCGACGGGAGGTCGAAGGCGAAGCGGGTACCTGAGGTGACGCACCAGCCTGGGTACGTCACCGAGGCACCCGGCGGGGGTGCCGAGGGCCGCGGCGAGACCGGTACGGCGGCGGTTTTCTTCGATCTCGACCGGACGCTGATCGCCGGTTCGAGCGCGTTCGAATTCGGCCGCGCCGCCTACAAGGCGGGGATGCTGTCGCGGCGCCAGCTCGCGCGCGACGCGTGGGAGAACGCTCTGTTCCGGTTGAAGGGATCCACGGACGAGCGCACCGAGGCGCTGAAGAAGCGCATCGGCGAGGCGCTCGCGGGCACGCGCGTGCGCGATCTGCAGCGGCTTGCGCCGCAGGTGCTCGCCGGCGTGCTGCCGCGGCTTTACCCGCAGGTGCTCGCGCTCGCCTACGCGCACCAGGACGCCGGCCGGCCCGTCTTCATCTGCACCGCCGCCTCGCAGGAGATGGCGGAGCTGATGGCGATCGTGCTCACCTTCGATGGCGCGATCGGGACGGTGAGCGAGGTGCGGGACGGCGCGTACACGGGCGCGGAGGGCGGGCCGTTCATGTACCGCGAGGGCAAGGCGCAGGCGATCCGCGAGCTGGCCGAGCGCGAGCAGATCGACCTCTCGGAGTCCTACGCGTACTCGGACTCCGAGTCGGACCTGCCGATGCTGCGGGCCGTCGGCCATCCCGTCGCGGTCAACCCTGACGCCGAGCTGCGCCGCATCGCCGCGCAGGAGAACTGGGAGATCCTCACCTTCGACCGGCTGCACCGGCGGCTGAAGGTGTTCGCGGGGCTCGGCGCCGCGGCGGCCCTGGGCGGCGCCGCGGTTCCCGTCGTAGCCCGGCGGGCGGCGAAGTAGCGACAATGGGCGCGTGACGCGCCCGCTCAAGCTGGACCCGATCGCCGAGGCGCGTCGCCAGTGGGCCGAGCGCTGGCCCGACGCGCCGCTGGCGGCGATGGCCGCGGTGACGAGCGTGATGCGCGCGCAGCAGGTCCTGCTCGCGCACCTCAACGACGCCCTGCGGCCGTTCGGCCTCACCTTCCCCCGCTACGAGGCGCTGATGCTGCTGCACTTCACGCGCTCCGGCACGCTGCCGCTGGGCAAGGTGGGCGAGCGCCTCCAGGTCCACCGCACGAGCGTCACCAACATCGTCGACAAGCTCGAGCGCGACGGCCTCGTCCGCCGCGTCCCGCACGCCGAGGACCGCCGCGCCACGCTCGCCGAGATCACCTCCGAGGGCAGCCGCGTCGCCCTCGCCGCCACCAAGGCCCTGCACGCGATCGAGTTCGGCCTCGGCTCTCTGACCGACGACGACCAGGACGCCGTCACCGACCTCCTGCGCAACCTCCGCGTCGCCGCCGGCGACTTCGCCGAGCCCGCGTAGGAGCGGCTGGTGCCAGTTCACCTGCTCGAGCGCAGACCAACTGCATCGATAAGGGGGGAGGGAGTGGGCGGCGCCGCCTCCAACCGTGCCGGATTACCACCGGTCAGGCTGAACCGTGCTGGATTACCACCGGCTTCCGGGGACAATCCAGCACGCTTCGTACCGACCGGTCCCGAGGCGGCTGGCGATCGTTCCGAACCGCGACCTGCCACAATACGTGGACTTCCTACTATCTGACGTCCACCATGACCTCCACCACCGCCGACCTCTATGAGGAGTGGGAGCGCCGCTACCGCGAGTCGCCGCTGCTCGACCGCGACTTCCGCACGCTCTCGGGCGAGGAGGTCAAGCCTCTCTACACCGAGGCGGACCTGCCGGACGCCGGCCGGATCGGCGTGCCCGGCGAGTACCCGTACACGCGCGGCGTGTACCCGACCATGTACCGCGGGCGCCAGTGGACCATGCGCCAGTTCGCCGGCTTCGGCACGGCGGAGGAGACCAACGAGCGCTTCCACTACCTGCTCGACCACGGGCAGACGGGCCTGAGCACCGCGTTCGACATGCCCAGCCTGATGGGCCACGACTCCGACCACCCGATGTCGCTGGGGGAGGTGGGGCGCGAGGGCGTGGCGATCGACACGCCGGACGACATGGAGCGCCTGTTCGCGGGCATCGACCTGGGTGCGACCAGCGTGTCGATGACGATCAACGCGCCCGCGGCGATCATGATGGCCTTCTACGTCGTCGCCGCCGAACGCCAGGGAGTTCCGCGCGACCGGCTGGCCGGCACGATCCAGGCCGACATCCTCAAGGAGTACATCGCCCAGAAGGAGTGGTGCTTCCCGGTCGACCCGGCGATGCGCCTGATGGGCGACCTGATCGAGTGGTGCAGCTCCGAGATGCCGCGCTGGCACCCGGTCTCGATCTCCGGCTACCACATCCGCGAGGCCGGCTCGACCGCCCAGCAGGAGCTCGCGTTCACGCTCAAGGACGGCCTCACCTACGTCGAGCAGGCCGTCGACCGCGGGCTCGACGTCGACGACTTCGCGCCGCGCCTGAGCTTCTTCTTCAACGCGCAGATCGACTTCTTCGAGGAGATCGCCAAGTACCGCGCCGCGCGCCGCATCTGGGCGCGAGAGATGCGCGACACCTTCGGCGCCAGGGACCCGCGCTCGCTGCTGATGCGCTTCCACACCCAGACCGCGGGCGTCTCGCTGACCGCCCAGCAGCCGCTCAACAACGTCGTGCGCACGGCGATCGAGGCGCTCGCCGGCGTGCTCGGCGGCACGCAGTCACTGCACACCAACTCCTACGACGAGGCGCTCGCGCTGCCGAGCGAGACCGCGGCGCGGGTCGCGCTGCGCACCCAGCAGATCATCGCCCACGAGACCGGCGTCACGTCGATCATCGACCCGCTCGGCGGCGCCTACGCCGTCGAGGCGCTGACGGACGAGATGGAGCGCGCCTGTTACGACTACTTCCACCGGATCGACCAGCTCGGCGGGATGGTCAGCGCGGTCAAGGAGGGCTTCCCGCAGCGAGAGATCGCCGAGGCCGCCTACGAGCTGCAGCTGCGCACCGATCGTGGCGAGCGCATCGTCGTCGGCGTCAACGACTACACAGAGGGCGAGGACGGCGAGCTGGAGATCCTGCGCATCGACCCCGCGCTCGAGCGCAAGCAGATCGACCGCCTCGAGACGGTGCGCGCCCAGCGGGACTCGACCGTCGTCGAGGCCGCGCTCGCGCGCATCCGCCAGGACGCCGCCGGCGACGCGAACCTGCTGCCCGCGTTCGTCGAGGCCGCGCACGCCCACGTCTCCGAGGGCGAGATCGTCGCCGCCCTCCAGGACGTCTGGGGCAGCTACACCGAGACGCCGGTCTTCTAGCCGAGCAGCGGCGTCTGGTCCACGGGGATCACCGCCCCGTACTCCCACGCGCCGCCGTGGTGCCAGCCCAGCCGGTAGTCGGCGGGCCCGTGCCACGGGGCCGCGCGGCGGAAGAAGCCGTCGGCGTCGGTGAGGAAGTCGGCCGAGTCCTGGTCGCAGCCGCCGCCGACCGTCTCGACGACCTCCCACACCCCCGCGCCCGGCGGGCGGCGCTCCACGCGCACCACCTGCTCCTTGCTCCCCGGCCGCACGCCGCCGTACAGCAGCACGCCCGGCGAGCCGTTGCGATCGGTCGCGTAGGTCCCGAACAACGGGATCTTGAACGCCTGCGCCGCGGGCTTCGGGCGCCCGTCCGCGTACAGCAGGCCGGTCTGGAAGTCGTTGTGCTCGTGCCGGCCCGCCGGGTCGATGTCGCGCAGCAGGAACTGGGCGAACATGCGCACGTTCGGGTTGCTGTGGGCCAGGAACGTCGACCAGCCCAGGAAGCGCGCCTGCTGCTCGGGGGTGTGCTGCGCGCTCGGGTCCGGCGGCCGCGTCTCGTAGCCGTACTCGGTCACGTAGACCGGCCAGCGGCTCTCGATGCGCCCGAGCTGGTGCAGCGATGCGATCAGCGCGTCGAGGCGCCCGAGGTCGGCGAGGTAGACGTTGTCCGGGTGGCGCGCGCTCTGGCCCGGCGTCACGCGCAGCGAGTAGGGATGCATGGCGAACCCGTCGGCGTGCAGCGCGCCGTACCCCCGGCACTCGCGCACGCCGAGCGGCTTCAGCGACCGGTTCACGCACGCGAGCGTGCGCAGGAACTCGAGCGGCGGCACGCCGTTGCCGTGACCGGAGACCTTCGAGCCGGTCGGCGCCAGGCCGCCGATCAGCACCCGGTTCTCGCTGCGCACGCTCCTGATCGCCGAGTAGGCGGTCTCGTGCATCGCCCGGTAGATGTGCGGTGAGAAGGGCCGGTGGCCGCCCCTGCGCGTGCGAACCCACTGCGGCTGCAGGAACTGCTTGTAGTTGGGCTCGTTCCACGTCGTGTACAGCTCGACCGCGGGAAGCTTCGCGATGCGGTGGCGCGGATCGGTGAAGTGGCCCGAGTAGCGCTTGGCGACCGCCTTGGCGAACTGCCCGAAGTCGGCTGCGTTCGGGAACCAGCGCTGGCGCGCGGGCTCCGGCGAGCGTTTGCGCACGGCCCAGCGCGGCGCCCAGAAGGCGAGGTCGATCTGCACCTTCAGACCCTCCTCGTCGACGGCCCGGATGGCGCGATCGAGCGCCAGCAGCCCAGCCTGTGGATAGGTGCGCGTGTCCTCCGGGTTGAACGGAGCGCCGGGTTTCGTGCGCGAGTGAGCTGCGGGCGCCAGGACGGACCACCCGGCGGTGATGCGCACGCGGTCGGCGCCGAGCTCGCGGATCACCCGCGCGGCACGGCGAACCCCTGCATCCGAGGAATGCAGCAGGACGGCGTCGTCCTGAAGTGTCGTTTCGACCCCCGCTGGCCCGGTTGCGCCACTTGAAGCCACCAGGACGGCGGCGAGCGTGCATCCGAGCAGGCCCATCGCGCTGGGGCAACTATCGGCGCCGGCGGGGCATCAGTCAACTCCGCAGCGCGTATCCTGCTGCCCGACATGGCCGAGTCCCGCAAGATCCGCGTCGTCGTCGCCAAGCCCGGCCTGGACGGACACGACCGCGGCGCGAAGATCATCGCCCGCGCGCTGCGCGACGCCGGGATGGAGGTCGTCTACACCGGCCTGCACCAGACGCCGGAGCAGATCGTGGAGACCGCGCTGCAGGAGGACGCCGACGCGATCGGCCTGTCGATCCTGTCCGGCGCGCACATGACGCTCGTCCCGCGGATCGTCGAGCTGCTCACCGAGCAGGACGCCCAGGACATCGTGGTCGTCGTCGGGGGCACGATCCCCAACCAGGACATCCCGGAGCTCAAGGAGCTGGGGGTGGCCGAGGTGTTCACGCCCGGCGCGCCGACGCAGGCGATCATCGACTTCATCCGCGAGAACGTCGGCCCCCGCGCCGCGGCCTAGCGGTCTCCCGGCATAGCGGTCCTCGCCCATATCCCGGACACGCACTTCGGGCGCCACGACCCGGCGGCGCTCGCTGCGCTGCGCACGGCGATCGAGGCGATCGCGCCCGACCTCGTGATCGCCGCCGGCGACATCTCGCACCGGGCCCGCCGCCGTCAGCTGCGCGAGGCGCGCGCCTTCCTGGACTCGCTTCCCGCGCCGTGGCTCGCCGTCCCCGGCAACCACGACGTGCCGCTCTACGACCTCTTCCGCCGCGTGTTGAACCCGCTCGCGCGCTTTCACCGCCACATCACCGACGAGCGCGCGCCGCGGCGACAGGCGGGCGATCTGCGCGTGCTCGGCCTCGACTCCACGAGGCGCAAGGTGACGGGCCGGCTGCGGGCGCAGCAGATCGCCCTGATCGCCGACGCGGATGTCCTCGTCACCCACCACCCGATCGTGCGCCGCCCGCTCGAGGGCGCCGACGCCGCGCTGGCGGCAGCCCGGGCCGCCGGGGTCGAGATCCTGCTCGCCGGCCATCACCACCGCCTGCACATCGTCGACGGCGATCCGATCCACGTCGAGGCGCCCAGTCCCGTGCACCGGCTGGAGCCCCGCAAGGGCTTCGTGGTCGTGCGCACCAGCCCCTCCGAGATCGCCGTCGAGCCGTGGTGGCTCGTCGGCGCCGCGTACGTCGCCGATCCAGCGCGCCGGTTCATGCGTAACCGCCGGGTTACCGGGCAGTAAGATGGGCACAGCGGAGCAACCCGACTGACTCGTCAGTCAATAACTTCCGGAGAGACATGAAGATCTGCGTCCTGGTCAAAGAGGTTCCGGACGCCGCCGTCCAGAAGCGACTGAACAACGGTCGCATGGACCGCGGCGGGGAGAAGAACCTCAACCCCTACGACACGCACGCCATCGAGGAGGCGGTCCGCATCAAGGAGGCGGGCAACGTCACCGTCGACGAGGTCGTCGCCGTGTCGATGGGCCCCGAGTCCGCCGACCGCGCCATCCGCAAGGCGATCTCGCTCGGCGTCGACCGTGCCGTCCACCTGTGCGACGAGGCCGTCGCCGGCTCCGACGTCGCCGCGACCGGCCTCGCGCTGGCGAAGACGCTCGAGCGCGAGAGCCCCGACCTCGTTCTGCTCGGCCAGCAGTCCGACGACGGCGAGTGCTACACGATCGGCGCTGTCGTGGCCGATCACCTGCGCATGCCGTCGCTGACCCAGGTGATCAAGATGGACGTCACCGAGGGCACGCTGCGCTGCGAGCGCCAGGCCGAGTACGGCTACGACACCGTCGAGATCCCGACACCGGCCGTCATCTCCGTCGGCGACGCGATCAACGAGCCGCGCTACCCGTCGCTGAAGGCGATCATGGGCGCCAAGAAGAAGCCCGTCGACAAGGTCTCGATCGCCGACGTCGGCCTCGACGCCGACCAGGTCGGCGAGGCCGGCTCCAAGGCCCGCTGGTTCGAGGCCCACGACCCGCCGCAGAAGGCCGCGGGCGAGATCATCGAGGACGAGGACACCAACGAGACCGTCGAGCGCATCGTCGCCTGGTTGGACGAAAGGAAGCTCATCTGATGTCGGACATCCTGGTCTACGCGCTCCACTACGAGGGCGCGGTCAACAAGAACTCGCTCGGTGCCGTCTCGCAGGCGGCCAAGCTCGCGAAGGAGATCGGCGGCGAGGCGCACGCGCTCGTGGTCGGCGAGGGCGTGTCGGACGAGATCACGTCCCAGCTCGGCAGCTTCGGCGCCGGCAAGGTGTTCCGCGTCGAGGGCCCAGAGGGCCTCGCGCAGCCGGTCGTCGACGCGATGGACAAGGTCATCGGCGACCACGGCCACGGCTACGCGATGTTCGGCGGCGGCCTGCTCGGCTTCGAGATCGGCGCCGGCCTGGCCGCGCGCCGCGGCGCCGGGGTGGTCATGGAGGTCACCAACGTCCGCGTCGAGGACGGCAAGCTGATCTCGGAGCGGCCGGTGCTCGGCGACTCGGCGATCTCGCAGGTCCGCTACGAGGGCGACCTCGGGATCATCATCGGGCGCCTGAACGCGTTCGAGGTCGAGGAGTCCGGCGGCTCGGCGACGGTCGAGGACGTTCAGGTCGACTTCAACGACTTCTCGACGTCGCCGAAGATGATCGAGCGCGGCGAGCAGCGCGGCGCCGACGTCAACATCGAGGACGCCGGCGTGCTGGTCGCAGGCGGCCGCGGCCTCGGCAAGGCCGAGGGGTTCGAGATGCTCGAGGAGCTCGCGAGCGCCATGGGCGGCGCCGTGGCTGCGACGCGCGCGGTGGTGGACGCCGGCTGGTTCCCGTACGCGGGTCAGATCGGCCAGACGGGTAAGACCGTCGCACCGAAGCTGTATCTGGCGGCGGGCATCTCCGGCGCCATCCAGCACAAGGTCGGGATGCAGTCCTCGGAGAACATCGTGGCGATCAACAAGGACTCCAACGCACCGATCTTCGAGTTCTCCGACCTCGGCATCGTCGGCGACCTCAACAAGATCGTCCCCAAGCTCACGGAAGCGATCAAGGCGAAGAAGGGCTAAGGCCATGGCGTCCAACGGAAACGGCTCTGCCTCTGGGCGACGTCGCGTCGCTCCGCTCGACTTCCCGCCCCCGGTCGATCCGCGGGAGGAGTTCATCAAGCGCGAGGTCGATCCCGAGGACGAGGTCATCGAGGTGGGCGTGGCGATCGTCGGCGGCGGGACCGCCGGCCTCGCCACCGCCAACCGCCTGCTCCAGCTGCTCGGCGACGACCCCGAGCTGATGGAGTCGCTGGGCGAGGTGCCGGTCGCGGTGATCGAGAAGGCCAAGACCTGCGGCGGGCACAACCTGTCCGGCGCGGTCATGCGGCCCGGGCCGCTGGAGAAGCTGTTCCCGGACCTGACCCGGGAGCAGTGGCGCGAGAAGGGCTTCGCCCACGGCGAGGTCAAGAAGGAGGCCGTGTACCTCACGCCGACCCGGAAGACCCGGATCAAGCTCCTCCCGGTGCCGCCGAACTTCCGCAACCACGGCAACGAGGTCGTCTCGGTGTCCGCACTGGCCCGCTACCAGCAGGAGCAGGCCGAGGAGGGCGGCGCGTACATCCTCACCGAGACCGCCGCGACGCAGCTGCTGGTCTCCGACGGCAGGGTGCGCGGCGTCCGCACGGGTGACAAGGGCCGGGGGAAGGACGGCGAGCCGCTGGGCAATTTCGAGCCGGGCACGGACGTCACGGCCAAGGTGACGGTGCTCGCCGAGGGCTGCTGGGGCCACCTCACCGGCGCGGCCATCAAGGAGTTCGAGCTCGCCAAGGACCGCGAGCCCCAGGTCTGGGAGCTTGGCGTCAAGGAGGTCTGGAAGGTCCCCAAGCCGCTGGACCGCGTCATCCACACGGTCGGCCCGTGGCCGCTCAAGCTGTCGGCCAAGTACGGCCACACCGGCGGCACCTGGATCTACCCGATGAAGGACGAGAAGACCGGCGACGATCTCGTCTCGATCGGCATGGTGGTCGACCTCGATTACCAGGACGCGACCACCTCGGTCCACGATCTCCTCCAGACCTTCAAGACGCACCCGCTCGTCCGCAAGATCCTCGATGGCGGCGAGCGCGTGGCCTGGGGCGCGAAGGCGCTGCCGGGCGGCGGCTACTGGTCGATGCCCAAGCCCTCGATGCCGGGCGCGCTGCTGGTGGGCGACGCGGGGGGGATGGTCGACACCATCGCGCTGAAGGGCGTTCACCACTGCATCCAGTCGGGCATCGACGCGGGCGAGGCGATCTACGCGGCGCTGAAGGCCGGCTCGACCGACCTGAGTGCGTACGACGAGGCGATCGAGGAAGGCCCGGTGGGCCGGGAGCTCTACCAGGTCCGCAACGCGCGCCAGCCGATGGCCCTGAAGGGGTTCATCAAGGGCGCGCCGCTCTCGAACCTCGCCGTCGCCACGAAGGGGCGCCTGCCGCTGGGCAAGCTCTCGTGGCACCGCGACGACGCGGCCGAGATGTTCATCGGCAATACGCGTGATCGCTATCCGAAGCCCGACGGGAAGTACATCTTCGACAAGCTCTCGAGTGTCTTCATCACCGGCAACGCCACGCGTGACGACGCGCCCAACCACATCAGAGTGCAGAAGCGGGTGCCGCGCGAGATCGCCGAGACGTGGGTCTACATGTGCCCGGCGGGGGTCTACGAGCTTCCGGACGACGCGCCCGAGAGCGGGCCGGTCGACGTGATCGTCAACTACACCAACTGCGTGCAGTGCGGGGCGATCACGGCCAAGGGCGGGCGCCTGACCACGCCCGAGGGCGGCGACGGACCGCTTTACCAGATCACGTAGGCCCGGCCGAAACTTTTGGCCCCTCCGGTGCGTTCAATGGGCGTCGATGCATCGTTTCGTCGTACCGATTGCCCTGCTCATGATCGCCTTTGCCGCGGCCCCGGCGGAGGCCGGCCGCGCGGGCCTCAAGCACTCCGCGGCCAGGCTGCTGTCGTGCGACACCGAGGAGAGGACCGCGGCGTTTCGCGGTCGCATGACCGCGTGGGGGAAGGCGACCACGCTGGAGATGCGGCTGTCGCTGCGCTCCCGGGCCCAGGCGGAGGCGCAGTGGGCGCACGGCGCCCCGCCGGAGGGCTTCGACACCTGGCTGAGCGCCGATCCCGGCGTGGTCAAGTACATCGTGGACAAGACGGTGACCGAGCTCGTCGGTGGCGCCTCCTACCGCGTCGTCATCAGGTTCCGCTGGCGCAACGCGGACGGGCAGGTGGTCGCGCGCGCCATCCGCCGGACGCGCCGCTGTCACGTGCCTGACGAGCGCCCCAACCTCGTCGTCGCGCAGATCAACCAGCAGGCCGGGTCGACGGGCTCGACGCGTACGTACCTCGTCCGCGTCGCCAACGACGGTGTCGGCGCCGCCGGTCTGTTCTCCGTCGGGCTCCAGGTCGACGGCGCCCAGCTCTCGCAGCAGGCGACGTCCGAGCCGCTGGCGGAGGCCGACTGGACCGTGTTCGAGTTCGACGGACCGGCCTGTCACACGGGGCAGTCGGCCGTCGCCACCGTCGACACGGGCAGCACCGTCGACGAATCCAGCGAGACCGACAACGTGCTCACGCTGCCGTGCCCGCTGGCTCGGCGCGGCCGCGCGTAACGCCCGCGGGGCGTCCCTAGACTGACTGCGGCGATGAAGACCGAGATCCACCCTGAGTATGTCGAGGCGCATGTGCGCTGCACGTGCGGCAACGAGTTCACGACGCGCTCCACGAAGCCCGAGATCCACGTCGAGATCTGCTCCAACTGCCATCCCTTCTACACCGGCAAGCAGAAGCTCGTGGACACCGGCGGCCGAGTCGAGCGCTTCCAGCGCCGCGCAGCCAAGCGCGCCGCCAGCGGCCGCAAGTAGGTGAACCAACGTGACGCCCCAGTAGGCGGCCAGGCCGTCCTCGAGGGCGTCATGATGCGCGGCGTCCGCCACTGGGCGGTCGCCGTGCGCAAAGCCGTCGCCGAGGACCGCGACGAGCAGGGTCAGGTAGACCCGGAGCGGGGCGCGCACGGCGAGATCGACATCCAGACCTTTGCCTTCGACCCGTGGGTGCAGCGGCGCCGCTGGTTCCGCTGGCCGATCATCCGCGGCGTCATCGCCCTGGTCGAGTCGCTCAAGATCGGGGTGCGGGCGCTCGGCATCTCCGCCAACGCGCAGCTGCCCGAGGACGAGGAGCCGATCTCCGGCGGCGTGTGGGCGGGGACGGTCATCGCGGGCTTCGCGCTGGCCATCGGCCTGTTCTTCCTGCTTCCCGTCGGCCTCACCTCGCTGATCAAGGACTGGCTCGACTCGAGCTTTCTCTTCTGGCTGGTGGAGGGGATCGTGCGCACCGCGATCTTCCTGGCCTATCTCGCGCTGCTGTCGCGGCTGCGCGACCTGCGTCGCGTGTTCGAGTACCACGGCGCCGAGCACAAGACGATCGCCTGCTACGAGGCCGACCTCGAGCTGACCCCGGAGAACGCGGCGCAGTTCTCGCGCCTGCACCCGCGCTGCGGCACCTCGTTCCTGCTCATCGTCATGATCGTCGCGATCTTCGTCTTCGCGCCGATCGGGCTGCCCGAGTGGTGGATCCTGATGCTCACCCGCGTCATCGGCATCCCGCTGATCGCCGGCATCTCCTTCGAGATCATCAAGTTCGCCGGCCGCAACCGCTCGCGCCGCTGGGTGCGCACGGTGATGTGGCCAGGCATGCAGCTCCAGCTCCTCACCACGCGCGAGCCCGACGCCGAGCAGCTCGAGGTCGCGATCGCCGCGCTCGAGTCCGTCCTCGAGCGCGAGGACCCGCGCTCCGCGGGCGCCGACGCCCGCGTCGGCATGGAGGTCGTGGCCTGACGCGCCCGGCTTGAGCGCACTACGCGAGGGCGTCGAGGACCGCCGCCAGGTCGGACGGGCGTGACCAGAACGGAGAGTGGCTCCCGGGCATCTCGACCATCTCAGCGTCCAGGCGCGGCCCGGCCACTCGTCTTGACCACTCGGGCATGACGAGCTCGTCATCGCCACAGACGATGTAGGCCCGTGGCGGATCGGGGAATGCTGTCAGCGCGCACGGGATCGTGGCAGCCAACTGGGCCACAGGCCGTAAGCGGTCGAGGGCGATGGCAGCGTCCTCCGCGTCGCAATCTCCGTACATGTGAAACCGCGCGAGGTCCCGATCGACCCAGGCGAACTTCCCTGGCTCGACCTCGCCCAGACCGCGGGCATGACCGCGGGCCAGCATCCTGTCGCCCCCCGCGACCTGGTCCAGGAAGCTGATTCCTGGCACCGGAACCAGCGCGCACAGGTAGATCAGCTTGGCGACAGCAGCACGAGCCGGCACCAGCGGGATCGCCAAGCCGCCCATGGAATGTCCGACCACCACCACGTCTTGCCGGTGTTGACCTGCGAGCGCGGCGGCGATTACGTCCGCGTGGTCCTCGAAGGTCGCAGCCGGGTCGTCGCTGGGGAGATCCATCGTCACGACGTCATGACCCCGCACCTCGAGTTCAGGAACGATCCGCTCCCAACACCAGGACCCATGCCAGCCGCCGTGCACCAGGGCAAACAGTGCGATCGATCGAGTCTCGCACAGCCCGGCGAGGCAGTCCTGCTTCGCGATGTGAGTCGCGAAGCGCTTGCTATAGCGACCCTCAGGCGACTCAGACGACCGCGACGGGCACGCCGCCTCGCTCGCCCACCCGCCCCCGTAGCCTCTGACGGGCGATGATCGAGTCGCTCGTCGAGCAGATCGAGGCGCGCTATGCCGACGTGCAGGCGCAGATGTCGGACCCCGAGGTGATCGGGGACCGCAACCGCCTGGCCGCCGCCGGGCGGGAGTTCCGCACGCTCGAGCAGGCGCATAAGCTCGCCGAGCTGTGGCGGCGCGCGGTCGACGACGAGGCGGGCGCGCGCGAGATGCTCGCCGAGCAGGAGGACGCCGAGGTCCGGGAGATGCTCGAGGCGGCGCGGTCGCGGATCGCCGAGCTCGAGGAGGAGATCCGGCTCGCCATGGTCCAGACCGACCCCAACGACGCCAAGGACGTGATCGTCGAGATCCGCGCGGGCACGGGCGGCGACGAGGCGGGGCTGTGGGCGGGCGACCTGTACCGGATGCTGACCAAGTACGCCGAGAAGCTCGGGTACCGGACGGACACGATGGCCGCGGCGGACGGGTCGTACACGTTCGAGATCGACGGCGACGGTGCCTACAGCGTGTTCAAGTTCGAGGGCGGGACGCACCGCGTCCAGCGCGTGCCGGAGACCGAGTCCCAGGGGCGCATCCACACGTCGACGGCGACGGTCGCGGTGCTGCCCGAGGCCGAGGAGGTGGACGTCCAGGTGGATCCGAACGACCTGCAGATCGACGTCTACCGCTCCAGCGGGCCGGGCGGCCAGTCGGTCAACACGACCGACTCGGCGGTTCGCATCACGCACAAGCCGACCGGCATCGTCGTCTCGATGCAGGACGAGAAGTCGCAGTTGCAGAATCGCGAGAAGGCGATGCGCGTTCTGCGCGCCCGGCTCTACGAGGCCGAGCTCGAGCGCCAGCAGGCCGAGCTGTCGGCCGACCGGCGCGCGCAGGTCGGCACCGGCGAGCGTGCGGAGAAGATCCGCACCTACAACTTCCCCGAGCGGCGGGTCACGGACCACCGCATCAAGCTGACCGCGCACAACCTCGACGATGTGCTCGAGGGCGCGCTCGACGAGTTCACGGGCGCGCTCCGCGCCGACGAGAAACGACGCGCGCTCGAGGCACAGGCATCCGCTACGTCCTGATCCACGGAGCCAACGGGCGCGGGACGACGTTCTCGCCGCTGCGGGGCGAGCTCACGCGGCGCGGGCACGAGACGGTCGCGCCGGACCTGCCCTGCGAGGACGGGTCCGCCACGTTCGCCGACTACGCCGACTCCGTCCCCGAGGGGGACGTGATGGTCGGTCACTCGATGGGCGGCATCACCGCCTCGATCGCGGCGGCGCGCTTCGGCGTCCCCGTCATCTACGTGGCAGCGCTGCTGCCGCGGGCGGGATCGCGGCTGGCGGACCTGTTCTCCGAGATGATGTGCGAGGGGATCGACTCCGCGCAGGAGCGGCGCGAGGACGGGCTGAGCTACTGGTGGCCGGAGGAGGCCGAGCGCTACGGGCTCGACGCCAGCGTCTTGCGCGGGCAGTCGACGACGCCCTACTTCGACGTGCTCGACGACCCCACCCCGGGGCGCTACGTGGCCTGCGCGCGGGACCAGGTGGTGAGCCCGGACTTCCAGCGCACGGTGGCGGACGTCGTGATCGACTGCGGGCACCTGCCGCACATCGAGTGTCCCGAGGAGCTGGCCGACAACCTGATCGTGTGACTCTGGACGAGGCGATCTCCCGTCTGGCGGCGGTGGGGGTGGACACGCCTCGGTTGGATGCGGAGGTCCTGCTCGCGCACGCTCTGGGGGTCGAGCGCTTGGAGCTCTTCGCGCGCGGGTTCGAGCCGCCCCCCGGGTTCGAAATGCTCATCGAGAGGAGGGCTCAGCGGGAGCCGGTGGCCTACATCACCGGCACGAAGGCGTTTCGCCGGCTCGAACTGCTCGTCGACGACCGGGTGCTCATCCCGCGCCCGGAGACGGAGCATCTGGTCGAGGCCGCGCTGTCGTTGCCCGACGGAGCGTCGGTGGTCGACGTCGGCACGGGTTCCGGCGCGGTCGCGCTGGCGCTGAAGGACGAGCGCCCGGATCTGGACGTGTGGGCCACCGACATCGCCACGCTCGCTGTGGCGCGCGCGAACGCGCGGCGGCTCGGCATCGACGTCCGCTTCGCCGAGGGCGACCTGCTCGCCGGCGTGCGCGCGAACGCCGTCGTCTCCAACCCGCCGTATGTCGAGGCCACGGCGGAGCTCCCGCCCGAGTGCGCCTACGAGCCGCGCGCGGCTCTCGCCGCGGGCACCGAGGGGATGGATGTGATCGCGCGCCTCGTTCCGGCGGCGCTGGCCTCCGACGCGCGCTTCATCGCCATCGAGCACGGAGCCGGCCAGGCGGACGCGGTCGCGGCGCTGTTCCCCGGCCCGGTCGAGCTCGTCCACGACCTCGCCGGCCACCCCCGCATCACCATCTGGCGCCGATGAACGTCCCGGACACCCCACTATGAGGGGGTATGAGGGACGTTCGATGACGTTCGAGGACTGCATCCGCGGCGGCGGGGTCGCCGTGTTCCCGGCGGACACCGTTTATGGGCTGGCCTGCGACCCCGAGAACGCGAGGGCGGTCGCGCGGCTGTACGCGCTCAAGGGCCGCCCGCCGGACAAGCCGGCCGCGGTGATGTTCTTCGCGCGCGAGGATCTGCCGCCCGTCCCGCACGGAGGGGCAGCGCTGCTTCCGGGCCGGGTCACGCTGCTCGTCCCCAACCCCGAGCGCCGGTATCCGCTCGCCGGCGGCGAGGCTCTGGGCGTGCGGTTTCCGGGGCTGGAGCTGACCGGCCCGCCGGTCCTGCAGTCCAGCGCCAACCGCGCGGGCGGTCCCGACGCCCGGACGCTCGACGAGGTGCCCGCCGACATCCGGCGGGGCGCCGACCTGGTGATCGACGGCGGCCCGTTGTCCGGGACGCCCTCCACGGTGGTCGACCTGACCGGCGCGCAGTGGCGGATCGTGCGCGAAGGAGCCCTGAGCCCCGCCGAGGTCGCGCGTATATTGGGCTCATGAGCGAGCTGCCCGCGGACTTCTTCGAGCGTCCCCTGTCGGAGGTCGACCCGGAGGTCGCCGAGGCGATGGATTCCGAGCTCCAGCGCCAGCAGCGCACGCTCGAGATGATCGCGTCGGAGAACTTCGTCCCGCAGTCGATCCTCGAGGCGCAGGGCTCGGTGCTCACGAACAAGTACGCCGAGGGCTACCCGGGCAAGCGCTACTACGGCGGCTGCGAGCACGTCGACGTCATCGAGCAACTCGCGATCGACCGCGCCAAGGCGCTGTTCGGCGCCGAGCACGTCAACGTCCAGCCGCACGCTGGCGCCCAGGCCAACGCCGCCGTCTACCACGCGCTGCTCCAGCCCGGCGACACCATCCTCGGGCTGTCGCTCCCGCACGGCGGTCACCTCACTCACGGAATGAAGCTCAACGTGTCCGGGCGCCTGTACGACATCGCGCCCTACGGCGTCTCGCGGGAGCTCGACTACCGGATCGACATGGACGAGGTCGAGCGGATCGCGCACGAGCGCCGTCCGAAGCTGATCCTCGCAGGCTGGTCCGCGTACTCGCGCATCCTCGACTTCGAGCGCTTCCGCGCGATCGCCGACGCGGTCGGCGCCTACCTGATGGTCGACATGGCGCACTTCGCCGGTCTCGTCGCCGCCGGGTTGCATCCGAACCCGGTGCCGCACGCCGACGTGGTCACCTCCACCGTCCACAAGACGCTCGGCGGCGCCCGCGGCGGCCTCATCCTGTGCAAGGAGGAGTACGCCAAGCCGATCAACAGCGCCGTCTTCCCGGGACAGCAGGGCGGGCCGCTCGAGCACGTCGTCGCCGGCAAGGCGATCGCGTTCAGGATCGCCGCGACCGAGGCGTTCCGCGAGCGCCAAGAGCGGACGGTCGCGGGCGCGAAGGCGGTCGCCGCGGAGCTCAACGGCGCGGGCCACGGCGTCAACGTTTTGACCGGCGGCACCGACGTGCACCTCGTGCTCGTCGACCTGCGCGACTCAGAGCTCGACGGCCAGATGGCCGAGGACCGGCTGCACGACATCGGCATCACGGTCAACCGCAACGCCGTCCCCGACGACCCGCGGCCGCCGATGGTCACCAGCGGGCTGCGCGTGGGGACGCCGGCGCTCGCAACCCGCGGCCTGCAGGCCGAGGACTTCGAGGAGGTCGGCCGGATCCTGGCCGCGGCGCTGACGCCGGACTTCGAGGCCCAGCGCGCCGACCTCGCCGAGCGCGTCAGCGCGATCGCCGACCGCCACCCGCTCTACGCGCACCTGAAGGCTCCGGCCCACATCTAGCCCGTGGTCGACGACGGCCTCCGTGGTCTGCTCGTCGCGTTCGTCGTCGCCACGTTGCTGACACCGGTGGCGGGGCGCGTCGCGCGCGCGCTCGGCGCAGTCGACCAGCCGCGCGCACGTGGCCTCGCCGCCCAGGCCACGCCGCTGCTCGGCGGCCTCGCGATCTTCGCCGGGGCGATGATCGCCGGGCTGATCTACCTGCCCGGCTCCGACCGCTACCAGGCGATCCTCGGCGGCGCGGCGCTGATCGCCGTCGTCGGCGCGATCGACGACACCCGGCCCCTGCACCCGCTGTTCAAGCTCACCGGCCAGGTCGGGGCGGCGCTGATCCTCGTCGTCCTGGGGGACGTGACCGTCAGCAGCTTCACGCTGCCATTCATCCACCGCGTCGAGCTCGGCGACCTCGGAGGGCCGCTGACGCTCATCGGCCTCGTCGCGATCATGAACGCCGTCAACTTCACGGACGGCGTGGACGGGCTGGCGGCCGGAGTCTGCGCGATCTCCGCCGCCGCGTTCGGGATCCTCGCCTTCGACCTCCAGAGAGATCCTGCCGGCGTGCTCGCGCTGATCACCTGCGGCGCCGCGCTCGGCTTCCTCGTCCACAACTTCCACCCGGCGGCGATCTTCATGGGCGACACGGGCTCGAACCTGCTCGGCCTGCTGCTCGGAGCGACCATCGTCGAGGGCTCGCTGAAGACCAACGCCCTGATCGCCCTCTTCGTGCCCCTGGTCGTGCTCGCCGTCCCGTTCCTCGACACCACCTTCGTCGTGCTCAAGCGGATGAAGTACCGCCGGCCGGTCTACTCGGCCGACGCCAACCACTTCCACCACCGCTTCGCGCGCATCGGCTTCTCCCAGCGCCGCACGGTCGCCTACCTCTACGCCTGGACCGCGACGATGGCGGGCGTCGCCGTCGCCCTGCGCTTCGTGCCCTACTCGGACGACCACGGCAACTTCCATCTCGGCTGGACGGCGCTGATGGCCGCCGTGATGTTCCTCGGGCTGTGCGCGTCCGTGTACGTCGTCTACACGCTCGAGATCCTCAAGCTCAAGCGCTTCCGCATGCGCACCGAACCGCTGACCGGGGAGTTCGAGATCGAGGCCGAGATCGAGCGCGAGCTCGAGACCGGCGAGTTCCCCGCGGTCGGGCGCCTGGAGAACCCGCCGAAATAGTTGTGACGCCGGGGCCGGCTGCGGCGTAGCACCGGCATGCGCTACCTCATCGTCGGGATCGCCATCCTGCTGCTCAGCCCCGCCGTCGCCGCCGCACAGTCGGAGGAGCACACACTGTCGGTGATCGGCCGCGGGCAGGTCGAGCTGCGGCCCGACCGCGGGACCTTCTCGGTCGCCGTGATCCGCCGCGCCGCGTCGCCGAATCCCGCTCGCTCGCGCGCGAACCGCCGCGTCCGGGCGATCGTGACCGCGCTCCGCGGCCTGGGCATCGAGCGCGACCAGATCACCACCAGCGAGATCTCGGTCGTCCGCTACGGCCGGCGCGAGCGCAAGCACGGGCCCCTGCGCGTGCGCTACCGCGCGTCCGTCTCGCTCGATGTCGCCGTCGAGGACATCGAGCTGCTGGGCCGCGGGATCGACGCCGCCTCCAGGCGCGGCGCGTCCGCGATCTACGGACCGCAGCTGTCATTGTCGCCGCAGTTGCGAGCGACGGGCCGCCGGCGCTCCGAGGCGGCTGCGCTGGGCGATGCGCGCGCCCGAGCGGACGCCGCCGCCGCCGAGGCCGGCCAGCGGGTCGTCGGCGTGCAGTCGATCGACCTCGACCCGGTCAGCGAGGAGTTCGTCACGTCGTACGACTCGGCGGGTGCCGGCCGCGCCGGAGCCCCGACGAAGGTGTTCGCCGGCCGGCGCCGCTTCACGAGCCGCGTCCGCGTCACCTACATCATCGAGCCCGCCGAGCAGCCGCCGGCGTAGTCCTCGAGGATGATTTCGCTTGCCAACCGCCGGGCCGTCCCGTAAGGTCGCTACCTCGATGACCGCCGTTGCCACCCACACCCTCATGGCCGCGTTCTGCGGCCGCCTGCGGCTCCACGGCTAGCGCTTCACGCGCGTCGTCGGGGGCCGAGTCGCCCACGACGATCCCTCATCGAAGGTCTGAGTGGGCTCCACCACAAGCAAGGGAGTCCGATCACCATGCAGTCCGTACTCACGCAGCAGGTCGCCCGCGAGCAGGCCGCTGATCGCGTCACGCGCGCCCACGCGCGCCGCCGCGTATTGCGGTCCTCGCACCCGCCGTCGCACGCGCGCCGGCGGGCCGCGACCGCCGTCGCGCGCCTGGCCTCCAAGCTGGACGCCGACGCCGCCCGCGTGGCGGTTCGCTCATAGGGTCCAGCGGGTGCGCCCGCTGACCATCGCGTTGCTGGTCGCCGCAGCCCTCGCGGGCTGCGGCGACCGCTCCGCCATCACGGCCGGGGGGGAGGTACCCGGCGACATCGTGACCGTCTACGTGCTCGTGCCCTACACGCCGGCGGGGCGCGACCTCATCCGCGGCGCGAAGCGCGCGCTCTCCGAGGCGGGCGGCCGCGCCGGGAAGCTGACGGTGCAGTTCGCCTCGCTGCCGGAGCCAGACGACGCGGAGGGCATCGCCGCCGCGGTCCGCGAGATCGTCCACGACACGGGGACGATCGCGGTGATCGGCGACCTCGACGAGCGCACCGCCGCGATCTCGGCACCTCTGCTCAATGCCGTCGGGTTCCTGCACGTTTCGCCGATCGGGCCGTTGGACCCCGAGCAGCCGGCGCCGTGGCGGACGTTCTTCGGCTTCGGACCGGTGGCCGATCCGCAGGCCGCGGGCAACGCCGCCATGAACTCCGTGCTCGACGCCCTGCGCCGCGCCGGCCCGCGCGCCCGCAGCCGCCGAACCGTGATCGACGCGTACCGCCCGCCGGCTACGCCAGCGACAGCTCGACCCTGATCTCCTCGACACCCGCGAGCGCACGCGAGACCGGGCACTTCTGCTTGGCCTGCTCGGCGATCTCGCGGACCTTCTCCTCGTCGGCCCCGGGCGCTGTCACCGTGGTCGTCAGCACGATCGTGTGGAGCGTCGGCGCCCCGTCCACCGGGCGGATCGTCACCACCGCCTCGGTCGCCACCGACTCCGACTCGATGCCCTCGTTGTGCAGGAAGGCGCTGAACTGCATCGAGAAGCAGCCCGCGAGCGCGCCCGCGATCAGCTCCTCCGGGTTGGTCCCCTCCCCGTCCTCGAAACGCGACTTGAAGGTGAACGCGCCCTCGAAGGCGCCGCCGCCGAGCGCCATGCGCCCGTCGCCCTCCTTGAGGTTGCCGTTCCACTTTGCGGTTGCGGTGTTTTTGGCCATGCCGTGAGCCTAAGCTCCGCCGCGTGCGCCGCCACCTGCTCGCGCTGGTCCTCAGCCTCGTCGCAGCCGCCCCGGCCACCGCCGCCGACGGGCCGACGGTGCGCTTCGCGACCACGCTCGGCGACATCGACGTGCGCCTGTTCGGCGAGGACGCGCCGAACACCGTCGCGACGTTCCTGCGCTACGTGGCCGACCGCTCCTACGACGGCACGTACTTCCACCGCTCAGTGCGCGACTTCATCATCCAGGGTGGGGGCTACCGGCAGAGCGACGGGAGGACCTCGAGCGTCGACGAGATCCTCGCCGACACCGACCCGTTCAACCGCTCCAACCGGCGCGGGACGCTCGCCACCGCCAAGCTGCCCGGCCAGCCGAACCGCTCGACGAGCCAGTGGTTCTTCAACCTCGACGACAACGGCTCGCTCGACGCCCACGCCGACAACTACACGGTGTTCGGGCGCGTCGACACGCGCTCGTCGCTGCGCGTGATCGACGCGATCGGCGCGTTGCCGATCATCGACGCCGGCGGCGGCAACCAGAGCTCCGCCTTCGGCGAGCTGCCGGTGCGCGACTACACGAGCGGCGCGATCGAGGACAGGCACCTGATCTACGTCGACTCGGTCACGATCGTCGGGGATCCGAGGCCGCCGTACGCGCTGCCGTTCAAGCTCGCGCGCTCGATGATCCGGGTGCGCCGCAGGCGCGCCCGCGTCCGGGTGACCGTCAGGCGCCTGCGCGACGGGACCAACCTGCGCGCGACGATCGGAGGGCGGCTCAAGGCGATCGCGACTGCGCCGTCGGGCCGGGCGGTCATGCGCTTCAGCCTCGCGCGGCGCAAGCGCAGGCCGAGGCTGCGCATCACCGCGACGCCGCCGGGTGAACGGGCGTCGGCGGTGGTGATCCGGCTGCGGTCCGGCAGCGCGTGAGAACTGTCACAAAGTTGTTACAAAGTCCTGATGCCCGCTATGCTTCGAACAGCCTGAAGTCGGCAGTAGTGGCGGACCTTCCACCGTCGCGCCGCACGGAGTTGCCGGGCCATGGCACCCTGCCCGTGAACGCTCCTGCGACCGTGACTGCTGACCCCTTGCCCGATGCCGGGATCCCGTTGGTGCTGCGGTACTTCGACTGCGTCCTGGTGCTCGCGTTCGTGCCCTTCGGGCTGCTGGCCGAGCTGTCGGCGCTCGGAGTCCTCGGCGGCGCCGGCGTGTGGATCGTGCAGCGGGGGCTGGGTGCCGCCTTCGAGGGGTACGCCATCCGTCAGGAGGAGCCCCGCCGCGCGCTGGGCATGGCGTTCGCGGGGCGAATGCTACGTCCGCTGCTGCTGGGGCTTACCATCCTCGCCCTCGGGCAGTTGGGGTCCAAGGAAGACGGCTTGATCGCCGCCCTGATCGCCCTCGCCGCCTTCACCGTCTACATCATCCTGTCCGTCATCTTCCGACCCACGAGGAAAGCCGTCCAGTGACCCGCAAGCAGATCATCTGGCTCAGCCTCGGCGGCTACCTGCTGATCCTCATCGGCCTGTTCGCCGCGCTCGGCGGGGGCACCAAGAACGAGGAGTTCAAGCCCCAGGACGAGTTCTGGCTGGCGCCGTGGATCGATCTGCCGGGGCCCTTCGACTTCAACAAGGGCGTTCTCTACCTCCTCATCTCGACGGCGCTGACGGTCGGCACGATGGTCTACGTCGCCAACCGCATGCAGGCGCGTCCGAACCGCGTCCAGACAGCCGTCGAGGCCCTCTACGCGCTGATGCGCGACCAGATCACGCGCGGGTCGATGGACGACCAGATGGCGCGCAAGTGGTTCCCGTTCATCGGCGCTCTCTTCCTCTTCATCCTCTTCAACAACCTGATCGGCTACATCCCGCTGCCGACGAACAACCTCCACAAGGTCGACATCCTCGGCCTCGAGATCCCGTCGTTCGCGCTCTTCGCGGCGACCGCGAACGTCAGCATCCCGCTCGTCCTCGCGCTGATCGTCTTCATCTCCTACAACGTCGAGGGCATCCGCGCCAAGGGCCCGATCGGCTATCTGAAGTCGCTGATCCCCCAGGGCGTCACGGGCGGGATGGCGGCCTTCATCTTCGTCCTGGAGTTCATGTCGAACTTCATGCGCCTGATCAGCCTCACCGTCCGTCTCTTCGCCAACCTGCTCGCGGGCCACCTGATCATCCTGTTCATGGCCGGCGGCCTCGTGGTCCTGCTCGGGACGGAGTGGATCGCCTGGCTCACGATCCCGGTCGGCGTCGCGATCTTCCTCTTCGAGGTCGGCCTGGTCGCTGCCCTCCAGGCCTTCATCTTCGCCACCTTGTCAGCCATCTACCTCGGCGGCGCCGTCTCCGAGGGTCACTAAAGGAGTAACTGAGTTGCTTGCCACCATCCTGAACTTCTTCTTCGCCCAGGCGGACGCGGGGTCGGACGCCGGGAAGGCGATCGCCCTCGGTGTCGGCGGCGGCCTCGGTGCCGTCGGTGCCGGCGTCGGCATCGGCATCATCTTCGGCAAGGTCATCGAGTCGGTGACGCGCCAGCCGGAGATGCGCGACGAGATCACCTCGATCCAGTGGTTGGGCTTCGCGCTCACCGAGGCGTGCTTCTTCTACGGCCTCGTGGCGGGCCTGATCGCCTTCTTCCTCTAGGCCCTAGATGCACGCACTTCTGTTCGCCGCCACCGAGACGCACCCGCCCGAGGGGGGCAGCTTCCTCGTCAGCCCCAACGCGGGGCTGATGGTGTGGACGCTGGTCGTCTTCGCGATCGCGCTGTACCTCCTCAAGAAGCTCGCGTTCCCGCGCATCGCGGCGGCGCTCGACAAGCGCCAGGCGGCGATCGAGGACGCGATCGACACCGCCGAGCGCACGCGCCATGAGGCCGGCGAGCTCCTGGCCGAGTACCGGGAGCGGCTGGCCGAAGCGCGCACGCAGGCCGACGAGATCGTCGCACGCGCGCGCAAGGCGGCCGAGCACTCCGAGGCGGAGGCGATCGCCGAGGGCAAGCGCAAGAAGGAGGAGCTGGTCCAGCAGGCGCGGCGCGAGATCGAGCAGGAGACCAAGCGCGCGCTGCAGGAGATCCGCGCCGAGGTCGCCGACCTCACCGTCCTGGCGACGGAGAAGGTCACCCGACGCGCGCTCTCGGGCGACGACCAGCGCGAGCTCGTCGAGGACGCGCTGTCCGAGCTCGACTTCTCCTCGCTCGCGGGAGACAACGCGTAGATGCAGGAGATCGCGCCGGTCTACGCGCGCTCGCTGTTCGAGGCGGCGCAGGAGCAGGACAAGCTCGACATCGTGCGTGAACAGCTCGGCGAGATCGCCGACGCGATCGATGCCGACCGCAACCTCCAGGTCTTCTTCTTCTCGCCCTCCCTCAGCTCGCAGGACAAGCAGGAGGGCCTGGAGAAGGCGATCACCGGCGCCGACGAGCTCGTGCAGAACTTCCTCGAGCTGCTGGTCGAGAACCAGCGGATGACGTCGATCTTCAAGATCCGCAGCGAGTACGACGCGCTCTGGGACAAGGAGAACGAGCTTTTGCCCGTCACGATCACGAGCGCCGTCGAGCTCGACGAGCAGACCGTCAAGCAGATCGGCGACCGGATCGCCGAGCAGACCGGCCGCAAGGTCGAGCTGTCGGCGGACGTCGATCCCGGCGTCCTCGGCGGCCTCGTGGTGCGCGTCGGCAACACCGTGCTGGACGCCTCCGTGCGCCGGCGACTGGAAAACCTTCGACGTGAAGTCGCCCGCGCGGCCTGACAGGAGACCAATGCAGATCAAGCCCGACGAGATCACCTCCATCCTCAAGAGCCGCATCGAAGGGCTCGAGACCGACAAGGCCGACCTGGCCGAGATCGGGACCGTCCTCTCGGTCGCCGACGGCATCGCCCGCGTGCACGGGCTGGAGAACTGCGAGTCCTTCGAGATGCTCGAGTTCCCGCACGACGTCACCGGCCTCGCGCTCAACCTCGAGTCCGACAACGTCGGCGTCGTGCTGTTCGGCGACTGGACGAAGATCGTCGAGGGCGACACGGTCAAGCGCACCAGCCGCCTCCTGGAGGTCCCCGTCGGCGACGAGCTGCTCGGGCGCATCGTCGACCCGCTCGGGCAGCCGCTCGACGGCAAGGGCGAGATCAAGACCGACCAGACCCGGCCCGCCGAGCTCAAGGCCCCGGGCGTCGTCCAGCGCCAGCCGGTCACCGAGCCGATGCAGACCGGCCTCAAGGCGATCGACTCGATGATCCCGATCGGCCGCGGGCAGCGCGAGCTGATCATCGGCGACCGCCAGACCGGCAAGACGGCGATCGCGATCGACACCATCATCAACAACAAGGAGCAGGACCTGATCTCGGTCTACGTGGCGATCGGCCAGCGCATGGCCACCGTCGTCGCCCTGGCCAAGACACTCGAGGACGCCGGCGCGCTCGACCGGTGCATCATCGTCGCCGCTCCCGCCGACGAGGCCGCGCCGATCAAGTTCCTGGCGCCCTACGCGGGCTGTGCGATGGCCGAGCACTTCCTCTACGAGGGCAAGCACGCGCTCACCATCTACGACGACCTGACCAAGCACGCCTACGCGTACCGGCAGATGTCGCTGCTGCTGCGCCGCCCGCCGGGGCGCGAGGCCTACCCGGGCGACGTCTTCTACCTGCACAGCCGCCTGCTCGAGCGCGCCTGCAAGCTCAACGACGACCTCGGCGGCGGGTCCCTGACGTCGCTCCCCGTGATCGAGACTCAGGCGGGCGACGTGTCGGCGTACATCCCGACGAACGTCATCTCGATCACCGACGGCCAGATCTTCCTGGAGCCGAAGCTCTTCTACTCGGGCGTGCGCCCGGCCATCAACGTCGGCATCTCGGTGTCGCGCGTGGGCGGCAACGCGCAGATCACGCCGATGAAGAAGGTCGCCGGCCGCCTCAAGCTCGAGCTCTCGCAGTACCGCGACCTCGAGGCCTTCGCGCAGTTCGGCTCCGACCTCGACGCCGACACGCAGCGCACGCTGGCCCGCGGCGAGCGCCTGGTCAAGACGCTCAACCAGGGCGAGCGCGACCCGATGGCCGTCGAGGAGCAGGTCGCGGCGATCTACGCCGCCACGCAGGGGTATCTCGACCGCATCGACGCCGACCGCGTCGAGGAGTTCCAGGCCCAGCTCGTCGACCGCGTGCGCTCGGGTGCCGCGGACGCGCTGAAGCAGATCGCCGGCGGCGACTGGGGCGACGACGTCCAGAAGCAGCTCGACGACGTCATCAAGCAGTTCGCCGAGGACTTCGGCTACGACCTCGACGAGGAGGGCCAGCCGCTCACCGAGGAGGCCGAGGACGCCGCCACCAAGCGCGGGCGCGACCGCGACCGCGACAGGGCCGAGGACTCCGACGAGTCCGAGGACCGCGACGCCGAGAAGGAAGGGGCCGCGGCCTAGTGGCCCAGAAGGAGGTCAAGCAGCGGATCTCGTCCGTCAAGAACGTCCAGAAGATCACGCGGGCGATGGAGATGGTCGCCGCGGCGCGCCTGCGCCGCGCCGAGCAGCGCATCGCCGACCTGCGCCCGTACGCGTCCGCGATCCGCCGCATGACCAAGCAGGCCTCCGAGGCCGCGCAGAACCTGCCGAACCTCCCCATCCTCGAGGACCGGGAGAACCCCAAGCAGGTCGGGATCATCGTCATGAGCGGCGACCGCGGCCTGGCCGGCGCGTTCAACTCGCAGATCATCCGCAAGGTGATGGCGGCGACGCGCGAGCACGAGGAGCAGGGACGCGAGGTCGTCTTCTTCGTCTCCGGCCGCCGCGGCTCGTCCTCCCTGGCGTTCCGCGGGCGTGATCCCAAGGAGTCCTACACCGGCCACACCGACCGCCCGTCCTACGCCAACGCGCGCGAGATCGCCGACGACGTCATCGCCTGCTACGTCGACGGCGACCTCGACCGGGTCGAGGTCTTCTACAACACCTACGAGTCGGCGATGACCCAGCACGCGACCTCGGAGGTGCTGCTGCCGATGCAGCAGGCCACCGTCCAGGAGGCCGAGGAGCTCCAGGCGGACATCGGGGGCGGCGAGGACACCGAGCACTCGGCCCTGACGGAGTACGAGCCCGAGCCCGGAGACATCCTCGAGCGGCTGATTCCCGACTACGTCGAGATCTCGATCTTCCGCGCGCTGCTCGAGTCCACCGCGTCCGAGCACGGCGCGCGCATGACCGCGATGCGCTCCGCGTCCGACAACGCGTCGGAGCTCATCGACGACCTGACCTTGCAGCTGAACCGAGAGCGCCAGGCCGACATCACCCAGGAGATCATGGAAGTGGTCGCCGGGGCTGAGAGCCTCACCTAAGGAGAACGATGGCTACCGAAACCGACGAAGCAACCGCCCAGGAGACGACCTCCGGCGCCGGCAAGAACCTCGGCCGCATCGAGGAGATCCAGGGCGTGGTGATCGAGGCCGTCTTCCCCGACCAGCTGCCCGAGATCTACTCGGCGCTCGCCATCGAGCACACCGTCGACGACGGCGACGGCCCGCAGGACGAGACGCTGGTCCTCGAGGTCCAGCAGCACCTCGGCGACGACCGCGTCCGCGCGGTGGCGATGGACTCCACCGACGGGCTGAGCCGCGGCATGGAGGTGGTCGACACCGGCGGGCCGATCTCGGTGCCGGTCGGCGAGGTGACGCTCGGCCGCATCTTCAACCTGCTCGGCGAGACGATCGACGACGCCGGCGACATCAAGGTCGAGCAGCGCTGGCCGATCCACCGGCCCGCTCCCGAGGCCGTCGACCTGACCCCGACGGCCGAGATGTTCGAGACCGGCATCAAGGTCATCGACCTGCTCGCGCCCTACGCCAAGGGCGGCAAGGTCGGCCTGTTCGGCGGCGCCGGCGTGGGCAAGACGGTCATCATCCAGGAGCTCATCAACAACCTCGCCCAGGAGCACGGCGGCCTGTCGGCCTTCTGCGGCGTGGGCGAGCGCTCGCGCGAGGGCAACGACCTGTGGCTCGAGATGAAGGAGTCGGGCGTCATCGAAAAGACGATGCTCGTCTTCGGCCAGATGAACGAGCCGCCCGGCGCGCGCATGCGCGTGGCGCTGTCCGGCCTGACGATGGCGGAGTACTTCCGCGACGAGCAGGGCCAGGACGTGCTGCTGTTCATCGACAACATCTTCCGCTTCGTGCAGGCGGGCTCCGAGGTGTCGGCGCTGCTGGGCCGCATGCCGTCGCAGGTGGGCTACCAGCCGACGCTCGAGTCCGAGATGGGGCAGCTCCAGGAGCGCATCACCTCGACGCGCAAGGGCTCGGTCACGTCGGTGCAGGCGATCTACGTGCCGGCCGACGACCTCACCGACCCGGCGCCGGCGTCGGCGTTCGCGCACCTCAACGCGACGACGGTGCTGTCGCGGTCGATCGCCGAGAAGGGCATCTACCCCGCCGTCGACCCGCTCGACTCGACCTCGACGATCCTCAAGGCGAACGTGCTCGGCGACGAGCACTTCAACGTCGCCAACGAGGTCAAGGAGGTGCTGCAGCGCTACCGCGAGCTGCAGGACATCATCGCCATCCTCGGCATCGACGAGCTCTCCGACGAGGACAAGATCACGGTGCAGCGGGCGCGCAAGATCGAGCGCTTCCTGTCGCAGCCGTTCCACGTCGCCGAGCAGTTCACCGGCACGCCCGGCACCTACGTCCCGGTCTCCGAGACCGTCCGGTCCTTCCGGGAGATCCTCGACGGCAAGCACGACGAGATCCCCGAGAGCCAGTTCCTGCTCAAGGGCTCCATCGACGAGGTCGTCGAGGGCTGGAAGGGGTCGGGCGGCAAGAAGGACTCCGACGAGGAGGACGAGGCCGGGGACTCGGCTGAGGAGTCCGGCGAGGAGTCCGAGGACGACGAGGACTGATGGCCGAGAAGACCAAGTTCCCCGTCGAGGTCCTCACTCCCGAGGGGGAGGTCTTCAACGACGAGGTCACCCAGATCTCGACGCGCACGACCGTGGGGTCGATCGGCATCCTGGCCAAGCACCAGCCGCTGCTGGCGATGCTCGACCCCACCGAGCTGCGGCTGTACTCGTCCGAGAACGACTACACGTCGCTGGCCCAGGGCGAGGGCTACCTTCAGGTCCAGCACGACTCGCGGGTGCTGATCCTGGTGGACGAGGCCGGCAGGCCGGAGGATCTCGACGCCTCCGAGTGGGAGGACAAGCTCCGCCGGGCGGAGAAAGAGATCTCCGATGCAGAGGAAGGCTCACACCAACGGCACGTGGCCGAGCGCGACAAGCGCCGGGCCGAGGCCTTCCTCGGCATCCTTCGCGGATCGGACTGAGCGCTCCCTGATCAAGGGGGCCGCGCTCGCGGCCGCGGTCATCGTGGGCTTCGTGGCCGCCGGCACCGCGGGCGCCGGTCTCCTCCAGCTCAACGCGCTCCAGGACCTGATCCCGCAGACCGCGGACCTGGACGCGAACGTCCAGGTCGACGAGCCCGACCCCGGCCGGCCGCAGACGATCATGCTGCTCGGGACCGACGGCCGGCTCGGGGCCGACGCCGGCGGCGGCCAGCGCTCGGACACGATCCTGCTCGCACGCGCCGATCCGGACAACCGGGCGATCACGCTGATGTCGATCCCGCGCGACCTGCGCGTCTCCATCCCGGGCTACGGCGTCGACAAGATCAACGCGGCCTACTCGCTCGGCGGCACGGCGCTGACCGTCAAGACGGTCAAGCAGCTGCTGTCGACCCCCGGGCAGCCGTTCAAGATCAACCACGTCCTCGAGGTCAACTTCACGGGCTTCCGCGACATCGTCGACTACTTCGACTGCATCTACGTCGACGTCGACCGCCATTACTTCAACGACGTCGGCGGGCCGTTCGGCTACGCGGTCATCGACATCCCCGCCGGCTACCAGAAGCTGTGCGGCGACGACGCGCTCTCCTATGTGCGCTACCGCCACACCGACTCGGATCTCGTGCGCGCGGCGCGCCAGCAGGACTTCATCCGCCAGATGCTGCGCCAGCCGCAGGTGCGCGACGGGCTGACCTTCTCCAACCGCCGCGAGCTGGTCCGGCTCGCCGGCCGGTACACGCGCATGGACCGGGGGCTCAGCCGCGACACGGGGCAGCTGATCGGCCTGATCAAGCTCGGCCTCGGCGTCAAGGGCAAGCCCGTCCAGCAGATCCCGTTCGCCCAGGGCGGCCTGGGCTATTCGATGGTCAACTCGGTGAGCTACCTCGAGGCGACGCCGGCGGCGGTGAGCACAACCGTTCAGGCGTTCATGCACCCCCCGGTACCCGCCCCGCAGAAGCGCAAGGTGGTCCGCAGGGCGCCGTCGTCGTCGTCGGGCCTGGCCGACTACGCGTCACCCGGGGCCGCGCAGGCGCGCGCAGTGGGAGGGGACGTCGGCATCCGGGTGCGGTACGCGAAGCTGCTGCGCGAGGGCTCGTTCTACGCCGACGACGTGCCGCATGTCTACCGGCTGCGCGGCCGGCCCGCCTACCGGATGTCGATCCAGCTCGACGGCAAGGTCGGCGCCTACTACGGCGTCCAGGGGATGGCGTGGCGCAGCCCGCCGATCCTCGACGCCCCGCACACCGACGTCGTCGTCGACCGGCGCACACTGTCGGTCTACCTCGACGGCGCGAAGGTGTCGCTCGTCGCCTGGAGGACGCCGCGGGCCGTCTACTACGTCCACAACACCCTCACGCACGACCTCAGCCGCAAGCAGATGCTCGCGATCGCCGGCTCGCTCACGGTCGGCTAGCGCCGCGGGCCGCGGTCCGGGCGCCGGCCAACTGCAGCACCGAGGGAGGGCAGGTCGGGCGGGGTCTGCCGAATTTGGCCTCCTATGGATGCCTCAGTCGTCAATCCCGGCGCCTTGCGGGCATCGCTCACCCTGATCCCCCTCCCTCATCGCCGCAGTTTGCGTTGGCACCCGTGCAGCCGCCAGACCGACAGCCATTAGCCTCCACGACCGCCCATGGACGAGCGGGACCTGGCGGAGCGGCTCATCACCTACGACACCTCGACGCACGAGGGGATCCGCGCTGCCGCGGGGTTCGTCAAGGGCTGGCTGGACTCCAACGGCCTCGACGTCCACGCGGAGGAGTACCACGGGCTGCCGGTGCTGTCGGCGACCGTGGGATCGGGTGACGCGAGCGTCATCCTGCACGGCCACATCGACGTCGTTCCCGGCCATGCGGACCAGTTCCAGCCCCGGGTCGAGGGCGAGCGGCTGATCGGCCGCGGCGCCTACGACATGAAGGGCGGGCTGGCCGCCGTGATGTGCGCCCTGAAGGACCTCAAGAGCCTGCGCGGCGCCGAGGTGCGCTTCGTCTGCGTCCCCGACGAGGAATCGGAGGATTTCGACCGCCACGCGACGGACGAGCTCGTCAACCGCGGGCTGCGCGCCGACTTCGCGATCACCGGGGAGCCGACGAACCTCAACGTCGGCGTCCAGGCCAAGGGAGTGCTGATGATCCGGCTGCGGGTCACGGGGCGCGCTGCGCACGGCTCCACGCCCTGGCTCGGCGACAACGCCGTGCTCAAGGCCGTCGAGGTGTTCCGGCGCATCGAGACGATGGCGTTCGCCGCCGAGTCGACGGAGATGTTCGACCGCCCGTCGATCAACCTCGGCCGGCTCGAGGCGGGCGACGCGGTCAACAAGGTGCCCGACGAGGCCACGATGGCGATCGACATCCGCTACCTGCCGGGCCAGGAGCCGGGCGCGATCCTCGAGCAGATCCGCGCGATCGGGAACGTCGAGGTGCTCAAGACCTTCATCCGCCCGCCCGCCTACGTGTCGCGCGCGAACCCGTACGTGACCGCTCTCTGCGGCGCGGTGCGCCGGGCCGGCCAGGAGGGCGCCACGGGCGTCGGGCGCGACGGCGCCTCGGACGCCATCTCGTTCATCGAGGCGGGCGTGCCCGCGGTCGAGTTCGGGCCGCTGGGCGGCGGCCACCACGGTCCCGAGGAGTGGGTCTCGATCCCGTCGCTGGCGCGCTACCGGCAGGCGATCGTCGACTTCATGCAGACCGTGCCGCAGATCGGCGCGAACGAGCCGGGCCTGCGCGCGGTGGAGGGAGGCCTGGCGTGATCGCCGACGAGACCGTCCCCACGCCGGGGCGGCAGATGAAGTGGCGAGCGATCGCGGCGTTCGCGTTCATCGTGGTGCTGGCCGCGGGCGCGACGCTGAAGATCGGCCTGCTCCAGCTCGACGAGGTCGTCGACGCGTTCGCCAAGGCGGGCGGCAAGAACGCCATCGACCTGCCGGAGGTCACGCAGGCCGAGGCGGGCAAGCCGCAGACGATCATGATCCTCGGCACGGACGGGCGGCTGGGCGCCGACGAGGGGGCCGGCTCGCGCTCCGACACGATCATCCTCGCGCGGCTTGACGCGAGCAAGCCCGCGATCACGCTGCTGTCGATCCCGCGCGACCTCAAGGTCGACATCCCGGGCTTCGCGCTGCCCGACAAGATCAACGCAGCCTTCGCCAACGGCGGGACGAAGCTGACGCTCAAGACGGTCAAGGAGCTGCTCTCGCAGCCGGGCAGGCCGTTCAAGATCAACCACGTCGTGGTGGTCAACTTCGTCGGCTTCCGCGAGATGGTCGACTACCTCAACTGCGCGTTCATCGACGTCGACCGCCACTACTTCAACGACGTCGGCGGACCGGGCGGCTACGCGACGATCGACATCGAGGCCGGCTACCAGAAGATCTGCGGCAACGACGCGCTGGACTACGTCCGCTACCGCCACACCGACAACGACCTGATCCGCGGCGCGCGCCAGCAGGACTTCATCCGCCAACTGCTGCGCGGCCGTTCGGTGCGCGAGAAGCTCAGCATCGGCAACCGCATCCAGCTGGCCAAGATCGCGGGGCGCTACTCGCGGACCGACAACTCGCTGCTGGAGAAGGGCACGCTGCTGCGGCTGCTCAAGCTCGGTCTCGCCGTGGCGGACAAGCCCGTCCAGCAGGTCACCTTCGGCGCCGGCCGCATCCAGGACGACGGCGATTACCTCGTCGCGTCGCCCGACGCGGTCGACGAGACACTCGACCAGTTCATGAACCCCAGGACGGTCACCGAGGAGACCGAGCGCAGGCCCCGGCCCAAGAAGAAGAAGCGCAGGTCCAAGGGCAAGAAGGGAAAGCCGTCCCTGCCGGCAGGCCTCACGAGCTTCGAGACGACCGGCGAGAACATGGCGATCGCGGCCAAGCGGCGGCTGCGCTTCCCCTTCTACTACCCGCGCTACGGCTCGTCACTGGGACGCTACGTCGACACGGCCCCGCGCGTGTACCGGATCCCCGCCAACCACCGCCGGTACCAGGCCTACCGCATGGTCGTGTCGCTCGGGGCGCCCGGAGAGTTCTATGGGGTCCAGGGCCTGACCTGGCGGACGCCGACGAGCGCTGGCGATCTGGCCGGCCCGCCGATCCTCGAGGGGCCGCACGACACCGTCGTCCGCGACGGGCGCACCCTGCGCGTGTACTACGACGGCAAGCGGGTCCGGCTCGTGGCCTGGCAGACGAGGAAGGCCGTCTACTGGGTGTCGAACACGCTCACGCGCAAGCTGTCCTACGACCAGCTGGTCGCGATCGCCGCCTCGCTGAGGCAACTCGGCAAATAGGGGTGCCGCAGGCGACCTGGCCCCTCCTGAGGGCCCGAAGCGAGTAACGGGTCGCCGGAGGCGGGCCCCCGAGTGGTTCCCCGGCTAACCTCGCCGCTCCGAATGTCTGCTGCGCGCGAACCCATCGGGGTCATCGGAACCGGCTACGTCGGCCTCGTCACGGCCGCGGGGTTCGCCGAACTCGGCAACGAGGTCTGGTGCATCGACATCGATGCCGACAAGATCCGCGGACTCAACGAGGGCCAGATCCCGATCTGGGAGCCGGGCCTCGAGGAACTGATCGCCAAGCATCGCGAGCGGCTGCACTTCTCCACGGACCTGTCGCAGGCCCTCGAGCACGCGCGCCTGCTGTTCGTCGCGGTCGGCACGCCGCCGACCTACTCGGGCGATGCCGACCTGTCCGCCGTCTTCTCGGTCGTCGACGCGATGCCGCCCTCGGACCGCCACGCGCTGGTGATGAAGTCGACCGTCCCGTGCGGCACCGGCGCCAGCATCCAGCGCCGCTTCAGCGAGACCGGCAAGGACGGCTTCTCCTACGTCTCCTGCCCCGAGTTCCTCAAGGAGGGCTCGGCGGTCGCTGACTTCCTCAACCCCGACCGTGTCGTCGTCGGGGACGCGGGCGACTGGGCGGGGGACGCGGTGGTCGATCTCTACGCCCCGCTGGACGCGCCGCTGGTGCGAACCGACATCCGCTCGGCCGAGATGATCAAGCTCGCCTCCAACGCCTTCCTCGCCACCAAGATCTCGTTCATCAACGAGATCGCCAACGTCTGCGACGAGACCGGCGCCGACGTCGTCGAGGTCGCCCGCGGCATGGGCCTCGACGCCCGCATCGGGCCGAAGTTCCTCCAAGCGGGCATCGGATTCGGTGGGTCCTGCTTTCCCAAGGACGTCGCGGCGCTCAAGCAGCTGGCGGGCAACACCGGCTACCACTTCCAGCTGCTGAACTCGGTGATCGAGGTCAACGAGCTGCAGAAGCGGCGCGTGGTCGCCAAGCTGGTCAAGCACCTCGGGCCGCTGGTGGGCAAGCAGATCGCGCTGCTCGGGCTCGCGTTCAAGCCCAACACCAACGACATGCGCGAGGCCAGCTCGCTGGTGCTGAGCTCGCGGCTGATGGCTGACGGCGCGCTGCTGAGCGCCTACGACCCCGTGGCCGAGGACGAGGCGCGCGAGCTGATCACCGGCGTCGAGTTCTCCGACTCCGCGCTCGGCGCCTGCGAGGGGGCCGACGCCGTGGTGCTCGTCACCGAGTGGCCGGAGTTCGCCGAGCTCGACTTCGACGCGCTGGCCGAGGCCATGAGCGGGCGCCTGATCGTCGACGGGCGCAACTTCTTCGACCCCGCGGCCGTGCGGGCGGCCGGGCTGATCTACGAGGGCATCGGCCGGCCGGGTGGGCGGGCCTCCTCTTAGCGGATGCAGGCGCTGATCCTCGTCGGCGGCGAGGGCACGCGCCTGCGCCCGCTGACGAACGACATCCCCAAGCCCGTGGTGACCCTGGTCGACCGGCCGTTTCTGGCCTACATGCTCGAATGGCTGGCCCGCCACGGCGTACAGGACGTCGTCATGTCGTGCGGCTTCCGCGCCGACCGGGTGCGCGCCGTGCTCGGGGACGGCGCGCGCTACGGCGTGCGCATCCGCTACGCCGAGGAGCCCGAGCCGCTCGGCACCGGCGGGGCCCTGAAGTTCTGCGAGGAGCATCTCGACGAGCGCTTCCTGATGCTCAACGGCGACGTCCTCACGGACATCGACCTCACCGCCCAGATCGCCCAGCACGAGAGCACGGGCGCGACCGCGACGCTGGCTCTCGTCCGGGTCGATGACCCCAGCAACTACGGGCTCGTGCGCACGGCGGACGACGCCAGCGTGCTCGAGTTCATCGAGAAGCCGCTCGAGGATGTCGGCGTGAACACGATCTCGGCCGGCGCGTACGTGCTCGAACGCCGGGTGCTGGACCTGCTCGAGCCCGGCCGCAACGCCTCGATCGAGCGCGAGGTCTTCCCGCGGCTCGTCGGCGACGGCCTCTACGCGCGGGTCTCGGACGGCTACTGGCTCGACATCGGGACGCCCCAGCGCTACCTGCAGGGCACCTTCGACATCCTCACCGGCGCCGTGGAGACGGACGTCGACGCGCCCGACGGCGTGATGATCGCCGGCACTGCGCGGGTGGCCGGCACGGTGACCGCGCCGGCGGTGGTGGGGGCGGGGGCGAGCATCGGCGCGCGGTCGGTGGTCGAGCGCGCGGTCGTGCTCGAGGGCGCGCGCGTGGGGGAGGGCTGCGTGCTGCGCGACTGCATCGTCGTGCCGGGCGCGGTCGTGCCCGACGGTGCCGACCCGCGACCTGACACGATCCTCGCGTGACCTCCGCCCGCCGCGAGCCGCGCCGCGTCGAGAAGCCGTGGGGACACGAGCTGATCTGGGCGGAGACCGAGCACTACGTCGGCAAGCTGCTGTTCGTCCGCGCCGGGCACGCTCTGAGCCTCCAGTACCACGAGGTCAAGGACGAGAGCTGGTACGTCCAGTCGGGGACCGCGCGCCTGGAACTCGGCACGGTCGGCGGCGGCGCGCTCGAGACACGTCGAGGTCGGCCCCGGCGAGACGTTTCCGCTTCACGCCGGGCACCGTCCATCGCGTCACCGCCACGACCGACCTGACCCTCTTCGAGGCCTCCACACCGCACCTCGACGACGTCGTCCGCCTCGAGGACCGCTACGGCCGCTGACTTCACAAAAGGGTCCGTCCCTTTTGTGAAGTCAGGTGAGGCCGAGGCGGTGGGCGACCGCCGCCGCCTCGGTGCGGGTGCGGACGTCGAGCTTGGCCAGAATGCGCGAGACGTGGACGGAGGCCGTCTTCTCGGCCATGTAGAGCGACTGGCCGATCTCGCGGTTGGTCGCGCCGGCGGCGAGCAGTTCCAGTACCTGGCGCTCGCGCGGGGTGAGCCCGAACGGGTCCCCGTCGGGCTCCGGCGCGGCGTCCCCGTCGGTGCGCAGACGCGCGCGGGCGATGAAGCCCTCGATCTCCGAGGCGACCCAGCTGGCGCCGATGCCGCGCGCCTCGTCGAGCGCCTCGTGGGCGGCGGTCGATGCCCCCGTTCGGTCGCCTCGCGACAGCAGCGCCTCGGCCTCGCGCCAGCGCGCCCGGGTGGCCTCGTAGGGGCGCGAGACCTCGCGCCATGCCGCCACGGCCTGCGCCCACAGCGCGGGGTCGTCGTCACCCTCGGCGCGCGCGAGCAGCGCGCTGCCGGTGACCAGGTTCGCGGACTCGATCGGGCGGTTCTCGCCGGCGGTCGCCTCGAGCCGGGCCAGCAGCATCTCGGCCAGCGACACGGACAGCTTCTCGGTGTCGGCCTCGCCGAGGTCCCGTGCCCGGACGGCGGCATCGGCCTCGACCGCGAGCCCGGCCAGCGACACCAGCGAGATGCGCGCCATGTCCTCGGAGCAGAACTCGATGCGGTCCAAACCCTCCTCGACCGCTCCGCGGGCCGCCGCGAGGTCGCCGGCGCGCCGCTCGAGCTCGGCCCGCAGCGCGGCCTGCGCGCCGATGAACTGCGGTTCCCGCGAGGCGGCCACGATCGGCTCGGCCGCGTCGAGCAGCTCGCGTACCCGCTCGTGCTCCCCGCGGCCCAGCGCCAGCTCGACGCGCCGGTGGGCGTCGTTGACGAACGTGTCGTACTGGAGGCGCCGGCCGTGCTCGGGCAGCAGCGACGCCGTGGTGGCCCAGTCGCCGAGCTGGAATGCGATCTCGGCCTTCATCAGCGACAGCCAGCGGCTGAAGTACCCGTGCTCGGTCGCCAGCGCGAGCCCCTCGTCGGCCGCCGCCAGCGCGTCGTGGCCGGCGCCGCGCCACATCAGCACGTCGGCCAGGTTGACGTGGATCTGGACGGCGGTGACCGGCATGTCGTGCTCGAGCGAGAGCGCGATCGCCTGGCGCAGCGACGGGATCCCCTCCAGGTCGCCCACCCAGGCGAGCGAGACGCCGAGCGCGTCCAGCGCGCGGATCTCCGGCATCACCGCGCCGGCGGCCCGCGCGACGTCGATCGCGCAGCGCGCCTGCTCGATCGTCTCGCGGTGGCGCGAGGCGAGCATCAGCTGCTTGGCCCGCGTCGCCAGCAGCATCGCGCGCTGGGCCGTCGGCTCGTCGGACGGCACCAGGGCCAGCGCGCGCTCCTGCGTGGCGTTGGCCTCGTCCTGGCGCCCGAGCTTCCACTGGCGGTCGGCCAGGCGGTCGAGCACCTCGGCCATGCGCAGCGGCTCGCGCTCCTCGTCGATCTTGGCCGCCGCGGCCCGCAGGAGCGTCTCGGCCCGCTCCGGGTCGCCCTCGGTGTGGTGGTTCCAGGCCGCGACGCGCAGCAGGTCGATCCGGTCCGTGCCGGCGAGCTCCTCGGCGTCGGGGACGCGGTCCCACAGCTCCAGCGCGCGCTCGAACAGCGCGGCGGCCTCGCCATATGCGCGCACGCCCTCGGCGGCCTCGCCGGCGCGCACCGACGCGACCAGCGCGCGCGGCTGGTCGCCGCCGGCGGCATAGTGGTGGGCGATCGCCGAGGCGTTGTGCGCGCCGGGCGCCGTGTGGGACTCCAGCGCGCGGGCCAGCGCGAGGTGCAGCTCCGCGCGCTCGCCGGGCAGCAGGTCGTCGGCGATGACCTCGCCCAGCAGCGCGTGACGGAACCCGTAGCGGCCCTCGTTGTCGACCTTGACGATCTGCGCCGCGACGGCGTCGCGCAGCGCCTCGCGCAGCACGCCGGGCTCCATCTGCGTGGCCTCGGCGACGACGGCGTGCTCGACACGGCCGCCGACCGCGAGCACGCGCATGACCTCCTGGGTCGGCGCCGCCAGCCGCTCGATGCGCACCATCAGCGCCTCGCGCAGGGTCGGCGGCAGCGCGCCGCGACCGTCGAGCCCGGCGGCCAGCAGCTCCTCGGCGTAGAGGGCGTTGCCCTCGGAGCGGGCCCACAGGCGCTCGACGAGGTCGGGCTCGGGCTCGGTGGCGAGGATGTCGGCGAGCTGCAGCGCGAGCTCGGCGCGCGTGAACGGCCCGAGGTCGACGCGCCGCGCCGTGCGCTCGAGCTCGGCCAGCAGCGGGCGCAGCGGGTGGCGGCGGTGCAGCTCGTCCGGGCGGTAGGTCGAGACCACCAGCACGCGCTCGGAGACCAGGGACGCCCCGAGGTAGGTCAGGAACGCGCGCGTGGAGCGGTCTGCCCAGTGCAGGTCCTCGATCGTCAGCAGCAGCCCGTTGTCGGCGGAGAGCCGGTCGATCAGCATCAGCAGCGCCTCGAACAGGGCCGCGCGGGCCCCGGTGGCCTCTTCGGAGAAGCCACGCGGGGCCGCGTCGCCGGCGAGGCCGGGGAGCATGGCCTCCAGCGCCTGTCGCGCCGCCTCGGGGAGGGACTCGAGGACAGGATCCGACGAGCGTGCCAACGGTCTCAAGGCGGCGACGATGGGGGCGTACGCGAGCTCGGACTCGCCGAGGTCGACGCACTCGCCGTTGAGGACCCGAATCCCGTCGGCACGGGCGAGACGCTCGAGCTCGCAGACCAGCCGGGTCTTGCCCACTCCCGACTCCCCTGCCACGAAGGCCAGCCCGGGCCGGCCGTCGATGGCGTCGGAAAGGGCGGCCCGGAGCTCTGAGAGCTCGGCCTCCCGCCCTACGAACCGGGAACTTGTGACCCGTGTTGCCACGCTCGAATGATCCCACCCCTGTCCTGGGGAGGACGGCGAGCGCTGCGGAAGCGCTCGACCAGGGTGGGGACGCTCCTCGGGCCGCGCCGGCGCGTGCTGCGGGCGATTTCGGTCTGGCGGGTCTGGGCGAGGATGGGGTTGAGCGTGTTCACCGTTGTCTCCTTGGATCGGGGTGATTGCCACGCTCATCACTTTGAGCCTGAGACGCCCTACTTACATCGGGCATCCGGTGCCTAGGACCCCTTAGGCGTGGTGGTTTGCAGCGCCTGCGTCGTCTGGGATGCGGGACCGCAGCAGAACTGCTCGATAAGGAGGGCAGGTCGGGCGGCGACCGGGCGGCGAGACGTTCTGCTCCGACTGGAGGTTGCTATAGCGACACTTTCTCGGATCACCGGGCCCAGACCCGGCTATCCCGGCCGCCATATGTGCCAGCCGGCCACGCCCGGCGAGCTGACCTCGTCGGCGCGGGACGAGACCACGACGACGTACGCTGCGACCCATGCCGCTCGGATCCATCGTCGACGGCCGCCTGTACGAAGACGCGCCCGGCGGCACCATCCACTCCACCAACCCCGCCGACACGAGCGACGAGGTCGCGCAGATCGGACTGGGCGACGCCTCCACGTTCGTCGACGCCGCCCGCGCCGCGCGGGCCGCGCAGGCCGACTGGAGGAGCGTTCCGCCCCCGGCGCGCGGGCGCGTGATCGCCAACGTCGGGCGCCTGGTCGAGGCCAACAAGGAGGCGCTGGCCAGGCTCGTCACGCGTGAGATCGGCAAGCCCTATCCCGAGGCGCTCGGCGAGGTCCAGGAGATCGTCGACACGTGCGACTTCTTCCTCGGCGAGGGGCGGCGCCTGTACGGGCAGACCGTGCCGAGCGAGATGAAGGACAAGCAGCTGTTCACCTTCCGCGTGCCGGTGGGCGTCGCGGCGGTGATCACGGCCGGCAACTTCCCCGTGGCGGTGCCGGCCTGGTATCTCGTCCCCGCCATCCTGTGCGGCAACGCGGTGGTGTGGAAGCCGGCCGAGTACGCGGCGGCGTGCGGCGACGCCCTGGCCCGGATCTTCCACGCCGGCGGCGTGCCGGGCGGCGTGCTCAACCTCGTGCAGGCAGACGGCAAGGCGACCTTCGGCGGTCTGGAGCAGGCGCTCGAGGAGGGGCTCGTCGACAAGGTCGGCTTCACCGGCTCGAGCGCGGTCGGCGCCGAGATCGGCGCTCTCTGTGGCCGCCACCTGCAGTCGCCCTGCCTCGAGCTCGGCGGCAAGAACCCGATGGTCGTGATGGGCGACGCCGACGTCGACCTCGCGGTCGAGGGGGCCCTCTTCGGCGGCTTCGGCACCGCCGGGCAGCGCTGCACGTCGCTCGGCACCGCGATCGTCCACGAGTCCGTCCACGACGAGTTCGTCGCCAAGCTCGACGAGCGCCTGCGCGCCTCGACGATCGGCGACCCGACGCAGGACGTGCTCTACGGCCCGATGATCCACGAGCGCTTCGCCGAGCGCTTCGAGGACTGGCTCGGACTGATCCGCGAGCACCACACCGTCGTGGGCTCCGACCACCGCGGGCGCATCACCTCCGACGCGCCTTGGCCCAACTTCGCCGGCGACCCCGACAAGGGCATCTACTGCCACCCGGCGGTCGTCGACGGCGTCAAGCTCGACGACGAGATCTACCGCACCGAGACCTTCGGGCCGATCATCGGCGTCGCGCAGTTCTACGACTTCGACGAGGCGATGCACTTCGCCAACGACCACGGCTACGGGCTGAGCTCGTCGATCTACACGACCGACGCGCTCAACGCCTTCCGCTTCCGCGAGCGCATCACCGCGGGGATGATCTCGGTCAACAACTCGACCTCGGGTGCCGAGGCGCACCTTCCCTTCGGTGGCAACGGCAAGTCCGGCAACGGATCGCGCCAGTCGGGCATGTGGGTGCTCGATCAGTTCACCCGCTGGCAGTCTTTGAACTGGGACTACGCGGGCAAGCTCCAGAAGGCACAGATGGATATCTCCGAGATCGATTGGGAAGAAGGATTCCGGCTATGAGCGGCCTGTTCGGCAAGGCGATGAGGCTCGCGCGGTCCAAGCAGGGCAAGGCGGCGATCGACAAGGTCCAGAGGTACGCGAAGTCCGACGAGGGCAAGCAGCGCATCGAGGACATCAAGGACAAGGTCACCGGCAGGGACGAGCCCGTCGCCAAGCCTGCGCCGAAGCCCACGCCTGACGCGACCAGGTCCCCGCAGCCGGATCCCGAGCAGCCCTGACCCGCTTCGGGATCTTCGTCGCGCCGTTCGGCGAGCTGAGCGAGCCGGCGGTCGTCTCCGGGCTCGCCCAGGAGGCCGAGGCGGCCGGCTGGAACGGGTTCTTCCTGTGGGATCACGTCGCCTACCGCGAACCCGTGCGCGCGATCGCGGACCCGTGGATCACCCTCGCCGCGATCTCCACGCGCACCGAGCGACTGGTCATCGGCCCGTTGGTGACGCCGCTGCCGCGCCGCCGGACGCACCAGCTCGCGCGCGAGACCGTGACGCTCGATCGGCTGAGCGGCGGACGGCTCGTGCTCGGCATCGGCGTAGGAAGCGAGAACACGACCGAGTTCCAGGCCGACACGTTCGGCGAGGAGCCCGACATGAGGGTGCGGGCAGCACAACTCGACGCGGAGATCGAGCGCCTGCTGGCCTATTGGGCGGGCGAGTTCGAGCCGGGGCCGGTCGATCACATCCCGATCTGGGTGGCCGCGCGGTGGCCGAATCGCAAGCCGCTGCGGCGTGCCGCTCGCTACGACGGCGTCTTCCCGATCGACCAGTCCGAGCCGTCGCAACTGGCCGAGATGGTCGCCGCGATCGGGGCCCAGCGCGGATCGCTCGACGGCTACGACGTAGTCGTCACCAACCCGGCTGGGGCCGACCCGCAGCCCTGGATCGACGCGGGGGCCACGTGGTGTCTGACCGGATTCGGCCCCGAGCCGACCGTCGCGAGCGTGCGGGCGGCGATTGGCGCTAGGCCTTTCTGACCGCCTGACCCGCCGCAGGCGACAGCGAGCGCCGAACGGCTAGCCAGCCGAGCGCCACGAACAGCAGGACCGCGGCGAGCGCGACCGCGACCGGCCGGCCAGATGCTCGGCCCGGGGTTCGTGGCCCCCGCGGCGCCGCCGAGGACCGCCGCCGGGAAGCGGTGCTCCACCCCGAACGGGTCGATCGCCGAGTAGCGCCACTCCCCGCCCTCGGGGAAGACGATCTCGGCGCGGAAGACGCCGGGCCTGTTCGTCGGCCGCGCGAGAGAACCGGTTGACCTCGGGGCCGCCCGGGCGGCGGATCACGACGGACACGGGCCCCTCCATCGGCGTCCGGCCGTGCTGGAGGACCGTGAGCTCGGCGTTCCAGGTGTCGCCGGGCCCGACGCCGGCGGGGGGCGGGGCGAGGCCGACGGTCGCGAAGCCGCCGGCGGATGCGGTGGCCGGGACGGCCAGGGCGAGCAGAAGACCGATCAGAGCGAGTCGCATACCGGTGTTACACCGGCCGGCGCCGGCGCGTTCCCTACCGGCGGCGGTACCACTGCGGCGAGGTCGTGGGCGGGGGCACGAGCGCCTCCGCCTTCGCCACCAGCACGCTCGGCTCGGGGTCCGCGACGTGGGCGGCGAGCGCCTCGCCGAAATCGTCGTCGAGGCCCGCGACGGTCTGCGCCCTGATGCCGAAGGACTCCGCCAGCAGTGCGAAGTCGGGAGTGCGGAGGTCGACGCCGAAGCGCGGCTCGCCCGCGACGTCCTGGTCGAAGCGCAGCATGCCGTAGCCGCCGTCGTCGACGATCACCGTCGTCAGCGGCACCCGCTCCTGGGCGATCGTCGCCAGCTCGCCGCAGGCGAACAGGAAGCCGCCGTCGCCGCAGATCGCGACGGTCGGGCCGGGGCCCGCCAGCGCGGCGCCGATCGCGGCCGGGAAGCCGAAGCCGAGCGTGCCCCAGCCCATCGGGTAGAGCAGCCTGCGCGGCTCCGGGAAGGGGTGAAAGCCCGCGACCCAGTAGCCGGGGATGCACATGTCGCAGCCGACGACCGCCTCGGGCGGGAGCGCGAACTCGACCGCGTCCAGGAAGCGCAGCGCTCGCGAGTCGAGGTCGTGGCAGGCCTGTGACCGCACGGCCTTCAGGTCCGCCCAGGGCTCACCGGATCCGCCGACGTCCGCGCAGCTGGTCACGTGCGCGTCGACGCGGTAGTTCTTGCCCGCGTCGGCGTCGTCGAGGTTGACCGCGATCAGCGTCGGCGGCTGCGGCTGCGCCCAGTTCTGGGTGTTGATGCCGTCGAGGTCCGACCCGGCGCTGATCACGACGTCGGCCTCGTCCCACAGCGCGCCGACGGCCGGGACGTGGGGGGGAAGCCGACGCGCAGCGGGTGGCCGAGCGGCATCACCCCGCGGCCCTGGTAGGTCTCGATCACCGGCGCGCCGAGGCGCTCGGCGAGGGCGACCAGGTCGTCGCGGTGTTCCTTCATCCCGCCGCCGGCCCAGATCAGCGGGCGCTCTGCGCTCGCCGCGACCACGGTCTGGCTGGCGGTGTACGCGCCGTACCCGGGTGACGGCCGCGCCGTCTCGGGCGCGGCGCGCAGCATGTCGGTCGGCACCTCGAGGTAGACCGGGCGCGGCGCGCCGCCGAGCGCCGTCCCGTAGGCGCCTGCGATCTCGCCCGCGCCGAAGAACTGCGCCTTGGTCACCGGCTTGAACATGTCCGCCTGGCCGTCGGTCTCGTGCAGGACGCCGCGGTACACGCCCGGTCGGCGCAGCGTCGACGGGATGTCGGTCGCGATCACCAGCACCGGCGAGCGCGAGGCCCAGGCCTCGCCCACCGCACCGAGGGTGTTCGCGGCGCCCGGGCCGGTGGTGGTCAGCGCCACGCCGACCCGTCCGGTGGCCCGCGCGTACCCGTCGGCCGCGTAGGCCGCCGTCTGCTCGTGGCGCACCCCGACGAGCCGGATCGGCGATTCGCGCAGGGCTTCCCACAGGGCCAGGTTGTGCACTCCCGGCAGCCCGAAGACGACCTCGACCCCGCGGTCGCGCAGGTAGGCCACGATGTGCTCGGCGCCGGTCACGCGCGGCACGCTACCCGCGTCACAAAAGGGGTGGGCCCTTTTGAGAAGTGCAACCTTGACACGACTGTGTCAAGGTTTGCTAGCCTCGATGGCAACTTGACGGACGCCCTGACCATCCAGGAGGCGGCTGAGACGACCGGGTGGTCGTCTCGGATGCTGCGCTACATCGAGCGCGTCGGGCTCATCGAGCCCCATCGCACCGATGCCGGCTACCGCCTCTACGGACCGGCCGAGCTCCAGCGCCTGCGCACCCTGCGCGTGCTGCTGGCCGAGCACGACGTCGCGCTCTCCGACATGGCCTTCGCGCTGCGCACGCGCAGCGACGACGAGCTGCGTGCGGCGACCGAGACGTGGCTCGAGGCCGAGGCCGAGCGTCCCGACGACGTCCCCGCCGCCGACTGGCTGCACTGGGAACAGGACAAGCACCAGCGCCTGCTGGCATCACAACTGGAGACCGTATGAGCACCACCGCACCGAACGTCCTCGCCCCCGGCGACTACAAGGTCGCCGACCTCAGCCTGGCCGAGTTCGGCCGCAACGAGATCCGTCTTGCCGAGCACGAGATGCCCGGCCTGATGTCGACCCGGCGCGAGTTCGCCGACAGCCAGCCGCTCAAGGGCGCCAAGATCGCCGGCTCGCTGCACATGACCATCCAGACGGCGGTCCTGATCGAGACGCTCACCGCTCTCGGCGCCGAGGTCCGTTGGTGCTCCTGCAACATCTTCTCGACGCAGGACCACGCGGCGGCGGCGGTCGTCGTCGGCCCGCACGGCACGCCCGAGGAGCCTCAGGGCGTTCCGGTCTACGCCTGGAAGGGCGAGACGCTCGACGAGTACTGGTGGTGCACGGAGCAGATGCTCACGTGGCCGGAGGGCGGGCCGAACATGATCCTCGACGACGGCGGCGACGCGACGCTGCTCGTCCACAAGGGCAGGGAGTTCGAGGGCGCCGGCGCCGTGCCGGATCCCGCGGGCGCCGACTCCGACGAGTTCCGCATCATCCTCGAGACGCTGCAGCGCTCGCTCGAGCGCGACCCGCAGAAGTGGACACGCGTCGCCGACGGCATCCTCGGCGTGACCGAGGAGACGACGACCGGCGTGCACCGCCTCTACCAGCTCGCCGAGACCGGCGACCTGCTGTTTCCGGCGATCAACGTCAACGACTCGGTCACCAAGTCGAAGTTCGACAACCTCTACGGCTGCCGCCACTCACTCGTCGACGGCATCAACCGCGCGGTCGACGTGATGCTCTCCGGCAAGACCTGCGTGATCCTCGGCTACGGCGACGTCGGCAAGGGCTGCGCCGAGTCGCTGCGCGGCCAGGGCGCCAAGGTCGTGGTCACCGAGGTCGACCCGATCTGCGCGCTGCAGGCGTCGATGAACGGCTACCCGGTGCTGCGGCTCGAGGACGTCGTCGAGACCGCAGACGTGTTCATCACCGCGACCGGCAACAAGGACATCATCACCGCCGACGACATGGCGCGGATGAAGCACCAGGCCATCGTCGGCAACATCGGCCACTTCGACAACGAGATCGACATGGCCGGGCTCGAGCGCTACAAGGGCATCGAGAGGATCAACATCAAGCCCCAGGTCGACGAGTACCGCTTCCCCGACGGCCACAGCGTGATCGTCCTCTCCGAGGGCCGGCTGCTGAACCTCGGCAACGCGACCGGCCACCCGTCGTTCGTGATGTCGAACTCGTTCACCAACCAGGTGATCGCGCAGATCGAGCTGTTCACCAAGAACGACGAGTACGACAAGCAGGTCTACGTGCTGCCGAAGCACCTCGACGAGAAGGTCGCCTCGCTGCATCTCGATGCGGTCGGCGTCCGCCTCACGAAGCTCTCCGAGGAGCAGGCCGCCTACATCGGGGTTCCGGTCGATGGCCCCTTCAAACCCGACCACTACCGCTACTAACCCGCGCATCGAGTGGGCGGACGGGCAGATGCCCGTCCTCCGCTCGATCCGCGACCGCTTCTCCGCCGAGCGTCCCCTGAAGGGCGTTCGCGTGGCCGCGTGCCTGCACGTGACCGCGGAGACCGCCTGCCTCGTGCGCACGCTCGAGGCGGGCGGAGCCACGGTGGCGCTGTGCGCCGCCAACCCGCTGTCGACCCAGGACGACGTCGCCGAGGCGCTGGGCATCCCGGACCGGCGCGGCAAGGCGCCCGACTACGCCGCCGTACTGGACCCGGTGCCCGACATCACGCTCGACGACGGCGCCGACCTGGTCGCGCTGCTGCACGAGTCGGGGCGCGCCGGCGCCCTGCGCGGCGGGACCGAGGAGACGACCACCGGGCTCGTGCGCGTGCGCCGCCTGGCCCTGGAGTGCCCGCTGATCGCCGTCAACGAGGCGCGCACGGAGCGGCTGTTCAACGACCACTACGGGACGGGCCAATCGACGCTGGACGGCATCCTGCGCGCGACCAACCTGCTGATCGCGGGCAAGACGATCGTCGTGCTCGGCTACGGCGAGACCGGCCGCGGGATCGCCGACCGCGCCCGCGGTGCGGGCGCGCAGGTGATCGTGTGCGAGGTCGACCCGATGCGCGCGCTGGAGGCGCGCATGGAGGGCTTCGAGGTGATGCCGGCGCTCGACGCCGCGCGGCGCGGCGACGTCTTCATCACCGTGACCGGGTCGCGCGACGTGCTGCACCGCGAGCACTTCGACGTGATGAAGGACGCGGCAGTGCTCGCCAACGCCGGGCACTTCGACGTCGAGATCGCGCTGGCCGAGCTCGGCAGCGGCGACGAGGTGCTGCCGCTGGTCACCGAGCACGTGCAGGGCGACGGCCGCCGGCTGCACCTGCTCGCCTCGGGCCGCGTCGTCAACCTCGCGGCCGGCGAGGGGCACCCGGCCGAGATCATGGACCTGTCCTTCGCCAACCAGGCGCTGGCCGCCGAGCACCTGGTGACGACCGAGCTGCCACCCGGCGTCCACCCCGTGCCGCTCGACCTCGACCGCGAGATCGCCCGCCTCAAGCTCGCCGCGCTCGGCGTCGGCATAGACGAGCTCACCGAGCCCCAGCGCGCCTATCTCGACAGCTGGGGCTGAGCGTGAGCGAACTCGACGCGTGTCTGGCGAAGATGGAGCGCGAGGGCGTGTCCGCCGAGGCGCGGGCGGTGTTCGCGCATCACTACGAGCAGCTCAGCGCGGGCGAGACCGGGGTGATCGCCGAGTCGGAGATCGAGCCGATCGACTCGCTGCCCCTGTTCGACGAGCTCCCCGATGCCGAGGCGCCGCTGGACGAGGTCGTCGTGGTGAAGCTCAACGGCGGGCTCGGGACCTCGATGGGCATGACGGGCCCGAAGTCCCTGCTCGAGGTCAAGGACGGCTTCACCTTCCTGGACGTGATCGCCCGCCAGGTGCTGTCGCTGCGGGAGGCGCACGGCGTACGGCTGCCGCTGGTGCTGATGCACTCGTTCGCGACGCGCGGGGCGTCGCTGCGCGCGCTCAAGCGCTACGAGCTCGAGGTCGACGTCCCGCTGGACTTCGTGCAGTCCAAGGAGCCCAAGCTCCGCGCGGACGACCTCGCGCCGGTGGAGTGGCCGGAGAACCCTGAGCTCGAGTGGTGCCCTCCGGGGCACGGCGACCTCTACACGTCGCTGCAGTCGAGCGGGATGCTCGAGCGGCTGCTCGACGAGGGCTACCGCTACGCGTTCGTGTCGAACGTCGACAACCTCGGCGCCGTGCTCGAGCCGCGCATCCTCGCGTGGTTTTCCGCGTCCGGAGCGCCGTTCGCCTCAGAGACGATCGACCGCACCGAGGCCGACCGCAAGGGCGGCCACCTGGCGCGGCGCGGCGACGCGCTGGTCCTGCGCGAGTCGGCACAGGTCGCCGACTCCGAGCAGGACGCCTTCCAGGACGTGTCGCGGCACCGCTTCTTCAACGCCAACAACCTCTGGATCGACCTGCGCGCGCTGGCGGCGACGCTCGCCGACTCGGGTCCCGTGCTCGGTCTGCCGCTGATCGTCAACCGCAAGACCGTCGACCCGGCGAACTCCTGGTCGCCGGCGGTGATCCAGCTCGAGACGGCGATGGGCGCGGCGATCGGCGTCTTCGACGGAGCGCAGGCGCTGCACGTCCCGCGGAATCGCTTTCTGCCGGTCAAGACGACCTCGGACCTGCTGGTGCTGCGCTCGGACGCCTACACGCTGACCGACGACTTCCGCGTCGAGCTCGGCCCCTCCACGGCGCCCCTGGTGTCGCTCTCGGACGAGTTCAAGCTGGTCGCCGACTTCGACGAGCGCTTCCGCCACGGCCCGCCGTCGCTCGTGGACGCCGAGCGGCTGGAGGTCGCCGGCGACGTGCGCTTCGGGAGCGACGTGGTCGTGCGCGGCACGGCCCGCGTCGAGGGGCCCGCCGAGGTTCCTGACGGCGCGGTCCTGGGCGGCTAGCGGCAGGCGCGCCGGGCCCCGCGCCGCGCGCGGCGCTGCGCGCGCACGCGTTTCCTCGTGCGGGCTGCGGCCGTCCGCTTGCGCGCCCTTGTCAGCGCGCGTCGGGCGCGTCGGCACGCCTTGGTTGGCGCGGGCGGTGCGACCACGTCGATCGTGTCGGGCGGGCAATCGGCGGGGCGCAGCGGCCGCTCGATCGCGGACGGCGGCTCGGGCTCGGCGCCGAAGGGCATGACGATCTTGCAGCGGTCCCAGGGGTCGGTCCCGCGGCCGCTCTCGATCAAGGTGATCTGCTCGCCGGCGACGTCGATCATCGAGTAGCTCGTGTTGTCGCGCTCGTTGGACTCGAGGATGCCGTTCACGGGGTCCGCGACGATGCGCAGGACGTAGCGGCCGTCGGGGTGCAGAGCGAGGTCGAAGTAGTTGCCGGGGCGGTCCCACTCGTAGTAGTCGCCCCAGCCCGCGCGCAGTCCGAAGCCGGTGTCCTCCAGGTACGTCGGGTAGAAGACCGACCACTCGCGCAGCAGCTCGTTGCGGTGCGCGAAGCCCTTGAGGTGCTCGGTGCCGACCTGCTGCAGTGCGCCCTGGGCCGGGTCCGTCACGCGCCACAGCGTCAGCCCGATCGCGTTGTCGTGGTGGTGATGCTGGTGGGTCTTGTGGTACTTCGCCGTTCCGGCGGGGCGGTCTACGTGGCTGCCGTCGCTCAGCGACACGCGCTGGACGAGCGGGGCGTCCTCGAGCATCGCGCCGTCGTGGAGAAGGCTCATCGGCCCCTGGCCGGTGTTGCGCACACCGAAGGCCATTCGCAGGCAGCGCTGCGCGCCCTCCTCGGCCACCTCCTCCGGATGACAGGCGCTCCGGCCGCCAGGGGCCGGCACGCCGATCGGCGGGTCTGTCGTGCCGTTGCCGTTGGAGACGGGATAGTCGAATGTGAACTCGTACGGCGGCAGTGCCTGCAGGTTCGGCGGCACGAGCTCCGGCTTCGCGGGCAGCACCGGTGCGCGCTCGAGCTTCGCACGCAGGCGGAAGCGTGGATCGGCCGCCGATGGGGAGCCGACGGCCTGGATCGTCCAGGCGCCGACTGCGGGCCCCGAGAACAACAGCTCCTCCGAGTAGAGCCCGGGGCCGGTGTCCACGCTGTCGAGCGCTCCCTGAGGCCCGGAGACCCGCAGCGTCCACTCGTCGCCGACCGTCGCGTGATCGAGGCCCACGCGCAGCTCATGGCCGGACTCGCGCACCTCGAGCGCATACTCGAAGCAGTGGTCACCGCAGCTCGCCGCTCCCGCGCCCGGACCCGACCAGAACGCCGTCTGCCCGAGCGCCAGCGAGGGAGTGTCGGCAGCCGCCGCCGGAGCGGCCGAGACCGCCAGCAGCGCCACTGCCAGCCAGGAGCTACGACGTCTCATACCGCTCCGCGCGGCGGTCCTCCGCCTCGGACTCGCTCAGCATCCGCGTGAAAAGGTACGCGAGCCCGATCCCCATCACCAGCGACTGCTCGAGGCCCATGATCAGGCCGGCGACGTGCTGGTCGTCGAGCGGCGTCATCCCCCAGCGCTCGCCGGCGATGGCGTAGGGCTGGTAGAGCAGCTTGGGGTAGAAGGCGAGCACGAGGCCGAGTGCGCCGACGAGCAGCTTGGTCGATGCCATGTAGGCCACGGGCGCCATCCCGCCGAGCCGCAGCCGCGAGCGGATGGGAGAGATCAGGTGCCACCAGTACAGGGTGCCCGATGCGGCGAAGCTCAGGTGCTCGAGGACGTGGACGAGCGGGTGCTCAAGCGCCGCGTTGTAGAGCGCGGGCACGTGCCAGAGCCACATGACCCCGACGTAGGCGATCACGCCCATGACCGGGTGGGCGAGGAGGCCGGCGCGCCGCTCGAGCGCGTGGACCGCGCGCGTCACGGGCCGCAGCAGCACCCTGGTGAGGGCGAGGATCAGCGCGATCGGGACGAGGTCCGCGAGCAGAAGGTGCTGGACCATGTGGCCCGAGGCGAGCTGCTCGGAGATGCGGTCGAGCGGCGAGACGAGCGCGATCAGCACCAGCGTCAGGCCGCACATCCACAGCGCCAGGCGGCCAAGCCCGGCGTCGCGCGCCCCGTGCGTGCGGCGCACGTTGCGCCAGCGCGCGCCGTACACCCAGGCGTACACCGCGACCGAGAGCAGCACCGCCGGGGCGATGGTCCAGGAGGTGTCGACGGGGACGCTGCGCGAAGTTGTCACAACTTCGGCGCTGAGTTTGCACTACCTGGTCTTGATCGGTGACAGCAGGCCGCGCGACGCTGTGGCCATGAACGCTCTGGCGCAGATCCTGGCGGCGGTGGCCCCGCCCCTGTGCCTCGGCTGCCGCTTGCCGGTCGCCGCCGGCGGGGCGGCGCTGTGTGCGTCCTGCGCGCGCGGGTTCCCATGGCTGGGCGCGCGCGTGTGCAGGCGCTGCGCGCTGCCGCGCCACAGTGGCCGCGGCTGCCCGGCCGCGCGGGCGCGGTTCGCCACGGCGTGGGCCCCGGTCGCGTACGAGGGGACGGCGCTCGCGCTCATACGCGCGCTGAAGTTCCGTGGGGCACTCAACGTCGCCGGACTCATGGCTTCCCAGATCGCCGCGAACGCGCCGCCGTGGGCGATCGCGGGCGCGACAGCGCTCGTCCCGGTGCCGGCGGCGCCCGGCCGCACGCGCCGGCGCGGCTTCGACCCGGCCGCGCTGATCGCCACACGCCTGGCGGAGCGGCTCGATCTGCCCGTCGCCAACTGCCTCGCGCGCTCCGGGAGGGCGCCGCCGCAGCTCGGGGCGCGGCGCGCCGAGCGCCGCACCCCCGGCCGCATCGTCGTGACCGCTGTCGCCGAGCCCCCGCCGGCGGTGCTGCTCGTCGACGACGTCCACACGACCGGCGCGACGCTGGCGGTATGCGCGTCCGCCCTGGCCGGCGCCGGCGCGCTGACGATCCGCGCCATCACCTACGCCCGCGCGCTGTGAGCGTCGCGTGGCGCCTCGCGCCTGACCAACACGCGTCGAGGCCCTGTTTGAAGTCGGCACCGTGTGAAACACTCTTGGGGACCCCGCGTTCCCACACAGGAGGTCTTATGCAGATCGAGGTCAAGGGCCGGCACGTAACGGTCACGGACACGCTTCGCGAGCAGGTGGAGCGCCGGTTTGCCAAGGTCGGCAGGCAGGTCAACGGGAGCGCCGTGCTGGAGGTGGAGCTCAGCCGGGAGCGCAACCCCGCCAACCCGATCAGCGAGATCGCCGAGGCGACGATCCACCTCAAGGGCGTGACCCTGCGTGCGCGCGAGGCCGCGCGCGACATGCCTCACGCGATCAACCTGGTCGCCGAGGACATCGCGCGGCAGGTCAAGCGGGTGCGGGACAAGCGGCGCGGCCCGCGCGCCGGCGCGCCGTTCCAGCCGCCCGTCGCCGAGGGGTTCGGGGAGCCGCCCGCCGCTGCGATGTAGGCGGATATCGCCCTCTACTCTGAGGGGCCATGCCGAAGATCCTCGACAAGGCCCTGCGGATGGGCGAGGCGCGCCAGTTCAAGCAGTACGCCAGGCGCGTCGAGGCGATCAACCGCTTCGAGCCCGAGCTCGAGCTCCTCGACGACGACGAGCTGCGGCAGCGCTTCGACGAGGTGCGCGAGCGCGCGCGGGCCGGCGAGGACCTCGACGACCTGCTCCCCGAGTGCTTCGCGATCACGCGCGAGGTCGGCAGGCGCACGATGGAGATGCGCCACTTCGACGTACAGATGATCGGCGGCATGGTCATCCACTCCGGCGCCATCGCCGAGATGAAGACCGGCGAGGGAAAGACGCTGACGGCGACGCTCGCCGTCGTCCTCAACGCGATCGCCGGCAAGGGCGTGCACCTCATCACGGTCAACGATTACCTGGCCCGCCGCGACGCCGAGTGGATGAGCCCGATCTATGACTTCCTGGGGGTCTCCGTCGGTGTCCTGCAGAACCAGATGGCCTGGGACTCGCGCATCGACGCCTACGCCGCCGACATCACCTACGGCACCAACTCGGAGTTCGGCTTCGACTACCTGCGCGACAACATGGCCTCGAGCCTCGAGGAGAAGGTCCAGCACGGCGGGCGCATCACCGACGGTCGCGCGGTGGCGACCCACAACTTCGGCATCGTCGACGAGGTCGACAACATCCTCATCGACGAGGCGCGCACGCCGCTGATCATCTCCGGCGCGCCCGAGCAGGCCGCCGACCTCTACGTCCAGTTCGCCAAGCTCGCGCGCCAGATGGTCCCGGGCAAGAAACCCGAGGGCATGGACCCGCGCGCCAAGAAGGAGTTCGTCGCCGACTTCGACTTCGAGTTCGAGGAGAAGCACAAGACGGTCTCGGTGACCGAGCAGGGGGTCGAGAAGGCCGAGCGCTTCCTGCGCATCGACCACCTCTACCGAGCCGAGAACGGCCACCTCGTCAATCACCTGCTCAACGCGCTCAAGGCCGAGTCGCTGTACAAGCGCGACGTCGACTACGCGGTGATCGACGGCGAGGTCAAGATCATCGACGAGTTCACGGGCCGCATCCTCGAGGGGCGGCGCTGGTCGGAGGGACTGCACCAGGCGATCGAGGCCAAGGAGGGCGTGGCGATCCAGGAGGAGAACCAGACGCTCGCCACGATCACGCTGCAGAACTACTTCCGCATGTACGACAAGCTCGCCGGCATGACGGGCACGGCCCTCACCGAGGCCAACGAGTTCATGAAGATCTACAAGCTGCCGGTGGTGTCGATCCCGACCAACCGGCCGATGATCCGCGCCGATCTCAACGACCAGATCTACAAGACCAAGGATGGCAAGTGGGCCGCGGTCGAGAACGAGATCGCCAGTCGCCACGAGAAGGGGCAGCCGGTCCTCGTCGGCACGATCTCGGTCGAGGTCTCAGAGCTGCTGTCCCAGCGGCTGAGCCGCCGCGGCATCCCCCACTCGGTCCTCAACGCCAAGCCCGAGCACGCCGAGCGCGAGGGCCTGACCGTGGCCGAGGCCGGCCAGCCCGGAGCGGTCACGATCGCCACCAACATGGCCGGGCGCGGCGTCGACATCAAGCTCGGCGGCAACGAGGAGCACCTCACCCAGCTCGAGCTGGCCAAGCTCGGCCTCAAGCCCGGCGACCCCGACTACGACGAGCGCTTCCGCGAGGTCCTCCCGAGCATCGAGGCACGCGTGCAGCAGAACCGCGAGCAGGTCGTCGAGGCCGGCGGGCTGTTCATCCTCGGCACCGAGCGCCACGAGTCGCGCCGGATCGACAACCAGCTGCGCGGCCGCTCGGGCCGCCAGGGCGACCCCGGCGAGTCGCGCTTCTTCCTGTCGGCCGAGGACGACCTCGTGCGCCTGTTCGCCGGCGACCGCATCTACCGCATCCTCGACCGCTTCAAGGTCATCGACGAGGAGGGCAACGAGGAGCCGATCGAGGCCGGGATCCTCTCCAAGCAGATCGAGAACGCCCAGCGCAAGGTCGAGGAGCAGCACTTCCTCCAGCGCAAGCACACGCTCGAGTACGACGACGTGATGAACCAGCAGCGCGAGGTCATCTACCGCTACCGCGACGACGTCCTCGAGGGCCGCGACATGGGCGCGGTCGCGCGCGAGGAGATCGCCAAGGTCATCAGCCGCCTCGTCGACGAGTACACGGTCACCGACTACTTCGAGGACTGGGATCTCGACGAGCTGTGGACGCAGCTCGACCAGATCTTCGAGGTGGACTTCCTGCCCGAGGAGCTCGACGCGCAGGCCACGGAGCGCGACGTGCTCAAGAGCCTGCTGATCGAGGACGCGCACAAGCTCTACGACGAGCGCGAGCAGCAGCTGACACCGGACGTGATGCGCGCGCTCGAGCGCTTCCTGCTGCTGCAGATCATCGACGAGCGCTGGCGCGAGCATCTCTTCGACATGGACTACCTGCGCGAGGGCATCCACCTGCGCGGCTTCGCCCAGATCGAGCCGCTCGTGGCCTACAAGAACGAGGCCTTCACGCTCTTCGAGGACCTCATGAACGCGATCTGGCAGACCTTCGCGCGCATGGTCTACAACGTCGAGGTCACCGTCGAGGCGGACGAGCTCGAGCAGCAGCAGCAGCAGGCGGCCGGCGGAGTAGGGACGCTCGAGTACTCGGGCCCCACGTTCGACCCCGGCTTCGGCGAGGAGGCCGGCGAGCTCGCCGACGGCGAGGGCCAGCCGGTCGTCACGCAGCGCAAGCTCGACGAGAACGAGCAGCTCGGTCGCAACGACCCGTGCTGGTGCGGCTCGGGCAAGAAGTTCAAGAAGTGCCACGGCGCATGAGCGCGTAGATTCCGCCGCCGCATGGCGGACCAGCGCGACCTCGAGTTCACGTACTCGCTGATCGACCGCGTCTTCCGGCTCAGCCTCGGCGAGCTGGCGGACTTCAGCGGCGCCAAGTACGACGGGGATTTCAGCCTCACGCTCCAGGAGGCGCAGCGGCGCAAGCACGACTATGTCGCCGAGCAGATCGGGATCGAGCGGGGCAGACGCGTGCTCGACATCGGCTGCGGCTGGGGCCCGCTGCTCAACGACATCCGCCGCCGCGGCGCCACCGGAGTCGGCGTGACGCTGTCGAGCGCCCAGGCCGCCGCCTGCCGGCGCCACGGCCTCGAGGTCCACATCCAGGACGCGCTCGGGATCGACCGCGACACCTACGGTCCCTTCGACGGCGTCGCCAGCCTCGGCGCGTTCGAGCATTTCGCCTCGCGCGAGGACCATGAGGCAGGCCGCCAGGAGGACCGCTACCGGCGGCTGTTCGCCAACGTCGCGACCACGCTGCCCGACAATGGCCGCTTCTACCTGCAGACGATGGTCTTCGGGCACAACATGATCCCGCTGTCCGAGGTCAGCCTCGACGCTCCGCGCGAGTCGGACGCCTGGTACCTCGCACTGCTGGCCAAGCAGTTCCCCGGATCCCACCTGCCGTCCGGCAAGGAGCAGATCGAGCGCTGCGCGCAGCCGCACTTCCGGCTCGTGTCGGCGGTGAGCGGGCGGCTCGACTACATCGAGACGATCAAGCAGTGGCGCACGCGCTTCGCCGAGCCCAGCCTGAAGAAGACACTGGTCAAGGCCCGGCTGGTTCCCAGGTGGCTGACGTCCAAGGATTTCCGCCTCGCCTTCACCTCCGGGGTGAGCGCCAACGGCGTGTGCTTCGAGCGCGAGCTGCTCGATCACTACCGCCTAGTGTTCGAGAAGGTCTCATGACCACCGCCGCCTCCCAGCCGACGCCGCAGCGCCTTGCGGCCATCCGCGAGCAGCTCAAGCTCCTCGCGGACTACCTTTGACCCGGCAGGGCTGAAGACGCGCGCCTCCGAGCTCGAGGCGCAGATGGGGGAGCCGGGCTTCTGGGACGAGCCGGACGCGGCCGCCAGGGTCAACGCCGAGTACGCCCGGGTCGCGCGGCGTCGCGACACGTTCGCCGCGTTGGAGGAGGACGTCGAGCTGCTCGAGTTCGCCGATGAGGGCGAGGACATCGAGGAAACGCTCGCGTCGGTCGAGTCGCGCCTTCAGGAGCTCGAGCTCGAGCGGCTGTTCTCCGGCCGCTACGACGGCGGTGACGCGCTGGTCATCGTCAACGCGGGCGCCGGCGGCACCGACGCGCAGGACTGGGCCGAGATGGTGCTGCGCATGGAGATGCGCTGGGCCGAGCGGCGTGGGTTCAAAGCCGAGCTGCTCGAGGTCTCCCCGGGAGAGGAGGCCGGCATCAAGTCCGCGGCGTTCCGTGTCAGCGGCGAGAACGCGTACGGCCTGTACGGCGCGGAGAAGGGGGTTCATCGCCTCGTGCGCATCTCGCCCTTCGACGCGCAGTCGCGCCGGCATACCGCGTTCGCCTCGGTCGAGGTGTCACCCGTCCTGGAGGAGATGGGAGAGATCGAGATCTCAGACGACGACCTCCAGATCGACACCTACCGCGCGTCCGGCGCCGGTGGCCAGCATGTCAACAAGACCGACTCGGCGGTGCGGATCACCCACCGGCCCAGCGGCATCGTCGTCCAGTGCCAGAACGAGCGCTCGCAGTCGTCGAACAAGCTGACCGCGATGAGGATGCTCCAGTCGAAGCTGATCGAGCGCGCCGAACGCGAGCGCCGCGAGGAGATCGCGCGTGAGAAGGGAGAGGCGATGGACGTCGCCTGGGGGTCGCAGATCCGCTCCTACGTGCTCAACCCGTACACGATGGTCAAGGACCACCGCACCGACTTCGAGATGGGGGACGCGAACCGCGTGCTCGACGGCGACCTCGACGGCTTCGTGCGCGCGTACCTGCTCAAGGCGGCGGCCGCGTGAGCGCCGCCGAGCAGCCCAACGCGCCGTACCTCGACGCGCTGGTCGCCTACGGGTTCCGGGGGTCGACGCGCTTCCACGTGCCGGGCCACAAAGGGGGCCGCGGCGCCGACCCGGGACTGGTCAACGCGATCGGGCTGATGGCGCTTCAGCTCGATGTCCCGCAGGACATCGAGGGGATCGACCTCGGCCCGCAGCCGACGCCCTACGCGCGGGCGGAGGCGCTCGCGGCCGAAGCGCACGGAGCCGAGCGCACCTGGTTTCTCACCAACGGCGCCTCGCAGGGCAACCACGCGCTCTGCCTCGCGCTGGCGCCGCTCGACGCGCCCGTGGTCGTGCAGCGCAACTCGCACTCGTCGGTGATCGACGGGCTGGTGCTCTCCGGCGGCGCGCCCGCTTTCGTCGCCCCCGAATACGACGAGGAGCTGGGGATGGCGCACGGCGTCACGCCCGACGCGCTCACGCGCGAGCTCGACGCCACTCCGGGCGCCCGGGCGGCGTTCGTGGTCTCCCCGACCTACTACGGCCTCGCCGCCGACGTCGCCGGCCTGGCGGAGGCTGCGCACGCGCGCGGGGTCCCGCTCGTCGTCGACCAGTCCTGGGGCCCGCACTTCGGGTTCCACGCGGGCGTCCCCGAGAGCGCCCTGCGCCTGGGCGCGGACGCGGTGCTGACCTCGACGCACAAGATCGTGGGCTCGCTGACCCAGTCGGCGCTGCTGCACGTCGGGTCCAGCGGCCGGGTCGACCCCGACGCTGTCGCGCGCGTCGTGCGGCTCGTCCGCTCGACCTCGCAGTCGTCACTGCTGATGGGCTCGCTCGACGCGGCGCGGCGCCAGCTCGCCGTCCACGGCCAGGCGCTGCTGTCGCGCACGCTCGCGGCGGCCGCGAACCTGTGTACCGCGATCGACGCGATCCCGGGCTGCGCGGTCGTGGGGGAGGGCCTCGTCGGCCGCTCCGGCGTCGCGGCGTGGGATCCGCTGCGCGTCGTCATCGACGTTCGCGGCACCGGGCGCACGGGTTACGAGGTCTACGCGGCGGTGCGCGAGGCCTACGACGCCCAGCTCGAGCTCGCCACCCATGCCACGGTCGTGCTCGTGCTCGGGATCGCGCAGCCGCCCGAGGACCTCGATCGCTTTGCGTATGACTTCGCCGAGACGGTCGGGCGCATCAGCGTGCCCGGGACCGCGTCGGCGCTCGCGCGCTCCGCGGCGTCGCTGCGCAACGAGGTCGCGATGACGCCGCGGGCGGCGTTCCTCGGCGCCGGCGAGCGAGTCCCGACCGACCAGGCCGAGGGCCGCGTCTCCTCGGAGGCGATCGCCGGCTACCCGCCCGGCATTCCCGCCCTGCTGCCCGGCGAGCGCATCACCCGCGAGGCGATCGACTACCTGCGCGAGCTGGTGTCCGCTGGCGCCCGGTTGCACGGCGCCTCCGACCCTTCGCTGGAGAGCATGTTCGTCGTCGAGGAATAACGGCGCCCAAGCCACCGCGCTTCGGCCCTAGGGACCAACGCCGCGGCGGGCGGGTCCTGTCACGCGACGGGACCCGGGTCTCCCTGCGCTCCGCTGCGAGCCTGCGCAGCCGCCACGCCGCCGCCGCGCGCCCCGCAACGCCTGCGAGGCGGCGCTCGATCCTCGCTGCGCTCCGGTCAACCCCCGAACGCCCGCGCGCGCCACCCGCCCGAGGAAGGTTTCCTGCCGTGCCGGGACCAACGCGCGCGGCACTCGCGGCCGGTGAGCGCTCATGTCAGTCAGAACGCCTGAGGCATCACGCAGACCCGATATGGGTTTTAGGCGAAAGGGACAGCGGGGGGCTCGCGTCGGGATCTGCGAATAAGACCCCCTATGCGGGGTGAAATTCGCAAATGCCGGCCGGGGACCGCTGTTGCATGGAGGCAGAAGCAGGAGCTGCCGGCCGGCACTAGGTGTGCCGGAGTACTCGTAGGGGGGCGGCCTGTGCGGCTCTGGCGCGCGCGGCCAAGCGCTGGTAAACGCTCCCACTGAATCGCCGCCGGACTGGGCGGCGATGTAAAACGTTGGCAACGCAGCTGAAGCGCCGATGGCGCGCCGCAAAGTTCTGTGTGCTGTTCGGGTCCGTTCGGGTGGGTTGACTGAGTGGAGTCGGCTAAGCGCCCCGCCAAGGTTGGACTCCAGTCGCGTGATCGCGTAGCGAGCAACGAGACACTGAGCACACGCATGTGAGCTCGCTCCTGCCCGGACAGGCGGGAATCAACTCAAGTCCGGCGCTGAGGATTCGAGGCAGAAGCGGCGTTCAGGCGAAGGCAGCAGCGCGGCAACCTTCGTGTCTCACCCGAGGTCTTGCTCCGACTGATGGTTGCCATAGCGACCCTCAGGCGGATCGGTGATGGTCAAGCCGCTGTCGCTTGGAGGCAGAAGGGGAAGCTGCTCTCTAGGCGGAAGCGATAGGCGGGGAGCGATTCGAACGCCGCTGGCGAGTTGGGCATCTATAGGAGGCACTTCTCGCCACTGCCGGCTGGCGTGAGCCCTCGCGACACGCTGGTCAGGCCCGTCCCTCCTATTCCCTCCTACCGGGACTTACCGAAGAAGTCTCGCCGACAACTGGTGGCCTACCTGCTTCAGCTTCGTGAGCGAGGGCCCCAGGTCGAGATTTCGAGTACTTCCGCTCTGAGGCAGAAGCGGCAGCTCGGCCCACGCGGCCTGGGCTCCAATCTGATCCGAGAGCCTTGCTTGACTCTTGTTTGTGAGCAGAGATCGATCAACGGCGGACCTGCGGGCAGCCACCGGATTGGACGAAGGCGCAAGGAAGGCCCTTATCACGCAACTGCAGAAGGGTGGGCTGACCCCCATGCAGGTGCTTCTGGGGTTCATCGAGTCGGAAAGCTACGGCGACCTGAGCGACTATCTGGACGGTGTCACCGAAGTCTGGGGCGCTTCGGTGAGGGCGGACATCGAGCGGGAGGTGAGCATCAGAACGTCCCAGCTGACGGACGAGTCAGATCTCGATTTCGAGCGCGCAAGGCAGGGAGCTGCTCGGAAAGGGACGCCGCTCGGGGTCTTGCTGAAGATGCCCGAGACCGACTTCCTGACGGCGACAGAGGCCGCTGCGCGGGTGATGCAAGATCCCTTCGTCGTTTCGGCGCTCGTGGGCTCGGTAAACAAGATCCTCGTCCGAAGGGGAGCGCCGTATCGCGCGGAGGGTGTGGGTCGGGGAATGCGCCTCACGTGGACCGGCGACGCGGTCGTCGAAGAGCAGGTGCTACGTCCGGCGCTCGCAGCGCTCGACGATCCAAGAGTTGCGCGCGGTGCCCGGGTTGAGTTCTTGGGTGCACGCGACGAGCTTCGACGGGGAGATCCTGCGGCCCGCAAACGCGCCGTCGGAGAAGCATGCAGCTCGGTGGAGAGCGCGATGAAGGTGCTATGTGACGAGCGCCACGTGCCTCATCCCAGCCCTCCGGTCGCACAGAAGCTCTTTCAGGCGCTTTGCGAGGCAGGTCATCTGCCGGCGGAGGCCGAGGAGATCGTGCTATCTGCGGCTCGCTTCGGGAATCGGAAGGGTCGTCATGGCGCGGGCGCAGTAGCGCACGACGTCACCACGTCGGAGGCGGAAGCTGTTCTCGGTGCCGCCGCCACGGCAGTCACGCTTATCGCTCGTCGCCTACCCTGAGGCTCTGCCGCTTCTGCCTCGAAGCAGCAGCGGCGTCAGTTCCCCCTGAACAGTTTCGGCGCGCTAAGACCCGGCAAGGACGAGCGCGCTGAACGTCACGCCGGCAAGGCATCCGCCGATCATCGCGAACCACGCTGCCCGGGTGTGCCCGAGCCCAAGGCGGGCCCGGCCAGCCAGCACCAACGATCCGACGATAAACAACGCGCCTGCCGACCAGGTGATCCAACGCGCCGCGGTCATGGCCGATGACGGCTCTGGCGGAAGACCACGCGGGCACGGCCCATCCCCGGCGTCACCGAGGCCAAAGCACAACGAAGCAAGATCTCGATGCATCACTGCCCACACGTAGACGACGCTCGCCACGACGTAGCAGAGGGTCAACGTGATGGCTGCTCTGCGGGCCGTCCGCCATCCGGCGGCCGGCGATGGCACCTCATGCCAAGGCACCGAACGAGCAGCGCCGCTCATCGCTCCGACGATACAGAAGGCATGTCGAGCCACCGCTGGCTTCTGTTGCCAAGCAGCGGTAGCGCGGGGTAGGCAGGCCCCATGACACGTACCCTCGACATGGGGTCGGAGGTCACGGTGCCGGTTCGCGTGGACCATGGCCAGTTCATCGCCTGCGACCCAGCGTCGAAGCTCGACATTGATTCCTATGGCGAGCAGGCCCAGCGACAAGGGCTCGCGGTGTGGGCCGGCAATGGTGGCGTCACCGTGTTCACGGCCAGCAACTGGACCATAACGTCCGTCACCGTCGCGTTATCGCCGGAACGTCCCGTGCTCGCGGAAGACGAGTGGGATCACCTCGTGGAAAGCGGGCTCGTCATCCAGAGCGGAAGTCTGCACGTCTATGGCCCTGAGGACACCGGGATCAACGAGGCGTCCATCAGCCTGCCGCCCGGCAGCTATTCGCTGCTGGTCTGCGGCCGAGAGTTCGACGCAACGAATGAACACGACGACGACGGCGACGACACCTACACCCTGCGGCTCTGGCCCGGACCACTGCTCGAACGTCGCGTGCTCAGGGACGGCTTCTCGTGGATGGCGTGACCGCTGCTTCCGCCTGGAAGCGGAAGCCTGCCCGGGCGTGTCTCTCCCAGGTTCCGATCACGCGCAGTCGAGTCACCGGGCCGTTGGTCCTGGCACGGCAGGAAACCTTCCTCGGGCGGGTGGCGCGCGCGGGCGTTCGGGGGTTGACCGGAGCGCAGCGAGGATCGAGCGCCGCCTCGCAGGCGTTGCGGGGCGCGCGGCGGTTGCGTGGCGGCTGCGCAGGCTCGCAGCGGAGCGCAGGGAGACCCGGGTCCCGTCGCGTGACAGGACCCGCCCGCCGCGGCGTTACATCCCTGGGCCGATCCGCAGCGGCCTAGGGTTCGGGACGTGTGGGACCTGGTGGACGCAGCGCTGGCTGAGGACGTCGGCGACGGCGACGTGACGACCGAGGCGACGGTGCCGGCCGAGGCGCTGGCGACAGCCACGATCGTCCAGAAGGTGCCGGGGGTCATCAGCGGCCTGGACGTCGCGCAGGAGGTCTTCGCCCGCCTCGACCCGGACGCGACCTTCGAGCGCGGGCCCGAGGGCGAGTGGCGGGACGCCGGCGCGCTCGTGCTGCGGATCGAGGGCCGTGCGCGCGCGCTGCTGACCGGCGAGCGGACGGCGCTGAACTTCCTGCAGCGGCTCAGCGGCATCGCCACGACGACCGCGAAGGTGGTGCGCTCGCTGCCCGCGGGCGCCGCCACGGTCCTCGATACGCGCAAGACCACGCCAGGCTTGCGCGACCTCGAGAAGGCGGCCGTTGCCCATGGCGGCGGGACCAACCACCGGCGCGGGCTCTACGCCGCCGTCCTGATCAAAGACAACCACGCCGCGATCGCCGGCGGCGTCGGCGCGGCGGTAACCCAGGCTCGCGCGCACCGACCGGACCTGCCGATCGAGGTCGAGGTTCGCGATGAGGATGAGATCGACGCTGCCCTCGACGCCGGTGCCGACCGCTTGCTACTCGACAACATGACGCCAGATGAGGTCGCCGCCGCCGTGGCCCGGGTGGGCGGCCGGGCACAGCTCGAGGCGAGCGGGGGGATCACCCCCGACACAGTTGTGGTCTACTCGACCATAAATGGACTAGACTTCGTGTCGCTGGGATGGCTGACGCATTCGGCGCCGGCCCTCGACCTCTCCCTGTCGCTGGAGACACGCTCCCCATGAACCCCGTGCTCGAGATCGAGAACACCATTGCCCTCCAGGACGAGGTCCGCGCGCTCGCCCGCGAGCGCGACGCCGTCATCCTGGCCCACAACTACGAGATTCCCGAGATCCAATCGGTGGCCGATTATGTCGGCGACTCGCTCGGGCTCTCCCAGCAGGCGGCGGCCACCGAGCAGGACGTGATCGCCTTCTGCGGCGTTCACTTCATGGCCGAGACGGCCTCGATCCTGTCGCCCGAGAAGACCGTGCTGCTGCCGGACCTCGACGCCGGCTGCTCGCTGGCCGACTCGATCACCGCCGACCAGCTCCGCGCCTGGAAGGCCAAGCACCCCGGCGCGATCGTGGTGATGTACGTCAACACGACGGCCGCGGTCAAGGCCGAGACCGACTACTGCTGCACGTCGTCGAACGCGGTCAAGGTGGTCGAGCACATCTACCGCGAGCACGGACCGGACACCGAGATCCTGTTCGGGCCGGACATGTTCCTCGGCGCGTACGTCGAGAAGCGCCTCGGCAGGCCGATGCACGTCTGGGACGGCGAGTGCCACGTGCATGCCGGCATCCGCCCGCGCGACATCGGCGAGATGCGCGCCGCGCACCCGGGGGCAGACTTCCTCATCCATCCCGAGTGCGGCTGCTCGACGTCGGTGATGGAGTACGTCGCGGCCGGCGACGTCGACCCGGAGGGCGTGCACATGCTCTCGACGAGCGGGATGGTCGACTACGCGCTCAACGCGCGACCGGGCACGACCGCGATCGTGGCCACGGAGACCGGCATGCTGCACCCCCTGCGCGAGGCGGCACCCGGCGTCAACTTCCTGCCGGCCAACCGCGCCGCGGTCTGCCAGTTCATGAAGATGATCACGCTTCCCAAGCTGCGCGACGCGTTGCGCGACATGTCGCCGCAGGTCAAGGTCGAGCCCGAGCTCGCCGAGCGCGCGAGGCTGCCGATCGAGCGCATGGTCGCCATAACCTGAGCGGCATGGACCTCGACGAGCTGCGGCGCCTGCGGCACGCCCGCGACCGCATGGACCGCGAGTACGCGCAGCCGCTCGACGTGCCGGCCCTGGCGCGCACAGCGCTGATGTCCACGGCCCACTTCTCCCGCCGCTTCCGCGAGGCGTACGGCGAGACGCCGTACTCGTACCTGATGACGCGCCGCATCGAGCGCGCGCAGGCGCTGCTGCGGCGCGGCGACCTCAGCGTCACCGAGGTGTGCTTCGAGGTCGGCTGCACAAGCCTCGGCTCCTTCTCCTCGCGCTTCGCGCAGATCGTCGGAGCGACCCCGAGCGAGTACCGCGCTGCCGACCACTCGCAGCTGCAGGTCGTGCCCGGCTGCCAGGTCATGGTGCTGACCCGCCCCCGGCGCCCCGCGAAAAGCAGAAACGAAGAAGCGCCGGCCGCATCTCCCGCGTAGCGTCGCGCCCATGACCGTCTCACTCAGCCATGTGCACGTGGTCGTCGACGACCCCGACGCCGCGCTCGGCTTCTACCGCGACACCCTCGGGCTCAACGTCACCAGCGAGGTCGCGAAGGGCGACTTCCGCTGGATCACGCTCTCGGCCGACGACCAGCCCGACGTCCAGATCGTGCTGTCGCAACCCCACGCCGGCCGCTCCCAGGAGGACGGCGACACCATCGCCGCGCTGCTGGCCAAGGGCACGCTGGGAATGATCAACTTCCGCAGCGACGACCTCGACGCCACGTTCGAGAAGGTCGCCGCCGCGCCCGGCGTCGAGGTGCTCCAGGAGCCGATGAGCCAGCCGTGGGGCGTCCGCGACGCCGGCCTGCGCGATCCCGCGGGCAACCACGTCCGCATCGAGCAGCGGTAGGGATGCACGTCGCCGACAGCCACGACCTGATCCGGGTACACGGCGCCCGGGTCAACAACCTCAGGGACGTCAGCGTCGAGATTCCGAAGCGCCGGCTGACCGTGTTCACCGGGGTCTCGGGCTCGGGCAAGAGCTCGCTGGTGTTCGGAACGATCGCCGCGGAGTCCCAGCGGCTGATCAACGAGACCTACAGCGCCTTCGTCCAGGGCTTCATGCCGACGCAGTCACGGCCCGAGGTCGACGTCCTCGACGGGCTGACGACGGCGATCGTCGTCGACCAGGAGCGGATGGGTACCGATACCCGCTCGACGGTCGGCACCGCCACCGACGCCAACGCGATGCTGCGGATCCTCTACAGCCGGCTGGGGGAGCCGCAGATCGGGCCCCCGACCGCCTACTCGTTCAACGTCCCCACGCGGACGGCGAGCGGCGCGCTGAAGGTCGACAGGGGCAGGGGCGAGCGGGTCGTGGTGCGCAACGTCGTCTACCACGGCGGCATGTGCGCGCGCTGCGAGGGCCGCGGCGCGGTCACCGATTTCGATCTGTCGCAGCTCTACGACGACAGCAAGTCGCTCGAAGAGGGGGCGCTCACGATCCCCGGCTACAGCATGGAGGGCTGGTACGGGCGCATCTTCCGCGGCTCCGGCTTCTTCGACGTCGACAAGCCGATCCGCAAGTTCACCAAGAAGGAACTCGAGGCCCTGCTGTACAAGGAGCCGACCAAGATCAAGGTCGAGGGCATCAACCTGACCTACGCGGGTCTGATCCCCACGATCCAGCGGTCGATGCTCTCGAAGGACGTCGACGCGCTGCAGCCCCACATCCGCGCATTCGTCGAGCGGGTCGTGACGTTCACCACCTGCCCCGACTGCGACGGCACTCGCCTCAACGAGGCCGCGCGGTCCTCGAAGGTGAGGGGGATCAACATCGCCGAGGCGTGCGCGATGCAGATCTCCGACCTCGCCGACTGGGTCAGCGGGCTCGACGAGCCGTCCGTGGCGCCGCTGCTCGAGGCGCTGCGGCGGACGATCGACTCGTTCGTGGAGATCGGGCTGGGCTACCTCTCGCTCGACCGCCCGTCGGGCACGCTGTCCGGCGGCGAGGCCCAGCGCACGAAGATGATCCGCCATCTCGGCTCGTCGCTGACCGACGTGACCTATGTCTTCGACGAGCCGACCACGGGCCTTCATCCCCACGACATCCAGCGGATGAACGAGCTGCTGCTCCAGCTGCGCGACAAGGGCAACACGGTGCTCGTCGTCGAGCACGAGCCGGAGGCGATCGCGATCGCCGACCACGTGGTCGACCTCGGCCCCGGGGCGGGCGCCGGGGGCGGCACCGTCTGCTTCGAGGGGACGGTCGACGGCCTGCGCTCCAGCGGCACGGTCACCGGCCACCACCTCGACGACCGAACGTCCCTGAAGCCCTCGCCACGCGAGGCATCCGGGACGTTCGCGGTGCGTGGGGCGGACGCTCACAACCTCCAGGGCGTCGACGTGGACATCCCGCTCGGGGTGCTGGTGGTGGTGACGGGCGTCGCCGGGTCGGGGAAGAGCTCGTTGATCGAGGGGTCGGTGTCAGGCCGAGAGGGTGTGGTGTCGATCGACCAGACCGCGATCCGCGGCTCGCGCCGCAGCAACCCGGCCACTTACACCGGTCTGCTCGATCCGATCCGCAAGGCGTTCGCGAAGGCCAACGGCGTCAAGCCGGGGCTCTTCAGCGCCAACTCAGACGGCGCCTGCCCCACCTGTAACGGCGCCGGGGTGGTCTACACCGAGCTCGGCATCATGGCCACCGTCGCCACCACCTGCGAGGAGTGCGAGGGGAAGCGCTTCCAGGCGGCGGTGCTGGAATACGAGTTCGGCGGCAGGGACATCAGCGAGGTGCTGGCGATGTCGGTGACCGACGCCGTGGAGTTCTTCGGGGCCGGCGACGCGCACACGCCCGCCGCGCTCAAGATCCTCGAGCGCCTCGCCGATGTCGGGCTCGGCTACCTCAGCCTCGGCCAGCCGCTCACGACGCTGTCCGGCGGCGAGCGCCAGCGGCTCAAGCTGGCCACGCACATGGGCGACAAAGGTGGAACCTACGTCCTCGACGAGCCGACCACCGGTCTCCATCTCGCCGACGTCGAGCAGCTGCTCGGCCTGCTCGACCGGCTGGTCGACTCCGGCAAGTCGGTCATCGTCATCGAGCACCACCAGGCCGTCATGGCCCACGCCGACTGGATCATCGACCTCGGCCCGGGGGCGGGCCACGACGGCGGGCGGGTCGTCTTTGAGGGCACACCCGCCGACCTCGTCGCCGCGCGCTCGACGCTCACGGGCGAGCATCTCGCCGGCTACATCGGGGCCTGACGAGCTTCTGCGAGGGGGACACGCCGAGCCTCGTTCTTGCCTCGGCCCTTGTTGCCGCCGTCGCCCTCCTGGCCGGCGACCTCGTCCTCGTCGAGCTCCCCGTCGGGCGGCGGCGTCGGCTCGGCCGCGGCCGGCGCGCCGTCCTCGTCCTCGGAGCCGGGGTTGCCCTTGCCCTGGCTCTTGCTCTTGCCCTGGCTGTTGCCGTTGCTGTTCGCGCTGCCCTGGCCCGAGTTGCCCGAGCCGGAGTTGCCGGGGCCGGAGTTGACGTCGTCGGTCTCGTCCTTGACCTTCGCGTGCCCGCGGCCGTTGCCCGGGCCGCTGCTGTCGTCGCCGGACTCCTGTGGGCTCTCGCCGGACGTGCCGCTCGCGGTGTCCTCGTCATTCGCGCTGGAGGGCCGGCTGTTGCCGTCCCGGCCGCGGTGCCCGCGCTCGCGCCGAACCCCCGGCGCGCGGGCCTTGCCCGGTCCGCCGTGCCGCCCGGGCTGCGCCGCCCGGGTGCCGGCCGCCTCAGAAGCGCGCTCGGCGTCGGCCACGACCGGGACGTCCCGCTCCTCGCGCGGCGTCGACGGTCGCTCGCGCTCAGGCCGTTGCGCCGCCTTCGCGGGCGCGAACTGGTCACCGCGCACCTTGTGCACGATCGCCGGGGTGGCGACGGCGCCGCCGGCGGCGACGACGACTGCGCCCGCCTTGGCGAGCAGCGCGGCGGTGCCCGCGGCCGTACCGCCCGCGGCGACCTCGGCGATCCCCGCCGTGGACCCGGCGGCGGCCCAGTTGAGCAACGGAAGGGGGGTGATCGCCGACGCCGCCGAGCGCAGCGTCGCCCGCGCCCGCAGGACGAGGTTGCGCGTCGCCCCCTCGCTGAGCCCGAGATCGCGCGCGATGTCGGCGTGCGACGCGCCATCGACCGCGCTGCGCAGCAACGCCTCGCGCTGGTTCTCCGGCAGCGCCGCAACGCCCTGCAGCGTCTGGCGCATCACCTCACGCCGCTCGAGCTCGTCCTGCGGCGCGCTGCTGCCGTGCAGCGACGCGGCGAGCTCGTCGTACTCGAAGCCCGGCGTACGCAGCGCGTTGAGCGCGGTGTTGCGCGCGATTCGGAGCAGCCAGGCGCGCACGTTGTGCACCTCGTCGCCGCGGTCGAGCGCCTTCCAAGCGGCCAGGAAGGCCTGCTGCGTGGCGTCCTCGGCGCGCGCCTCAGGCAGCACGCGCGCGCATGCGCGCAGCACCAGGCGGCGGTAGCGCTCAACGAGCGCGGTGAACGCGGCCTCGGATCCCTGCGCCGCGAGCGCGATCAGGCGCTCGTCGTTCTGGGTGCGCAGCAGGACGATGGACGGCGACAGGCGCATTCGCTTCGGTGACACGCCGGACGGGCCGGATGTCACGTCCAGGGTAGACCTCTCTACCCGGCCAGATCGAGCCAGAGAAACGTCGGCTCGGCCGCGGTGTCGTCGAGCTCCAGGTCGTACACGGGCTGTCCGACCGCGGGCGCGCAGACCGCCGCCTGGCGCTGCTCGCCGCCGTCATCCGCCGCGTCCTCCGCGTCCTCCGCGTCCTCCGCGTCCTCCGGTCCGTCCTCGCTCGAGACGTCCTCGTCGTCGTCGAGGTTCTCCTCGTCGCCGACATCGTCCGGGTCCTCGGCCTCGTCACCGCAGATGACGTCGGTGTCCTCCGTGACGCGGGCGGTGACCGCGCCGCCCTGCGACAGCGTGACGGTCACGATGTCACCGTCGACCGCGGTGATGGTGCCGATCGCCGTCGTCGTCGTCTCCTCGTCAACGTCGTCGGTCGCTCCGGGGGCGCCGACGCCTGTGGAGCCGTTCTGAGGGGGAGACCCATGGTCGCGGTGGCGGTTGCGCTTCTGGCAGCGCTTGCGCTTCTTGCGCTGCTTCTTCTTGAGCTTCTTGCACTGCTTCTTGGCGGTGTGGTGACGCTGGTGCTTGCCGCGCTTGTGTGCGCCGGCATCCGCCGTCGTCAGGCCGAACAGGAGCGAGATGGCTGCGAGCAGCGCGAGGAGGGGACGTGTGTGGGGCACGAGGATCTCATCGGTGCTCGACGCCGCAGACCTGCGCCGCCACCTCCCCGGCTGGACGATCAGGCCAGTTCGATGCCGGACCGCGCCGCGCGCCGCACCGCCGGGAGCGCGCGCACGCGCCGCTGGTACTCGGCGGGGGTGTAGCAGTGGACCTCGGCCCGCCCGCCCATGGCATAGGCGTCCCACAGGCTCGTGGCCTGGTGCACGCGCTCGAGCCACGGCACGCCGTCGAAGTGCTCGCTCACGAGCACGAGGACGTACTCCGGCCCGCGCTCGCGCTGCGGCGGCGCGCCGAGCCCGTCCTCCACCCTCGCCCCGCCCAGGAACGCCCGGTGCAGCGGGAACCGCTCGCCGACCCGGCGGGCGTACGCCTCGACCTCGGGTCGGTTCAGCCGAACTCGCTCGACGTGTGGGGCCCCACGCATGCCACCGACAGCTTCTCGGAGATCCCGGCGGCAACGGTGCGCACGTCGTCGAGCGTGACGGCGTCGAGCGCGGCGATCGCCGCGTCGGGATCGAGGTCACGGCTGAAGACGACCTTCTGCGAGGCGGCGTGTCGGGCGACCGCGTTCGTGTTCTCGAAGTTCAGCACCATGCGGCCGGCGGCGTACGCCCGGGCGCGCTCGACCTCGTCCTCGCGCGGGCCCTGGTCACGCAGGTCATCGATGATCTCGCGCATGCGCGTGTAGGCCTCCACGCACTTGCCCGACTCGAGCCCCGCCGACAGCTGCAGCACCGAGACGTCGGCGAAGGCGTGCGAGACCGAGTACACGGAGTAGGCGAGCCCGCGCTGCTCGCGGATCTCGTCGAACAACCGCGAGCCCATGGAGCCGCCGAGCAGGGTCGAGTAGACGCTCAGCGCCGCGCGCTGCGACATGTCCGTCACGTCGATCGGCGTGCGGTAGCTCATGCGCAGGTGCGACTGGTTGGAGTCGCGTTCCTCGACCAGCGTGGCCGGCTCGAGCGCGGCGGCCGGCTCGAAGGCGCCGTTGGCGCTGATCGCCGGGAAGCGGCCGAACGCCTCCGACAGCACGCCGTCGTCCGGCAGGTGCTCGAGGTTTCCGACCAGGAACGCGCCGCCCCGCGCGCCGGCCCACTGGCGCTCGCGGAAGGCCACGACGGCGTCGCGCGAGAACGTGCGCAGATGCTCCGCGGGGCCGAGGACCGGGCGGCCCAGCGGGTGGTCGCCGAACGCGGCCCGGTCGATCAGGTGCTCGGCGACGACCGACGGGTTGTCGTTGGCGCGGGCGATCTCCTGGATGACCACCCCGCGCTCGCGGTCGAGCTCGTCGGCGTTGATGCGCGGGCGGCCCACGAAGTCGGTCAGCAGGTCGACGGCCTGCTCGACGACCTCGGCGCGGCAGGTCATGTGGAAGGCGACGATGTCGTGCGACGTATACGCGTTGAGGACCGCGCCGATCCGCTCCGCGGTCTCGTTGACCTTGCGGTAGTCGTCGTACTTCTCGCCGCCCTTGAAGACGAGGTGCTCGAGGAAGTGCGCCATCCCGTTCTCCTCGGGCCGCTCCGTGCGTGCACCCGCTTCGAAGGCGACCAGGGCGGTGACGGCACGCGTCCCGGGCAGCGCGATGCGCACGATCGGGAGGCCGTTGGGGAGTGGGTCCGAGGCGGTCACGGGCACGTCCCCGAGGCTACCGGGGTCGCTGCAAACGCCATTGCACGCAGCCGGACTTCCGCGTCGGCCGTCGTAACGTCAGTGGACATGGCCGCCACCGAGCGACACATCCGTACGCGCCGTCCGCGCCCGTACTACCAGCCGGCCGCACCCCCCAGCGCGACGCCGCGGGGCGAAGCCGCGGGCGCGATGATCGACTTCGAGGACGTCGTCAAGCGGTATCCGAGCGGCGACCTCGGCCTCAACGGCGCCACCTTCGCCATCCATCCTGGCGAGTTCGTCTTCATCGTCGGCGCGTCGGGAGCGGGCAAGTCGACGCTCATGCGGCTGCTGATCAAGGAGGTCGAGCCCACCACCGGGCGCGTGCGCGTCGCCGGGCGCGACCTGTCGGAGATCCCGCGCAACAAGGTCCCGTACTACCGCCGCAACATCGGGATGGTCCACCAGGACTTCAAGCTGCTGCCGAACCGGACGGTCGCGGAGAACGTCGCCTACGCGCTCCAGGTCACCGGGGGCACGCGCAAGGACGTGCGCGCGAAGGTCCCCGACATCCTGCGCCTCACAGGCCTGTCGCTGAAGCTGCACTCGTACCCCGACCAGCTCTCCGGCGGCGAGCAGCAGCGCGTCTCGATCGCGCGCGCGTTCGTCAACCACCCGCCGCTGCTGCTGGCCGACGAGCCGACCGGCAACCTCGACCCCGAGACGTCCGTCGGCATCATGCAGCTGCTCTACCGGATCAACCGCACCGGCACGACCGTCGTCGTGGTCACGCACGACCACCAGATGGTCGACAGGATGCGCCGGCGCGTGATCGAGCTCGCCGAGGGCAAGGTCATCCGCGACCAGCGCCGCGCGGGTTACTCGACGGAGACGACGCAGGAGATGGGCGCGATCCTGAGGGACGAGCTGTGAGGCTGGGCTTCTTCCTCAGGGAGGCGCTGCAGTCGATGAGGCGCAACGCCGTCCCGTCGTTCGCGGCGGTCGCCACGGTGCTCGTCACCGTGCTCGTACTCGGCGTGTTCATCCCGATGGTGCAGGCGACCACCGGCGCGGCGAACGAGGTCCGCGGCCGCGTGATCGCCGACGTGTACCTCCACACGGAGGCGACGCGACCGGACATCGACCGCGTGCGCACGCTGATCGAGGGCACGCCGCATGTCGAGAAGGTGCAGTTCGTCTCGAAGGAGCAGGCCCTCCAGGATCAGAAGAAGCGCAATCCCGAGGCCTACGAGCTGCTTGGCTCCAACCCGCTGCCCGACACGTTCCGCGTCACGCCCGACAACCCGGACAACATCACCGCCATCCGCGACTCCCTGGCGCCCCTGGCGCCGTCCGGCGCCGACCGCGTACCCGTCGACAAGTCGATCGAGGAGGTCCGCAACCGCGAGGACGACACGAAGAAGATCCTCACGGCGACGCGCGTGGTGAAGTTCGCGATGGCGGGCCTGGCGGCGCTGCTGGCGATCGCTTCGATGCTGCTGATCGGCAACACGATCCGGCTGTCGCTGTACTCACGCCGGCGTGAGGTGGAGGTCATGAAGCTCGTCGGCGCGACCGACTGGTTCATCCGTTGGCCGTTCGTGCTCGAGGGCATTCTGCTGGGCGCGGTGGGCGGGGTCGCGGCGATCGGGCTGCTCGGGGTGATCAAGGTCGCGCTCGTCGACCCGCTGCGCTCGGACTTCGCGCTGATCGCGGCGCCGCAGACGATCAACTTCGGCGTGCTGGTGGTCGTGCTGCTCGGGGCCAGCGTCCTGGTGTCCGCGCTGGGCTCCGGTCTGTCGCTGCGCCGGTTCCTCCGCGTATAAGGTCCGGCCTCGTATGAGGCCGCTGAGTGTCGGGGAGCTGCTGGATGCGGCCTTCGCCGCGGTCCGGCGCAACTTCGGCACGCTCGTCCTGTGCACGCTCGTCGTCGTCGTGCCGGTGGCGATCGTCAACTCGCTGATCTCGGCGTCGACCTCGGACAGCGCATTCGACTTCACGACCTCGGCGACCATCACCAACGACGAGATCGGGCCGTACCTGGCCGGGACGCTGGCGACGGCGCTGCTGTCGCTGGTCGCGCAGACCCTGACCGCCGCGGCCTGCCTGCGCACGCTGGGGGGTGACGTGGTCGGCTCGCGCGCCTCGGCGCGCGAGTCGCTGCGCTACGCGGCGAGCCGCCTGGGCCCGTTGCTGTGGCTCGCCGTGCTGTACGCGCTGGCGCTCGTCGCCGGGGTCCTGATGTGCTTCGTCGGCGCGATCTGGCTCGGGGTGCTGTTCTGCCTGGCGACGCCCGCGCTGCTGTTCGAGGAGGCCCGTGGCGCCGACGCCATGCAACGCTCGCGCAAGCTGATCGAGGGCCACTGGTGGCGGGTGTTCGGCGCGCTGGCGGTCGGGTACCTGATCGTGGCCGTGATCCAGGGGCTGCTGACGGCGCTGGTCGGGGGCGTGATCCTGGCCAACTCGGACTCCGAGCTCAGCAACGCAGCCGTGGTCACGCTGGCCAACATCATCGGCCTCGCGCTCTCCCTGCCCTTCGCCTCGGCGCTGCTGACATACATCTACTTCGACCTGCGCGTGCGCAAAGAGGGCTTCGACCTGCAGCTGCTCGCCCAGCGCATCGGCTCGCCGGGCCCCGGTCTGAGCACGAGCGGGGTCAACGAGTCCGGGCTGCCGGGAACCGAGCCGCCGCCGAGCTCGGGCGGCTTCCTCCCGCCGAAACCACCCGGTGGCTAGCGGTCCGAGCGCTGACGAGGCGCGCGAGCAGGCGCGCGAGATCCTCTCCCGGCCGCGCTACCAGGACGCCGAGGTCCCGCAGCCGTTCAAGCAGCCGCTGCGCTGGGCCGGTGACCGCCTGGAGGACGCGGGCCGCTGGCTGTCCGGTGGCTTCGACGATGTCGACGGCCTCCTGCCGGGTGGCGCCGTGGTGGTGTGGGTCGTGCTCGGAGTGCTGGTGGTGGCGCTGGCGGCGTGGGTGGCGCGCCTGCTGATCCGCCGCCGGGTGGCGGTGCCGCGCGCGCCGCGGGTGGAGCCCGCCGCGGCGCAGGACCCGCGCGCTCTGGAGCGCGAGGCCGACGCGGCGGAGCGGGCGGGGGAGTGGGAGCGTGCCGTGCGGCTGCGCTTCCGCGCGGGCGTGCTCCGCCTGGCGGCGCAATCGAAGACGACCGGCGAGATCGCCGCCGAGGCGGGGTCCCCGGCGTTCGATGCGTTCGGCCCCGAGTTCGACGCGATCGCCTATGGCGGCCGCGAGGCGGGCCAGGACGACGCCCGCGACGCCCGCGAGGCCTGGGACGAGGTGCTGCGATGAGTCGCCGCGCCGTCCTCTGGGTCGTCGGCGCGATCGTCGCGCTCAACGCGCTGCTCCTCCTCGTCGACTACGTGGCGCCCGGGACCTCGGGCAGGCCGTCGTCCTCGCTCGCAACCACGCCGCGTGGTTTCGCGGCCTGGGCCGAGCTGGCGCAGCGAAACGGAATCGAGGTCGTCACGCTGCGCGATTCCGAGCTGCCGGGGGGCGGGACCGTGGTGGCGCTCGGCGCCGCGCTGCGCGGAAGCGAGCTCGAGGTGCTGCGCGCACGCGGTCGCGCCGTGCTCAGTGGCCGCCGGGCCGCCGCGCTGGCGGGCGTGCGCAGGCTCCCCGCCGGCCCGCGCGAGACGCGAGTCGGCGATCGCCGGCTCGTCACCGCCGGCCGCGGGTCCTGGGCCGGGCGGGGCCTGGTCGTCGAGCGCAACGGCCTGACGTTGCTCGCCGACTCCTCGCCGCTGGAGAACGCGCGCCTCGCGCAGGGTGACAACGCGGCCTTCGCGCTCGACCTCGCCGGAGGGGGCCCGCTCATCTTCTACGAGCCGCTGCGCGAGACCGGCCTCGCCGCGCTGCCGGGCAACGCGAAGGGCGCGCTGATCCTGCTGCTCGTGGCCGCGCTGGCGCTGATGCTCGCACGCGGCAAGCGGTTCGGTCCCGTCGAGCCCGACGCGCACGAGCTTGCCCCGCCGCGAGTCGCCTACGTCGACGCGCTGGCGGCGACACTGGCTTCACAAAAGGGACGGACCCCTGAGTGAAGCGAGGCGGGATGATGCGCGGATGAAGGAGCTCCACGAGGCGGTGGCCGCGGAGGTCGGCAGGGTCGTCGTCGGCCAGCACGACGCGGTCGCGGCGCTGCTCGCGGCCAGCGCGCTCGGCGGCCACGTCCTGCTCGAGGGGCCGCCCGGCGTCGCCAAGACGCTGATGGCGGGCGCGGTCGCGCGTGCGCTGGGCATCGATTTCCGCCGCGTCCAGTTCACGCCCGACATGCTCCCCTCCGACCTCACCGGCACCATGACCCTGCGCGGCGGCGAGCTCGTCTTCCATGAGGGCCCGGTCTTCACCAACCTCCTGCTCGCCGACGAGATCAACCGCACGCCGCCCAAGACGCAGGCCGCGCTGCTGGAGGCGATGCAGGAGCGCCAGGTCTCGGTCGAGGGCCGGCCGCGCCCACTGCCCGACCCCTTCCTCGTCGTGGCCACCCAGAACCCGATCGAGTACGAGGGCACCTACCCGCTGCCGGAGGCCCAGCTCGACCGCTTCCTGGTCAAGGTGGAGGTCGGCTATCCGAGCGAGGCCGACGAGCTCGCCATGCTGGGGCTCGAGCGTTCAGGTGTCGGGCCGGGACGGCTCGAGGACGTGCAGCCGGTGGCTTCGGTGGAGGCGCTGCGCGCCGCGCGCGCCGACGTGGACGCCACTCGGGTCACCGACGAGGTTGCCCGCTACCTGGTGGCGGTGGCGCGCCGCACCCGCGGCCTGCCGAGCGTCACGCTGGGTGCGTCCCCGCGCGCGGCCACGCATCTGCTCGGGGCCGCCAAGGCGGCGGCGCGGCTGGCCGGCCGCGACTTCGTGACTCCTGACGACGTCGCGCGCATGGCGCCGTCCGTGCTCGCGCACCGGCTGGTGCTGACGCCGGAGGCCGAGCTCGACCGCTTCCGCCCCGCCGACGCCGTCCGCACCGCGCTCGCCGAGGTCCCCGTCCCGCGATGAGTCCGAGCCCGCGGCTCGCGCTGCTGCTGGCGGCCGTCGCGCTGGCGACCATCCTCGTCGGGCCGGTCCCGGGCGCGCTCGCCGCGCTCGCGCTCGTCGTCGCGGCCGTCGTCGACGCCGCGGCCGTGCGCCGCGAGCCCCGCACGCGCCGCGAGCTTCCCACCCACGTGGCACGCTCGCGACCCTCTCCGTTCTGGGTGCAGACCGACCCCGGACCAGCCGGCGCAACGCGCCTGCGCCAGCCTTTCCCGCCAGATCTCGTCGCGACGCCGGCCGAGGGGGACGCGACGCTGGAAGGCGAGCTCACGGCACGACGCCGCGGGCGCCACACCGTGCCGCCACCCGCGATCAGGCGCGAGGGCCCGTTGCGTCTCGGGCGCTGGGACCACCAGCCCGGCGGCCCGGCCGAGATCCTGGCCTATCCCGACCTCCCGCAGGCACGCCGCATCGCGCTCGCCGTGAAATCGGCCCACCCGCCCCGCATCCGCGACCCCGGTCTCCGGCTCCGAGGCCCGCTCGGGCTCGGCACCGACTTCGAGTCGATCCGCGACTACGTCCCCGACGACGACATCCGCCAGGTCAACTGGGCGGCCACGCAGCGGACCGGCCGGCCGATGAGCAACACGTACCGCGTCGAGCAGGAGCGCGACGTATGGCTGCTGCTCGACGCCGGCCGCCTGATGGCCGCGCCGCTCGGCGACGCGACGCGTCTCGACGTGGCCGTCGACGCCGCGGTCGCGGTCGCCGCGGTCGCGGACGTCCTCGGCGACCGCTGCGGCGTCCTGGCCTTCGACGGGGCCGTCCGGCGACAGCTGCCGCCGCGCCGCGCCGGCGGGGCCGCCGTCAGCCGGGCGATCTTCGACCTCGAGCCGTCGGGCGAGGACGCCGACTACGAGCGCGCCTTCCAGTCCGTCGCCGGCGGCAAGCGCGCTCTGATCGTCGTCTTCACCGACCTCGTCGAGGAGGCGGCCGCGCGCCCGCTCGCGCACGCCGTGCCCGTGCTCGCGCGCCGCCATGCGCTGATCGTCGCCACCGCCGAGGACGAGGAGCTCACCGCTCGCACCGGCGCGCCCGACCCGAACGTCGTCGCTGTCGCCACTCAGGTCACCGAGGCAGTGGGGCGGGCGGCGGCACTGCTCGAGCGCGGCGGAGCGGTGGCCGTCCAGGCGCCTCCGGCGTCGATGCCCTCCGCCTGCGTCGCCGCCTACCTCAGGGTGAAGTCGCGCGCACGCCTCTGAGCCAAAAGAGCGCCCAGTACACCGCGCCGAGCCCGAACCCGACGATCAGGGAGGCCACCAGCGACGGCGCCGAGCCGGTGAAGAACCCCTCGATCAGCCCCGCGAGCACGAGCCACGGCATCGTCCCGAGCACGATCTCCATCGCCGGCCGAGCCTCGGCCCGCAGCGCGGCGCCGCGGGTGCGCCGGCCCGGGTCGACGAGCGCCCAGCCGATGCGCAGCCCCGCCATCGCCGCGACGATGATGCACGACAGCTCCAGCACGCCGTGCCCGGCCACGAGCGACACGAACAGCTCGCCCGAGCCGTCGTGCTGCGAGATCCCGGCGAGCGCGCCGAGGATCAGCCCGTTGTAGATGGTCACCGCGGCGGTGCCCAGCCCCAGCGTGATCCCGGCGGCCACGGCGACGAAGGTGACGCGGATGTTGTTGGTGAAGATCTGGCCGGCGAAGCCCGCCTCGTCGCTCAGTGACAGGCGGCCGGCGACCGGATCTCCGTCGCGGCGGAACCCCTCGGGCACCACTCCGATGGCGGCACCGGGGTCATTGAGCCCCCACAGCCACGCCAGCACCGAAGGCACGAGCAGCAGCGCCGCCGCGAGCGCCAGCAGGCCGGGGCGCTCGCGCAGCCGCTGCCAGTAGCCGGTGGCGAGAAAGTCCACGACACCCGAGGTGCGGCGCGCCTCGCTCCCGTAGACGACCTGCCGCCCGCGCACGACCAGGTCGTGCAGGCGGGTCGTGAGCGGATCGCCGGGGAACGCCCGGCGCGCAACGGCCAGGTCTGCCGCGGCGGCCCGGTAGAGCGAACCCAGCCGCAGCAGCTCGTCGCGCGAGCGCCGGCGCCGCTTGAGCAACTCCTCCAGCTCGGCCCATTCGGGCGACCGCTCGTCGACGAAGCGCGCGCGCCTCATGCATCCTCCACGCCGTGGAGTATGAGGACCGCCTGACGATCAGGACCCCCGAGGGCGTCGACGTTGAGCTAGCGCTGGCCAACATCGGCTCGCGCTTCATGGCCGGTGCTCTCGACCTCCTGATCCAGGTGGCGGTCGGGCTCGCCGGCGGCTTGCTCCTGGCCGCGCTGCTCGACGGCGGCCTGTTCACGCTGTTCGGCTCGATCGGCCTCTTCCTGCTGCTGTTCGGCTATGACGTCACCTTCGAGGTCGCCAACCGCGGCCAGACCCCCGGCAAGCGCGCGGCGGGCCTGCGCGTGCTGCGCGCCAGCGGTGCGCCCGTCACCTTCGTCACCTCCGCGATCCGCAACGTCCTGCGCGTGATCGACATCCTGCCCATCTTCTACGGGGTCGCAATGACCTTCATCTTCTTCACCAGCCGCCATCAGCGGCTCGGGGACCTCGCCGCCGGGACGATCGTCGTCCGCGACCAGCGCCCCGCCCCCGTCGTCGCGCCCGCTATGGGCGAGCCCGCGCGCGTCTACGGCTGGGACACGAGTGCGATCACGCCGGACGAGCTCGCCATCGTCCGCCAGTTCCTCGACCGGCGCGCGTCGCTCAGCCCCGGCGCCCGCACCCAGCTCGCCGGCGACCTCGCGACCCGACTGCGCCCCAAGGTCGCCGGCGCCCCCGATCTGTCGCCCGAGGACTTCCTCGAAGCCCTGGCGTCCAGTCGCGACTAGGCCGGGACCCTGGCCAGGTGGCGCTCGACCACGCGGGCGCACCGGCGGCCCTCGGCGATCGCCGTGACGATCAGCGACTGGCCGACACGGGCGTCCCCGCACGCGAACACGCCGTCCACCGAGGCGGCGTACGTCGGGGCCTTGACGTTGCCGCGCGCGTCGAGATCGAGACCCAGCGCGCCGGGCAGCTCCCGCTCGGGCCCGACGAAGCCGATTGCCACCAGGACGAGGTCGGCCCTGGCGGTGAACTCGGTACCGGCGATCGGCTGAAGATCGCGCGAGGAGGTGCCGGAGACGTCACGCCCCTCGACGGCGACGACGCGCCCGTTCCCACCCGCGATGCGCGTCACCTGCGTGCCGAAGCGCCGCTCGGGACCCGGCTCGTCGAGCGCATACGTCGACGAGGTGCGGCGCGGGTGCTCGGGCCAGGGCGCGTCGGGGTAGCGGCCCGCGACCGGCAGCGCCGGATAGACGTCGTACATCACGACGCTGCTCGCCCCCTCGCGGTTGGCGGAGGAGACGCAGTCCATCCCCGTGTCGCCGCCGCCGATCACGACGACGTCGAGGCCGGTGGCGCAGATGACCTCGTCGGGCTCGGGTGCGTGGCGGCCCTCGTCGCGCGCGACGGCGCGGTTGCGCTGGTAGAGGTAGTCCATCGCCTTGTGCACGCCCGCGAGGCTCTCTCCCTCGAGGCCGGCCTCGCGTGGGATGCGGGACCCGGTGGCGATCACGACCGCGTCGAACTCCGCCCGCAGCTCCTCGACGGACAGGTCGACACCGACGTCGACGCCGCAGCGCAGCTCGACGCCCTCCTGCTCGAGGATCTTCACGCGCCGGTCGATCATCCACTTCTCGAGCTTGGCGTCGGGGACGCCGAAGCGCAGCAGCCCGCCGGTCGTCTCGTCGCGCTCGAAGACCACGACGGAGTGCCCGGCGGTGTTGAGCTGCTGGGCGACGGCCAGACCGGCGGGGCCCGAGCCGACCACGGCGACCCGGCGGCCGGTGCGCGTCTCCGGCGGTGCCGGGACGATCCAGCCCTCCTCCCACGCGCGGTGGACGATCGCGTACTCGATCTGCTTGATCATCACCGGGTCGTCGTTGATGGCCAGCACGCACGCCGACTCGCACGGCGCCGGGCAGATCAGGCCCGTGAACTCGGGGAAGTTGTTGGTGGCGTGAAGCTCGTCGATGGCCTCCCGCCAGCGGCCCCGGTAGACGAGGTCGTTCCAGTCCGGGATCAGGTTGCCGAGCGGGCAGCCGTCGTGGCAGAACGGCACCCCGCAGTCCATGCAGCGCGCCCCCTGGTCGACGAGCTCCTGCGTCTCCAGGACGCCGAAGATCTCCTTGTGATCCGCCACGCGTTCGCGCGGATCGCGCTCCGGCATGGCCACGCGGTGGATCTTCAGAAAGCCTCTGGGATCGCCCATGGGGACCGCTCAGCCTAGCCTTGGGGGCAGATGCGCCGGCGCCTGCTCCCCCTGCTGCTGGCCGTCCTCGTGCCGGTCATGTTCGTGCTCGGCGTGGTGGCCGGCGGGCACCCGAACTCGCTCCCGTCCTTCATGCGCGACGCATTCGTCGGCGACGATGATGCGCAGGTCTACGAGGACGTGCTCGACCGTGTCGAGGCCGACTTCTACCGCAAGGTCGACCGGGAGAAGGTCTCCGACCGGGCACTGGGCGCGGCCGTGCGCGCCCTGGGCGATCCGTTCAGCCGCTACATCACGCCCGAGGAGTACGAGGACTTCCAGGCCGCGACCGAGGGCAACTTCGAGGGCGTCGGGATGAACGTGCGCGAGGTCCCGCGCGGGCTCGAGGTGCTCAACGTCTTTCCCGGCGGCCCGGCCGACAAGGCTGACGTCAAGCGCGGCGACCTGATCGTCGCCGTCAACGGCAAGTCGCTGAAGGGCACGTCGAGTCAGGACGCCACGACCCGCATCAAAGGCCCGTCCGGGACCCAGGTCCGGCTGACGATCGTCTCCGACGGGAACGAGCGCACCGAGACCCTCACGCGCGAGAAGGTGACCGTGCCGGTGGTGGCCAAGCGCATGGAGCGCCACGACGGGCGCAAGATCGGCTACGTCTCGCTGTCGCAGTTCACCGCGGGAGCCCACGGGGCGGTGCGCGACGACGTGCAGTCACTGCTCGAGGGGGGTGCCAAGGGGTTGGTGCTCGACCTGCGTCACAACGGCGGCGGGCTCCTGCAGGAGGGCGTCCTGACCGCGTCGGTCTTCGTCGGCGACGGCGTGATCGTCTCCACCAAGGGCCGCAATCGCGAGACGCGGCGCTACACCGCCTCGGGCGACGCGATCGACACCGACATCCCGCTCGCGGTCCTGGTTGACCAGGGGACGGCGTCGGCGTCGGAGATCGTCACCGGCGCGCTGCAGGACCGTGACCGGGCGACTGTCGTCGGCACCACGACCTTCGGCAAGGGCGTCTTCCAGGAGATCGAGCTCCTCGCCAACGGCGGTGCGCTCGACATCACGGTCGGCGAGTACTTCACGCCCGAGGGGCGCAACCTCGGACCGCGCGACGGCAAACGCGGGCTGACCCCGGACGTGCGCGCGTCCGACGACCCCGACACGAAGCCCGACGAGGCGCTGGCCAAGGCGCTCGAAGTTGTCGCCGCCGAGATCTGACCCGATCGTCGGCGTGGTCGAGAAGCGCGGGCGCTTCCTGACCGCGACGTCCTTCTTCGAGCACGGCCGGCGGATGAACCTCGACCGCGATTCTCGCGCGAAGCTGGGCGACCTCGTGCTCGTGGCACCGACCGGCCGCGGCGCGGGCCACGGCAAGCTCGTGCGCCGGATCGGGCGGCCGGACGTCGCGCGCGACGTGATCGAGGCGCTGATGCTCGACCGCGGGCTGCGGCGGCGCTTTCCACCCGACGTCGAGCGGGCCGCGCGCGAGGCCGCGCCGGTCGAGGTGGAGCGGCGCGACCTGCGCGACCTCCCCACCTTCACGATCGACCCTCCGACTGCGAAGGATTTCGACGACGCGATCTCGGCCGCGGGGTCGCGCATCTGGGTCCACATCGCCGACGTCTCGGCGTACGTGCGCCCGGGCTCGCCGGTCGACCGCGAGGCGCACCGGCGCGCGACGAGCGTCTACGTCCCGGGGGCGGTCGAGCCGATGCTGCCGGAGGCGCTGTCGAACGACAAGTGCTCGCTGCGGCCCGGCGAGGATCGACTGACGGTCACCGTAGAGATGGACTTCGACGGCGCACGGGTCGTGCGCAGCGCCTTCTACCGCTCCGTGATCCGCTCCGACGCGCGCCTCAGCTACCCAGAGGTCGACGAGGTGTTCGACGGGGCGGCCGCCGCGCGCGCGCCGTGGGCGGAGCCCCTGGCGGCGGCCCGGGCGGTCGCCGCGGCGCTGGAGGCGCGCCGGATGGAGCAGGGCGCGCTCGTCATCGACTCCAGCGAGCCGGCCTTCGTCTTTGGGGCCGAGGGCCACCTCGAGTCGGTCGAGCACGACGTCCAGACGGAGTCACACCGCCTGATCGAGCACCTGATGATCGCGGCCAACGAGGCAGTGGCGGCGCTGCTCGAGGACCGCAAGCTGCCGGCTCTGTATCGCGTCCACGAGCGCCCCGACGGCGCGCGCATCGCGCGGCTGGCCGAGCAGCTCGCCTCGCTCGACGTGGCCGTGCCGGCGCTGAGCGACGTGCTGTCGCCCTCGCAGGCGCTCGACGCCGTCGGTGAGATCTCGCGGGCGGTCGCGCCGCTGGGTCGCAGAGGGTTCGGCGCGCTGGTGCTGCGCTCGCTCAAGCAGGCCGTGTACTCGCCGGAGAACGTCGGCCATGCGGGGCTGCGCTCGCCGCGCTACTGCCACTTCACGTCCCCGATCCGGCGCTACCCGGACCTCGTCGTGCACCGGTCGCTGCTGGCGGCGCTGGGGGCGGGGGAGGAGTCGCCCGACCGCAGCGGGCTCGGGGAGCTGGGCACGTGGTGCTCGCAGCGCGAGCGCGACGCGATGTCGATCGAGCGCAAGGCCGACGACGTCGCCCGCAGCTTCCTGCTCGAGCAGGTGCTGTTCGAGGGCGGCTGGGAGCAGGAGTTCCGCGGGGAGGTCACCGGGGTCATCGGCGCCGGGGCGTTCATCGCCTTCGGCGGAGGCTACGAGGGCATGCTCCCGGTACGCCGGCTGCGCGGCGACTGGTGGGAGCTCAACGAGTTCGAGACCGCGCTGGTGGGCACCCGCTCCGAGCGCGGCATCCGCATCGGCGACGAGGTTCTCGTGCAGGTGGTGCGCGTCGATACGGCGCGCGGGCGGGTCGACCTGGCCCCCGTAGAGTTGAAGACCTGATGGCCAAGAAGGGCGGCAAGCGCAAGACAGCGCCGGGGGACGTCGCCACCAACCGGTCCGCCTCCTACCGGTACCACCTCTCGGACAAGCTCGAGACCGGCCTCGTGCTCACCGGCACCGAGGTCAAGTCGCTGCGCGGCGGCAAGGCGCAGATCAAGGACGGCTTCGTCGCCCTGACCGGCGGCGAGCTGTGGTTGCACAACGTCCACATCCCGCCCTACGAGAACGCCTCCCGCGACAACCACGAACCGGAGCGGCCACGCAAGCTCCTGGCCCATCGGGCCGAGATCGAGCGCCTCGCCGTGAAGGTGGCCCAGAAGGGCTTCACGCTGGTCCCCACCCGGATCTACTTCTCGGGCGGCCGCGCCAAGATCGAGATCGCCCTGGCCCGCGGCAAGGACGCCGGCGACAAGCGGCGCACGATCAAGGAGCGCGACATGCGCCGTGAGATCGATCGCGCGCTGTCGGAGCGCTGATGGCTGCGGACACGGCTCACGCCGCGAGCAGCTGACCCGGAGAGCCGCGAACCGGGAGTTGGTGCAGCTCATGCCCGCGGCGATCGCGGATGAGCAGCGTGCCGTTGCGGCATCGTCGGAGCGTGAATCCGTCCTCGTGGAAACAGCGGTGGTGGTGGTGGCAGAACAGAGCGAGGTTGTCGAGGTTCGTCTCACCGCCGAGCGCCCAGGGTTCGATGTGGTGGGCCTGGAGGCCGTGGCTCCGATCGCAGCCGGGCATCGCGCACACGCGACCGTCGCGTAGCTCGAGCGCACGCCGCTGCTTGCGGGAGACCACGCGTGTGGTGCGGCCGCGGTGAAGACCGTTGATCGAGATCTCGCAGTCGCAGGTGAGCCGGCGGGCGAGCTCGGACGGAATCGCCGGACCGCCCTCGAGATGGCAGACGTCACCGGCGCGAGGCTCCGGGCCGGTCGCGCGGCAGGCGAGCGCTTCCGGGTCGGCGTGCAGGATCAGATGGGTTCGGGGTGCCCCGCTGAGCGCGAGCTCGGCCAGCGCGTCGGCTCGTCGCGCACCGAGCGGAGGGCGCGGCTGATCCGGCTCGGCGGGTCCGCGGCCGAGCAGGTGCACCCCCGTCTCGATCGCCTCGACGAGTGCCTGACCCGCATCGGGGCCGAGGCGACCGAAGAAGCTCAGTGCGCCGTCGTCCTTCCAGAACCACTTCACGAACCTGCGCTCCTGCACGAGATTGGCTGTATCCAGGTCGGCCGAGGGCGCCGAGCGCAGCTGCCGGACATGGCGCTCGAGCGCGGGCGCGGTCGACGTCAGCGCGACGCGCAGGAGAGCCGCCTCGTCCTCCTCGGCATCCGCGCGGCTCAGCGCCCTCACCTGCGAGTACGACAGAAAACCGTCGGCGAACCTCTCCGCGATCAGCGGCCAGTCCGCCAGGCGCCGAGCGACGCGCACATGCTCGCGTGCGGTACGAGGTGTCACGCCGCACTCGAACGACAACCATTCCGCAGTGCCGCGAAACCGTGTGCCCGCGGTGCCGTGGCGGCGATCGAACTCGGCGATCAACCCGAGCCATTCCGCCATCCGCGAGCGCTCGCTGAACTCGAGATAGACGATCCGCCTCTGAATCTCGATCAGATCCCGGTCTTCTTCTTCGGCCACGAACACATGTTCCCATCGGATGCTGCGTTGACCACCGGTTTGCGCAAAGTTGTTGCAAACGCGGTTCCGTTGAACCGCGGCGCGGTGCCAGTCCAGCTCGCCCGGGCGCTGCCCGTCAGCTATGGCCGCGAGTCATCCGGGCCGCGACGCCGGCACCGGGCGACCGACTCACCACTCAGACGTCGTCGAAGTCGCGCTCGAGGAAGGTCAGGTCCATGCCGACCGCGAGCGCGATGATGAGGCCGACGTACACCGCGCCGACCAGGAGGCGGTACTTGCCGGGGACCGCGTAGTAGGCCGGGTTCCCATCGAGGCCGTGCTTGCGCGCGTTCCAGCGCCGGTAGACCTCGAGCGCGCCGAAGATCGCGATCAGGATCAGGATCGGGTTCGGCCACAGGAAGACCATGGTGATCACCACGCCGAGGCCGAGGAACCACATCCACGGTGCCATCGCGGCCATCGCGCGGCCGCCGTCGAGCGGGACGACCGGCAGCAGGTTGAAGAGATTCAGGAAGAAGCCGGTGAAGGCGAGCGCCTGGAGCATGTCGCTGTCGGTGAGCACGGCCGCTCCCGCGACGGCGAGCGCGCCGACGGAGCCGAGGATGGGCCCGGCGAGACCGACCCGGGCCTCGGCGAGGGCGCTGCCGCCGAAGGACCTGGCGGACACGACAGCACCGAGCAGCGGGATGAAGATCATGCCGCTCGGCTTGACGCCCTCACGGCGCAGCTGGATGTAGTGGCCCATCTCGTGGACGAACAGCAGCCCCACGAAGCCGACCGCGAAGGGCAGCCCGAAGATCAGCGTGTAGGCGGCGATCGAGACGAGCATCGACACCGACGTGGTCGCGAACTTCGCGCCCTTGATGGCGACGAAGGCGACCTTGCCGAACTTGAGGATCAGCGCGCCGAGCACGACCAGCGGCGCGAGCGCGCGCTTCCACGCGGGCTCCGGCTCGGGAGCGATCGGCGGCGGGGGTGGCGTGGGTTCGGCCACCGGCCGCGGGGGGAGCCACTGCGAGGTCGATTCCATCGCCCTTCATTCTCGCAGCCGACCCTCCCGGCGCCCTAAACCCCCGCAAAGTGCGGGATGTACCAGCCCGACCCCCTTGTGCGCTCCCGGGCGCCTCGCGTACGTTTCACCCAGACGCGGAGTTGAGCCGTAAAGAGCGAGGCCACCGAGGTGCAAGGCCCGCCGCCCAGACCACAAGCCTTCGGGCTCGTGCGAGGGACCTCAAGCGGCTCGCTTCGCGTCGCTTTCGTTAACGCGGCCGTCCGGCGCTCGTAGCCTGCGGGAAGTGAAGCCGGCGCTGCTGTTCGACCTCGACGGGGTCCTCGCCGACAGCACGCGGCCGATCATCGACTGCGTGAACGCCGCGCTTGACGCTCTCGGCATCGAGCGCAAGAGCAACGAGGCCATCAAGGCGATCGTCGGGCCGCCGACGGAGATCGGGTTCGCGCAGCTGCTCGGCGTCGCGCCCGACGACCCGCTGATCGATCGCGCCGTCAAGGAGTACCGCGCCCGCTACGCCACCGGGCTGGAGGCGACGCCGACCTATCCCGGGGTCCCCGAGGTGGTGCGGACGCTCGCGCAGAGCCACCTGCTCGGCGTCGCGACGTCGAAGCCGCGTCGGTTCGCGGTGCCGGTGCTGGAGACGATCGGCCTCGCGCCCCTGTTCGCGTACGTCGCCGGCCCCGAGCCCGGCGGCCCGGCCGACAAGCTCGCGATGGTGGCGGAGGCCGTCCAGGCCCTCCCGACGGCGACCACGATGGTCGGCGACCGCAGCTTCGACGTCGAGGCTGCGCAGGCGCATGGCCTCAAGGCGGTTGCCGTCACCTGGGGGTTCGGTGAGCGTGAGGAGTTGGCGGGCGCGGACGTCATCGTCGACCGGCCGGAGGACCTGCTCATCGCCGCGGTCAGCGCTTGACCCGCACTCGTCGCTCTGGGACCCTCACCCCATGGCGGGGAAGCTCCTCCTGGCGGCGATCGTGCTCGCGTGCGTGCTCGCGGCGCCCGCGCACGCGCAGCGCATGCCCGTTGCGCCGCTGCCGGTCAGCCTGCAGGACGTGCCGCTCGCCTGCTCGTCATACGACGACGGTATGGGCGGCACCTTCACGCGCTGCGGGACCGCCTCGGCATCGTGCACGGAGTACCGCACGGCCACCGCGCTCGACCGCTCGTGCGGGGTCGCGCTCGGTGGCCTCGCCGTTCTACTGCGGGGACTTCGCCAACGGCGGCGCCACCTACTTCGACGGCTACCAGTGCAGCGTGGCGGTCGGCAAGTCGGTCGTCGACGTCTACTGCGCGCAGGCCGGTTCGCCCGGGCACGACGAGGTCGACTGCCAGGCCGCCGGCAGCCGTTGCCGCGTCACGCGCGACACCTGGAACGGGGCACTGAGATCGGCGACCCGCTGTGCAGCGCGCCGGGACCGTCCGGTGCCTGGGCGGCGACACCGGACGGTCCGGCCCGTCACTTCTTGAACTTGACCTTGAAGGTCTTCTCCGCCCGCGCGCCGTCGGGGTTGGTGCCGATCAGCGTCAGCGCGAAGCTGCCCTTCTTGACCTTCTTGGAGAGCTTGAGCTTGAGCTTGGCCTTGCCGGCGAGCTTGGCGACCTTGCCGCGCCCGTAGACCTTCGGCTTGGTGAAGCTGCCCTTGTAGAGCGTCGCGTCGATGTTCGTCGCGTTACCGGTCAGCTTGACCGTCGCCTTGCGCTTCTTCTTGGCCTTCTTGGCCGAGCCGAGCGCCGCCTTGGCCTTCACGTTGAGCGCGCCGGGCTGGACGATCGTTCCGCCGCCTCCCGGACCGCCGCCCGGGCCGGGACTCGCGGTCGCCGACGGGCCGGGCGTGGCGGTGCTGCCGGGGCCGCCGGGGCCCGTCGGACCGGTCGGGCCCCCGCCCGTCGCGGGGCAGTCGACCACGGTCCACGACTTGCCGCCGCCGCTGTCGGGTGCGTTGTCGTCGTTGGCGAGCAGGCTGCCGACGCCGGGGACGGTGTAGTTCTCGGTAGACGTGGCGTACGGCTCGGTGATCTTCGACCCGACGGACCCTCCCGACGCATTCGGAATCACGATCTGGACGACTCCCTGGGGGCCCTCGAAGAGCTTGCCCGTCGTGTCCCCCTCGGTCGAGTACAGGTTCTCGGTGAGGGTGCCGTACTGGTAGGTGACGGTGCTGCCGTCGGACTCGGCATTGACGAACAGGATGGTGTCGTCGGCGCCCGTCCAGGTCACGTACCAGGAGATGCTCGACGCGTTCGTGGTGTTCGCCTTGGTGAGGTTCTTGACCTCGATGTTGGCGGTCGTCTTGGCGCCCTGGCGGTCGAACCACAGACGCGTGACCTCGAGGTTGTCCGGAGCCGGACCGGCAGTGACCCCGCCCGGGGCGCCGATCGGGTCGCTGACGGCATCGTTGTTCGGGTCGCTCGCCGCCACGCCGGCGCAACTCGGCGCGGGCTTGGAGTCGGCCTGGGCGCCCGACTGGGCGACAAAGAAGGAGCCCAGACCGGCGAGGCCGAGCAGGAGCACGGGAAGGATTCGGCGCATAAGGGATCTAACGTCGCCCGAGGCGCGATCTTGCGCTGCCCCGTCAGCCGCGCAGCTCGCGGAAGGCGGCGAGCAGGTGCTCGCGGACGTGGGGGTCCGCGGGTTCGGCGGGCAGCTCGCCCAGCGTGCGTACGGTGACGCGGACGGACTCGAGGTAGGCGGTGCACCCGTCGCATGCGGCCAGGTGCTTCTCCAACCGGCGGCGGTCGCGGCGCGACAGCGCGCCCTCGAGGTAGTCCGTGACCAGTTCGACGAACTCCTGGCAGACAAGGGGGGAGGCGAACAGCGGGCTCATGTCACGTACTCCGACAGTGAGTCGCGGACGCGCGTGCGCGCGCGGTGCAGGATCACCCGCTGGTTGCCCTCGCTGATGCCCAGCGCCTCGGCGACCTCTGGACCCTCGAGGCCGGCGAAGTCGCGCAGCAGGATCACGGTCCGCTGCTGCTCGGGCAGCAGCTCGACCGCGTCGGTGAGCCGTCCGCGCAGCTCGCGCGCGAGCAGCCGGGTCTCGGGCTCGACCTCGAGTCGCGGCGGCGCCGACGCCCACGTGCCGTCGGCGTCGAAGGCGGCCGGGTCCACGGCCGGCCCCTCGCGGTCCTCCTCGCTCGCCAGCGACGAGAACGGCACCTGGCGCGCCTCGCGCACGGCGCGCGTGCGCGCGCGGTTGACGAGGATGCGGAACAGCCAGGTCTTCAGCGACGAGCGCTCCTCGAAGCGGTCGATGCCTTTCAGCACCGCCAGCCACGTCTCCTGGACGACGTCGTCGGCGAGCGCGTCGGTGCGCACGAACGTGCGCGCGAGGCGCCGCAGCTGGCGGTCGTAGCGGTCGACGAGCCCGGCGAACGCCGCCTCGTCACCCGCCCGGAGCCGCTGGACCAGCGCGTGGTCCTCCACGGCGGGAACACTACTTGCGATAGCTCTCGAGCAGCCGGAGCCATATCTCGCTTCTGGTGGGGAAGCTGGGGACGGCGTGCCAGAGGCGCTCGAGCTTGACCTCCGCGACGATCGCGATCGTGAACGGGTGGATGAAGTCCGCTATCTCGGCGCCCGTGACCGTCGCCCCGACGATCACCGAGCGGTCGGTGTCGACGATCATGCGTGCCGTGCCCGGCGCGTTGCGGCCGTGGAACGAGCCGCCCGCGTTGCCGGACGTCTCGACCTCGACGATGCGGATGGTGAGGCCGGCCTCGCGGGCAGAGCGTTCCGTGTGGCCGACGGCCGCGATCTGCGGGTCGGTGAAGATCACGCGCGGCGACAGCGGGCCGTTGGCCGAGTGCATCACCGGATAGGTGCGCCCGGCGATGTGCTCGGCGGCGATCGCCGCCTGGTACTTGCCCATGTGCGTGAGCGGGACGATGCCGTTGACGTCGCCGATCGCGTACAGCCAGTCGAAGCGCTCCGAGACCATGTGGTCGTCGACGTCGATCGGCTCGCCGGGCTCGTAGCCGAGCGCCTCGACCGCCCCCGTGTTCGGGGTCCGGCCGGCGGTCACGGCGACCGCATCGGCGGCCGCGATCTCGTCCGCGACCTCCTCGGCAGTCGTGTCGAGCCGCACGTCCACGCCGCGCTCGCGCAGCGCGTCGGTCACCTGCTGCGCCGCGAAGGGCTCCTCGCGCCCGAGGATCCGCTCCCCGGGCTCCACGAGCGTGACCTGGGCGCCGAGCGTCGAGTAGGCCTGCGCCATCTCAGCGCCGACGACCCCGCCCCCGACGATCACGATCCGCTCCGGGATCCGCTTGCTCGTCGTGAGCTCGCGATTGGTCCACGCGTCCCGCACGCCGTCGATCTTCGCCGCGCTGGATCCCGTCGCCACGATCACCGCCTTGCGCGCTTCGATCACCTCGTCGCCGACCTCGATCCGGCGCTCGCCGGTGACGCGCGCATCGCCGCGGATCAGTCGTACGTTGTTCTCCTCGAGCCATGGCAGCTGGGACGAGTCGTCGAGGTCGTGGATGACCTCGTCCCGGCGGGCCAGCGTCGCGCCGACGTCCAGCGAGCCGGTGACCGCCTCGCGCGCGCCCGGGATCCGGCCTATCTCCGCGAGCGCCTCCGCCGGGCGCAGCAGCGCCTTCGACGGCATACAGGCCCAGAAGGAGCACTCGCCGCCGACGAGCTCACGCTCGACCAGGGCCACCTCGAAGTCGTCGCCGCCGAGCCGGCCTGCTGCCACCTCGCCGGCGGGGCCGCCGCCGATCACCACTACGTCGAACGTCTGCATCCAGTGGTCCTTCCCAATGCCACAGGCTCCAGTCGCCGCGGCGGGCGTGTCGTTACGCTGCCCGGTCATGAGCGAAGAGGTCCGTTCGGGCGACGGCTGGGCCGCCGCGAGCCTCGATGACCTGGGCTCCGGCCCGGGCTTCCGCAAGATCCGCCGCGCGCTTGACGTCAAGGCGTTCGGGATCAACGCGATCGTGCTGCCGCCGGGGATCAGCACCGGCTTCCACTGGCACGAGCGCCAGGAGGAGACCTACTTCGTCCACGCCGGCGAGCTCGAGTTCGAGCTCGGCTTGGAGGACGGCAAGCGCGTGCGGCTGGGACCGGGCGGCCTCATCCGCGTCGATGCGCCGACGCCGCGCCGGATCCACAACGTGGGGGAGACCGACGCGACCTACGTCATCGCCGGGGGCGAGGGCGGCTACGTCGGCCGCGACGGCGTCGCGCCGCCGGGCGAGCAGCGCGTTGCCGCCTCAAGCAGCTGACGCGTAACGCTTCTCGGCGCGGGCGCGCGCCTTGGCGGCCTCGACCTCGCGGTTCTTGGGCGGCGCGTGCGTGACGAGCGCGCCGAGCAGCTCCTGCGTGATGGCCGTGACCTCGTCGACGGCACGCTCGAACGCCGCCTCGTTCGCCTTGGAGGGCTTGCTCTGACCGCTGACCTTGCGCACGTACTGGAGCGCGGACGCGCGCATCTCCTCGGGCGTCGCGGGCGGGTCGAAGTTATGCAGCTGGCGGATGTTGCGGCACATGCTTCGAGGCTACCGCGACGAGGTCGGCGACGGCCCGGCCGCGACCTCAGCCGCGACGTAGAGCGAATTTCGATCTAGTGCCGCCGGGGCGGGCGGGGTGGTATTCCCGTGCGATCCCGAAGTCGACCAGCACGATGCCGCTGTACGAGAGGATCAGGTTCGACGGCTTGACGGTGCGGTGGACGACCTGCTGGGCGTCGACGATCGTGTAGCGGTCCGCCACCCGCGCGCCCGCGGGCGGGTGTTCTCCGGCGCGCACGGCGCAACCATAATGTCGGCTGGTGCCTGGGGACCACGTGCGGCTCGCAGAGCTCGTCGCGTCGCTGTCGTATGCGACCGATCTCGGTCGCGGGCAGCCGCTCGAGCACACGATTCGCCAGACCCGGATCGCTCTGCGGTTGGCGGACCTGCTCGCAATCGCGGAGGACGACCGTGTGGCGACCTACTACGTCGGCCTGCTGGTGAGCGTGTACTGCCATGCCGATGCGCGCGAGCAGGCGATGTGGCTCGGAGACGACATCGAGGTGAAGGCCGAGGTCTACGAGGCCGACATGGAGTCCCTGCGCGCCCTGCTGATGATGCTGCGGCGGGTGGGCGCGGGGGAGGCCGGGCTGGCCCGGGCGCGGCGCGTGCTCGCCTTCCCGACCAGGGGATGGAAGGACGTGTCGTCGTTCCTGCGCGTGCACTCAACGCTCGCGTCCCAGTTCGCCGGGCGGATCGGGCTCCCGTCGCTGGTGACAGACGCCTTGTCGCTGTCGTACGCCCGCTGGGACGGAAAGGGCGAGCCGGCGAGCGTGCGGGGCGAGGACGTCCCCTTGGCGGTCCGCATCGTCGGCCTGGCCGATCTGGTCGAGGTCTATCACCGGACAGCGGGCGTCGAGGCAGCCCGACGGGTCGCGCTCGAGCGGGCCGGCGGGCAGCTCGATCCCGCCCTCGTCGGGCTGTTCCGCGACAACGCGGGCGACGTCCTGTACGGGCTCGACGACGAGTCCTCGTGGGACGAGGTGATCGGGGCCGAACCCGGCCTCGAGCGACGGGTCGTCGCCGGCGAGCTCGACAGCGTGCTCGAGGCGATGGCGGATCTGGTGGACATGAAGTCGCCCCACATGGCGGGTCACTCGCGGGGGGTCGCCCACCTGGCCGCCGAGGCGGCACGCGTGGCCAGGATGGCGGACACGGAGGTGGCCTCGCTGCTCCGCGCCGGTTTCGTCCACGACCTGGGCCGGCTCGGCGTGTCCAATGCGATCTGGGACAAGCCGGGACCGCTGACCGCGGCCGAGCGCGAGCGGGTGCGGCTGCACCCGTATCTGACCGACAGGATGCTGGCGGGGATCGGAGCGCTCGCGGAGGTCCGCCGGCTCGCAGCCCGCCACCACGAGCGTCTCGACGGCTCCGGATACCCGCGGGGTCTGGGCGCGGCCGAGCTCTCGCCGGCCGATCGGCTGCTGGCGGCCGCGGACGCCTACCACGCCATGACCGAACCGCGGCCGCACCGCGAGCCGCTCGCGGCCGATGCCGCTGCCGCCGAGCTGCGCTCGCTGGCCCGGGCGGGGAAGCTGTGCGGCGACGCGGTGGTGTCGGTCCTCAAGGCCGCCGGCCACCGTGCCCCGGCGCGACGCGAATGGCCGGGCGCGCTCACCGCGCGTGAGGTCGAGGTGCTCGCGCTGCTGGCCCGCGGCCATCCCAACAAGGTGATCGCGCGACGCCTCGTCGTGACCCCGCGGACCGTCGCGAGTCACATCGAGCACATCTACACGAAGCTCGGAGTCTCCTCGCGCGCTCAGGCCACGCTGTTCGCCACGCAGCACGGACTCGTCGGCAGCTTCGAGCCGGCGCTGTCGGCGCAAGATCGGCTGAATGACCGATGACGGGCGGGCGCCGCGTACGTACGGTGGTGCCATGGACGCTCGCGCCGACACACCCACTCTCTACACGTGCCATCTCGAGAAGAAGGGTGCCTCGTGGCACCCCTGTGCGATCGCGGCCAAGGCGCTCGACGAGGTCGGCCTCCACTACGAGGTCAAGCACGTGCGGGGCTACGTGAGCATGCCCTGGACATGGCCGACTCGCCGGCGGGATCGAACCGAAGTCAGGGGGCTGAGCGGGCAGAACGCCGTGCCGATCCTCGTGCTCGAAGACGGCGAGGTGGTCGCGGGCACGAACCGCATCAAGCGCTGGGCGGCCGTGCGAGCGGCGCAGGATCACCGCAGGGAGATCGCCTGACCGATGTCGGGGGAGGCCGAGCGGGGGCGGGACCGGCTGACCTTCTGGCAGCGGATGGCGTTGCGAGGCATGGTCAAGGCCGCCCGCAAGCCGGCAGGCGAGCCGCTCGGCCCCGAGGACTGGGCCGCCTTCTGGGAGTTCGAATCACAGCCGACCAGCAGGGTGATCAAGCGCATCTGGCGCACGCTGCCGAGCTCTCCGCGGTGCGGGTATTGCGGCGCCCCGTTCGCCGGGATTGGCGCCCTCGTGGTGCGGCCGCTCGGCTACCGGCCATCGCGCAAGAACCCGAACATCTGCGACACCTGCATCGAGATGATGCCTCCCGGCGGCATGACGCTGGAAGCCGGCGTGCTGTTCGCCGACATCCGCGGGTTCACCAACCTGTCCGAGCGCACCGACCCCGAGCAGGCGAGCCGCCTGCTGCGCCGCTTCTACGCGGTGGCCGAGAAGGTGCTGTTCCCCGAGGCTCTGCTCGACAAGGTCATCGGGGACGAGGTCATGGCGCTGTACGTACCGCCGTTCCTGTTCCCCCACGAGCACGCGCCCGGCGATCGCGACCTCGGAGACGAACAGCGGGCGAGGGTCGCGGTGCTGATGCTCGAGCACGCCCGGGAGCTGCTCGGGCGCCTGGGCTACGGGACACCGGATGGTCCGTTCGCGGAGGTGGGCATCGGGCTCGATTTCGGCGACCTCTTCCTCGGCAACATCGGCGAGGCGACGGTGAAGGACTTCACGGCCATCGGCGACGTCGTGAACACGGCCGCGCGGCTCCAGGGCCACGCCGCGGGCGGGGAGATCGTCCTCTCGCGGCGCCTGGGGCGCCACCTGGACCCGCCGGTGGGCGCGCCGGAGGATCTCGTGGTCAAGGGCAAGGAGGAGCCGGTCTCCGTGTTCAGGATCCGGCTCTCCTCGGTGTAAGTCCCAGGCACGTCGTTCGGCTCGCGTAAGCCCGGCCGCTCCGCGTTCAGCGCGGCCTGCTGCGGTCGTTGTGGCGTGGCCTGACGGCGCGATAAGGGAGAGGGACCAGGGTGGGCGGCGGACGCGAGTGGTGGGGGTTTGACGAATATGGCGTCTATATGGGGCCTCAGTCGTCAGACCTCTCGGCGCCGGCGGATTCCTCTGTCGGCTTCGGCGAGGACGCCCGCGCGGCCGGAGCTGAGCGCCTAGGCGACGGCGCGGACCGCGTCGACGACCGCTGCCCCGAAGGCGGCGGCGTTGTAGCCGGTCTCGGCGAACTCGCGCCCGCGACGGCCCATCTGCGCCCGCAGCCCGGGATCACCGGCGAGCGTGAGCAGCGCGTCCCGCCAGCCCGCGACGTCGCCGGCGTCCACGGCGATCCCGCACCCGACCGCCTCGGGGTCGAAGTCGTCGTTGCGCGTCATCACGATCGGCTTTGCCAGCGCCAGCGCGTCGTTGACCTCGGTGAGCCCGAGCAGGCGGTCGGTGGGCGGCAGCGGGATTGCGACGATCATGGCTCTGCGCAGGTCGTCGAGTACCTCAGGGAACGGGCGCAGGCGCTGATCGCGGTGGATGCGGGCCGGTAGACCCGTGCCCTCCAGCGCGCGGCGCAGCGTGTCGGTGTCGCGCTCGGTGCGCCCGGCGCTGACGACGAGCTCTTCGCCTGTCGGCGCGTACCCCGCGAAGCCGAGGTCGGGTCCCCAGGGCGCGAGCACGGCGTCGGCGCGGACGGCGTCACGCACCCGCGCCGAGAGACAGATCGCGACGTCGAGCCGGCGGGCCCAGGGCGCCGCCCGGTGGACCACCGCGACGATCGGCGGCCGGCGCGGCAGCCGCGACAGCCCGCGCACGAGCGACGCCTCGCCCGCGAAGATGACGGTGTCGCGGTCCGCGCGCCGCGCCATCACCCATTGCTGCTCGAGGTCGCCCAGCCGATCGCCGAGCCGCCAGCTCACATGCTTGGGCAGGCGGCGGTCACGCCCGAAGAACCCGTACTCGACGTCGAACCCCGCCGCCTCCAGGGCGTCGGCGCCCCATAGGTGATGCCGCGGCAGCTCGCCCGCCTCGCAATGAACCCGCACGTCGCGCATCGGATATCTGTGCGTGAACAGGACGCGGGCCATCGCAACCTCTATCCTCTACCAGGCAACGAACACCCTGGGGACGACAGGCTTCGACGTGGCCGGTTCCGTTTGGGTGGTTGCGAGCCGAGGACCCCGGTTGGCCTCGTTAAATGATCCGGGAACAAACAAGTGCGAAGTCTCACGACTTCCAGCTCGCTGCCTAGTTAGAAGCTAGCCAGTGAACCCTCGCCCCCCGTAGCCTGCGGCGGGGATCGCGGGGTCAAACAGCAGGCTCACCCGGTGAGGACCGCCCTCGCCGATCCGGGGACACTTCAGGGGGCTGGCCTTCCAGGACCCGGTCGGGCAAGGCGATCGGAAGGCGAGATTCAGAGGCCCGACTACGCTCGTAGAAGCCATTCAGACGCGGTTGCGGACGTGGGTTCAATTCCCACCGTCTCCATCAGCCCTCGAGGAGCCGCTCAACGGAGCGGTTTCTCGCGTCTCGTCCAGACGTCAAATGGCGCGGCTTGAGCTGCGCAGCCCCCGAGCGCAGCCTGACAGCCGAACCCGTCTTCGGTAGCGTCGAGTCGTGCGGGTGCTGGAGGCGGACTACCTCGTGGTCGGCGCGGGAGCGTCGGGGATGGCGTTCACCGACGCGCTGATCGCTTCGGCGACGGCCGACGTGATCATGGTTGATCGCCGCGAGCGCCCGGGCGGGCATTGGCAGGACGCCTATCCGTTCGTGCGGCTGCACCAGCCGTCAGCCTTCTACGGCGTGAACTCGCAGGCTTTGGGCGAGGACCGGATCGACAGCCACGGACCGAACGGGGGCCTGTATGAACGTGCGACGGCCTCGGCCATCTGTGCCTACTTCGAGCAGGTGCTGGGTCAGCATTTGACCCCGTCCCGGGGCGTGCGGTTCCTCGGCATGCACGACTACGTGGGCGTCGCGGGCGATCGCCACACTGTCGTGTCGCGGTTGACGGGTGAGACGTCCGAGGTGCGCGTGCGGCGCAAGGTCGTCGACGCGCGGTACCTCGAGGCGTCGGTGCCGGCGACGCACGCTCCTGGCTTCGAGATCGGGCCGGGGGCTCGTGTGGTTCCTGTCGGTGGCCTGGTGAACGTGGAGGAGCCGTCCGCGAAGTACGTGGTGCTCGGTGGCGGTAAGACGGCGATGGACGCGTGCGTCTTCTTGCTGGACTGCGGTGTCGCTCCGGACCGGCTCCAGTGGATCCGGCCCGGCGACGCCTGGCTGCTTGACCGCGCGGGCTGGCAACCCCTCGACCAGGTCGGCGCGTCCGTCGAGGGGCTCTCGCTCGACGTGGAAGCCGTCGCGCATGCGGCATCGCTGGACGACCTCTTCCTGCGGCTGGAGTCGGTCGGGCGCCTGGTGCGGATCGACCGGTCGGTCACGCCCACGATGTACCGCTGCGCGATCGTGACCCAGCCGGAGCTCGCACAGCTGCGGAGCGTGGAGGACGTGATTCGCATGGGGCGGGTACGGCGGATCGAGGAGCGACAGATCGTCCTCGAGCACGGGACGGTGCCGACCAGCCCGGCGCATCTGCACGTCGACTGCACGGCGGTGGGACTTCGCTTCGCAGAGCCTCGACCCGTCTTCGAACCCGACCGGATCACCCTTCAACAGGTCCGTGCCTGCGCGCCGACGTTCAACGCCGCCCTCACCGCGTACGTAGAGGCGAGCCGGGACGACATCGCCGAGCAGAACCGACTCTGTCCGCCTAGCCGCCAGCCTGTGACATCGGAGAGCTGGTTGACGAATTTCGCCACTCAGCTGGTCGAGCGCGTGTGGCGCGACGAGCCGGACGTCGCGGAGTGGGTGGCCGCGTCGCGCATGAACCTGCTCAGGGCGCTACCCGATCACCTCGACGAGCCGCGCATCCAGGCCTCGGTTGAGCGCAACCGGCGCAACCGCGCCCAAGCGGCGGCAAATCTGCAGGTCTTCCTCGGCCAGCTCAGGCCAGGAACTCCAGCAGCAGCTCGTTGATGCGCTGCGGCTGGTCGAGCTGCATCCAGTGGCTCGCGTCGTCGATGCGCTCGTAGCGCCAGCCTGTGCTGCAGACATCGCCTGAGGCGATCATCCGCTCCTCGGTGAGATAGTGGTCGCCGGTGCTCCAGAGGCCGAGTACGGGCACCTCGATCCGCGCCGGCCGCGGCGCCCCCGTCGCGCGTCGCAGCTCCAGCTGTGGTCCAAGGTTCGCCCGGTACCAATTCAGCGCTGCCGTCAGCCTTCCTGGGCGCGAGAGGTCCGCGATGTAGTCGTCCATGTCGCCGTCCTCGCGCAGCCAGCCGCGGAACAAGCTCCAGTCGTCTCGCTGCAACAGCTCTTCTGCGACCCCTTCGAACTGGAAGAGCAACTGGTACCAGGCCTTCTCCCGGTCCTCCATCGTGCGAGACCGGTAGGCGCTGGGGTGACCGACCGACATCGCGACGAGGCTTCGGACCCGATCCGGATGGCGCTCAGCGAGCCACCAGCCGACCACCGCGCCGAAGTCGTGGGCAACGACGTCCGCCTGCTCCATTCCGAGCGCATCGAGTAGCGCAAGCATGTCGGCCGCGCTATGGGGGGCCGCGTAGTCCTCCACTGCGGCTGGCTGCTCGGACTCGCCGCGTCCCCGAAGGTCGGGCGCGACCGCTCTGAAACCGGCGGCCGTGAGAGCCGCGATCTGATGACGCCACAGCCGTGCCGTGTCCGGAAAGCCGTGAAGAAGCAGCACCGGCCGCCCCTGCCCTTCATCGAGTACGGCCAACTCGATCCCGTCGCCGGTCAGCCGCTTCACGCGCGACAGGTTAAGCGGCGCATCTGTGAAGGCCCCATCCGCGGCGCCTCTACGCCGTCAGCAGCCTCCAACGTTCGAGCACTCGGCGATTCGAAGGTCGTCCCATAATTTCCATCGGTATCCGAGAACCCGCTCAACGGAGCGGCTTCTCCCTTCGGCCCTAGCTCCAGTTGCGGGTGTCCGCAACGAGGGCCTTGAGCATCAGCACGTCAAAGCCGTGGAACAAGACGCGGTAGCCGTCATCGATCAGCGCGCGCGACTGCTCAGGGCTCAGAGCGGCAGCCCCGAGCGCGACGCTGCGTGTGCTGGCCGCGTGCTCGATCGTTCGAATAGCGTCGAGGAACTCCGGTGCATCGAACTGGCCGTGGACACCTAGCGCCGTACTGAGATCGAACTGCGCGACGACAGCGCAGTCGACGCCTGGAACATCAAGGATCGCGTCGATGTTCGCCACGGCCTCGGCCGTCTCGATCAAGAGGCAGCAGACGGCGCTCCCGCCGAACGTGCCGGCGTAGTCCGAGAGCGGAACGCCCCACCGAGAGTGGGCGACGAACGGCCCCCAGCCTCGCTCTCCGTCAGGTGGATAGCGGAGTAGCGACACACATCGCTGAGCATCGGCTGCGGTACGAAGAAGCGGGAAGACGATGCCCTCCGCCCCCGCGTCGAGGGCGAACTTGACCTCGCGTTCGTCTATGCCGCCGACTCGGACCACCGGGGCGCAGCCGGTTCCCGCCGTGGCCGCCACCATGGCGTGCAGCGTCGCGCGTCCGATCGGCCCATGCTCGCGGTCGATCATCAGCAGGTCCGCGCCAGCGGCCGCCATCGCCTCTGTTACTACGGCGGACGGGATCACGTTGATGAAACCGCGCAGAACCTCGTCGCCCGCCAATCGCTCTTTGAGATGCACGGACAGAACCTTGCAGATTGGGCCGAGCGGCCACAACCAACCCAGCCCGACTCGGGCTGCGAACCGTGGGCTACACCGCCAGCGCCCGCAAGCGTTCGAGCACCCGGCGGTTCGAAAGTCGTCCCAGGGGGTGAGTACGAGCTTCCGCTTCGAGGCTGAGGGGCAGCCGCTTCCGCCACAGCGCCATGGAGGCGCCGCGCGCTGCGCGACCGCCGTCAGCTCTGCCGCATGAACGGCTGCGTCATGTACAGCGCACGTCCGAAGACCTCATCTGGTACCCCCTGAACGGGCGGCTCGGTCGTGCTGAGCCACTTGAGCTCCAGGGTGTTGCCGTCCACGGACCATCGGTACCTGGTCTCGCCGGTTGCGTGGATCTTCGTGACTTTGTCGCCCTTCACGACATACTCGGCGTCGTAATCGATCTCCTCGCGCGGGCCGCTTCTCGGCTTGCCGTAGAGGTCCCATTCACCGTCGTGGAGGTCCAGGATCAGCGTGGTGCTGTCGGCGATCGGCGTGATGGGGCGGAAGCGCTCGATCCACTTCGCGAGGCCGTCCCGGCGCAATGTCGCGGCGACATCGCGCGGCGAGATGGAACCGGTCTGCCAAGTGCCTTCGAGAGGGGCCGTGGCGTCGGCCGCAGCGGTCTGGGTGGCCGTCGGTGTCTGGGCTTTCGACGTTGAGGTGCTCGCGTCCTCGTCCGAGCCGCAGCCGATAAGGAGCACCGCAACGCTCAGCGCGGCGAGCGTGATTCGGGGGAGGTAGACGCGGCGCATGTCACCTGTTCCTAGCTCCGAACCTACGAGAGCGAGAGGGAGGCTGTCAAGCGACGGACGCGAGCACCCTCCAACCCTCAAGTACCTGAGGGTTCGACAATCGTCCCATAATGTCCACTGGTACTTGAGAAGCCGCTCACCGGAGCGGCTTCTTGGTTTCGAGACGATCAGCGAGTCGAGCTGGGGCGCGTGGCGCCGGCGAGGTCACGGCCGGGGGTCGGCCACCTACCCGCGGCTCGCGACCCCGCCGGCGGACATCCCAGCGGGCGACAACCGGATCCCAGCTGTCCGACCCGCCCGCGGTTCAACGGAACCGCGCTGTCGCATCCACGCGGAAGCGGTAGCGAGCGGTCGAACAGGTGAGTCGCCTAAGGGCTGAAATGTCGAGCACTTCGCGACACACGCACGTCGACCGCCGCTTCTGCATTGAGGCATTTGCGGAAGCGGTGTCGGCCAGCCCGCCCAACCCTCAAGCGAGACATCGAGGGTTCGATAACCGATCGCGGCGGCTACTCGCAGAACTGGATGAAGGGAACGCCCATGAGGGTGATCCGCTTCGTGTCCACGTCGATCCCGAACTGGAACTTGCCACCGTCCCGCTTCGGAACATCAGCGAGCGTGAGGCCGAACATCTCCTCGGCTCCGGTGATGAACTGACGTGGGAGAAAGCCGCCTTGATGTCGGCCTTGCGGTCGCCGAACCCGACGCCGGAGGCCTCCGCTCCGGATCGCAACTGCACGTTGTCGACGCGGCGCGGCGCTGAGCTCGCAGCCAGGCCGCTTGGGACCGACCGGTCCCCGTTCGCGCAGGGTGGAGAACTTCGCGCCGAGCTTGACACCGTCAACGCCATTGCGCGTGACCTTCTCCGGGGTGGCCGCCATGGCCGGCACGGCCCACAGCCAACCTGCGGCAAGCGCACAAAGAGCGCAACCAGTACTGGTCCGGGCAGCGCACGTGCGGCCAGCGCTACCTGGCGTTCTCGGATGATGGGATGCCGATCGGGAAGGGCTATCTCTCACTGGCCGGCCCGCCCGGCGTCGCGGCCGTCTTCGATGAGCGTCTTGCCCGAAGCCCGAGGGCGAGGCGTCGGGGGCGCGATCACCACGACCGTGCTCAATCGTGCCCCGGACGGCGAACGGGCAGCTCGTCGAGGAGTGGATCGCGGTGGGCATCCCGCAGTAGTGCGATCCCCTCGGGAAGCCGCTCGGGCGGCGGCTTCCCGCGGTGAGTTCCTCTTGTCGTCGAAGCGGATCAGGCGGGGCTCGGCTCGGGCAGCTGGCCGATCTGTGCCAGCAGGCTCATGACGTCGGCGATCTCCCACTCCTCCTCGATCCTGCCGTCGCGACACCGGCTGATCGCGAGACCGCTGAACTCGACGTCGTGACCGGTCACGTGCCGGCCGCGGAAGGTGCAGCGGCTCGCGACGTAGTCGTCCTCGGTGAACTGGTGGTCGACAGTGATGGTGAGGTCGGGAACCTGCGACCGGTAGCCCTGGACCATCTCGGCCAGGCCGTCAGCGCCGCGGATGCCCTCCGGATGCAGGACGTAGTCCTCGGAGACGATGCCCGAGAGCGCGTCGAAGTTGCCGGCGGCCGCCTGCGCGAAGCAGTCGCGGACCAATGCCTTGTTCTGTTCATGTGTGCTCATGCCGAACAGCTTCGCGGCGGCAGGCCGGCACAGCATCGGTGGAACTACCTATCCGGCTACGTATCTTCTGACGACCGGCGTATCGCGTAGCCAGCGGCCTCGGAGCGGCTACGAAGGTCGAGTTTGGAGAGGATGCTCGCAACGTGGTGTTCGGCCGTGCGCGTGCTGATCACCAGCCGCTCCGCGATCTGGGCATTCGAGCAGCCCTCCGCGAGTAGACCCAGCACTTCTTCTTCGCGACGCGTGAGCGACCTCGCCCCGCGGGGCCAGGTGCGTCCTCCCGTGGCACCGAGCATGCGTATCAGGCCAGCGGCTGCGTCCGCGTCGGGGCGTGCGCCGAGCCGCTCGAAGGTCGCGGCCGCCAGCTTGCCCTCATGGACGGCCGCCGCTGGAGCAGACGCTGCGAGCGCGCGCGCGAGCTCGAGCTGCGCCCGGGCCGCCTCGAGCGGCAGGTCCAGGGAAGCGAACAGCTCGACCGCGCGCTTGAGCTGTCCGACTGCGCGCTCATCGCCCTGTGCCGCCGCGACCCGCCCCTGTGCCAGAGCACCGCAGGCCTCGAGGCGTTCCGATCCCGACGCGTGTGCGATCGTGGCCAACCGGTCGGCGGCCTCCAGCGCTCGGGTCATGTCCCCGATTGCGAGCCGGGTCGCGATCAGGAGCTCGAGGGCGGGCGCGCCGGTTAGGTCGGCGAGTCCCGACCCTTCGGCGAGCAGCTCTCCGAGTTCGGAGGCAAGTGTCGCTTCACCTCGCACGAGCGCAATCGTGGCAGCCAGGCGCCGCGCGGTCGGATGCCACTCGCCGCCCTCAAGGAGACGCTCGGCCTCTTCGACCCGGCCCTGGCGTACGCGAAGCTCGGCCAGTCGCATGGCGGCGAACATCCGGTCGCCGCGGTATCCACGGTCAAACCCGTCGATGGCCGCCAGAAGCTCGGCCTCGGCCTCCGCCCAACGCCCCAGCGCGACGAGGATGCCGCCGTAGTGCGTCTGGCACATCGGCCGCACGAAGTCGGTCCACACGACATAGCGATCGACCATCGACAGCCAGTCCGTTGCCCGGCGCACATCGAGTGCCGCCTCACACGCGCTCAACAGCCGGCAGTAGATCTCTCCGAGGGCGAAGTGATCGCGGACCCGGCCCGCCGTGACGGCGGCCATCGCCTCGTCGAGCAGCCGCATGCCGTCCGCGATCCGACCGCCGACGACTTGCGCCTCGCCGAGGAGAGAGAGCCCCTCGATCTCGAGGTCCACATCGCCGTAGCGCCGACCGATCGCCAGCGCGGACACCGCCAGCCGCTCGCGTTCTGCCGGGTCGTGGGAGAACGGCGCCTGGAGAAGCAGCAGCCAGCCGTGCGCAGCAGTCTCCGCGGTGCCGTCGAGCACGGTCTCGGCGCGCTCCTTCCAGCCGAGAGCCGCGCTGAGGTTCCCGTGGTAGGTGGCGTACATGAACGTCAGCCAGATCGCGCTGTCCGACGCGGACGCGACCTGACCGGCTGCCTTGAACAGGTCGAATGCCCGTTCCCTGAGCTCGATCGCGCGCTCGTACTCGCGCTCGTACATCGCGACCTTGCTCAGCCCGGTCAGCGCGTCAGGGTGGTCGCCCGCGTCGAGCGCACGCTCAAGACAGGCCCGCGCAGTGTCCCAATCCGCCGCGGCGATCGCTTGCTCTCCCGCGCGCAGCAGATCGTCCCGCGCCTGGGCCCCCATGGTCGTGATCATGGCATCCCGGGCGGTACCGGAACATGACTCCAGAGGCCCTCGCCCAGAATCCCGGGATCTACGTGCTGCACCGGTAAGCCGTCTCGGTACTCGGGCGACGACAGGCTAGGAGCGCTTCGCCAGTTCGCGCTTGGCGATCCGGCGGAAGCGCAAGTACTTCCTGAAGTTCTCACGCAGGTGGGTGACGAAGCCGCCCTGCGGCACCTCGAAGCCGCCGACCACCCTGGCCGGTACGACTGACCAGCCGTCGTCGTCCTCCACCAGATCGCCTCGCACCTGGAAGTTGCGCTGCCAGGTGAAGTCGTCGGCGTGCTCGTGCACTGCGACGCAGGCCAGGCCGGACTGCATCGACGCGCCGGCCGGCTCCTCGAGCAGGATGATGCGCCGCGTTTCGCGGTCGACCCGTACCGGGACGCGAGCCGAGAAGGGGAAGCCGTCCGGTGCCACCAGCGAAACGACGGCGGTCGAGTAACGCGCGCCCAGGCGGTCGATCCGCTCGTCCCAATCCGGAACGTGTCGCCCGGGGTCTTGCTGCGACCGGCCGGGCGGCTCGTCGAGCGCCGGGCGGCCCTCCTCGACGTGCGCCTCGAACAGCTCCGGCTCGCGGGCCGCCCCGTCGCGCCACACCCATACGCGCTCCGGGCGGACCTTGACGTATATGCGGGTGAAGTACCAGTTGAAGAGACGCTGGACTGGCTTCGGCGGAAGCTTGTTCTCGATGGCGGGCAGTTTCTCGACGGATTCGCGCTCGTAGCGCTCCCGGTTCGCGTCGAGGTCGGTGTCGTCGACCTGGGCCGTGCCCTGGACGAGCACCATCGGCGGGCTCTCGAGGCCGCAGCCCCTGGGCTCGGAGAACAGCAATGACACACGCGGATTTCGCGCGGCGTCAGTCGCCTTCTTCGGGTAGCCGAGCCCGGTCGTCACGTCGATCGTCGCGTCGCCCGGCCGGTAGTACGGCGTGACCGGCCACGTGATCGGCTGGCCGCGTCCGTCGACCGTCGTGTACTCGGTGGTGATGAAGCGGTCGAGGACCTGCTGGATGTCATCGGGCAGCAACACGTGACGGTCAGTAGACGTCGATCCCGTGGCGCGTCAGGCCGAAGTAGTGGGTCTTAGCGGTCTCGTCGCCGACGTGCACGAACCAGGAGAGTGCCACCCCGGCGGTCTTGTCCGGGTTGGGCTCCGGGTTGGGTTCGACCGTGAAGCTGGAGATGTGCGAGTCACGCGCGTAGGGGAAGGGCAGGCGCAGCCGGTGAAGCCTGCGCAGGGGCGCGGGTTCGCCGACGTACTCGTTCATGTAGAGCGGGACGCGGCCCCGGCGGGGTCCCTGCGCGCGCGGCGTCGTGAGCACCAGGCGGTAGGCCACGCCCTTGACGTTCGTCCGGGCCGCCGCCACCACGCGCTCTCCCGGAGGCGGGGGCGGGGCGTCGTTGGATCCCGTCGATCGGCCCCCGGGCCGGTCGGGCGACGAGCTGCCTGCTCCCTCTCCGCCACCGCCCACGACGAGCGACGCGCCGACCCCCCCGGCGATCAGGCCGACCGCCGCGAGCGCGAGGATCGGCGCCCTGCGCGACCGCCCGCCGGGCGGTGAAGACGGTGCGTCGGCAGGAGCGGCCGGCGCCGCATCGCCGCGCGCGACGCTGCTCTGTGGATCGGCTACCCGGCGACTCTCGGCGGCCGCGAGCGCCGCGCGGCCGAAGTCGCCGGCGGACTGGTAGCGCTCGTCGGGATCCTTCGCCATCCCGCGCGCGATGATCTCGTCGAACTCCCGGGGCACAGCGGGTTGGGCGCTTGACGGAACGGGCGGAGGGTCGTTCACGTGCGCGAAGAGGCGCGCCATGTCGCTCGGCTTCTCATAGGGCACGCTTCCGGTCAGCAGGTGGTAGAGGACGCATGCGAGCGCGTAGACGTCGGTGCGCGCATCGACGCGGCCGCCCTCGACCTGCTCCGGCGCGATGTAGTCGACCGTGCCGACGAGCCGGCCCGTCTTCGTCAGGGCGCTCTCCGAAGCGGCGCGCTTGGACAACCCGAAGTCGGTCAGGTAGGCGTGCTCGCCGGGAGCGATGAGGATGTTGCCGGGCTTGACGTCGCGGTGGACGAGCCCCGCACGGTGCGCCGCGTCGAGGGCCTCCGCCACCTGCGCGACGATGCTCGCGGCCTGGCGTGCCTCGAGATTGCCATGGCGCGCGATGAGCGCGCGCAGGTCCGTGCCCTCGACGTAGCGCATCGAGAGGAACAGGACGCCGTCGCTCTCGCCCGCCTCGTAGATGGGGATGACGTTCGGGTGCTCGATCGACGCGGCCAGGCGCGACTCGCGCTTGAAGCGCGTGCGGAACTCGTCGTCTGCCGCGAATTCCGGCGCGATGACCTTCAGGGCGACGGTGCGCTCGAGCTCGGCCTGGGTCGCGCGGTAGACGACGCCCATACCGCCGCGGCCCGCGATCTCGTCAACGCGGTAGCCGGCAAGCTGGGAACCCGGCTCGAGCTCCGACACCCAGCGGTTATACCGTGCCCATCGTCGCGACGCCGGCGGATCGTCCTGCGCTCGGGGCGGTCACGGCTCCAGCATCGTCTCGTGTATGCGGACGTGCGTCACGGCCTGATCCCTCGGCGAGGGAGGGCTTGGTCTGTCTTACATCAGAGGGGATGACGTAGGCGCCACGGTCGGAACGTGCCGAGCTCGGGCACCCCGATCGGCTTCGGCAGCGAGGGGTTCGAGCCAGACGACCGGGAATTCGCGGGTGGTGTATCGCCGGTACTCCTCGAGACCTGGGAAGACCGCGAGAAAACGCGGCCACAGGCGATCGTGCTCCTCACGCGTCGCCTCACGGCTCAGGACTCGCACGCATTCGCCCGCGACGTTGATCTCCGCCTCCGGGTTGGCCTGCAGGTTCAGCCACCAGGCAGGTGGACTCTGGAGCCCCGAGTTCGAGGCGACGAGAGCGAAGGCATCGCCGTCACGCACGTAGCCGAGAGCGGTCGTGCGCCGGCTCCCGGATCGGCGGCCGATGGTGGTGAGTGCGAGGACGCGCATGCGCGGAGCGAAGAACCAGTTCCTGCGTGCCAGCCGCCCTCGCGTGAGCCGCAGCAGGAACCCGTGGACACGCGTTGCTCGCGTGGCGAACCAGCGGGGCCTGCTCAAGAGGTTGCTGACGCGGGCGATCAGCATCGGCGCAGGCTAACGCGGCATCAGCCGGATTGAAAGAAGCCGGATCCGGCATCTCAGCCCGGCTGGATGTTCTTGTTGTGGCGGAAGGCGTTGTCGGGGTCGTACGTGGCCTTGACCGCGGCCAGTCGCCGGTATGTCTGATCGCCGTAGGCCTCCCGCACGCGGCCCGCGTCGTCGTCGGCGTCGAGGAAGTTGACGTAGACGCCGCCGGCGCGGTGGGGTTCGAGGGCTGCGAGGAACCGCCGCGCCCAGGCGGTCTCGGCCGCTCCGAGCTCTCGGGACTCGTCGGGGAGCCACGCGGCGTGGATGATGATGTTGTGAACCACGTCGCGACCGGCGTAGGCGGTGGCGTCGCGCGGTACCCGGCCGACGGCGCCGCCCATGTGGAACATCGCCGCGTACGACCTCGGCGAGCCCGCGGTGTAGGCGTGATCGGTGATCACGCCGATCACGTCGTCGGAGAGGCCGGCGAGGTTCGTCGCCTTCCAGTGGTAGTGCCACCCGTGGGGGACGGTGTCGTCGACGGCCCACTGGTGGGCGACGTACGGCTTGGGGGAGATCAGGTCGATCAGCGGCGACCCGAACGCGCGCAGGGCCTGCACCGCCCGCCGGCCCTCCTCGACGGCGCCCGCGTGGCAGCAGGCGACGGCGAGGGCCGGCCGCCAGTGCAGCTCCTCGGGGATGACCGGCAGCGGGGGGACCGTGCAGAGCTTGACGACGGTGCCGAGCTCGTCGGGCGCCCCGGCGGCGAAGTCCCGGTAGAAGCGCAGCACGTCGGCGGCGTCGTCGGCGGCCCAGAAGACGGGCCCGGCCAGCACCGTCGGGCCGACTGGGTGCAGGGCGAAGCGGAACGCGGTGACGACGCCGAAGTTGCCGCCGCCGCCTCGCAGCGCCCAGAACAAATCGGGATGCTCGTCGGCGGACGCCTGGACGACCTTGCCGTCGGCGGTGACCACCTCGGCGGCGAGCAGGTTGTCGACGGCGAGGCCGTGCTTGCGCATCAGGTAGCCGATGCCGCCGCCGAGGGTGAGCCCGGCGACGCCGGTGTGGCCGACGATGCCGCCGGTGGTGGCCAGGCCGTGAGCCTGCGTCTCGTGATCGACGTCGCCCCACAGCGCGCCGCCCTGCACCCAGGCCGTGCGACCTTCGGGGTCGACCAGGACGGCGCGCATCGCCGACAGGTCGACGACGAGGCCGTCGTCGCACACCGCGGCGCCGGCGACGCCGTGGCCCCCGCCCCTCACCGCGATCTCCAGGCCGTGCTCGCGCGCGATGCGCACGGCCGCGAGGACGTCGGCCACGCCCGTGCAACGAGCGATGCAGGCGGGATGGCGGTCGATCGCGCCATTCCAGATCCGGCGGGCCGCGTCGTAGCCGGGGCTGCTCGGCAGCAGCAGTTCGCCCCGGAACGACTGACGCAACGCGCCGAGCGCGCTGTCGTCCAAAGCCGCAGCGTGTGGTGTCTGGATGACGGTCATCTCTTCCCCCGATCGCTCGCTGGGGGCAACGTAGGCTCGAGGCTGCGCGGCGCATAGTTCTGGCTCCGAACCAACCGGTTCGGATTTCGAACCGGTTGGTCGCTCCCGGCGGGTCGCGGTTAGCATGCTGGAGAGATGCGCGGCTACGGGCAGTACTGCCCGGTCGCCAAGTCGAGCGAGATCCTTGGCGACCGCTGGACGCTCCTGATCGTGCGCGAGATGCTCGGCGGCGCGAGCGGCTTCAACGAGCTCCAGCGCGGCCTCCCGGGGATCTCGCGCTCGGTGCTCGCAGACCGCATGCGCGCGCTCGAGCGGTGCGAGGTCCTCGAGCGCCGGACGGGCCCCAAGGGCCGCACGCTGGAGTATCGGCTCACGCCCGCGGGCCGGGACCTCGAGCCGGTCGTGCAGGCGATCGGGGAGTGGGGTGCCACCTGGGCGTTCACGGAGCCGCGCGCCGACGAGCTCGATCCCAGCCTGTTGATCGTCTGGATGGCCCGCCACGCCGATCGCCGACGACTCCCATCCGGCCGCACCGTGGTTCAGTTCGACTTCCGCGAGCCCAAGCGGCGTTTCTGGATGGTCCTCGAGCCGGCCGAGGTCTCGGTCTGCCTCACGCATCCGGGTTTCGACGTCGACCTGCACGTCCTCGCCGACACCGCCACGATGTACCGCATCTACCTGGGACGGGCGGAGCTGGGCGGAGCGATCCGGGCCGGCCGGCTGACGCTGAACGGCCCGCGAACGTTGCAGCGCGGATTCGGCCACTGGTTCACCTGGAGCGCGTTCGCCCCGGCCAGCCGCGCGGCGCCGGAGCGCCGCGCCGCCGCGCCACGCCTCGCCGGCCCCCAGCGCGTGCGGATCGCCGACGACCGCGATCCGCGGACCGCACGACGGCCCCTGTAACTGACGCCGGCGCCCCGTACTGTTCCGCGGATGGCAGACAGCGCGTCCGCGGGGGAGCGGTTGCGCGACGGCGACGCCGCGCTCGCCCGGGGGGCGTGGGACGAGGCGCGGGCGATCTTCGAGGAGGAGCTCGCGGCGGGGGAGACCGTCGATGCGCTGGAGGGGCTGAGCTGGGCCGCCTGGTGGGTGGAGGACGTGGCGGCGTGCCTCGAGGCGCGCGAGCGCGCGTACCGGCTCAGCCGGCGCGAGGGAGACGAGCGGCGGGCGGCGATGCTCGCGATCTGGCTGGGTGACGACCATCTCATGATGCGCGGCGAGCCCGCGATCGCCAATGGCTGGTTCCAGCGCGCGGCGCGCCTGCTAGCTGGGGTGGACCCCTGTCCGGAGCACGGCTGGCTGGACGCGATCGTCGGCTACATGGCGCTGCTGGAGGGCGATCGCGCGAGGGCAAAGGAGCTCGCCGGGCGCGCGCGCGAGCAGGGGCGCCGCCTCGGCGTGGTCTCGCTGGAGATGTTCGCGCTGTCGGTGGAGGGCGTGGTGCTCGTCAACGAGGGCGACGTCGCCGTCGGAATGCGCTGTCTCGACGAGGCCACCGCTGCGGCGCTCGCGGGCGAGTACGAGCAGATCGTGCCCGCCGGCTGGACCTGCTGCCTGCTGCTCAATGCCTGCGAGCAGGTACGCGACTACGAGCGCGCCGCTGAGTGGTGCGGCAAGGTCGAGGAGTTCGGCCGCCGCAGGAGCATCAACTTCGTCACGGGCGCGTGCCGCGCCCACTACGGCGCCGTGCTGACCTGGCAGGGGCGCTGGGCCGAGGCCGACCGGGAGCTGACGGAGGCGACGGAGTGCCTGGTCGCGGAGCGCCCCACCTGGAGCGGGCTGGGCATCGTGCGGCTCGCCGAGCTGCGGCGCCGCCAGGGCCGCGTCGACGAGGCGCTGGAGCTCCTGGGTCGCGTGGAGGGGAACGCGCTCACCCCTGTCGTCCGGGCGGAGCTCTCGATGGACCTCGGCGACCCAGCCGGCGCAGGCGACCTGCTCGAGTCGGTGCTGCGACGGACGGCACCGCAGGACCGCAGTCTGCGGGCGGCTCCTGTCGAGGCGATGATCCGCGCGCGGGCGGCGCGCGGTGAGGCCGATGCGGCGGCGCTGCTGCTCGACGAGCTGCGCACGATCGCCGAGGCGCTGGGCACGCGCCCGCTGCGCGCCTCGGTGTGCCTGTGCGAGGGGCTGGTCGCAGCCGCGGCCGGCGAGCCTGACCGCGCGCGGGATGCGCTCGAGCGGGCGGTCGAGCTGTTCGTGGCCAGCGGATCCGCGTTCGAGCTGGCGCGGGCGCGGCTCGAGCTGGCAGCGGTGCTCGCGGCCCTGGGCAGCCCGGAGGCGGCCGTGCGCGAGGCGACGCTCGGACTGGCGCGCCTGGAGGAGATCGGAGCGGTCGCGGAGGCGGCGCGAGCCCGCGAGGTGCTCCGGACGCTGGAAGCCCCGGCGCCTGCCCGGGCGAGCGATCGGCTGCTCACTCCCCGCGAGATCGAGGTCCTGCGCCTCGTCGAGGAGGGGCTCACCGACGCCGAGATCGCTGAGCGGCTGATCCTCAGCAGACACACCGTCCACCGGCACCTCCAGAACGCCTACGCGCGGCTGGGGTGCTCGTCCCGGGTCCGGGCGGTGGCCGAGGCGAACCGGCTCGAGCTGTTGTGAAGCACGCCCATGGCCTCGACAGGCCATGCCCGAGGATGGCCTGATCAGGCGAAGACGCCGCGTGCCCGCGCGCCCATACTCCGACGGGGGAGGAGCGACGACATGACCGATCTGCAAGAGAAGACCGACACGCGCGCCGTCTGGGCCCTCGGCGACTACCACCGCTTCGCGAAGGAGACCGTCTGGCCGGTGGGGAAGGTCCTCGTCGAGGCGTGCGGGGTCGCGGCGGGCCAGCGCGTATTGGACGTCGCCGCCGGCACGGGCAACGTGGCGATCCGCGCGGCCGAGGCCGGGGCGCAGGTCGTGGCCTGCGACATCACACCGGAGAACTTCGCTGCCGGCCGCCGCGAGGCGCAGGCGCACGGGGTGGAGCTCGAGTGGGTGGCGGCCGACGCGGAGGCGCTGCCGTTCGAGGCCGGCGAGTTCGACGTCGTGACCTCGTCGTTCGGGGCGATCTTCGCTCCCGACCACCGCACCGTGGCGGACGAGCTGCTGCGCGTATGCCGGCCCGGTGGCACGATCGGGATGGTCAACTTCACGCCCGAGGGTCTGATCTCCGACTTCTTCGGGTCCCTCGCGCCCTACATGCCACCGCCGCCGCCCGGAGCGTTGCCGCCGCCGCTCTGGGGCAGCGAGGAGCATGTGCGTGACCTCTTCGGCGACCGGGTCGAGTCCCTCGAGCTCACACGCGGGCACTACGTGGAGCGGGCGGAGACCCCGCTCGCCTACCGCGAGCTCTTCAAGCAGACCTTCGGCCCCGTGGTCGCGACCTACGCGAGCCTGGCCCAGGACCCCGCGCGAGCGGAGGCGCTGGACCGGGACTTCCTGGAGTTCGCCACGCGCGCGGACAGCGGACCGCCCGCCGGGCCCGCCGAGTACAGCTACGAATACCTGCTCGTGATCGCCCGCAGGCGCGCCGGCTAGGCGTCCGGACGGCGGCGGAAGCCGGCGGGCGCAGGGTCCGGGTCCAGCGGGCTCTCGGGCAGACCGGGGGCGGGATCGAGCGCGTTGAAGCCGGGCGGTGCGATGTCGTTCGGCCCGTCGGGTGAGAACATGGCGGCGAGGAGCTGGATCTGCCCGCGGGCGACGCCGAGCTCCCCCATGCCGCCGCCGTAGATGCCGAGCCCGCGCTCCTCGCACGCGTGGTAGAGCGCGAACAGGTCGCGGAGGCTGCCGACGCGGGTCGGCTTGATGTTGAACGTCCGGGCGCGCACGGGAACCGCGTCAAGGTCGGCGACGGTGTGGACCGGCGCGTCGTAGGAGACGCGCTCCGCGTGCGGCTCCACGAGCGCCGCGATCTCCGGCAGGTCGTGCGGATCCTCGATCAGCGCGTCGGGGAAGGCGTCCAGGAGCCGCTCGTAGAGGCCCGGCAGCGAGTCGCGGTCGAAGTCCAGGCCGTAGTGGCCCTTGAAGTCGATGGTGTGGACGGCGCCGGTGCCGACCAGGGCGTCGACGATCTCCGGCGTCCAGCCGACCTCCGCGTCGAGCTTGAAGCGCAGCCGCGGGTAGCGCTCCAGGCGCCGCAGGACGGTGTCCGCCGACGCGGGATCGCCGAGCCCGAGCGAGTTGACGTAGGTCACCGGCCGAGGCTCGCGACCGATCACCTCGTGCAGCGGGCGACCGGCCTGAGCCAGCGCGAGGTCGAGCGCCGCCGACTCGAACGCCCAGTTGCGCCAGCGACGCGCCATGTCCCACTCCGGCGGGTCGTCCGGCCACTGGTCGACGCGGGCGAGGTGCGCGCAGAACTCCGCGAGCGTCCAGCGGCCGGCGAGCTCCGGCTCGGGCGACGCGTCGGACATGAACAGGGTGATGTCCTCGCCGAGGCCCTCGTGGCCCGCGCCGGTGAGCCGGACCAGCCGCGACGAATGGGCCTCGCCGAAGCCGGGTCCGGGGTCGAGCCGGCCGTAGGCGAGCGACTCCACCACGAGCGGCAACCCGCCCAGCTGCTCCCAGTGGTCCATGCGCGTGGACGCTAGTAGCGCGGATCCAGCGGCGACGCCGGCCGTCATTTCATGCGAGGGTGCGCAGATGGCGACGTTTGTGCTCGTCCATGGTGCCTGGCATGGCGCGTGGTGCTGGGAGCGGCTGGTCGGAGAGCTCGAGTCGCGCGGCCATGAGGCCACCGCGATGGACCTACCGATCGACGATCCGGCGGCGACGTTCGAAACGTACGCCGACGTCGTGGGCGCGCACGTCGCCGATGAGGCAGGACACGACGCGATCGTGGTCGGTCACTCGATGGCGGGCCCCACGATCTCGCTCGTCCCAAGGCGCCAGCGGGTGCGCCGACTCGTGTACCTCTGTGCGGTCGTGCCAGAACCGGGGGTCAGCGTCGCGCAGCAACTGGCCGATGAAGACATCCTCGATCACGGCTATCTGGAGATCCGGGGCGAGCTCGTTGCGGACGGGTTCACCCGGTGGGCCGATGCCGCGGCAGCGCGGCAGTTCATGTACGCGGACTGCGACGCCGCTGACACGCAAGCGGCGATCCAGCGTCTCAGGCCACAAGCCCAGTCGCCGTACGTCGTGCCGTGCCCGCTCACTGACTTCCCCGACGTGCCGTCGACGTACATCGCTTGTGGCGAGGACAGACTCGTGAGGCCCGCATGGTCGAGGTGGGTCGCAGAGCAGCGGCTCGACGCCGACTTCATCGAGCTGCCGGGGAGCCACTCGCCGTTCTTGTCTCGTCCAGACCACCTGGCGTCGGTCCTGGACGGTCTCGTGACCGGCTGAACCACGGGCGCTGCCGGCGTCGCGACTTGGTCTAGGCTCCCGCCATGGCTCGCGTCATCCCGCTCGAGGAGGTGCGGTACACGCCCGCGGTCGCTGTCTTCGAGGGCCATGACGAAGCGCCGGTTTCGTTCTACGTGACGGAGTTCGCGCGCGGGGAGGGCACGCCCCTGCACCTTCACCCGTATCCGGAGCTCTTTCTCGTCGAGCGCAACGCGGCCCTGTTCACCTCCGGCGACGAGGAGCTGGTCATCGAGGCCGGGAACTTCGTCCTCGTCCCGGCGAACACGCCTCACCGCTACGTCGGCGCCAGCGACGAGCCTGCTCGCGTGGTCAGCGTCCACCCGAGCGGCACCGTGCAGCAGACGAACCTTCCTCAAGACTGAGCCGGCATCGCGACCGTGCCGTTCACGCTCAGCAGTTTCAAACCGCGCCGGCCGCCGTGGCTGATCCTCGTCTTCCTGCTCATCGGCGGCGCCGTCACCTACGGCGGGTTCTCGATCTACAGCGATCAGCGCTCCGGGACGCCCGGGAAGGCGAAGGTCACCGAGTGCGAGGGCGGTAGCAAGTACCAGCGCGGCATCCACTGCCGGGGGACGTGGAGCGTCGGCGGTGAGCCGATCTTCGGGGATGGCGAGCTCGTGGTGGGCCCGGTCCAGGGGGCGGGCTACGGCGACGTCGGCAAGACGATCGAGGTGCGCATCCATGGCACCGACCACGCCACCAAGCCCGCGATCGCGACGCCGATCGTGCTGTGGTCGCTCGGCGGTCCGATCTGTCTGCTGGGTTTGTGGGCTCTGTGGTTGTGGGCACGCCGCGGCGGCGCTCCGGTCACGCTCGTGGTCCCGCGCCCGGTCCGCGACTTCATCGCCGACGCGATCCGCCAGAGCTGGGAGGGCGATCCCGAGCCCGTGATCAAGTCGCTGCCGAAGCGCCTGCCCCCGGGCACGGTCCGGACGCTGGTCTCCGGGGGGCCCTTCGGGTGGCGGCTCGAGGGCCGCCTCGACACCGTCGACGGCCGGTTCGTGCTCGAGGTGCTCGAGGAGGACCGGATGGGCGGCCCCCGCCACTACCGGGTCTGGCAGGACGGCACGCACGAGGCGCTTCCCAGCGAGCGCACCGGCTTCAGCGTCCCCGTCGACTGCCCTCCGGAGGAGGCGGCGCGGATCGAGGAGGAGTTCTACGCCCACAACCGCGGGGTGCAGGAGCAGCTGCGCGAACGCGGGTTCTATCGCGGGGCCTGAACGGCCTCCACCTCGCGCGCCATGCGCTCCTCGAGGATCCGGATCGGCGCCAGCGAGACCTCCGCCGCGCCCGCCCGGCGCTGGCCGTCGTACTCGAACGGATCGTCGAGATCCTTGATCAGCAGGATCATGTAGGAGAGCAGGAAGGTGATCGTCCCGAGCAGGAACAGCTCCGCGCCCAGCGGCGCGATGTCCACCAGCATCAGGGAGAGGATCAGCAGCAGGGAGGTGAGCTCGGCGATCACGTAACCGGCCCCGACGAAGGACGTCTCGCGGATCCTGTCGATCCGGATCACGAGCAGGCGCAGGGAGCTCTGCTCCTGCTTGAGGCGGACGATGAAGTTGGGCTGGGTGAGCGGCTGGAACTCGAGGAAGTACTCGTTGAGCCCCTCGATCTGTCGCATCACGTCTCGCACCTCGCCCCTGCCGTGCAGCCATGAGCTGAGGCCGCTCGCGAGCGAGTCCAGATGCTCGATGCAGCGGCGAGCGGCGTCAGCGCCCTGCTCGCGGAAGAGGATCTGGCATTCGTCGGCGATCGTCTCGGCCCGGCCGGCCAGCTCACCGGGCAGCTTCTCGCTCTCCTTGTAGTCGGCCAGCGTGCCGGCGAGTAGGAAACCGAGGAGGAAGACGTTGGCGGCGACGAGGCCCGAGTACAGCGGGTTCAGCTCGATCGTCTCCAGGTCGAGCAGGTGGGCGGCGAGCTTCAGCGCCAGCGCCGCCGCGACGACGGGCGCGACGCGGATCGCCAGCGTCCAGTTCGAGGCGTGGCGCGCGCTCACGCGCGACCGCGTGGCAATGGCAGCGGGCTGCTCGCGCTGATCGAGTGGACGGCGATCGACGGCGGCTCGGCGGCGTGCTCGGGCAGCGCGGCAACCAGCCTCGCCACGTGGGGCGTGGCCAGATGCGCCTCGAGCGCGCTCATGTCCCGCCACTCCTCGACCGCGACGAAGCGCAGATCGTCGGCGATCTCGCGGTAGTAGCCGTAGTGCTCGCAGCCGTCGTCGGCGCGCGACGCCGCCTGCACCTCTTCGAGCAGAGTCAGGAAGTCATCGATCCGGTCGGGCTTCGGGCGGAACTGCGCGATCACGAGCACCTGCACGCCGGCGACGCTACCGGTTAGGATCGCGCGATGAAGCTGCTCGTTCACTGCGCCACCGGTCCGGAGAATCCCACCCGCGCGGCGTTGGCACTGCTGGTCGCCCGCACCGCCGTCGACGAGGGGCACGAGGTTCGCGTGTTCCTGGCCGGCGACGCGGTCCACCTCGCACGCGAGGCGACGGCGAGCGCAGTGACCGGCGTGGGTACGGGCGCGGTCACCGAGCACCTGGAGGCCCTCGCCGCGGCCGAAGTGCCGATCCACCTCTCCGGCATGTCCAGCAAGGCCCGCGGGATCGAGGCCGGCGACGGCGTGCAGCTGAGCCCTCCGGCCGCGCTCGTCGAGCTCGTCGACTGGGCGGACAAGACGCTCACCTACTAGGCCAGCAACCGCTCGGCCTCGGCCACGAGCTCCCGGACGATCTCGGCGACCGGCAGGACCTCGTCGATCGCGCCGACCGATTGCCCGGCCAGCGGGAAGTAGTCGTGCGCGTCGCCCCGGGCCATGGCCGACATGATCTCGTCGCGCAGCTCGTCGGCTTGGGCCGCGACGGCCTCGGGGCGGCCGAGCCAGGCGTCGATGAACGGGGTGCGGATGGCGCGCGGGACGGTGAGCCAGCCGCCGGCGGTCGGAGAAGGCATGACGTGCGCGGCGAAGTCGACCTTCACCGTGTCGTCGGCGGCGGCGGCGAGGATCGCCTGCTTCCAGGAGGCCGGGACGCGCGCCTCCTGTGATGCGAGGAAGCGCGTCCCCACGTTGACGCCTTCGGCACCGAGCATCACCGCCGCCGCGAGACCGCGCCCGTCGGTGATCCCTCCCGCGGCCACGACCGGGATCGGTGCGACCGCGTCGGCGACCTGCGGGACGAGCGCCATCGCCCCGACGGCGCCGCTGAAGCCGCCGGCCTCGGCGCCCTGCGCGATGATCACGTCGGCGCCGGCTTCGGCCGCCTCGACCGCCTGCCTCACCGTGGTGACCTGCTCCATGAAGACGGCGCCGGCGGCGTGCACGCGCTCGACGAGGTCGCCCGGATCGCCGAGCGCGAGCGACACGACCGCCGGCGGGTCCTCGAGCACCGCCGCGCAGACCCGCTCGTCGAACGGGCGCCGGGTGAGGTTGACCGCGAAGGGTCGCGTCCCGGCCAGGGACCGGACAGCGGCGATGTCGGCGCGTACCTGCTCGGGAGTGCGAAGGGTGGTGGCGACGCTGCCAAGACCGCCGGCCTCCGAGACGGCGGCCACGAGCTCGGGCCCGATCTCGAACGGCCCGCCCAGCGGTCCCTGGATGACCGGATGCTCGATCCCCAGCCGCGAACACAGCCTCTCTCCCAGCACGGTGGCGCATTCTCCCACGCTCGGTCCGTGGACGCGGTCGAGCGGGTGGCAGAGTTAGTGCATGTCCCTGTGGGCCGGTTCGCGACCGGATGGGCGCGGACGTGCCTACGACGAGGTCTTCGCCGCCGCGCAGCCGGAGCAGCCGCCGCCGGTCCAACCGGTCGCGCTCCGGACCGTCGTCCTCGTCGCTCTGGGAGCGGTCACGGTGGCACTGGCGCTGGCCCTGGCCGATCGCGATCGCTTCAGTCGCGGGAAAGTGCGCTCGGGCTGGAACGCGGTGCCCATGACCTGCGACACGTCGCGCATCGACCGCGACGGCGGCGCGATCGAGCTGTTCCAGTGCCGCTCGATCGGCGCCGGGACGCTCCCGCCCGGCCTCTACCTGTCGCCCGGCTCCCGGTGGATCTCGGACGTGACTGGGCGCGAGGCCCTGTTCAGCGCGATCGAGATCTCACGCGCGGGCGAGCTCACCGGCTGGGCGGCATACGGCGCTAGCCGAGCCCGTTGAGCAGGCCGATCGACGTCTCCAGCGCCATGTCCCCGAAGCACTTGTCGATCGCGTACGCGTCCTCGTAGTTGACGAACACGTAGCCCTGCAGCTCGCCTGCGAAGCCGAGGCCCTGCTGGCCGGCCTGGTTGAGCTCGAACGACTGCGGCATGTAGCCGAGCGCGTCGTTGGCCTGCCCGAGCGGCATCGTCACCTTCGCGCGCGACTTCTCCTTGATGGTGTTGGAGAAGTTGGAGAAGATCTCGCCCGGCGAGGCCGTGAGGGCGAACTCGTCGCCGATGCGCGCGGCGGCGGCCGCGACCTCGGCGCTCACCGGGGACGCCGAGGTGCACTGGAACTTCTCGGGATCCTCGCCCGTCTGCACCGTCGAGGGCGACTTCACGAACTCGCGGTCGAAGAACCCCGGGGTGCCAAGGGCCGTGAGGGGGGCGTTCGTGACCGGCTGGTTCCAAGTCGTGCGCGCCGTGCTGATGTCGGGCTGCTCGATGCGGTTGCCCGCGCCGACGTCCGCCACCAAGGCGGCCAGGTCGTCGGCGCCGGTGGGCGCGTGAGGGTCGTCCACGTTGCGCAGGCCGGAGGCCGACATGTTCCCGAGACCGGTCATGAAGTGCAGGCCGATACCGCCGAAGCGCTCCTCCAGGCTTCGCTCGAACAGCCCGGGCCAGTCAGGATGCGCCTGCCCTCCGTTGGTGCCGAAGGAGGTCGGGTGCGCGGCGTATGCGCCGATCGTGGCGATCGTGCGGGACGTGCTCGGGTCGAAGGCGCGCAGCCACGCCAGCTGCTGCTCCTCCGCGGAGCGGTAGGTGTCACGACGCTCGGAGTTGAACGCGCGGGCCTCGTTCTCGCCGTACTCGAGTACGGCGGGGCGCATGTTGCCGAGTGCCTTGCGCACGGAGCTCTTGATGGATTCGGATACCTGCTTCATGTACCAGGTGGGCACGAAGCCCCAGCCGCCGATGAAGTCGGGCGCGGAGTGGGCATGCGTGGCCGCGATCACGATGTTGTCGGCCTTCAGACCGAGGGTGTCGTCGCCGGCCAGCCGCGCGGTGATCTGCTTGATCCCGCAGCTTTCGCACTTGGAGGCGTAGTCCCAGAACCATCCCTCGCCGTCGATGACGACGAGCACGAGATCGTCGCCCTGGGCGTCGCGCAGGGCCACGGCCCGCACCCACAGGCCGAGGTCGTCGTTCCAGGACGAGACGGGGTTCATGGGGCCGAGGCCGAAGCCGCCCATGTAGATGCAGTTGGGGTTCTCCGGCCACGGTGAGCCCGCCGCCGCCAGATGGTCGCCGCTCGCCACGGGGTCGTCCATGATCTGCTCGAAGGCGCTCGGGCTCAGAGTCGCGCACTTCTCCGGGCTGCGCTCCCAGGTCCCGCCGTACGCCTCGGGGCGCGGCCGGATCGACGCCCGCGCAGCCCCGGCCAGTACCTGACCGGGGGCGAGTGCGGTGGGATCGGGGGGCGCGACTCGCGCTGCCTCACGGGCGGGCGCAGGCTCCTGCGTGGGGGCGCTCGGCAGTTGCACCTGCGGCGCCGCGTCGACGGGCTCCGCAACCTGTCGTGTCTCGTTCGACACCGGCACCAGCGACGCGCCCGCCCACGCCGCCGAGACCATCGCCGCACCGGCCAGGAGTGCGGCCAGACACCTCTTCGCGAATCCGGGCACGGATGCTGTAACGGTCGACGGTGGCAGGACTTGCTGTCTTTGACGGCGGCGGACCTTCGCGACCGACGATCCGCTCGCGCACGGCTACGGGCGGCGACTTCATCCGGCGCTAGGCGCAGGCGTACACTTAGCGTGGATACGCACCCAGCCGGCGTAGGCCGCGTGGCGCTCTTGAGGCCGGATCCGCCGGCGTCACCAAAGGAGACCTGATGACTCCGTCGGGCCGTGTCGGTGCAGGGGCTGTCGGTAGCGCCCTGCTCGTTTTCCTGGCGTTCCCGGCGGTGGTCGCCGGCGAGGTGAACAACCCGCAGTCGTGCCCGGCGGCGCAGTTCGTCACGGGTGTGGACGAGGAGGCCGACTTGATCTGCACGCCGGGTCTCCGCGGTGCGCCCGGGCCGCGCGGTCCCAAGGGTGCCAAGGGTGCCAAGGGTGCCAAGGGCGCCAAGGGCGAGCGCGGGCTGCGGGGACGCCGCGGCAAGCGGGGCGTGCCAGGCCCGGCAGGCGAGCGGGGCGCGGCGGGGGCGCCGGGCGCCGCGGGCGCCCAAGGGCCCGCAGGCGACGGCGGCGCACCCGGGGCGAAGGGCGACAAGGGGGACAAGGGCGATCCCGGCCTCGGGTTCACCGCGGCCGGCAACGGCGACTACATCCTCAGCAATCCCGGCAAGGAGCTCATCTTCAGCAGCAAGTCGTTCCACGTATTCCACCCGCGGCCGGGCGGTGCGTCGGCCGGGTTCTCGAGCTCGGAGACCGGGTTCCTGGCCATGGGGTACTTCACCAACAGCGATCCGGCGACGCACGCACCCCAGCAGGGGTTCGTCGTCCCGCCCACTGGTCCGGCACAGATCCTCGGTGCGCTGCAGGTGGACGGCCCGGTCCAGGTCAACGGGACCTTCAACGCCACCGGCACGAAGAACTTCCGTATCGATCACCCGCTCGCTCCCCGCCGCAAGTGGCTCTACCACGCTTCACTCGAGAGCCCAGAGCCACTCAACGTCTACAGCGGAAACGTCCGCACGGGCGCGCGCGGCCTCGCCGTGGTCAGGTTGCCGAGCTACTTCGATGCGCTCAACCGGGGCGCGCGCTACCAGCTCACCGTCATCGGCTCGCTCGCGCGCGCTGTGGTGTGGCGCGAGGTCGCCGGCAACCGCTTCACCGTGCGAACCACCAAGCCCAGGGTGAAGGTGTCGTGGCAGGTCACCGGCATCCGCGACGACGCCTACATGCGTGCCCACCCGATGCGGGCCGTCGTCCCCAAGGGGACGTGAGCTCACGGCCTGGGCGCTACAGAAACCTCGACCTCGACGCGGTTGTCGTTGAACGTCGGCGCGGCTCCGAGCTCGGTGAGGCGCTGCGATGTCGTTGCCTGCGCGCTGACGCCGTCGACGTAGTCCTCGCTCCACCATCCCATCGGCGCGACGATCACCCCGGGCCGCGTCTCGTCGGTGACGCGGGCGCGGACGGTGAAGGCGCCGCGGTCGTTGCCCACCCGGACGAGCGCTCCGTCGGTGACGCCGCGCGCGACCGCGTCGGCGGGGTGTACGACGAGGTAGGGCTCCGGCTGAGCCGAGTGCTGGCGTGCCTGGTTGGGGAACGTCGAGTTCAGGAACAGGTGGGTCTTGGGCGTGATCAGCGCGAGGCCGCCGGGGCCGAGTGCCTCGGCGGGCGGCTCGAACGCCGGCACGCGCAGGTCGATGTTGCCCGTCTCGGTCCCGAAGCCGCCGTCCGCGTGCGGGACGGGCCCGCGGCCGTGGTCGATCTTCTGCCAGCCGCGCGCCCGCAGCTCGCCGAGGCTCACGGGGGCGTCGGCGAGCAGGCGCTCGAGCAGCTGCTCGTCGGTCTCGCGGAACAGCGGGTCGTCGAGACCCAGGCGGGCGGCGAGCAGCCGGAAGGCCTCGGTCGTCGGCCTGGCCTCGCCGAGCGGCGCGATCGCCGGCTCGTTGAGCGTGTAGTACTGGTGGCCCCACGAGAAGACGGCGTCGAGGTGCTCGAGCTGCGTCGTCGCCGGCAGCACGACGTCGGCGTGGCGCGCGGTGTCGGTCATGAACTGCTCGATGACGACGGTGTGGAGGTCGTCGCGGCGCAGGCCGGCGAGTACCCGCTCCTGGTCGGGGGCGATCTGCGCGGGGTTCGACGACCACACGACCAGCGCGGTCACGGGCGGGTCGTCGAGCTCGGAGAGGGCGTGGCCGAGCTGCGACATGTTGACCTGGCGCGACGGCGCGCTGCGCAGCTCGGCGCCTGCGAGCACCGCGCTCGGGACGGCGGCGGCGGTGGCCGTCGGGATGTAGGAGCAGCCGCCGCCGCGGTGGCGCCACGCGCCGACCAGCGCGGGCAGGCAGGCGATCGTGCGGTAGGCGGCCGGGGCGCCGAGGTGGCGCTGCGCGCCCACGCCCAGGCGCAGCAGCGCGGGCTGGGTCGTCGCGAACTCGCGCGCGATTCGCTCGATCGTCTCCGCGTCGATGCCGCACACCGCCGCCCAGTGGGCGACGGGGTGCTCGGCCAGGCGGGCGAGCAGCTCGTCGTAGCCGTCGCCATGGGCCCGGCACCACTGCTCGTCAGCGAGGCCCGCGTCGACGATCGCGCGCATCATCGCGAGCGCCAGCGCGCCGTCCGAGCCCGGCAGCGGCTGCAGGTGCTCGTCGGCGACGCGGGCGGTGCGGCTGCGGAACGGGTCGACGACCACGAGGCGAGCGCCGGCCTTGCGCGCCTCGAGCAGCTTCTTCCACAGGTGCGGCGCCGTAGACATCGGGTTCCAGCCCCACACGAGCAGGTAGCGGGCGTGCGGCCACTCCTCGGGGTCGACCTCGGGCGAGATCCCGTGTGCCGACACCGTGCCGGCGATGCCGGCGGTCGCGCAGATCGTGCGCACGAGCTCGGACGCGCCCAGCGCGTTCATGACCCGGTCCGCCATCGAGCCGCCCTGGAGCGCGCCCTGGGTGCCCATGTAGGAGTAGGGGAGGACGGCCTCGCCGCCATGAGCGGCGATCGCGCGCTCGATGCCCGCCGCGGCGACGTCGACCGCCTCCTCCCATGACGCCTCGCGGAACTCCCCGGCGCCCTTCGGGCCGGTGCGGATCAGCGGCCGCAGCAGCCGGTCGCCGGCGTAGACCCGTTCGAGGTAGTTGGACACCTTGCCGCACAAAAAGCCGTCGGTGATGGGGTGGTCGGGGTCGCCGGCGATCGCGACCGCGCGGCCGTCCTCGACGGTCGTGATGAGCGCGCAGGTGTCGGGGCAGTCGTGCGGGCACGCACCACGGATCTGAGCCACACCGCGCATGATCTCACCGTCGGTAACGTTTTCAAGGACATGCGCCGCCTCGCCTCCGCAGTCCTGCTCACGCTCGCCCTGGCCGGACCGGCCCAGGCCGCGGAGATCAACGCCCATGGCAGCGTGGAGCAGGTCTACGCGACCGGTCTCGCCGTCGGGACGAAGTACACGCTCGTCAACTCCGCCGGCAAGGTCGTCAAGCGCAAGCGCGCCGACGCTCAGGGCGGGCTGCTGTTCCGCAGCGTCAAGCCCGGCGACGGCTACATGCTCACCGGGGGCGGCGACGAGTCCAAGCCGCTCGAGGTCATGACGCGCAGCCCCGAGCCGGCGGACAAGAAGCACTTCGAGCAGGAGGTCCCGGCCAAGGGCTACGGGTACATGACGATGCGCGACGGCATCCAGCTCGCCTACTACGTGCACCCGCCGACCGACGTGGCCAAGGTGCTCGGGGTGGACACGAGCGGCTTGCCGACCACGGGCCCCTATCCGACGCTGATCGAGTACTCGGGCTACGGCTACGCCAACCCCGCCGGCCCCAACAGCGGCATCTCGGTGCTCGCCAACCTGATGGGCTTCGCCGTCGTCGACATCAACATGCGCGGGACCGGCTGCTCGGGCGGCGCGTTCGACTTCTTCGAGCCGCTGCAGTCGATCGATGGCTACGACATCGTGGAGACCGTCGCGCGCCAGCCGTGGGTGACGCACAACAAGGTCGGGATGATGGGCATCTCCTACGGCGGCATCAGCCAGCTCTTCACGGCGCAGCTGCGGCCACCGAGCCTGGCCGCGATCTCGCCGCTGTCCGTCATCGACCAGGTGCAGACGACGCTCTATCCAGGTGGGGTGCTGAACACCGGCTTCGCCGTCAACTGGGCCAAGGAGCGCGAGAAGGAGGCGATGCCGGCCGGTCCCAAGGCGGGGCAGGAGTGGGCGTGGAAGCGCATCCAGGAGGGCGACCAGACGTGCAAGGCCAACCAGGCGCTGCACGGCCAGGCCGCGAACCTGCAGGCGAAGATCCGCCGCAACAACACCTATCGCCCGAAGGTCGCCGACCCGCTGTCGCCGCTGAGCTTCGTGGACAAGATCAAGGTGCCGACGTTCATGGCCTGTCAGTGGACGGACGAGCAGACGGGCGGCAGCTGCCCGACGCTCGCCGCGCGCATGACCGGCACGCCGAAGAAGTGGTTCACGTTCACCAACGGCACGCACGTCGACTCGCTCGCCCCGGAGACCTTCAACCGCTGGTTCGACTTCCTGTCGATCTACGTGGCCCAGCAGGCACCGGCGGTGCAGAACCCGGCTCCCTATCGGGCGGGGGGACCGCTCATCTACGAGGCCGCGATGGGCATCCAGAACGTCCAGTTCCCGCCCGACCCGATCCAGAACGAGCCGACCTACGACGGCGCGAAGGCGGCGTTCGAGGCGCAGCCCCCGATCCGGATCCTGTTCGACAACGGGGCGGGTGGCGAGTCGCCAGGCATGCCGGTGCCGGGCTACGAGCGCTCGTTCGCCGACTGGCCGGTTCCGGGCCGCACCGCGCGTACCTGGTACTTCGGCGCCGGTAAGAAGCTGCTCGACGCGCCCGCCGCCGCGGCCGGCGCGGACGGCTTCACCTGGGACGCGAAGGCCCGCACCCTGACGAACTTCACCGGCAACACGGGAGCCGGCGCCAACGGCCTGTGGACCGCGACGCCACCCTACAAATGGCTCGAGCCGCCGCCGGGCAGCGGCGTCTCGTACACGACCGAGCCGCTGAGCGAGAACGTGACCGTGGTCGGCGGCGGCTCCGTGGACGTGTGGGTGCGCTCCTCGCAGCCCAACCTCGACCTGCAGGCGACGATCACCGAGGTGCGTCCGGACGGCAAGGAGGTCTTCGTCCAGGGCGGGTGGCTGCGCGGCGCGATGCGCAAGCTCGACGCCGCCAAGAGCACCGCGCTCGAGCCGGTCCTGAGCCTGCGTAAGCGCCACATCCGACCGCTGCCGCGCAAGCGCCACGTCAAGGCGACGATCCCGCTCTACTACCAGGGCCACGCCTACCGGGCGGGCTCGCGCGTCCGCGTGATCATCACCGCCCCGAACGGCGATCAGCCGATCTGGTCGTTCACCACCAAGCCGCGGGTCGGTAGGACCGCCAAGGTCTCGATCGCGCACGGCAAGAAGCGCCCGTCCGACCTCACGCTCCCGGTGGTGCCGGGCGCGGAGATCCCGACCGGGCTGCCGCCCTGTCCCGGGCTGCGCGGCGAGCCCTGCCGCATCTTCACGGGGAGCTGACCGCCCTCAGCTCGCGCGCTGCTGCCTGGCCCAGGCCAGGATCTCCTTCGACGGCGCGATCACCGTGCCGTCGGCGAGCTTGAGCGCCGGCAGGCTGTCCTGGCCGGTGTCGGCGATCACGCGCTCCCGCGGGGGCTTCTTCCATGGCAGCGGGCTGCCCTCGCCGCCGATCACCTTCTCGTACTCGATGCCTGCCTCCTTGAAGGTTGCCTGGACCTTCGCGCACGGATGAAAGCGCGGCCCCTTCTCGTCGCCGTGACAGACGTACAGCATCGGTTTCTCCTCCATGGGCCGCGACTCTACGCGAGTTTCGGAGGCCGGTGACGTTGGAGGAACCATGCGCCGCCTCGGGCTCGCCGCTGTTGTGTTTCTGCTGGCCGCGGCGCCCGCGCGCGCCGAGTGGCTGGCCGGCGACCTCCACGTGCACACGTGCCACTCGCACGACGTCTACTGCGCGAGCGAGCCGAAGGAGCCATTCGAGATCTACACGTACGGCTTCAACGTCAGGCAGCGCTTCGCCGAGGCCGCGGCGCGCGGGCTCGACTACCTCGCCATCACCGATCATGCCGACGTGCGCTCGGCCACCGACCCGGGCTTCGGCGGCTTCGGCGTGATCGGCGTTCCCGGTTACGAGAACTCCATCCGCGGCCACGCCCAGGTGCTGGGCGAGCGGCGGGTGCTCGACAACGGGGACGAGTCGGCCGCGGCGATCAACACGCTCATCGAGCAGATCCACGCGGACGGCGGCGTCTTCCAGATCAACCATCCCGCCGACGACCTGATCGCGCCGCTCACCGACTGCGACGACCTCGACGACATGCACTGGTCCTACGGCTACGACGTCGAGCCCGACACGATCGAGGTCTGGAACCTCCCCTCCTGGGTGGGCGAGGCCGAGTTCTACTTCGAGTGCTGGCTCGAGCGGGGCGCCCGCATCGGGCTGACCGGAGGCAGCGACTCGCACTGGGTCAGCACGGCCGCGGTTCAGGGCGTCGGCAACCCGACGACCTGGGTGGAGGCGCGCCGCCGCTCGACCAGCGGCGTACTCGACGCGCTCCGCGCCGGGCGCACGAGCGTCACCCGCGTGCCGCCCCACGAGGGCGGGCGGCCGCTGCGCCTGCAGGCCCGCCGGGGCGGCGTGTGGCGGCAGGCGATCGGCACGACGGTGGCGCCCGGGACGCTGCTGCGGGTCGTGTCCCCGCTCCCCGGCTTCCTCACCGTCCGCGCGAACGGCCGTGACCTCGTCGGGGACAGGCCCGTCGCGCCGGGCAGCAGGATCCGCTTCCGCGCACCCGGCCCCGGCTGGGCGCGCGCGACGCTGCACAGCGCCGGCAGCACCTCCCGGCAGGTCCCGAACTGCGGCCACGAGATCGAGATGCCGTTCCCGATCAGCGGCTGCCCGTACGACCTGAGCATGCTGGCGATGACGTCGCCCGTCTACGTGGGCTGAGTACCGTTCGGCCCATGGCCGAGCCGGAGGTGATGGAGCTCGACGGGCGCGAGGTGCGCATCACCAGCCCCGACAAGCTGCTGTTCGCCGACGCCGGTGTCACCAAGCGCGACCTCGTCCTCTACTACGCGCGCGTCGCGGTGCCGCTGCTGCGCACGATGGGCGGCCGGCCGGTGCTGCTGCAGCGCTTCCCGCAGGGCGCCGGCGGACCGAACTTCTTCCAGAAGCGCGTCGGCGACAACGTGCCCGAGTGGCTGGAGACGACGACCGTGCAGACCGTCAACGGCACGCCGTCGCGGGCCCTGGTCGTCGCCGACGTCGCGCACGTCGCGTGGGCGGTCAACCTCGCCTGCCTGGGCTTCCACGTGTGGCCGTACCTGGCCTCCGAGCCGGAGCACTGCGACGAGCTGCGGCTCGACCTCGACCCGCAGCCGGGCACTGACTACACGCACGCGTGCGCGGCCGCCCAGGAGCTCAAGACGCTGCTCGACGAGGTCGGCATCACCGGCTACCCGAAGACGACCGGCAGCCGCGGCCTCCACGTCTACGTGCGCCTCGAGCAGCGTTGGGACTCATATGAGGTGCGGTCGGCGGCGGTCGCGGTCGCGCGCGAGCTCGAGCGGCGCCGGCCCGACATCCTCACCGCGGCGTGGTGGAAGGAGGAGCGCGGCGAGCGCATCTTCGTCGACTACAACCAGAACGCCCCGCACAAGACCGTGTTCGGCGCGTGGTCGGTGCGGGCCCGCGCAGGCGCGCAGGTCTCCACGCCGCTGCGCTGGGACGAGCTCGACGCCGTCGACCCGGACGAGCTCACGGTTCACACCGTCCCCGACCGCCTGGAGGACGACGGCGACCCGTGGGAGGCGATCAACGACGCCCCGCAGCCGCTCGAGCCCCTGCTGGAGATGCACGAGCGCGACCGTGCCAACGGCCTTCACGACGCCCCGTGGCCGCCCGTCTACCCGAAGATGCCCGACGAGCCGCCGCGGGTCGCGCCCAGCCGCGCACGCAAGCACTAATCAGGGGACTGTCCCTTTTTTAGCGCGGGCCGGCATCGAGGAAGTCCGGCGGCGGCTCGTGACCGGCGAGGGCCCGATGCCCAGTCCGAGATCCGGCCGAGGAGTCACCACCAGCAGATGGACGTGGTTACCCATCAGACAGAAGGTCCGCAGCGACCAGTCGCGCTGGGCCACTTCTGACGCCAGCAGGTCGATGTACAGCGAGCGGTCTCTCACCTCGCGGAACAGCGCGAGGCCCTTTGGCGCCCGTGCGGTCACATGGTGCATCGCTCCGGCCATCTCCAACCGAGTTCCTCGCGGCATTACCAGTCCTAGGGCTGAGCGCAGCAAATCCGCCCCGTTGAAGAAGGGACAGTCCCCTCAGTAGCGGCCGAAACAGGTGCGGCCGACGTGGCAGACTGAACCCGTGCGCAAGCTCCAGAGCCAGGGCGTCCACCACATCACGCTGACCGGAGCCGACCGGCAGACGTCGATCGACTTCTGGGAGGGCGTGCTCGGGATGCCGTTCATCTTCGAGCAGCCCAACCTCGACAACGAGTCCGAGAGCCACCTGTACTTCGACCCGGGTGATGGGCGGCTGATCACGATCTTCACCAACGAGGAGCGCGCGGCGGTGCACGACCGCACGCCGATCGATCCCGGCTGCGTCCACCACATCGCCTTCGCGGTCTCGCAGGCGACGTTCGCGCAGGCGGTGGAGCGGCTCGACGAGCGCGGCATCCGCCACTCGGGCGTCAAGGACCGCGGTTTCATGGACTCGATCTACTTCACCGATCCGCTCGGACTGCTGATCGAGCTGGCGTCGTATCGCTTCGAGCCGCCGTTCGGACACAACCACGCCGACGTGCTGCTCGAGGCGCACCGGCTGCGCGTCGAGCGCGGCGACTACAACATCGACCGCATCCACTTGGCCGATGCGATCGAGCGGCTTATCCTGCGCTCGCGGGGTTCGCTCTCCGACGATCGCGAGCCCAAGGATCCGTACTGATGTCTGGCGTCAGGAAGAACAAGGATCGAGTCATGAGGTCCCTCGCCACCTGTCTGACCGCCTTCGCGGTGCTCGCCTTCCCGGCGCTCGCCGCGGCGCCGAAGCCGAAGCGCATCACCCCGCGCGGCGTCGGCCAGGTCGAGCTCGGCGCCACGCACAAGTCGCTGCGTGCCAAGGGGCTCGTGGGTCCGAAGGTCCCGGGGTGCGAGCTCGCCGGCCCCGGGGCGAGGGCCGCCGTGCTGCGCGCGCCCCTGGAAGGCGCCGTCGAGTACCGGCGCAAGTCGCCGCGCCGCGTCCGCAGCATCATCGTCACCAAGGGCGCGACCGCCCGCGGCGTCGCGATCGGCGACCGCAAGCGGGACATCATCGACGCCTATCCGAAGGCCAAGTTCGACGAGTCCACCCAGGAGGTGTTCGGGATCACACTCGTCAAGATCCCCAAGGACGGCGGCGGGCGCCTGCAGATGGCGCTGCGCAACGGCAAGGTCGACCGCTTCGGCGTCCCCTACATCGCCTTCTGCGAGTAGACGAGCCCGTTCCCCGTCGCGGCGACCGCGCCCACATATCCCGGTGCGAGGTCGAGCGAGGCGACGGTGAGAGGCGTCGGCTGACCGGGGACGGTGACGAGCCGCTCGGAGCGGGCGCCGGCGTCGATCGCCGCAAGGTCGGCGCCGAGCCCGACGCCGCACGCTTTGACCAGCGCCTCCTTGCGCGTCCAGAAGCGCAGGAACAGCTCCTGGCGCGCGCTCGCGGGCGCCGCCTTCAGGTCCGTCAGCTCCTGTGGTCCGAGCACACGCGGGGCCACCACCTCGGGCTCGCCGTGCTGGCGTACGGGCTCCACGTCGACGCCGACCTGGCGCGCGGTGGCCACCGCCACGAGCGCCAGCTCGCCGCCGTGCGACAGGTTGAAGCAGAGGTTGTCGCGCGGCGGCTCGAGCCGGGGCTTGCCACCGGGCGAGCCGGCGAACGTGATCTCGGCCGGGGCACAGCCCAGGTAGCGCGAGAGGACCTCGCGCAGGAAGATGTGGGCGGCCGCGAACCGCCGGCGGTCGTCGGCGAAGGCCAGCGCTCGGCAGCCTTCCCGCTCCTCAGGGGACAACCAGCCCGCGCGGGGGCCGTCCAGGCGCGCCTGCCAGACGTCCACGCGCGCGCCGGTCGGCGCCGCGATCACCGCCCGGGCGGCGGTGGCAGCGAGCCCGGGTCGATCAGCATGTGATCGGCCGCCGAGGAGCGGCGCAGGTCGCGGTCTTCGATGTCCTCCGGCGGAGGCGCGCTCGGGTCGATGGCCATCATCACGCCCGAGGCCCTGCGCATCGCAGCCCCTCGGGCCGACAGCTGGGCCGGGTCGAGCATCACGTGGCCGAGCATCGAGGCCGCCCGCATCTCCTCCTCGGACTGGAGCTCGGGGACGTCCGGCAGCGACACGCTCGGCGCGCGCGAGACGTTTGCGGCCAGCATCACGAGGCCGGCTCCCGCGTAGCCCATCACCCCACCGCCGTCCAGGCTCCAGTTCATCGCCCGCTCCTGGCGGTCCAGGAGCTTGAGGATGTTGCGGCACACCGCCGCCTCCGGCGCGTCCTCGGACCCCACGTCGCACGCCAGGCGCGCGAGCGACAGCGGCTCGTGCCCGCTGTCCCCGAGCAGAAGCCTGCCCACGGCCAGGATGAGCGTGGAGGTGATGCGCTCCAGCAGCACCGACTGCGGATGCTCGGGCGGGCCGGGCGGCGGTCCCAGGTCGACGGGGTCCTCGCCCGCGATCAGCCGCTCGAGCTGGCCACCGAGGATCATGCGGAGCTGCTCTGCACTGAGCCCGTGGTGGAGCCCCGCGTAGATGGTCGACGTGGCCACCAGCGCCGGCGTGAAGTACGGCGGATCGCTGCCATAGATGATCTGTCCCGGGGGAACCAGGCAGAAGAGGGTGGCGAGGTCGATCGGCTGCCACCAGCTCGTGTCGAAATAGAGGTTCGGGAGCTCGCGAGCTTCACGCCAGATCCAGCTGAGATCGCAGATCGCCGCATGCGCCAGGATCACCCGGGCGTCCGGGTGGCGCCGTGCCAGCTTGACGGCGTCCTGCCCGAGCGTGGGGATGCCCCGGCCGGCGTGGATGAGAACAGGAAGCCGGTGCTCGTCGGCGATGGCGAAGACCTCGGCCACCTCGGGGCCGGCCAGGTCGAAGGCCTCCGCACGCGGGTGCAGCTTGAGCCCACGGGCGCCGGCCGCGATGCAGCGCTGCGCCTCGGCCACGGCATCCGCGTTCGGGTCGAGCCGGCAGAACGGGACGAGCCGCCCGTTCGACGCGGCGCACTGCTCCATGACCCAGTCGTTGGCGGGCGGGTAGCCGCCGGGCTCGTGCATCGGCATCACGACCGAACGCGATTCGACCGCTTCGAGTGTCTCCAGTAGCTGCTCGGGCGAGAGACGGAAGCCGTCGGGGTCGTTGGCGCCGATGTGGGCGTGGACGTCGAACAGCGCCAGCCCCGGCACCAGTTCCCGCGCATGCTCGAACCACGGCAGGAGGTACTCGTCGTCGTACATGCGCCCCAACCCTGACCGATCGTGAGTCTTGGCGTCGAGCACAGTCGCCTTGCGTGCCGCGCGCGGCCCGGAATATGATCGGCGCAAGGGCTCGCGTCTCGAGGCGCCGGGCCGGGGGATTGAGAGGGGTGGACACGTGGACGAGCTCTACCGAGAACGGTTCGCCAGGACGTTCGGCATCATGGACGAGGCCCAACTGGAGCGCATCCGCTCGACCAAGGTCGCCGTCGCCGGGCTGGGCATGGGCGGGTCGACGTTCATCGACCTCGTACGCCTCGGCTTCGAGCGCTTCCACATCGCCGATCCCGACGTCTACGAGCGGACCAACATCAACCGCCAACGGGCGGCCAAGGAGTCAAACGTCCAGCGGCGCAAGGACGAGAGCCTGCTCGAGGAGGCACGGGACATCAATCCGGCGATCCAGGTCGAGACCTTCCCCGAGGGCGTCCAGGTCGACAACGTGGAGCGGTTCCTCGACGGCGTCGAATGGGTCGTCGACGTCATCGACATCTTCGCGATGGGGCCGAAGCTGCTGATGAACGACCTCGCCCACGGGCGCGGTATTCCCGTCGTGTCGTCCGCCACGCTCGGCTACGGCGCGGTGGTCATGGTCTTCGACTCCTCGGGACCGTCCTTCTCGCAGCTCTCGGGCATAACCCAGGACCAGAGCGACGCCGAGATGCTGCAGCGGTTCGTGACCCTGATGTTCCCGGAGGTCCCTGACTACATGCGCGCGCAGGCGGAGCTGGCCATGCAGGGCAAGGGCCACATCCCGTTCATCGTGACGGGGGTGGAGTTGTCGGCGTCGCTCGTCGTGCTGGAGATCGTCAAGGGGATGTTCGGCTTCGGAGACCGCCCGCGGGCGCCCGAGGGCATCTACTGCGAACCGCTGGAGTTCCGCATCGAGCGCTTCGTCTCGCCTGCGGCGGCCGTCCAGGGCGCGTGATGGACGCCCCGACGGTCGTCGAGGTCACGGACTCCCGTGTCGCGCGGCCCGGGGCACGCCTCTACACGACGCTCGAGGGTGAGAACCCCAGCGGCTCGATCAAGGACCGGATGGTGATCGCCGAACTCGACGCGCTGATGGCGGCGGGCACGCTGGCTCCGGGGGGCCGGGTCTCAGAGGTGAGCGCGGGGAGCACCGCTCGCTCGCTGGCCCGCCGCTGCGGTGAGCTGGGCCTGCAACTCGACCTGTTCGTGCCCGACACGGTTCCGGAGGAGGCCACCGCCGTGCTCGAGGACATGGGGGCGACTGTCCACCGCGGCAGCCGTGAGGAGGGATACGCGCTCTACCAGCAGTTCTGCGAGGAGTACCCCAACCACGCCTTCAACCAGATGTTCGACCACTCGCTGCTGCGCCATTACTCCCCGCTCGGGGAGGCTGTGAGCGCCCGTGCCGGCACGATCGACTTCGCGGTGGGGTCGGTGGGCACCGGCCACTCGCTGCTCGGTGCCGCGGCGGGCGCCGGTTCGTCGACGAGGGCGGTTTCCGCCGAGCCGGCCGAGCCGGAGGCGATCCTCGGTATCCGCAACGTCGAGCTGGAGCGCTTCGGTCCGCACGACTCGTGCACGCCGGAGATGTTCCAACAGCGCGTCGTGCTGGGCGCCGCCGAGCGCGAGGACTTCGGCCGCGTCGAGACCGACCAGGGCGAGATCGAGATCGGGCCGTCCTTCGCGCTCGTGCTGTCAGCGGCGACACGGCTGCTCGACGACGGGCTCTCGGGGAACGTGTTCCTCGTGGGGGCGGAGAACCGCCGGTGAGGTCGGGCGAGGCCACCGCCCCCGAGACGCCGGGCTCCGGCTGGGTGGCCGACGCGCTCGACGACACCGAGGTCGCCGTGGTGCTGCGCCACCTCCAGCCCGAGGCGGCGAACGGGTCGGGCGACCCCGGGCGCATGCGCGACGCGCTGCGCGCCGCGCTGGAGGAGAGGGAACGTGCGGGGGAGCCGGAGCTGTACCCGCTGTCCTACAACCAGACGTCGCTCTGGTACATGCGCCAGCTGGCGCCGACGAGCGCCGCGTACAACGTGGCCGCGGTGGCTCGTCTGGACGCCGACCTCGATGTGGATGCCCTGGCCCGTGCCCTCCAGCTCGTCAGCGACCGGCACGCGGCCATGCGGACCCGCTTCATCACCTTGGAGGGCCGCCCGTTCCAGGAGATCCACGCCCACCTGGAAACCCCGCTGGCGATCGTGAGCTGCGAGGGGCTCGACGACGAGGGGGTGTCCGAGCGCCTCCAGGCCGACTACGCGAGGCCGCTGGAGCTCGAGCGGGGGCCCGCCCTGAAGGCCGTGCTCTACACGCGCCCGGGGGAGAAGCCGGTGCTGTCGCTGGTGGTGCACCACGCGCTCATGGACCTCTGGTCGATCGCGGTCGTCCTGTACGACCTCGGTCACCTGTACGGCAGTGAGCGCGCCGGCCGCCCCGCCGAGCTCGACCCGGTCAGCGCCTCATACCCCGATTTCGTCCGCTGGCAGCGGGAGTTCATGGCCAGCGACGAGGCGGAGCAGCAGGCTGAGTTCTGGGAGCAGCGGCTGGCCGGGATGCCGCCGGTGCTCGAGCTCCCGACCGACCGCCCCCGGCCGCCGATGCCCTCCCAGCGCGGGACCCCGTTGCGGTTCGAGCTCGATCGCGAGCTGACCACGGCGATCGTGAAGCTCGCACGCAAGCAGAAGACGACGACGTTCGTCGTCCTGCTCGCGGCGTTCGCCACGCTGATGCAGCGCTACTCGGGCCAGGACGACCTCGGCATCGGCACGCCGACGGCAGGACGGGGGCAGGCCCGCTTCCGAGACATGGCAGGCCACTGCGTGAACATGGCCGTCGTCCGGTCAGACTTCGGTGACGACCCCTCCTTCGCCGAGCACCTGGCCAGGACGCGCAACGCCGTGGCGGACGTGATGGCCTACGAGGACTACCCGTTCTCGGAGGTCGTCGGGCGCCTGGCCCCGCCGCCCGACCCGAGCCGCTCGCCGATCTTCCAGGTCTCCTTCATCTTCCAGGTCTCCCCGCTGATCGACCTCAACGGCCTCGCATTCAACCTCGACCTCGGGCGCCCGATCGCGGCCGGGGAGCTGGTGCTGGAGCCGTTCCCGTTCTTCGCCCAGCAGGGGCAGTTCGACCTCTCCCTGTGGACGGCGAAGGTCGCGGGCAAGCTCCACGGCGAGCTCAAGTACAGCGACGACCTCTTCGAGGAGGCCACGGCCGCACGCATGGCACGGCATTTCGAGACGCTGTTGGCCGGCATCGTGGCCGACCCCGACCGGCCGCTGTCGCAGATCGCACTGCTCGACGAGGCCGAGCGCGCGCTCACCGTCGACGCATGGAACGACACCGCGCGGCCTCAACGCGCCGATGTGGCCATGCACCAGCTCTTCGAGGAACAGATGGAGCGCACCCCCGACGCCGTGGCCGTGGCATCGGCGGAGCGCTCGCTCACGTACCGCGAGCTGGAGGAACGCTCGAACCGGATCGCACACAGGCTGCGCTCCCTCGGCGTGGAGCGCGACTCGCTCGTGGCCGTGTTCATGGACCGCTCGCCCGACATGATCGCCGCCGTCCTGGGGATTCACAAGGCCGGCGCCGGATACGTGCCGCTGGAGCCCCACTACCCGCCCGCGCGCGTGCAGTTCATCCTCAGCTCGCTCGGGATCGGCGTGGCGGTGAGCGAGACAGCGAGGGTTGAGCAGCTGCGCTCGCTCGGCGCTGAGGCGCTCGAGCACGTGGTCTGCCCCGACGACCCGGGCATCCTGGACGACCAACCGTCTGCGAGACCCGAGGGCGGCGGAGCGGGGCCCGACACCACCGCCTACATCATCTTCACCTCGGGCTCCACCGGGACGCCGAAGGGCGTCGAGGTCAAGCACCGCCCGGTGATCAACCTGATCGACTGGGTCAACCGCACCCGCGGGGTGGCGCCCGGCGACCGCCTGCTCTTCATCACCTCGCTGAGCTTCGACCTGTCGGTCTACGACATCTTCGGCTCGCTGGCGGCCGGTGCCACGATCAGGATCGCTTCGCGCGAGGAGATCCAGGATCCCCACACGCTCATCTCGATCCTGTGCGATGACGGGATCACGATCTGGGACTCGGCTCCGCCGGCACTGAACCAGCTGGCTCCGCTGCTGCCGGCGTCCGCCCCGGGCAACCGGCTGCGGCTGGTGATGCTCAGCGGTGACTGGATCCCCGTGAGGCTCCCCGACCAGATCCGGGCGGTGTTCACCGACGCCAAGGTCCTGAGCCTCGGCGGTGCGACGGAGGCGACGATCTGGTCCAACTACTACGACGTCGGCGAGGTCGGCGCGGACTGGGTGAGCATCCCGTACGGCAAGCCGATCCAGAACGCGCGCTACTACATCCTCGACAGGGCGCGCAACCCCTGCCCGATCGGCGTGCCGGGCGACCTGTTCATCGGCGGCGAGTGCCTTGCCGCCGGGTACGTCAACGACCCCGAGCGCACCGCCGAGCGGTTCGTGCCGGATCCGTTCTCGCCGGTGCCGGGCGCGCGCATGTACGACACCGGCGATCGCGCCCGCTTCTTCGCGGACGGCAACATCGAGTTCCTCGGCCGCCGGGACTTCCAGGTCAAGATCCGCGGCTTCCGGATCGAGCTGGGCGAGATCGAGTCGGTGCTGGGAGACCACCCGGCGATCCAGGACTGCTCGGTGATCGCGCGGGAGGACGGCGGTCGGGAGAAGTACCTGGCCGCATACCTGGTCGCCGCCGGCGAGGCGCCATCGAACGCCGATCTGCGCGCACACCTCAAGGAGCGCCTGCCCGATTTCATGGTGCCGCAGCACTTCGTCACGCTCGAGACGCTGCCGCTGACCCCGAACGGCAAGGTGGACTGGCGCGCCCTGCCGGTGCCAGAGCTCAAGCGCGACGACCTGCTGACGGAGTTCGTCGAGCCCGACACCGACCTTGAGCGCGAGCTGGCGGAGATCTGGCAGCGCCTGATCGGCATCGATCGCGTCGGCGCCACCGACAACTTCTTCGAGCTGGGCGGACACTCGCTGCTCGCGGTGCAGGTGGTGCACCAGCTGGAGGCCCGCACCGGCGTGACCCTGCCGGTGAGCGTGCTGCTGCAGTTCCCCACGGTGCGCGAGCTGGCGGCGACCGTCGAGCGCGGCGGCGGCGCGGCGTCCGCGCTGGTGGTGCTCCGCGCGGGGGAGCGGCGCCCGCCGCTGATCCTGCTGCACCCCGCGGGGGGCGAGGTGATCGCCTATCGCGCCCTTTCGGATCTCGATCCCGGGCGACGGCTCGTCGCGGTCCAGTCGCTCTCGCGGATCGGTCAGCCCGAGCCAGACAGCGTGGACGCGATGGCGGGCGCCTACGCGGACCTGCTCGCGGACGAGATCGCGGACGGTCCCGTCCTGCTCGCCGGCTGGTCACTCGGCGGCGTGCTGGCTCAGGCGACCGCGGCGAGGCTCGAAGCCGCCGGACACGAGGTGGCGCTCTGCGCGCTGCTGGACTCGGTTCTGCCGTCCGATCGCCCGGAGCTCATGGGGCGGATCGACTACCGGCTGGGCGGCGCGGTCGGCCCGCTGGCCGGTGCGCTGGCGGGCCGCGCCCCCGAGGAGCTGACGCAGCTGCTCGAGCTGGCGCCCGATGAGCTGCTGGGGCGGGCGATCGACCTGGCCAAGCAGCAGGGAGACCCCATGGCCGCGCTTCCTCGCGAGGCGCTCGAGCGCGAGGTCGCGGTCGCGGAGCGCCACTCCCGTGTCCTCGAGGCGCACCGGCCGACTGCGATCGATGCGCCGATCAGGTTGATCTGGGCCGGCGGCAGCCTCTTCGAGGGCGTCCCCGCAACCGACTGGGCCCAATACACGCGGGGCGGCGCCGACTCGATCGTGCTGCCCGGAGCCCAGCACTACACGGTCCTCACCCCACCCCATGTCGAGGCGGTGTGCGCCCAGCTCGGGCGCTGGATCGCGGCGGCGGGCGCTCGATGAGCGAACAGCCCGAGAAGCTCAGCTGGCGCCTGCTCACGCCGGTGGCGCTGGGCGTGTTCGTGGTCGTGATGGACGTGACCGTGATCAACGTCGCGCTGCCGTCGATCCGCGAGGACCTCGGCTACCTCGACGTCAACGTGAGCGATCTGCAGTGGATCGTGAACGCCTACGCGTTGACGTTCGGGGTGCTGATGCTCGCCGGCGGGAAGCTGGCGGACATCTTCGGCCGCCGGCTCGTGTTCATGGTCGGGCTGGTGATCTTCGCCATCTCGTCGCTGGGTGCCGGGCTGGCGGAGGACGTGCAGGTGGTCATCATCTGCCGCGCGCTGCAGGGGGTGGGCGGGGCGCTGGTGCTGCCGGCCAGCCTGTCGATCATCACGGTCGGATTCCCGGCGGCCCAGCGCGCGATCGCGGTGGCCATCTGGTCGGCGCTGGTGGGCCTCGGCGTGGCGATCGGACCGCTGCTCGGCGGCATCCTGTCCGAGCTCATCAACTGGCGCTGGGTGTTCTTGATCGCGATCCCCTTCTCCGTCCTCTCGTTTGTCTTCGCCGCCCTGTGGATCAAGGAATCGCGCGCCCCCGCGGAGCACCGCAGCTTCGACGCGCCCGGCGTGGTGGCCTCGAGCGCCGCGCTGTTCTGCCTCGTGTTCGGGCTCCAGAAGGCCAACGAGTGGGAGTGGGGGGACGCGCGCACGATCGGGCTGCTCGCCGGCTCCGTGGTCCTCACCGTGCTGTTCATCGCCTGGGAGCGCCGCACCAAGAACCCGCTGGTCGACCTCGCACTGTTCCGCAGCCCCACGTTCGCGGGCGCGAACGTCGTCTCGCTGCTGTCCGGCTTCGTGCTGATCGGCGGGATCTTCTACATGAACCTGTTCACGCAGACCGTGATGGCATACGAGCCGATCAAGGCCGGCGCCGTGCTGCTGCCGATGACGGCCCTGTCGGTCCTCGCTGCGCCCCTCGCCGGCCGCCTGACCGACGCTCACGGGGCTCGCTGGGTGCTCGCCGCGGGCATGCTGATGCTGGGTGGGGGTCTGATCTCGCTCGTCGGCGTCGACCTCGACACCGGCTTCTGGAGTCTCCTCCCGATGCTGGTGGTGGGGGGAGTGGGATTCGCGTTCGTCCTGACACCCGTCACCGCCGCCGCGCTCGCCGGCGTCCCGGCGCGGCAGGCCGGGATCGGCTCGGCCGTGGTCAACTCGGCGCGCCAGGTCGGCGGCGCGCTCGGCCTGGCTGTGCTGGGGGCGGTGAATGTCGCGATCACAGACGACGCGCTGGAGGCGGGCAGGACGCGGCTCGAGGGCTTCGTCGACTCCTTCGCGCCGGTGATGATCGTGGGCGCGGTCACCGCCCTGCTCGGGGCGGTCGTGGCGGCCGCGTTCGTCGTGGGGAAGATCCGCGCGTCCGCCGCCCCTGCGGAGGCGGCGGAGCCCGTGCCGCAGGCCTCCGGCGCTCAGCGGATCTCGTGGACCCTGCCGACTCCCGATGCCGGCCAGTCGCTGACCGCGAGCACGCGGCAGCACGCGCTCCTCACCACGCTGCGCGAGGGTCCGGCCGTGGCGCGCCTCGAGGTGAGGGTCGGGCCGCTGGCGGGCTCGACGATCGGGGTCCCCGAGGGCGGGCTGGTCTTCGGCCGCGCCGAGGCGGGCATCGGCAACCTCGGCGGCGACGGCCAGCTGTCCCGGCGCCACGCGCGCATCCACCTCAGCGACGGCAGGCTCCTGCTCGAGGACCTCGGTTCGACGAACGGCACCCACGTCGCGGGGCGCGCGATCTCAGAGGCGACTCCAGTCGCCGTCGGCGACGTGATCACGCTCGCGGGCTCCGAGCTCAGGGTCGCCGATCTCGCCGAGCCCCAGCTCGGCGCCACGGCAGGGCGCGACCAGGTCACGCGCGCGGCGCCTACCGTCCGGCTCGAGCTCGAGGTCGTCGAGGGACCCGCGGCGAACAGTCGGCTGCGCCTGGCGGGCGAACCGCTCGTCCTCGGGCGGGCGGAGCCCGGTGACGGCAGCCTCGGATGCGACGCGCAGCTGTCACGCCGTCACGCCAGCGCGATGCTGCTCGGCCCCGGGGGGATTCTCCTCGAGGATCTCGGCTCGACCAACGGCACGCTTGTCAACGGTTCGCGCATCGCCGGACCGACGGTGTTGAAGCTGGGGGACTCGGTCCAGGTCGGGGCGACCACCTTGCGGGCCGTGGAAGCCGTGTCGGCCACCTCGGAAGGTGAGCTTCAGCGTGCCTGATGGTCCCGTCTCGCCGGAGCCGGCCATGAAGCTCGGCTGGGCGATCGCCGTCGCGGCCGTGGCCCTGGTGGCCGCGGTCATGCCGATCGTCTTCATCCTCGGTGACGCCGACGACTCCAAGGCGGCCGCGCGCAATGCCTCGCTCGCAAAGGTGCGAGCCGCCACCGAGAAGTACAAGGACATCGAGGTCGCCAAGCGCGAGGGGTACCGCCAGACCACGGAGTGCTTCGAGTCGGTCAATGACGAGGGCGGCATGGGGATGCACTTCCAGAACGACGATCTCGCCGACGACGACGTGATCGACCTTCTGCAGCCGGAGCAGCTGCTCTACGAACCCGGAAAGGACGGGGGGCCGCCTCAGCTCGTGGGCGTCGAGTACTACGCGGAGTTCACGGGTCAGCGGCCACCCGAGATCGGGTTCGGCCCGCTGGACGGTCCGATGCCGGGCCACTACCCCGGCCAGCCCAAGCACTACGACATCCACGTTTACGTGCACCGCGAGAACTCCGAGGGCACGTTCAACATCTGGAACCCCGACATCTCTTGTTGACGACGAAGGCTCTAGGAGGCTCGACCACGTGAGCGACCGATACGACTTGGTGATCATGGGCGGCGGGCTGGCCGGGCTGACGCTCGGGCTTCAGCTGGCCGATGCGCGCCCGTCGACGTCGATCCTGATCGCCGAGAAGCGCAGCGGCCCGGCGCCGGAGGCGGCCTTCAAGGTCGGCGAGTCGACGGTCGAGCTGAGCGCCTTCTACTTCAGCGAGATCTGCAAGATGAAGGATCATCTCGAGGCCGAGCAGCTGCCCAAGAACGGCCTGCGGTTCTTCTTCTCGGCTAACGGCAACGAGGACATCTCCGAGCGGCCTGAGTGGGGTCCCTCGGTCTTTCCACCCACCCCCGCTTTCCAGCTCGATCGCGGCCGCTTCGAGAACGCCCTGGCCGAGAGCAATGCCGCCCGTGAGGGCACGACTCTGCTCGACGGATGCACAGTGGAGGACGTCGAGGTGCGGCCCGACGGAGACCACGTGGTGAGGATCTCGCGTGGTGGCGAGACCAGCGAGGTGCAGGCGCGCTGGGTCGTCGACACGACCGGGAGGACGCAGTTCCTCAAGCGCAAGTTCGGGCTCGAGAAGCCGGTCGGGCACACGATCAACTCCTCCTGGCTGCGGCTTGCCGGCGGGCTCGACCTCGAGGACTGGTCCGACGACCCGGACTGGCACGCGCGTGTGGACGGGACGCACCAGCGGCACCTCTCGACCAACCACCTGATGGGCACGGGCTACTGGGTGTGGCTGATCCCGCTGTCGTCCGGGGCGATCTCGATCGGGATCGTGGCCGACCCGCGCTATCACCCCTTCGACCAGATCAACACGCTCGACGGTGCCATCGACTGGCTGATCCGGCACGAGCCGCCGCTCGGGCGGGCACTCGACGAGCGCCGCGGGCACGTGGAGGACTTCCTCGTGGCGGAGGACTTCGCCTACAGCTGCCAGCGCGTCTACTCGCCTGATCGCTGGGCACTGAGCGGGATCGCCGGCTGCTTCCTCGATCCGCTGTACTCCCCAGGCTCGGACCAGATCGCGATATCGAACACGTTCGTGACCGACATCGTCACGCGCGAGCTTGACGGCGAGGACGTGACCGAGCGCGTCGAGGCGCTCAACGCGTTGTTCCTCGCGATCTACGACGGAGGGCTCGTGATCTACGAGCGGATGTACGAGATCTTCGGCGACGCGCTGGTGATGTCGGCCAACCTCGGGTTCAACTATGCCTTCTATTGGGGCCAGACCGTGCCGCGCTTCATGCACGGAAAGCTGGGGGACCTCGCGTTCTTGGGACGGACGCGGGAGCAGTTGATGCGCACCGGCGCGATCCGACGGCGCTTCCAGGACTTCTTGCTCGACTGGCACCGCCGGCGGGATCCGACGGCGCCCAGCGGCATCGTGGCCACGTCGGACTTCACGTCGCTGTACCAGCTGGCCATCGACCTCGACGACCGGCTCGACGACGATGCGCTCGCCGAGCAGCTCGCTCGCAACAGCCAGATGCTGGAGGCCGTGGCGGTGGCGATCTTCCATCGCGCCGCGAGCGAGGTCCTGGGCGACCGTGCGCCGGACGCTAGCGCCAAGATCGAGCCGACGGCGCTGACGCTCGACCCCGATGCCTTCGAGGACCGCGGCCTGATCAACGCGGAGACCGGCATGAGCCTGGAGCGGGCACTGGAGCTGGCACCCGGAGTCGAAGCGCTCTGGTACGGCGAGTGACGGCCTCGCCGGTCGAGGTCGTACGGTCCTGGGAGCGCGCGGCCGCCGCGCTCGACGCCGATGCTGTCGTGGCGCTCTGCCATGAGGACGTGGCGATGCACACGCCCCATCGCGGCGTCCTGCACGGGCATGAGGGGATCCGCGGCTTCCTCGCCCGGCAGAGCTACGGCGTGGCGGCGCACTTCCTGCCGGTGCGCCTGTTCAACCGCGGCGACGTGGTCGTGGCCGAGACCAGGGTCGAGTATCGCTGGGTCGACACGGACGAGGTCGGCGAGACCGCCGAGCGGGCGGTGGCGTTCGAGCTCCGCGACGGACGGATCGCTCGCATCGTCGTGCATGAGGACCTCGCATCGGCGCTGGCGGCGGAGGGCCTGAGCGAGGCCGACGCCGTGTAGCAACGGCGACCGTCAGTGCGTCGAGACGCGGCCACCTCACCTCTCTACCCACGAAGTCACTGACGGCCACGGCCTCTCGGCGCGTCCTGACGCGGGTCCAGCGGCTCGATGACGTTGTTCGGGTCCGGGCGCTGATCGGGCGGCGCCTGCGAGTAGTCCCCGAAGACGCGGTCGCGCTCGCGGGCGGCGGCGCCGACGCCCTCGCGCTCGGCGAGCTCGATGAAGCGCTTGGCGTCGGGCGTGTTGCGCATCAGGCCGTCGAGGATCGGGCCGAGCGTCTGGGTGGACGCGACGCCCATGAGCTCGTAGGCGTGGTTGACGACGAGCTTCATCGCCGCGAGCTGCGAGGCCGGGATCGCGGCCAGCTCGGCGGCGCGCTCTGCGACGGTCGCCTCCAGGCGCGCGAACGGGACGGCCTCGTTGATGAGCTCGACGTCGGCGGCCTCGCGGCCGGAGAGCGGCCGGCCGAGCAGGGCGTGCTCCTTGGCCTTGGTCAGCCCGAGCCGGTAGATCCACATGCCGCTGAGGTAGGCGCCCCACATGCGCGAGTAGGGCGTGCCGAGGCGCGCGTCCTCGGACGCGATCACGAGGTCGGCGCACAGAGCGAAGTCGCTGCCGCCGCCCAGGCACCAGCCGTGCACCTGCGCGATCACCGGCTTCGGCGTCCGCCACACGCTCATCAGCTGCTGCGTCGGCGACAGCACCGGAGACGTCGCCATCGCGAAGTCCTTGCCCGGGTCCCACTCGCCGTCGGTCGTCATCCACTCGTCCCAGTGATGAAAGCCGGTCCCGAGGTCGTAGCCCGCGCAGAACGCGCGGCCGGCGCCGCGCACCACGATCACCTTGACCGCCGCGTCGCGCGTCGCCTCCGCCACCGCCGCCGCGACCTCGTCGGGCAGCGGCGGGACGATCGTGTTCATCGCCTCAGGCCGGTTGAGGGTGATCGTGGCCACGTCACCGGCGACGCCGTAGAGGATCGTCTCGTAGCCCACTACTTCGGCGCGAGCTCGACGTGCGGGTACGAGCGCAGCTCGCCGCGGAAGCGGAACTGCGGGGCGACGACGCACGGAGGCGAGGGCTCGCCGACGATCGGCGTCGTCTGCGGGTTGCCGGCGTTGCGGCAGTCGAGCGCGCGCACGCCGCCGTTGCCGACCCGGGCCAGCTCGCCCGGCAGCGGGTAGGCGTTGTGCCGGTTCGCGCCGTTGCGGAGGGTCGCGTTGGTCGGCGTCTCGTCGTGGACGATCAGCAGCGTGCGCAGGATGCGCTGGAGGCCGCCGTCGGACTGCGGCACGACCCAGTTGACCGAGGCCGCGACCTTGGCGATCGACGCGATGGCGTCCCTGCGATAGCGCTTGAGGTAGTCCGCCACCGGGATCAGCTGGCGGCCGGCGACGTAGAGCGCCTTGAGCGCGGGCCGGGTCGCCCTGAGGATGTCGTCGAGCGCCGGCAGCCCGCGTCCGCCCGCGGTCACCACCGGTCCGAGCCCCTCGAACGTGCGGCGCACGATGGGCGCCAGCCGGCCACCCTCGACCAGGGCGGGGCGCAGCAGCGGCACCGCCGGGCGCAGCAGCGCCAGCGTCGGCGCGGCCTCCAGCGCGACGGCGTCGATCTCGCGCAGCGCGGCGCGCGTGTCGCGCAGGAAGGGCGGGAACGCACGCACCGTCTCCGTCAGCGCCTGGCTCTGCGCCGCCGTCGCGCCGAACAGCTCGTTGCCCGACCGCACCAGCGTCCGCAGGTCGTCCTGGCGAGCGCTGATGGCGCGCAGCGCGGTGCCGCTGTCGCGCACCAGCGACTGCACCGAGCTGCCCTGGCGGTCGAGCGTCACCAGCAGGTCGCGCAGCGCCTCGGACGTCGGGGCGAGATGGCCGAGGGCGGCGTTGACGTCCTGCGAGCGGTCGTCGAGCACCTTCGCCGTGTCGCGCAGGAACTGGGTGAACGCCTCCCGCGTGGGCGCGTCGAAGGCCCCGAGCACCTCGTCGATCTGCTCCACGTTGCCGATGTTGCCGGCGTCCAGCGTGCCGTTCTCGGGCAGCTTGGGCGCGTCGCGGTCGCCCGGCGTCAGGGCCACGAACGCCTCGCCGAGCAGCGACTTGAAGCGCACGATCGCGCGCGTGTCCTGCGGGACCGGAGCGAACTCCGAGTCCAGCTCCACCAGCACGTCGGCGCCGTTGCCCGAGCGCCGGACGCTGATCACCTTGCCGACGCTCACGCCGGCGATGCGGACGTCGGCGTTGGACGTCATCTGCGACGCCTCCGAGCCGAACACGACGTGGAACCGGTAACCGTGGGCCTGGAACGGCGTCGGACCGCCGAACGACTTCCACACGAACAGCGTGAAGCCGAAGCACGACAGCGCGAACGCGGCGGCGACGAGGATGAGCGAGAGCTTCGGTGCCTTTAGACCCATGTGCTTACGAGGGGCAGACCGGTAGCTCGGCGAAGACGAGAGGCAGCACGGCGCTGAGGACGGTGTTCGGCCCCAGCGAGTCGCAGGAGAAGATCGCCAGGCCGCGGGTGACGGGGCCGTGGGCGTCCTGGGTCGAGCCGACCGAGGCCGCGTTGTGGGCGAACCAGGCGAGCCAGTACAGGTAGCCCTCGTCCGAGCCCGGCGGGTTGAAGGCGAGCTCGTTGACGGCGTACGTGAGCACCTGGAACGCCTGGGTGAGATCGGGCGTCTGGCGCACGAGCCGCCGCGCGGTCGGCGCGAGGTCGCGCGCCAGCGGGATCGTGGCGCGCACCAGCGGCCGCAGCCTCGTCCGCAGCACGGGCTCGGCCGCGCGCACGAGCGGCCGCGCGTCGCGCAGGGCGTCCGGCAGCTTGCGCACCGACGGCAGCAGGGCGGTCAGGGTCGGCTGGAGCTCGTCGGCGAACTCGCCCGCGTCGGTCAGGCTCGTGCGCAGGCTCGACAGCGTCCCCGGGAGCTTCGCCAGCGCCGCGTCGAGCGCCGTCGTCTGGCTCGCGACCGACTGCAGCGTCGCATTGGCGGTCTCGACGACGGCACCGATTTCCTCGTCCTTGCTGGCCGCCGCCTTGGTGAGGATGGTCAGGTTGGTCACCAGCCGCTTGAGCGCGTGGCGGCGACCCGCCAGCGCCTCCGTGATCTCGCGGGTCTGGCGAGCGGTCGGGCTGAGCGCCTTGAGCAGCTGGTGCATGTCGCCGCCGCGGTCGCGCGTGCCGTCGGCGAACCCCCTGACGAACAGGTCGAAGTAGGCCCGCGTGTCGGCGTCGAGCGCGTTGGTCAGCTCGTCGGAGTCGACCGGCGGGCTGGTCGACCCGATCGGGATCAAGCCCCCGTCCGCCAGCGGCTCGGCCGGCGGCCGGCCCGGGCCGAGCTCGATGACGAGGTCCTTGAGCGGCGTGTCGGCGACGAGCTCGGCACGCGCGTTCTCGTAGACGCGCGGCAGCTTGCCGGGATCGATCTCCATCGCGATCCGCGCCCGCCCGCCGATCAGGCGCGAGCCCGAGATCTGCCCGACGCGCACGCCGGCGACGTTGACCGCCTGGCCGAGGCCGGGAGCCAGGCCGCTGGCCGACGAGAGCTCAGCGTGGATCGTGTAGCGGTCGTTGAACGGGATGCTCAGGCGCTGGTTGACCAGGATGTAGGCCCCCGAGATGGCGCCGAGCACCATCAGGAACACGATCGCCGCCGCGTAGCGGCCGTATGTGCGCAGCGCCCGTCTCACCGCGCCGCCTCCAGCCGTTCGAGCAGCTCCCGCGCGACGCGGCGCTCCGTTCCGGACACGTGCCGGACGCTCGCGCCGGCGGAGGCGGCCGGCGCCGTCCCGTCGGTGCGCTGGGCCAGGTCGGGCAGCTCCTGCTCGGCACACGGCGCATCGGGCCGCGAGGGCGGCAGCCGGCCCGGCCCGAGCCATGTCGGTCGCGACCCTGAGATCGGCTCCGAGGTGGTCCCGACCAGCTGCCCGAGCCCGGGAACCGCACCGGTCGCGAACGACTGCTCCCCGGCGCCGTTGAGGTAGCGCGAGAGGAAGCCGTTGCCGTCGAAGTTCTGCGCGAAGCCGACGACCCCGACCCCCGCCTGCGTGAGCTCCTGCCACACCGCGTGCCCGCTCGACAGCGCGCCGTCGGGCACCTCGGCGTTGAGCACCGGGACGGCGTGGTCGCGCAGGCAGTCCATCACCGGCGTCACGAGCGTGAACAGGCCGCGCAGGCGACGGTTGAGGCTCGGCAGCGCGTCGATCGTCGGGGCCAGCGGCCCGACCAGCGCGGGGAGCTCGCTCGCGGACACCAGACCGCGCAGCTGCACCAGCGTGCGCGTCGCGTCGGTCAGAATCGGCGGCGACACGCGCAGCGACGGCCGCAGCTCGGCGACGAACTCGCGCAGCGCCGGCTGCACGGCGTCGATGCGGTCGAGAGCTGCCGGCGCCGCACGGATCAGCCCGTCAAGCTCGACGATGGTGTCGGCGACCTCGGCCTCGCGCGCGGCGAGCGCCGACGTGGTCTGGCTGAGCGAGGTGACCAGGCCGCGCAGCTCGTTCTCGCGCGCCGCGAGGGTGGACGTGATCTTCGCGGCGGCCGCGATCCCCTCGGAGACGTCGTGGACGTTGCTGCCCCGCGCGGCCTCGGCGATCTGCGCCGTGTCGCGCAGCACCGGCCCGAAGTCGACGATCGCCCGGCCGAGGCTGTCCGCCCCGCCCTTGTCGAGCGCGACATCGAGCTCCTTGAGGATCGAGCGGAAGTCCTCGAGCACGGGTTGCTGGAACGCGGTGAGGATCTGGTGCAGCTGCACCGGCCCGTCGGTCTGCTCGCGCGGCAGTACGGAGTCGCTGTCGAGCACGGGCGCGCTCGGGCTGCCGGGGCGCAGCTCGACGTAGAAGCCTCCCTCGAGGAACAGCCGCGGTCGGATCCGCACGACGGCGTCGCTGTGGATCGGCAGCGCCGAGTCCTTGAGCTCCATCCGGACCTGCGACGTGCCGCCCGGCCCCGGCTCGAGCCCCGTCACCTTGCCGACGGTGACGCCCGCGATGCGCACGGGCGAGAACCCGGCGACGAGCTGGTTGGAGGACGCGAAGTTGGCGTTGAGCCGGTAGCCGTGCAGGAACGGCACACGCTTGGAGAACGAGAAGTAGGTGATCATCGCGACCACCGCGATCCCGATGACCGCCAGCACGATCCGGTTCATGCCGTCGCGCCGGCTCACGAGCCCGCTCCCGGGATGTGGTCGAGCAGGCCTGCCGCGCGGGCGCGGCGGGTGGCCGCGGGCGGCGGCACGGTCTCGTCGGTCGTGTTGGGCTGGAGCCCGGCCGGGTTGCCGATCTGCGTTCCCGCCAGGTACGGCTCGTTGCCGGCCTCGCACTCCTGCCGGTTCATGTTGGGGTACGGGTTGTAGTGCAGGCCCTCAGTCGGCTCGGACGCGCGCGTGCTCTGCTGGAGGTCGAAGATCGGCAGGAAGCTCAGCCACGTTCCCTGGGCGTCTCCGCGCGACACCGCATCGCCCTGGTTGCGCGCGTTGACGGCGAGCAGGTTGCAGCCCAGCTGCGCGTCGAGCAGCGTCTTCACCGACGGGCGCAGGTGGCGCAGCGCGGCGGTGAGCTTGGTCACGGCTCCGGCCGCGGCCGGGTCGCGGGCGACGGTGCCCAGCGTCCTGAGCACCGTGGTCAGCGGCTCCGTGAGGGTGTCCGAGCGCGACAGCACGCGGGTGCCTGCGTCCAGGGCCGCGGCGAGCTGCTCGGTGGTCTGCGGCAGCTCGCGCGTCCCGGCGCGCAGCCCGCTCGTCAGGTCGGCGAGGTCGCGCAGCACGGGGGTGGCGTGCGTCAGCGTCTCCAGCGCCACCTGCTCCGTCGGCGGCAGCTCGGCGATGCCCTCGCCGAGGCTGTTGCCGGCCGCGTCGATCGCCGCGAGCGTGGCGGCGCCGTTGTCGAAGAGCGCGACGAGCTCGCCGCTGACCGGATCGAGCGCCTCTGCGAACTGCGCCGCGGCCGCGAAGAAGCCGTCGAGGTCGGTCTCCGGTTCCGCCAGCAGCTCGACCACGCGCTGGGCGGGCCCCATGAGGGCCGCAACCGCCCTGAGCGAGCGGTTGATGTCGGGACCGCGGGCGGCCACGGCGTCCCCGAAATTGCGGATCGTGTCCTGCAAACCCTCGCGCGTGGGCTGGTCGAAGGTGTTGAAGATCTCGTCGAGTTCGTTCGATTCCCGCGCGTTTCGCAGTGGCAGCGTCGCGCCCGCGTCGACGTCGACGCCCGAGTCGCCCGGCACCAGCTCGACGAACTTCGAGCCCAGGATCGAGCGCGGCCGCACGCGCACGAGCGTGTCCTCGGCGATGCCCTGGATCGAGCCGTCGAGCTTCATCTCCACGCGGGCGTACGGCGGCGTGTCCCCGCGCGCCGGGACGGCGACGATCTCGTTGACCTGGCCGATGCGGAAACCGCCGATGCGCACCTCGGACCCCGCCACGAGCTGCTGCGCGTCGGGCACCTTCGCGTTGAGCGGGAAGGTGGTGACGAACGGCAGTCCCTTGTTGGCGTTGTAGGAGAGGAAGACGGCGACCAGCAGGCCGACGACGATGGTCGTGCCGACGAGCACCGGGTTGGTGAGCGGCGAGTGGTGGCTGGCTGGGTTGCCGGTGCGTGTGCTCATGGCGCGAGCAGGAAGTCGGTGAGGTCCTCGACGGTCGACGTGTCGAGCGGCGGGAGCTCGTCGAGCAGGTCCTGGACCGGTTTGAGCAGCGGCGGCAGCTCGACGAGCGGCGTCGGCGTCGCGGCGGGAGTCGTGTCGGACGCCGGTGGACCGGACGCCTCGGGGCTGAGCTGCGGTGGCCGCGCGTGCTCGGGCCGCCCGGTGCGGCGCTCGCCCTCGGCCTGCGCCGCCGCCTGCGGGTCGCGGAACCAGGCGTGGCAGTGCTCGACGGGCTGCTCGGCGATCAGGGCGCACTGGCCGCCGTCGACGCCGTGCGCGGGCAGGATGTGCGAGGTGGAGTCGAAGCGCGAGGTGGCTGCGGCGCTGTTGTAGACGAAGCGGCCGATGAACTCGAGGCCGCCGGCGTCGCGCAGGTCGACCAGGAGGGTGGCGAGCATGCTGCCCACGGGCCCCGACCGGCCGGTGAAGCGGCGCAGCAGCCGCACGATCGGCGTCGCCGAGCGGACCGTCCCGAGCCCGATCGCCGCGAGCTCGCCGATGTCCTCGAGCGCCGGCGTGCCGGCGCGGGCGAACGGCCCGATGGCATCGATCGCGCGCTCGAGCCCAGGCGCGGCGGCGCGCAGCTCGCCGAGCAGCGGGCGCCCCTCGGCCAGCAGCCGGTCGAGCTCGACGAGCGCGATGTCGGTCGCGTCGAGCAGCGGCGGCAGGCGCCGGATCGAGTCGGCGAGCTCGGAGCGGCGCTCGGCCGTCTGGCGCGTGACGCGCGCGGACTGCTCGATGAAGGCGGTGACCTTGTCCTTGCGCCGGGCCAGGGCGGCGATCACGCGGTCGGTGTCGCGCACGGCGGCGTCGATGCTCTCCTTCTGCGCGGCGAGGTCACGGGTCAGGCGCCGCACGGCGGCGAGCGTCGGGTTCGAGCGCAGGATGATCTCGTTGAGGTCCTCGCCGCGGGCCGCCAGCCCGCCGCCCAGCGCCATCATCGCGACGGTGAACCGCTGGCGCACGTCGGCCTGGAAGATGCGGAACAGGTCGGTGATCGAGACCGGGACCGCGGTGCGCTCGACCGGGACGGTCGGCGCCGGATCGCCCGCGAGCACGGTCGCCCCGGGGGTCCCGGGGTCGCACTGGACGAAGTTCTCCGAGATCAGGCCCTCGGGCTGGATGTTGCAGCTCGCGTCGTCGCGGAACTCGAAGCGCCGCGGGACCGACATCACGACGCGTGCCTTGTAGTCCTCCGTGAGCTGCACGTCGTCGATCGAGCCGACGCGCGCTCCCGCGATCTTGACCACCTGGCCGGGGATGATGCCCTTGGCAGTGTCGAAGATGGCGTCGACCCGGTAGGTCCCGGCGCTCTCCGCCTTCGCGCCGAACGCGATCACGGCCAGCGAGGCGGCGAGCACCGCGATCAGCAGCCCGAGGATGCGCCTCATTCCCCGAACCCGTCCTCGGGGTCGCAGGACTCCGGCTTCTCGACGTACGGGTTGGAGCCGTCGTCGGCAGGGTCGGTCGCGGCACCCGGGCAGCGGAAGTCCTTGAAGGTCTCGAAGCCGCCGACCCCCTGGCCATTGTTGAGCACGCCCGCCAGGACGTTCGCGGGGCTGTTGAGCCCGATGCGGGCGAAGTGCCCGTTGGCGTCGAAGTAGCCGGCGGCCCGGGCCCCGAGCCCGCTGACGACGCCGTTGACGATCTCCGGTGTGTACGGCCGCAGGCCGTCGACGATCGGCGCCAGCGCGATGATCGTGCGCACGCTCGACTCCAGGGCGGGGACGGCCTTGTTGCGGGTCGCGGGGAGGCCGCGTAGCCCGCGCGCCAGCGCCGGCAGCAGGCCGTTGACCCGAAGGAGCACCGGGCGCGCCTGGCGCGATGCGGGCCCGAGCTCGCGCAGCAGCGCGACCAGCGGCGGCGCGACCGGCCGCAGCTCGCGCAGCGCGGGGCGCACCTCCTGAAGGGTCTGGCGCAGCTCGCCGAAGGCCCCGCCCGGGCGGTTGAGCAGCGCGGGGGCGCGCTGCAGCGCGTCGGCGAGGGCCTCGCGCTGCGAGGCGATCGCGCGCAGGGTCGTGGCGGTGGACGAGATGCCCTGGGTGATGTCCTCGTCGCGGGAGGCGAGTGCGGCGGCGGTCGTGGCGCCGTCGCGGATCAGGTTCTCGAGCGCGTTGCGGTCGTAGACCAGCTCCTGGGCGAGCTCGGAGGACTGATACAGCGCGGGCGCCAGGTAGGCGAGCCCGGCGTTCGCCGCCCCCGTGCGGCCCTTGAAGACGTTCGCGCCGTTGCGGATGATGCGCTGCAGCCGCCCGCGCGTGGCCGGGTCGAAGGCGTTGAGCAGGACGTCGAGGTCGACGATGCCGCGCGTCTCGGTGGTGCTCAGTGTCCCGCCGGACTCGATCTCGTCGCCCGTCGACGGGCCGGGCTCGAGCTCGACGAAGCGGTTGGCGACCCCGGTCAGGCCGACGGTGCGGATGCGGGCGAGGGTGCCGCGCCGCAGCGGCGTGATCGCGTCGTCGGAGATCGACAGGTCGAGCTCGGCGAGGCCGTCGTCGGAGATCCTGATGGCCTTGATGGCGCCGACCGTGCGACCGCCGACCTGGACCGACCCGCCCTTGACCAGCTGTCCGGCGTCGACGAAGCGAGCGGTGATGCGGTAGCCGTCGCCGCCGGCCATCAGCACGAAGACCGCGATGACGGCGGCGATCAGCGCACCGATGGCGACGATGCGGCTCGTCATCCGCCGATCGGCGCCCGCGGGTTGCCGCCCCAGAACAGCTGCGTCCCGAGCATCCCGATCGCGTGGATGCCGAGGATGTTGACGACCATCGACTGGGCCGTCGCCTTGCCCACGCCGACCGGGCCGCCGCCCGCCGTGTAGCCGTAGTAGCAGCCGACGATGACGATGAAGGTGGCCATCGTCATCCCCTTGATCGCGCTGTAGATCAGGTCGACCGGGTTCTGGAACTGCCAGAAGATCTCCAGGTAGCCGCCGGGGGAGACCTCCCCGATCTGTCTCACCACCGCGATGTAGGAGCCGAGGAAGCCGAACGAGATGGCCGCGATGTAGACGAACGGGAGCACCAGCCACATGCCCAGCAGGCGAGTCGCGCACAGGTACACGAGCGAGTCGAGCCCGAGCACCTCGAGCGCGTCGATCTCGTCGGAGATGCGCATCGAGCCGAGCTCGGCCACGAAGCCGGTGCCGACCTTCGCGGCCATCATGTAGCCGAACGCGTATGGCGTCACCTCGCGCAGGTCACACAGTGCCGTGAAGGCGCCGGCGACGCTCGGGGACCCGATCGTGCGGCTGGCGTAGGCGCCCTCGATGCCGCACTGCAGCCCGAGGATGAACACCAGCATCATGATGATCGCGACGGACCCGATGATCAGGATGCCGGCCTGGCGCAGCGTCTCCCCGGCGAACCGCAGGACCCGTCCCGAGAAGATGCCGCGGTAGACGCGGATCGTGAAGGCGACGATGTCGCCGAAGCCTTCGAGACCGTTGCGGATCGCGAGCCTCATGAGTGGCCGCTCCCGCACGTGTCCGCCGCAAATGCCGGGCGCCGATCGTCGCCTGGCTGCGTCCTCGCCACTCGATGTGCCAAAGGCACACCTTCGCGGCTGCGTCCTTGCCAGCCGCCGCCGGCATCCCGGCATTTCCGCCGCACACGCTCGGGAACAGCCACTATCGGACCGCCGACAGCTCGGGATGGGTGGCCAGCAGCGTCTGCGTGAAGACGTAGTTGAAGGCGCCGATGCCGATGAAGGCGATGACGACGGCCTGGTTGACGGCGCGCCCGACGCCCTCAGAGCCGCCCTTGGCGGTCAGGCCCTTGTAGCAGCAGACGATCGCGATGATCGCGCCGAAGCACAGCGTCTTGAGCAGCGATCCCCACAGCTCCGTCGTCGTCGCGTTGGAGAAGTAGGTGGCGAAGAACGGGCCGAGCGGCGCCTTGTTCGTGAGCGTCACGAGCACGCCACCGAAGGTCCCGAAGATGACGGCGTAGATGTCGAACAGCGCCGTCGCCAGCATCAGCGCGAGGAAGCGCGGGACGACGAGGTTCTTGATCGGGTCGATGCCGAGCACCTGGAGCGCGTCGAGCTCTTCCCTGATCTTGCGAGCGCCGAGATCGGCGGTGATGGCGGTGCCGGCGACGCCGGCCATCACGATCGCGCACACGAGCGGCGCGAACTCGCGGACGACCGCGAGCACGAACAGGCCGCCGAGGCGGTCGAGCGCGCCGAACAGGTTGAGGAAGCCGGCCGCCTGGACGCCCGAGGGCCCGTACGAGAACGCGATGCTGGCGAGGATCATCGGGAACCAGCAGACCCGCAGCACGAACAGGAACTGGTAGACGAACTCGTTGCCGTAGGTGTAGGGCGGGCGGACGGCAGAGACCATCGTCCTGCCGGTCAGGATCCCCATGTCCCCGATGTCGGACATCGACTGCCGGAAGGCGTCGAAGCCCCGCACGGCCACTCCTCTAACCACGTCTCCCTAGCTCCCCTCGCCTGGTCGCCGGAGGCTATTGAGGGCACAGCGGGGTGCCAAGGCCCAACCCTCCCGCTTCACGCCAGCCTCATATTGTTCCCCGCGATGCCCCAGGGACGGATCTCGCGCGCCGGACGGATCGCCGGCGTGGGCGCGGGGCATGCCGCACGGACGTTGCGGGCGACGATGACCCGCGACGAGGTCAAGCGCGCCGAGGCGATCAGGCGCTCTCACATGGAGACGGCCGATCGACTGGTGACGGTGCTCGGATCGATGAAGGGCGCGGCGATGAAGCTCGGCCAGACCTTCTCGGTGATCGACGTCGGGATGGTGCCCGAGGACTTCCGCGAGGAGTTCCAGGCGAAGCTGGCCAAGCTCCAGGCGATGGCCGAGCCGCGGCCGTTCAAGGACATGCGCCGGGTGATCGAGCAGGACCTCGGCGGGAAGCTGTCCAGTGTCTTCTCCGATTTCTCGGAGGAGCCGGTCGCGGCGGCGTCGATCGGGCAGGTCTACCGGGCGACGCTGCGCGAGGAGGGGGCCGACGTCGCGGTCAAGGTCCAGTACCCGGGCGTCAAGGACATGGTGCGCGCCGACCTCCAGAACCTCGGTCTCGCGCTGAAGATCCTCGCCCGCATCTCGCCCGGCCTCGATTCCCGCGAGATCGCCGACGAGGTGCGCGAGCGCATCACCGAGGAGCTCGACTACGAGCTCGAGGCCGACAATCACCGGGCGCTCGCCCGCGAGTACCGGGGGCACCCATTCGTCGTCGTCCCGCGGGTCTTCACCGAGCACTGCCGCGAGCGCGTGATCGTCACCGAGTACGTCGAGGGGGAGCGCTTCCAGTGGCTGATCGAGCAGCCGCAGGACGTTCGCAACCACTACGCCGAGAAGCTCTTCCGCTTCTACTGCAACGGCCCGTTCCGCCACCGCCTGCTCAACGGCGACCCGCACCCGGGCAACGCCCTGTTCATGTCCGATGGCCGCGTCGCCTTCCTCGACTTCGGCTTCTTCAAGCGCATGAGCGTCGCCGAGCGCGACACGCAGCTGCGGATCCTGCGAGCCGTCTACAACGGGGACGAGGACGACCTGTTCGCGGTCTCCGTCGACCAGGGCGTGATGAGGCCGGACGCGCCCCCCGAGGCGCGCGCGAAGTTCATGCAGCTCTACGCGGTGCTGACGGGGTGGTTCCTCGAGGACGCCGAGGTGACGATCACGCCCGACGTGGCGACCTCCGCGATCCTCGAGCACTCGCAGCTGCGCGGCCCGGACTTCAAGGACATCGAGCTGCCGGCCGACCAGATCGTCGCCGCCCGCGCCTACATGCTCGTGCTCGCGATCCTCGGCCAGCTGAACGCGACCAACAACTGGTTCTCGATCGGTCGCGAGACAGTCTTCGGCGACGAGCCGGTCACCGAGCTCGGCCGCGTCGAGGCCCAGTGGCTGGCCGATCGCTAAGGGAAACGAGGCGGGTTCGAGGCGCGGCCCCGCCCGCGGGGCGCGGGTTTCTCGCCAGTGATGAATTAGACCCCTATAGGGGGTGAAATTCATCAGACCCGGCCAACCGCTACGCCGCGGCGCGCGCCTCGACGGCGACCGAGGTCGTCCGCTCCCCGATCGTGCGTGAGACGAAAAAGCCGGCGCCGGGCAGGTAGAGCGCGCGTGCGAGGAGCTCGACCTGCGCGTGGGCGAGCGCGTCGCCAGGGCGGGTGGGGGAGAGGCCGATCAGCCGGCGAAGGTCGCGCGGCACCAGCGCGACGGCGGCGCGGCCGAGGATGCGGATCGGCATGACGTAGGGCGCGAGCTCGCGCGTCACGGGCGGTGAGACGACGAAGTCGATCGCCTCGCGCGCGTAGTCGGAGACGCACAGGCCCGGGCGCTTGGCGGCGAAGAACGCGCGCACGGCGTCGGAGCTGCGCGGGATCAGGTCGCCGGGGACGCCGACGAGCTCCGCGACGATGGCGTTCTCGGCGAAGTAGCGGTCGCGCTCGTCCGCCGTGAAGCGCGCGCCGTATGCCTCGGCCGCGACGAGGAAGGAGTGCATCTCGACGAGGTGGATCCACAGTGCGGTCTCAGGGTCGGCCGCCGAGTAGCGCTTGCCGGTGATGGGGTCGACCCCGACCACCTTCTTGTGCACGTGGCGCACGCGCGCCGCCGCCTGCTCGGCCTCCGCGGTGCTGCCGAAGGTCGTCACGGCGACGTACTCCGCCGTGCGCTGCAGCCGGCGCAGCGGCCGCTCGCGGTAGTCGGAGTGCTGGGCGACGCCCGCCATGGCCAGCGGGTCGAGCGCTTGGATGATCAGGCTGCGCAGCCCGCCGACCAGCGTGTAGGCGGGGTTCGAGTGCACGCGCCAGGTGATGGAGTCAGGCGCGAAGTAGCCGCTCATGGGCGCGATGGTACACAACCTGTATCCTCCGTACCACCATGGCCCCGTCCGAGTCCACGTTGCGCATCACCGGTGACGGCCGGCTGTTCGCAGGCGCCGGCTACGCGCTGATGCTGCAGGTCGCCCACCCGGTCGTCAGCGCCGGGGTGGCCGAGCACTCGAACTTCCAGGAGGACCCCTGGGGGCGGCTGATCCGCACGCTCGACTACGTCAATGTCTCCGTCTTCGCTGGCGACGTGGCGGCCGCCGAGATGGGCCGCCGGACGCGCGAGATGCACAAGCGGATCAAGGGAGTGATGGCGGACGGCACGCGCTACCACTCCCTCGAGCCGGAGCCGTTCGCATGGGTGCACGCGACGCTCGTGCACTCGATCATCAAGGTCGCGACGCGCTTCGGCACGAGGCCGACGGCATCCGAGCGCGAGACGCTCTACCAGGACTGGCGCGAGATCGGGGAGCACATCGGCGTGCGGCCCCGGGACCTGCCCGAGAGCTATCCCGAGTTCCACGAGTACGTCCGTCACATGGAGCGCACCGCGCTCCACCCGACCGAATCCGTGCGCACCGTGCTGCGCACCATGAAGCGCCCGATCGGGCCGGACCTCCCGTACGTCGGCGAGCGCACCTGGCGGCTCGCCCGCTGGCCGGCGTCGCGCGGGCTGCGCCTGGTGACCATCGGGCTCCTCGGGCCCGCCGTGCGCGAGCGGCTCGAGCTCCCCTGGTCGCAGGCGGACCGGCTTCAGTTCGAGACGGTCGCCGCGCTCAGCCGCGCCAGCGGTCCGCTACTGCCCGAGGCGGCGCGCCAGGTCGGGCCGAACTACCTCAGGTACCGGCGCTCCGCGCTCGAACGCCAGGGCCTGGCGATCGCGGCATGAGCCTGCTCGAGCGGGCTCTGGTCGCCGAGGTGCCCGCGGACGCGGATCACATCCTCGACGCGGCACTCGAGCTCGCCGCCGCCTCCGGAATCCGGCACCTGACCATGGAAGACGTGGCCCGGAAGGCCGGTGTGGGGCGGATGACCGTCTATCGACGGTTCGGGACGCGCGATGCGTTGATCGACGCGCTCGCAGGCCGCGAGGCTCGCCGCTGCCTCAACGAGCTCGACGCCGCCGCGCCCATGGGCGCGCCGCTCGAGGGCGTCATCGTGGACGGCTTCAACGCCGCGATGCGGCTGATCCGCGAGCACCCGCTGCTCGCCCGGCTCGCTCGCGTCGAGCCCGAGTCGGTGCGCAACGCCTTCACCGAGCACGACTCGGCGCTGCTGAGCATGTGCGTCGCCTTCATCGCCGCGCGGCTGCGAGAGGCCGGCGTGGCCGACCCCGAGGAGCGGGCGGAGCTGTTCGCGCGGCTCGCCGTCAGCTTTGTCCTGCTGCCCGACACGGCGCTCCCGGTGGACGACCCCGACCTGCCCCGCCGGCTCTTCCTGCCGCTACTGAGGGGACAGGCCCAGCAGTAGCGCTCAGACCGTCACGCCGTAGAGCTGCTCCTCGTAGTCGCGCAGCATGCGGCTGGCCGAGAAGCGCGGCCCGTTGGTCTTCATCGACGCGCGCAGAAGCGCGAGCCAGGCGCGGGGGATCCCCGCCTCGTCGCGGTCGTAGAAGGAGGGGACGACCTCCTCCTCGATCAGGCGGTAGAGCTCCTGCGCGTGCTCGTGGTCCTGGCGGCCGTGGTCGTCGGACACGTCGCCGTTGAGGGCCCAGCCGTTCTCGCCGTCGTAGCCCTCCCACCACCAGCCGTCGAGCACGGACAGCTGGATGCCGCCGTTGAGGACCGACTTCATCCCGGAGGTGCCTGACGCCTCCAGCGGCGGGCGCGGCACGTTGACCCACACGTCGCAGCCGCGCACGAGCCGCGCCCCGGTCCACAGGTCGTAGTCCTCGAGGAACACCACGCGCTCCTGCACGCCGCGGGCGTGCTTGAGGCTGAACAGCTCCTGCACCAGTTTCTTGCCCTCGTCGTCCTTGGGGTGCGCCTTGCCGGCGATCAGCAGCTGGACGGGCCGGTCACCGCGGAGCAGGGCGATCGCGCGCTCGGCGTCGCGGAAGAGCAGGTTCAGGCGCTTGTAGGTGGCGACGCGGCGGGCGAAGCCGATCGTGAGCACGTCGGGGTCGAAGGCCGTGGTGGCGGCCTTGACGGCCTCGCGCGCGTCGCCGCGGGCCAGGCGGTCGAGCGCGGCGCGCTCGCGGACGAAGTCGACGAGCCGCCGGCGCTGCTGGTTGCGCACGTCCCACAGCTCCTCGTCGGAGATGCCGTCGATGGCCGCCCAGGTCTCGGGATCGTCGGCGCGCGTACGCCAGCCCGCGGGCAGGTGCTGGTCGAGCAGCCGCCGCATGGGGGGACCAATCCACGAGGGGATGTGCACGCCGTTGGTCACGTGCGTGATGGGGACGTCGAGCGCCTGCCACATCTCGCGCGCGACCTCGCCGTGCCGGGCGCTGACGCCGTTCGCGGCCCGGCTCGTGCGCAGCGCGAACTGCGTGACGCCGAACGGCTCGTGCTCGTCCTCGGGATACGTGCGCCCGCGCCGGATGAGCGCGTCGGGGTCGAGCCCGCTGGCGTCGAGGAACCCCCGCAGGGTCGCGGTCACCTGCTCCGGCGGGTAGGTGTCGTTCCCCGCCGGGACCGGCGTGTGGGTGGTGAACACCGTCTCGGAGCGCGCGTGCTCGAGCGCCGCGTCCCAGTCGCCGCCGTGGGCCCGGGCGCGCGCGAGCGCGGCGAACGCGGCGTGGCCCTCGTTCATGTGCACCACGCCGGGGTCGGCGCCGATGGCCGCGAGCGCGGCGACCCCGCCGAGGCCGAGCAGCGCGTACTGCGCCAGGCGCGTGTCCGGGTCGGCGTCGTACAGGCGCGAGGTGATCCAGCGGCTGACGCTGTCGTTCTCGGGCAGCTCCGTGTCCATCAGGATCAGTGGCACGCGGCCGACGTCGACTCGCCAGAGCTGCGCTGTGACCTCGTCCTCGGCGATCGGAACGGTGATCTTCAGCGGCTCGCCGTCGTCCCCGGTGATCACCGCGGCGGGAAGCCGCTCGGGGTCGGTCAGCACCCAGTACTCCTGCTGCCAGCCCGAGTGATCGACGCGCTGGCGGAAGTAGCCGCGGCGGTACATCAACCCGACGCCCACCAGCGGGAGCGCCCGGTCGGACGCCTCCTTGAGGATGTCGCCGGCGAGCGCGCCGAGGCCGCCCGAGTAGATCGGGAGCGACTGGTGCACGGCGAACTCGGCGCTGAAGTAGGCGACCGGGCGCGCGGGGTCGACGGGCCCGGACGCGGGACGCTCGAGGTCCTGGCCGACCAGCCGCTCGAGCTCTGCCGCGCGCTCGAGCAGTTCGCCGTCTCCTGCGGCGCGCTCGAGCACCTCGCTCGATGCCTCCTGGAGCAGCCGCACCGGGTTGCCGCCGACCATCCGCCAGCGCCGCGGGTCGATCGACCGGTAGGTCTCCGAGCCGCCCGGCAGCCACGCCCAGCGGTAGTTGTAGGCGAGCCGGGCCAGCGGCGCGAGCGGGTCGGGCAGCCGGCGCGCGAGATCGTCGGCGGCACGTCTCAGGTCGGTCTCTCCACGCACGAGGCCCATCATCACAAGGTTCCCGACGGGCGGTCGGCCAATCATCCCTTCGGACGACCGACGATCACCCCAACAGCCGATGTAACGCTTCGGACGCCTTGGGAGCCTTCACCGGGTGCCGGTAGCGCTCGAGATGCCCACACTCCGCGAGCTCCTCCGGCGCGCTCGCATCCCCGCCGCGCTCCTCGCGGCGGTGGTCCTCGTCGCCATCGCGCTGGGCGGCCCGGCGCAGGCGTTCCTCGACGCGCTCGGGCGGGTCGTCAGCGCCGATCCCGCCTGGGCGCTGGCCGCGGCGGGCTTCGAGGTGCTCTCGTTCGCCGGCTACATCGCGCTGCTGGGGCACGTGACCGGCCTGAGCCGGCGCGACAGCTACCGCACCACCCTCGCCGGCGCGGCCGCCACCCGCCTGCTCCCGACCGCGGGCGCGGGCGGCGCGGCGCTGACCCTGTGGGTGCTCAGGCGCACCGGCCGTGGCGGCATCGAGACGCTGCTCACCTTCCTCGTGCTCCTGTACTCGGTGTTCCTCGCCGCCGTCCTCGGCGCCGCGCTCGCCGCCGGTCAGCCCGTCCCGGCGCTGCTGTCCGGCGCGGCGCTGATCGCCGCCCCGTTCGTGCCCAGGCTCAGCGCAGCGGTGCGCGCCGCCGGCGCGCACGTGCGCCGCCCGGACGTCCGGCTGCTCGGCGCGCCGGCCTGGTGGGCGTTCGACTGCGCGGTCCTGTGGGCCGCATTCCACGCCGTCGGTGCGCCGCCCGGGCTGAGCGTGCTCGTCCTCGGCTACTTCCTCGGCCAGGTGGCCAACACGATCCCGCTGCCGGGCGCGGCCTCGACGGGCATGATCGGGGTGTTCGTCGCCGTCGGGGTGGCGCCCGACCTGGCGCTGGCCGCCGTGCTCTCCTACCGGGCCATTGCGATCTGGCTGCCTGCCCCCGCAGGCGTGCACGCGCTCGTCGGCCTGCGGCGGTCGCTGGCGGAGGAGGACAGGCCCCGGACTAGAATGTTTGGCTTATTGCAAGCCAAATCGGAGGTTATGTGCCCGTAGAGGAAAAGGTCGAGTTCGAGGGTGAGGTCACCGAGGCCCTGCCGTCGCTCATGTTCCGCGTCAAGCTCGACAACGGCCACGAGGTGCTCGCGCACCTGGCCGGAAAGATGCGGCGCTTCCGCATCCGCGTGCTGCCGGGGGACCGGGTCCGCGTCGAGGTCTCGCCGTACGACCTCAGCCGCGGCCGCATCACCTACCGCTTCAAGTAGTCCGCTCCAGCCGGCGATCACCGGCCGTTGGGCTGGAAGACGATCTTGAACGCCCCGTCTTCCTTCTTCTGGAACTTCTCGTAGGCCTGCGGAGCCGAGTCGAGCGGCAACCTGTGCGTCGCGAACGTCTCCGTCCCCAGCGGGTCGGCGTCGTCCGTGACCAGCGGCAGCAGGTCGTCGATCCAGCGCTTGACGTTGGCCTGGCCCATCCGCAGCGTGATCTGCTTGTCGAACAGCGTCAGCATCGGCAGCGGGTCTGCCTGGCCGCCGTAGACACCCGACACCGAGATCGTCCCTCCCCGGCGGACGAGTTCGATCGCCAGGTTGAGCGCCGCGAGCCGGTCCACGCCGGCGGTCTTCATCAGCCGCTGCGCGACCGCGTCGGGGAGGAACCCCACCATCTGCTGCATGGCCTCGGCGACGCGCGAGCCGTGCGCCTCCATCCCGACCGCGTCGACCACCGAGTCGGGGCCACGGCCGCCGGTGGCGTCGCGGACGGCCTCCACGACATCGCCGATGGTCGGGTCGAACACCTCGACCCCGTGGCCGGCCGAGCGGGCGCGCCGGTCGTCGTTCGGGTCGATGCCGAAGACGCGGTAACCGCGGTGCTGGGCGATGCGCGCGCTCATCTCACCGATCGGCCCGAGGCCCAGGATCGCGACGGTGCCGCCATCGGGCACTCCGGCGTACTCAACCGCCTGCCAGGCGGTGGGCAGCACGTCGGAGAGGTACACGAAGCGGTCGTCGGGCGGGCCCTCCGGGACCTTGACGGGCCCGTAGTGCGCCTGCGGGACGCGCAGGAACTCGGCCTGCCCGCCGGGCACCTGCCCGTAGAGCTCGGTGTAGCCGAGCAGCGACGCGCCCGTCCCGTGCTGTGAGTTCTGGGTCGTCTCGCACTGCGTCTGCAGACCGCGGTCGCACATCCAGCAGCGCCCGCACGAGATGTTGAACGGGATCACCACGCGGTCTCCCGCCGCGATGTGCGCGACCTCGCTGCCGACCTCCTCGACGATGCCCATCGGCTCGTGGCCGAGGATGTCGCCCTCGTGCAGGAACGGCCCCAGCACCGTGTAGAGATGCAGGTCCGAACCGCACAGGCCGGTCGTGGTCACGCGGACGATCGCGTCGGTCGGCTCCTCGATCACCGGGTCCGCGACGGTGTCGACGCGGACGTCCTCCTTGCCGTGCCAGACGAGCGCCTTCATGCGGTGGCGCCGGCCTCGGCGACGTCGTGGGCGCCCTCCGCGAACTCCTCGACGATCTTCGAGCAGAAGGCCGGCAGGTCGTCCGGGTTGCGGCTCGTGACCAGGCCGTTGTCGACCACGACCTCCTCGTCGACGACGTCGCCGCCCGCGTTGCGGATGTCGGTCCGCAGCGACGGATACGAAGTCAGCGTGCGCCCCTTGACGAGGTCCGCCTCCACCAGCGTCCACGGCGCGTGGCAGATCGCCCCGACGGGCTTGCCGGTGGCGAAGTACGAGACGAGGAAGGTCCGCACGCTGTCGTCCATGCGCAGCTTGTCGGCGTTGACCGTGCCGCCGGGCAGGATCAGGCCGTCGTAGTCCTCGATGTCGGCGTCGCCGACGCGCTTGTCGACGGAAAAGGTGTCGGCGGGCTCGAGGTCGTGGTTCATCGCCTGGATCTCGCCGTCCTTGATCGAGAGCAGCTCCGTCTTGGCGCCGGCGTCCTCGACCGCCTTGCGCGGCTGCTCCAGCTCGACCTGCTCGACGCCGTCGGTCGCGATGATCGCGATGCGCTTGTTGGAAAGATCGTCAGCCATACCCCGGGCGCTACCCGCCCAGGCCCGCGCGGAACGTGCGCGCGGCAATCACCTGACAGCCGTCCGGCAGACGGGCGATCAGCCCGCGGTCGGAGGTGACGACGGTGTCGCCGGAGGCGGCCATCTCCGCGATCAGGTCGTCGGCCACCGGCGCCCAGCGCACCACCACCCCCGCGGCGGCGCCGAGGTCGCGCGGAGCCCCGTCGAGGACCAGCACGATCTGATCCCGCCCACCCCCGAGCTGGTCCAGGAGCCGCCGCATCGCGCCCGTGCGGTCTCGCCACCAGCCGTCCGGGACGCTCCCGATGACGTTCATGCCGTCGACGATCAGCATGGCGGGCGCGAGACTACGATCCGGGGCCCTTGGCCGACGCGCTCCTCGACGACCTGCTCGCCTGGCTGCGTATCCCGTCGATCTCGACCGGTGGCGGCAGCGAAGAGGATCTGCGCCGCGCGGCCGCGTTCGTCTGCGAGCGCGTCGACGCCGCCGGCGGCGACGCCCAACTGCTGATCACCGAGGGCAACCCGATCGCTTACGGGGAGCTGCGCGCGCAAACCGCCGATGCGCCGACCGTCCTCGTCTACGGCCACTACGACGTCCAGTCGGTAGGCGATCGGGAGGCCTGGCTCTCCGACCCGTTCCAGCCGGACATCCGCGACGGCCGCATCTACGCCCGGGGGGCATCGGACGACAAGGGCAACTTCCTGCCCCTGCTGCACGTGGCTTGCACGCTGGCGCGCGCGGGCGAGCTGCCGGTCAACGTGCGCGTCGTCGTAGAGGGCGAGGAGGAGGCGGGCGGCCGGTCCGTCTCGCGCTGGCTCGCGCGGGACGAGTCCGGCGCGGACGCCGCGATCGTCTTCGACTCCGACATGGCCGACGCGCGGACCCCGGCGATCACGGTCGGGCTGCGCGGGATGGTGATGGGCGAGGTCCGCGTGCGCGTGGGTCGGCGCGACCTGCACTCGGGGGTCTACGGCGGCAGCGTGCTCAACGCCGCGCACGTGCTGCACTCGATGCTCGCCGCGGTCATGCCCGGTCCCGACGGTGTACCGCGCGACGAGTTGCGCGCCGGGGTCGAGCCGCCGGCGGCCGCCGAGCTCGAGTCATGGGCGCGGATGCGGCCCGGCGACGAGGTGATCGCCGAGGTCGGGGGGCGGCCGGTCGCGCCGGACGCCGGCGCGCGCTACTACGCGCGCAACGGCGCCGACGCGTCGGTCGAGGTCAACGAGATCGTCGCGGGCGAGCCGCGGACGATCGTGCCCGCCACCGCCAGGGCGACGGTGTCGGTCCGTCTGGCGCCGGGCCAGTCGCCGGCCCGGATGGCCGCGGAGCTCGAGCGGCTGCTGCGGGCTGCGGCGCCGGACGGTGCCGAGGTCGAGCTCGAGCTGATGACATCGGAGCCCGCGCTGTTCCCGGTGGACTCGCGACCCATGCAGCTTGCCGCGGACGCGCTGCGCGCCGCGACCGGGTTCGAGCCCGTGTTCCAGCGCTCGGGGGGCTCGATCCCGATCGTCGCCGAGCTGGCGGCGAAGGGGATCACGACGATCGTCTCGGGGTTCGCGCTGGCCGACGACGACATCCATGCGCCGAACGAGTCCTACCGGCTCGAGAGTCTCGCGCTCGGCGAGCGGGCGGCCCGCGAGCTCTACCGGGCCTTCTCCTCGCTGTGATCCGGCGGGTGCTCTTCACCCGCGGCGGCCTGACCGAGAGCGAGCACGCCATCGTCTGGGCGGTGACCGGCCCCGACGGCTCCGTCGCGGCGGCGAGCGGGGACGACGCGGCCGCCCTCGCGGTCTTCCCCCGCTCGGCGGTCAAGCCGCTGCAGGCTCTGCCCGCCGTGCGTGACGGCGTCCTCGAGGCGTTCGGGCTCGATGCGCGCCACCTCGCGCTCGCGTGCGCGTCCCACGGCGGCACGCCGCACCATGTCGCGGTCGTCGCGGAGATGCTGCACGCCGCCGGGCTCGCGGAGCACCACCTGGGCTGCGGACCGCTCGATCCCCGCGACCCCGGCGCTGCCATGCACCGCCGCTCGCGGGGGGAGCTGCCGTCCCGGATCGTCCACAACTGCTCGGGCAAGCACGCGCTGGCGCTTGCGCGCTGCATCCATCGCGGCTGGCCGGTGCACCGCTACCTCGAACCAGGCCACTCCGTCCAGCTGGGCATGCACGCCGCCGTCGCGGCGGCGGTCGATCTGGCGCCGTCGGACGTGCCGTTCGGCGGCGATGGCTGCGGGATGCTCGCCTTCCAGCTGCCGTTGGGGTCGCTGGCGCTCGCGTTCGGGCGCCTGGCGTCAGGCGCGCTCGGCCCCGGCGGGGACCGTGTCGCCGCCGCGATGCGCGAGCACCCCAGGCTGGTCGCCTTCGACGGGGCCCTCGACACCGAGCTGATGCGCTGCCACGACGGGCTGGTCGCCAAGATCGGCGCCGAAGGGGTGCTCGGCGTCGGCCTGCCGGATGGCCGCGGGCTCGCGGTCAAGGTCGCCGATGGCGCGATGCGCGCCCTCGACCCCGCCGGCGTGGCGCTCGTGCGGTCGGTGCTCGACCAGCGCGCCTCGACCGATGCGCTCGAGGGTCTCGCACGGCCGACGCTCTACAACTCGCGCGGCGAGGAAGTGGGTGCGGGGAGGGCGGTGGCGTGAGGCTGTGGCAGTTCGAGTTCTCGACCAACGTCGAGCGGGTGCAACTGGCGCTGGCCTTCAAGGGGCTCGACGCCGAGGCCGTGGTCATCGACCCCGCGGACCGCTCGGCTGTGATCGATCTCACAGGACAGCCGTTCGTGCCGGTGCTCGAGGACGACGACGGCACGGTCGTGGCCGACTCGCGCAGGATCCTGGCGCACCTCGAGGAGCGCCACCCGGATCCGCCGATGTACCCGCGGGCGCCCGCGCGCCGCGCGGAGATCCTGGTCTTCCTCGATTGGTTCGACCTTGTCTGGAAGCGGCCACCGAATCTGCTTGCCGACGCGCTCGGAGCGGGTCGGGAACCAACCGATTCGGAGCTCGCCGCCTGGGCCGCGGAGCTGAGCGGTTCCCGGGATCGTTTCGAGGAGCTGCTGCAGGGCAGGGACTTCCTGCTCACCGACACCGTGGGCGTTTCGGACTTTGCGGTGTTCCCGTTTCTTCGATACGGTGTACGACTCGACGACGCGGATAGTGACCCCTTCCATCACGTCCTCGTCGATCACCTCGGTCCGGAGCTGCGGCACCCGAGGCTCAGGGGATGGATCGAGCGCGTTGATGCGCTCCCAAGGTCCGGAACCCCAGGGTCTTAGCCGCGTTTTAGCCCCGGGCGGAAGGATTCCACAGCCTCGCAATCGGGCATACCCCGTCACGGTGGTTGCGCCGACAACGAAAAAACGGTAAAATCCTACTGCTGGAGTCGGGAATCTCGACTCCGTCCCCCAGCTCCCCACCCTCGACAAAAGGAAAGTATTGGACCGCATCACCCCACCGACCCCGCTGCTTGAACCCGACGAGATCCTCCTCGAGCCGCTTGAGCAGCTCCTGCGCGAAGCGGGCCGCTTCCGCCTGCTCGAGCCCCATGAGGAGATCGAGCTGGCGCAGCGGATCGAGCGCGGTGACCTCGCAGCGAAGGAACGGCTGATCAACTGCAACCTGCGGCTGGTCGTGTCCGTGGCCCGCAAGTACCAGGGCCAGGGCCTCTCCATGAACGACCTGGTCCAGGAGGGCATGCTCGGCCTCATTCGTGCCGCCGAGAAGTTCGACTGGCGCAAGGGCTTCCGCTTCTCCACCTACGCCACGATCTGGATCCGCCAGGCGCTTCAGCGCGGCCTCGACAACACGGGCCGCACGATCCGCCTGCCCGCCCACGTCGCGCAGCGCGCCCGCAAGGTCGAGCGCGCAGAGCGCGAGCTGACCGTCAAGCTCGGCGAGGAGCCGACGCTCGACCAGCTGGCGGAGGAGACCGGGCTGACCGTGGAGGAAGTCGATCTGCTGCGCTCGCACGCCCGCACGCTCGCGTCCCTGGACGCCGGCGTCGGCGAGGACGGCGACACGCCACTCGGCGCCCTGATCCCGATCGACGGTGAGTCCACCGCCGACGAGGTCGAGCGCACGATGTCGCAGCGCACCGTCCGCGAGGCGCTCGACGCCCTGCCGGCCGACGAGTCCGCCGTCATCCACCTGCGCTTCGGCACGGGTGACGAGGGCGAGCACTCGATCGAGCAGACCGCCCGCCGCCTCGGCGTCCCGGTCCGCGAGGCCCGCGCCGCCGAGCAGCGCGCGCTGGCGAAGCTCAGCCAGCTCCCAGGCCTAGAGGCGCTCCGCGCCGCCGCCTAACTCCCGACGGCCCCGGAAACGGGGCCGTCGCTCTTTAACGCCGCGGCTGCCGACGGCGGACGCTCGGGCGCGCGCAACGCATGGCATTGAGGGAGGGGGGTTCGGGCCGCGGCCAGTCCCGCGACGCGCCCGTGATGAATACGACCCCGAGCCAGGGTCTTATTCATCAGCGCCGCTTCGCTCCCCCTCCCTCAGTGCCCAACTGCGAAGGCCGATCAGCTGGTGGCGTCGGCGCGGGACTGGACCACCGCTACACGCGGCCGGTCGCCCGCGCGGCCTCCTCGGCCTGCACGAGTTGCTCCTCGACGAGATCGAGGCCGGCGTCCCAGAACCCGGGGTCCGACAGGTCGACGCCGACGATCGCCGCCAGCTCCTCGGGCGGCCGGGAGCCGCCGGCGCGCAGCAGATCGAGATAGGAGGGCACGAAGGCCTCGCCCTCCTCGCGGTACTTGGCGTACACCGACATCGCCAGCAGCTGGCCGTAGGCGTACGCGTAGACGTAGCCCGGCGTGGAGATGAAGTGGGGGACGTAGGACCACCAGATCTTGTAGCCCTCGGTGACCTCGACGGCGTCACCGAGCAGATCGGACTGTGCCTGGGCCCACAGCTCGTTGAAGCGGTCGACGCCGAGCTCGCCCTCCTCGCGCCGCGCGGTGTGCACGGAGTGCTCGAACCGGTTCATGGCCACCTGCCGGAAGACCGTGGCGATCGAGTCCTCGAGGCTCGACGCGAGCAGATCGAGGCGCGACTCGTCCGTGGCGGCCTGCTCGAGCAGCCGGTTCCCGACGATCTCCTCCGCGAACACGGACGCGGTCTCGGCGAGCGTGAGCGGCGTGTTCATGTGGAAGACGCCCTGGCCGGCACCGAGGGCCGCGTGGACGCCGTGGCCGAGCTCGTGCGCGAGCGTGAGGACGTCGCGGCGCTTGGCGGTGTAGTTGAGCAGCACGTACGGGTGCGCCGAGGGGACCGTGTAGGCGCAGAAGGCGCCGCCGCGCTTGCCCGGGCGCACCGGAGCGTCCATCCAACGCTCGTCGAAGAAGCGCCGCACGACGGCGCCGAGCTCGTCCGAGAAGTCCTCGAAGCAGTCCTGCACCATCGACCGGGCGTCCGCCCACGCGATCGTCTCCTCGACCTCGGTGACCCCGGCGATGCGGTCGTAGTCGGCGAGGCGGTCGAGCCCGAGCAGCTGCGCCTTGAGCCGGTACCAGCGGCGCGCGATCTCGTAGCGGCTCTGGACCGCCGTGACGAGCGCTTCGACGGACTCGTCGGAGGCCTCGTTGGCGAGGTTGCGCGACGAGACCCACGTGGGGTAGTTGCGCAACCGGTCGTCGAGGGCCTTGTCGGCCATCAGGGTGTTGAAGATGTAGGCGCGCGTGCGCAGCCCCGGCCGCAGCGCCGCGGTCACGGCGTCGGCGGCCTGCCGGCGCACCTCGCGCTCGGGCGATGACAGCCGCGACAGCGCGATCTCGAGCGCGACCGGCTCGTCGTGATCGGGCAGCGTCACCTCGACCGCCGACGTCTGCTCCTCGAACAGGCGGTCCCAGGCGCTGCGCCCGGTGACCGCCTTCTCGCTCATCAGCTTCTCCTCGGGCTCTGAGAGCAGGTGCGGGCGATAGCGGCGGGCGGACTGGAGATGGTGCCGCGCGAAGTCGAGCTCGCCGGGGGCGAGCAGCTCCTCGGCGCGCTCGTCGGGAAGGGCGGCCCACTCGAGCTCCCAGAAGACGAGCTGCGTCTGGATCCCGGTCGCCTGCTCCTGCACGCGCTGGAGCAGTGCGCCGCGCGGCGGGTCGGCGGTGTTGGTGGCGAACGACAGCGCGGCGTAGGAGAAGGCGCGGCCGACGATCTCCTCGATCTCGGCCAGCTCGCGCATCGCGTGCGCCAGGCCCGGGCTGTCGAGCTCGGCCAGCCTGCCGCGGTGGCGCTCGGCGAAGCTCGTCGCCTGCTGCAGGGCCGAGGCGAGCATTCCCTCGACGTCGTCAGGATCCTTGGCGAGGTCCGTCAGATCCCAGGCGATGCCCTCGAGATCGGGGTCCGTCGTGGCGGGCGCGGCCATCCGCGCCGCAGACTAGTCAGTCGGGCAGTCCCCTATAAACGGAACGGTGACGCCAGAGGAGACCAAGAACAAGGCGTTGGCGCTCGTCCTGCTCGCAGCCGCGCAGTTCATCGCGGTGCTCGATGCGTCGATCGTGAACGTGGCGCTCCCGTCGATCGGCCGGGACCTCAGCTTCGACGCGGACAGCCTGTCATGGGTGGTGAACGCTTACGTGCTCGTGTTCGGCGGCTTCCTGCTGCTCGGGGGCCGCCTGGCGGACCTGCTCGGTCACCGGCGGGTGTTCATCTTCGGTCTGGTCTTCTTCGGGGTGGCCTCGTTCGTCGGCGGCCTGGCACAGACCGAGGGGCAGCTGATCGCCGCCCGCGCGCTGCAGGGGCTGGGGGGCGCGCTGCTCTCGCCCGCCGCGCTCTCGATCCTCGTCAACACCTTCCGCGAGGGCTCCGAGCGCAACCGGGCGCTCGGTATCTGGGGTGCCGTCGCGGGCTCCGGCGGCGCGGTCGGCACGCTGCTCGGCGGTGTGCTGACCGAGGGTCTCGGCTGGGAGTGGGTGCTGTTCGTCAACACGCCCGTCTGCCTGGGGGTGGCGTTCGGTGCGGCGCGGGTGCTCGGCGAGAGCCGCGACGAGGAGCGGCCGCGACTGGACGTTGCCGGTGCGGTGCTGATCACCGCCGGCCTCGCGGTCTTCATCTACGCGCTGGTCGACGCCAACGACGCGGGCTGGGGCTCCGCGCAGACGGTCGGCCTGATCGCGGTCTCGCTTGTCCTGATCGCCGCCTTCGTCATCGTCGAGCGCACGATCAGGGCGCCGCTCGTCCCCTTCGGGATCTTCCGCAACCGCACGCTGACAGGGGCCAACGTCACCGCGGTCTTCGTCGCCATGGCGCTGTTCTCGATGTTCTTCTTCATCACCCTGTACTTGCAGATGGTGCTCGGGTACGACGCGCTCGAGGCCGGGCTCTCCTACATCCCGCTGTCGGCGTCGATCATCGGCTCGGCGGGCATGGCATCGGCGCTCACGACACGGGTGGGCTACAAGCCGGTGCTGATCTTCGGGCTGCTGCTCGTGGCGGGCGGCCTCGGGTGGTTCTCGCAGGTCTCCCCGGGCGGCACGTACGTGGGGGACGTGGTCTTCCCGTCGGTGCTCGCCGGCCTCGGGCTGGGGTTCGCGTTCGTGCCGGTCACGATCGCGTCGGTCGCGGGCACCCGGCCCGACGAGGCGGGCCTCGCCTCCGGGTTGATCAACACCTCCCAGCAGGTCGGCGGCGCGCTCGGCCTCGGCATCCTCGTCTCGATCGCCAACAGCCGCTCGGCTGAAGCGACCGGCTCGCCGGCGGTCCAGCTGACGGAGGGCTTCCAGTCCGCCTTCCTGGTCGGGGCGGGGTTCGCCCTGGTCGGGGCGCTGTTGGCGTCGGTGCTGATCGCGTCGCGCGATTCGCGGGCGCACCGCGACGCCGCGCGGGCGGGCGAGGCCGCACCCGTCGCGGTGTAGCCTGCACGTCGTGGAACTGGCGATCGTGCTCGCCCTCGGCGTCTTCGGCGGTCCGCTGCTGATGATCGAGGACCGCCCCGACTTCCTGCGCCCGAACGGCAAGGCGCGGCAGGCGGTCGGGACGTGGTTCGCCGGCCGCCGCTAGCCGCCCGCTACGAGCGCCGGTCGAAGTCCAGCGCGCAGCCGTTGATGCAGTAGCGCAGCCCGCCGGCGTCGGCCGGGCCGTCCTCGAACACGTGGCCGAGGTGCCCGCCGCAGCGCTTGCACACGACCTCCGTGCGGCGCACGAGCAGCGAGTTGTCCGGGCGCGTCTCGACGGCGGCCGCCACCTTGGGCTCGGTGAAGCTCGGCCAGCCCGTTCCCGAGTCGAACTTCGTGTCGGCGTCGAACAGCTCCGCACCGCACGCGGCGCAGCGGTAGACGCCGTCGTCGTGGCTGTTCCAGTGGGGCCCGGTGAAGGCGCGCTCGGTGCCCTGCTCGCGCAGCACGTGGTACTGCTCCGGCGTCAGCTCGGCGCGCCATTCCTGCTCGCTCTTCTCGACTTCGCGGGGCGTCGTGTCGGGGTGGGAGGCCATGGCAAACAGGGTAGGTTGCCGCGCATGAGCGCCACCACCGAGCAGGCCGGTCTGGAGAAGCTTTCGATCGACACGATCAGGACCCTGTCGATGGACGCGGTGGAGAGGGCGAACTCGGGTCATCCCGGGACGCCGATGGCGCTCGCGCCGGTCGTCTACTCGCTCTACACGCAGGTCATGAAGCACGATCCGGCCGACCCGCACTGGCTCGACCGCGACCGCTTCGTGCTGTCGGCCGGGCACGCATCGATGCTCCTGTACTCGATCCTGCACCTGTGCGGCTACGACCTGTCGATGGACGACCTCAAGGCGTTCCGGCAGCTCGAGTCCCGGACGCCGGGACACCCCGAGAAGGGGCACACCCAGGGCGTCGAGACGACGACCGGCCCGCTGGGCCAGGGCATCTCGACGGCCGTGGGGATGGCGCTGGCCGAGCGTATGCTCAACGCCCGTTTCGGCGCCGCCGTCGACCATCACGTCTTCGTCATCGCGTCCGACGGCGACATGCAGGAGGGGGTCCAGTCCGAGGCGGCGTCGCTCGCCGGCCATCTCGGGCTCGGCCGGCTGATCGTCTTCTACGACGACAACCACATCTCGATCGAGGGCGACACCGCGAAGGCGATGTCCGAGGACGTCGGCAAACGCTACGAGGCCTACGGATGGGAGGTCGTGCAGCTCGGTGAGGACATCGAGGTCGACCAGCTCACGCGCGCCTTCGAGAAGGCCAAGGAGACCGAGCAGCCGACGCTGATCGTGGCCCGCACGCACATCGGCTACGGCGCGCCCAACAAGCAGGACACGGGCGAGGCGCACGGGTCGCCGCTCGGCGACGACGAGATCAAAGCGGCAAAGGAGTTCTACGGCTTCCCGTCCGACGTGCCGTTCTTCGTGCCCGACGGCGTCTACGACCACTACCGCGACGCGGTGGCCGAGCGGGCCAGGGCGCGCGAGGAGTGGCGGGAGCGCTTCGCCGGCGACGACGGCCTCGCCGAGGTGGAGCGCATGCGCTCCAACGAGCTGCCCGAGGGCTGGGACGCGGGGCTCGAGCTCAAGCCCGCCGACGACAAGGGGATGGCGACCCGCAAGGCGTCGGAGGCGGCGATCCAGTGGGCGGCGCAGGGCGTCCCCGAGCTGATCGGCGGCTCGGCCGACCTCGCTCCGTCGACCAACACGCTGATCGACGAGGCGGGCAGCATCGCCGCCGGCGACTACTCGGGGCGCAACCTGCACTTCGGCATCCGCGAGCACGGGATGGGCGCCATCGTCAACGGCCTCACGCTGTCTGGCTTCCGCGCCTACGGCGCCACCTTCATGACGTTCAGCGACTACATGAAGGGCGCGATCCGGATGGCGGCGATCATGGAGTGCCCGTCGGTGTTCGTCTTCACCCACGATTCGATCGGTCTCGGCGAGGACGGCCCGACGCACCAGCCGATCGAGCAGCTCACGCACCTGCGGGCGACCCCGAAGCTCAACGTGGTGCGGCCGGCCGAATTCAACGAGACGCAGCTCGCCTGGCGCTTCGCGCTGCGGACCACGAACCGGCCCACCGCTTTGGCGCTCTCGCGCCAGGGCACCCCGACGCTCGACCCCGCCGCGATCCCCGACGACGCCATCGAGCGCGGCGCGTACGTCCTGCGCGACGCCGACGGCGACCCGGACGTGATCCTGATCGGGACGGGCACGGAGCTCAAGCTCGCGCTCGACGCGGCGGACACGCTTGACGACCTCGCCGTGCGCGTGGTCTCGATGCCGTGCATGGACACCTTCGGCGACCAGAACCGCGCCTACATCGAGTCGGTCCTGCCGCCCGCATGCCGGGCGCGCGTCGCGGTCGAGGCCGCCAGCCCGCTGAGCTGGTACCGCTGGGTCGGCGACTGCGGCGTCGTGATCGGGATGACCGACTACGGGGCGAGCGCCCCCGCTAAGGACGTCTACGAGCACTTCGGCATCACGGCCGAGGCCGTCGCGGAGGCCGCGCGCGAGTCGGTCGCAAAGGCTGCGCGGTGAACGTCGACGCGCGCCTGACCGAGGAGCACGAGGGCCTGGTCGGCGCAGCGGTCCGGCGAGCGCGCGAGGAGCGGGTCTTCGACCGCATCTGGCAGGGGGACGTCACGCTGTGGGCGCCCGAGGGGACGCCGGAGCTCGCCGACCGGCTCGGGTGGCTGCGGGTGGCGGAGGCGACGCAGGCCGCTCTCGACGAGCTCGATGTCTTCGTCGAGGAGGTGCGCGGCGCCGGTTACACCGACGCGGTGCTGCTGGGCATGGGCGGTTCCAGCCTCGCTCCCGAGGTCTACCGCCGCTCACTCGACGGGAACGGTCTGACGCTGCACGTGCTCGACACCACCGAGCCGCTGCAGGTGCTGGCCGTCGAGGAGCGGCTCGATCTCGAAAGGGCGCTCTTCATCGTCTCCTCGAAGTCCGGCGGGACGATCGAGCCCAACTCGCTGTTCAAGTACTTCCACGGCAAGCAGCCGGACGGCGCGCACTTCGTCGCCATCACCGACCCCGGCACCCACATGGGCGACGTGGCCACGGAGCACGGCTTCCGGCGGACCTTCGTCAACGACCCCGACATCGGCGGCCGCTACAGCGCGCTGTCGTACTTCGGGATCGTCCCGGCGGCGCTGGCGGGGATCGACGTGCGCAGCGAGCTGGCGGCGGCGGTCGCCGCCCAGCACGCGAGCGAGGACGACTCGGCGCTGTGGTTCGGCGCCGCGCTCGGCGCGCTCGCCGGTGCCGGCCGCGACAAGCTCGCCTTCGTGATCGAGGAGCCGTACGAGTCGCTGGGCCTGTGGGCCGAGCAGCTGATCGCGGAGTCGACCGGCAAGCAGGGGCGCGGGATGCTGCCGATCGCCGACGAGCCGCTGGCGGGCAACTACGGGGACGACCGCGTGTTCGTCCACGTCGGCGACGGCGAGCCGCCCGACGTGGGGGACTGCCCGCTGTTCACGGTGCGCGTGAGCAGCCTGTCGGCGCTGTTCTTCGACCTCGAGTTCGCGACGGCGGTCCTTGGCTGGAGCCTGGGCATCAACCCGTTCGACCAGCCCAACGTGCAGGAGGCCAAGGACAACACCAGCCGCGTCCTCGCCGAGGGAGCCCCCGACCTCGACGACGGCTCGCTCGACGAGCTGCTCGACGGGCTCGCGCCCCCCGCCTACGTCGCGATCATGGGCTATCTGCCCTACGACGACGCCGTCGACGCGGCCGTATCGCGACTGCGCGCCCGGCTGATCGAGCGCCACGGCGTCGCCACCACCTGGGGCTACGGACCCCGCTTTTTGCACTCGACCGGCCAGTACCACAAGGGCGGGCCGCCGACCGGCCGCTTCCTTCAGCTCGTCCACGACTCCGACGCGGATGCCGACATCCCCAGCGAGTCCTACGGCTTCCGCACGCTGATCGACGCCCAGGCCGACGGCGACCTCCAGACGCTGCGCGACCACGGCCTGCCCGCCGTCAGAGTGCGCCTCGACGCCGGCGACCTCGCCGGCTCGATCGACCGCATCACGGCCGCCGTCTGAACGCCGGCACGAATGGAGGGGCGCTCGCCGCGTTCGCGTCGCGGCAACATCACGTGCTCTCGATCGCACAGCTGCGGTCGCTCGGCTGGTCGGACAAGGGATTGGCCTCACTCGTACGGCGGTGGGCCGAGGTCGTCCACGAACCGCAGCGCGTCGCCGCCGAGATCCGCGAGATGATCACGCGCCGGGCACCTTTGGTGGGGTGATTGCCCATCCATCCGCGCTTGCGTTGTGCGGATCGCGATAGGTTCCCCGACTCGGCCAAGCGGACAAGGAGACAGGGTGCAGATCGGCTTCGTCGGCCTCGGCAAGATGGGCGGCAACATGGTCCACCGCATCAAGCGGGACTCCGACCATGACGTCGTCGCGTTCGACTTCAACGAGGACGCGGTCAGGGCGGCCGAGGAGCACGGGGCGCAGGGCGCGTCCTCGCTCGAGGACCTGGTCTCGAAACTTCGCAAGCCGCGCGCCGTGTGGGTGATGGTCCCGGCCGGGGACCCGACCACTGAGACGGTGCTCGCGCTCGGGGAGTTGATGGAGGAGGGCGACCTCGTCGTCGACGGCGGCAACTCGAAGTGGCACGAGGACAAGGGCCGCGCCGACGAGCTGTCCAAGAAGAGCATCAACTACGTCGACGTCGGGACGAGCGGTGGGGTGTGGGGACTCGACGTCGGCTACTGCATGATGGTCGGCGGGACCGACGACGGCGTCGCGCTCCTCACGCCGATCCTCGACGTGCTCGCCCCGCCGGACGGGTGGCGGCACTTCGGCCCGCCCGGCGCCGGGCACTTCGTGAAGATGGTCCACAACGGCGTGGAGTACGGGATGATGCAGGCGTACGCCGAGGGTTTCGAGCTGATGCACAAATCGGCCTTCCCGATCGAGCTCGAGGAGGTCGCCGCGCTGTGGAACCGCGGCAGCGTCGTGCGCTCGTGGCTGTGCGAGCTGGCCGAGGCGGCGTTCAGGGCCGAGGGCAACGACCTCGAGGGCATCCGGGGCCACGTGTCGGACTCCGGCGAGGGGCGCTGGACGCTGATGGACTCGCTCGAGCTCGAGACCCCCATGCCGGTGTTGTCGGCGGCGATCGCAGCCCGCTTCTACAGCCGCGGCGAGGGCGACTACACCGCTCGCGTGCTGGCCGCGCTGCGCAACCAGTTCGGAGGCCACGCCGTGGAACGCAGCCAGTGACGGCCACGGCCGACCCCAACCCGCTGACGGAAGGGCTCGAGCGGGTCCCCGTCCCGCACACCGCGCTCGTGATCTTCGGCGCCACCGGCGACCTCTCCAAGCGCAAGCTGCTGCCCGCGCTCTACAACCTCGCGCACGATGGCCAGCTGCCGGAGCGATTCGCGCTGATCGGTGTCTCGCGCGGCGAGTCGACGGACGACGAGTTCCGCGCGCTCGCGCGCGAGTCGATCATCGAGCACAGCCGCCGCGACCCCGACGGCGACGTGCTCGACGCGCTGCTGGAGCGCATGCGCTACGTCTCGCTGACCTTCGACGACGGCGCCGCCTACCCGGCGCTCGCCGAGGCGCTCGCGGCGACCGATGCGGAAGTGGGCCACCCGCTCAACCGCTGCTACTACCTCTCGACCGCGCCGGAGTTCTTCGGGACCATCCCGACGCATCTCAAGGAGGCCGGTCTCAACCGCCACGACGACGTCGACGTCCGCTGCGTGATCGAGAAGCCGTTCGGCACCGACCTCAGGTCGGCGCGCGCCCTCCAGGACACGGTCTCCAGGGCTTTCCGCGAAAAGCAGGTGTTCCGCATCGACCACTACCTGGGCAAGGAGACGGTCCAGAACATGATGGCGTTCCGGTTCGCCAACTACATGTTCGAGCCGCTCTGGAACCGCAACTTCATCGACCACGTCCAGATCACCGCGGCAGAGGACATCGGGATCGGCTCGCGTGCCGGCTACTACGACCAGTCCGGCGCGCTGCGCGACCTCGTGCAGAACCACATGCTCCAGCTGCTGACGCTGCTGTGCATGGAGCCCCCGGTCTCGTTCGAGGCCGACAAGGTGCGCGACGAGAAGGTCAAGGTGCTCCAGGCGATCACGCCGATGACGCCGGCGCAGGTCGCCGACCACACGGTGCGTGCCCGCTACCTGGCCGGCACGATCGCCGGCAGGGAGGTGCCGTCATACCTCTCCGAGGAGGACGTCCCGGACAGCTCCAACACCGAGACCTACGCGGCGCTGCGCCTCAACGTCGAGAACTGGCGCTGGGCCGGGGTGCCGATCGTGCTGCGCACCGGCAAGCGGCTCGCCCGCAAGCTGACCGAGATCGCGGTGCAGCTCAAGCCGGTCCCGCACATGGCCTTCAAGGCCCAGGGCTCCGTCGGCGTGATGCCGAACCAGCTCATCATCACCCTCCAGCCCGACGAGGGCGTATCGCTCAAGCTGGGCGCGAAGATCCCCGGGCCCACGATGCGCATCCGCCCGGTGACGATGGAGTTCCATTACGGGACGTCGTTCATGTCGCAGTCGCCGGAGGCCTACGAGCGGCTGATCGTCGACGCGATGCGCGGCGAGGCCACCCTCTTCACGCGCAACGACGAGGTCGATGCGCAGTGGTCGATCATCGACCCGATCCTCGACTCGTGGGCGGACAAGTCGCCGCGGATGGCCACCTACGAGGCGGGGTCGCAGGGCCCGCCCGAAGCCAACCGCCTGCTCGACGGCGATCGCGAGTGGCGCCGGCTGTGAGCGGTCCCGCCGTGACCGAGGACGCGGTCTGGTCGGCGCAGGACACGACCCCCGCGAAGATCGAGGCGGCGCTGCGGACGCTGCTCGCCGAGCGCCACCAGCAGGCGTCGGTGCTGCCCGCGCGCGTGCTCAACATGGTGGTGATCTGCGACCGCGCCTATCGCGGCGAGATCGACAACCGGCTCCAGCGTGTCGGCCGCTTCCATCCCTCGCGGCTGATCATCGTCGCCGTCGAGCCCAGGCGCTCGACGCTCGACGCGTGGGTCTCGATGGCGACCCAGGACAACGACGTGCTCACCGTCGCGCGCGAGCGGGTCGAGGTCGACGTCGGTGAGCAGGCGCTAGCGGGGCTCGACAACATCGTCGCGCCGCTCGTCGTGCCCGATCTGGCGACGGTCGTGTGGGCTCCGCACGGGCACGCGGTCGGTGAGGACGCCCTGCGCGAGGTGGCGCAGGTGGTGCTCGTCGACACGCTCGAAGACGAGGTCGGCGCCGCGCTGGACCGCGCGGCCGCCCTCCAGGACGACCTCTACGTCGTCGATCTGGCGTGGCTGCGTTCGACGCCGTGGCGCGAGCGCGTCGCGGCCGCCTTCGACCCGCCGCGGTACCGCGACGATCTGCGCAACGCAAGCTCGGTCACCGTTCGCCATCGCGGCGACTCGGTCGCCCCGGCGGCGCTGTTCACGGGCTGGCTCGCGTCGCGCCTGGGCTGGACCCCGGGCGCCCTGGTGCGGCACGGCGATGGTCTGGCAGGCCGTTGCACGGCGAAGCGCGGCGACGTCAAGGTGACCTTCGAGCCGGTCGAGCAGCGCGACGCACCGGGGCTGGCCGGGGTGACGATCGAGAGCGCGTCCGGCGCCGCGGTCTCGCTCGACCGCGCGCGCGGCGGGTTGCGCGAGGTGCGGCGCTCCCCCAGCGGCGACGAGGAGGGGTTCACGGTCATGGGTGCGTCGCGCGGCGAGGGCGGCATCCTCGGCGAGGGGGTCCGCCAGGCGCTGCTGCGCGACCGGACGTACAAGTCCGCCCTCGCGGCAGCGCGCGAGCTGGTTACGGCTTGAGGATCGAGATCCTCGACGGCGCCGAGGGGGTCGCCGCGCGCGCGGCCGAACTGCTGGCCCGAGTGCACGGGCACGTCGCGCTCTCGGGCGGCTCGACGCCCAGGGCCGCCTACGCCCGCGCCGCCGAGCTGCGCCAGGACTGGCGCGGCGTCACGTTGTGGCTCGGCGACGAGCGCCACGTCCCGGCCGACGACGAGCGCTCCAACGCCAGCATGGTGCGCGAGCAGCTGCTCACGCGGATCCCGCGCGCCACGCTGCCGCACTTCGAGCCGGTGGACACGGAGCTGGACCTCGACGCGTCAGCGCTCGACTACGACCGCCGCCTCGCGGCTGTGGCGCGGCTCGACCTTGCGCTGATGGGCCTGGGGCCGGACAGCCACACGGCATCGCTGTTCCCAGGCAAGCCCGCGCTCGCCGCGACGGGTCGCAGCGCGATCGCGGTACCCGAGGCGGGCATGGAGCCCTACGTCCCGCGCGTCACGCTCACCCTCGAGCTCTTCAACGCCGCGCGCGAGATCGTCTTCCTGGTGGCGGGCGCGGACAAGGCCGACGCATGCGCCCGCGCTTTCGGTGATACTCCGGATCCTGGCTCGCCGGGTGCGCGTGTGCGGCCAACGGATGGGGAACTGCTCGTGCTCGCCGACCGGGCCGCAGCTTCCCGGCTGGGCTAGCGGCAAACCCAGGTTTGCCGTCAAATCAGGTGGAAACCCCACTGGTTTTTAGCGTCCGTGCCCGTTTAATCAATCAAGTGACGACCGACCCCCGACAGCTAGCGGCGCTCATCCATGCGCAGGAGACGATCGCGTCTGCCGGTCTGGAGGTAGGTGACGTGCTCGTCTCCCTCGCCGGGCACGCACGCGAGCTCACAGGTGCGAGCGGCGCGATCGTCGAGCTGGTGGATCCGGAGGGGACGGTCGTCCAGGGGGCGGCGGACAACTCGTCCGTCCTGGTCGGCACCCGCGTGCCCGATGCCACCGCGAGCGCGCGCGCGATGATGCAACGTCGGCTCGTGCGCTGGGACGAGCCGACGGAGGCGACCGGCGCGGCTGGGGAGGGGCGCGGCGGTGCCAAGAGCGTGATCGCCGCGCCGCTCGCGGTCAGCGACGACGAGGCTGTGGGCGTCGTGACGGTCCTGTCGGCGAAGGGCGATGCGTTCAGCGCCGACGACGAGCACTGCCTGCGCGTGCTGGCGCGCTTCGCGAGCCACCAGATCGTGCAGGCGCGGCGGCTCGCCTCGGCCGAGCGCACATCGCGCCTGGACCCGCTCACCGGCCTCGGCAACCGCCGTGCCCTCGACGAGGCGATGCAGCGCGAGCTCGCGCGCCACATCCGCTACCAGCGCACGCTCGCGCTGGTGATCGTCGATCTGGATGGCTTCAAGTCGGTCAACGACACGCATGGACACGCGGCCGGTGATCGCGTGCTGGCGACGGTCGGGCGCCGGCTGTGCGAGATCCGCGGCGCCGACGCGGCCTTCCGGCTCGGCGGCGACGAGTTCGCGGTGCTGCTGCCGGAGACGCGGTCCGACGCGGCGGAGCTGGTCGCGCGCCGGATCGCACGCCAGATCCGCGACGACACCTTCCCGCACGAGGTCACCGCGACGTGGGGCATCGCCGAGGCGACGGGCCCCGACCCGGAGGAGCTGCTCGCGGCGGCCGACCGCGAGCTGTACGCGCGCAAGCGCGATACGCGGCCGACCAACTCGGAAGCAACGGGGTAGCTTCCGCCCTGATGGAGGGCGAATTCGTAGGCGTCGACGTGGGCGGCACCAAGGTCGCCGCCGCGCTGGTGGCTGACGGCGAGCCGGAGGAGCCGCACGTCGAGCCGACCGACACGTCGTCGTCCGACACGCTGCTCGATCAGCTCGTCGGCGCCGTGGAGGCCGTCCGCACGAGCGACACGCGGGCAGTCGGCATCGGCGTCCCGAGCGTGGTCGAGTTCGCCACCGGCCGCATTCGCTTCTCGGTCAACGTCCCGCTCGCCGATCTGCCGCTGCGCGAGCTGCTGACCGACCGCGTCGGGCTGCCGGTGTTCGTCGAGAACGATGCCAGCTGCGCCGCGCTCGCCGAGGCCTATCAGGGCACCGAGCTCGTCACCGCGGACCTCGTCATGTACACGGTCGGCACAGGCGTCGGCGGCGGCGTGGTGCTCGGCGGCCGGCTGTTCCGAGGCCATACCGGGGCGGCGCCCGAGATGGGCCACCAGATCATCGGCATGCAGCTCGACGGTGAGCGGGTGCCCGAGGGCGCCGAGAAGTTCCCCCAGTTCGGTTCGCTGGAGAGTCTCGCGGCCGGGCGGGTGCTCGACCGGCTGGCGCGCGAGAGCGGTTTCGCCGACGGCAAAGCGGCGGTCGCCGCGGCGCGGGAGGGCGACGCGGCAGGCGTGCGCGCGGTGCGCTGGATCGGCGAGCGCCTCGGGGTCGGCATCGCCAACGCGATCAACCTCTTCGATCCCCAGGAGGTCGTGATCGGCGGAGGGGTCAGCGCCGCCGGCGAACTGCTGCTCGAGCCCGCGCGCGAGGTGGCCTGGCGCTTCGTCCTGCCTGGCGTCGGGACCGCGACGACGATCCGGCTTGCGCGCCGCGGCGGAGAGGCCGGCGTCGTCGGCGCGGCGCTCCTCGCCGCGCAAGAGCTGTGACCGCCTGGCGCCTGTACAACGGAACGATCCACCACGTCACAAAAGGGTCCGTCCCTTTTGTGAAGGAGCTGCTGATCGAGGGCGACCGGGTGGTGGAGCGGACGCAGGAGCGGCCGCGCGACGTCGACCTGCGCGGTGGGTGCGTTCTGCCGGGGTTCAACGACGGGCATGTGCACTTCCCGACCTGGGCGATGGCGCAGCGGCAGGTCCGCCTCGAGGGCACGCCGACCATCGAGGCCGCGGTGGCGCGGGTCGCCGCCGCGGCACGCGGGTTGCCGCAGGGCCGCTGGCTGCGGGGGCTGGGATGGCGGGCGGCGGACTGGACGCCGGAAGTGGAGCCGACGCGCGAGCTGCTCGACGCCGTGGCGCCTGGCGTGCCGGTCGCGCTGATGTCACGCGACTACCACTCGCTGTGGCTGTCGAGTGCGGCGATCGAGCGCGCGGGGGGCGACCTTGACGTGTCTGGCGGGGTCGTCGAGCGCGATGCGGGCGGCGTGCCCACCGGCGTCATCCGCGAGGTGGCCGCGTGGCGCTTTCGCGACCGCTTCTCCGCGCCGACGCGCGATGAGTATTTGGAGGCGATGCGCGACGCCCTCCCGCTGGCGGCCTCGCGCGGCGTGACCGCGATCCACGACAAGGACGGCTGGCTCGGCTCGCATGACCTCTTCGCGGCCCTGGCCGAGGAGGCGCCGCTGCCGCTGCGCGTGTGGCAGTCGTTGCCCGCCGAGCGGCTGGGCGAGGTTCCCGGCGACTACGTCAAGGCGTTCATGGACGGGACCGTCGGCTCGCGCACGGCCCGCCTGCTCGACGGCTCCGGAGTGCAGATCACCAGCCGCGAGGACTTCGCGGAGATCATCCGCGCGGCGACGGCGCGCGGCCTCCCCGTGGCGGTGCACGCGATCGGCGACCTGGCCAACCGCGAGGCGCTCGACGCCTTCGCGGCGACGCGGGACCGGTGGGCTCCACGGGGCCTGCGCCAGCGCATCGAGCACGCCCAGCTCGTCGCGCACGACGACTACCCCCGCTTTGCGCAGATCGGCGTCACCGCGTCGGTCCAGTTCAGCCACGCCCCCTCAGATCGCAACCTCGCCGACGATGCCTGGGCGGGCATGACCGACCGCGCCTACGCCTACCGCTCGCTGCTCGACGCCGGCACTCGCCTCGTCAACGGATCCGACGCGCCGGTCGAGGACCTCGACCCGCTCGCCGGCATCCGCGCCGGCGTGGAGCGGACGATCGACGACCGGCCGGCCTGGCATCCCGAGCAGCGGGTCACGCTCGCCGAGGCGCTGCACGCGACCTGCGCCACTCCGGCGTGGCTGGCCGGCGACGAGGAGCGCCGCGGCAGCCTGGTCCCGGGGATGCTCGCCGACCTCGTCGTGCTCGACCGCGACCCGTTCGCCGACCTCGACGGCGCGCAGGTGGCGGGCACGATGCTCGGTGGCCGCTGGACCTACGATGTGTGAATGAGTCATACGTCACGCGAGGCGAACCTTCTCGGGGCCTGCTCGCTGGCGATCGCGGGGCGGCTGCCGGCGGCGGCGGACGAGGCCGCGCTGGTAGCGCTGAGCACCTGGCTGGCCGGCACCACCGTGGACGGGCTCGCCCGGGTACTGGGCCTGACGCACTCGGGCGCAGTGAGGCTGGCCGATCGCCTTGAGGGCGACGGCCTGCTCGAGCGGCGGCCCGGCAGCGACGGGCGCACGCGCGCGCTGCACGCGACGCCGGCGGGCCTGCGCGCCGCTCGCCGCCTCCAGGCCGGACGCCTCGCGGGGCTGGAGGACGTCCTCACCGCGCTCGACGACCGCGAGCGCACGACGCTCGCGCAGCTGATGGAGCGCCTGCTCACCCGCATCACCGAGCAGGGGGCGCCACCCGGACACACGTGCCGGCTGTGTGACCCGGACATCTGTGGCCACCCCGGCCGCTGCCCGGTCACCCTGGCGCACTGAACGTCCCGCAGTCCCCGCTATGGCAGGGCTTCCGGGACGTTCGGTGGTCAGGCGTCGCGGACCGTCATCGCGTCGGTGAGCGCGGAGAGCTCGAGGGTGCGGCGCGACGCAGAGCCGGGCGGCGCGATGAACACCGGCCGGTTCGGCAGGCCGAAGAGCATGCGCGCCCCGGTCGAGTCGACGTGGGTCACGGCCGACAGATCGACGGTGTGCAGCGCGGGCGACACCAGCTGGGCGCGCACCGCGTCGGCGCAGGCCAGGTCGAGCTCCCCCGCCAGCCGCGCGATGCCCTGGTCCAGTACGACGCGGCACGACTCCGGCATCGGCGGCGGCTCGACCGGCCCCTCGGCGCGCTCGACCCGTCGCACCATGTCGATCACGGTCCCGTCGGCACCGTGCTCGACGGTGCACTCGTCCATCAGCGAGCGCATCAGGGAGAACCCGCGCCCGCGATGCGGCGCCACGACGGGCTCCTTCCACTCCCCGCGGTCGCGCACGGCGATGTGTACGGAGTCTCGAACCGGCATCGCGAACTCGAGCTCGAAGCCGTCGCTGCCGGAGTGCTCCACGGCGTTGGCCATCGCCTCGCCGGCCGCGAGCAGGATGTCGGCCGCCGCCAGCCCCGCGATGTTTCGCGCGGCCAGCCAGTCCCGCAGGGCGTGGCGGGCGCGCGGCACCGAGCCCAGTACCGCCGGAAGCTCCAGCCGCTGGACGGCCACGGCGCCGGTGAAGCGCAGCGCCACGAGCGCGACGTCGTCCGCGGGCACCTCCGGGCCGGCGCTCGCCACCGCACGGTCGAGGACGGTCTCGAGATCCTCGCCGGCGCAGGCGGCGAGCGCCTGGCGCAGCTGGTCGAGGGCCGCGTCCATGCTCTCGCCGCGGCGCTCGGTCAGGCCGTCCGTGTACAGGAGCAGCGTGGCGCCGGGCTCGAGCTCGACGTCGTCCTCGTCGTAGTCGGGCTCTGGGAGGCAGCCGAGCGGGACGCCGCGCCCGCCCACGAGCAACTCGGCAGTCCCGTCGGGTCGGGCCAGGACCGGCCACGGATGACCGGCGCACGCGTAGCACAGCCGGCCGCGCCGGGTCGAGCTTCGCCACCACCGCGGTCGCGGCCATCGCCTCGGCCACCGTGTCGGCGAAAGCCGACAGGCGGCCCAGCAGCTCCCCCGGCCCGATGCCCGTGAGCGCGAACGCGCGCAGCGCCGCGCGCAGCTGGCCCATCGCCGCCGCGGCAGTCGCACCACGACCGACCACGTCGCCGACGGCGACGAGCAGCGAGCCGTCAGCGAGCGGCAGGGCCTCGTAGAAGTCGCCGCCCGCCTCGAGCCCCGCGGCCGGCAGGTAGCGCAGGTCGATCTCGACGCCGGGGAACTCGGGCAGCGCCGCCGGCAGGAGCGAGCGCTGGAGCGTCACCGAGACCGCGCGCTCGGCCTCGAACAGCCGCGCGCGCTCGACCGCGGTGGCCGCCTGCGCCGCGAGCGCCGTCCCGAGCGCGAGATCCTCCTCGCCGAACGCGTGCTCGCGCGTCGCCGACAGCAGCAGCCCGCCCACCACTCGGCCCGCCGTGATCAGCGGGAACACGACGATCGAGCGCAGCTCGCGCTCGTGCAGGCCCGGAGCCATCTCCGGATAGGCGACGTCCATGCTCGCCTGGGTGGGCAGATAGAGCCGCTGCCGCGACAGGACAGCGTCCGCCACCGGCCGCCCCGGCTGGAGCGCGTAGGACCTGTAGCCCTCCATCTCGGAGTCCTCGAAGCCGTGCCAGCCGATGGCGTCGACCTGGGCGTCGTCCTCGGAGACCTGCCACATCGTGCCGTGCTCCGCGCCGACCGCAGCCGCGATCTCGGTCAGCGCCACGTACGCGACGTCGTCCGCCGTGAGCGCCTCGGCGAGCGCGGCGGCGACCTTGTACTGGCGCGCGGTGCGCTCACGCGCGCGCTGCTCGCCCTCGAACAGCCGCGCGTTGTCGATCGCCAGGGCAGCCCGCCGCGCGATCTCCAGCGCGAACGGCCGGTCCGCCTCGGTCAGGGCGAGCTCGAGTACCCCGAGGTTGCGCCCACGCACACGCATGGGCACGTCGAGCAGCGTCGCCTCCTCACCGCGGGCGGCGACGCGCTCGAGCGTCCCGCCGGCATCGCGCAGGGCCACGGTGGCGGCGGAGCACACGGACGGCACCAGCGTGTCCACGAGCGCCGTCATGCGCTCCTCGGCCGTCACCACCGCGTCCAGCACGGAGCCGAGCTCCGCGAGCATGAGCGAGCGCTGCTCCTCGAGCTTGCGCTCGGAGATGTCGGTCATGAACTTGCCGACGAACGCGATCTCCCCGTCGGTGCCGTGGATCGGGTAGTAGGAGACCAGCCACGTGCGCTGGCCGTCTGCCGCCTCGACGTCCACGATCGGCTCGCCGCTGCCGAGCACGGCGCGCAGGTGCGGGGCGTGCACGCTCCCCGGCACGACCTCTTCGAGCGGCCTGCCGATGTGGTCGGCGGTCGGCAGGCCGTGGTAGTCGGCGAGCGCGTGGTTGACGCGGACGTAGCGCAACCGGGTGTCGAACAGCGCGAACGCCTCGGGCGCCGTCGTGATGATGGTGTCGAGCAGCGCGCTCGACGTCCGCTCGGCCGACGTCTTCTCGGCCCGCAGCAGGGCCGAGACGCTCGCCCGCTCGAGCACGTCGAGCACGACGCGGTCCTCGGGGCCGATGGCCTGGCCCTCCGCGAGGCGCAGGGCAATCGATCCGAGCACGCGGTCGCCGGTGACCAGCGGGAGCGCGACGAACGGCCCGGCGCCCGCGAGCTTGCGCCAGCCCGCGAGGTCCGGGTAGCGCTCCTTCAGTTCGTCCGCGTCGAGCACGAGCGTCTCGCCGCGGCGCACGGCCTCCGCCGCCGGCACGTCGTGGCCGACCGGGATCCGGCACTCGGGGTCCGCCGCCTCGCCGGGGTACCCGTCGTAGCCGTGCAGCACGAGCTCCGGACCCTCGGAGAGGAAGACGGCAGCGGCGACGGCACCGACCGCGGCGCGCCCGTGGCTCGCGATCACCTGGGCGGTGTCACGAGTTCCCAGCATGCCCGACAGCGCGTCGGTGACGTCCTGCAACCGCATCAGCCGCTCGTCGGCCGCCTTGCGCGCCGAGATGTCGATGAGCACGCCCGTCAGTCGCAGGTCGTCACGCTGGTCGTCCCTCTGCACGATGTTGCGCAGCCACACCTCGCGACCGTCGGCCGCGCGAGCCCGGTACTCGAAGTCGGCGCGGCCCGTCCGCACCGCGCCGACGATCTCCGCGTTGACCCGCTCCCGGTCGTCGGGGTGGATCATCTCGTACCAGAAGCCGCTGTCCGTCGTCCAGCGCTCCGCGGCGTACCCGAGCAGCGACTCCGTGTGCTCGGAGACGAAGGTGAACGCCGCCTCGCCGGGGCGCCGGCCGGGCACCGCCTCCCAGACGATCGCCCCGAGCCGGTCGACGAGCGTGCGGTAACGCAGCGCAGCGGCGAGCGCGCTCATCTGACGTCCATGCTGGAACCGAGCACCAGCCGCGAATGATCGCACTGACCGGACGACCGGCGGCAGGCATGCACGCGGATGGTCCGCTGCATTACGCCCGGTGCGCGAGGTGCAGCATCTCGTCGGTGGGCACGAAGCCTGCGCGCGCGTAGACGCGCGCGGTCTCCTGCGAGCCGGGGGTCAGGAACGCCGTCTCGACGCCCCCGTCGAAGGCGATCCGCGCCAGCTCGCGCGTGATGGCGGCGCCGAGGCCGCGCCGGCGGAACCGCTCGAGCACGCCGATGCCGACCAGCTCGACGCACCGCGCGACCGCGTCGAGGCACATGCCGCCGCCGGCGATCTCCTCATCGCAATAGGCGATGACCGCGATCCGCCGCAGCAACTGCGCGGCGGCGCCGTCGGAAGCCGATCGGTCGAACGGCTCGCCGAACGCGTGCGCCATCGCCTCCAGCAGCCCTTCGATCAGCTCGCGCTCGCTGTCGGGCCCGAGCTGCTGGATGATGATCGCCTCGGGCGGGGCGGCGTCGGCGAGCTGGTCGGCGGCGCACGTCATCAGCGGGGTGCGCAGCTCGACGGCAAAGCCCGCCTCGGCCATCACGTGCTCGACCTCGGGGGCGGTGGCCGGCAGGTACTCCATGCGCGGCTGGCGCGCCGCGCGCTGCATGATGAGCATCAGCTCCTGAGCGTGCGCGGCGGTCGGCTCGGCGCCGTCCCGTGGAATCGCGTAGTTGGAGTAGGGGTGGTCGGAGTCCGTGTCGATGAAGACGTCGAACGGACCCGTGCGCATGCACTGGCGGCCCTGCGCCGCGACCGCGCGCAGGTACCGCTGGACCTCGGTCAGGCTCGGCGCCGGTCCCACGAGAACCCTCGCACCGCCAGGATCGCGCCGACTGCCCCCCACACCGCCAGCACCAGCAGGGCGGTCGTGTGGCCGCCCAGCCCGACCCCCTTGACCAGCGCGCCCGACATCCCGTCGATCAGGTGCTTGAGGGGCAGGCCGCTGGCGATGTCGTGCAGGAACGCGGGTGCCTCGTCGGCGTCGTAGACGACGCCCGAGATGACGATCAGCGGCAAGAAGACGGCATTGACGTAGGCGGGTGCCGAATCGACGTTGGGGATCACGTGCGAGAGCGCGACGCCGAGCGCGGCGAAGCACGCCGCGCCGAGGACGACGAAGGCGGCGAGCGAACCCCAGTCGCGCGGCCAGCCGGTCCCGAACAACAGGCGGCCGGCGACGGTGATGATCGTCACCTGAAGGACGGTGTTGGTGATCGCGTGACCGGCGAGGGCCGCCAGGTAGGCCGACGACGGCATCGGCGTGCCACGGATGCGCTTGAGGATCCCGAGCTCCCGCAGCGCGGTCAGGTTCATCGCCAGCGCCGTGAAGGTGGTCGACATCACGCTCATGCCGGCGATGCCGGGGACGATCACGTCGAGGTTCTTCTGCTCGCCGGCGAAGATCGCTCCGAACATGGCCAGGAAGAGCAGCGGCAGCAGGAAGTTGAAGAACGCGGCGCTCGGGTTGCGCCAGAACATCCGCCGCTCGAGCCGGTACTGGCGCCAGGCGACGCGCGGCCAGCTCGCCGCATGGGCGGCGGCCGCGGGTATGACCGCCTCGCTCACGCGGTCAGCTCCAGGTAGACGTCCTCGAGCGAGGGGCGCGTGACCGCGAGGTCGTCGAGCGCCTCGCCGCGCGCGAGCGCCGCCGCGGTGGCCTCGTGCAGCAGGCGCGTCGGGTCGTCCGTCTCATGGGTGACGGTCTCGCCGCCGGCGGTCCAGCTGACGCGGTAGCGCTCCCCGCCGACGCCGAGCTCCGACGGCCGGCCCTCGGCGAGGATGCGGCCGTCCTTGATGATCGCGACGCGATCGGCGAGCGCCTGCGCCTCGTCGAGGTAGTGCGTCGTGAGCAGCACGGTCTTGCCCAGGTCGCGCAGAGAGCGCACGGTGCCCCAGGCGTTGCGGCGCGCCTCGGGGTCGAAGCCGGTCGTCGGCTCGTCGAGGAAGATCAGCTCGGGGTCACCGATCAGCGCCAGCGCGAAGTCCAGGCGGCGCTGCTGGCCGCCGGAGAGCGTGCGCGTGCGGCGGTGGGCGACGTCGGCGAGCCCGGTGAGCACGATCGTCTCATCGACGTCGCGCGGCGCGGGGTACAGGCCTGCCCAGTGCGTGACCGACTCGCGCACCGTGAGGTGCCGGTAGATGCCGCAGCTCTGCAGAACGATGCCGACGCGCTCGCGCAGATCGCTCGAGCGAGCCGCGGGATCGAGGCCCAGCACGCGCACATCCCCCTCGCTGCGATCGCGGTAGCCCTCGAGGATCTCGACGATCGAGGTCTTGCCCGCGCCGTTGGGACCCAGCAGGCCGAAAACCTCGCCGCGGCGCACGCTGAAGTCGACGCCGCGCACGGCCTCATTCCCGTCATAGGACTTGTGAAGTCCCTGCACTTCGATGGCGGCGGTCATGATCCGTGCCCAGGGTATGCGCTGCGCCTGCGTCGACATCGGCTCCAACACCACGCGCGTGCTCGTCGCCGAGCTCGTCGAAGGAACGCTGCGCGAGGTCACCTGCGAGAAGGCGTTCACGCGCCTGGGCAGCGTGTTGAGGCGTTCGGGCGAGCTGCCAGAGGAGGCGCTCGACGCGGTGGCCGAGACGGTGGCGGTGCAGTGCGCGGTCGCCCGCTCGCTGGGCGCGGAGCGGCTGCGCGTCGTGGCCACGGCGGCGATCCGGGCGGCGGCGAACGCGGACTCGCTGCTGGCGGCGGTGCGCGAGCGGGCCGGCGTCGAGGTGGATGTGCTCGACGGGTCCGAGGAGGCGCGGCTGGCGTTCACCGGCGCCACGTTCGGCCGCGACGAGCAGGGCCGGGTGGCTGTCGTCGACGTCGGCGGGGGATCGACCGAGATCGCGGTGGGGACGCTCGCGAGCGGAGTTGAGTGGTGGGCCTCCGTGGCGGTGGGTTCGAGCGGGCTCGCCGACGAGTACCTGCGCTCGGACCCGCCGCTGGCCGAGGAGCTCGCCGCCATGCAGGGCCACGCGCGCGAGCTGTTTTCCGATGCGCGCCCGCCGCAGTGCGACCTGGCGCTGGCGGTGGGCGGCAACGCGACCTCCGTCGCCCGGCTCGTTCCCGGCGCGATCGACCCCCGCACGGTGACGCGCGTGCTCGAGCTGCTGCTGTCGGCGCCGAGCCTCGATGTGGCGGCCGAGCACGACCTCGAGCCGGAGCGCGTGCGGCTGCTGCCGGCCGCCCTGTCACTGCTCGCGGTACTCGGAGAGCGGCTCGATTGTCCCCTCACCGTCGGCGACGGCGGGCTGCGAGAAGGCGTGTGCGTCGAGTTGACGACTGCGGCGTAGCATCCTCGGGCGTGACGGACCCCGTCGCTACGGCACCGGAGCTCTTCTTCAACCGCGAGCTCTCATGGCTTGACTTCAACGACCGGGTGCTGCAGCTGGCGGAGGACCCGAGCGCCCCGTTGCTGGAGCGGCTGAAGTTCTGCGCGATCTGGTCCACGAACCTCGACGAGTTCTTCATGGTGCGCGTCGCCGGCCTGCACGACATTGTCGACGCCGGCATCGACTCGCGGGGCAAGGACGGGCTCAACGCCGCCGAGACGATCCGGCGCATCCGCGAGGTGGTCGCCGAGCAGTCGGCGCGCGTCTCGCGGTGCCTGAACGAGACGCTCGTACCCGAGCTGGCGGGGGCAGGCCTGCGGATCGTCGGGCTCGACGACGTCGAAGAGGAGCATCGCCGCGATCTCGAGGAGCGGTTCCTGCGCCAGATCTTCCCGGTACTGACGCCGCTGGCGGTGGGCCTCGGGCGGCCGTTCCCGTACATCTCGAACCTGTCGCTGTCGCTGGCGGTGCGCGTGCGCGACCCCGTCACGGGCCAGGAGCTCCTCGCGCGCGTGAAGGTGCCGACGGAGATGCTGCCGCGCTTCATGCGCGTCAACGGCGGCTGCGACTTCGTCCCTGTCGAGGACGTGATCGCCGCGAATCTGGACGAGCTCTTCGAGGGCATGGAGATCCTCGAGTGGACGCTGTTCCGCGTGACCCGCGATGCGGACTTCACGGTCGGTGACGAGGCCGACGACCTGCTGCAGGCGGTGGAGACCGAGCTGCGCCGCCGGCGCTTCGGCGAGGTCGTCCGCCTCGAGCTCCAGGCGGGCGTGTCCGACGAGATCCGCGCGCAGCTCGTGGAGGCGCTGGGGGTCGAGGAAGGGGATGTCTTCGACGTCGACGGGTTGATGGCGCTCGGCGACGTGTGGGACGTCTACGGCATCGGCGGCTTCAGCGAGCTGCGCGACGCCGGCTGGCAGCCCGTGACCCAGCCGCGCCTGACCCCCGAGGAGGACGCCGAGCCGGACGTGCTCGCCGCGATGCGCCGCGGAGACATCCTCGTCCATCACCCCTACGACTCGTTCGCGACCTCGGTGCAGCGGTTCATCGAGCAGGCGGTCGAGGACCCCCAGGTGCTCGCGATCAAGCTCACCGTGTACAGGACCAGCGACGACTCCCCGCTGGTGCCGTCGCTGATCCGCGCGTCGGAGCGCGGCAAGCAGGCCGTCTGCCTGGTGGAGATAAAGGCGCGCTTCGACGAGCAGGCCAACGTGCGCTGGGCGCGCAAGCTCGAGGAGGCGGGGGTGCACGTGGTGTACGGCCTGCCCGCGCTCAAGACGCACGCCAAGTGCGTGCTGGTCGTGCGGCGGGAGGGCGACGGCGTCCGGCACTACGTGCACGTCGGGACGGGCAACTACCACGCCAAGACCGCCCGCATCTACACCGACTTCGGGCTGTTCACCTGCGACCCCGACGTCGGCGCCGACGTCGCCGACATGTTCAACGGCCTCACCGGTTTCTCGCGCCAGCGCTCCTACCGCAAGGTGCTCGTGGCGCCGGCGTTCCTGCGCGAGGGGATCGTGGACCAGATCGAGCGCACCATCGAGGCGCACCGCGAGGGCAAGCCCGCCCGGATCGTGATGAAGATGAACTCGCTCGTCGACGGTGCCTGCATCCACGCCCTCTACGAGGCGTCCCAGGCCGGCGTCCCGGTCGATCTCAACGTCCGCGGGATCTGCTGCCTGCGGCCCGGGGTGGAGGGCGCCTCCGAGAACATCCGCGTCCTCTCGATCGTCGATCGCTTCCTCGAGCATTCGCGCGTCTACGCCTTCCAGCGCGGCGGCGAGTGGTCGACCTGGATCGGCTCCGCGGACCTCATGCCACGCAACCTCGACACGCGCGTCGAGCTCGTCTGCCCGGTCGAGGATCGCGTCCTGCGCGACCGGTTGCTCGACGTGCTCGACCGGTGCCTGGCCGACAACACACACGCCTGGGAGCTGCGCGAGAACGGCACGTGGGACCGGCGCGTGGCACCCGACGACGAGCGCCGGTCCGTCCAGCGCGAGCTGATGGCCGCCCACGCGGAGCACGCGGCGTAGCCGACACCTCGGCCGTTTTGGCACCGAGGGAGGGGGGTTTGACGACTGAGGCCTCCCCTAGATGCCTGAGTCGTCAGACCCTTCGGGCAGGGTTAGCGGCGGTTGGGCGCGAACAAGCGAAGGTGCGCCGCTTTGCGCTCGCCGCCCTCATCGCGCTGTTCGCCTGCGTTTCCACAGCGCACGGCGGCGTTAGCGGACGCGTCGCGGCACTACAGGCGGCACTGACAGCGACCGGCGACTACCACGGCGACGTCGACGGCATCAGGGGCCCGCGCACGCGGGCGGCGATCAGGCGCTTCCAGCGCCGGCGCGGCCTCACTCCCGACGGCGTTGCCGGGCCGATGACGCGGCGAAAGCTCGGCCGCCGCGGGCGGCCGGACTGGGGCGCCCGGACGATGACGCTCGGCGACCGTGGCTGGGATGTGGCCCGGCTGCAGTTCGAGCTCGCGCGCCACGGCTTCCCCAACGGCGGCGCCGACGGCGGCTTCGGGCCGCGGGTGTTCGCGGCGCTCACGCGCTTCCAGCGCTGGGCCGGACTGCGCGCCGACGGTGCGGCCGGTCCGGCGACCCGGCGCGCGCTGCGCCGCCGGCCGCCGCGATCTCCCCTGAAGTTCTACCGGCCGCTCGCGCTGCCGATCGGCGACCTGTTCGGCCCGCGCGGCGCGACCTGGCACCCCGGCATCGACTACCCGGCCCGCTCGGGCCGGCCCGTTGGCGCGGCCGGGCGCGGCTGCGTGAAGTTCGCCGGCTTCGACTCGGGTGGCTACGGCAACCTGGTGATCATCAGACATCGCCTCGGCCTGACCACGCTGTACGCGCACCTGGCGTCGATCGCGGTGCGCAAGGGCCAGTGCGTTGTCGGCCACGACCGCGTCGGTCGGGTCGGGTCGACCGGATACTCGACCGGCCCGCACCTGCACTTCGAGATCCGCGTGCGCGGGGCCGCGGTCAATCCGGTGCCGGCGTTCCTCTGACCGGGACTCCCTCGCCCCGGCGGCCGGCCCCGCCCGCGAAGCGCGACGCGCCCTCGACTCCGGCCATGATCACGCGGCGCCCGAGGCGTGCCTCGAGGGTGAGTCCGTCGTCGTGCAGCGGAACGCCGATGCCCTGCAGCAGCGCCTCGCGGTCGGAGAGCATCGTCTCCTGCGGGAAGCCGGCGATCAGCTCGGCGAGCTCGAGCGCGCGTTCGAGGTGCCTGCCTGGGGCCACGACCTCGTTGACCAGGCCGACGTCGAGGGCTTCCTGCGCGTCGACGAAGCGACCGGTGATGACGAGCTCGAGCGCCCGGCCGACGCCGATGATGCCCGGCAGGCGCTGCGTGCCGCCGTCGATCAGCGGAACGCCCCAGCGGCGCTCGGCGAAGCCGAACTGCGCGGTCTCCGTGGCGATCCGCATGTCGCACCACAGCGCCAGCTCGAAGCCGCCGGCGACTGCGTAGCCCGAGACGGCGCCGATGGTCGGCTTGGGCGAAAGCAGGCGCGTGAAGCCGAGCGGGCCGCCGCGGGCGTCAGGCTCGAGCGTGGTGATTGCCTTGAGGTCGGCACCGGCGCAGAACGCCTGCTCGTCACCGGTCACGATCAGAACGCGGGCCTCGTCGTCCTCGCAGAAGGCGTGGAAGCGCTCGAGCAGCGCCGAGGCGGTCGGGCCGTCGACGGCGTTGCGTCGCTCCGGACGGTCGATCGTGAGGACCGCCGCCGCGCCGATGCGCTCGTAGCGGACCAACTACCAGCCGCCGCGGGAGTCCAGACGGGCGGCGCGCGCCTTGCCGGCCGCCTTGCGTGCATCCTTGCGTTTGTCGAGCCTCCACAGCACCAGCGAGGCGAGCAGGATGAACGTCGGGAATCCGGCGATCAGGATGAAACCGGCGATCGTGATGTCGATGTCGGTGGTCTCGCCGAACCAGCCCTCGCCGTGGTCGTTCTGCGCGTCCGCCATGGCAGTCGTGGCGAACACGAGCAGCGTCGTCAGGTTGACCGCCAGCAGCGTCAGGAGGCGCTTCATCGGCTGCGTAGCCTATCGAGCGTGGCCGTCGCGCAGGCATCCGAGCTCGCCAAGGACATGGCGGGCACGCCGCTGTTTCGCAGCGTCTCGTTCAAGCTCGAGCGCCGCGAGCGGCTGACCCTGGCCGGGCGCAACGGAGCCGGCAAGACGACCCTGCTGCGCATGCTCGTCGGGGAGACGTCGATCGACAGCGGCCAGCTCACCTTCGCCAAGGGCACGCGCATCGCGCTCCACGACCAGCGCCCGCCGCGCGAGCAGGGAGTCAGCCTGCGCGACTACGTCCTCACGGGCTGCGCGGAGCTGCTGGCGCTGGAGGCGGACCTCGCGCGGATGGAGCAGCAGATGGCGGACGGCGACATGGACGTCTTCGACGCCTACTCGCGCGCCCAGGCCCGGCTCGAGCACGCCGGCGGCTACACCTGGCGCGAGGGCGTCAACGCGACCCTGCACGGCCTCGGCTTCAGCGACGCGGACCTCGACCGCGACCTGGCCACGTTCAGCGGTGGCGAGCTCACGCGCGCCTCGCTGGCGCGCGCGCTGTCCGGCGACCCCGACCTGCTCCTGCTCGACGAGCCGACCAACCACCTCGACATCGCGTCGCTGGAGTGGCTCGAGAGCTACCTGACCGCCGTGGACGCGGCGGTCGTGCTCGTCGCCCACGACCGCTGGTTTCTCGAGGCGGTCGGGACCGCGGTGCTCGAGCTCGAGGCCGGGCGGGCGCGGTTCTTCGCCGGCTCGTGGCACAACTGGCGCAAGGAGAAGGCGCAGCGCGAGCTCGCGCTGGGCCGCGCGATCGAGAAGCAGAACGCCGAGATCGCGAAGCTCCAGCGCTTCGTCGACCGTTTCTCGGCGGGCACGCGGGCGCGCCAGGCGCAGTCGCGCGCGAAGCAGCTGTCGAAGATGAAGAAGGTCAGCGCCGATCCCAAGGACACGGCCACGCTCGGCTTCGAGTTCAAGAAGCCCGAGCGCACGGGGCGCGTCATCTTCGAGCTCGAGGACGCGACCGTGGCGGTAGGTGACGCACCCCGACGGACCCTGCTTCGTGGCGCGGACTTCTGGCTGGAGCGCGGCGAGCACGTGTCCCTGGTGGGTGCGAACGGGACCGGGAAGTCGACGCTGCTCAAGGTGCTCGCCGGCGAGCACGAGCTCGAGCGCGGCAAGCTGCGCAGGGGCCACAACCTGCAGCCGGGCTTCCTGTCACAGCACGCTGAGGTGGTCGGCGCGTCCGGGACGGTGCTGGAGTCGGCGCAGCGCGCGACGGGCCTCAAGCCCAACGAGACGCGCGCGCTGCTCGGCCGCTTCCTGTTCAGCGGCGAGGCGGCCGAGAAGCCGGTGGACGGTCTCAGCGGCGGGGAGCGCCAGCGCCTCTCGCTCGCCTGCCTGGTCGCGAGCGGCGCGAACGTCCTGGTCCTCGACGAGCCCACCAACCACCTCGACCTCGAGAGCCGCGAGGCGCTCGAGTCCGCCCTGCAGGACTTCAAGGGAGCCGTCCTGCTCGTCTCGCACGACCGCGCCCTGCTCGACGCCGTCGGCACCCGCACGGTCGCGGTCGAGGACGGCACCCTGCACTCCTACGTCGGCGGCTGGCCCGAGTACATGCGCGTGCGGGCCGAGCGCGAGGACACGCCACCGCCCGTGAGACAAAAGGGACAGTCCCCTCAGTCTCACGGCGACGTAGAGGCGCGGATCGACAAGCTCGAGGCTCGGCTGGCGACGCTGGACGCGAACTCGCGCGCCGGCCGCGAGGTGCAGGCGGAGCTCGACGCGCTCTTTGCGCAGTACGTTCACAACTAGATAACCAGAGCGCGCCCGCAGCCCCCGAGGCTTGCGGGGCATGAACAACAAGAGAAAGTGCCTAATCATCGCCGCAGTCGCCGCGGCGACCGGCACCGCAGCCTGCGGCGCCGACAGCCCGGGGTCCTCCGGCGACGGCGAGGGCCGGTCGGGCAAGATCGCCGTCGACGGCTCCTCGACGGTGTTTCCCTTCGTCCAGGCGGCCGCGGAGCTCTTCAACGAGGAGAACCCCGACGTCCGCATCACGGTCGGCCAGTCGGGCACCGGCGGCGGCTTCGAGAAGTTCTGCGCCGGGGAGTCCGACATCTCCAACGCGTCGCGCCCGATCAAGGACGACGAGGAGGTCCCGATCTGCCAGGAGAACGCGGTCGAGTACACCGAGGTCCAGGTGGCCAACGACGGCATCGCGGTCGTCACGAACCCCACGCTCGAGCTCGACTGCCTGACCACGGACGAGCTCAAGGGAATCTGGAACAAGGGCTCCGAGATCGAGGACTACTCGCTCTTCGGCCCCGGCACCGACTCCGGCACGTTCGACTTCTTCACCGACGTGATCAACGGCGAGGAGGGCGTCACGCGTGACGACTACGAGGCGTCCGAGGACGACAACCAGCTCGTCCAGGGCGTCTCGGGCTCCGGGGACGGGCTCGGCTACTTCGGCTTCTCCTACTACGAGGCCAACGCCGACGAGCTCAATCTCGTGGCGATCGACGCCGGCGACGGCTGCGTCACCCCGAGCAAGGAGACGATCCAGGACGGCAGCTACACGCCGCTCTCGCGTCCCCTGTTCATGTACCCGAGCACCGAGGCCCTCGGCCGGCCGGAGGTGAAGGCCTTCATGGACTTCGTCCTCGCCAACCAGGAGACGATCGCGGAGGCCGCCCGGATCGTGCCGATGACCACCGAGCAGACGGACGCGGCCACGTCCGCCCTGGGTGCCTGACGCAGTCGAGCTGACGCGGTCCGGAGGCCGCCGCGGGGAGGGCGCGATCCGCATCGCGCTCTTCGGCGCGGCGGTTCTGTCCGTTCTCACGACGACCCTGATCGTCCTGTCGCTGCTGCGCGAGACCATCGCGTTCCTGGGCGATGTCGGCATCGGCGACTTCCTCTTCGGGACCAAGTGGACGCCGCAGCTCGCCGGGGAGCAGCAGTCGTTCGGCGCCGTCCCGCTCGTCGTCGGGACGCTCTACCTCACCGGGATCGGCCTGCTGGTCGCGGTCCCGCTCGGCCTGCTCTCGGCGATCTACCTGGCCGAGTACGCGTCGCCGCGCGTGCGGCGCGTCGTCAAGCCCGTGCTCGAGGTCCTGGCCGGCGTGCCGACGATCGTCTTCGGCTTCTTCGCGCTGACGTTCGTGACGCCCGAGATCCTGCGCGGCGCCCTCGGCATGGAGGTCGAGCAGTTCAACCAGCTCTCCGCCGGCATGATCGTCGGCATCCTCGTCCTGCCGACCATCGCCTCGGTCGCCGAGGACGCGATGAGCGCGGTTCCGCAGTCGCTGCGCGAGGGGGCGTTCGGGCTCGGCGCCAGCCGCATGAACGTGGCGCTGCGCGTCGTCTTCCCGGCGGCGCTGTCGGGCATCGTCGCGGCGCTGGTGCTCGGCGCCTCGCGTGCGATCGGCGAGACGCTCGTGATCCTGCTCGCCGGTGGCGCCGGCCAGTTGCTGCCCGAGATCGCGTGGTCGCCGCTGGAGTCGGGCGGGTCGATGGCTTCCTTCATCGCCTCGACGGCGACCGGCGACGCGCCCACGGGCTCGATCGAGTACGAGACGATCTTCGCCGTCGGCTTCCTGCTGTTCGTGATGACGCTGGTGCTCAACGTCATCTCGATCCGGCTCGTCAACCGCTTCCGGCAGGTGTACGAATGAGCTCCGGCGCCGCCATCGCCCGCGACGCCACCGCCGCCGCGACCGTCCTGCGCAGCCGCCAGGGCTCGTGGCCCGAGCGCATCTTCCGCCTCGCGCTGCTCGCCGCGGTGGCGGTGGGCGCGATCGTGCTCATCACGCTGATCGTGCGCATCGTCTCGCAGGGGGCAGACCGGCTCTCGCCGGACCTGCTGACCAACCAGCCGTCGAAGATCCTGCCGGAGACCTCGGGCATCCAGTCGGCCGTGCTCGGCACGCTGTACCTGATGGGCCTATGCGCGGTGCTGGTGGTGCCGGTCGGCGTCGCGACGGCGATCTACCTGGAGGAGTACGCCAACCGCGACCGCTGGTTCAACCGCCTGATCGAGGTCAACATCCAGAACCTCGCGGCGGTGCCGTCGGTCGTGTACGGCATCCTCGGTCTGGCATTCATCGTGCGCGGGCCGCTGTCGCTCGGGCCGGTGCTGATGGCCGGCGTGATCACGCTCTCCCTGCTGGTGCTCCCGGTGGTGATCATCGTCGCCCGCGAGGCGATCCGTGCCGTCCCGCCGTCGATCCGCGAGGGCGCGATGGCGCTCGGCGCCACCAAGTGGCAGACGATCTTCAAGCAGGTGCTGCCGGGCTCGACCGCCGGCATCGCCACGGGCGTGATCCTCGCGCTCTCGCGCGCGATCGGCGAGACGGCGCCGCTGATCGTGATCGGCGCCGCGGTGTCGCCGCGCTTCAACCCGGAGGGGCTGTTCGACAGCTTCACCGCGCTCCCGATCCAGATCTTCGCCTACTCGAAGGACAACGACACATCGTTCATCGCCCTCGCCGCCGCGGCGATCATCGTGCTGATGGTCCTGCTGCTGGCGATGAACAGCGTCGCCATCTACCTGAGGAACCGCTATGAGCAGAAGTGGTGAGATGACACTCGCACGCCCGTTGGAGCCCGCGGCGGCCGCACCGCCGGTGCCGATCTTCATCACGCACGACGTCCGCGTCTCTTACGGGACCAGGCTGGCGCTGCGGGATGTCAACCTGACCATGCGCCGCAACGAGATCACGGCGCTGATCGGCCCGTCGGGCTGCGGCAAGTCGACGTTCATCCGCTGCCTGAACCGGATGAACGACCTGATCCCGTCGGCGCGCGTCGAGGGCGAGGTCATCTACCACGGGCAGGACCTCTACGGCTCCCAGGTCGATCCCGTGAAGGTGCGCACCCACGTCGGGATGGTGTTCCAGAAGCCGAACCCGTTCCCCAAGTCGATCTACGACAACATCGCCTTCGGGCCGCGCGTGACCGGCATGAAAGGCGACATGGACGAGATCGTCGAGACCGCGTTGAAGCGCGCGGCACTGTGGGACGAGGTCAAGGACCGCCTCAAGACGAACGCGTTCGGCATGTCGGGCGGCCAGCAGCAGCGCCTGTGCATCGCGCGCGCGCTGGCGACGGCCCCGGACGTGCTGCTGATGGACGAGCCGTGCTCGGCGCTGGACCCGATCTCGACCGCGCGGATCGAGGACCTGATGCTCGAGCTCAGGCGGGACTACTCGATCGTCATCGTCACGCACAACATGCAGCAGGCGGCGCGGGTCTCGGATCGCACGGCGTTCTTCACCGTGGAGCTGGCAGACGACGGGCACCGCATCGGTCACGTCGTGGAGTTCGACGAGACCGACAGGATCTTCTCCAATCCGTCCGACAGGCGGACGGAGGACTACGTCACCGGGAAGTTCGGCTGATGCGCGACGTCTTCCAGCAGGAGCTCGCGGAGCTCGAGGAGCATGCGCTCGGCGGCGTCGACCTGGTCGTGATGTCGCTCGACCGCGTGCTCGACGCCGTCGCCCATCAGGACGCCGAGCTCGCAGCCATGGTCGTGGCGGACGACGACCGCATCGACGGCCGCTTCCTGGAGGTGCACCAGTCGATCCTGTCGCTGCTGGCGCTGCAGGCCCCGGTCGCCGGGGACCTGCGCGTCGTCGCGGCGCTGCTGCACGTGATCCGGCACATCGAGCGGATGGGGGACCAGTGCGTGAACGTCGCCAAGCTGGTCCCGCTCGCCGGCTACGAGCCGCCGGTGGACGACGAGCTGCTCGCGATGATCGGGCGCATGGGCGCGCTGGCGCGCTCGCAGATGCTGCAGTGCAAGCAGGCCTTCGCCCAGCGCGACGTCGCGCTGGCCGAGGATCTGGTCCGCCAGGACGCTCAGATCAACAAGCTCAACCGCGAGGTGTTCGCTCGCGCCGTCGCGGTCGGGACGGACGAGGACCGGCGCGAGTGGGCGATGCACATGATGCTGATGGCGCGCGCCCTGGAGCGGATCGGGGACAACGCCGTCGACGTCGGCGAGCAGGTCGCGTTCGTCGCCACGGGCTTGTTCCGCGAGTTCTCGGATGCGTCGCACGGGTAACCGCGGCCGGGCCGCGGCTTATCCTCTGCACATGAGGATCGCCGTCATCGACAACGACAGCGGTTTCGTCACGGTCCTCGCTCGCAGGGTCGAGGACCGCGGCTGGGAGCACCACGTCGTGCGCGGCTCGATCCCGGTCGAGACGCTCGTGGCCATGCGCCTCGACGCGCTGGTCGTCGATCTCGCGGTTCTGGGGCCCGCGGCGTGGTCCTATCTGGAGATGGTCGCCGAGCGGTTGCCGGCCCTGGGCATCGTCGTCGTGACCGGGCAGTCGTCGGTCGCGCAGCGGGTGCGCGGGCTGCGCATGGGCGCCGACGACTGGATGACCAAGCCCTGCCACCCCGAGGAACTGGTCGCGCGCGTGGAGGCGGTCGTGCGACGGCGCCGGGCCGCCGAGGCCCCGGACCACGTGCACGTGGCGGCGGGCGAGCTCGAGGTGCGCTCGGACCAGTTCCAGGCCTTCGTGGACGGCAGGTCGGTCGAGCTGACGCGCCGCGAGTTCGAGCTGATCCAGCTGCTGGCGTCGGCCGATGGCCAGGTGCTTCAGCGCGAGGACATCTACCAGCGAGTCTGGGGTTACGCGATGGCTCACGGCGACCGTTCCGTCGATGTGTTCGTGCGCAAGGTGCGCCAGAAGCTCGAGCGAGCCTCGCCGGACTGGCGCTACATCCACACCCACTTCGGCGTCGGGTACCGCTTCGCCGCCGTGCGGGTCGGCGATCCACAGCCGTCCGACGCGCTGCCCGCGAAGGCGGCGCCGCCGGACCCTGCGTCTGTGTCGGAACTGCCCGTAGCCGCGTAGGCTGGGCGTCGTGAAGACGGCCCGCAACGTCGCGATCATCCTGGGCCTGGCGCTGGTGGTCACGGTGTCGCCGGCCGGGCTGACGGCGCGCGACACGGTGGCCAACATCCTGTCGGTGATCTTCATCAGCGGCCTCGGGTTCTTCGCCTACCGCCTGTACATGGAGAACCGGACGACGCTGTTCGACCTTCCCGACCAGCGGCGGCTGGTGCTCTACGCGAGTGCGACGATGCTGGCGTTCGCGCTGATCGGGACGCGCGTCTTCTGGGACTCGGGCGGCCCGGCGATCCTGCTCTGGTTCGCGCTCATCGGGGCGGCCGCCTACGGCTTCGCCACCGTGATCCGCGCCTGGCGCGAGTACTGAGCCGGCGGGCTCTTTTGTCGCAGTTGCGCGTGTGAATCGTCACGCCTGCGTCTAGATCGGTAACCCGCGCTCGCGCAGGCTTGCGGGTGTGCCCGATCCGCGATCACACCAGGGCCAGGCGGCCGTCGAGTTCGTCGTTCTCCTGCCGCTGCTGCTGGTGCTGCTGGCCGGGGCGACGCAGGTCGTGCTCGCGGGCCATGCCTGGTGGGCGGCGTCGGCGGCCGCCCGCGCAGCTGCTCGCGCGCACGCGATCGGGACGCCTGAGCTCGCCGCCGCGCAGCGCTCGCTGCCGGACTCGCTCGACGGGCGGGTGAAGGTCGAGGGCGCCGAGGACGGGGTCGCGGTCCACGTGCGCATCCCGGCGCTGCTGCCGGGGCTCGAGCTCGGTACGCTCACCGCCCGCGCGAGCTTCGCGGCGCAGCGATGATCGGCGACCGCGGCCAGGCGTCGATCGAGACCGTCGCGCTGGTGCCGGTGGTCGTGACCGCGGTCGCGGCGGTCGTGCAGGTCCTGGCTGCCGGGTCCGCACGCGAGCGCGCGGCGGCGGCGGCCGAGGCCGGGGCCGTGGCGATGCTGCAGTCCGCCGATCCGCAGGAGGCGGTCGAGCGCGCGCTCGGCGACGCGGCGGACCGGGCCGAGTTCACGATCGAGGGGCATCGTGTGCGCGTGACGGTGCGGCCGCGCGCGTTCGCGCCGCCGCTCGCGGACCTGCTGGCCGCGACATCCGAGGCGGACGCCGGCGAGGAGGCCGACGCAGCGCGACGCACGGTCGTCCGCGGCGGCGACGGCGACAGCGCGCGCCCGTGAACGAGCTGCTCGCCCGCGCCGGTGCCCTTCTGCTGGCGCCACCACCGTCGGCGACACGCTCCGCGACGCTTGCGCCTGCCGACCTCGTGGGCGTGCTCGCCGCGCCGCCGGACCTGGCGGCGGTCGCCGGTGGCATCGCCGCGGATCTGCGTCACCGCCAGCGCGCCCGCACCGCGCTGGTCTGCCGGTCGGGCCCGCTGTCCGCCGGTCCCGCCGCACCGGCGGCACGCGGGCTGGCCCGCCGGTTGCGCGAGCGCGACCTGGCCGCCGGCGCGGCCGGGACTTTGTGCCAGGTCGCGCTGAGCGACGCGCACGAGGCCTGGCGCGCCATCGCCCCGGCGGCCGGCAGCCCGGTCGTCATCGCGTTCACGGCCCGCACGGCCGCCGTCGACGAGCTGCTCGCGGGCGCCGACCACCTCTACCTCGCGCCGCCGGACCTGGCCGACCCGGTGTACGTGGAGGCGGCGCTCGCATCCTTGGCCGCGCTCGGCCCGCCCGCCGACGTGGTCGTGCCGCCGCCGGGCCTGGTGGCGCGCCGCGCGGCCGCGCTCGGGCTGCTGCGCCTGCGGCCGTCGGCGGATGAGGTGCCGGCGTGAGGGCGCAGCGCGGGCAGGCGGCGGTCCTGATCGTGGGCGGGCTGTTCGGGCTGCTGATCGGCGCGCTCGTGATCGGCGCGGTCGCGCGCGGGATCGAGACGCGGTCGGCGGCGCAGCGCAGCGCGGACCTCGCGGCGCTGGCCGGCGCCCGAGCCATGCTCGACGCCCACCCGCGGCTGTTCGAGCCGGCGGAGATCGACGGCGTACCCAACCCGACCCACCTCGAGAAGGGCGCGTACCTGGAGATCGGGCGGCAGGCGGCGCTGGCAGTCGTCGGACGCAACGGGCCGGGGGAGGGGACCGTGAGCTTCCCGGACGCTGACGGCCTCGCCCCGACGCGGATCCGGGTCGCGGTGACCCGGACCGTGTCGGCGCGGCGTCGCGACGCGACCGCCACAACCGAGGTCGAGGCGGCGGCCGAGGCGGAGCTGACGGCGAGCGCGCTCGGCTACGGCCCCGGTGGCGGGGGCGAGTACGCGGGGCCGTTCGCGGTTCGCCAGGGGCAGCGCATGCGCCCGGACGTCGCCGCGGCGTTCGACCGCATGCAGGCGGCGGCGCAGGCGGACGGCATCACGCTGATCATCTCGAGCGCCTTTCGCTCGGACGCCGAGCAGGCGGTCCTGTTCGCCCGCCGCCCCGACCCGAAATGGGTCGCGCCTCCGGGTACGTCCCTGCACCGCTACGGGACCGAGCTCGACCTCGGCCCGTCCACCGCCTACGGCTGGCTCGCCGCCAACGCGCCGCGCTTCCACTTCAAGCTCAGGTATCCGTGGGAGCCGTGGCACTGGGGGTTCGTGCTCAACGCGGCCTCGTCGCCCGACGCGGCCGACGGCGCGATCGCCGACCATGCCAACGGTCACCCGTCCGTGCCCGGCTTCGTGCCCGCGCAGTACGCCGACGACATCGCCGGCGCCGCACAGCGCTGGAACGTGTCGGCGATCCTGCTCTCGGCGCAGCTGTACGCGGAGAGCGGGTTCAACCCGAACGCCGTCAGCCCGGCCGGCGCGCAGGGGATCGCGCAGATGATGCCCGGGACCGCCACCGGCCTCGGCCTCGACGACCCGTTCGACCCGCACGCGGCGATCACCGCGCAGGCGCACCTGATGCGCGACCTGCTGCGCCGGTTCGGCTCCGTGGCGCTGGCGCTCGCGGCCTACAACGCCGGACCCGCGCCGGTGGCGGCCTGCATGTGCATCCCGTCCTATGCCGAGACGCAGGCCTACGTGGCGCGCGTGCTCGGCCTGATGGGAGGGGCGGGCGACCTCGCCGGTTCGATGCTCGCGGTGCGATTGGTGGCCTGAGCGCGCGTGCCGCGCGCGGTGGGCGGGCAGGATGGACCGATGGCGGACCGAGCTCGGGGACGGTGGCGGAACCTCTCCCAGAGCCTCTGGTTCGTCCCCGGGGTCATGGTGGTCGGCTTCGCCGGGCTGGCCGTCGGGCTGGTGCGGCTCGACGAGCAGCTCGAGCTCGAGGGGGTTCCGGTCGTCTTCGCCGGCGACGGCGACGCCGCCCGCACGCTGTTGTCGGTCATCGCGGGGTCGTTGATCACGGTGGCGGGGCTGACGTTCTCGATGACGATGGTCGTGCTCCAGCTCGCGTCGAGTCAGTTCAGCCCGCGGGTGCTGCGGACGTTCTTCGGCGATCGCGTCACCCAGATCACGATCGGGACCTACGTCGGCACCTTCGTTTTCGCGCTGCTCGTGCTGCGACGGGTCGGCACGTTCGGCAGCGCCGGTTTCGTCCCCCGCATCGGGGTCACCACGGCATCGCTGCTCGGCATCGCGGCGGTGATCCTGCTGATCGTCTTCCTGCACCATGTCTCGCGGCTCATCCAGGTCTCATACGTGACGGCGGCGATCGCTCGCGACACGCTCCGGCGCGCCGACGCGCTGTACCCGGCGCGCCACGGGGAGCCGGTCAGCGAAGCCTCCGCCGACGAGCTGCTCGAGGCCTGGCAGGACGACGCGTCGGCGGTGGTCCACGCCGACCGTCCGGGCTACGTCGAGCGGGTGATGCTCGACGGCCTCGGCGAGCGCGTCGGCGACCGGGCACGGCGGATCGCGGTGCTCGTCGCGCCGGGGGACTTCGCCGGGCTCGACCGGCCCATCGCGCGGGTCTGGCCTCCGGAGGCCGCTGACGGTTGCCAAGCGGAGCTGCGCGGGGCGATCGTCGTCGCCGACGAGCGCGACCTCGACCAGGACGTCGGCTTCGGAATCCGGCAGCTCACCGATATCGCCCTGCGGGCGATGTCCCCCGGCATCAACGACCCCGCGACCGCGGTCACCTGCATCAACTACCTGCGCGACATCCTCGTACGGCTGGCCGGCCGTGCGACGCCCTCCGACGTCCGGCGTTTCGAGAACGCGGACCTGGTCGTGCTGGTTCGCCAGCGCCGCTTCGAGGAGCATCTCGAGGTCGTGTTGCACATCGGGCGGTACGCCGAGGCCGACGCATGGGTGCTCGGGGAGCTGCGCGAGCTGTTGTCGGCCTGCGCCGCAGCGGCCCGCGCGGGGGGCTTCGAGAGCCGCGTGCGCGCCATCGAGCGGGCCTGACGGCCTGGGCACGGCGGTCCACGATTTGCCCAGCGTCAGTCGACTGCCTGAGCTGCGGAGGCCGACTTCTGACGCTTCCATGCGGCGATCTCGGCCCTGATCAGCGCGAGCAGGTTGCCGAGTGCGAGATTCGCCTCTACAAGGTGGATCCCCCAGGTGGCGTCGGGGAACGGGGTCAGCGTCCCGCCGGCACCACGCACCTGGAGCACGTGCGCTCCGGCGGCAGAAGAGCAGCGCGCGCGGTACGCGCCGCGCAGCTCGTAGTACGGCGTCGTGACGTCCGGGCGGGGGATCCCTGTGGCGGGCACGATCACCCCCGGGCGGCGCGGGAAGATCGTGATCATGCGACCCGAGCCGCCGCCGAGCGCGGCCGGGTTCGCGCACAGCACGTCGAGCCGCGATGGGTCGCCGGGACTGAACGGCCCGCCGATCCGCCCGTAGACGGCGTCTTCGGGGACGGGCCCGTCGAAGGCGGAGAATGCGACCACGCACGCGAGCTGGCGGCGCGAACGGCACGCGGAGATGTTGTGGAAGTCGCCGCCCACGCCACGATCCTTGGCGACCTGGACGTTCCCGCCGAGCAGGATCGCCGACAGCAGCTGCCGGCGCACTCCCGGCCGCCTGTCGACCTCACGCGTGATCAGCGAGCGCAGGACCTCACTGCCCTGCGAGTGCCCGATGAGCACGAACCCGCGGCCGTCGTTGTAGCGGCGCAGGTACTGCCGCCAGGCGCCGCGCACGCCGCGATACGCCAGCCGCGTCTCGGCGGCCGTGATCGGCGTGTCGCTCCCGAGCGCCGCGATCGTCTGCTGCCGGTACATCGGCGCGTAGACGCGGCAGAGCTGCGAGTAGCGCGCGGCCTGGAGCCGCGCGATCGCCCGCTGCTCCGGCTCGATGCGCAGGTTCGAGTTGCGCGTCGGCTGCGCGCTCACCGTCGGGTATACGTAGAAGCAGTCGATCGGCCGTGGGCGCGCGCGCCGCACGGCGCGCGTCCCGAGGATCCGGCCCTTCTGAGACACGACCGTCGTGCCGAGCCGCGACGTGCAGGGGTTCGGCGTCGCACCGGGCTTGCACAGCCACACCGTGCGCGCCTGCGCCGGTAGGGCGCAGCAGGCGAGCAGGATCACGGCGATCCCGGCAGCGCGTGCTGTCACCGGGCCACCTGGGTAGTGCCCAGGTATGCCACCCGCAGGAGTCAAGAAGGGCACCAAGGATGCCCGCAAATATGAACATGTCAAGGCGTCGGCCAGGGAAGGCGGCGCCTCCGAGGACCGCGCCCAGGAGATCGCGGCGCGCACCGTCAACAAGGACCGGGCGCGCGCCGGCAAGACCGACACCGCCTCGCGCACGTCGACGCAGGACAAGTCCTCCTCGCAGCGCGGCGGCGAGCGCTCCGGCACCGACCGGCCGAAGGGCCGCACCCGGGAGCAGCTCTACAACGAGGCCAGACAGCGCGGCGTCGAGGGCCGGTCGACCATGAACAAGGAGGAGCTGCGCAGGGCGGTCGACGCGAAGAAGTGACGTCGCCCAGAGGGCGTCGCTTGCGACGTCCCGGCTGGGTGAGTGACGTCGCCCAGAGGGCGTCGCTTGCGACGTCCCGGCTGGGCGAAACCTCTTTACTCATTGGCGTGGCGATCACCACGCCTGACGACCGCGAAGCCCGGCTGAAGGAGCAGCGCCGGGCGCTACCCGACGCGCCCGGCGTGTACCTGTTCCGCGACCCGCGCGGCAAGGTCGTCTACGTCGGCAAGGCGAAGTCGATCCGCAAGCGGGTCGCGAGCCACTTCTCGAGCCCCACGACCTACGGCAGCACGGACCTGCCGAGCGAGGTCGACCACATCGAGTATCTCGTGGTGCAGACCGAGGCCGAGGCGCTGCTCACCGAGCAGAACTTCATCAAGCAGTACAAGCCGCGCTTCAACATCCGGCTGCGCGACGACAAGTCGTACCCCTACATCGCGATCAGCCTCGACGAGGAGTACCCGCGCGTGTACTTCACGCGCGAGCGTCACCGCAAGGACCGCGCGTACTTCGGCCCGTACTCCAGCGCGAAGCGCACGCGGCACACGCTCGACCTGCTCGGCAAGGTGTTCAACTACCGCTCGTGCGAGGGGCCCACGCCGGGCCGGCACTCGGGCTCGCCGTGCCTGGACTACTACATCAAGCGCTGCGGGGCGCCCTGCGTCGGCTACGTCTCCCAGGAGGAGTACCGGGCGTCGATCGACGGCGTGGTCGCGTTCCTGTCCGGCCGCTACAAGGAGATCGAGCGCGACCTCGAGCGGCGCATGTACTTCCACGCCGGCGAGCGCGACTACGAGCAGGCCACCGTCGAGCGCAACCGCCTGCACGCGATCCGCGCGCTGCTCGAGCGCCAGCGCGTCTCGGACGCGAGCACCGGCAGCATGGACGCCGTCGCGGTCGCCGTCGACGGCACCGAGGCCAACGCGCAGGTCTTCCAGGTCCGCGACGGCGTGCTCGCCGACCGCCAGTCCTTCTACCTCGTCAACGAGGCCGGCCACGACGTCGCGCGCGCGACCGAGGAGTTCCTGCTCCAGTACTACGCCGGCGCCCTGTCGATCCCGGCGCTGATCGCGGTGCAGCCCGAGGTCGCCGAGGGCTCGGCTCTCGACGTGCTCGAGCACATCCTCGCCGAGCGCCGCGGCGGCCGGGTCGAGATCCGGGCGGCCGAGCGCGGCTCCAAGCGCCGCATCCTCGACCTCGCCGCGCGCAACGCGACGCTCGCGCTCGATCAGGACAAGCTCAAGGCCGAGCGCCGCCGCCAGCAGCGCGTCGAGGCGCTCGACGGCCTGCAGGACGCGCTCCGCCTCGACAGCCTGCCCGTGCGCATCGAGTGCTTCGACATCTCCAACCTGATGGGGACGCACGTCGTCGCCTCGATGGTCGTGTTCGAGGGTGGCGCGCCGAAGAAGAGCGACTACCGGCGCTTCCGCATCCGCGACCTCGCGCCCGGCCAGTCCGACGACTTCGCCGCGATGAGCGAGGTGCTCTCCCGCCGCGCCGCCCAGTTCGCCAAGCAGCGCGAGCTGAGCCCTTACGACAAGGACCGCGACGCGAGCTTCGCCGCGCTGCCAAACCTGATCGTCATCGACGGCGGCAGGGGCCAGCTGTCGGCCGGCGTGGAGGCACTCACCGAGTTCCGCGCCCGCGGCGTGACGGTCATCTCGCTCGCCAAGCGCGTCGAGGAGGTCTTCCTGCCAGGAGTACCCGGCCCTCTCGTGCTCGACCACGACACGCCCGAGCTCCAGCTGCTCCAGCGCGTTCGCGACGAGGCGCACCGCTTCGCGGTCACCCACCATCGCACGCGCCGCGACGCCGCCATGACGGCCTCGATCCTGGACGACCTCCCCGGTATCGGCCCGACGCGCAAGCGGGCGCTGCTCAAGCACTTCGGGTCGCCCGAAGCCGTCCTGTCCGCCCCGCGCGAGAAGCTGGAGGCCGTGCCGGGCCTGCCCGCCAAGATCGGCCGCGACCTCTTCCACCACCTCAACAAGACCGGACGCTAGGGGTGCCGGACGCGGCTGGAGCAATGAGACGATGAGAGGAAGTAAAAGGCCGCCGCAGGCGGGCCCCCGTGCGATCTCTTCCAAGCTCGAGGACCTCGTGATCATCTCGGGGTTCTCCGGCGCCGGCAAGACGACGGCGATGAACGTCTTCGAGGACGCCGGCTACTTCTGCGTCGACAACCTCCCCGCGGAGATGATCGCGTCGCTGGCGGAGCTGTTCATGCATCCGGGGTCGAGCGTCGAGCGCGCCGCGGTGGTGTCGGACCTGCGCGGCGGAACGTACTTCGAGCGCCTCGCGGAGGTCGTCGACCAGCTCGGCGCGGCCGGCATCCACCGCCGCCTGCTGTTCCTGTGCGCCGAGGAGGAGGCGCTGATCACGCGCTACAAGGAGACGCGGCGCCGGCATCCGCTCGCCGACAAGGGCTCGGTGCTCGACGGCATACGCCGGGAGGCGGAGCTGCTCGAGCCCGTCAGGGAGCGCGCGCACACGCTGATCGACACCACCGGGATGAGCGCCGCGATGCTGCGGCGCAAGGTCGCCGCCGAGATGCTCGATCCCGACGAGCCGGGCAGGCTGGCGGTGACCCTGACGTCTTTCGGGTTCAAGCACGGCCCGGCCCGCGACGCCGACCTGCTCTTCGACGTCCGCTTCCTCCCCAACCCGCACTATGAGGCCGACCTGCGGCCCCTGACGGGGTTCGACCGGCAGATCGTCGACTACGTCGGCCGCGACGGGCGCCTGGACGAGTTCTACCTGCGCGTGCTGCCGCTGCTCGAGTACCTGCTGCCGCAGTACATCCACGAGGGCAAGGCGCACCTGTCGATCGCGGTCGGGTGCACGGGGGGCCGGCACCGGTCGGTCACGATCGTCGAGGAACTCGCGCGCCGCTTCGACGAGGACGAGCGTTTCATCATCGACACGCAGCATCGCGACGTCGAGCGCGCCGACGTGCGCTCAGCCAACTAGATACGCGGCGATGCGTTTCCCGAACGGCTTCGGCTTCTCGGCGTAGAGCCGCGCGCCGAGCGCGAGCGCCCGGTCCTGGAGCTCGGCGCGGCGGCGGTGGCAGCGCGGGGCCAGGTCCTCGATCCGCTCCGCCAGAACGGCGAGGTCGTGGTCGTCGCCGAGCAGGTCGGCCAGCGTGTGCGCCTCGTCGGCCAGTGCGCCGAGGTAGCCGGGCCACGCGTCCTCGAGCAGCCGGGCGTGGTACCAGAGGTCCTTGACGCGCTTGCGCCACTCGTGCAGGCCCTCGGCGGTGGCGGCCTTGAGGCTGGCCCGATACTCGGCGCGGCCGCGCGCGTAGGCGAGCGCGGCGCCGGCGGCGAGGCCGCGGCGGTCGACGCCGTCGAGGGTCCAGCCCGTGACCGCGTCGCGCTCGCGCTCCAGCGCAGCGATCGCTGCGGGGACGTCGGGGTCCGACGTCGCGAACCTGAAGGTCCCCTCGACACCGAGCTTGGCGAGCGTCTCTTGCAGCACGTCGGCGTCACGGGTCCCCGACAGCGAGGCGGCGATATGGCGCAGCGCGCCGTTGGCGCGGCGGCGGTCGTCGGCCGCCATCCCGGTCCGCACTAGCCGGAGCAGCGAGCGCGTCTTCTTGATGTCCTTGCGCGCCTCGTGCACCGCGGTGACGCGATCGGCGTTGCCCCGCAGCTGCGTGATCGCGTCGTCGAGCCGCTCGGCGGCGACCGCGCGCACGGCCGCGGGCAGTTCTGAACTGAGGTCGAGGCGGTAGGCCACCGGCACGCGACGGTACCGTTCCGCGCGTGAAGCCCGGCCAGCTAGTGATCGCAGTCGGAGCGGCGATCGCCGTCGTCGTCGCGCTGATCGTGTCCGGCGGTGGTGGTGACGACGACCCCGGCGGCGGCGGCAAGGCCCCCTCGAAGGCGCCGCAGGGCGCCGTCCGCGTCACTTTCGCCTACTCCCCGGAGAAGGAGACGCTGCTCGAACCACTGGTCAAGCGCTTCAACGCCTCGCGGACGGAGGTCAACGGCAAGGCGGTCTTCATCGAGGCCGAGAACCGCTCCTCCGGCGACGTCCAGTCGAGCATCGCCCGCGACAAGTACCAGCCGGTCGCCTGGTCGCCGGCCTCGTCGCTGTGGGGGCGGCTGCTCAACCACGAGGCGGACAGGCCGCTCGCGCCCGACGACGCGCCGAGCATCGTGCGCACGCCGCTGGTGATCGCGATGTGGGAGCCGATGGCGCGCGCGCTCGGCTGGCCGCGGAAGCGGATCGGGTTCGCCGACATCCTCGACCTGGCCACCAACGGGGCCGGCTGGGGCAAGTACGGTCATCCCGAGTACGGCGAGTTCAAGCTCGTCCACACGAACCCGGACTACTCGACGTCGGGCCTGAGCGCGGTGGTGGCCGAGTACTACGCGGCGACGGGCAAGAAGGAGGGCCTGACCGAGGCCGACGTCGACAACCCGCTCGTGCGCAAGCAGGTCAAGGACATCGAGCAGTCGATCGTCCACTACGGCGACACGACGCTGTTCATCGCCGACCAGCTGCGCCAGCGCGGGCTCGGCTACGCGTCCGCAGTCGCGATGGAGGAGGTCACGCTCGTCGCCTTCAACGCCGATCGCGGCTCGCAGCCGAAGCTCGTCGGCATCTATCCGGAGGAGGGGACGTTCTACTCCGACAACCCCTTCATCGTGCTCGACGCGCCGTGGGTCAGTGCCGACCAGCGGGCGGGGGCGAAGGCGTTCCAGGAGTTCCTGGCCGACGAGATCACGCCCGCGATCGCCGCGAAGGGGGGCTTCAGGCCCGCCGACTTCGACCAGGAGCCGGTTGCGCCGATCGACGCCGAGCACGGCGCCGACCCCAAGCAGCCGACGCGCGTGCTCGGCTTCCCCGAACCGCAGGTGCTGGCCGCCGCCAAGCGCGCCTGGCGCGCCGACCGTAAGCCCGCCAACATCCTGCTCGTCCTCGACGTATCCGGGTCCATGCAGGACGAGGACCGCCTGGTGCGGGCCAAGCAGGGGCTCGAGATCTTCTTCGACCAGGTCGGCCAGCAGGACTCCGTCGGGCTGGTCACGTTCAACCAGGACGTGCGCCTGCTGTCGGAGATCGAGCCGTTCACGGCCTCGGAGCGGCGAGTGCGCTCGCAGGTGGAGGGGTTGATCGCCGACGGCGGCACGGCCTTCCGTGACGCCGCGGCGGAAGCGGTCGGCGCGGTGCGCGAGCTCGACGACTCGGAGCGCATCAACGCCGTCGTCCTGCTCACCGACGGGGAGGACACCGACTCCGGCCGCTCGTTCGAGGACGCGCTGCGCGAGCTCGATCAGGGCGACACGCCGCATCCGGTGCGGCTCTACACGATCGCCTACTCGGCCGGTGCCGGCCAGGCGCGCGAGGAGCTCGATCGGCTCGCCGAGGTCACCGGCGGCAAGGGCTACGAGGGCACGACCGACGACATCGAGTCCGTCTACCGCTCGATCTCCTCCTTCTTCTGACCACCGCTACAAGGTGCTCAGGGGCACGCCGATGATGTCGAGGCGGCGGGTGAGCCCGTCGAGGGCGAAGCTGCGGATGCTGTCCGAGTCGGCGCCGATCGCCGTGAAGTCGATGTCCGAGCCGGTGTCCGGGGGCGACAGGGCGGCGGCGACGTGGGGAAGGAGGTCGCGCAAGGTCTGGCGGATCACGTCGCCGGCGGCGGCGTCTGCGCGCACGGCCTCGCGCAGGAACCAGACGCCGTAGCCGATGTGTCGCGTCTCGTCGTGGTGGATCCGGCTGTAGCCGTCGACGAACCCGGGCAGCAGGCCTTCGCGGTTGAGGTGGTCGGTCGTGAACTTGAAGCTCGTCAGCCCGAGCGTCCCCTCGAGGATGAGGTGGTACAGCGCGACGAAGCGGACCTTGGCGGCGCTCTCGTCGGGGGCGAGCACCAGCGCGCGGTGGAAGTCGACGAGCGCGACGTCGAACAGCTGCCGGAAAGCGTCGGAGACGTGGTCGCGAGCGCGCTCGACGTGGGCGGCGATGACGTCGGGCGCCGCGATGACCTCGTCCTGGAAGCGCGCGTAGAACTGCATGTGGCGCGCTTCGTCGACCTGCTGTGTGGAGAGGAAGGTCGCCTCCTCCTCGGACCCGTGCGCCCCCACGAGGCCGGAGAACTTGGTCGTGATGCGTTCCTCGGCGACCATCAGCGAGGACAGCACGTAGAGGACGAGGTCGCGATCGGGGCCGCTCATCTCCGCCCACTGCTCGCGGTCGGTGGCGAGATCGATCGCGAACGGCGACCACTGGCTGTCCTCCCAGCGCCGGTAGAGCGCCTGGGGATCGTTGAGCTGGAGCTCGCTCACGCGAAGGCCGGCTGCATGCCGAAGGCGTCGGCGATGCGTTCGAGCACCTCGGCGTGCTCGTCGCGCGCGGCGATGGTGAGCTGGCGCGTCTCCGCTTCCCAGATGACGGCGAAGAACGGACAGCAGTTCTTCTCGACCTCGAGGGCCTCGCGGAGCAGGCGGTCGTCGAGGTCGTGGTCGAGCACGGCGGTCAGCTCCCCGGGTTCCCGGCGCGCCCACAGAGCGTGCCGGCCGATCGCGGCGAAGCGGTCGAGCTGGCGGGCCAGGGCCTGGTCGTCGAGGGCGCAGGTCATGCCGGTTTGGCGGCGCGGATGATCGCCGACACAGCGTGCTCGTGGACGCGGTGGGTCTCGCGGATCTCGATCTGCTCGAGCCCGGCGTCGCGCAGGTGGCGCTCGTACTCGCTGCGCGTGAGCGCACCGGCGATGCAGCCGGTCCAGGCGGCCATGTCGGCCTTGGTCTGCTCGTCCATGTCGTCGTCGGCGACGACGTCGGAGACCGCGAAGCGGCCGCCGGGCCTGAGCACGCGCGCGGTCTCGCGCAATACCTGAGGCTTGTCACCGGAGAGGTTGATCACGCAGTTGGAGATCACGACGTCCACCGCCGCGTCGGGCAGCGGGATCTCCTCGATGTGCCCCTTGACGAACTCGACGTTGGTCGCGCCGGCGGCGGCGGCGTTGCGCTCCGCGAGCGCCAGCATCTCGTCGGTCATGTCGAGCCCGATCGCCCTGCCGGTGGGCCCGACCCGCCCGGCGCTGATGAGCACGTCGGCGCCCGCCCCGGAGCCGAGGTCCAGGACCGTTTCGCCCGGGTGCAGGTCGGCCACCGCGGTGGGGACCCCGCACCCGAGCGAGGCGTTCAGCGCCTCGGCCGGCGCGCCGGCGGCCTCCTCGTCATAGAGGGCGGCGCCGAAGAGGCCGTGCTCGTCGGCCTCGGTGGCGGTCACCGGAGCACAGCAGCCGCCGGCGTTGCGGGCGACCTCGGCGTACTTGTCGCGGACGGTCTCGCGGATATCGGTCACGTCAGCCATGTGGAGAGCTCCTTCAGGGCGTCGGGGAGGACGTAGTAGTAGGCCCACAGCCCGCGGCGTTCGGAGTCGACGATCCCGGCGTCGCGGAGCTTCTTGAGGTGGTGGGAGAGGGTCGGCTGGGAGATGTCGAACAGCGGCACGAGCTCGCACACGCAGACCTTGCCCGCGTGCCTGCGCAGCACGTCGACGACCTGCAGCCGGACGGGGTCGCCGAGCGCCTTCGCGACCTCGGCCAACCGCAGCGCCTGGTCGCGCTCGACGTCCGGGTAGACGACCGGCTCGCAGCACGGGTCCCCGGCGGAGCGCTTGGTCTTGGGTGCCAGCGGCAGATCGACAGCCATCTATATACATCTATCGATTGAGTAGACGTTTGTCAATAGATACGCTTGCTGCGTGATGCCGCCGCTCCCGCGCCGCCTGCTCGCCGAGTTCCTCGGCTCGCTGCTGCTGGCCGCCCTGGTGATCGGCTCCGGCATCGCCGCGCAGCGCCTCTCCAGCGATCCGGGGATCCGGCTGCTCGAGAACGCCGCCGCGACCGCGGCGGGCCTGTACGCGATCATCCTCATGTTCGGCCCCGTGTCGCGCGGGCACTTCAACCCGGTCGTGTCGCTGGTCGACGCCGCGTTCGGCGGCATCTCGTGGCGGGACGCGGTCGCCTACGTACCGGTACAGATCGTGGGCTGCGTGGTGGGGGCGGTGCTCGCCAACGGCATGTTCGGGCTCGCCGCCGTGACGCTGTCCGAGACGCACCGCGCGAGCGGCGGCCATTTGCTGGCCGAGGTGGTGGCCACGGCCGGGCTCGTGCTGGTGATCTTCGCCGTCGCCCGCAGCGGGCGCGCCGCCAGCGCCCCCGCCGCGGTCGGCGCGTACATCGGGGCCGCCTACTGGTTCACGAGCTCGACGAGCTTCGCCAACCCTGCGATCAGCACGGGGCGCATGTTCTCCGACACCTTCGCCGGGATCGCGCCCGCCTCGGTTCCCTCGTTCGTGGCCGCGCAGCTCGCCGGCGGGGTTCTCGCCGCGCTGCTCGTCGCCGTCCTGTACCCGGAGATCGCCGACTGATGGCCACCGCGCTGTTCGTCTGCCTGCACAACGCCGGGCGGTCGCAGATGAGCGCTGCGCTGTTCGAGCGCGCGGCGGGCGGGCGCCACCGCGCTCTGTCCGCCGGCACCACCCCGGGCGACCGCGTCCATCCGGAGGTCGTCGAGGTCATGAGCGAGCTGGGCATCGACCTCTCCGCCCGCAGACCGCAACTGCTCACGCGCGAGCTCGCCGAGCAGGCCGACGTCGTCGTGACCATGGGCTGTGGCGACGCCTGTCCGTACATCCCGGGCAAGCGCTACCTCGACTGGGACCTCACCGATCCGAAGGGCCTCGCGATCGACGAGGTCCGCGCCATCCGCGACGACATCGCGAACCGGGTGGGACAGCTCGTGGCCGAGCTGGCGCTCTAGACGAGTTCCTGACCGCAGCCGACAGCGCGGTAACGGCGCCGGTCGGACCGACCTTGGTCTGTTCTACACCCACCGGATGTATTAGGCGCCACGGTCGACCGCCGGTGCGCCCACACCTGCTCCCGGGTTCGCGCGCCTGGTCACCGGCGGCGGGACGTTCGCCTTCCTCGCCGACGTCTTCGTCGACGACGCCCACGAGCGATTCGGCTTCACGGCGCTCGATGAGCCGGGGCGCTACATGCTCAAGCGCCCGCGAACAGCGCCTTGAGCGCGTCCGCGTTCGCCTGCCAGTCGCTGAGCGCGGCGACCGTCTCGCGGTGGAGCTCGGCCTTGATCCGGCCCAGCGTCGCGTGGTCCTTGCTCGCCAGCGCGGCCGCGAGCTCACGGGCCCGCGGGACGACCTCGTCCTCGGCGACAGCGTGGTCGACGATGTCCAGGCGCGCCGCGTCGTCGCCTCCGTAGCGGCGCCCGGTCGTCATCGCCTCGAGCGCGACCTGCGGCGCGAGCCGGCTGGTGATCAGCCTGGTCAGGCCGGGCGTGAACGGCAGGTTGCCGTCGATCTCCGGCAGGCAGAAGTAGCCGCGGTCGGCGCGCATCACGCGGAAGTCGTGGGCGAGCGCGAGCATCGCCCCGCCGGCGAAAGCGTGGCCGCCGATCGCCGCGACGGTGGGGACCGGGAGCGTGAGCACGTGCACGAACAGCTCGTGCATCAGGCGCACGTTGTCCTCGGCGCGCGACGGATTCTCGCCCATCCAGGCGAGATCGAGCCCGAGCACCCAGCTCTTCCCGGGGGCGACCGTGACCAGCGGTGCGTCGACCCGGTCGAGCAGCGCGCGCGCCTCGTCGATCGAGTCAGCCGTGAACTGCCAGCCGCCGGGCAGCTCGAGGACGCAGATCCCGCCCTCGCGTTCGAGCTTCATCCCAGCCGCCTGTGAGCGGTGGCGGCAGCGGTGCGCGCCTCTTGCATCAGCGTCGCCATTATCTCGGCGGCGGGGGCCTCGCGCGCGAGCTCGTGCGCCTGACCGGCCCACAGGTTGATGCGGTCGGCGTCGCCGGCCCTCCGTGCCTCGGCGCGCAGCGGCGCCGTCAGGTGGTGCACCTCCGGGTACGCCGCGGGGGCGTGCTCGTCGTGGCGCTCCAGGAACGCGTTGACGATGCCGCGCGCCGTGCGGCCGCTGAACGCGCGGGTCAGCCGCGTGGGCGTGCGGGACCCGAGCGCCTCCCGGTGCGCGTCGCTCGTCCCGGCCTCGGTCGCCCGCAGGAAGCCGGTCCCGACCGCCGCCGCCCGCGCGCCGGCCGCGAGCACGGCCGCGATGGCGCGGCCGGTGGTGACCCCGCCCGCGGCGACGATGGGCTCCTCGACGCGCTCCGCGAGCACCTGCACGAGCGCGAGCGTCCCCATGCCCGGATGGTCGTCGCCGAAGCCGCCTCGGTGGCCGCCGGCCTCCGTGCCCTGGGCCACGAGCGCGGCCGCGCCGGCGGCCACGGCCCGCTCGCCCTCCTCGGGCGTCGTCACCGTCACCCACGCCTCTGACCCGCGCGAGCGCAGCGCCGCCAGCACGTCGGGTGACGGCAGCCCGAACACGAACGACACGACCGGCGGCGGATCCTCGTGCAGCGCCGCCAGCTTCGCGTCCCACTCGTCGTCGTCGAAGCGCGGCTCGCCGACCGTTCCCTCAGCGGCCAGCCGCTCGGCGTACCCGGCGTACGCCGCCGGATCCGACGGGACGCCGGGCACGAACAGGTTCACACCGAACGGCCGCTCCGTCCGCGCCCGCAGCAGCGCGATCTGCGTACGCACATCGTCCGCTGTCCGATAGCCGGCGGCGAGGAACCCGAGGCCGCCCGCCTCGCTCACCGCGGCCGCCAGCTCGACCGTCGCCGGCCCGCCCGCCAGCGGCGCCAGGACGATCGGCACCCGCAGCTGATCCAGCAGCATGGGGCGAAGATACGCTTCCTCGGTGGCCGGCAAGCCCTACTCGCGCGAGGAGTTCAACCGCGCGCTCGTCGCCAACGCTCTGCTGGACCCCTTCAGCGTGGTGCTCCTGGCGGTGGTTCTGATCGTCGGGATCCTGGTCGGCGAGCTGGCGCTGCTGGCGCCGGTGGCGGCGGTGCTGTACCTCGCCAGTGCCGCGCGGACGTACTTCGACGAGGACGTGGCCAACGCGGTCCTCGAGCGCGAGCGGGCGCGGCAGGGCAAGCCCGTCGGGGCGGGCCCGAAGCGGCTCGACGAGTCCACGCTGACGCCCGGGATCGCCACGCTCGTGCGCTCGGCGCGCGCGAAGGAGGCGCGTATCCGCGAGGCGATCGCCGGCGCCGAGCTGCCCTACGACGAGGTCGCGACCGAGGTCGACGGGTTCGTGCTGGCGCTCGAGGACACGGCGCGGCGGGCGCAGTCGCTGGCCGACGCGCTGCGCGACACCCCGCCGGTCGCGGTCGAGCGCCGTCTCGCCGAGGTCAAGGGCCAGCCCGGCAAGGTCGAGCTGGCCGAGGCGCTGACGACCCAGCTGACCACGCTCCAGCGGATGCAGAAGCAGCTCGGTCGCTTCGGCGACGAGATGGAGCGCATCCTCGTCGAGCTCGACACGATCCGCGGCCACATCGTGTCGGTCGGGGCGACGACCGGCAATGCCAGGGGCAAGGAGCTGGCCGGCGAGGTGCGCTCGCTGCGCGAGCAGATGGGCGCGGTCGCCGACGGGATGTCGGCGGCGTACGAAGAGGCCGTTCAGTGATCCACCACGTCGGGTTCGAGGTCCGGGACCTGGGGACCTCGGCCCGCTTCTACGACGCCGTCTTCTACGCCCTCGGCGCTCGCCGCATCCACGACAGCGAGCACGCGATCGCGTACGGGACGGTCGAGCCGGTCTTCTGGCTGACCGCCCGCAACCTGGCCGCGCCCACCTACGGCCACGTCGCGCTCAACGCGATGGGCCGCGCCGCCGTGCAGGCCGCTCACGCGGCGGGGCTCGTGCACGGAGGGCGCGATGACGGCGCGCCCGGGGAGCGGCCGCAGTACGGAACCTACGCCGCGTATCTGCGCGACCCGGACGGGCTCAGGGTCGAAGTCGTGTCTGTAGGGTCCTGACCCTCCCCGAAAGCGAATCCCAGGAGCACGAGTAGAGCCCATGGCCGTCAAAGTCGGCATCAATGGCTTCGGCCGCATCGGACGTAACCTCTTTCGCGCGGCGAAGGCCGCCGGCGCTGACATCGATTTCGTCGCCGTCAACGACCTCACGGACGCGAAGACGCTGGCGCACCTGCTCAAGTACGACTCCATCCTGGGGCCGTACCCGGGCACTGTGGAGTCCGACGGCGATGACCTGATCGTCGACGGCGACCGCCTGCGCGTCCTGAGCGAGAAGGATCCCGGCGCGCTGCCGTGGGGCGATCTCGGCGCCGAGATCGTGATCGAATCGACGGGGTTCTTCACGAAGCGCGACGACGCCGCCAAGCACCTCGAGGCGGGTGCGAGGAAGGTCGTCATCTCCGCGCCGGCCACCGAGCCGGACGTCACCGTCGTCCTGGGCGTCAACTTCGACTCCGACTACGACAAGGAGAACCACCACGTCATCTCCAACGCGTCGTGCACGACCAACTGCCTGGCGCCGTTCGCCAAGGTCATAAACGACGCCGTCGGCATCAAGCACGGGCTGATGACGACGATCCACGCCTACACGGCCGACCAGCGCCTGCAGGACATGCCGCACAAGGACCTGCGGCGCGCTCGGGCCGCCGCGCTCAACCTGATTCCGGCCTCGACCGGCGCCGCCAAGGCCGTCGGCCTCGTGCTCCCCGAGCTCAACGGCAAGCTGTCCGGGTTCGCGATCCGTGCCCCCGTCCCGACCGGATCGGTCGTCGACCTCACCTTCGAGGCCGAGCGCGCGACGTCGGCTGAGGAGATCAACGCGGCGATGAAGGCGGCCGCGGACGGCCCGCTCAAGGGCATCCTCCAGTACACGGAGGACCCGATCGTCTCGACCGACATCGTGTCCAACCCGCACTCCTCGATCTTCGACTCGCTGCTGACCGTGGCGATCGACGACACGATGGTCAAGGCTGTCTCCTGGTACGACAACGAGTGGGGCTACTCCAACCGCTGCGTCGACTTGGTGCAGAAGCTGCTGTAGTGGCCTCCTCGGCGCCACGGAGGAACCACGGTTGAGGACGCTCGACGACCTCGAAGGCGTCGGCGGCAAGCGCGTCCTCGTCCGGGTGGACTTCAACGTCCCGCTGGACGGGAGCGGCCAGATCACCGACGACGCGCGCATCAAGGCGGCGCTGCCGACGATCACCGAGCTGCGGCGCGACGGCGCCCGCCTCGTGCTGCTGTCGCACCTCGGCCGCCCCGAGGGGCCGGACCCGAAGCTGTCGCTGCGCCCCGTCGCGCAGCGGCTGTCCGAGCTGCTCGGCCAGCCCGTCGCCTTCGACGACGCGGAGGCGGACGTCACCGTGATGGAGAACGTGCGCTTCGATCCCCGTGAGACCGAGAACGACCCGGGGCTCGCGCGCGAGTACGCGGCGCTCGGCGAGGTCTACGTCAACGACGCCTTCGGGTCGGCTCACCGCGCGCACGCGTCCACCGAGGCCGTCGCGCATCTGCTGCCCGCGTACGCCGGCCGCCTGCTCGAGCGTGAGGTCAAGACGCTCACCGGCATCCTCGAGAATCCACAGCGCCCGCTGGTGGCGATCGTCGGCGGCGCCAAGGTGACCGACAAGATCGGCGTGCTCGATGCGTTCCTGAAGACCGCCGACCGCGTGCTCGTCGGGGGCGCGATGTGCTTCCCGTTCTTCGCCGCGCAGGGGCACGGCGTCGGGTCCTCGCTGTGCGAGGCGGAGGGCAGGGAGCCCGCGCGGCGGGCGCTCGACGCGGCTGAGGGCAAGCTCGCCCTGCCCGTGGACCTCCGGTTGGGCCGCGAGTTCTCCGCCGACACGCAGACGCAGGACCTCGACGGCGTCGACGTTCCCGACGGCTGGATGGGACTCGACGTCGGACCGCGCACCGCTGACGCGTACGCCGAGATCATCGCCGGCGCCGGGACGGTGTTCTGGAACGGCCCGATGGGCGCTTTCGAGCTCGAGCCCTTCGCGGCCGGCACGCGCGCCGTGGCCGAGGCGGTCGCCGAATGCGGCGGGACGACCGTCGTGGGCGGCGGCGACTCGGCCGCCGCGCTGGCTCAATTCGGCCTGGCGGACCGTGTCGACCACCTTTCCACCGGCGGCGGTGCATCACTGGAGCTGATCGAGGGGAAGCCCCTCCCCGGTGTGGAGGCCCTCGCATGAGCAGAACCCCGTTCGTGGCCGGCAACTGGAAGTTGAACAAGACCGTCGCCGAGGCGGAGGCGTTCATCGCGGCGCTGCTGCCGCGCATCTCGAGTGTGGACGGGGTCGACGTCGCCATCTGCCCGCCGTTCACCGCGCTGCAGGCGATGGTCGACTCGGCGCGCGGGAGCCGCGTCGCGGTGTACGCCCAGAACATGCACGAGGCCGAGTCGGGTGCCTACACCGGTGAGATCAGCGCCCCCATGCTCTCCGAGCTCGACGTGAACGGCGTGCTGCTCGGCCACTCCGAGCGCCGCGAGTACTTCAACGAGACCGACTCGGCCCTGCAGGCCAAGGTCGTCCACGCGCTCCAGAGCGGGCTCGCGCCGATGCTGTGCGTCGGCGAGACCGAGGACGAGCGTGACGCCGGCGAGACCGAGCGCAAGCTGCGCCACCAGGTCCTCGAGGGGCTGGAGAAGGTCGCCGTCGAGCAGCTCGAGGCCGTCACCGTCGCCTACGAGCCGATCTGGGCGATCGGCACGGGCAAGGTCGCGACGCCCGAGATGGCGCAGGAGGCATGCGCATTCGTGCGCGCCCTGGTCGCCACCTTCGACAGGGACGCCGCCGAGCGGGTGCGCGTCCTCTACGGCGGCTCGGTCAAGCCCGACAACGCCGCCGAGCTGATGGCCCAGCCCGACATCGACGGGTTCCTGGTCGGCGGCGCTTCGCTCGACGCCGAGTCGTTCGCGACGATCGTCGAAGCCGGTGGCTGAGCCGGTCGTCCTGGTCATCCTCGACGGCTGGGGACTCGCCGCGCCGGGACCGGGCAACGCGGTCGAGCTCGCCGACACGCCTGTCTTCGACGCGCTGTGGCGCACCTACGACACGACCACGCTCACCGCCGGCGGCGAAGCGGTCGGCCTCCCCGAGGGCCAGATGGGCAACTCCGAGGTGGGCCACCTCAACCTCGGTGCGGGCGCGGTGGTCAAGCAGGATCTGGTGCGCATCGACGAGGCCGACTTCGCCGACAACGAGACGCTGCGCTCGGCGACCGAGGGTGCCGGACGCGTCCACCTGATCGGGCTGACCTCCGACGGCGGCGTTCACTCCTCCGACCGCCATCTCTTCCGGCTGATCGACTACCTCGCGGGCCGGGCGGACGACGTCGTCGTCCACGCGTTCACCGACGGGCGCGACGTGTCACCCACCCAGGCCGGCGGCTTCCTCGCGCGCGTCGACGAGAGCCCTGCACGGATCGCATCGGTGGTCGGCCGTTACTACGCGATGGACCGCGACCGGCGCTGGGAGCGCATCGACAAGGCGGTCAAGCTGCTGCGCGACGGCGCGGCGCTGTACCACGCCGACACCGGAGCGCAGGCGGCCCGGGACGCATACGACCGCGACGAGACGGACGAGTTCATCGAGCCGACCACGGTCGGCGAGGAGGGCCGCATCCGGCCCGAGGACGTCGTCGTGTGCTTCAACTTCCGCCCCGACCGGATGCGCGAGATCACCGAGAAGCTCGCGCACGACCCGCAGCGCTACGTGACGATGACCGAGTACGTGGAGGGCTGGCCGTACCCGGTGCTGTTCCCGCCGCACCGGCCCGCGGTGACGCTCACGCAGGTCGTCTCCGAGGCCGGCCTCACTCAGCTGCACGTCGCCGAGACCGAGAAGTACCCGCACGTCACGTACTTCTTCAACGGTGGCGAGGAGGACCCGTTCGAGGGCGAGATCCGCGAGCTCGTGCCGTCCCCGCGCGACGTCAAGACCTACGACGAGAAGCCCGAGATGAGCGCGCGCGAGGCGACCGACGCCTTCGTCCGCCGCTGGGAGGCCGACGAGCCCGCATTCGCGATCGTCAACTTCGCCAACCCCGACATGGTCGGGCACACCGGCGTCATCGAGGCGGCGGTCAAGGCGGTCGAGACGGTGGACGCGTGCCTGGGGCGCGTGCTGGACGCGGTGCGGGCGCGGGGCGGGACCGCGGTCGTCACGGCCGACCACGGCAACTGCGAGGAGATGCTCGAGGACGACGGCTCTCCCGACACCTCCCACTCGCTCAATCCCGTGCCGTTCGTCGTCACCCGCGATGGGGTACGCCTCGATGGGCCGGGCATCCTCGCCGACGTCGCGCCGACGGTCCTGGCGCTGATGAACCTGGGCAAGCCGGCGGCGATGAGCGGCCGGTCGCTGATCGCGGACTGAAGGAGGCATCCAGGTGGGCACGAGGGAGAGCTACGAGCCCGGGACGTTCTCGTGGGCGGAGCTGGCGACGACCGACGCCGACGGCGCGAAGGAGTTCTACGCGCGGCTCTTCGGCTGGGACTACGAGGACAACGAGGCCCCCGGCGGCGGCGGCGTCTACTCGATGGCGCGGGTCGACGGCCGCTACGTCGCGGCGATCTTCCAGGCCGACGGCCCCGCGCGGTGGAACTCCTACATCACGGTCGAGGACGCGGCCGCGACCGCCGAGAAGGCGCGCGAGGCGGGCGCCAAGGTGCACTCCGGGCCCTTCGACGTCGGCGACGCCGGCCGCATGGCCGTCCTGCAGGACCCGACCGGCGCGGCCGTCAGCGTCTGGGAGCCGAAGGACCACATCGGCGCCGGGCTGGTCAACGCTCACGGAGCCCTGACCTGGAACGACCTGATGACGACGGACGTCGGCGCGGCGAGCGAGTTCTACAGCGCGGTGTTCGGGTGGGAGGTCGCTCGCGTCGACATGTCCGGCCAGCCTGCGGGCGATGGCGACGATTCTGCCGACCAGGCCGACCAGGCCTCCGAGGGTGGCCTGGAGCGCCTCGCGATCCGCAACGGCGACGGTCTCAACGGCGGCATCGCCACTCTGCCCGAGGCCGCGGGCGACGGGGCCCCGCCGCACTGGCTGCCGTACTTCGCGGTGGATGACCTCGACGCAGCGGTGTCGGCGGTCGAGCACGGCGGCGGCGAGACGATGGCCGGTCCGATGGAGGTGCCCGCCGGCGGGTTCGCCGTGATCGCCGATCCGCAGGGCGCGGTGTTCGCACTGTTTTCAGGCGACTTGGACGACTGATCCGTTGCCGCCGCAACTACACTGCGTACCTGCATGGCCGTCACCCCCGCGCCGCCCACAGAGCTGAGCGAGGCCGAGCTCGCGGCCTGGAAGGGGTTCGTGCGGGTCTACCGGGACATGGTGCGCGCACTCGACGCCGAGCTCGAGGCGGCCCACGGCCTATCGCTGAGCTCGTTCGAGGTGCTCAAGGCGCTGCGGTGCTCGGCGGAGGGGCGGCTGCGAATGGCCGACCTGGCCGAGCACGCGCTGCTGTCGCGGTCCGGGATGACCCGGCTCGTGGACCGGCTCGAGCGCCAGGGGCTGCTCACCCGCTGCCAGTGCTCCGACGACGCGCGCGGCTGCTACGCGGTGCTGTCGGAGGCCGGTGCCGCCCTGCTCGACCGCGCGCGGCCGGCGCAGCTCGAGATCGTCCGCGAGCGCTTTCTCGCACATCTCAGCGCGGACGACCTCGATCGACTCGGTGCGGTGTGGGGACGAATGCTCGCCGCCCCCGCCGAGTAACGGCTCCTTCCCTCTGTAGGGCGGTTTGATGGGTGAGGGCCCCGTCGCTTAGCCTTGGCTAAAACTTGACAACTCCCCACTGAGGTTTTCTATAATGCGGCCCAGCGTCACCACCCCTTCGATCCAGGAGGAATCACCTTGACCATCATGCGCTGGGAGCCCTTCCGCGAGCTCCAGACCCTGCAGAGCGAGATGAACCGGCTCTTCACCACCGCGTTCGATCCGTCCACTACCGGTGGCCGCGGCTGGCTGCCGCCGATGGACCTGTTCGAGACCGCCGACGATTTCGTCCTGCGCGCCGACCTACCCGGTCTTCGGCAGGAGGACGTCAAGATCGAGGTCGAGGACAACCACCTGACGCTGTCGGGCGAGCGTGCCCGCGACCCGCGTGAGGGCCAGGACGGCTTCTACCGCCTGGAGCGCCCCGCGGGCGCCTTCACCCGCATGCTGACGCTCCCGAAGGGCGTCGACGCCGAGGCCATCTCCGCTGCGTTCGACAACGGGGTCCTCGAGGTTCGCATCCCCAAGCCGGAGCAGGCGAAGCCGCGTCGCATCGAGATCCAGGCCGGCGCCAAGCAGCAGACCATCGAGGCCTGACCCGTAACGTCGCCCGGAGCCCCGAGCGAAGCGACGGGCTCCGGGCGAGACGTTGTCATCCGCGTAGCCTCACGCGGCGTGGCGCTCCTCACCATCGAAGCCCGCGAGGGGCGTGCCCGCGCCGGGACGCTGCATCTCGCCCGGGGCGAGGTGCGGACCCCGGCGTTCGTCCCGCTCGCCACGAAGGGCGTGGTGCGCGGTCTCGAACCCCGTGAGGTCGCCGCGCTCGGCTTCGAGATGGTGCTGGGGAACACGTTCCATTTGTTCCTCAATCCCGGCCACGCGCTGATCGAGCGCTTCGGCGGACTGCACCGCTTCATGCGCTGGGAGCAGCCGATCATCACGGACTCGGGCGGCTTCCAGGTCTTCTCGATGGGCCACGGCAACGTGGCCGACGAGATCAAATCCCGCCCGTCCCGGGCCAGCGCCGGCGCCGACCGCGCCGGGAAGATCCTGGCGATCGAGGAGGAGGGCGTCACCTTCCGCTCCTACATCGACGGCAGCACCCACTTCATGGGCCCGGAGACGAGCATGGAGGTCCAGGCCGCTCTCGGCTCGGACATCGCGCTCGTCTTCGACGAGTGCACGCCGTTCCACGTCACGCGCGACTACACCGCGCGCTCCACCGAGCGCACGCATCGCTGGCTCGACCGCTGCCTCGCCTGGCACGCCGAGCACGGGCCGCGGGAGCAGGTCGTCTACGGGATCGTCCAGGGCGGCACCGAGGAGGACCTGCGGCGCTCGTCCGCCCAGGAGGTCGCCGCCCGCGCGACCGGCGGGATCGCGATCGGCGGGTCGCTCGGCGCCGACAAGCCGCAGATGTACGAGGTGGTCGAGTGGGCGGTCGACGAGCTGCCCGAGGAACGGCCGCGCCACCTGCTCGGCATCGGCGACGTCGACGACCTCATCCGCGGGACCGAGCTCGGCATCGACACCTTCGACTGCGCGATGCCCACGCGGCTCGGCCGCCACGGCATGGCGATCGTCCCCGACCCCGGAGCGCGCTGGCGCATCGACCTCAACAAGGCGCGCTGGCGCGACTCGACCGAGCCGCTGCTCGACGGGTGCCCGTGCCCGGCCTGCGAGGGTGGCTACACGCGCGGGTACCTGCATTACCTCGTCAAGGCGCGCGAGATCACGGCGATGCGGCTGCTCACGCTGCACAACATCGCCTACCTGCAGCGGCTGATGGCCGAGCTGCGACAGGCGATCGTCGACGGCCGCCTGGCCGAGCACACGGCCACGCTAAGAAAGGGACAGTCCCCTGGTTAGCGCCCTGGTTAGCGGTGCTACTTGGCGTTGTCGGTGATCGCGCCGCGCAGCTCGTCGAGCGTCTGCTGCAGGCCGCCGCTGAAGTCCGTCGTCGAGATGCCGTTGGCCTGCTGGTTGAGGTAGACCACGCCGACGATCAGCGCCGCGACGATCAGCGCCATCAGCACGAACGGGAAGACGCTGCGGCGCCTGCGCTCGACCGGTGGCGGCTCGACCGCGCGCCGGCGCGGCGCGACCGGCGCCTCCTCGTAGAGCGGCTCGAGTGGCCGGTGATCGCGGGTGCGCGGCTGGGACGGCATCGCCCTGGTCGCCCCGGTGCCTGTCAGCGCGACCGTCGACTCGTCTGTCGGCGGCGCGACGCCCTTGAGGCCGTCGCGCAGCGCGCGCTCCATGTCGGGGGCGGCGGCGTAGCGGCGCTCCGGGTCGGCGACGAGCGCGCGCATGATCGCGGCGCCGAGCGCCGGCGGGCAGTCGGGCACCACCTGCCCGACGTCGGTGGGCAGGCCCTCCTCCTGCTGGCGCGCGAGGTCGGTCAGCGACGCGCCCTGGTACGGGAGGCGGCCCGACAGCAGCTGGTAGGCGACGACGCCCAGCGCGTAGAGATCCGAGACCGGGCCGGCGGGCTCACCGCGCGCCTGCTCGGGCGCCAGGTATGCCGCGGTACCGATCACCGAGCCGACGCGCGTGATGTCGGAGTCGTCGGCTGCCTTCGCGATGCCGAAGTCGGCGATCTTGACGATGCCCTCGGGGTTGCGCAGCAGGTTGCCGGGCTTGATGTCGCGGTGCACCACGCCGTTGCGGTGCGCGTAGTCGAGGCCCCGGCAGGACTGCGCGCACAGCTCGACGACCTCGTCGGCCGTCAGGCGCCCGTGCTCGCGCAGCAGCTCCGCGCCGGACTGCCCCTCGACGTACTCCATGGCGATGAACTGCCGGTGCGACGCCTCGTCGGTGCCGAAGTCGTAGACCTGGACGACGTTGGGGTGGACGAGCCGCGCGGCGGCGAGAGCCTCGCGCCGGAAGCGCTGGACGAAGCCGTCGTCGGCGGCCAGGTGCTCGGCGAGCAGCTTGACGGCGACGTAGCGCTCCAGGCGCGTGTCGAACGCCAGCTGGACGGTCGACATGCCTCCCACGCCGAGGCGGCGCTCGAGCCGGTAGCGGCCGGCGAACAGGTCCTCGTCGCTGGCGCTCATCAGTCGAACTCGTCCCCGGGCGGGATGCCGCCGGTCTCGCTGGTCGCGGACGGCGTCGGCTCCGTCGTCGGCTCCTCGGTCGGCGACGGCGTGGGCGACGGCGTGGGGGACGGCGTCGGCGTCTCGACGGGCGTCTCCGTCGGGACCTCGGTCGGCGTCTCGGTCGGCGAGGGCGTGGGGGTCGGGGTGCGGTCGGGCTTCTCGCACTCGCTCGCGACCGTGGCGTGGAGATGGTTGAACCCGTCGACGAGGTTGCTCTGGAGCTCGGCATCGACGCGCTCGCCGAAGTCCGTCGCGATGTCTATGCCCTGCTCGGCCGCCTCGCGCGCCGCACCGCAGCGGCCGTCGTCGACCGCATCCTGCGCGAGCTCGACCTGCTTGAGGAGCTGCTCCGCCTGGCGGCCGTTCAGCTTGCCCTTGGCGGCGTCGCCGCAGCCCGCGGCGAGCAGCGCTACGACCGCGAATGCAGCGAAATGGCGGGGGGCGGGCACAACCCGGTGCAGGCGTACTGCCCGTACTGGAGCCGCTCGGCCAGCGAGTCAGGCAGGCGGGCGGCGCGGATGGCGTTCTGTGCTCCGGCAATGTCGTAGTCCGTACGGCACCAACGGGCGACGTTGGCCTGGGTATCGAGCATCAGCCACGCGGCGCGCGGATCGCCGTCGCGCGGCTGGCCGGCGCCGCCCGGGTTGAGCAGCCACTCGCCCTCGGCGAGGTCGAGGGTGTCGCCGTCATGGCGGGTCGAGCCCGCCGTCGGCTCGCCGGGCGCGCGGTGGAAGGAGAGGGCGACGTGCGAGTGCCCGATGAAGTTGACGCGGAACTCGGCCGCGTCGAAGCACAGCTCGGCCGTCAGCGCCGAGAGCACGTACTCCCAGATCGGGTCCCGGGGCGACGCGTGGTAGAGGCCGTAGCCGCGGGCCTCGGCAGCCGGGTCGAGCGCGAGCAGGAACTCGCGGGTGCCCTGGGCGATCGTCTCCGCGGTCCACTCGGCGGCGATCCGCGCGCCGCGGCTGAAGTCCTCGAGCGAGAGCACGCCGATGACGCCGAGGTCGTGGTTGCCCGACAGGCAGACGGCGCAGTGGCGGTGGGCGAGCTCGACGCACGCGTCGGGCTCGGCTCCATAGCCCACGAGGTCGCCCAGGCACCACATCTCCTCCGCGCCGGCCTCCTCGGCGGCCTTGATGACGGCCTCGAAGGCTTGGCGGTTGCCATGGACGTCGGTGACGATCGCGACTTGCATCGGTAGGTTCAAGAACGTGGGCCGGACCTTGCGCTTGACGCTCTCGCTTGCCACCGCGGTCGCGGCGACGGAGGCGGCGGTCCTGCTGTTACGACCGCGCTCAGGCGCTCCACGCCCGGTCCCGGTAGCGGCGCGAGACTACTTCAGTCCGGCGGAAATCGAGCGCGCTCGCCGTTTCCGCCGCGGTCAGCGGGCGCTCGCGCTGGTCTCGGGAGCGGTCGATCTGGCGATTCTCGGTGCGCTCGTGCGGCGGCCGCCGCGAGGGCATCCGGCGGTCGTCGCGGCGGGGCTGGCGACCGGGATGACCGCTGTCGGGCTGCCCCTGGCCGCGGTGTCGCACGTGCGCGGGAAGCGGGTCGGGCTGGTCACGCAGAGCTGGGGCGGGTGGGGCTCGGACGTCGCCAAGGCCACGGCGATCCAGGCGCCGATCACGGCCGGTGCGGGCGCGCTGGTCGACGCGGGCATGCGCCGCTTCGGCTCGCGCTGGTGGCTGCCGGGCGCGGGCGGGCTGCTCGGCTTCGGGCTGCTGACGCTGCTGGCGGGGCCGACCCTGATCGACCCGCTGTTCAACAAGTTCGAGCCCGCCGACGACGAACTCCACGCGCGGGTGAAGAAGCTCGCCGAGGCGGCGGGCGTGCCGGTCGACCGCGTGCTGGTGATGGACGCGTCCAAGCGCACGACCGCCTCCAACGCCTACGTCACCGGGATCGGGCCCACGAAGCGCGTCGTGCTGTTCGACACGCTGCTCAAGGACTTCTCGGCGACCGAGGTCGACTTCGTCGTCGCCCACGAGTTCGCGCACGTGCGCCACCGCGACGTCCAGCGTGCGGTCGTGATGCTGGCGGTGACGGGGCCCACGACGGTGCGCGCGATCGCGGCCGCCGCCGAGGCGCTCGGCAACTCGCTGCCCGCCGTCGTGCTCGCGGCCGGGCTGGTGGCGGTCCCGGTCAGCGTGGTCGGCAACGGCATGTCGCGCGCCGTCGAGCGCCGCGCGGACCGCTTCGCGATGGAGATCGTCGGCGACCCGCGCGCGCAGATCGCCTTTCAGCGCGGGATCTGCGTGCGCAACGTCGCGGAGCCCGAGCCGCCGCGCTGGGTGCAGGTGCTCTACGGGACGCATCCCACGACGCTCGAGCGGATCGCCATGGCGGAGGCTGCCGCATCCGCATCGTGATCCTCGCCGCCGGGCGGCTGCGGGCGCCGTTCGCCGACGACGTCGCGCACTACGAGAGGCTGCTCTCGCGCTACGCGCGCGTGGAGATCGTCGAGGTCGCCGACGACGCCGCGCTCGCGCGCCGGGTGCCCGCGCGCGCGCACGCGGTCGTGCTCGACGCGGGCGGGCGCGCGTTCGCCTCGGAGGCCTTCGCGCAGTGGCTCGAGGGCCGGCGCCTGTCGGGTCGTGACCTGTGCTTCGTGATCGGCGGGGCGTTCGGCTCGGAGGTGCGCGGCGACGAGACGCTGTCGTTCGGGCCGGCGACGCTGCCGTTCCAGCTCGCCCGCGTCGTGCTCCTCGAGCAGCTCTATCGCGCGCACAAGATCCTCGCGCGCGAGCCGTACCATCATTGAGCGTGTCCGGGCTCGACCTGCTGCGCGATGCGCTGGAGGGCGCCGCCGCCGATCTGCGCGGCGGGGCCGCGCCGGGGCGCGACTTCTCGCTGGAGCGGCCGCCGAAGGCCGACTTCGGCGACTACTCGTCCAACGCGGCGATGCTGCTGGCGCCGGTGCTCGGCGAGCCTCCGCGCGCGGTCGCCGAGAGACTGGGGGAGGCGGTCGCGGGCCGGCTCGAGGGCCAGCTGGTCAAGGTCGACGTCGCCGGTCCCGGCTTTCTGAACCTGTTCCTCGCGGATCCCTGGTACGCGGATGCGCTGGCGGGGATCCTCACCTCCGGCGATTCATATGGTGGCGGGCGGGCGCCGGTCGCCGAACGCGTCAACGTCGAGTTCGTCTCCGCCAATCCCACCGGCCCGATCCATCTCGGCCATGCGCGCAACGCGGCCTACGGCGACGCCGTCGCACGGCTGCTCGCGTTCCACGGCCACGACGTGGCGCGGGAGTTCTACATGAACGACGCCGGCGCGCAGGTGGAGGCGTTCGCGGCCGCGATCCGCGCGCGCGCGCGCGGAGAGGAGCCGGCGGAGTACGTCGGCGCGTACGTCGCCGAGATCGCCTCGAAGATCCCCGGCGCGGCGGCGATGGAGCTGGGCGAGCTGGGGCGCGCCGGGATCGAGCACGTGCTCGCCGGGATGCGCGCGACGCTGGAGCGCTTCCGGGTCGAGCCGTTCAACGTGTGGTTCTCCGAGCGGACTCTCTACGAGGGCGAGCCGTCGCCGACCGAGCAGGTGCTCGAGCGGCTGGAGGCCGCAGGGGTCACCTACCGCGCGGAGGACGCGCTGTGGCTGCGGACGACCGACTACGGCGACGACAAGGACCGCGTCCTGGTCAAGTCCGACGGCGCCTACACCTACCTCGCGCCCGACATCGCCTACCACCAGGACAAGCGAGCGCGGGGCTTCGAGCGGCTGCTCGACGTCTGGGGCGCCGACCACCACGGCTACGTGCTGCGCCACAAGGCCGCCTACGAGGCGCTCGGCGGCGAGCCGGACGAGCTCGAGCTCCTGATCATGCAGTTCGTCAACCTGGTGCGCGGCGGCGAGCCGGTCGCCATGAGCAAGCGCTCCGGCGAGTTCGTGACGCTCGACGAGCTGATCGACGAGATCGGCACGGACGCGGCGCGCTGGTTCCTGCTCGCCCGCTCGCACGACACGACGATCGAGGTCGACCTCGAGCTGGCGACGCGCGAGTCCGCGGACAACCCCGTCTACTACGTCCAGTACGCGCACGCGCGGATCGCCAGCATCCTGCGCAGCGCCGCCGGCACGCCCGCGGCGCGGCCGGCCGAGCCGCTGCACGCCGCCGAGCGCGCGCTGGTCAAGAAGCTCGTCGCGTTCCCCGCCGAGGTGGGCGAGGCCGCCGAGCGCCGCGCACCGCACCGCATCGCCAACTACGCGCTCGAGCTCGCCCGCGACTTCACCGCCTTCTACGAGCACTGCAAGGTGCTCACCGGCACCGACCACGAGCCGTTCCGGCTCGGCCTCTGCTCCGCGACCCAGGGCGTCCTCGCGCGCTCACTCGACCTCCTCGGAGTCGACGCCCCGGACTCCATGTAGCGCACCGCGCTTCACAAAAGGGACGGACCCTTTTGTGAAGTCAGAGGTTGTAGAGCTCGCCGATCCCGATCGTGTCGAGGAACTTGCGCGCCTCGATGTTGAGCTGGGTGAGCTCGCCCGTGAGCAGCAGGACGCCCATCCCGATCAGGATCGCGCCGGAGACCGCGGTCACCGCGAGGTAGTGGTCGCGCAGCCAGCGGAAGGCTGTCGTGGCGCGATTGAAGGCGAGCGCGGTGACGAGGAACGGGACGGCGAGGCCGAGCGAGTAGGCGCCGAGCAGGACGCCGCCCTCACCGACGGTCTCGCGCGTAGCGGCGGCGGTGAGGATGGAGCCGAGGGTGGGGCCCACGCACGGGGTCCAGGCGATCGCGAACGCGGCCCCGGCGACGAGCGGCCCGCCGGAGCCTGCGCGCCGCATCAGCGCGTCCACGCGCCACTCGCGGTTCAGCCGTCCGATGAACGGCGTCAGCACGAAGAAGACGCCGAGCGCGATGATCAGCGCCCCACTGACGCGCTCGAGCGTGAGCCGGTTGTCCTTGAGCGCCTCCCCGATCCCGGTCGCGCTCATCCCCAGGGCCACGAAGACGACGGTGAAGGCCAGACAGAAGATCGTCGCGGGAAGCAGGACCTTCGCCGATCGCCCCTCGCCCTGCTGGAAGTCGGTCACCGAGACGCCGGAGACCGCGCTCAGGTAGCCGGGCACGAGCGGCAGCACGCAGGGGGAGATGAAGCTGACGAAGCCGACCGCGAAGGCGGCGAAGATCGTGGTGTCGACCGTGTCGGCCGCGATCACAGGTCGTAGCCCGCCATGTCGCTCTCGAGCCGGCGGTTGTCGGCCGGGTCGAGGTCGACCGGCTCCTTGGCAAAGGTGGCCGAGCGCCGCCAGCGCCGGACGGTCAGCGCGACGGTGCCGAGGCCGAGCACGCCGAGGATCACCGGGACCAGCCACGACGTCCTCTGATGGGGCTCGGCGAGCACCTCCGGGCCGTACTCGGCCACCAGCCGCTGCTTGATCTGATCCTTGGTCAGGCCCTCGGCGATGCGGCGGCGGATGAACTCGCGCTCCCGGTCGGCGCTCGGCGCCTGCGAGACGTTCAGCGCCGTCCCGCACGTGATGCACATGACCTCGTCCTCGACGTCGGGCAGCGTCGTCCTCGGCTCCGCGGACAGCGCCGTGGCGGGTACCGCGAGCGCGATCACGAGCGCGAGCAGCCTCATCGCGTCAGCGGCGCCACGTTGTCATCGATCCAGGCCTGCGTCAGCGGGCCCTTGACCAGTGCGAGCACCGTCCCGTCGCGATCGAGCAGGTAGGACTCGGGCAACTGGTGCACTCCCCACTCGTCGGCGAAGTCCCCCGAGCCGTCGCGCAGGCTCGGGTAGGTCAGGCGATTGCGGTGCACCCACTGAAGGGCGTCCTCGGTGTTGTCGCGGGAGTTGATCCCTACAACCGTCGCCCCGTTCGACTCCAGGTCCTGCTGCGCCTTCTGCAGCAGCGGGAGCTCGTCGGTGCACGGCGGGCACCAGGACGCCCAGAAGTTCACCAGGACGATCTTGCCCCGGTAGTCGGCCAGCGCCCCCTGCGACCGCTCGCCGAGGCGAGGCAGTGTGGACGCCGCGGCCGGCGGGACCTCGCCCTTGCGCACCGCGCCCGAAGCCGTCCCGTCGCCCTGCGAGGCCACCCCGTAGGCGAGCAGCCCGACGAGCGCCGCAGCGATCCCGATCACGACCCAGCGCATCAGCTTCGAGGGTAGTTCTCGGCTCTGGACATACGCGGATGGACGATCAAGCCGCGACGCCCGGCGACCGAAACCAATCGGCATGGCTCCTGCGCTTGCGACCGACCGCACCTACCGACTCGTCACCCGTAGCGACTTCGACGGCCTCGTCTGCGCGGCCCTGCTGAAGGAGATCGGCATCATCGACGACATCCTGTTCGTCCACCCGAAGGACATCCAGGACGGCCAGGTCGAGCTCGGCCCCGGCGACATCACCACGAATCTGCCCTACCGGCCGGAGGTCGCGCTGTCCTTCGACCACCACAGCTCCGAGGACGTCCGCGTCACGTCCGACGCCGGCAACCGCGTCGCGATCTCCGAGGCCGACTCCGCCGCCCGCGTCGTCTACGACCACTTCGGCGGCGCCGAGCGCTTCCCGCGCGTGAGCACCGAGATGATGGACGCCGTCGACAAGGCCGACGCCGCCAAGTTCGAGGAGTCGGAGATCCTCGACCCCCAGGGCTGGATCCTGCTCAGCTTCCTGATGGATCCGCGCACCGGCCTCGGCCGCTTCCGCGACTTCCGCATCTCCAACTACCAGCTGATGATGGAGCTGATCGACCACTGCCTCGAGATGACGGTGGAAGAGGTGCTCGCCCATCCCGACGTCGCCGAGCGCGTCGAGCTCTACCGCGAGCACGCCGACGCCGCGGCCGAGCAGATCCGCCGCTGCAGCACCGTCCACGGTCGCGTCGTCGTGCTCGACCTGCGCGACGAGGAGATCATCCACCCGACCAACCGCTTCATGATCTACGCGCTGCACCCGCAGTGCACCGTCTCCATCCACGTCCTCTGGGGCCTGCGCCAGCAGAACACGGTGTTCGCCGTGGGCCGCTCGATCGTCGACCGCTCCTCGAGCTTCGACATCGGCGCGCTCATGCTCGACTACGGCGGCGGCGGCCACGGGGCCGCCGGCACCTGCCAGATCGACAACGACCGCGCCGAAGAGGTACTGGCGGAGCTGGTCATGACCATCGACGCGGCCGAGCACGAGCCCGCCGCGGCGTAGACGAACGTCCCGCAAACCCTGCCCCAGCCGGTACTCCGGGACGTTCGCCGGTTTGGGTACAGTCGCGGGGCACGCGCGAGTAGCTCAGTTGGTAGAGCGTCGGCTTCCCAAGCCGAAGGTCGCGGGTTCGACCCCCGTCTCGCGCTTGGCTCTAGAAAGCCAAACGCAGCGGGTGAGGTGGTAGCGGACTTCGCCTCGCTACCACTTCTCGCTACCTGGGCGTTGTAGATCCGCCACGGCGATCGTGCCGACAGCACGCCGCCGTGGCGGCAGGTGGCGGGGTCAGAAGGCGACGGCCTCGAGGCCGTATTGGGGGCAGCGGCCATCGTGCGGGCGATCTCGTCCTCGTCGACCGGCGGTGCCGGACCGTCGTCGGTGGCGGGGCGGCCGGACTCGCGGAAGAAGCCCTCGATGCCCGCGGGGGTGAAGCCCGACGAGGACCCGGCTCGGGGTGTCGGCCGTGTTGCGGAAGTTGTGCACAGTGCCGCGGGGCACGTACGCGAAGCCGCCGGGGCCGAGCGGCGTGCAGGGCGTCGCCGATCCGGATCTCGAAGGTCCCGTCGAGGACGTAGAAGAACTCGTCCTCGCGCGTGTGGATGTGGGGCGGCGGGCCGCCGCCGGGCGTGGTGAGGTTCTCAAAGAGCAGGAGGCCCGCCGGTCGTGGTCTCGCCGGTCGCCTTGAACGTCATCGTGTCGCCGACGATCCAGGTGCGCTCGCCTTCGCCCGCGGGGGTGGTGTAGCCGGGGCTGCTCGATGGTGGGTGGTGTTGGTCATGCCTCGATCGTCGCTCAGCGAGGTCATCAGGTCCACTTCATCTGCTGCTGACATCAGTAGAGTTGCTTCATGTCTTCAGCGACCTGCAGCGCTTTCGCGCGTTCGCGCTGGTGCTGGACCTCGGATCGGTGTCGGCAGCCGCGGAGGTGCTCGGTTACACACAATCGGCTGTCTCGCAGCAACTCGCCGCGCTCGAGCGTGAGGTGGGCGCGGCGCTGATCGACCGGTCCCAGCGCCCACTGCGGGCGACGAGCGCGGGTGCCGTGGTGCGCCCGCACGTCGAGCGCGTGCTGGCCGAGCTCGAGCGGCGCCGACGCCGCCGTGGCGGATCTGCGCAGTGGGACGGAGCGCCTACGTCATGGCCGCTTTCCCAGCGCGCTGTCGTCGTTCGTGCCGGCGGCGGTGCGCGATCTGCGTCGGACGCAGTCCGAACTCGTCATCGAAGTGCTCCAGTTCGAGACCGGCGAGGCGATCGAGCGCCTGCGTGCCGGCGAGGCCGACGTCGCGGTGGTCCATCACCTGCCGGGCGTGGCCGTGCCCGGACACCGGCGGGCCTGGAGCGGCGCCCCCTGCTCGTGGATCACCTCTACGTTGTTCTGCCCGAGGGTCATCGGCTCGCGCGGCGGGAGGACGTGAGCGTCGCGGACCTGGAGACGGAGCCGATGATTCTGCCGAGGCCGCGACACCCCCGCCGGGCGGTTCCGCTCGCTCGTCGAGCACCTTTGCGCGCAGGCCGGGTTCACGCCACGAGTCGCCTACGAGCTCGAGGACCTGCCGGCCGTCCAGGCTTTCGTGGCGGCCGGAATCGGCGTCGTGCCGATGCACGGGCTCACGCTGGCCACCCTCCCTCCCGGCGCGACCGCGCGACCGATCGCCGAGCGTGCGGGCGGCAGCCGAGAGATCGAGGCCCTCGCTCCGTCTGGCGGGGGCTCGGTCCCCGTCGACGACCTCCTCGAGCAGCTAGTGCGCGCGGCTCGAGGGTACGGCGCGGCTCGGCCGTTCACGAAGTCTTGAGCAGCTCGGGGCTTTGGATTCCCTCCCAGGAGCGCGTCGTTTCGGTCATGCGGCCACGGGCTCGGAACGGAACTCGAGGAGGAGGTCGCGCACGCGCGCGAGTGCACCCTCCGCGAGGGAGAAGTAGGCGTAAGGAGCCGCGCTTCTCGCGCTCGACGATGCCGGCGTCGAGCAGCTGCTTGAGGTGGTAGCTGACGGTCGGCTGCTTGAGGTCGAGCATCGCCTCGAAGTCGCATACGCAGACCGCCTCGCCGCCCGGCGGCGAGCAGGCGGTTGAGGATCTTGACGCGGTGGCGGTCGGCGAGCGCCTTGAAGACGGTTTCGAGCTTCGCTGGCTTCCTTGTCGGTGAGCGCGGGCTCGGCGAGTGGGGCGCAGCACTGGACGAGCGGGAGGGACGGTCATGCGAGCAAGGATATCGAAGAAAGTTGATGCCTGCACGAATCTGCGCTACGGTGCCACCATCAATGCATCGAAATCCATCGATGTGTCTGAGCCACGAAGGAGCGAGCCATGTCTGAGTCACGCGCCTGTTGCACCCCCGCCGCCCAGGCCACCTGCTGCGAGCCGTCCGCCAAGGAGGTCCTGCTGCGGCACCGCGACCGCGGCCATACGCGGGCGCGCCTGAGCGCGAGCTGCGGCTGCGCGGCCGGTCAGAGCACGCCGCTGCAGCTGTTGCCGAACGCGACGCGGACGCTGCTCCAGCGCGGCGAGGACGTGGAACGAGTCCGCGAGTCGACCTGCCGGTCGCGATCGTCGGCGCGGGTCCGGTGGGCCTGGCGGCCGCCGCGCATCTGCGTCGCCGGGGCATGCGGCCGCTGGTCCTCGAGGCCGGCGACGCCGTCGGCGCGAGCATCCGCGAGTGGGGTCACGTGCGCGTGTTCAGCCCGTGGGAGTTCAACATCGACCCGGTCGCAGGCGAGCTGCTGTCGACGCGCACGGCTGGGACGCGCCCGCAGGCCGACGGGTACCCGACCGGGGCGGAGATCGTCGAGCGCTACCTCGAGCCGCTCGCCGCCGCTGCCCGCGATCGCCAGCAGCGCTGCGCGTTGCGCTCACGCGTGGTCGCGGTCACCCGGCGGGGTCGTGGACAAGCTCAAGGACGCCGGCCGCGACGAGGCGCCGTTCGAGCTCGTCGTCGAGCAGGACGGACGTCGAGCATCGGCTGCTGGCACGCGCCGTGATCGACGCCTCCGGCACGTGGACGCAAGCCCAACCCGCTCGGCTCCGGCGGCATGCCGCGCAGCCGGCGAGCGGGCCCACGCCGACCGCATCGCCTACGGCATCCCCGACGTGCTCGGCGCGCGACCGGGACCGCTACGCCGGCAAGCGGGTGCTAGTGGTCGGAAGCGGGCACTCGGCGTTCAACGCGATCCTCGACCTGGTGGCCCTGCGCGACTCCGAGCCGGCGACCGAGATCGTGTGGGCGATCCGCGGCGGCGCGCCCGGGCCGCAAGTACGGCGGCGGCGGAGACGACCAGCTCCCGGCCCGCGGCGCGCTCGGCGAGGCGGTCCGCGGCTCGTGTCGAGGACGGCTCGATCGAGCTCGATCAGCGGCTTCCACGCGCGCACGGTCGACGAGCGTCGACGGGCGCGGCTCGACGCTCTCCGACGGCGAGCCGCAGCATCGCCGCCGACGAGGTGATCGCCGCCACCGGCTTCCGTCCGGACCTGTCGATCCTGCGGCGAGCTGCGCCTGGACCTCGACGACCGCGTCGAGGCCGCCCGGGCGCTGGCGCCGCTGATCGACCCGAACCTGCACTCGTGCGGATCGGTCCCGCCGCACGGCGTCGACGAGCTCGCCATCCCGACGAGGGCGTCTATATGGTCGGCATGAAGAGCTACGGCCGCGCGCCGACGTTCCTGCTGCGCACCGGCTACGAGCAGGTCCGCTCGGTCGTCGCCGCGCTCGCCGGCGACTGGGAGGCGGCCCGTCGCGTCGAGCTCGTGCTGCCCGAGACCGGCGTCTGCAACCTCACGCCGGCGCACACCGGAGGCCGACGACCGGCCGCCGCCTGCTGCGGTGCCGGCTCGCCTGCGACAGCGTCGGCGCCGAGGCGTGAGCATCGACGCGACGCACGCTGGACGGTCGGCGCGGCGACTACGGTCGCGCCGGCTGCCGCTGCGCGGCTCGCCAGGCTCCGCACGCGCGGCTGGGCGATCACCGCCGCGCTGTCGGTCACCGAGACCGTGTCGTGGGGGATCCTCTACTACGCGTTCGCCGTCTTCCTGGTGCCGATGCAGCGGGACCTGGGCTTCAGCGCCGCGCAGCTGACCGGCGCGTTCTCGCTCGCGCTGCTGGTCTCCGCGGTGGCCGGCGTCGCGGTCGGTCGCCACCTGGACCGGCGCAGCCCGCGGCCGTTGATGACCGCGCGGCTCGGTCGCGGGCGTGCTGCTGGTGCTCGCCTGGTCGCAGGTGCAGGGCCTCGCTCGCGCTTCTACGTCGGTCTGGGTCGGCGATCGGCGTGGTGATGGCCGCGGTGCTCTACGAGCCGGCGTTCACGGTCCTGGCCAAGCAGTTCCCGGCGGCCTGGCGAGCGCCGCCGGGCGATGACCGCGATGACGCTCGTCGCTGCGCTGGCGAGCTTCATCTTCCTGCCGCTCAGCCAGGCGCTGATCGACGCGCACGGCTGGCGGGACGCACTGGTGATCCTCGCCGTCGATGCTCGCAGCGGTGACGCGTGCCGCTGCACGCGCTCGTGCTGCGACCAGCGGCGGCAGCCGCGTCAGGGCGGGCACCCGGGCGGCGCCTGCCGCGGAGCCGTCGGTCACGAGCTGCCGCGGCGCTGCGCCCGGCCCGTTCTGGCTGCTGTCGCTGGCGTTCTTTCTGGCGTCGATCGCGGCGATCGCGATGACCGTGCACGCGATCCCGTTCCTGCTCGAGCGCGGCCACAGCGCCGGCGTTCGCCGCCTTCGCGCGTCGGCCTGATCGGCATCTCGCAGATCCCCGGCCGGCTGCTGTTCGCACCGATGGCCGGCGCGCTGGCCGCGAGGCCGCAGGCGACCGGCGCGCTGTTCGTCACTGATCGCGCCTGGGGATCGCGCGTGGTGGTCGCCGTTGACGCCACCTGGGCGGTGCATGGTGGGACTGGTGTTGCTCGGGATGGGCAACGGCATGGGCACGCTCGCCCGTGCGACCGCGATCGCTGACCTCTACGGGCCGAGGTGCCTACGGCACGATCGCTTGGGTCGCCGCGTCGATGACGACCGCTGCTCGTGCCGGCGGGCCGGTGCTGGCTGCCATCTTCGCGGCGGCCGTCGGCTACGGCGCGCTGCTGTGGACACTGGCCGTGCTGGCTGCGCTGGCCGGCGGGCTCGCGTTTCGCGCTGAGCGCCAGGCCGCCTGAGCTCGGCTCGCGCCGCAGGACATCCGGGCCGAGTCCGCCCCGACCGCAAGCCGCGCAAGCTGCAGATGCATGCCGATCAAGGACGACCCGCGCTCGGGGATCGTCGACGCGCCGTCGACGATGGTCACCGACTCCACGCAGGTCAAGATCCTCGCCTGGTACGACAACGAGTGGGGCTACGCCAACCGGCTCGTAGAACCAGCACGCAAAGTCGCGCTGTCGCATGAGCAACGGCGCCGTAGACGCCGCTGCCGGGCGCCGCGGTGACCTGCGCAACTACGCGATCGTCACCGGCGCATACTGGGCCGACACGATCGCCGACGGCGCGATCCGCGTCCTGGTCCTCTTCTACTTCTACGAGCTCGGCTACAGCCCGTTCGCAGTCGCCTCGCTGTTTCTGTTTCTACGAGGTCTTCGGGATCGTCACCAACCTCGTCGGCGGCTACGTCGCCGCTCGCCTCGGCCTGAAGGTCACGCTCCTCGCCGGCCTCGCGACCCAGATCACCGCGCTGGCCATGCTCGGCCTAGTGCCCGAGTCGTGGCTGGTCGTCGCCTACGTGATGGTCGCCCAGGCACTGTCGGGCATCGCCAACCACCTCACCAAGATGTCCTCCAAGAGCGCGGTCAAGCTCGTCGTACCCGAGGACGCACCCGGCGCGCTCTACAAGTGGGTCGCGATCCTCACAGGATCCAAGAACGCGCTCAAGGGCGTCGGGTTCTTCGTCGGCGGGCTGCTACTGAGCACCGTCGGATTCCAGCCGGCCGTGCTGATCCTCGCCGGCCCGGTCGCCACCGCGCTGATCGCCACTCTCGTACTGATGCGCGGCGGGCTCAGCAAGACGCCAAGGCGAAGTTCCGACAGATGTTCTCCCACAGCCGCGCCGTCAACGTCCTCGCCGGCGCACGCATCTTTCTGTTCGCATCCCGCGACGTGTGGTTCGTCGTCGGCGTGCCCGTCTACCTGCGCACCGTGCTCGACTGGACCTTCTGGCAAGTCGGCACCTTCATGGCCGTCTGGGTCATCGGCTACGGAATCGTCCAGGCCTCGGCGCCGCGCTTCGTGCGCCGCCGCGCCTCAGAACACGGGTCCGAGCCAGACGGCCACACCGCCACCTGGCTGGCGTTCGCACTCGCCGCGTTTCCTGCCGCCATCGCGCTCGCGCTCGCTCTCGACATCGACGCGACCGCCGTGCCCGTGGGCGGGCTGATCGTCTTCGGCGTTGTGTTCGCGATGAGCTCCGCCGTGCACTCTTACCTGATCCTCGCCTACGCACAAGGCGACAAGGTCGCGATGAACGTCGGCTTCTACTACATGGCCAACGCCGGCGGACGCCTCACCGGAACCGTGCTGTCCGGCGCGTGTCGTCCTTCATCGTCTGGCGGACGCTCGAGTGAGCCAGGTCGCGTCGAGCACACAGCTGATTAGGGAGCCATCCTCCGAGCGCGCTCGAGGCGGGGCGCACAGCGGCGCTCGGACTCAGCTCGCACTCCGAACTCACGGGGCCGATGTCCCCGAGTCGGTCCCCACGGGCCTCGAGAAGGTGTCGCAAGCGGCCGTGTAGAGCCAACTCGCCCGCTTACGGTGAGGGCTCGAAAACCGTTCCTTCCTCCGGCCAGAAGGCCGAGACCGTTCCCAAGCCGAAGGTCGCGGGTTCGACCCCCGTCTCGCGCTTGGCTCTGCAGGGCGGATTCGATCCGGGGCCGCAAAGATCCCGCTCATCGAAGAAAAGTCCCAAGGCCCAGTTTCGCTGAGTTGGTGTCACGCGCGCAGGACCAATCCGTGCCGCTCGGGGCTCGGGGCCAAACAGGCTCGACATAGCCGGGCGGCCTGAAGAGAGGGGCTCGTATGGGCGGGGGGAAAGTCACGCGCGTCGTGGCAATGGCATCGGCCGTGGGCGCGATGATCGTCGCGCCGGCGCTTGCTGACAACGATGACAACACGGGTTGCCCGCCTGGGTGGGATCCCCAGGCGGTGGCCGGTTCGACCGCTGGGCACGATCGCTGGGATCGCAACGGCGACGGTGTGATCTGCAGCAAGGGCAACGAGACGCTGCCCGGCAACGCCGGTCCGCCGAACGGCCAGGGGAACACCCAGGTCGGCTCGCCGGAGACCAGCGGCCACAACCACAAGGACAACAACAACCCGGCGTAGCGCGCGGGTGATAGTCGTTGCCGCCGCCGCTTCGCCGGTGGCGGCAACGGCAGTCCCAACTCGGATGCGCCCACGCCTAGATAATCAGATTTATCTGATACCCTCACCCCATGACCCGGATGACTGCCACTGACGCAGCGCGCAGCTTCTCCGAACTGCTCAACAGGGTCGCGAACGGTGAGGAGATCGAGGTCACGCGCAGCGGCGCACCGGTCGCCGTGCTCTCGGCGCCGAAGTCTCGTCTGGTTTCGGCCGACCGCTTCCGGGAGCTGATCGCGACCGCGCCCGCCCCCGACGCCGAGTTCGCCGACGACTTGCGAGCGGCGCGCGAGTCGGTTGGACCGCCCGAGGACGCATGGCAGTCCTGATCGACACCGACATGCTCGTCGATCTCGAGCGCGGCGTCGTCAACCCTGAAGTGGAGAACGCGATCGGAAACGAGGACCGGGCGATCAGCGTCATCACCGTCAGCGAGTTGCTGCACGGCGTGCACCGAGCCAGCGGCGCACAGCGCACGCGGCGCCGGGCGTTCGTCGAGCACCTGCTGGGCGGGATGCGGGCGATCGAGGTCACCGAGCCGATCGCGAGAGTTCACGCGGACATCTGGGCCCAGCTGGCGGCCAAGGGTCGGCTCATCGGCGCGCACGATCTCTGGATCGCAGCCACCGCCCTGGCGCACGGGCTGGGTATCGCGACCGGCAATGCGGATGAGTTCCAACGGGTCCCGGGGCTACGCGTGGTCACGACGCCCACCTGATCCCAAGCATGGGGGATGCCGCGCTGGTTGAGCTCGCATCCGGACGTCGCGTGGAAGACTCCCGGTCGTGACGCCCAGCCGGCGTGTCCCACTTCGAGATCACCGTGCGCGATCTCGATCGCTCGTTGGGCTTCTACCGGGACCAGCTCGGGCTGCCCGTTGTGCTCGAAGGCACATCGGACCAGGTGTTCCCGAGTACCGGGCGGCTCCGCATCTACGAGCACGCGGAGCGCGTCTTTCGCTTCGCGGTGGTGGCTGCGAGCGCGCAGCCTGAGCCGATGGGCCACGGGGCGGCGCCCACGGTCGTACTGCTCTCCCCGCTCGGTGACCCGCCGACCGGCGCGAGCATCAAGGTGGACCAGGTCGGCATCACCCACTTCGGGATCTGGGTCGACGACCTCGACACGCTGTACGAGCGTCTCGAGGGTGAAGGCGTGCCGTGCCTGGAACCTCCGCACACGCTGCTGACAACCCCCGAGGGGATCTGGCGTTCTGCGTTCCTGCAGGACCCGGACGGGGTCATCGTCCAGCTTGACGAGTTCGTGCCGCCCTCCTGAGAGTCGCTACGCGAACGGGTTCTCGATGCGGACGGAGCGGATCGTCGCTCCGTCCGCGAGGTCCTCGGTGAGCAGGACATCGCAGCCGGCGGCACGGGCGGCTTCGACGATCAGCGCGTCCCAGTATGAGAGCTGCGACGACTCGCTGGAGGCGACGGCCGCCGCCGCCAGCTCCGCGTCGACCGGCACCACCGGAAGTCGCAACAGCTGCGCTACCGCCGCTCGGGCGTCGACGGCCGGCAGCGGCTTGGCGAGCTTGCGCGTGACGACGACGTAGAACTCGCCGATGACCTGGGCGCTGAGGGTAAGCGGCGCCGGGGGCGCGCTCAGCAGCGCTCGCGCGCGGTCGCGTTTCCGAGGCTCGCCGTCGTCGAAGGCGTAGACGAGGACGCTGGTGTCGAGGAACGCCCTAACGCTCATGGACGTCGCCGCGGGTCCACGAGCGCCCGCCGCGGCCGCTGGATCCCGACGAGCGCTCGGCCAGAGCGACGAGGGCGCGGGCGGCGTCCTCGACCTCGTCCGCGCCGGCGAAGCTCTCGAGATACGCCCGGACGAGCGCGTTGACGGACGTTCCGTGGTCAAGGGCGCGCCGGCGCGCCCGGAGCAGCACGTCGTCCGCGATGGTCAGAGTCAGGTTGGCCACAGCCACCAGTGTAACACGGGTTATGTGCTACACAGCTCGAAGGACGTACCGGGAGGAAGCCGACGATTCGGGTAGGACCTCCGCATGAGCCGAGCGACATCAGAGGCCGCCGCCACCTTCGCCGGGCTCGCCATGGGCGCCCTGGCCGCGCTGCGACGCGGGAAGGCAGTGCACCCGCAGGGCGAGGTCTACGAGGCGACGCTGCAGATCGCGGGGGCGCCCGAGGCCCCGCAGGGTGCGTCGCTGCTCACCCGTCCCGGCGAGCGCCGGGCGGTCGTCCGATTCAGCCGCTCCCTCGGCGTGCCGCGGCCGCTCCCGGACCTGCTCGGACTGGCGCTGCGCGTTCTCGACGCCTACGGGCCCGACCGCCACCAGGACTTCCTGCTCGTGACGAGCATCGACCGCCCGGTGCTGCGGCACGTGTTCGTCCCTGCGCGCGGGATCGCGGACCGCGCGTACTCGAGCTCGCTGCCCTACCGGGCCGGTGACGAGGAGTTCGTGGTCGGCGTGCTGCCGATCTCCGAGCAGCGCTTCCAGCTCGCCGTCGCTCCGCTCATCGGCCGCGGGACCTTCCGGCCCGTGGGGGAGATCCGCATCGGCCGGCGGCTCGACGACGTCGCCGACGCGCTCCGCTTCAACCCCTTCAACACGGGCGGCGGCATCGAGCCGGCGGGCCGACTGAACGCCCTGCGGCGGCGGGCCTACCCGATGTCACAGGCAACGTGGGGACGCGTCCGCCCCGGCGCGGGCGAACGGCAGCGCCAGGCGGACACGGTGACTCAGCGCGGCGTGTAGCCCGCAGGCCGCATCGCGGGTCAGGCGGCCGCCGCCGCGTCGCGCAGGAAGAGCTCGACGTTCGCAGCTGCGGCGGCGTGGTTACGCCGGTTGCGCTCCGCCGCGTTCTGGATGCGCGGGTCGTCGAGGTGGTCGAGCATGCCGCGCACGACATTGAGGCGCGAATGCTCGAGCCAGGCCACGAGATCCGAGTCCTTCCACAGCAGCGGCAGGCGCGACATGGCGGAGAGGTTCTCAATCCAGGAGGTCGGCGTGTCCGGGTTCTGGAGCGGCGGACACAGGCGGTTCTGCGCGTCGACGTCGTCGCGCGTCGCCTCGATGTAGCCGATCAGCGCGGCGTTGAAGACCGGGCTGCAGGGCCGCACCGGCTGGATCGTGATCCGGTCAGCGGCGAAGATCGGCTGGAGGGGTCCGAGGTGCAGCCCGTTGGCGGTGCAGTCGATGTGCAGCGTCCCGGGTGTGGTGGGGATGGTCCCCTCCGCGAGCGTGAGCTCGTGCGGAGCGATGTGGCGCACGTACCCGAGGCGCACCACGTCCTCCACCGAGCGCAGCTGTTCGAGCTCGCGCCGCGTGACGATCGCGCAGCGGTACATGGTCGGCGTGACCGCGGGGTCGATGCGCAGCAGCCTGCCGCTGGCCTCGAGCCGTAGGAACAGGTCGTCGACGGAGCTCGCCTGCGCGGCCGCCTCGATGTCGTGCGCGAAGCCCTCGACGATCGAGCCGACCTGATCGAGCGGCTGCAGGCTCGCCCGGTCGAGCAGCCACTGGTCGCGCGGGCGCACCCAGGTCACGCGGCCGGGGTCGACGCCACCGTCGAGCAGGTGGGTGCACGCGTCGATGGCGGTCTTGCCGCTGCCGAGGATCGTGTAGCGCTCGTGGTCGAGCCCGTCGGCGAGCGCGCCCACGGGTACGAGCTGCGTGCCCGCCCCGACGGCGAAGGACGGGGTGTGCAGCGCCGGCAGGTCCGTGGCCATGTAGCGCGTGTCGACGAGCTTGCGGCGGACCGCGACCTCCTCCACCGTGCCGTCGGCCCTGCGCAGCCGGTGGCGGCCGTCGTCGGCGTCGACGTAGTCGCGCTCTGCGAGGAAGCGGACCTGGCCGGTAGGCAGCAGCCGCGCGTCGAGCACCCGGTGGAAGTAGGCGCGGACCTGCGGCCCGGTGGCCCGCTCGTAGAGGCCGTCCTCGTCGCGCCCGTCGTCGCCCAGCGCCAAGGAGTTGACGCCGTAGTTGGCCGAGGGGATGTGCAGGCGCAGGAACTCGTAGGCCTCGTTCCAGTGCCCGCCGACGCGCGGCCGGCGGTCGACCATGAGCACGTCGGCGTCCGTCTCGGCGACCAGCGCGTCGGTGAACGCGAGGCCGGACGCGCCTGCGCCGACCACCAGGTAGTCCGTCTCGAGTTCCGTCACGGCGCCAGTCTGCCAGGCTGGAGCGCGTATTGAGCACCGGTCAGGTTGCCGACTCCCTGACGATCGGGCGCTTGCCTTCTCGCCGGCCGCCACTTAGGTTGCGGCTGTCGCGCGGACGGCGCGACGAGGGCACAAGGGGGCCGGAGATGTCGGGAGTACCGCTGGTGGCGGGTGCCGCTGCAAGCTGGTCGGGGTGGCGGACGAGCGGGGTCGCGCTCCTGTGCGCGGTATTCGGCGCGTCACTGTGGGTGCCGGCCGCCGACGCCCAGCAGACGCCTGACCTCACGGCCCACCAGGGCTACCTCAACCCTGCCGAGGAGGGCGGGGTCGATGCCCGGTTCGCGTGGACCCGGCCCGGTGGCCTGGGCGAGAACGCGCGGGTCGCGGACATCGAGTACGCCACCTGGAACCTCGAACACGAGGACCTGCCCGCCGACGTCGCCTACGTCCCCAACGGCACGGGCACACCGTTTGACTTCACCGATGACCACGGCTCCGGCGTGATTGGCGTCATGGTGGCCGACAACAACGGCTTCGGCCTGACCGGGATCGTGCCCGACGCCGGCCTGCGGGTCATCCCGCACTACACGAACACCCTCGGTTACGCGGGTGGGATCGAGCAGGCGATCCGCACCGCGATCGGCGTCCTCGACCCGGGCGACGTGATGCTCATCGAGGCCAACATCGGCGGGTTCTCCGGTCAGGACGCACCGGTCGAATGGAACGCATCGATCTACCAGGCGATCCTCGACGCGACCGCCGCGGGGCTCATCGTGGTGCAGACCGCCGGCAACGGGGGCAAGGACCTCGACGCCTCGACCCCGACCTTCGCGGGCTACGGCGACAGCGGCTCCATCATCGTCGGGGCCGGGGTGCCCCCCGGGAGCTCCGAGGGTCCGGCCCGGTCGGCGCTGGGGTTCAGCAACCACGGCGACCGGGTGGACCTGCAGGGCTGGGGCCGGGCCGTCGCGACGCTGGGCGGCAACGGGGAGCTCTACGGCGGTGGGTCGCTGCCCTGTCACTCGCCGATCGCCGCGCAGCGCGCGAACGGCTCGGCCCCGGCGTGCCAGGACAACGCGTACCGAGCCGGGTTCGGCGGCACCTCTAGCGCGGGACCCATCGTCGCCGGCTCGGCGGCTGCCCTGTCCAGCATCGCCCAGGAGCACGGGAGGCTTCTGAAAGCCGCCGAGGTGCGGGACATCCTCGTGGCGACCGGGAGCTCCCAGGCACCTGGAGCCGGTCAGACTGAGATCACGCGTCACATCGGCCCGCTTCCCGACCTCGAGGCGGCGGTGGGCGAGCTCTTCGCGCGCTACGACAGCGACGGTGACGGCATCCTCGACACCGACCCGCCCACCGCGGCGAGCGACTGCAAGTCCAACGGCTGGCGGAACTTCAACCCCACCTACTCGAACCAGGGAGCGTGCGTGCGGTCCGTTCGCGCCGGGCCGCACCGGCCTGACGGCACGCAGTGACGTGCCGCGCGGCAACGGGCGCGCCTTCCCTACGGGCCTTCTAGCCCGCCACGGGCCGCTCCTCGGGCGCCGTTCAACACGGCAGTCGTCAGCCCGGGGCGGATTGATGGCCAGGAAGGCGAGCGTGGCCGCGCGCGCAGGGCGCTTGTTGCGGTCTACGAGCGCATGGTTGCGGGCGAGCGAGTGGAGGAGGGCGGCCGCCTTCTCGTGGATCGTCCGATAGGCCTCTTCCTCGAATGCGGTGCCCGGGGACGGGCGAGTGCCGGCTCGAGGAGTCCGTGGTCGCGGATCTCTGGCTCGGCCCCGAGGGCCCGGCGCGCGATGTGGAGCAGGTCCTCGAGGTCGAGGTAGATCACTCCCCAGGCGCCGCAGCGCCTCGGCGACTCTCGTGAGTAGGGTTCGCCCATGAGCGCTGAGACTCGGGACGGGCAGTACATCGACGCCGGCGGTTTGCGCACCTATTACGAGGTGACCGGCCAAGGCGACCCCCTCGTATTGCTGCACGGCGGCATGTGCACGATCGAGACGTTCGACGGCTTGGCGTCGGAGCTGGCTTCCCACCACCGGGTGTACCGTCCCGAGCGCCGTGGGCACGGGCGTACGCCCGACGTGGAGGGGCCGATCACCTTCAGCGTGATGGCCGGCGACACGATCGCCTTCATCGACGCGGCCGGAATCGGCCGGGCGGACGTCGTCGGTTGGAGCGACGGCGCCGCGGTGGCGATGCGCGTCGCGCTGCGGCGGCCGGACCTCGTCCGGAGGCTCGTGCTGATCGGCCAGCCGGTCAACTCCGACGGCGCGCACCCTCAGGCCACGGAGATGGTGACCCAGCTCGGCGTCGGCATCCTGCCGCCGTTCCTGCGTGAGCTGTACGCAGCAGTGTCGCCAGATGGGCCGGAGCACTTCGACGTCGTGTTCGAGCGGCTTTCGTCGCAGTGGATCGACGACCACGAGGTCGACGTCGACGACCTGCGCACGATCCAGGCGCCGACGCTGGTGGTAATCGGTGAGCAGGACATCCCGACGGATGAGCACGCCGCCGCGATGCGCGACGCGCTGCCGGACGGCCGACTGGAGATCCTGCCCGGCAAGGATCACGGCTTCCCGATGGAGGACCCGGCCATCACCGGCCGAACCGTGCGGGACTTCCTCGCCGGGTGACCCCACCGCCCGCGCAAGAGTCCGTCGAACCCAGGCGTGCTCGAGTGCGGCGGTCCCAGACGCACGGGTGCGATCGTCCGCAGCGCGCTACCCCGTCACGGGCCGCTTGGCGCGGACCTCCTTGGGACCCTTCTCCGATGGGCCCCGCTCGGTGATCGCGACCGTGGCCGAGCCGGCCCGGCTGAGCTTGCGCCTCGCCTTGCGCGACAGCGGGATCCGGACTTTCGCCGACCTGCCCTTGCGGATCGCGTAGTCGCGCTCGACCCCGAGCACGCCGACGGCGCCCCTGCAGCGGGCCTGCGGCGAGCGCGGGCAGCGCAGCCGCACGACCACCGCGCGCGCCGCCAGCCGCAGCCGCCTGCCGACCCTGGCCGGGACGGTCGGGTCGTCGGCGGGCGTGAAGGTGGTGGTCCCGGTCTTCGACGACGGCGCGTTGACGACGCAGTCGTCGTAGGTCGCCTCGTCGGTCAGGTCGGCGTCGATCGTGTTCGTCCCGGTGCCCGCGCTGGGGCACTCGTCCTGGACGCCGTCGCGGATGTTGACGAAGTCGTCGCCGGCGCCGGCCACGACCTTGTCGCGCCCGAGCAGGCCCACGATGCGGTTCTTTTCGGTGCTGCCCGACAGGTGGTCGTCGCGCACGGAGCCCACCAGGTGCTCCGCGCCGCCGATCAGGTCGCCCTCGCCCACCGCCCCGTCGTCTGCGTTGGAGTCCATGTCGGCGGTCACGCCGGCGGTCCCGGCCGCCGGGAAGGTACGACGCTCGTAGGTCACGGTGTCCCCCAGCCCGGTCGCCTCCGTGAGCCCGAGGGACTGCTTGTAGGGATGCGTGCTGGAGCCACCCTCCTCGGTCTCACCGCCTCTGACCTCGTCGGCACCGAGGCCGCGGCCGAGATCGAACAGGTCGTTCCCGGGGCCCCCGTCGAGCACGTTCTGCTCGCCGCCGCCGCCGAGGACGGAGGCGCTCACCAGCGCGTCGTTGCCGAGACTGCCGAGCAGGGTGTCGTTGCCGCCGTTGCCGATGAGCAGGTCGTCGCCGCGATTGGGAGGTGCGCCGGCGGCGACGGTGCTTCCGTCGGCGTTGCGCCCGTCGCCGTTGAGGACATCGGGACCGGGCCCCCCGGTGAGGACATCCCGTCCGTTTCCCCCGTCGACCGTGGTGGGCACCATCCCCTTGTCGGTGAGCTGGGTGAGGTCGACGCCGTCGTCGCCGTTGCCGAGGGTGATGTCGATCGACGCGAACGGGGCCTCGCAGACGACCTCGGTGGAGCTCCGCGACGTGCAGGACGCACCTGCGGGGAACAGGCCGGGCCCGCCGGTCACGACGATCGCGCCGGGCGCTTCGAACCGCAGGACGACGTTGTTGTTGTTGCCGGTGGTGCCGCTTTCGCCGATCGAGCGGATGCGCAACTGCGTCCCAGCGGCACGGACCTCGGTGGAGGTGGCGGCGCCGACCGATGCGGCCGGCGCGAGCGTGAAGAACAGCATCGCGATCGCAGTGCGCAGCTTCATGGCGCGACACTACCTGCTCAAGCTGACCGAACCCCGCAAGTCCACCGGGCGGCGAGCGTTTGCACAGACGTGCGCCTATGGATCTCGTTGCTCGTCGCTGCGCTCGCGCTCGCCGCGCCGACGCCCGCGGCACGTGCCGCGGGTGAGACGACTCACGCGTGGATGGTCGACCGGGCGATCGACTTCGTTCCCCGTGGCCCGCTGAAGCGGTTGCTGAAGGTGCAGCGTGTGCATGCGATCGCGGGTGCGGCGTACCCGGACACGGGCTACTGGGTCGAGCCGGGTCCCTTCCCGATGCGCCCGAACGTGCGCCCCAGCGACGACTTCGGCGAGACGTCTCACTGGGAGCGGTTCGTCAACGCCTACGTGGCTCACATCCGCGCGAGCGATTGCGGCGATCTGACCGATCCGTTCGGGCGTTGTGCGCCGATGGTCGCCCATCTCATGGGGGTTGCCGGGCACGGGCTGGGCGACGAGTTGTGGGACTGGTTGTTCGAGCCCGCGATGGCCGATCACGGCGAGGATCCGGCGGAGAACTTCTTCGCCGAGGACCAGCCGGCCGCGCCGCTGGCCGGTAATCCGCTCGACGACGCCAGCTCGAGTCCCGAGTACGCGATGGACGTGGTCGCGGTGTGGCGCCATGGCCAGCTGCTGCCGCCTCAGCTCCCGCCCCCTCCGGCGCGCGATCTGGTCGAGGTCTACGCGGACATGGGTCTCGACGTGACGGCCGAGCACATCCTTGCGGGCCACGCGGTCGGGCTGGCGATGATCAGCGCCGAGCACGCGGTCGCGCCCGAGGAGGGCCCGCGCGTCGAGCGCGACATGCCGTGGTCGGCCGCCCACTTCGTGACCGAGCCGGGGGGCGTCGATGACGTCGGCCACGCGATCGACGGCTACATGCGCGGCCTGTGGCGCAAGCTGCGCTCCGACGGGCACCCCTCGCCGGTGGTCACGCGGCGCTACCCCCGCCCGGGCTCAGACGACGTGCCCGCGACCTGGCTGCCCGCCCGCACCTCGCCCGGTCCCTACGGGGGCGGTGCGCGCAACCGCATCATCTTCGTGCTCTCCAACGCCGTCGACGCGAGCTCGGTGACGCCGGCGACGGCGCGCCTGCTCGACGCCGATGGGGCCGCGGTGCCGCAGCTGCCCGGCTTCCCGCGTCCCGGTCCCTACGGCGCCGCCGACGGGACCCACGCCGTCCTGCTGTACCCGGCCGTGGACCTCGAGCCCTGCTCCCGCTACCGGGTCGAGCTCACGACCGGCGTGCGCGATCTCGCCGGCGCGCCGCTCGAGCATCCCGTGCGGTGGGGCTTTCGCACCACGGGCTGCACGCCTTAGGCGGCCCGGGTTCGCCGCTCGCAGCTGAGGTAGAGGCGCAGCAGCAGCGCGTCGAACGCGAGCAGGCCGCCGAGGTAGAGCCAGGTGGCCACGTTGCCGGTGTCGAAGTCGTCGAAGGCCCGGACCGCGCCGACCAGCAGCAGGACGGTGGCCACGAAGAACGTCTGGATCAGCAGGCGCCAGCTGCTCCAGCGCCGGTCGAGCGACAGCAGGATGGCGCCGAGCCCGACCTGGAGCATGAAGCTGGCGAGCACCCGCGCGGTCAGCGGCGTCAGCGCCCACGGCCACGCGTCGATCGCGGTCTCCGGCGAGAGGAAGAAGACCGCCGCGCCGACGAGGGCGCCGGCGCCGAAGATGCGTGCGCCGAGCATGACGCCGCGCGACATGACGGCCTCATCCGGAGCCGGGGTACGCGGATCCACCCGGTGGTTGCGCAGCCAGACCCAGAACACGACCCCTGGCGACACGATGTACACGCCGGCCCAGCCGTAGAAGGCGATGGCCGCGAGCGCCGGAGCGTCCCCATGGTTGAACTTGTCCCAGTGGATCAGGGTCGCGACGAGCATCGCGGCGGCGAACGCCGCCGCCGAGACGACTCCGGCCGAAGACGGATGCCAGACCTTCGCCCGATAGGTCCGCCAGAAGAAATAGGCCCCGGCGCCATACCCGGACCCCAGGAAGATCGGGGTCAGGTCGGGCTTGATCGTCCACGCCCACAGGTCCGCCGTCCGCGCCGGCGCCCCCCACAGGACGATGACCGCCGGCACGAGGATGCAGAAGATCCCGAGCGCCGCCCAGCGGGTGACCGGCAGGAGGCGGTCGCCGTTCGACGGCACCGGCCAACCCTACGGCGCATCCCGCGCCGATGCCAACCGCTGGTCGCCCACGGACTCCATGCGCGGCGACCCGTGCATTCGGCCAAACGCACGCGTTCAGGTAAGGGCCGGCCGGTGGAGCGCCGACGGACAGATCATGCGCAGGCTTGGGCCTCTGCTGCCCGCACTGCTGATGTTCGCCTCGACGGCGCAGGCTGCGCCGTCGATCACCGAGCCCCACACGCTGACGAAGCCCGGCTTCGGGATCGTGACGGGCCCTGACGGCGCGCTGTGGGTCAGCGAGCGCGACAACCCCGGAATCGTGGGGCGCGTGACTTTGGCAGGGGGCCTCGCCGAGTTCGAGGCCGAGCTGACCCCCGGATTCACGAAGGACCGCAAGCCGACGGGCATGGCGGTCGGCGCTGACGGCGCTCTGTGGTTCGTCCAGAACACGAGCCCTGGTTACGTAGCGCGGATCACGGTCGGCGGCGTGGTCAGCGAGTTCGGGCCGCTGAGCGGCACGCCGACGGCAATCGCCGCGGGACCCGACGGCCACCTCTGGGTCACCGAGGCCGATGCGGACATCGGCCCGCTGAGCTCGGTTGGCGGCGCCGCCAGGATCGCGACGGACGGAACGGTCGTGTCCGAGATCACGACCGGGTCGGCGAACCCGACGCACATCACGGCCGGTCCCGATGGCGCCATGTGGTTCACCGAGCCGGGCGCGGTCGGGAAAGTGACGACCGCCGGTGTGGTGACCAAGCACGCCACCGCCCTCGCGCCTGCGGGAATCGTGGCAGGGCCGGACAGCGCGTTGTACTTCGCGGCCGTCGACACGATCGGACACACGACCACCGGCGGGACGGTCACCGCGCTGCCGACGCCGCTGCTCGACCAGGCGACCGCGATCGCGGCCGGCCCGGACGGCGCGCTGTGGTTCACGGTCACGAACGCGATCGGCCGGCTCCGGCCCGACGGCGCGGTCAGCATTCACAGCGCCGGGCTGACGCCCGATTATCCGGCGACCGCGATCGCGCCCGGTCCCGACGGCGCCATGTGGTTCACCAAGCAGGACGGAAGGCTCGGGCGCATCACGGTCCCGCCGTACGTCGGCGAAGCCTTCCCCGAGCAGGTCACGGCGGCGACGGGGGACGTGCGTGCCACCGTCCGCGCGAACGCGTCGCCCACCACAGTGAACCTGCAGCTGCGCGGCCCGGGCAACCAGGTTGTGGCGACGGACCAGGTCCAGGTCCCGCCGGGGCCGGGCCCCGTCGAGATCGTCTTCTCGCTCACCGGTCTCTCCGCCTCGACGCTCTACACCGCCACGGTGACCGCGACGAGCGCCGCGGGTGCCGCGCTCGGCCCGGCCGTGACTGCGTTCATGACGGCGCCCGAACCCGCTCCCGCGCCGACACCCACGCCCACGCCGACCGTCGCGCCGACCACCGAGCCGTCGCCGAGCCCCACGGCCGAGCCGACTCCGGCCGAGGGGCCCACCGCAACGCCGAGCGCGAACGTCGTCCCTCTCCTGCAGGAGACCGTCGTCGTGGAGCCCAGCAGAGGCACGGTTCGCGTCAAGAGCGAGAACATGCCGCGGTTCACGAAGCTCTCGGACATCGGCGCCCTGCCGGTGGGAGCGCTCGTCGACACACGTAAGGGAGAGGTCCGGCTCGAGTCCGAGTTGCCCGACGGCACCGTCCAGGCCGGCTTCTTCCGCGGCGGGTTGTTCCGCGTCAGCCAGGCCCGCAGCGGCATGACGACCGTCAGGCTCACCGGGCGACTGTCCTGCGCGAGCGACAGAACGATGGCTTCGACGAGCCGCAAGCGCAAGCGCAAGCGCAAGCGCAAGATCTGGGGCCGCGACAGCGGCGGCAAGTTCCGCACCCATGGGCGCGACAGCGTTGCGACGGTGCGTGGGACCCGGTGGCTGACGATGGACACCTGCCGTGGCACGGTCACCCGCGTGGTCGAGGGCTCCGTGCGCGTGCGGCCAAAGCGCGGCGGCAGGCCCGTGATCGTGGAGGCGGGCGAGCGGCTCCTCACACCGCGAAGCTGATGCGGGCACGCGCTCTCTCGATCGCGCTGGCAGGCACACTCGGGATGCTGTTCGTGCTCGCCCTCGCGATCGCCGGCACCTTCGAACGCGCCGAGCTGCGCACCATCGACGTCCGCTTCGACGTCCGTGGGCCAGAGCCGGTCGAGGGCGTCGTGGTCGTGGGGATCGACGAGAACACCTTCGACGACCTGCAGACGACCTGGCCCTTCCCCCGCCGACTGCACGCCGAGATGATCGACCGGCTGCGCGAGGCCGGCGCCAGGCAGATCGTCTACGACGTGCAGTTCACCGAGCCCTCCCCGCGGCCGCGGGACGACCAGGCGCTGTTCGCCGCCGTCGACCGCGCGGACGGGATCGTGCTCGCGACCGGTGAGAGCGACGCGCGCGGGCGCACCCGTGTGCTCGGCGGAGATCAGAACCTGCGCCGGATCGGCGCCGTTGCCGCGGCGGCCAACCTGCCGCCCGACCCGGGCGGCGTCGTGCGCCGATACGAGCAGCTCGTAGGCCGGCTGCCATCGATCGCGGTGACGGCCGCTGAGCAGCTCGAGCGCCCGACGCCGCGATTCGGATCGGACGGCTCGTCGCTGATCGACTTCCGCGGACCGCCCGGCACGACTCCGACCTACTCGTTCTCCGACGTGCTCGCCGGCCAGGTCGACGCGCGCCGCCTACGCGACCAGATCGTCATCGTCGGCGCGACGGCGCCGGTGCTTCAGGACCTGCACCCGACCTCGGCGGGCGACCGCGAGATGTCCGGCCCGGAGATCCAGGCCAACGCGGTCCTGACCGCGCTCGACGGCAACCCGCTGCGCAGCCTGCCTTCCTGGGCTTCCCTGTTCGCCCTCATCGCGACGGGGATCTGCGCCACGCTGATCGTCGTCGCGCTGGGCCCTGTCCGCGGAGCGGCGGCGACCACCGCGCTCGGTCTGCTGTACGGAATGGCCGCCCAGCTGGTTTTCAACGGCGGCCTCGTGCTGCCACTGGCCGAACCGCTGATCGCGCTGGCCGCGAGCGCTGGCCTGGCGGTTGTCGCCGGGACGGCGGTGGAGGTTGCACTGCGGCGCCAGACGACATGGCGCAACACCGAGCTCGAGCTGGCCGTGCGCGACCGGACGCGGCGGCTCGAGGCCACTCAGGCCGAGATCGTCGAGCGGCTCGCGCGCGCGGCGGAGATGCGCGACGACGACACCGGCCAGCACATCGACCGCATGAGCCATTTGTGCGAGCTCGTGGCGCTCGAGCTCGGCCAGCCGCCGGAGCAGGCCGCCCTGCTGCGCAAGGCCGCCGCCCTGCATGACATCGGCAAGATCGGACTGCCGGATTCGATCCTGCGCAAGCCCGGGCGGCTGACGCCTGAGGAGATCTACGAGATGCGCGGCCACACGACCCAGGGGGCGTCGCTGCTGGAGGGCTCCGAGTCGCCGATGGTGCAGCTCGCGGAGACGATTGCGCTCACCCACCATGAGCGCTGGGACGGCGAGGGTTACCCCGCCGGCCTCCAGGGGGAGTCGATCCCGCTCGTCGGCCGGATCGCGGCCGTCTGCGACGTCTTCGACGCGCTCGTCAACAAGCGGCCCTACAAGCACGCCTGGACGGTCGGCGAGGCGTGCGCCGAGATCCGCGCCCAGCGCGGCCGCCAGTTCGACGCGGCGGTCGCCGACGCGCTCCTGACGGTGGTGGACCGGCAGTCGCACGACCCGCCGTGGGTGGTGGACGTCTCAGAGAAGGAGTCAGCGCCCGACGTGTCCGCGCCTCACGCACTGGTGAGGACGGCGGGCTAGTGAGCGCGCCGCGCGGTGCCGCGCGCAAAGGCCCACATCTGACGAGGCCCGGACGTCCCCGGGGCCCGGCGCGCAGGGTCCTCGCCGGGCCGCCTTGTCAGCCGTAGCGCAGCCTGGGATGATCGCGCGGTGAGGCGCCGGACCGTGGCGGTTCTGAGCGTGGCCCTGGCGGCGGGGGCGGGACTGACGGCAGGCGCGCGCCCGGCCGCCGGGCAACTGGGGTGCGATGCCGTGCAGGGCATCCCCGACCTGGCCTCGTTCGACTCGCGCGTGTGTGACATGCCCGACTACGACCAGCGGCGGCGTACCGCCACGGTGGCGGGGGACGGCCGGACACGCAAGCTGATCGGGCTTGTCGCGCAGGGCGGCTGCCACTGCGTGCCGACCTCGCTGACCGACCTGCTCGGCTACTACGCGTTCAAGGGCATCGACATCCCGCCGGGTACGTTCGCCTGGTGGTCGCGGGCACCGTTCGCCGCTGATCCGGGTGAGGCGGGCGACGACCCCGTCTCGTCGTACCTCTCGCTCCAGCCGTATTCCGACGCCGAGATCGGCGCCTACAACGACGTGAGCCTGCTGATCAAGGCCCTCGGCTCGAGCGTCGTCGTCGACGAGGACAGCTGCGGGACGCACTACGAGTACGTCGTGGACATGTTCCAGCTGCTCTCGGGCGCGAACTTCGGCCATGCCATGCTCGGCTTCGGCCTCACAGAGACCGGGGCCAAGGCGGGCCGGAACATGGCCGCGATCATGTACAACGGCGGCCTGGTCTCGGTCGCGTACGGCAAGTACAAGGATTACGAGCGCACCGGGACCACGGTCTCGGTGGGCGAGCGCGACGGAGGTCACGCGGTCGCCGTCACCGGTGTCAAGGGCACGTTCAAGCAGTTCGACCTCTCCTACAACAATCCCAGCATCGAGGAGGACGAGCTCCGGCAGTCCGTGTTCGAGAATCCGACGAGGAACCTGCTGCGCCTCAAGAGCTCGATTCCGGTGTTCGGCCAGCAATGGCTGTATCGCTTCGGGCCCGACACGGGCGAGGAGATTCAGCGGCTGGTGGACAAGTACCTGGCCGTCTACCCCCAGATCCTGATCGCCGGCAAGGGCGACAACCTCACGGTCGTGTCCGGGTACGACCTCAACCGCCAGGACGGCACCCAGAAACCGGCGAAACCGAACATCAAGATCAAGCCGGTCGTGAAGAAGATCCACATCGACGGGAGCCTCGTCGACGCCGTCGCCATGCCGCTGACGGGCGAGGTCGCCTACGTGGCCAAGGCCAGCGACAGCATCAAGGCCGTTGTGCCCGGCACCGGTCAGGTGCGCACGCTTGGGCCGGCTCCCGCCGGCACCGTCGACCTCGAGGCCAGCCCGACCGGCAAGTTCGTGTTCGCGCTGGGCAGGCGCTCGGTCACGACCTTGGCCCGCGATGGCGGCGTTCTCGAGCGCACGAGGCTCGGCGTGCGCGGGTCGGCGCTCGCGTATGACTGGGCCGAGGATCGGCCCTGGAAGCAGAGGCTCGCGGTGCTGTCGCGGCGGGCGCAGCGTCTTACGCTGCTCGACCCTCAGTCGCTGAGGAAGACCGGTGGCGCCGATCTGCCGGGCCGTCTGTTGGCGGGCAGCGGTCGGGTCGCCGCTTCCTTCGGCGCCGGCGGGCGGTTGCAGATACGGGTCGGCGACGGGCCGCTGCGGACTCGCGGCGGGTCGGCGCGGTCGCTGCCGCGGACTACGGCGGGCTTCGCCACTACCGACGCCGGCCTGCTGATCACCGGCCGCGACGGCGCGATCGCCGCCAGGCGGCTGCCGATCGACGGCGTCCGGATCGGAGGCGCGCGCATCCTGGGCATCTCGCACAGCGGTGCTGATTTCGCGCGCGCCCAACGAGACGATCTGATCGACGAGACCGATCCGGCGATCGGCCCGGAGCCCGAGCCGGGCGAGCCCATCCCGACGCCCAGTCCGACCGCGACCGCGACCGCGACTGCCGGCCCCACTCAGACGCCAACGGTCAGCGCCACACCGAGCCCGATGCCGAACATCGTCATCGACGCAGCGGCCGACACGCAGGCGGTGGTCCGCAACGCCGGCGATGCGGCGGCGGGCGCATTCACCGTGACGCTGACGCGGAGCGGAGACACACCGCTCGAGTTCCGCGTCGATGGTCTCGCAGCGGGCGCGACCGCGACCGTCGACTACGACTGTCGGCGGGAGACCCGCACGCTCACCGCCGACGCGGGCAGCGCGATCGCAGAGTCCGACGAGGCCGACAACGTGACGACCTTCACCTCGGCCTGTATCAGCCCGCGACTCTGGACAGGAGCGGCCCGGCCCGGGCTCCTCCGCTGACGTCGTCGGCAGCCGGGCGTAGCGCTTCGGGCTCGGCGTCGCTGAGCCACAGTGCTCAACGTCAGTCCGCCGGACCAAAAGCAACATAAAGCAGCGCGGTCTTCGCGCCGACAAAGACTGTCATGGAGGCTCGGACCCTCGCCGCTGGCCACGAGCCCGCTTTCACGGCGAACACCACGCAGTTGCGGCGACGGCCATGGATCGATCACTGGCTCGACAGCTGCAAGGACCTTCAGGAGCTCAAGCACTCGCACGCGATGGTCGACGCCGTGATCGACGAGATCGACGGGCGGATGATCCGCGTCGGCGACAAGTGGCTGGCGGACTTCGCGTCCTGTAACTATCTCGGCCTCGATCTCGATCGCGAGATCATCGACGCGATCCCCGCCTACCTGGAGGAGTGGGGGACGCATCCGAGCTGGTCGCGGCTGCTCGGAAGCCCGGTGCTCTACGAGGAGATCGAGAGCCGCCTGACCGCGCTCCTGCACGCGGAGGACTCACTCGTCCTGCCCACGATCACCCACATCCACATGTCGGTGATCCCGCTGCTGGCGGCGTCGGGGACGATCTTCATCGACGCGCGCGCGCACAAGACCATCTACGACGGCTGCCAGGTCGCGCGGTCGCGAGGCGCTGCGGTGCGGCGGTTCCGCTTCGAGGATCCGGACCATCTCGACCAGCTGCTGTCGGCCGAACGCGATCCCACGCGGCTCGTCTGCATGGACGGCGTGAACAGCATGACCGGCAACGCTCCCGACCTGCGTGCGTTCGCCGCCGTTTGCCGCAAGCACGGCGCCCTGCTGTACGTCGACGACGCGCACGGATTCGGCGTCATCGGCGAGCGCTCACCCGACGAGGCCTGCCACTACGGCGCCCGGGGCAACAGCATCGTGCGACACGCGGACGAGACCTACGACGGGATCGTGCTCGTGGGCGGGTTCTCGAAGGCCTACTCCTCGCTGCTCGCGTTCATCGCCTGCCCGCCCGAGTTGAAGGACCTGCTCAAGGTCGCGGCGCCGCCGTACCTGTACTCCGGCCCTTCACCCGTCGCCTCGCTGGCCACCGTGCTCGCCGGCTTCGACGTCAACGAGCGCCGCGGCGAGGAGTTGCGCGCGCAGCTGTGCGCGCTCACGGAGCGCGTGCTCGAATGCACCACACGCCTCGGGCTGGACACCCCGAACCTGTCCGGGTTCCCGATCATCGAGATCCCGCTCACCGACCACAAGCGGATCGCCGCGGTCGGTGACCTGCTCTTCGAGCGCGGCGTCTACGTGACGCTGGCGGCGTACCCGCTGGTGCCGAAGTCCGAGGTGGGCTTCCGGATTCAGCTCACCGCCGCCAACACCGACGCCGAGGTCGACACCCTCATCGCCGCCCTCGACGAACTGCACGCGCTGGGCGAGCTGCGGACGGTCGAGGGGTAGCAATGCGGCACGTGCGCGTGCAGCCGTGGCAGGTTCTGCTCGCCGTCGGCGCCGTGCTGTGTCTTCTCTTCGCCTTCGTGCCGCCGTTCATGGGCAGCGGCCTGCTGATGAACGCGCTCGGGCTGATTCCGGTCGCAGCCACCCTGGTGGGGATCCGGATTCACCGGCCCGCCACCCGGGGCCCGTGGCTGTGGTGCGCCGGCGGGCTGTTCCTCTTCTGGCTCGGTGACCTCTACACGATCGGCTACAGCCGGATCTTCGGCGGGGAGGTGCCGTTCCCGTCCATCGGCGACGCCGCCTACATCGCGGTCTACCCGCTGCTGATGATCGGCCTCATCTCACTGCTGCGGCGCCGCAACCGAGAGCGCGACCGTGCCGGCACCATCGACTCGGTCATCATCACGGTCGGGCTGTCGCTGCTGTCCTGGCTGTGGCTGATCTCCCCGCCGCTGCACGACGAGTCGATCTCAGGTCTGCCGCTGATCGTCTCGATCGCGTACCCGATCGGCGACATCCTGCTGCTCGCGGCGATCACCCGGCTCGCCGTGGACGGCGGCCGCCGCGGTCCGGCGTTCCACTTCCTGTTCGCGAGCATCGGCGCGCTGCTGGCGACCGACTTCGTCTACGGCCTGATGCTGACCGCGGGCACGTACGACGGCCAGATCTTCCTCGACGTCGGGTGGATCGCCTTCTATCTGTGCTGGGGAGCGGGAGCGCTGCACCCGTCGATGCGCGACCTCGAGGAACCGGCCCCGAAGGGCGTCGGGACGGCTGTCGCGCGGCCGGCTCGCCCTGCTCTCGGGCGCGACGCTCGTCGCTCCCGTGCTGGCGATCCTCCATGACAAGGCCGACGTCGATCTGATCGTGATCGGCGCGGCGTCCGCGCTGCTGTTCATCCTGGTCGTCGCGCGCATGGCGGGTCTCGTGCGCGCGAACGAGCGCGCGGTGGCACGCGAGCAGATCCTCAGCTCCGCCGGATCGGCGCTGGTCGCGGCCACGGACCGCGAACAGGCGGCCCGCATCACGCTCGAGGCCGCGGCCGATCTGGTGGGTCCACGTGCCCGGGTCCGCCTGGCCACGGTCGAGGAGGGGTCGGAGACCAGCGAAGGCGTCCTGCGCTTGCCGCTCGACGTCCGCGGCGAGAACCGCGGCGCGCTGGAGGTCGAGGCATCGGAGCCGCTGTCGGCCGCCGTCCTCGACTGCGCTCGGCGGCGCTGGTCACCCTGGTCGCGATGGCGATCGAGGGCGCCGACCTCACGCACGAGATCGCGCAGGGTCGCAGCGAGGCCCGCTTCGCGTCCCTGGTTCGGCACTCGAGCGACCTGATCACCGTCGTCGACAGCGGCGGGATCATCGCCTACCAGTCGCCCTCGATCGAGCGGATCCTGGGCTTCGAACCGAGCGGATGTGGTGGGCCGCCCGTTCCACGAGCTCGTCGAGATCTCCGAGTCCGCGCAGCTGACACGGCTGCTGGCCGGGAGCTCTCGTCGCACCGCCACGGTCGAGTGCGGGCTGCGGCACCGCGACGGCGATGTGCGGCGCTTCGAGATCCAGTACACGAACCTGCTCGACGAGGAGCATGTGCACGGGATCGTGCTCAATGCGCGCGACATCTCCGAGCGCAAGGCCTTCGAGGACCAGCTCGCCCACCAGGCCTTCCACGATCCGGTCACGAACCTGCCCAACCGCGCCCTCTTCGTCGAGCGCGTGCGCCACGCCGTCGGCGCAGAGCGTGCGCGAGCGGCACGCGCTCGCCATCCTGTTCTTCGACCTCGACGACTTCAAGACGGTCAACGACAGCCTCGGGCACGCGGCCGGCGACCAGGTGCTGCTCGAGGTCGGCAAACGGCTCGCCGGGAGCCTGCGCGCCACCGACACCGCCGCCCGCTTCGGCGGCGACGAGTTCGCCGTGCTGCTCGAGGGCATCGCCTCCGAGCAGGAGGCCGCCGAGACGGCCGAGCGCCTGCTGGAGGCCGTGTCGGTCCCCTTCACGGTCGCGCAGAAGGAGCTGTCGCTGCGGTCGAGCCTCGGCATCGCGGTCATGGCGCCGGACCGCTCGGGCGTCGTGGACGCCGAGGAGCTGATCCGGGACGCCGACGCCGCCATGTACATCGCCAAGCGCGACGGCAAGGGCACCTACCGGATGTTCGAGCCGGCGATGCACGAGGGCGTCGTGGCACGGCTCGAGCTCAAGGCCGACCTCCAGCGCGCCCTGGGGCGCGGCGAGCTCGAGCTGCACTATCAGCCCGTCGTGCGTCTGGACGACGGCGGCGTCGTCGGCTTCGAGGCGCTGCTGCGCTGGAACCACCCGGAGCGCGGGCTCGTGGCCCCCGACCAGTTCATCCCGTTCGCCGAGGAAACCGGTCTGATCGTCCCGATCGGACGCTGGGTGCTGCGAGAGGGATGCCGCCGCGGCGTCGAGCTCCAGCGGATCGCCGGCCGTCCCCTGGGAATGGCCATCAACCTCTCGGTCAAGCAGCTCCAGCATTCCGACGTGGCCGCGGACGTGCGCGACGCGCTCGAGGAATCGGGTCTCGAACCCGGGCTGCTCACGCTCGAGATCACCGAGACCGTGGTCATGGCCGATCAGCAGGTGGCGGTGAAGCGGCTCGGCGAGCTCAAGCAGCTCGGCGTGCGCCTGGCGATGGACGACTTCGGCACCGGCTACTCGTCGCTGAGCTATCTCAACGCGTTCCCGGTCGACGTCCTCAAGATGGATCGATCGTTCCTGCGCGGGGGTGAGCAGGGCCATTCGCGCGAGCTTGCCTCGGCCGTGATCGCCATCGGCACGAATCTCCGGCTCGACGTGGTCGCCGAGGGCATCGAGGACGCCGAGCAGTGGGAGAGCATGCGCGAGCTCGGCGCGCAGCTCGGGCAGGGGTACCACTTCGCCCGCCCGATGGATGCGGCCGCCGCCGAGGAGTTCCTGCGGAGCCTCGACAGCACCGCGGCGCCCCAAGAGACTCCGGCCGCCTCCCGGTGACCATGCCCGCCGCGGGTGGCGGCCGGTGGCGCGCCCGGCTGCTCTCTCCGCTCCGATACCGCGACTTCCGGCTGCTGTACGGAGGGCTCTGCGTCTCCCTGTTCGGGGACGGGATCTTCCTGGTCGCGCTGGCGTGGCAGGTCTACGCCATCTGGGATGCGCCGACCGCCCTCGCCGCGGTCGGCATCGCCATGACCGCCCCGATGGTGGCGTTCCTGCTCATCGGGGGCGTGGTGAGCGACCGGATCGACCGCCGTCTGGTGATGGTCGCCTCGGACGTCGTCCGCGCCGTGGCGATCGGCGTGCTTGCCGTGCTCTCGCTGAGCGGTGCGCTCGAGCTCTGGAACCTGATCGCGGTGGTGGCCGTGTACGGCGCCGCGGCGGCGTTCTTCGGGCCCGCGTTCGACGCCATCACGCCGACCGTCCTGCCCCCGGAGGAGCTTCCGCAGGCGAACGCACTCGACCAGCTGATCCGGCCGCTGGCGTTGCGGCTGGCCGGCCCCGCGGTGGGAGGAGTCATCGTCGCGGCGGGTGGGCTACCGGCCGCCTTCGCGATCGACGCCGCCACCTTCGTGGTCTCCGCGGGGGCGGTGCTGGCCATGCGGCGGCCCGCCGGCGTGCTGGGCACGCCTCAGCGAATGGACCTGGGCGCGGACCTCCGCGAGGGACTGCGCTACGTGCGCTCGCACACGTGGCTGTGGGGCACGCTGGGGGCGGCCGCGGTCGCGTATCTGCTGTTCATGGGGCCCACCGAGGTGCTGGTCCCCTACCTCGTGAAGGAGGACCTGGGGGGGAGCGCCGCCGCGCTCGGCCTCGTGTTCGCGGCCGGCGGGGTCGGCTCGGTCCTGTGCGCCCTCGTGCTCGGGGAGACCGGGCTGCCGCGGCGCGACATCACCTTCATGTACGTGGCCTGGACGCTGGCGACGCTGGCCGTCGCGGGGTACGGGCTGGCCTCGTCGATCGCGCTGCTGATGTTGGCGTCATTCGCCTTCAACGCACTCGAGACCGCCGGGATCATCGTGTGGGCGACGGCCAAGCAACGCCACGTGCCGGGGCCGCTGCTCGGCCGCGTCTCGAGCCTCGACTGGCTGATCTCGACCGCTCTGCTGCCGTTGTCGTTCGCGCTCGCGGGCCCCGTCAGCGCGGCGCTCGGCGCGCGGACCACGCTGATCGCCGCCGCCGTGCTCGGCGGGATCGTCACCTTCGCGGCGCTGTTCCTCCCGGGGATGCGCGCGATCGAGGGACGCACCACGCCGCTCGAGGCCACTCGCGTCTCCGCCGACCGTGCCGTCTCGCGGCGACGCGCGCGGGCTCCGGTCAGCTGAGGACCGCGGCCGCGCGGGCGGCGGTCTCCTGCGTGATGGGATCGAGCACGAGGATGGCCTCGTGCGCACCGGCCTCGGCGAGCGCGTCAAGGTGCCGGGGGAGGCCATCCAGTTCGACCCGCGGCAGCCCCGGCGCCTCCGGTCGCTCGCCGGCCCCGCCGTTCACGGTCACGAGAACGCAGGCGCTGCGCTCGACGGTGGCCGGGTCCCGGCCCGCCGCCTCGCAGGCGGCATCCACGCGGGAGCTCTCCCGCGCGAATCCCTCGGCCGTGTTGCCGTAGAACTCCCACCAGGTGTTCCAGCTGTCGACGTGCGGCAGGACGATCGACAGCGCGCGCGGCCCGCTGGACCCCGTCAGCAGCGGGATCCGCCGACGGGCGGCCGGAAGCAGCACCGCGTCCTCCGCGCTCCAGTGGCGACCGTGCTGGGTCACCCGCTCGCCCGCCAGCAGCCGGCGCACGATCGCGAACGCCTCCTCGAAGCGCGAGACCTTGCGGTCGGGGGGCAGCCCGAACGCGACGAACTCCTCGTCGTTCCAGCCGGCGCCGACGCCCAGCACCAGCCGGCCGTCGCTGATGTCGTCGATCGTGGCGGCCATCTTCGCGATCAGCCCGGGAGGGTGGAACGCCAGGCATGCCACCAGCGGCCCGATGGTCACGCGCTCGGTGGCGACGGCGAGCGCCGCCAGCTGCGTCCACGCCTCCAGCGGGCCCGCCTCCGGCTCGCGGTACAGCAGATGGTCGCCGACCCAGACGGAGTCGAACCCGCCCGTCTCGGCGGCGCGGGCGATGGCGACCTGCTCGGCCCAGGGAACCGCGCGCTCGACCTCCGGGAGCTGGATGCCGACGCGCACCCGCCCGATCATCCCATACGCGGGCACGCTCCAAGGCGCCGCTTTGACTCCCGTACCGAGCCGGAGTAGGGTCGTCGGACCGGCGGCAGCAGCCGCCCACGACTCGGGAGGCTCGTTCGATGACTGTCCGTCGGCTCGCGGCGATGGTGGCGGCGCTCAGTGCATTCGTGTGGACCCCTGCTGCGCTCGGCGAGGATCAGGAGCTCCACCGCGGCGAGGATGCCATCGCCCACCTGGACGACCGGCTGCCGGAGGTCGCCGCCGCGCACCGCATGTCGGCCGGCGAGCTCGCCGATGAGCTGCGCGAGACCCCGACGCTCGCCGTCAACGAGGACGACCATCTCATCCACCTGGACCTCACCGGGAACAGGGCAGCACCGGACGGCGCGCAATCCTTCTCCGGCGAGTCGTCGATCGACCCGACGCAGGTCTACAGCCTGCACAGCGACCCGGCGTCGAACTACAAGCTCTACCTCGACTTCGACGGCGGCACCTATCGAGGCAGTTTCCGGTCGCCGCTGATCTCCGGGACGCGCAACATCTCCCCGTTCTCCGGCAGCGCAGAGCAGCTCGGCCGGATCTGGCGCCGCGCCGCCGAGGACTACGCGCCGTTCGACATCGACGTCACCACCGAGCGCCCGAGCGACGCCGACCTGTTCGGGTGCGGCGACGGGCGCTGCGGGGTCTACGTCCAGGTTGGAGGAACGCCCGGTCAGGCCGGGTTCCCGAACGGCGTCGCCGGCGTCGCGGCGTGGCAGAACGGTGCGAGCCTCTTCCACTCGGGGCTCGAGCCGGGCGCCTTCGTGTTCTCGGGCGTCCTGGGCGGCGATGAGGCTCTCGTGGCCGACGTGATCGGCCACGAGAGCGGTCACCTGTTCGGGCTCGACCACGACGGCGGGCCCAGCAACGCCGAGTACTACGGGGGCCACGGAAGCGGGCCGACGGCCTGGTCGCCGCTCATGGGCTACGGCGGCCGGTCGCTGTCGCACTGGAGCAGCGGCGAGTACCCGGGCGCGAACCAGTTCGAGGACGACACGGCGCGCATCGCCAGCGACGTCGGTTTCCGCGCCGACGACGTCGTGGCGGCGCTCCCCCTCGGGGGCGCGCCGGCCGCCGTCGAGCAGGCGGGACTGATCGAGAGGGCGACCGACACCGACGACTTCAGCTTCGACAGCGGCGCAGGACCGGCGGCGCTCACCGTCGCCCCCGCGCCCTTCGGCCCGAACCTGGACGCGCAGATCCAGCTGATCGACGGCGACGGCGCGGTCCTCGCGACGGCCAACGACCCCGACGACCTCGGCGGCACCATCGAGACCACGCTTGCGGCCGGCACGTACGTGCTGCGCGTGGACGGTGTCGGCGACTTCGATCCGCTGCCCGGCTACAGCGACTACGGGAGCCTCGGGCAGTACTACATCAGCGGCAGCTACCCGCCCGGCAACGAGCCGCCGGACTGTTCCGCCGTCGCCCCGAGCCACGTGACGCTGTCGCCCGCCGATCACAAGCTGGTGCAGGTGACGCTCGGCGGGGCGACGGACCCCGACGGCGATCCCGTCGTGCTCGCCGTGGGTGCGGTAACGCAGGACGAGCCGGTAGACGGTGCCGGTGACGGCGACACGTCGCCCGATGCCGCGCAGGCATCGACGGCGTCAGCGGTGCTGATCCGCGCGGAGCGCTCGGGCAAGGGGGACGGGCGCGTCTATCGCATCGCCTACCAGGTCAGCGATCCGGCCGGCGCCACCTGCGACGGCAGCGTCACCGTCGCCGTGCGGCGCGGCAACCAGAACGCCACGGACTCCGGAGGCGCGTTCGACTCGTTCGGAGCGTAGAAACGGCGCGGGCGCTCAGCGGCGCGCCGCGGCGTCGCGCAGCGCCGAGACCATCGGCGCCAGCGGTGGCACGCGGCGGCCCTTCACCCACACGGCATGGATCGTGCGGAAGGGCTCGATTCCCGCGATCGGCTTGACCACCACGTCGGGCCGGGGGTGGGCGATCGAGAGCTCGGGCATCATCGCCACGGACAGGCCCGCGGCGACGAAGGCACGTGCGACGGTCACGTCGGTGACGGCATAGGCGATGTCGGGCGTGAAGCCCTCTCGCTCACACAGCTGCTCGAGCATCGTGCGGTACTGGACGCCGGCGCCGACCGCGCGGGGCCCGTTCAGGCGCTCTCCCTCGAGGTCCTTGATGCGGACCTCCCTGCGCCTGGCGAGGCGGTGGGTCGGCGGGACGACGATGCGGTAGTGGTCCACGAGCAGCTGCGCCGTCTCGAGCCGGGAGTCCGGCTCGAGCGGGTCGAACACGACGGCGAGGTCGAGCTCGCCGGCGATCAGGCGCGGGATCGAGACCGGGGGCTCGAGCTGCTCGAGGCGCGCGTCGACCCCCGGGTGCTCGCCCGCGAAGGCGCCGAGCGCGGCAGGCACGAACGTGGTGCACGCGGTCAGGAAGGCGCCGACCCGCAGCGTGCCGCTCTCGAGCCCGGCGACCGCGCGCATGTCCTGCTCGGCGGCGCGCGTCGCGCCGAGGATCGCTCCCGCGTGGGCCCGCAGCCGCTCGCCGGCGGGCGTGAGGCGAACCGGCCGCTTCCCGCGCTCGAACAGCGTGAGTCCGAGCTCCCTCTCGAGCTGGGCGACGTGGTGGGACACGACCGACTGCGTGAAATTCAGCTCCAGCGCCGCGCCCGAGAACGAGCCGCGCTCGGCAACCTCGTGGAAGACCGCGAGGCGGCGGGAGTCCAGCATCGATCTCAACAATACTTCCTATTGAAGTTTGGATTGCATCGATGATGTCGGCCAGCGACGCTGCGCGCCATGACGATCCTCTCGCCCCACATCGACGCTTTCACCGGCACCCTGCTCACCCCCGAGCATCCCGGCTATGAGGCCGCGCGCCAGGTCTTCAACGGTTCGATCGACCGCCGTCCCGCGCTGATCGCCCGCCCGCGCTCGGCCGACGACGTGGCGGCGGCGCTGCGGTACGCGCTGGGCACCGGCATGGAGTTCGCCGTCCGCTGCGGCGGGCACTCGCTCGCGGGGCACTCGGCGATCGACGCCGGTCTCGTGATCGACGTCCGGGACCTGCGGACGATCGACATCGACCTCGCCACCAAGCGCGTGCGCGCGGGCGCTGGTCTCCAGTGGGGCGAGCTCGACGCGGCGACCCAGGCCCACGGGCTCGCGGTCACCGGCGGCCGGGTCTCGGACACCGGCGTGGCCGGGCTGACTCTCGGCTCGGGGTCGGGGTGGCTCGAGCGCCGCCACGGGCTGTCAGCCGACTCGCTCGTCGGCGCAACGGTGGTCACCGCCGGCGGCGCGATCGTTCACGCCTCCGAGCACGAGCACCCGGACCTGTTCTGGGGACTGCGCGGCGGCGGCGGCAATTTCGGCATCGTCACCGAGCTGGAGTTCCAGCTGCACGAGGTCGGCCCGATCATCCTCGGCGGCTCGCTGTTCTTCGATTGGTCTCGCGCGGAGGACGTGCTGCGCGCCTACCGGGACGTCATGGACGCGGCCTCCGACGACCTCGGCGGCTGCGCCGTGCTCCACCAGGCGCCCCCGGCGCCGTTCATCCCGGACGACCTCGTCGGGAAGCCCGTGCTCGAGATCGTCGTCGCGGCGTTCAGCCCCGAGCCTGCGCTCGCCGAGGCGCTGGTCGCGCCGCTGCGCGCCCTCGGGCCGATGATCGACGTCGTCGCCCCGATGCCGTACAGCGAGCTTCAGAGGCTCACCGACCCGGGAGCGCCACACGGCATGCAGGGGTGCTTCGAGGCGGCGTTCATGGACTGGCTGCCCGACGACGCGGTCGCCACGGCGATCGACGTCGCCGGGCGGGTCGTGTCGCCCCTGACGGTGGTCCTGGTGCAGCCGCTCGGCGGCGCCTTCGCGCGCGTGCCCGAGGACGCCACGGCGCTGCCGCACCGCGACGCGCGCTGGATGTACCACGCGCTGTCGCTGTGGCCCGACCCCGCCGACGACGACGTCAACCGCGCGTGGACCTACGAGTTCGTCGAGGCCATGAGGCCGTTCGCTCGGCGCGCCACGCACCCCAACCACGTCGGGTCGACGCGCCAGGACCGCGTCCGCGAGTTCTACGGCGCGGCCACCTACGAGCGGCTCGTGGCGGTCAAGGACCGCTGGGATCCGGACAACCTGTTCTGCCGCAACCAGAACATCCCGCCGAGCGGAAGCTGACCGCGGCGCTCGCGCCGCCGGGCCGCCCGATCAGCGACCATGCCGCGGCATGGGACGCAGCGACCGCATTCGCGGGGCCGTGGCGGCGCTGGCGGCGATCGTGCTGCTGGCGCCGCTGGTCGTGCTCGTGCTGGGCGCGCTCAACGCCCCCCGGGAGCTCCTGCCGAGCGGCTGGGCCGTGGTGCCGCGGCCGCCGACGCTGGACGCGCTCGACCGCGCCTTCTCGCTGGTCGCGTTCGGCACGCAGCTGCGCAACTCGCTGATCGTGGTGGCCATCGCGGTGCCGCTGTCGCTGCTGTCCGCGTCACTGGCCGCGTTCGCGATGGTGATGCTCGAGGGGCCCCGGAGGGCGCTGCTGGTGGGCCTGGCGGTCGCGCTGCTGGCGGTGCCCGCCTCCGCCGTCTGGGTGCCGCGGTTCTTCCTGTTCTCCGAGCTCGGGCTCGTGGACACGTTCGTCCCGCTGATCGCGCCGGCGCTCCTGGGCACGACGCCGTTCGCGGTGCTGCTCTTCTACTGGAGCTTCCGGCGCATCCCGCCGGAGCTGCTCGACGCCGCGCGGATCGCCGGGCTGGGGCCGCTGCGCATGTGGCGGCTCGTGGCACTGCCGCGCTCCGTGCCGACGGCGATCGCCGCGGGGGCTTTGGTCTTCATCGCCCACTGGGGCGCGTTCGTGGACCCGCTGCTGTACCTGTACTCCCCGAACCGCTACACGCTGCCGCTCGGGCTGTCGCAGCTGCGGCTGCTCGGGCCGGTCGACCAGGCCACGATCCTTGCCGGAGCGGCGTTCATCGCGCTCCCCACCGTCATCGCGTACGCGGCGATCCAGCGGCGCCTGGCCCGAGCCTTCGAGGAAGCCGGATGGCTCGCAAGCTGATCCTCGTCGCCTGCGCGATGCTGATGACGGGGTGCGGTGGAGCGGGATCGGGGAGCTCTTCGATCGACTTCCAGGTCGCCGGCGACCCCGAGGAGATGGCGGCCTACCGGGAGCTCGTGAAGACCTACGCGCGCGAGACCGGCGAGCAGGTGCGCCTGATCGAGGTCGGCGACCGCGAGGAGCACCTCGCGAAGCTGACCACGTCGTTCGCGGGGGGGCGCCCGCCCGACGTGTTCCTGGTCAACCACCGCCACCTGGCGGAGTTCGCGCGGCGCGGGGTCGTCGCGCCGGCGGGCGACGAGCTCGGCCGGCCGGGCGGCTTGCGTGAACGGGACCTCGCACCGATCACGGTGGACGCGTTCCGCTACGAGGGCGTGCTCCAGTGCGTGCCGCAGAACGCGTCATCGCTGGTCGTCTACTACAACCGCGACGCCTTCGAGCGGGCGGGCGTCCGGCTTCCATCAGCCGGCTGGCGCTACGGCGAGTTCCTGGCGGCAGCGCGCATCCTCGCCGGCGACGGCGAGCCGGCGGTCGGCATCGCGCCGGAGGCGATCCGGCTCGCGCCGTTCATCTGGAGCGCCGGCGGGGAGATCGTCGACGACCTCCACCGGCCGACGCGCCTGACGCTGGACACGCCGGAGAGCCTCGCCGGGCTGCGCGCGCTGCTGCGGCTGGCGCAGCTGCACCTGACGCCGACGCGGGTCCAGGAGGAATCGCAACCCTCCGACGCCAGGTTCATCGCCGGCAGCCTGCCGATGTTCTTCTCCTCGCGCCGGGAGGTCCCGGTGTTCCGCACGATCACCGGGTTCGAATGGGACGTCGCCCCGTTCCCGGCCATCGAGCGGCCCGTGAGCGTCCTGCACGCCGACGGCTTCTGCGTCGCCGCGGCCGGCGACAGTGCGGCCGCCTGGCGGTTCGTCCGCTTCGCCGCGAGCGAGACCGGCCAGCGGGTCCTGATGGCGGGGGGGCGGACGGTGCCCTCGCTCAGGGCCCTGGCCCGCTCACCGGAGTTCCTCGACGACGGCAGGCCGCCGGCGGCCGACGCCGTCTTCGCCGACCAGGTGCCGCGCCTGCGGCGCCTGCCGACTGCCGTCGGCTGGGAGCGCGCGGAGGAGGCGATCGCCGCCGCGCTCGAGGCCGGCTTCTACGACGGTGCTCCGGTGGAGGCGGTCGCCCAGCGTGCACAGCGCGAGGCGGAGGGAGCGTTCTGAGCGCGCTCGAGCTGAGCGGCGTGACGGTCCGCAGGGGCGGCAGACCCGTCCTGCAGGACGTGTCCCTCGCCCTCGACCCGAACGAGTACGTGTGCGTCCTCGGGCCCTCCGGGGCCGGCAAGACGACGCTGCTGCGTGCGATCGCGGGGCTCGAGCCGCTCGCCGGCGGCACAGTGGCGATCGCGGGCGCGGACGTGACGACGAGGCCGCCGCAGGACCGCGGCGTGTCGATGGTGTTCCAGACCTTCGCGCTGTTCCCGCACATGTCGGTGGCGAAGAACATCGCCTTCGAGCTCGAGGCGCGCGGCGTCCGCGGGCCTGAGCGCGAGCAGCGGGTGCGCGACGCCGCCGAGCGCCTGGAGATCACGCCCCTGCTCGAGCGCCGCCCCTCGACTCTGTCCGGCGGCGAGCGCCAGCGCGTGGCGCTGGCCCGCAGCCTCGCCGCGCGCCCGCGCCTGCTGCTGCTCGACGAGCCGCTGTCCAACCTCGACGCCCCGCTGCGCGCGCGGGCACGGACCCTGATCAGGACCGTGGTCCGGGAGGCGGGCATCACCGCGCTGCACGTCACCCACGACCAGGCCGAGGCCTTCGAGCTCGGCGACCGCATCGCGATCCTCGCGCGGGGACGCCTGGCCGCCGTCGGCAGCGAGGCGCAACTGCGCGCCGGCGCGCAGGAGGCCCGCTTCCTCGCGCCGGACGGGCGGCGCGTGCGCGTCGAGGTGCGCGTCTACGACGATGACAGCGGGGAGGAGCTGTGAGCGAGCGACTCCAGCGCCGGCTGATGCTGGCGCCGTTCGTCGTTGGCGCGACGGTGCTGGTGGTGGCGCCCGCGCTTGCCACCTTCGGCCTCGCGCTGTTCCACTACGACGGGCTCTCGGCGCCGCGCTGGGCGGGATTGGACAACTTCGACGCGCTCCTCGACGACCCGTTCCTGGCCGATGCCGTGAGGGCGTCGCTGCTCTTCATCGTGCTCGCGGTGCCGCTGCGGCTCGCCGTCGCCTGCGGGCTCGCGCTGCTGCACCACCGCCGGCTGCGGCGAGCGGCCGTGCACCGGACGGCGGCGTTCCTGCCCACCGCCGTCCCCGACGTGGCGTGGGCGCTCGTCTGGGCCTGGATCCTCAACCCGATCTACGGTCCGGTCAACGCGCTGCTCGGCTCGCTCGGGGTGCCCCGGCCCGACTGGTTCGCCGGGCGCTCGGGAGCGATGGCGGGCTTCGTCGTCATGTCGGCGTTCACCGTGGGCGAGGCCTACCTCGTCGCCGCCGCGGCCCGTGCCGAGCTCGGCGACGAGCTCCACGACTCGGCGCGCCTGGCGGGCGCCTCGCCCTGGCGCGCGCTGCGCAAGCTGACGCTGCCGCTGATGGCCCCGACGCTCGCGCTGCTCGCAGTGCGCGACGTCGCCGTGTCGCTGCAGAGCACCTTCGCCGCCGTCTACCTGATCACCGACGGCGGGCCCGACCGCGCGACGCTGTTCCTGCCGGTGCTCGTCTACGACTACGCGTTCGAGCAGCTGCGCTACGGCTATGCCGCCGCCGTCACGCTGATCCTCTTCGCGCTGACGATGGCCGCGATCGCGATCCTGTGGCGCCTGCTGCGCCGCCGGCAGTTCGGAGCTCTGACATGAGACCGCTGGTCGCCGTGATCACCGCGCTCGCCGTGGGCTGCGGGGCGGCCGCCGAAGAGGACGAGGAGGGCATCGCCGTCGCGACGCCGGAGCGGACGGCGGGGTGCGCCGCCGCCGCGGGCGCCGGCGCCGCGGGCGCCCGGCTCCCGGCGGAGGTGGCCGGAGTCCTGCCCGGCGAGCCGGTGGCGCTCGGGTCGCGCAAGCTGCCCGGCGGCGGCGTTCAGGCGACGGCCATCCTCGAGGCGCCGCTGCCGACCGCCTTCGTGGAGGTGGTCGAGCGTGCCGGGCTGGCGGGCTGGGAGTACGCGGCGCAGGAGCTCGAGCGCGGCGAGGGCGTCGGGGAGCTGCTGCTCACCCGCGACGATCGCTCCCTGGACCTCAGGTTCGCCCAGGCCCCGGACTGCACCGGCCTGACCCGGGTCGTCGCACTGTCCGCCTACCGGCCCTGAGGCGAAAGAAACGCCCGCCGCCGGACGTTTCAGAAGGGGATGCGTGGCCTCGTCGCAGCTCTGATCGTGCTCGCCCTCGCCCCGGCGGCGGATGCCGGGCAGCGGATCGTCGGCGGGCAGGACGCTCCGGACGGCACCTACGACGCCGTCGCCAACGTGAGCTTCGCCAGCTTCGCCTGCACCGGCACGCTGGTCGCGCCGCGCTGGGTGCTGACGGCGGGGCACTGCGGTTCGGTGACCGGGCTCGTCGCCGGCTCCCCGATCCAGTACCCGCCCTGGACGTACACCGTGACGCTGGGGACCACGGATGCCGACGGCGAGGGCGGCGACGACTACTCGGTCGACCGGCTCGCGCAACCGCCGGGCTACCTGGCCACCTCGGGCTCGGACATCACGCTGCTGCACCTCACCCGCGAGGCCGCGCAGGCACCGGTGCAGATCGCCGGCAGGGGCGCGGAGGCGCTGTGGAAGCCTGGAGTGATGGAGACGATCGCCGGCTTCGGCGACACGGAGGGCACGGGACAGACGCCGGGCAGGCTCCAGGTCGCGCAGGTCCCCATCGTCGACGACGCGACGTGCGCGCAGGCCTACCCCGACGACCCATCTTCGCCGACCTACCCCGCGTACTTCGAGCCGCAGTCGCAGATCTGCGCCGGTTACCCGCAGGGCGGGATCGACACCTGCCAGGGGGATTCCGGCGGGCCGATGTTCGGCCACGACGCGCTCGGCCGGCTGAAGGTCGTCGGCTCGACGAGCTACGGCAACGGCTGCGCCGAGCCCGGCTACCCGGGCGTGTACGCGCGCGTGGCCGACACGCTGCTGCGCGAGTGGATCCGCAGCGTCGCGCCGGAGGCGATCGACGACGCCGCGGGCGTGGTCCCGCCCGGCGCGACACCCGTGCCGACGGCCACTCCGGCCGCGTCCCCCACGCCGCCGCCCGCGAGCGGCGCCCGCCACGCGATCGAGGTTCCCGCCACGACGCGCAGGTCGTTCCGGCGCGAGGGGATCGCCGTCGGCGTCATCTGCCCGGCGCAGTGCACTGTCGCGCTCCGGCTGCGGGTGGACCGCGGGACCGCCCGCAAGCTCAAGCTCAAGAGCGCGACGGTCGCCCGCGCCACCCTGGCCGTCCCGCCGCGGGTGCGCGGCACCGCGACCCTCAAGACCGCGAAGGCGCGCCGGATCGCCAAGCGGCGCGGCGCACGGCTGACCGTGCGCGCGCGCTTCGACAGCGGCGGGACGGCGAAGGCAGCCGTGCGGCTCAGGCGCTGAGGCCGGCGACGATCAGGTCGGTGGCGACGTCGACGACCGCGTCGGTGTGCGCGTCCCAGTCCGGGTCGGAGGTCCAGGTGTTCACGAGGCCGTTGATCGCACCGACGAGCGCGACGGACACGAGGCGGAAGTCGCGGGCCGCGACGATCCCCGCGGTGGCCAGGCGCTCACCCTCGAGCTCGATGACGGTGGCGAAGCGCGCGATCGCCTGCTGGCGGTGCGCCTCGGCGGTGCGGCTGACGCCGACGGATTCGATCAGAGCGATCCGCGCCCGCCGGCGGTCCGAGGTCATCGTGCGCAGGTAAGCGGCGACGCCCGCGCGCGCGCGTCCGGGGAGGTCGTCTGGGTCGAGTTCGGCGATCGCCTCGCCCACGGCCATCAGCGCGTCCTGGTTGATCTCGTCGTGCAACGCGATCAGCACCTGCTCGCGACTCTCGAAGAGCTCGTAGAAGCTGCGCGTCGAGACGTTGGCGGCCGAGCAGAGCTGGTTGATCGCCGTGTCCGGGTAGCCCTGCGTCCCGAACCGCTCGAGGGCGGCCTCGAGCAGGCGCTCGCGCCGGGCCGTGTGTCGCTGCTCGGCAGTCTGCGAGGCGTAACGCCGGCCCGATGTGGTCAGCTCGCTTGTCACTTCGCCCGCCGAATGCTACCTTGCCCCACCGGCATCTGGTTACACAGATTTTCAAACAGGGAGCGAGCATGGGCATGAGGCGGCTGATGACGGCGGGCGGAACGGCGCTGGTGCTGGCGCTCGCGCACGCGCCCGCGGCGAGCGCGCAGACGGCGGGATGCAACCTCGAGGCGACCGGCTCGACCGTTACGCGCACGCTCGGCGAGCGCTCGTATCGGCTCAACGTCCCGGCCGGGCTCACCGGGACCAAGGTGCCGCTTCTGCTGAGCCTGCACGGGTTCGGCTCCAGCGGCGGGCAGGACGAGCTCTCCACCGGGTGGACGCCGTACGCGGCCGCGCACAACTTCATCGTCGCCTATCCGCAGGGGCGCCCGTTCTCGGGGTCGGGCGCGTGGGACCCGTACAGCGAGGCATCGCCGGACGCGGCGTACCTGCGCGACGTCGTGGCGGACGTCAGTGCGCGCTGGTGCATCGATCCCCAGCGCGTCCACGTCGACGGATGGTCCAACGGCGCCGTGATGAGCCAGCGGGCGGCGTGCTCGGCGGCCGACCTGTTCGCGTCGGTGAGCTCGTACGGCGGCGGGACGCCGACGGCGGCCGGGTTCGCGACCCCATGCGCGCCGAGCCGGCCGATCGCGGTCGCGATGTTCGCCGGGCAGTACGACTTCACCTACGCCGGGCTGGCGCAGAACGCGCAGGAGTGGCGCATCATCGACGGATGCGCGGCGACGCCGACGCGGGCGACCGACGCCTACGGATCCACCGACACCTACTCGTGCGCCGCCGGCACGCAGGTCGTCGCCCGCGCGGTCGCCAACACGTCGCACAACTGGCCCTTTGGCGTGCAGGCAGAGGACCAGCGCGACCGTCTGTGGACCTTCTTCACCGCGCACCCGCTGCCGTGAGGGCTGCCGCGGCGGTCATCGTGCTCGCGGCGCTGGCCGGTCCCGGGGTGGCGTCGGCGCGAACGGTCCACGTACGCGCGGGCGACGACCTGGCGGCCGCGGTGCGGGCGGCGCGCCCCGGGGACCGCATCGTCGTGAGATCCGGGAGCTACAGCGGCCCCGTCGCGCTCAGGCCACGCCAGCGCCTCGTCGGGCGCGGCAGGCCGCAGCTGTCCAACCCCAAGGGCGATGCAATCCGGCTCGCGCGCGGCACGACCGTCCGCGGTCTCGTCGTCACCGGGGCGGGACGCGGCGGTATCTACGGCAGCAACGTCGGCCGCGTGACGATCGCCGGCAATGACGTCAGCCACCACAACGCGCTCTGCGCGCACGGTTTTCAGATTCCCCCGTTCAACGTCCCGACGACGGTGCCCGGCGTCGGCGTGCCGATCTCCGACGGGCTGTCCAACGGCTGGGCGGGGATCATGGTCGACGCCGACCGGGGCACGAGCCGCGTGACCATCCGGGGCAACCGCGTGCATGACGCCGACTGCGGCGACGGCATCGACGTCCGCGCGGCAGGCACGGCGCGCGTCCGCGCGACGATCGCCGGGAACGTGGTCTCCGAGCTGCGCCAGGGCGAGGACTTCGAGTCCGTGCTGGCGATCGGCCTGCAGACGCGCGAGCGCGCGCGCATGACCGCGAGCATCGACCGCAACACCCAGGCCGGGCTCGGCAGCGACGGCGATGGTCCCGGTCCTGAGGGCGCCGACTCCGAGGGCGTCTTCATCAACCCCGCCGACGGCTCGCAGCTGCGGGCGACCGTCACCCGCAACCGCTACACGCACACCCCCGGCCGCGGCGGCTTCTCGGCCAACGGGCTGGAGTTCGTGAGCATGGGAGCGGGCACGCGCGCCGAGGTGACGGTCCGCGACAGCACGTTCTCCGGCACGCCCGGGGACGTGCTCGAGCAGCTCGCGCTCGGCACCGGCGCGCGGCTGACGATGACGCTCGACAACGTGGTCGCCAAGGACTCCACGGGCTTCGCGGGGACGGGGTACGGGAACACCGTCCTGATCCCCGGCAACAACGGCGACTGCCTCGTCGCCGCGAGCGGCGGGGCCCAGAACACCGTCCACACGACGATCCGGGACAGCACCCTGACCGGCTGCGCCAACAACGGCCTCACCTTCGGCTCCGCCGTCGCCAACGGCGAGGGGGCGACCTCGGAGCTCGCGCTCGACCTCCGGCGCAGCCGGCTGACTCACAACCGGGGCAACAACCTGCGCATCGGCAACGTCGCGGACCTCGACCGCCTGCGCGTGAAGGTCGCAGACAGCGATCTGGGCGACGGGCAGGGGACGGGCTCCCTGACCCCCGCGAACGTGAGCTTCGAGGACATCGGCACGACCGCCGACGCGGTCATCGACCTCGGCGGCGGAGCGCTCGGCTCGCCCGGGCGCAACTGCCTGGACGGCGGCACGCTCGGCGCGGCGCTGGTCGGCTACGACGTCAGTGCCAGGCACAACTTCTGGGGCGGCGCGGTCCGCGCCACCAGCATCGGCGGGACCCTCGCCGCGGATCCAGTGCTCACCACCGCGCCGGCGCACTGCGCATGAGAGCGCTGACGGCACTGCTCGGATTCGCCCTGCTGGCGCCCGCCGCGCAGGCGCAGGTGCAGAGGCCCGACGACGATCCTTTCTACGCCGCCGCGCCGGGATACCGGGAGGCGAAGCCCGGCGCGATCCTGCGCGCGCGTGCGGTGGACATCACCGCGCTCGGCATTCCCCTGCCGCTCGAGGGCCACCAGATCCAGTACCGCACGAACGACACGCACGGCGCGCCGGAGGCCGCCGTCGCGACGGTGATCGTGCCGCTCTCGGCGCCGCCGGCGGGCGGGCGGCCGCTGCTCAGCTACCAGCCCGCCGAGGACTCGCTGACGCGCGACTGCGCCTCCTCCTACGAGATCCGCAGGGGCGAGATGCCCGAGCTGCCCGAGGCGCTCGAGCCGCTCCTCACCGACGGCGCCGCGGTCGTCGTCCCCGACTACGAGGGCCCGCAGTCGCAGTGGGTGGCGGGCCATCAGGCGGGGCACGCCGTGCTCGACGCAATCCGCGCGACGGAGGTGTTCGGGCCCGCCGGGTTGGAGGGCGCGAAGACGCGCGTGGCCGTATGGGGCTACTCCGGCGGCGGGCAGGCGACCGCCTGGGCGGCGGAGCTGCAACCGCGCTACGCGCCGGAGCTCAACCTGGTCGCCTCCGCTCACGGCGCCGCGCCGTACGTGCTGCGCGAGACGGTCGCCTACCTCGACGGCACCCCGTACGCCGGCATCCTGCTCGCCGCGGTGGTCGGCATGGGCCGCGCCTATCCCGAGATGCGCCTCGACGAGGTGCTCAACGAGGCGGGCAAGCAGATGCGCGACACCGTCGGCGCTCAGTGCATCGAGGAGTTCGCGCTCGCGTACCCGGGAGCGCGCCTCGACGACTTCACCGAGGTGCCGGACGCCAAGGACCTGCCGCACGTCGCCCGGGTGATCCACCACAACGACCTCGGGCAGCGCACCCCGAGGGCGCCCACCTATCTCTACCAGTCCGCGACGGACGAGCTCGAGCCGGTGGCGGGAGCCGACGCGATCGTCGAGAACTACTGCCGGCGCGGCGCGGCCGTGCAGTACGTCCGCGAACCGGCGGGCGAGCACATCGAGTTCCAGGTCCGCGGCGCCGCCGGCGCGGCCGCCTACATCTCCGATCGCTTCGCCGGCCGGCCGGCGCCGAGCAACTGCACCGTCGCGCCCGACGTGCGCCCCGCGCGCTGCACGCTGACGCTCCGGCTCAAGCATCGCCGCGGCGAGCGGATCCGCCGCGTCGTCGCGCGCGTGGCGGGCCGGCGCGTCGTGCGCCGCGGCCGTGACCTGCGGCGGCTGCGCATCCGCCGGCTCACGCCCGGCCGCTACACGATCCGCATGCGGCTACGCACCACCCGCGGCTCGCGCAGGGCGGCGGTGAAGCTCGAGCACCGCTGCTGACAACTCACGGCACTAGATCGAGGAGCCGGCGAAGAAGAAGAACCACACGCCCATCGCCAGTCCGGCCATCGAGACCGACCAGATCATCACGAGGTCGAGCACCCTCCAGTGCCGGATGTGCGTGGGCGTGCGCTCGCCGCGCATGGAGCGCAGCCAGCCGGGGCGGTAGCGCTGCTCGATCCCGCCCGTGCGGCGCGTGTAGTGGCGCTCGAGGGCGCCGAGGCCGCGCCCGATGACCGCCATCCCGACCAGCACGCCGAACAGGATGATCGCGTATGGGCCTAGCTGTGGCTGCGTCGAGCTGACCGTCTTGGACACGACGTAGATGAGCCCCAGCGGCACGCCGAGCCACATCGAGACCGACCCCACGGCCATGACGGCGATGATCGCCGCGCGCTCCACGAACCCGGCTCTCGAACGCGTCGTCGTCATCACGGCCACCACCTGAACATACAGCACTGCATCTTTTCGTCGATCAGCTGATCGACCAACTGGTACGCTGTCCGCGGCGACCGATCATGTACGCGCAAACGCCGAGCATCAGCGGCTGGAGGGTGGCACACGACACCTTCTGGCACGGCCTGCGGACCGAGGGGCCACTCGTCCGGGCGCTCGAGGGCGAGGACATCGTCCGCTACTCCTTCAACCGCCGCACCGCGTACATCCTCAGGCATCCCGACTACGTCGACCACGTGCTCTACGGGGCCGTCGACCGCTACCACAAGTCGATCGAGTACGAGATGCTCCGCGCCGTCGTCGGCTTGAGCCTGTTCACCGACGAGGACGAGTCGTGGCGCCGGCACCGGATGCTGATCAACCCGGTACTCGCCAAGCGCCACCTGGCCGGCATGCTCGACCTGATGGTCGAGCCGATCGAGACCTTCGTCGCGGACGTCGAGGACGGCGAGATGGACATGACCGAGGCGATGACGGCGCTCACGCTCGACGTCGTCGGCTCGGCCCTGTTCGGCCGCAGCATGGCCGATCTCGCCCGCCGCATCGGCCCGACGGTCACATTCGCCCTGCGCTCGGCCGAGCGGGGCTCGCGCCTGCTACTGCTCGCCAACCCGCCGCGGGTGGTCGCCCGCGCGATGGTCGGGGCACTCCGGCATGTGCCGATCCTGCCGCCGCCGCTGAACGGCGTGCGGGCGGTCATGAAGACGATCGACGACACCGTGTGGAGTGTGGTGCACGAGCGCCAGGAGAACCCGGGCCGCGACGACGATCTGCTCGGGATGCTGCTCTCGGTCCGCGACGACGACGGCAACCCGCTACCGCTGCGGCGCGTCCGCGACGAGGCGTGCACGTTCATGCTTGCCGGTCACGAGACGACCGCCAACGCGCTGTCCTGGATGTGGTACCTGCTCGCGCTCAACGTGCCCGCGCGCGACCGCATGCTCGCCGAGGTCGACAGCGTGCTGGGGGACCGCCGCCCGACGATGGCCGACGTCGACCGGCTGCCGTGGACAGCCGCGTGCTTCCTCGAGGCGATGCGCCTGTTCCCGCCCGCCTGGGCGATCCCCCGCGTCTGCGTCGAGGACGACGTGATCGACGGCCACCGCATCCGCAAGGGCTCCGTCGTGATCGTCCCCATCCACGCCCTGCATCACGACGAGCGCTTCTGGCCCGACGCCGAGACGTTCGACCCGGCGCGCTTCCTGCCGTCACAAACGTCACCAGTGAGACAAAAGGGACAGTCCCTTTTGTCTCAAGAGCGGCCTCGGTGCGCCTATCTGCCCTTTGGTGCCGGGCGGCGCGTGTGTGCCGGCAAGAGCTTCGCGGTGATCGAGGGCACGCTGGTCACCGCGCTGATGAGCCGCCGCCACACGTTCGACCTTCTGCCGGGGTTCCCGGTCGTGCCCGAGGCGACGCTGACGCTGCGGCCGCGGCACGGGCTGCGGATGATCGCGCGCCCGCGCGTGCACGACGAGGCGGTGGCGGCGTGACCCCCGACCACGAGGTCGTGATCGTCGGCGCCGGCTTCTCGGGCATCGGCGCGTCGATCCGCCTTTCCGACGCCGGCTTCGACGACCACGTCCTGATCGACGAGGCCGACGACGTGGGCGGCACCTGGCACTGGAACCGCTATCCGGGTGTCGCCGTCGACATCCCGTCGTTCAGCTACCAGTTCTCCTTCGAGCGGAGCACGGACTGGTCGCGCGTGTATGCGCCCGGCGACGAGCTGCGCGACTACGCGGCGCACTGCGCCGACAAGTACGGCGTGCGCGAGCGCGTACGGTTCAACACCCGCGTCACCAGCGCCGCCTTCGACGACGACACGCACCAGTGGCGGCTCGAGACCACGCGCGGGCCGGTAACGGCGCGCTTCGTCATCGGGGCCACCGGCGTCCTGACGCGGCCGAAGCTGCCCGCCATCGAAGGCGTGGAGAGCTTCGGCGGGCCCACCGTCCACACCGCGCGCTGGGACCACCACCTCGACCTGCGCGGCAAGCGCGTCGCGATCATCGGCACCGGGGCGTCGGCGGTGCAGGTGATCCCGGAGATCGCACCTCTCGTCGAGCACCTGACCGTCTTCCAGCGCACGCCCATCTGGTGCCTGCCCAAGCCCGACGGGCCGATGCCGGCCGCGCTGCGCTGGGCGATGCGGCGCGTCCCCGGCGGCGATCTCGCCGCGCGCATCGCCAGCCAGGCGTTCGTCGAGGCCACCTTCCCGCTGCCGCTGCACTTCGGCGGCGCCGTGCCGGTCGGCAAGCTGGCCGAGCGCGCCGGGCGCGCGCACCTGCGCCGCCAGGTCCGCGATCCCGGGATCCGCGCCAGGCTGACACCGCAGTACGCCGTCGGCTGCAAGCGGCCGAGCTTCCACAACTCCTATCTCGCGACCTTCAACCGTGACAACGTCCTGCTCGAGACCAGCCCGATCGCGCGCATCACGAAGACCGGAGTCCGCACCGACCGGCTGCACCGGGCCGACGTGCTGATTCTCGCCACCGGCTTCAAGGTCTTCGAGAGCGGCAACATGCCGCCGTTCGAGACCCGTGGCTCCGGGGGCCGCGACCTCGAGGCGTACTGGGACGAGCACCGCGCGCAGGCCTACGAGGGCGTCAGCGTCCCCGGGTTCCCGAACATGTTCGCCGTGCTCGGGCCCTACGGCTACAACGGCTCGTCGTATTTCACGCTGATCGAGAACCAGACCCGCCACATCGTCCGCTGCCTCAAGCGCGCCCGGCGCGAGGGTGCCAAGCGCGTCGAGGTGCGCCCGGAGGCCAACGAGCGCTACTTCCGCTCGATGCTGGCGCGGCGCGGCTCGCAGATCCTGTGGCAGGACAGTTGCGCGGTCGCCAACAGCTACTACTTCGACAAGCACGGCGACGCGCCGTTCCGCCCTGCCCTGACCGTCGAGACGGCCTGGCGCAGCGCGCGCTTCGATCTCGACGACTACCAGTTCGCCGCGTGAAGGTCGCGGGCGCGCGCGTTGTCGTGACCGGCGCGGGCAGCGGCATCGGCCGCGCGACCGCGCTGCGCTGCTCGCGCGGCGGCGGTGAGGTCGTCTGCGTGGACATCGACGGCGACGCCGCGCAGCGCGTCGCGGCTGAATGTGGGGGAGAGGCGCACGCCTGCGACGTCAGCGACGCGAGCGCGGTGCACGCGCTCGCGGACGCGCTCGGGCCCGTCGACGTGCTCGTCAACAACGCCGGAGTCGGGGTCGGCGGCCCGTTCCTCGACGCGAGCGTGGATGACTGGGACTGGCTGATGGGCGTCAACCTCGACGGCGTCGCGTACGGCTGCCGCGCGTTCGGGGCCAAGATGGTGGCCCGCCGTCACGGCCACATCGTCAACGTGGCCTCGGGCGCGGCGTTCGCGATGAGCCGCGACCTGGCCGCGTACTGCGCCTCGAAGGCCGCGGTGGTCGCCCTCTCGCGCTGCCTGCGGGCCGACTGGGCCGGTTCCGGCGTCGGCGTCAGCGTCATCTGCCCGGGCCTGATCAACACCGCGATCCACTCCAACAGCCGCATGGTCGGCCCGATGCGCGGCAGCGAGCAGCGCATCGCGCGCGTGTTCGGCCGCGGCCGCTCGCCCGACGTCGTCGCCAAGGCGATCGTCGGTGCCGTCGAGCGCAACCGGGAGATCGTGCCTGTGGGCCTCGAGGCCGAGGTCGCCTTCCGCGTACTGCCGCTCGTCCCGGGCCGGCTCCAGAGCCTCGCCGCACGCGCGCGTCTGCCCTGAGGCGCCGGGCCCGGCGATCGGACACGGCCTGTTTACAGAGTCCGACCGCGGGAACGGGAACATGGAGGAAGCCCTGCCACTTCGGGTCCGCCAACGAGAGAGAGGGGTGGCATGCACAGCCCTGTTTCGCAAACGCCCGCGCGCGCGGCGGCGTCAAGCCGCGGCGCGCTGCTTCTGACCGGTGCCACCGGCTTCGTCGGTGGTGAGCTGCTGGCGCGCTTCGCCGAACGCTCAGACCGCACGATCTACGTGCTCGTGCGCGCCGCCGACCCGCGGTCGGCCGCCGAGCGCATCGGTGACAGCCGGGTCATCGCGCTGCCCGGCGACGTGACGCGCCCCGCGCTCGGCCTGGACTCGCTCGACTCGGTCGCCGAGGAGGTGACCGACATCGTGCACGCGGCCGCCTCGGTCTCGTTCGGGCTCGACCTCGATCGCGCGCGTGCGATCAACGTCGAGGGCACCCGGCGGATGCTCGAGTTCGCCGGGTTGTGCGCGCGGCGCGGCGCCGGGCTGCGCTCGCTCGCACACGTCTCGACCGCCTATGTGGCCGGCCGGCACGCGGGCACGTTCGCCGAGCGTCAGCTGGACGTCGGCCAGCGCTTCCGCAACCCATACGAGCAGTCGAAGTTCGAGGCCGAGCGGCTCGTGCGCGCGCACATGCCCGACCTGCCGATCAGCGTCTTCCGGCCCAGCATCGTCGTCGGCGACCGGCGGACGGGATGGACGCAGTCGTTCAACGTGCTCTACGGCCCGCTGCGGATGTTCGCGCGCGGCTCCTACCCCGCCCTGCCCGCGCGCCGCGCCGCGCTGGTCGACGTGGTGTCGGTCGACTACGTGGCCGACGCCGTCATCGCCCTCCACGAGCGCGGGGACGGGCGCACCTACCACCTGTGTGCGGGTGACGACGCGCCGACGGTCGGCGAGCTGGTCGACCTCGCGGCCGAGCACTACGGGCGCCCCGCGCCGGTGAGCCTTCCGCCGCTGCTGTATCGCCGCGTCGTGCACCCCGTGGCGCTGCGCGCCGCGCCCGCGCGCCAGCGGAGGATGCTGCGCCACAGCGAGGTCTACTTCCCCTACTTCGACGTCGCCACCGTCTTCGACGACGAGCACACGCGGACCGAGCTACTGCCGCTCGGCGTGAGGCGCGTCCCCGTGACCGCCTATTTCGACCGGCTCGTCGACTTCGCCGAACGCGCCGACTGGGGCAGACGCCAGATCCCCCGGAAGGAGGTGCTGCGATGAGGACCGTCACGGAGCGCCTGTCGACGCTCGATGCCTCGTTCCTCGCCGTCGAGTGCCCCGATGCGCACATGCACGTCGGCTGGAAGGCCACCTTCGCTGCGCCGGCGCGCGGCGCGCGGCCGCCGTTCGCCGAGCTGCGCGACCACATCGAGGCGCGCCTCGGCGCGGCGCCGCGCTACCGCCAGCGGCTCGCCTCCGTCCCGCTCGGCGCCCATCACCCCGTGTGGGTGGACGACCCGAGCTTCGACATCCGCCGCCACGTGCGCGAGGCGCCGCCTCGGGATCTCGACGACCTCGTCGCCGACGTGATGTCCGAGCCGCTGCACCGGGACCGGCCACTGTGGGAGCTGTGGCTGTGCGAGCAGCCGGCCGGCGGGCTGGCGATGGTCGGCAAGGCGCACCACTGCATGGTCGACGGGCTCGGCGCCGTCGAGCTGACCTCGCTGCTGCTCGACGCCGAGCCCGACCCCGGGCCGCGCGAGCTGCCCGAGACGGGGACCTCCCCGTCGCCCGGCGCGCTCGAGCTGCTCACCGAGGCGGTCCGCGACACGGCCGCGGATGCGGCGCGGCTGGCGCGCGCGGTGGCGACGCCGTGGCGGCTGGCCGAGCCGGTGGCGACCGGCCTGGTGGCCCTCGCCCACGCGGTAGCACCCGTCGCACCGCGCTCGCCGCTCAACCGCGCGTCGTCGCCGCACCGCAAGCTCGGGCAGCTCTGCCGCGAGCTCGACGAGCTGCGCGCCGTCCGCCACGCCTTCGGCGTCACCGTCAACGACGTCCTGCTCGCCGCGGTCGCCGGCGCGCTGCGCGGCTTTCTCGCCGAGCGCGACGAGGAACCGCGGGAGCCCCTCAAGGTGATGGTGCCGGTGAGCCGCCGCCAGGCCGGTGACGATCCGGGCAACCACATCTCGTTCGTCTTCGTGCAGCTGCCGTGCGACCGCGCTGATCCGGCCGACCGGCTCGCCGCGGTCGCCGGGCAGATGCGCGCCAGCAAGGACGCGCGCGAACCCGACGGCGCGGAGGCGGCGCTGCGCGGCGCAGCCCTCGCCCCGCGCTTCGTGCAGTCGCTGCTCGCGCGCGCGCTCGCGAGCCCGCGGGTCTTCAACCTCGTGGTGTCGAACGTGCCCGGGCCGCCCATCCCGCTGTTCCTGCGCGGCCTCGAGCTGCGGGAGGTCTATCCCGTCGTGCCGCTGGCGAAGGACCACGCGCTCTCGGTCGGGATGATGACGGTGGCCGGCAAGGCCTGTTTCGGGCTCTATGCCGACCGCCGCACCCTGCCCGACGTCGACGCCTTCGCCGGGCACCTCGACCGCGCGCTCGACGAGCTCGTGGCGCTCGCCGAGCGCGACACTAGATTGCTCACCGCGTGAAGCGGCTTTTCGTCCTGTTGTGCTCGTGCGCGCTCCTCGCTGGGTGCGGCGGCTCGGACCCCGGTCCCGCGAGCTCCGACGGGGAGCGCGTGTTCAGGGAGAACGGATGTGGCGGCTGCCACGTGCTCGCCGCCGCCGGCAGCATGGGCAATGCCGGTCCGAACCTCGACGAGGCGCGCCCGTCCCAGGACGACGTGGCGACGCAGGTCGAGCGCGGGGGCAACGGCATGCCCGCCTTCGCAGGCAGGCTGTCGGATGCGGAGATCGAAGCCGTCGCGCGCTACGTCAGCCAGGCGGCGTCCCAGACGGCGGCGAAGCTCGGACAGTCGCGTAGGAACACGGCCGTTCAGTAAGGGATCCCCGGCTCTCGGCCGAGGCCGAAAAGATGGGGGGCCGTCTCGCGGTCGTACTGGCGCTGCTTGCAGTCTCCGCCGCTCCGGCGCGCGCCGCGACGATCGTCGTCGACCGGACGGTCGATGACGACAGCGGCTGCACGCTGCGCAACGCGGTGCGTGCCGCCAACGCCGACGCGGCTGTGGGCGGGTGCGCGGCGGGCTCCGGCGCCGACACGATCACCTTCGCCGACGCCACCGGTGTCTACGAGCTGTCCAGGATCGGCCGCAACGAGGACGAGGGGCTGACCGGGGACCTCGACGTGTCGAGCTCGATGACGATCCGGGGTCGCGGTGCCGACGCGACGATCATCGACGGGCGAGGCAGCGACGGCATCATCGACACCTGGACGGCTCCGGCCGGCACCGTGCTCGACGTCGAGGGCGTTACGCTGCGCAACGGCAACGTCATCGGCGCGCTGTCGGATGCCGGCGGCGGGATCTACTCCAAGTACACGGTGTCGTTGACGGTCTCCGACGCGAAGATCCTCAGCAACCGGGCCCGCTCGTACGGGGCGGGGATCTTCGCCAACGGCCCGCTGACCGTGACGCGGTCGATGATCGCCGGCAACACGGGTGTCTGGGGCGGCGGCGGGATCCAGGTCTCCGAGAGCCCGTCGCGGCTGACGATGAGCGACAGCACCGTCACGGGCAACAGCGCGACGCGCGGTGCCGGGGTGATGCTCCTGACCGCCAACACGGCCGCTGCCTCGTCGATCACGCGCAGCACGGTCAGCGCCAACACGTCGAGCGCCGGCACCTTCCCGGGTGACTCCGGGGGCCTGTGGCTCGAAGCGGACGGGCCGGTGACGGTCGCGTCCTCCACGGTCTCGGCCAACTCGGCGGCGGACGGCGGCGGCGGGATCGCGTTCAAGGATGCCGCAGGGACGGGTACGGGCTCACTCATGCTCACCGACAGCACGGTCACCGGCAACCGCGCCGACTCCGACGGAAACGGCGGCGGCGACGCCGGCGGCCTGCTGGCGGTGTCGGGAACCGTCCGGCTGACGCGCTCGATCGTCGCCGCCAACACCGACAGCGCGGCCTCCGAGCGGCCCGACGTGGCCGGCGCCTTCACGTCGCCCTCGGCGGTGCTGATCGGCAGCGCGGAAGGGGCGACGGGGTTCACGCCCGGGCCGCTGGTGGGCACGAACGCCACGCGCGTCAACCCGGACCTGGGCGCGCTGACCGACAACGGCGGCACCACTTTCACGCACCAGCCCGCGGGCTCGAGCGCTGCCGTGGACGCCGCCGGGGGCGGTTGCTCGGGGACCGACCAGCGCGGCCTCGCCCGTCCGCAAGGCGGGGCCTGCGACATCGGCTCGGTCGAGCTCGACCCGAATCCGGCGCCGACGCCGACGCCAACGCCAACGCCGAGCCCTTCACCGACGCCGAGTCCTTCGCCGACGCCGAGCCCGTCGCCGACGCCCACGCCCACGCCTGAGCCCACGCAGACGCCGACCCCTTCGCCGACGCCCTCGCCCACGCCTGAGCCCACGCCCACGCCGACCACTGCGCCCACGCCGAGCCCGTCGCCTTCGCCTTCGCCGACCCCTTCCCCGTCGCCCACACCCACCCCTGAGCCCACTCCGACGCCGACGCCGGAGCCCAGTCCCTCGCCGACCCCGGCGCCAACGCCCCAGCCGACGCCGACGCCGGAGCCGACGCCGTCGCCGACCCCGCAGCCGACACCGACACCGACGCCGTCGCCGACACCGACAGCCGACACCGACACCGACACCGACACCGACACCGACACCGACACCGACACCGACGCCGACGCCGGAGCCGACCGAGGTGCCGACGCCGGAGCCGACGACCGTGCCGACACCGGAGCCCAGCCCCACACCCACGCCGTCGCCCTCCCCGACGCCTACGCCTTCGCCCTCGCCGGTGCCGACGCCGACGCCCGCGCCGAGTCCGCCGCCGACCCCGACGCCGACGGCCGGGTCGTCGCCGACCCCGGTTGCGACGCTCTCGCCCGCGCGCAGCGTGCCCTTCGGGATCGCCAACCTGAGGGCCAGGGGTCGCCGCGTGACCTTCGTCGCAAGCACGGCCGGCACCGTCACCATCCGCGTCCTGCGCTGCGTCCAGGGCGACCGTCGCTGCCGCGATCGCGTCCGCGTCCGCAGGCTCCGCCGCAAGGTCAAGCCCGGCCGCGCCCGCATCGACCTCGGCAGGCTCAAGCCGGGCGTCTACCTGATCTCCGTCAAGGCGGGGCGAAGGGCCTCGACCTCGACGCGAGTGCGCTGACTGAATAGCTTCCGCGTATGGCCCATCCCAACGCTGAGTTGATCGAGCGTTTCTACGGCGCGTTCGCGCGCGGCGACGGCGACGCCATGGCCGCGTGCTACGCGCCCGACGTCCGCTTCTCGGACCCCGTGTTCGGCGAGCTGCGTGGCGAGGAGGCCGGCGACATGTGGCGCATGCTCACCGGCCGCGCGGAGGATCTGCAGATCACGCTCGCCGAGCACGACGCGACCGACGGCACCGGCACCGCGCACTGGCTCGCCGACTACACGTTCCGCACCGGCCGCAAGGTGCACAACGACATCCGCGCGGAGTTCCGCTTCCGCGACGGGCTGATCGCCGAGCATGACGACCGCTTCTCGTTCCACGCCTGGGCGCGGCAGGCGCTCGGGCCGCCCGGGCTGCTGCTCGGCTGGACGCCGATGCTGCGCGGCAAGGTCTCCAGCGAGGCGCGTTCCGGTCTGAAAGAGTTCCGGAGCTGATGGCCGGTTACAGCGCGAAAGCGATCGACGAGCTGCCGACCCTGTGGGACGGCTTCGCCAACCTCGTGCGAGCGGGGATGGACATCACCGCCTTTGGTGCCAACATCATGAATTTGCCGCCCGACTACTCGACCAAGTCGCACGACGAGGCCGACAGCGGACAGCAGGAGCTCTACGTGGCGCTCAGCGGCTCCGGGACGGTGAACATCGGCGACGAGCGGCTGCCGCTCGACGCCGATCATCTGGTCAAGGTCGACGCCGGCACCGAGCGTGTGCTGAGCTCGGGCCCCGACGGGCTGCGAGCGCTCATCATCGGCGGCACGCCGGGCCAGGCGTACGACCCGCCCGACTGGAGCTCCTCAGACGAGGCGTAGGACGAGCTTGCCCCGGACCAGGCCGGTCTCGCTGAGCCGGTGCGCCTCCGCGGCCTGCTCGAGCGCGAACACCTGGGCCACCGGCAGCCCGAAGCGGCCGGCCTCGAACAGCCGGGCCGCCTCGTCGAGCGCATGCCAGGCGCTGGTCCGCGATGTCACGTGCACGCCCAGCGCACCGGCGTCGAAGTCGGCCGTCGTCACCACTGCGCCCGGGTCGCCCGTGAGTTCGACGAGCGCCCGCACGCCGCCCTTGCCGGCGGTGTCGAAGCCGGCGTCGACGTGGCCGGTGAGCGCCCGGACGCGATCGGCCAGCCCCTCGCCGTAGGTGGTCGGCTCCCCGCCGAGCGAGCGGACGTAGTCGTAGCCCTGCTCGTTGGTCGTCCCGATCACGCGCGCGCCGCGCGCGACCGCGAACTGCACCGCCGCCGACCCGACGCCTCCGGTGGCGCCCTCGATCACCAGCACGGTCCCCTCGCCGACCGCGACGAGGTCGAGCGCGCGCACCGCGGCCTCGCACACCGTCCCGTAGCCCGCCGCCTCCTCGAACGACATCGCCTCGGGCTTGTGGGCGTGATGCGCCATGACCGCGAACTGCGCCGAGCCGGCGCGCACCGCGGTGCCGAAGACCGCGTCGCCGGCCGTCACGCCGGTCACGTCCTCTGCGACCTCGTCGACCACCCCGGACACGTCCACGCCCGGGATGTACGGGAACTCAACCTCGATCTGCCCGCCGCTGCGGACCTTCCAGTCCCACGGGTTCACCCCCGCAGCCCGCACGGCGATGCGGATCTGGCCCGGACCGGCGTGCGGCTCGGGCGCCTCGCCGACGTACAGGACGTCCGGCGGGCCGAACTCGTCGTACATGAGGGCGCGCATGGCGCCCAAGTCTCTACCAGGCCTGGTCGCAGCCGCAGTGCGGGCAGCCGACCGACGTGGAGACCGGCGCCTTGAAGCAAGCTCCGCAGGCGCACTCGTAGAGGGCGTGGTCCTGGGGGCCGCCCGCGCGGCGCGCGGACTCCGTCTCGGTGTGCTGCTCCTCGCTCGAGGGCTTGGACAGGCGGCGTGGGGGAGCGGAAACGGTCATGGTGGAGAAGTGCCCTATGGGGTCAGGACCCCACGGGTTACGACCCCATAACGGCACGAAGGTTTCGGCGTTGAAGCTTTCTTGAGATTTCTGGACGCTTTCGTGCGCTGCCGGACGTGGCGGCGACCCTGCGATACTGGCCCCGAGCATGGACCCGGCCCGCAAGCGCACCATCCGCCTCGTCGTCGCTCTGAGCGCCGCGGTCGCCCTGGCGACGGCACTGATCTACACCAGTTTCAGCGCCTCCTCCGAGGCCAGGACCCCGAGCCAGCTGCTGGCCGCCGCGCCGTCCGGCGCACAGACGTACGAGCTCACCGGCAAGGTCGCCGACGGCTCGTGGAAGCGCGACGGCGTCGTCAACGAGTTCCGGGTGCGCGATCGCGCGGGGACCGCCTCGGTACCGGTCCGCTACACAGGGCCGGTCCCGGATCCCTTCCGGGAGGGGCGCGAGATCGTGATCAAGGTCCGCCGCAAGGGCGACATCTACGTCGGCGAGCGCGGCACACTCGTGACGAAGTGCCCGTCGAAGTTCGCCGAGAAGGCCCCGACGACGTAATCCCGTGTTCCTCGCAGGGAAGTTCCTGCTCGTCGTGGCGCTGCTGGTCGCGGTCTACGGCGCGAGCGTGTCGCTGGTCGGAGCGCACCGCGGCAACCGAGCGCTGATCGAGTCGGGCCGCCGGGCCGTCTACGGGCTTGCGCTCTGCCTCGTCGCCTGCTTCGCGCTGCTCGAGGCGGCATTCCTGCGCTCGGACTTCTCGTCGCAGCTCGTGGCGACGCACTCGTCGACGACGACGCCCACCTTCTATCGCGCGACGGCGATCTGGTCCTCGCAGGAGGGCTCGCTGCTGCTGTGGGCGACGCTGCTGGCGCTGTGGTCGAGCCTTGTGCTCTTCCTGACGCGCAACCGGTTGCGCGCGATCGCGCCGTACGCGACCGCCGTCCTGTGCGGGTTCGCGGTCTTCTTCGTCGGCCTGCTCGTGTTCATGGTGTCGCCGTTCAAGGAGCTGACTCCGGCCCCCGTCGAGGGCAACGGCCTCAACCCGCTGCTGCGTCACCCGAGCATGATGATCCACCCGCCGATGCTGTACTCGGGCTACACGCTGTTCGCGGTTCCGTTCGCGTTCGCGGTCGGCGCGCTCGTCACCCGCCGCCTGAACGCCGACTGGATCCGCTCCACCCGGCCCTTCACGCTCGCGGCGTGGGGGCTGCTCGGCTTCGGGATCATCCTCGGCGCCCGCTGGTCCTACACCGAGCTCGGCTGGGGCGGGTACTGGGCCTGGGACCCGGTCGAGAACGCGTCGCTGATGCCGTGGCTGACCGGCACCGCGTTCCTGCACTCGGTGATGATCCAGGAGAAGCGCGGGATGCTGAAGGTCTGGAACGTCTCGCTGGTGCTGGCGACCGGCATCCTCGCGATCCTCGGGACGTTCCTCGTGCGCTCGGGCATCCTCGAGTCGATCCACGCGTTCGGCGCTTCGACCCTCGGGGTGCCGTTCCTGGTGCTGATCGGCCTGATGGTGCTCGGGTCGGTGACGCTCGTCATGCGGCGCGCGAGCGAGCTGCGCTCCGAGGCGCGCCTGGACTCGCTGCTCTCCCGCGAGGCGATGTTCCTACTCAACAACCTCGTGCTCGTCGCGATGTGCGTGGTCATCTTCTGGTTCACCTTCTGGCCGCTGATCTCGGAGGCTCTGGGCAACAAGCGGGCGGTCGGGCCGCCGACGTTCAACTCGTGGATCGGGCCGCTGGCGATCGTGCTGGTGCTGCTGACCGGACTCGGGCCCGCGCTCGCGTGGCGCCGCGCCACGGCGGCCAACCTGCGGCGGCAGTTCACGATCCCGGTGCTGGCGGCATGTTTGTGCGTCGTCGCGCTCGTCGTCGTGGGTGCCGGCGACGTCAAGGCCGGGCTGCTGTTCGTGCTCGCCGCCTTCTCGGCCGCCGTGCTGGTGCAGGAGTATGTGCGCGGCGTGCGCGCGCGTCGGGCGATGGCGTCGGAGTCGGTCCCGGTGGCGCTCGTGTCGCTGGTGCGGCGCAACCGCCGCCGCTACGGCGGCTACCTCGTCCACCTCGGCGTGATCGTCCTGTTCGTCGGCGTCGCCGCGTCGTCGGCGTTCCAGAAGGCGACCGACGTCAGGCTGCAGGCGGGGGAGACCGCCGGCGTCGGCGGCTATGCGGTCACCTACGTCAAGCCGACCAGCCGGGTGGTCGAGGCACGCAACGGCCGACTGGAGCGGATCGACTTCGGTGCCGTGCTGCGCCTGCGGCGCGACGGTCGCGACCTCGGCACGCTCGAGACCAAGCGCTCCTACTTCCCCACGAGCGACCCGGCGCTGGGGGCCGTGTCGAGCTTCTTCGAGGGCGAGTCGACCAGCGAGGTGGGGCTGCGTGCGGGCTTTCTGCGCGACGTGTGGACGGTCGTGGTCCCGTCGCTGGCCGACCTGCGCCCGATCATCAAGCGCGGGGACCGCGTCTTCAGCGGGCCAGGCGCGAAGCTCACCGACGACCAGCGCAGCGCGTTCCTGGCGGAAGCGCTCACGGGCCTGGCACGCAGCTACAGGACCGACACTCCGCCGGCCGATTTCCGCGTGATCGCCTCACCGCTGGTCACCTGGATCTGGATCGGCGCGCTGCTCGCCCTGCTCGGCGGCGCCATCGCCATCTGGCCGTCGCCGCGAACGCGGGCCGTCCGCGCCCGGCAGGCCGCGCGCGTGGCCTCCGAGCTCGGCCGCGCTTAGCAGTGAGCCGTCCGCAACCCCCCACGCCTAGTGGAAGTGCTGCTCGTGCTCGTCGTCCTCGCGGTCGTCATCTGGCTCGTGGTGGCGCCGCTGCGCCACGGTCGCGAGGCGCGAGAGAGCGGGGCCGAGTCCGAGCGCGCCGAGCTCGAGGCGCTCAAGGAGGCCAAGTACCGCGAGATCCGCGATGCCGAGCTCGACTACCGCACGGGCAAGCTCTCGCAGGCCGACTGGCGGGCGCTCGACCGCTCGCTGCGGGCCGAGGCAGTCGAGCTGCTCGACCGCCTCGACCATCTAGACTCCTAGCCCGCATGTACTCCCTGCTCGCCGTCGCCCAGGTCTTCATCTGCGCCGTCCTGATGCTCCTGATCCTGCTGCACTCCGGCAAGGACTCGGGCATGTCGGGCGCGTTCGGCGTCGGCGTCGCGGGCGGGCAGTCGGGCGGGTCGCTGATGGAGCGCAACCTGACCCGGTGGACGATCGTGTTCGCCGTGCTGTTCGTGCTCAACACGCTCGTCCTGCTCAAGATCTAGGTGCCCGCGACGTGGAACGACGTGCGCCGGCTGGCGCTCGCGCTCCCCGAGACGGCCGAGTCCACGATGTGGGGCAACTTCGCGTGGAAGGTCAAGGACAAGCTGTTCGTGTGGGAGCGGCCGCTGCGGCGGTCTGACGTCACGGCGCTGGGCGACGCCGCGCCGGACGGGGAGATCCTCGGCGCGCGCGTCGAGCACCTGGGCGCCAAGGAGGTGCTCATCGGTGCCGAGCCGGACATCTTCTTCACGACGCCGCACTTCGACGGCTATCCGGCGGTGCTCGTCCAGCTCGACCGGATCTCCGTCGACGAGCTCGAGGAGGTCATCGTCGATGCCTGGTTCGCGCGCGCGCCCAAGCGCTTGGCGGCCGCTCAGGCAGAGCGCATGGCCGCCGAGTAGTCCTCGGGGGTGTCGATGCCGGCCAGTGTCGCCGGCGGGTCGGGGAGCCAGACGGTGTTCGTGGCGGCGAGCAGGCCCCTGAGGCTGGCGTCGGTCGCGAGGCGCTCCTCGGCGACGGCTGCCACGGCAGTCCGGTACAGCGCTCCGAGCGGCTGGCCCTCGTAGGCCACCACGTCAACGTCCCTGTTGCCATGCTGGAGCAGGGTGTCAAGGACGTTCACCGCGTGGGGTTGGTCGGTCGCGCAGACGAAGGCGCGCTCGGTGTCGAGTGCGGCGAGGCCGGCGGCAAGACCCTGAAGCGGGCCCCGGTGGGCGACCGGGTCTCTTACCACCGTGAGCCCGTCCGGCAGGGACTGTCCGGGAGCGCCGACGACGACGACGGGCCCGCCCGTCGCCTGCGCGACCGCGCGCGCCACGTGGACCACGAGCGGGACGCCGTACCAGTCGAGCAATGCCTTGGGGCGCCCCATCCGGCTGCTGCGTCCACCCGCCAGCACGACTCCCCCGAGGCTCACCGCAGCCGCACCGCCCCGTCGTGCCCCACGGCCTCGATGCGCGCGAGCACGGCCCTGGCCTCCTCGGTGCGCAGCGGTGCGAGCTCGTGGACGTCGGGCACGATCTCCGCGTCGCCGGGCTCGAGCGCCAGGTGCTGGGGGAGAGGGGCGAGCGTGAGCGGGCGCGTCGCGTGACCGGTCGTCGGCGGGGACGATGCGTCGCGCACGCCCGCGGCGAAGCGGCCGCGCTCGACGAGCACGACCCGCTGGCGCGGCACCCCCTCGGCGTCGAACGCGTGCGTGCCGCGGTGGTCGTCGACGAGCGTGACCATCGACGGCGCCGTGGGTGGCTCGGCGCCGAGCGCGAGGTCGACCCCGAAGGCGGGCCCGAGCGCTGCGAGCACGCGAGCGACGGCTGCGGGCGCGAGGACACACGGGTCCGGCGGCACCGCGCCGGTCCCGCCGGGTGTCGGCGCCGCCGCGCGCGCCTGGAACGTCCGCGTGCCCCAGGTGGATGCGACGGCCTCGTGGATCTCGTCGCCGGCCACGCTCTCCCCGACGTGCGGCGGCGGGAGCCCCCGCAGCGCCCACGCGCGCGGCTGGCGGGCGCGCAGCGCCGCCACCTTGACCACGCGCTCCGGGTCATCCCCCTCCGCCCGGCCGGCGCGCCCGTCGTGCACGGCGACGACGGTGATGTGACCGTCCCGCACGCTCACGAGCCCCTCGCCCTCGAGCAGCCCCAGGGTGCGTTCGGCGAGCTCGAGCACCGGCGAAGCCTACGGCCGCACGTCACAAAAGGGTCCGTCCCGTTTGTGACGTCACCGGGGACTCGCCGCCGGTTCGAGCCCGGCTCAGAAGGCGGCGGCGTACAGCGCGCGGATCTCCGCGCGGCCGGCCGCCGGCGGCGTGAGGGCGAGCTCCTGCCGCTCGGCCGCGGCGTCGGCGCACGCGTCGAGCTGCTCCTGCGTGACGCCGAGCTGCGAGAGATGCGTGGCCCCCGTGCGCGCGCACACGCGAGCGACGAAGGCGGCGTCGACGGCGACGGGGCCGCGGTCGCGCAGGGCGCCGAGCGTGTGCTGGAGCATGATCGCGTTGGCAGAGCCGTGCGCGATGCCGCACAGGCGCACGAGCGTCTGGCTGAGCACGTGGTGTAGGCCGTACCAGGCGGAGTCGATCGCGTAACCGGCCAGCAGCGCGCCGAGTGCGAGCACGTCGCGGTCAGGCTCGTCGCCGGCGTACGCCCGCTCGATCAGGCGTGCGGCCTCGTTGGCCGCGAGCGTCGCCACCGGGTTGGTGAGCGTGGTGACGGGCGCCTCGACCGCGTGGCCGAGCGCGTTGAGCGCGCTGCCGGCAAGGTCGGCGTCGGGCTGGGAGGCGGCGAGCGCCGGGTCGCAGACCACGACGGCCGGACGTTGACGCGGGGTGTCGGCCGGGACGCCCGCGGCGTGGCGGTGCACCCAGGTCATCTCGGCGCCCGACAGCGTCGTCGGGACCGCCATGCTACGGACGCTCTCGCTCTCGCGGCGGCGGGCGGCCGTCAACGCCTTGGCGACGTCGATCACGCGCCCGCCGCCGAGCGCCACGAAGCGGTCTCCGCGCGCGTCACGCAGGAGCTCGCCGGCGATCTCGTCGACGCGGCCGGAGCGCACGTCGAGGACGCTCTCGGCCGCCTCGGCCAGGGCGGGCAGCTCGCTGCGCGCCCGCTCCGTCGTCACGAGCGTGAAGCCCGGGCCGCCGACGAGGTCGACCGCATCGGACGCGCGGCCGCGCCCGAAGTGGATCGTGCGCTCGCCGTCGCGCCAGTCGAAACCCTCCATGCCCGCAACCCTACGCCGGGAAGCGCCTCGCCCACGGCTCGAGCGCCACGCGCGCGGCGTTGCACACGTAGGCGATCGCGTGGTACCAGCCCGCGGTGACTAGCAGTTCGATGAGCTGCGGCGGGGTGAACTGGGCCGCCAGCTCCTCCCACAGCCCGTCCGAGACGGTGCTCGTGGCGTGGAGCTCGTCGGCGAGCCGGAAGACCATGGCCTGCGCGGCGTCCCAGCAGGGATCGGCGGCGCTCCCGCGCACCGTCGACGCCAGCTGGTCGTCGCTGAGCCCGAACGCGGCGGCGTGGACGCCCCACTCGTACTCGGCGCCGGTGAGCGCGCAGGTGCGGTGGATGACGACCTCGCGAACGTGCGCCGGCACGAGCGCCTTGGCGCCGAGGATGCCCGCGCCGGTGGGGCGCATGCGGCTCGCCAGGTCGGGGTGGACCATGAGCGTGCGAAACAGCGCGAGCGGCTCGACGCCGGCGCCCGGCGGCATCCACTTGCGCAGCGACTCCTCGATGTCCGGCGCGTACGGGGGCTCGAGCGGCGCGATGCGCGGTGCGGTCATCGGCGTAGCCTGACGCGCGATGCGCCGCTTCGCGAGCTCCGGCTCCCCCTACGAGCCCAGGATCGGCTTCAGCCGCGCGCTGCGCGCCGGCGGGCACGTCTTCGTCGCCGGCACCGCGGCGGTGTGGCCCGACGGGCACGTCGATCCCGATCCCGGGGTACAGGCCGAGCGCTGCTTCGAGATCATCGCGCAGGCGCTCGCCGACCTCGGCGCCTCGCTCGAGGACGTCGTGCGCACCCGGATCTTCCTCGTCGACGCCGCCGACGCCGATGCCGTGGCCGAGGTCCACGGCCGGCTGTTCGCTGACGTGCGCCCGGCGTCGTCGTTTCTCGTCATCGCCGGCCTGCTCGACCCCCGCTGGCGGGTCGAGATCGAGGCCGAGGCCCTGCTCGGCTAGACCGGCGTGGCGCTCTTGTCCGGGTTCCAGCTGAAGGCGTAGCCGGGCTCGTCGAGCTCGCGCGCCGCGGTGGTCAGGCGCAGCGGCTTGAACGTGTCGCACATGACCGCCAGCTCGTCAGTGGTGCGGTCGCCGAGCGTCGCCTCCGCCGCGCCCGGCTGCGGGCCGTGCGGGAGGCCGCTCGGATGCAGCGTGAACATGCCGGCGTCGACGCCCTTGCGGGCCTTGTAGTCGCCGTCGACGTAGTACATGACCTCCTCGGACTGCACGTTGGAGTGGTGGTACGGGACCACGACCGCCTCCGGGTCCCACTCGAGCTCGCGCGGGCAGAACGAGCAGATCACGAAGTTCGGGCCCTCGAACTGCTGGTGCGCCGGCGGGGGCTGGTGCAGCCGGCCCGACTTGGGCTCGAAGTCGTGGATGTTGAACGCGTACGGGTAGACGTAGCCGTCCCAGCCGACGACGTCGAACGGGTGGTAGTCGAGGACGTAGTCCTGAAAGCCGCCGCGGACGCGGACCTTGACCAGGTACTCGCCCATGTCGTCCGAGTGGTGCAGCTCGCTCGGCGGGCGGAAGTCGCGCTGCGAGTACGGCGCGTGCTCGAGCAGTTGGCCGTAGCGGTTGCGGTAGCGCTTGGGCGTCTCGATCTCGCCCGGCGTGTAGAAGCACAGCCAGCGCTGCGGCGTGTCGAAGCGGAAGCGGTACGTGGTCCCGCGCGGGATCACGAGGTAGTCGTGCCTGCCGTACGCCACGTCGCCGAAGATCGTCTCCAGCACGCCCTCGCCGTCGTGGACGAAGATGACCTCGTCTCCCTCGCCGTCGCGATAGAAGTAGTCCGCCTGCTCGTCGGGGACACAGAGCGAGATCTCGACGTCGTTGTTGAACAGGATCGTGCGGCGGCCGGTGTAGGGGTCGCCGGTCGGCCCGAGCCGGTTGCCGTCGGTCAGACGGTGCGCGTGCGCGTCGGGCACCCACTCCTCGTGGATGATCGGCGTGAAGTCGCCGAGCTCGGCGATCCGGCACGGCGAGTGCAGGTGATACAGGATCGACTCGTTTCCGGAGAAGCCCTCGAAGCCGAGGACCTCCTCGGTCAGCAGGCGGCCGTCGCGGCGCACCTGCACGTGGCGCTTGCGCGGGACGTCGCCGAGGCTGTGGTAGCGCACGATTGTCTCCTTCCTACTCCGTGATCGGCTCTGGATCCTGCACCGCGCCGACGAACAGCAGGCTACCCGTGTCGCGATCGTGGATCGCGCACAGGAACGGCCGGTCGGCGGTGAATTCGAACGGCGGCGGGCCGAGCGAGGTGATCTCGGCCGCGAGGAACGTCACGGCCGCGGCGCGCGTGCCCTCCTCGTCGACCTCGAGCACGGCGTGCTGCGACACACGGCTGATGCGCAGCCGGCCCTCCTCGATGGCGACGTCGGGCGGAGCGAGCCCGAGCGCCCTGAGGTGTTCGAGCAGGTCGGCGATCGCATCGAGCCGGAAGCGAGGTAGCTGCACCGCCCCATCCCGGTTCGCGAACGTGGACAACGCCGCGTCCCACTCGAAGCCGCGCGCGAAGTCCGCCAGTGGCACGTCGGCTGCCGGCAGCACGATCACGAGGCCGATCCGGCCCCAGCCGTAGGGCAGCCGCACCGCCTGCCAGCCCTCGTCCTCGGCGTAGTCGAGCTTTGCGGCCACCTGCATGAGTGACACGTCGACGTCGCCTCGGCCTGCCGTCCTGAATGGCGCCGGCCGCGTGCGCTCGCGGTCGAACTTGTGCGCCCACGTGCCGAAGAACAGGATCGCGTCGAGCACGGCGAGCACCTCGCTCTCGCGCAACTCGTCGACGACCGTGTCGATCATCCCGTCCGTCGCCTCGGACGCCCACGCGTTCATCTCGGCCACGGTGGCGGGGTCGGCGAACGCGCGCGCCCGCCATTCGACGTCCGGGAAGTGCTCGCGTACGGCATCCGCCTCGCGGAAGCCCAGGCGCAGGTCGGTCCACAGCGACTGCGCGGTGCGCATCTCGATCGCCTCGGGGTCGGGATCGGCGAGCGCAGCCGTCAGCTGCGCATGGGACGAGGGGTCGTCGGAGCCGAGCAGGCGGCCGATCGACTGTGCCTCGACGACCCCGGCGGCCTGGGCTACTGCGAGCGCGCCCGCGAGGCTGTGAGGGGAGACGAAGACGTTCTCGGTCGGGGCGACCTCGAGCAGCCGCCGGACCACCCCCCATCCGAGCGCGGTGCGGGCCCGGGCGAGCGGCTCTGCCGAGGCGAGCTCCATCAGAGGTTGCCGCGCTTCTCCTGCTCGCGCTCGATCGCCTCGAACAGGGCCTTGAAATTGCCCTCGCCGAAGCCGCGGGCGCCGTGGCGCTCGATGATCTCGAAGAACAGCGTCGGCCGGTCGCCGACGGGCTTGGTGAAGATCTGCAGCAGGTAGCCCTCGTCGTCGCGGTCGACGAGGATCCCGAGCCGCTTGAGGTCGGCGATGTCCTCCTCGATCTCGCCGATCCGCTCCGGGACCTCGTCGTAGTAGCTGTCGGGCGTGCGCAGGAACTCGACGCCGCGGTCGGCGAGGTGCTCGACCGTCTTGACGATGTCGCGCGTGGCGACCGCGATGTGCTGCGCGCCGGCGCCCTCGTAGAACTCGAGGTACTCGTCGATCTGGGACTTGCGCTTGCCCTCGGCCGGCTCGTTGATGGGGAACTTGACGCGGCCCTTGCCGTCGGTGACGACCTTGCTCATCAGCGCCGAGTACTCGGTCGAGATCGCCTCGTCGGAGAAGTGGATCATCTCGGTCATCCCGAAGACGTCCTCGTAGTAGTTCACCCACTGCTCCATGTGGCCGAGCTCGACGTTGCCGACGATGTGGTCGATCGTCAGCAACCCAGCGTCGGCCTCGACCCCGTCGCGCTGCTCGAACCCCGGCAGGAACGGCCCCTTGTAGTCGCCACGCTCGACGAACCGGTGCAGCGTGTCGCCGTAGGTCCTGATCGACGCGAGCTTCACATTGCCGTGCCCGTCGGAGATCTCGTGCGGCTCCTCGACTCCCTCGGCGCCCCGCTCGAGTGCGGTCTTGTAGGCGTAGCCGACGTCGGGCACGGACAGGGCGATCACCTTGACGCCGTCGCCGTGGCGGTGCTGGTGGGCGGCGATGGGTGACTCGCCGTGCAGCGCGCCGGTGAGCACGATCGTGATGCGCCCCTGGCGCAGGACGCGCGACACCCGGTCGCGCACGCCCGTCTCGAGCCCTGCATACGCCACCTCGTGGAAGCCGAAGGCCTGGCAGTAATAGAAGGCGGCCTGCTTGGCGTTGCCGACGAACAGCTCGACGTGGTCGATGCCGTTGAGCGGCATGAAGTCCTCGGAGGAGGGGCGGGGCGCGACGACGGGCTGCGTGCTCATGACTTCATGATTGCGCGCTCTGACAGTGGTTGCAAGCCCCGAATCGTTACAAATCTGTGCCAAAATACCGCGGTGTGGATGAGATCGACCAGCAGATCGTTGCGTTGCTGCGCGAGGACGCCCGGCGCTCCTTCCAGAGCATCGGCTCGCGCGTCGCGCTGAGCGCCCCCGCGGTCAAGCGCCGCGTCGACCGGCTCGAGGACCGTGGCGTCATCCGCGGCTACTCCGCGCAGGTCGACCCCTCGCGCTACGGATGGGCAACACATGCCGTCGTCAGCCTGTACTGCGAGGGACGGATGGCGGCGCGCGAGGTGCGCGACGCGGTCGAGCACCACCCCGAGGTCGCCGCCGCCTACACGGTCGCCGGCGACGCCAGCGCCGTGCTTCACGTGCGCGCGCGCGACACGGAGCACCTGGAGCGGACGTTGGAGCGGCTGCGCGACGCGCCCGGCGTCACGCGCACGCAGACGCAGGTCGTGCTCTCGACGCTGTTCGAGCGGCCGTTCAGCGAGTAGGGCTGCGGCGTCGGCGCGATGAGGGGGAGGGTTCGGATGGGGTCCGGGCCCGCAAGACGCCACTGATGAATTGGACCCTGACTCAGGGTCTTATTCATCAGACCCGGCTGCGCCCGCTCACCGGCGCGAGGCGCCAGCCTCAGCCCGTACGACCAGCGCAACGCTGGCGATGATCACCGCCGCGCCGATCAGCGTCAGCGCGGTGATCGTCTCGTCGAGGATCAGCCAGCCGAGCACGATCGCGACCGCCGGGTTCACGTAGGCGTAGGTCGCGACCTTCGAGACGGGCACGTTGCGCAGCAGCCAGGCGTACGCCGTGTACGCGATCATCGAGCCGACGAAGACGAGGAACGCGAAGCCCCAGGCCGAGTCGGCCGAGACGTGGCCGACGGTCTCGCCGGCGGCGATCCCCGCGAGCGTGATCACCGCGCCGCCCAGCAGCATCTGCCAGGCGGTCGACACCAGGACGTCGCGAGGAAGATCGATGCGGCTGCCGGCGAACGATCCGCTGGCCCACATCAGCGCCGCCACGACGCAGAGCAGCATGCCGATCAGTGTCGCGCCGTCGGGCCGCTGCCCGGCGAGCAGCAGGAGCGCGACGCCGCCGAAGCCGACGGCGACGCCGGCGTAGCTCGCGCGCGCGACGCGGTCACCGGTGGCACGGCGCAGCACGATCAGGATCAGCGGCACGCTGGCGATCAGCAGCGCCGCCAGGTTCGACGGGACGTCGACTTCGGCGATCGTGACGACGGCGTTGGCGCCGGGGAGCAGCAGGCCGAGGAGGGCGGCGCCGGCCAGCTGGCGCCGCGTCGGCGCGATGGCGCGCCCGGCCGCCGCGAGCAGGGCGAGCATCAGGGCGCCGGCGAAGAGGAAGCGGGTGCCCGCGCCGAGCAGCGGGGGGATCGTCTCGACCATCACGCGGATGGCGAGATAGGTCGAGCCCCAGACGATGTAGATCGTCGCCAGGGCCGACCATGTCAGCAGCGCGCGTGGCGCGGCCGGCGCCCCTGAGGAGGGGAGGGCGCCGGCCGCGGTGCTCACGCGGTGCGGGGGAGGGCGAAGATCCCGTGGCGACGGGTCCTCGAGGGAGTCGCGCGCAGCTTGAGCATCGGGATCGACGTCCGCGGTGCGGCGGAACGGATCGGCGATCGAGCGGGAGGACTCGGGCTCGTACGCGGCGACGATCTCGCCGCAGACCTCGGCGACGAGGAGCTCACCGGTGGGGAGGCGCTGCGAGTCCAGAGCGGCGAGGCGCTCGAGCTCGGGGGCGTCGGCCGACCGGCTGGTGCGAATGGTGATGTCTGACATCTTCATCGGCCTTTCGTGTTCGAGGAGTTGTTTTCTGCGAACGTCGGGGAGGATCGGTTCGTGAGCACATTGTCGGACAATTTTGCCCTAAGTACAAATGAAAGCTCATCACATCTGGTATAAGTTCCGGTGATGCTTGACGTCCGCCGCCTCCGGGTCCTGCGCGAGGTCGCCTCGCGCGGCTCGTTCTCCGCCGCCGCCGACGCGCTGCACTTCACGCAGTCGGCCGTCTCCCAGCAGATCGCCGCCCTCGAGCGCGAGGCCGGCACCACGCTGGTCGAGCGCAACGCCCGCGGGGTCCGGCTGACCGAGGCCGGCGAGGTGCTCGTCCGCCACACCGACGTGATCCTCGCGCGCCTCGACGACGCCGAGGCCGAGCTCGAGGCGCTCTCGGGCCTGAGCGCCGGCCGGCTGCGGCTGGCCGCCTTCCCGTCCGCCGCGTCCAGCATCGCCCCCGAGGCGATCGCCCGCTTCCGCGCTCTGCACCCCTCCGTCGATCTGTCGATGATCCCGGCCGAGCCCCCCGAGGCGCAGGAGAAGCTGCGCGCCGGCGAGGTCGACATCGCGCTGGTGATCGAGACCACGTGGGGCGAGTGCGACGTCGACACCACGCTCGAGCGCACCCATCTGCTCGACGATCCGATGTTCGTCTGCCTGCCGCGAGACCATCGCTTCGCATCGAAGGCGAAGCTGCGGCTCGAGGACCTGCGCGACGAGTCGTGGATGCTGGGGACGACCGGCTCGTGCCCGGACGCCTCCATCTTCCTGCGCGCCTGCGAGCGCGCGGGCTTCGAGCCCAAGATCGGCTTCAACTCCGACGACTACGCCGCCATCCAGGGCTTCGTCGCTGCGGGGATCGGCGTGTCGCTGATCCCCGACCTGGCGCTCACGAGCGTGCGTGAGGACGTGATCATCCGCTCGCTCACGCCGCGTGCGCCGGTGCGCCGGATCGTCGCGGCCACCCTCGCCGGCGGCTATCGCTCGGCGGCGACCGAAGCGATGCTCGAGATCCTCGTGGAGGTCGGCCGCGAGTACATGGGCGACCGCCGCGAGCTCGCCGTCGCGGTCTGAAAGAGCAACGAAGCCCCGCTTGCGGCGGGGCTTCGTGTCATGCGGCCGAGTGGACTCGAACCACCACGGGCTTGCGCCCACAGCGCCCTCAACGCTGCGCGTCTACCAATTCCGCCACGGCCGCGCGGCGACGGGCAAGGGTAGCCGACCGGGTGCGCCTTGTTTCCGTCGGGCCCGCGTACTACTCTGTCGAACACATGTTCGTACACCCCGGTCTCAGAGGAGCCTGATCCCCGTGGACATCGGCAAGGAGCTGACGAAGCGCCAGCAGGAGATCTACGACTTCATCCGCAAGTACTCGGCCAAGTACGGCTACCCCCCGACGGTGCGCGACATCGGCAAGGCGGTCGGCCTGGCCTCCTCATCGACGGTGCACGCCCACCTCTCGAACCTCGAGAAGGCGGGCGTCCTGCGGCGCGACCCGACCAAGCCGCGCGCGCTCGAGCTGCTCGACCGGGCGGCCGATGCCGTGCGCTCCGTGGTCAGCCCGAGTGGCCTGCCGGTCGTCGGGCACGTCGCCGCCGGCCAGCCGATCCTGGCCGAGGAGAACATCGAGGACTACGTGGACGTCCCGCCGCTCGCGGGCGGTGACGAGGGCGAGTACGTGCTGCGCGTGCGCGGCGACTCGATGAAGAACGCGGGCATCCTTCCCGACGACTACGTCGTCGTCCGGCCGCAGGACACTGCGAAGGACGGCGAGATCGTCGTCGCGCTGGTGGGGGAGGAGGCGACCGTCAAGCGCTTCTTCAAGGAGGACGACCACGTGCGCCTCCAGCCCGAGAACGAAGCCCTCGAGCCGATCCGCTCGCGCGAGGTCCGCGTGCTCGGCCGCGTGGTCGGCGTGTTCAGGCAGGTGGCATGACGTGACAGCTCTCGCATTCGACTACGAACTGCCGGCGGCCGAGCCGTCGCCGGCGCTCACCCTCGTCCCCGCGCCGACGCTCGACGAGGCCATCGCCGGTGCCTGGTCGGCACTCACCGACGGCTTCGCGACGTGCCCGGTCTGCCACGAGGAGACCATGACCGCCCGCTGGACCGCGGGGCACGGCCTCGCCGGCGGCCGCTGCGCGAGCTGCGGCTCGACGCTCGACTAGCGCTGGCCTAAAGTTCGTTCCGCAGGCTGAGCAGCCGCGTGGGCCCTCGGGCCCTCGAGGAAAGTCCGGACACCACAGGGCGAGGTGGTCGGTAACGCCGACCCGGGGAAACCCGCGGGAAAGTGCCACAGAAATGACACCGCCTACGGCCGTTTCGGCGGCCCGGCAAGGTTGAAATGGTGCGGTAAGAGCGCACCGGCGTCGCGGTGACGCGGCGGCCAGGCAAACCCCACCTGGTGCAAGGCCGAGCAGGACCGCTTGCAGGCTGCCCGCCGAGGTCCAGGTAGGCCGCTCAGATGGATGGCTGCTCTCGACAGAATCCGGCTTACAGGCCTGCTAAGGAAAAAGCCCTGGAAACAGGGCTTTTTCTATGCCTGACCGGTTCGCTGGAGACTCCTCCCGGGCCGCACACTGAGTTCTCGTCGTAGCTCTGCGGCCTGGGAACGCGGTCAGGCGCCCGCTGCGCTCGCCGTGGTCGATCGCTTTGGCGATCAGGGCCGGACCGGGGTGGCCGGCGGCGGCTGGATGCGGTACATCTCGGGGATGTTGCGGCGCACACGGTGCTCGGGCGGGACGGCGATGTGGATCTTCGCCGGGTTGACGTCGCTCCTCGCCGCTCATCGCGGTCGACGGCTGACAGGACAACCACCAACCTAGGCAGTTGCGCAGCCCATGCGCGCCAATCCGGCGAGCTTCGCTAGCCGCGAGACGCCGCTTCGAGCGCTTGATCGGACGCGGCCGGGCCGGCGCCGTCGAATGGCCGGAGCGGACGGATGGTTGACGTTCGAGGAGGGCATGAACCGCTAGACGGACCGGGCCTCGGTGCTGTCCTGTGCGCGGCGAGCCATCGCGAGGCCGCTGACGCGGAGCGCGGCGCCGAGGGCGAGGAACCCGAGATCGAACAGGGTTTCGGAGGCGCTTCCGTTCGGCGGCGAGATCCTGCGGTGCCGTCCTGGGTGGCGCCGAGTCGGCACGATCGAAACGACGGCCAGGGGCGTCCGTTCGGGTGGAGGTTTCAAGACCGGACATGCGAGCAGCCCTACCCACGAGTCCTGAACCGCCCCACTCCTTGTGTCGGATAATCAACTACACAACTGTGTAGCGGTATAGTCGCTCCCGTGAGCAGAGCCCTCGCGGTCCCGCATCCCCTTCCACAGCCGCTCGTCGAGCTGATCGCCCAGCGCTTCCGCGTGATCGGCGAGCCGATGCGAATTCGACTGCTGGACGCGCTGCGCGAGGGGCCGATGACGATCAATGAGCTGGCCGAGGCGGTTCAGGTGTCACAGCAGAACGTCTCCAAGCACATCGGCGTGCTCGCGCAGGCCGGCATCGTCGGGCGCGAGAAGGACGGCAACAGCGTCCGCTGTTTCATCGCCGACGACAGCGTGTTCGAGCTGTGCGAGCTCGTGTGCGGTGGGCTGCGCCAGCAGGTCGCCGAGCTCAACGAGCTGCTCGCGGGTGGTGCCGCATGAGCGCCACCTGCTCGACGTCTCGCCGCGGCTGGCCGCTGGAGCGCGTGCTGTTCGCGCTTGCCGGCACCGTGACGCTGCTCAGCGTCGCCCTGGTCGTGCTCGTCTCGCCTTGGTTTCTGCTGCTGACCGCGCTCGTCGGCGTCAACCAGTGGCTCTTCGTGGCCGCCGGCGCGTGCCCCGCGTCGCTGGTTCTCACGCGACTCTTCGGCCTACGAGCCGCCGCCCACACCCCGCCCACCCCCTGACTGGAACCCACGCCAATGCCTTCTCCGACTCCCTCCTACGGGCCGATCGGCCGCCTCGGCCGATGGACCGCCACCCACTTCAAGCTCGTCGCCGTCGCCTGGGCGGTCCTCGCCATCGGTCTCGGCGTGTTCGCGCCCAAGGTGGAGCACGCCCTCTCCGGCGCCGGGTGGGAAGCCACCGGTTCGGAGTCGCTTCAGGTCCGCGAGACCGTGGACCGCGAGTTCGGCGGCCTGTCCTCGTCCGCGCTGATGGTCGTCGTCCACTCCGACGAGAAGACCGCGAGCGATCCGGCGTTCAAGGCCGTCGTCGCCGAGACCCAGGACGTGCTGAGCGCCGACGAGCGGGTGACCGAGGTCATCCCGCCGCGGCCGGGGCAGTCCATCTCCCGTGACGGCCACACCGTCGTCGTGCAGGCCGGCGCCGGCGCCAGCTCCAACGAGATGGTCCGCGCGGCCGACGACCTCAAGGACGAGCTTGCCGAGCTGCCCGCCGACGGCGTTCAAGTCTCGCTCACTGGCGCGTCGGGTATGTGGTCCGACTTCAACGAGGCCAACAAGACGGCGATGCTCAAATCCGAGCTGATCTCCTGGCCGGTCACGATGATCATCCTGCTGCTGGCGTTCGGGTCGCTCGTCGCTGCGGGCCTGCCGCTGATGCTCACGATCCTCGGCCTCGTCGCCTCTGCGGGGTCGCTGTACCTCGGCACGCAGGTGCTCGACATCTCGATCTGGGCGATGAACTTCGCGCTGATGTTCGCGCTCGCGCTGGGCATCGACTACGCGCTGTTCATCGTCTACCGCTTCCGCGGGGCGTTCTTCGGGACCAAGCTCTCGGCCGAGGATGCCGTCGCCGAGACGATGGACACCGCCGGCAAGGCGGTCCTGTTCTCCGGGCTGACGGTGCTGATCTCGCTGACCGCTGTGATCCTCGTGCCGTCGCCGGCGTTCCGGTCGATGGCGCTCGGGATCATGCTGTCGGTCATCTTCATCCTGGCGGCGACGCTCACGCTGCTCCCCGCCGTGCTGGCAAAGCTCGGCCCGCGCGTGGACAAGCTGTCGCTGCCGTGGGTGCACTCCGGCGAGCGCCGCTCGTCGCGCTTCGCCGCCTGGGGCGAGCGGCTGTGGCGCCGCCCGGTCGCCTATGGCGCGGTCGCCGTCGTCACGCTGGTCGCCCTGAGCATCCCGGTCTTCGGGCTGCAGACCGGGATGCCATCGATCAAGGTCGTGCCCGAGGAGGACGGCTCGCGCATCGCCTACGGGCAGGTCCAGGACGCGTTCGGCAAGGGCGCGCCCGGCGCGCTGCAGATCGTGGCGGCGGGGACCGACGCCGATCAGGTCGCCGCCGCCGCGACCTCCGACGCCGGGATCGCGCAGGTCATGCCGCCGATGCCGGGCGCCGGCGACGCCGTCCTCGTGCAGGCCATCCCCAGGCAGGATCCGTCCGACAAGGCTGTCGGCGCGACCATCGATCGGCTGCGGTCTGAGCTTCCGCGAGGAGCCCTCGTCGGAGGATCCGTGGCCGAGAACCACGACCTCGAGGCCGCCCTGACCGACAAGACGCCGCTGGTGATCGGCGTAGTGCTCGCGCTCGGGTTCCTGCTGTTGCTGGTCGCGCTGCAGGCGCCGATCCTCGCCGCGGTCGGGGTGATCACGAACCTGCTGGCGGTCGGCGCGGCGTTCGGCGTCGCCCGGCTGATCTTCCAGGAGGGCAACCTCGCCGGTCTCCTCGGCTTCGAGTCACAGGGCTTCCTGAACGCTTGGGCGCCCGTGTTCTTCTTCGCGATGGTCTTTGCCATCTCGATGGACTACACGGTCTTCCTGCTGTCCTCAGCCAAGGAGCACTGGGATCGCACCAAGGATCCCAAGGAGGCGATGATCGGCGGCGTCGCGCACTCCGGCCGAGTCGTCTTCGCAGCGGCGGCCGTCATGGTCGCGGTGTTCTTCACCTTCGCGCTGTCCGGCCCGCTGCCGCCGAAGGAGATGGGCGTCATCCTCGGCATCGCGGTGCTGCTCGACGCCGCTCTCGTCCGGCTGCTGCTCGTCCCGGTCGCGCTGAGGCTGCTCGGCAAGTGGGCGTGGTGGTTGCCCAAACCGCTGGACCGTGTCCTGCCCGACGTCCGCTTCGGCCACGGGTGATGAGCATGCCGATCGCCTTCGTCTGCAAGAGCGGACGCCGTTCGGAGATGGCCGCCCAGACCGCGCGCAAAGCGGGGCTGGACGCGAGCAATGTCTCGGGTGGCATGGAGGCGTGGGAGACCGCGGGACTCGAGACAGAGAAAGGGAGCGCATGATCCTCCGGCAGCTGACGGGCATCGGCCGGAGCACACCGGGGGGCCGCGCTCACCGGCGATTCGCTGTTCGTAGGCGACACATGCGCTGCAGGTCAGGTCGGCCAGCCGCCGCTCGCCGCGGCGGAAGCGCTGGAAAACATCGAGCTCGGACCACACCGGAGGCCCAGTTCGGGCAGGCCCGGCCTTCGGTGGCCCCGGCCCTCTCGATTCTCCGGCTTACAGGCCTGCTACGGGAAAGCCCCGCTCCGGCGGGGCTTTTCTATCAGCGGCGGCGCAGCCACTCGGCCAGCAGGGGGTCCAGCAGGCGGGGCGAGCCGTGCTCGTCGCGCTGGACCTGGCGGCCGTCGGCGAGCAGGCGGTCCAGGCCGTCCTGCAGCGTGGAGCGGGCGATGCGGTGCTCGTCGGCGACGCGGGTCCCGGTCGGGGCCTGGCCGTCGGCGAGCGCCAGGCAGACGATGCGCTCGACGCGCGACAGCGCATCCCACAGCGCCTGGTGCGCGTCGCGGCTCTCGGCGAGCGCGCGCTCGATCGCCTCGAGCGCCGGGTCCTCGACGTCCGCCCCCGCGTCCAGCACCTCGTAGAGGTGATGGGCGAGCAGCATCGTCCGCTGCGGATGCCCGCCCGAGAACGCCAGCAGCTCGTCGACCGCCGGGCCGGCCTTCTCCAGCAATTCGTCGGCCTCGAGCAGGCGGGCGATGTCGTGGCCGGCCTCGTCGACCGGGAGCGGCGGCAGCTCGAGCGGGCGGGCCTGGCCGTAGAACGGACGCTCCTGATCGCTGAACAGCGCGCGCATCAGAGAGGGCTGGCTCCCGGCGAACACGTAGGCGGCCGCCTCCCCGTGGTGCTGGATGACCGAGCGCACCACCCCGTCCAGCGCGTCGTCGGCGACCAGGAGGTCCTGGAACTCGTCCAGGCACACCACGGTCAGCCCGCCGTCGGCCTGCGCGAGGCCGAGCGGGACGTCGAGCAGCTCCAGCAGCGCCGCCCGGGCGTCGTCGGCCCCGGGACGTGCGGGGCGCGGCCCGAGTTGGACGCCCACGGGGCCGAGCTTGGCTGTGATCCCGAGCCGGCCGCGCCAGCGCGACACCGTCCGTCGCGGGTCGCCCGGGAGACCGGCGTATGCCGTGGCGATACGGGCCGCCGCGTCGGCCACCGTTGCCACCTTCGCGAAATCGACGCGCACGGCGCGGTGACCGACACCGCGCATCGCCGCCACATGGGCATCGAGCAGCGTGGTCTTGCCGTAGCGGCGGGGCGCGGCCAGCCGGATCGCCGTGCGGTCGGCGGCGGCGCGCTGGAGCGCGTCGAGCTCGGCACGACGGTCGATCAGGCGACCCGGGCCGACCGGGCTCTGGTAGTTGAACGGATTCACCGTACATCAGTGTACGGAATATCCGGACGGAGCGTTAGCCCTCGAGCCGGTAGAAGCGCCAGAAGTCGTTCTCGATCGGCAGGACCTCGAACCCGGAGAACCCGGCGGCCTCCGCGTACTCCCGCAGCGTGTCCGGGCGCATCGCGGTCCCGGTCCCGACGGACGGCTGCTCGTCGAGCCCGACCGCCAGGCAGTGGAAGACGCTGAAGCCGTACATGACGCGCTCGACCTCGTCTCCGGGCGCGGTGAACCGCTCGGCCACGTTCTCGTCGGCGATCAGCAGCACGCCGTTCTCGCTGAGCAGCGAGCGCATGCCGCGCAGCGACTCCACCGGGCGCGGCATGTCATGGACCGCCTCGAAGCAGGTCACGAGGTCGTAGCGCCCGCTGAAGCCCGGGTCGGCGGCATCGCGGACCTGGAAGTCGATCTCCGCCCCTTCCCGAGCCGCGTTCGCGCGCGCGAGCTCGATCGACGCCTCGTCGAGATCGAGTCCGTCCACGTCCGCGTCCGGATACGCGCGGGCGAGCGCGATCGTCGACCAGCCGGTGCCACACGCGACGTCCGCGACGCGACCGCCGCTCTGGAGTCGCTGATGGACGTCGGGAAGTGCCGGCATCCAGTCCGAGGCGAGAAAGTTGACGAACTGCACCCGGTTCATGTCGCCCTGGCCCTCGAGGAAGTCCGCGTCGAAGTCCGAGTACGGGATCCCGCCACCTTTGCGGAACGCCTCGATCACCCGCGGTAGCGGCCGCGCGACGCCGGCCATCATGCGCGCGAACGCCGCCATGTAGGCCGGGCTGTCGCGGTCCACCAGCACCTCCGCATATCCCTCCGGGAGCCGGTAGCGGCGCTCGCGCGGGGGCTTGGAAGGCTCGTCGACCTCGAGCAGGCCGGTGACCGCCTGCTGCTCGAGCCACTCGCGCAGGTAGCGCGGGTCGGTGGCCGTGGCCTCCGCGATCTCCGCCTCGCCGGCCTTGCCCGCCGCCAGAGCGGCATACAGGCCGAGCCGATCGCCGACATAGACCATGTACACGTCGGTCATTCCCAGTACCGCCTCGAACAGGCGCTCCACCAACGCGTCCCGGGCGGATGTCATTGCTTCTGCGCTCATGCGCGCATCTTCTCAGTCGCCCCCGATCGCCGGTAGGTTCCGATCATGTCCACGATTTCCGCGATCGTCCCCTACCAGGACGTCGATGCCGCGATCGAGTTCCTGTGCACCGCGTTCGGCTTCGAGCAGCACGAGCTTCATCGCAGCGAGGCGGGCGAGATCGAGCACGTCGAGCTGCGGCTCGGCGACGACGTGATCATGCCCACGACGCCGCGCTTCGGCGATCCCGGTCACGCCCAGCTCTACGTTGTCGTCGAGGATGCGGATGCCCACCACGAGCGCGCCGTCGCGGCGGGGGCGAAGGTGACGATGGGGCTGCGCAACACCGACTACGGGTCGCGCGACTACGCCGCGACGGATCCCGAGGGCAACCAGTGGTTCTTCGGGACCTACCGCCCGCTGTCGTGACCGGAAAGGCGGACAAGGCCGCGCGGCTGCTCGAGCTTCACCACCGGGACGAGCCGCTGCTGCTCGCCAACGCCTGGGACGCCGGCTCGGCGCGGATCCTGGAGTCGCTCGGGTTCGACGCGATCGCCACCACCAGCAGCGGGCACGCGGCGACGCTCGGCCGGCGCGACGGCGAGGTCTCGCGCGAGGAGGCGCTCGCCCATTGCGCCGACCTGGTGGCGGCCGTCGACGTCCCGGTGTCGGCAGATCTCGAGAACGGCTTCGGCCCGCACCCCGATGACGTGGCTGAGACGATCCGCGGCGCGCTCGCGGCCGGCCTCGCCGGGGCGTCGATCGAGGACTCGACCAGCCAGCGCGACGCCGACATCTACGATCGCGACCTCGCGGTCGAGCGGGTGGCGGCCGCCGCGGAGGCTGCGCACGGCGGCGACGTCCACCTCGTGCTGACGGCCCGCTGCGAGAACTACATCCACGGCCGCGACGACCTGGCCGACACGATCGCCCGCCTGCAGGCCTACGGCGCCGCGGGCGCGGACGTGCTCTACGCGCCGGCCATGAGCGCGCTCGACGACATCCGCACCCTCGTCGCCGCGGTCGACCAGCCCGTGAACGTGCTCGCGACGCGCGACGCCCCGGCGGTGGCCGAGCTCGCCGCGGCCGGAGTCAGGCGCATCTCGGTCGGCGGCGGTTTCGCGTACGTCGCGCTGGGCGCGCTGGTCGAGGCCGCGACCGAGCTGCGCGACCAGGGGACGTACGGTTTCTGGGAGCAGGCGCGACCCGGGGCGAGGGCGGCCCGCTCCGCGTTTGCAACAAGACGCTGACCGAACCGTGACGACTCACGCGCGCTGAGCCGGACGGGCAACGGCGCGTGCTGTCGTAGGTGCATGTGGCTCGGTGTCATGCACTACCCGGAACCGGTCGACGGGCTCGAAGTGCCGTCGGCGATCATCGTCGCCTACGAGCCGCACCGGTTGTTCTCGGTCTGCGCGCCTGTCGCCGCCGCGCCGACGCTGATCCGCCTGCTGCGCGAGGCCAGCGGTGGGGGCGAGCACGTCGAGGAGCCGCGCTGCGGACGCTGCGGGGAGCCGCTCGAGGTCCCGGAGATCACGTGCGCTTCAGCCTGATCCACCTCGACGGCGATGGCGGCTCGGACACGCTGACGCTGATCGTGCCCGGCGGCGACAAGGTGGCGATCATGCTGCCGCTCGACGCGCTACCGGACTTCCTGCCGCTGCTCGACGACGCCATCGAGGACCTGCCCGAGCAGCGCTGCGGCACCTGTGGCGAGGCGCTGCCCGGCCTGCGCCGAGCTGTCGAGGGACATGCGCAGGGCTGACCCCACTATCCGCGCCAGCGCGGTTCTGGCACGCTGCCGCCACCATGCGACACAGCCTGATCCGCGCCGCTCTCGTGACCGCCCTCGTCGGCCTCACCGCACCAGCCGCCGCACGGGCCACCCTCGTCTACACGAAGGTCGGCAGCAAGGGTTCGGTGTGGGTCGCCGGCAACGACGGCTCCGGCGCGCGCAGGCTCGCCTCCAACGCCGGCCTGCCGAAGATCTCGCCCGACGGCCAGACGGTCGCGTACGTCGCCGGGGTCGTGTCCGAGCGCCCGCGCATGGTGATGGAGACGGCCGGTGGAGGGGAGCCCCACACGGTGGTCGACCGCTGGGCGTACGGGCCGGTCGTCTGGTCGGCCGACAGCCGCTGGATGCTCGCGATCGCCGGCAACTTCCGCAGGCCGCACCGGCTCAAGCTGATCGACGCGACGACCGGGGCCTCGCGCACGGTCGCGCGCGGCTTCTTCTCCGGAGCGAGCTTCTCGCCCGACAGCACGCAGATCGTCTACGGCATGGCGCCCAAGGAGAAGCTGTTCCCGAAGACCAACCTCTTCATCGCGCCGGTCGCCCAGGGAGAGACGCGCCAGCTGACCGATGACGACCAAAGCCTGGCGCCGCTGTGGGGACCGACCCAGATCGCCTACAGCCGCTACCGGCGCCCCACCGGCGAGCACCGTCACGAGGACGGGCCGAAGTACAACCTCTTCCTGATCGACCCGGCCACCGCGACCCGGCGGCAGCTCACCGACGACGAGGTCCCGTACCTGCTCACGGGCCTGACGCCGGCGATCTGGTCGCTGGACGGCGCCAGGCTCGTGGCGCTCTTCGGCGGCCAGGACACCATCTACGGCGTCAAGGTCGATCCGGTCACCGGCGAGGAGCAGAAGCTGCGCAGCATCCGCGTCCGCCGTCGCTACAAGGTGCCTCTGGTCCCGGCGGCGCTGTCGGACGACGGGCAGACGGTCCTCGCTTACACGGGTTACATCGACGCCTTCGAGGGCGACGTCTACACGGTGCCCTACGCCGGCGGCAAGCCGACCCGGATCGTCCGGCACGCCATCGATCCCGACTGGACCGGCTAGCGAGCACGCGTCGGGGAGCCGACAGCATGACTGGCGGCGGGTCGCCGGACATGCGAACATGTGTTCGTGATCGTCTGCCTATCCCTCCCGCGCTTCGCTCTGACGATCGCCGCCGGCCGGGATGCACAGCTCGCGCAGCCGCTCGCCCTCGCACCTGAGGCAGGTCGAGAGCCGGTGATCGGGGAGGCCTCTGCCGCGGCCGAGGCCTTCGGAGTCCGTGCCGGCATGCGACTCGGCGAGGCGCTGGCGCGCTGTCCCCAACTCAGGCTCGTCCCGCCCGATCCGGCCGGGGTCGCCGACGCCCAGGAGACGCTCGTGCGCTCGCTCGAGTCGATCGGCGCCGGGGTCGAGAGCGGTCGTCCCGGCCTCGCCTTCTTCGACGCGCACGCGCTGCGCCACGTCCACGGCGACCTCGACGGCGTCATCGTGCAGGCTCGCCGCGCGGTCGCGCGACCGGTCCGCGTAGGTGCCGCGCCGACGCGCTTCGCCGCCCTTGCCGCCGCGACCAGCGCCCGCCCGCGGCGTGCCGAGCTCGTGGAACCCAAGCAGGTGCGCGCCTACCTCGCACCGCTGCCGGTGGCGTTGCTGAAAGTCCTCGCCGAGGGCTGCGAGGACGACGCGGTGCTGGCCGAGCTGCCCGAGCCGCTCGAGCGCCTCGGTCTGATCACGCTCGGCGACGTCGCCCGGATCTCGCGCGCAGCCATCGCCGACCGCTTCGGCACGCCCGGCGTGCGCGCTCGCGACCTCGCGCGTGGCCGCGACACGCCGCTGCGCCCACGCGTCCCGCTCGAGCGCATCGAGGAGGAGCTCGAGCTGCCCGAGGCCGCCTCGGGCCCGCAACTCGAGCAGGGGCTCGGTCTGCTGATCGACCGCCTGCTCGCCCGCCGCGAGCGCCGCGGCCGCGCCCTGCGCTCGGCCGTTCTCTCCGCCCGTCTCGTCGAGGGCGGCACCTGGCGCGAGCGGATGGTCTTCCGCCAGCCGCTCGCCGACCCCAGGCGCATGCGGCTAGTGCTCGCGCCGAAGCTCGCGTCGCTGCCCTCCCCGGCCGAGATCCTGCGCCTGCGCGCAGAGGGCTTCGGCCCGCCCGCCGGCGCCCAGGGCGCGCTGATCACCGAGCCCGGCACCGCGCGCACGGAGCGCCTCGAGGAAGCGATCCGCCAGGCGCGCGCCGCGGCCGGCCCGAACGCCGCGCTGCGCGTTCTCGCGGTCGACCCGGACTCGCGCGTCCCGGAGCGCCGGCTCGCGCTGACCCCCTGGAAAGCGTGAGGCGGCTCAACGAGCCCAGGCGCGCCCGGGTGAGAGCGGGGGAACGCGGCCGCCCGCTCGCCGTCGACGGCCGCCGCGTGGATGCGATCCGCGAGTCGTGGCTGCTCGAGGACCGCTGGTGGACCGACGCCCCGCTGCGCCGTCGCTACTGGGAGATCGTCACTGCTGACGGCCGCAGCGTCGTGGTCTTCCGCGACCTGGACTCCGGCGCCTGGTTCACACAGAGGGCTTAACTAAAGAGAGGGGCCCCGCCAGGCCCCTCTCTGGAGATCTCCGGTCCCGCCAGACCGGTGATCGATTCCGGTGTTACGTACCCCAGTCCGTCCCCGGAAGCTTTGAAGTCGTCCGAACCGGATGTCCCTGGCTCGTATGAAAATGATCGGTCTCCGCACCCGGCCGCACTTCCCCTCTGGGGGACGATCCTCGGGTGAGGACCCGGGGTGATCTTTAGGTGAGTCAAGGGTTAGTGCCAGGGTTATTCAGTTCTCACCCGAGGGTGAGTCCGTCCGACCCCTATGCGAACATGTGTTCGCTGTGTACGTCGAGCTCCACTGCCACTCCGCCTTCTCGTTCCTGGACGGGGCGTCGCTCCCGGACGAGCTGGTCGGCGCGGCCGCTGAGCTCGGCTATCGCGCGCTCGCGCTGACCGACCACAACGGCGTCTTCGGCTCGATGGAGCATGCGCAGGCGGCACGCGCGCTCGGCCTGCAGGCGATCCACGGCGCGGAGGTGGACGTCACCGATCCCCATGGCGTGCGCCACCTCACGCTGCTGGTGGAGGACCAGCGCGGCTGGAGCAACCTGTGCCGTGTCCTCACGCGCGCGCACGCGCACACGCGCGCGCCCGAGGGCGGGCGGATCGTGGTGCCGCCGTCGGTCCCGCTCGAGGTGGTGCTCGAGCACGCGCAGGGCCTCGTGTGCCTGAGCGGGTGCGCGCGCCAGGGCGTGCGCGACGAGCCGACGCTGCGCCGGCTGCTGGAGGCCTTCGGGCCGTGACCGCTTCCGCGTCGAGCTGCAGCGGCCCTTCCTGCGCCATGACCGCACGCTCAACCGCGGTCTGGAGTCGGTGGCGCGGCGGCTCAGGGTGCCGTGCGTGGCGACCGGCAACGTCCACGCGCACGCGCGTGAGCGCGCACTGCTTCAGGACGCTTCGTCGCGATCCGCGAGCACGCGACGCTCGACGCCTCGGAGCCGCTGCGACGCGGCAACCACGCGCACGTGCTGGCGTCGCCGCGGGCGATGGCGGCGCGCTTCGCCGACCACCCGGACGCGGTGCGGGAGACGCTGCGGCTCGCCGAGCGGCTGACGCTTCGACCTCACCCACGACCTCGGCTACCGCTACCCGGGCGCCGAGGACGACGCAGGCCGACCGCAAGCTCGCCGAGCTGTGCGCGGACGCGCTTCGACGGCCGCTACCCGATCGGGCATCGCTGCCGGGCCGAGGCGCTGGCCGCGGCTGGAGGAGGAGCTGCGCGTCATCCGCGCGCTCGGGCTGTCGGGCTTCTTCATCCTGCACTGGGAGCTGCTCGAGCTCGCGCGCGAGGTGGCGGCCGAGGTGCGGGGGCCGGACACGGTGCGGGCCCTGCTGCCGCCGGGACGGGGGCGCGGGTCGTCGGTGTCGTCGATCGTCTGCTACCTCACGGGGCTCTCGCACATCGACCCGGTGGAGAACGAGCTCTTCCTCGGCCGCTTCCTCAACGAGGAGCTCACCGCGCTGCCGGACATCGACCTCGACTTCCCGCGCGACATCCGCGAGAAGCTGATCCCGCGCGTGCACGAGCGCTACGGCGCCGATCGCTCGGCGCTCGTCGCCGCGTTCCCGACCTATCGCTCGCGCGGCGCGATCCGCGAGATCGGCAAGGCGCTCGGGCTGCCGCCGGGGGAGATCGAGCGCGTCGCCCGGGTCGCGGAGCCGTGGGCGCAGGCGGTCGAGGAGGACGTCAACCTCGCGCTCGGCGCTGCGGCGGAGGTGGCGCAGGGAACGCACTCGGCCAGGGCGGCGGCATGCGGCGATGGGGGTCGCGACGTCACGCGAGGGCGGGCCGGACCCGGCGGTGCGCACAGCATGAGGCGGCACGGCGCGCATCGGAGGCGGCGCAGGCCTTCGCGCGCGACCGCGCGGCCGAGCGCGCGCGACGCGCACCGTGACGGCGACGCCCGCAACCTCTCCTGGTCGCCAGGCATTGGGCAGCGCGCCGCTGCGGGCACCGGCAAGCTGCGCGGCCGCTGGGGCTGGCTCTCCTTCCTTGCCGGGGAGGCGTACGGGCTGCCGCGCCACCTCTCCCAGCACCCGGGCGGGATGATCGTCGCGACGCGCCCGCTGATCGACTGCGTCCCGCTCGTCCCGGCCGCGATGGAGGGGCGGCAGATGTGCCACTGGGACAAGGACTCGTGCGCCGACGCGGGTTTTCTCAAGATCGACCTGCTCGGGCTGGGGATGCTGTCGGCGGTCGAGCGCGCGGTGGTGGAGATCGCGCGCACGCGGCGGCGAGCGGATCGACCTCAGCCGCATCCCCTACGACGACAAGCCGACCTACGAGGCGATCCAGAAGGCGGACACGATGGGCGTCTTCCAGATCGAGAGCCGGGCGCAGATGCAGTCGCTGCTGCGCACGCAGCCGGAGACGCTGGACGACCTGACGATCCAGGTGGCGATCGTGCGGCCCGGGCCGATCGTCGGCGGCGCCGTCAACCCGTACATCGAGCGCAAGCAGAAGCTGCGCGACGACCCGGACTTCAAGGTGCCCTACGAGCACCCGGCGCTGCGAGCCGGTGCTCAAGGACACGCTGGGGACGATCATCTTCCAGGACCAGGTGCTCGAGGTCGCGATGGCGTTCGCCGGCTTCTCGCCCGGGGAGGCCGAGGGGCTGCGGCGCGCGATGAGCCGCAAGCGCTCGGCGGCGGCGATCGAGGCGCTATCACGAGCGTTTCGTCAGCGGCGCGCGCGCAGACGCACGGCGCCGACCGCGAGACCGCCGAACGCGTCTTCACGATGATCGCCGGCTTCTCGGGCTTCGGCTTCCCCAAGGCCCACGGCGCCGCCTTCGGGCTGCTCGCCTACCAGTCCACCTGGCTCCGCGTGCACTACAAGCCCGAGTTCACCTGCGCCCTGCTCAACGAGCAGCCGATGGGCTTCTATCCCTCGGACACGCTGATCCACGAGTGCCAGCGGACCGGGATCGAGGTGCTGCCGCCCGACGTGAACCACTCGCAGGTGTTGTGCCACGTTGCGGAGGCCGGCTGCTCGCCGCCGGCGGCGTCCTCAGGGCTCCGGAAGCCGGCTATCCGCATTGGATTGGGCTACCTCAACGGTGCGCGGGCCGACGAGGTCGCGGCGGTCGTCGCCGAGCGGGAGGCGCGCGGCCCGTACCGCTCGCTGGGGGAGCTGGCCTCGCGCGCCGGCGCGGGGCGGCCCGCGCTGGCGGTGCTCGCGTGGTCGGGTGCGTGCGACTCGCTGATCGGCGGGTCCTCCGAGCACGCGCGCCGCACCGCGCTGTGGCAGCTCGGCATCGCGTCGCCGGCGCAGCGCGCGGCCACGGGCGACCAGCTCGCGCTACCGCTGGAGCTGCCCGAGGCGCCGGCGCTGAGGCCGCTGGAGGCATGGGAGCGGATGGTCGCCGACTACGCGACGACCGGGGTCACCGCCGGGGCTCATCCGATGGCGCTGGTACGCGAGGACCTGCCTCCCGACGTCGCCACGTCCGCCGACCTCGAGCGCCTGCGGCACAACACGCGCGTGCGGATCGGCGGTCTCGTAGTGGCGCGGCAGCGGCCCGCGACCGCGAACGGGATCGTGTTCATGCTGCTCGAGGACGAGTTCGGGACGATCAACCTCGTCGTCCCGCCGGCGACCTACGACCGCGACCGCCTGGTCGTCCGCGGCGAGCCGCTCGTGTTCGCCGAAGGGCGCCTCGAGAAGCACCCGAAGGCCAACGGCGCGATCAACATCGTCATCGACGGTCTGCGCCCGCTGGACACGAGCCGCATCGGCCCTGCCGCCGACGTCATCCCGCTGATCGTGCAGGACCCCGACGCCGGCCGCGAGGCGCGCGACTTCGCCGCCGTCGCGCCGCCGGTCACGAGCTTCGCCCAGGGGCGAAGGCGATAGGGTTCCGCCGCGCATGGCAGTGCTCATTTTCGTCCTGTTCTGGATCGCGGTGGCGGTCGGCCTGGTCGTTCTCGGGCTGCGCTCGGGCCGGCGCGGGCAGCCCGGCGGCGTTCAGATGCGCCGCGGTGGGCGCTGGTACTGGTACGCGAGCTTCGCGTTCGTCCTGCTCGGCTTCGGCGGCGGGATCCCGATCGCCTCGAGCCTGGGACGCGTCGACGACAGCAAGACCAACCCCCGGGCCGGCATCAAGGAGCTGACCGCGGCCGAGGAGCACGGCCGCGAGCTGTTCTCCCAGTTCTGCTCGATGTGCCACTCGCTCGACGCCGCCAGCGCCGTCGCGCAGGTCGGCCCGGACCTGGACAACCTGCGCCCGACCAAGGCGCTCGTGATCGACGCCATCGAGAAGGGTCGCGCGCGCGGCAACGGTGCGATGGCGCCGAACCTCGTCGTGGGTGAGGACGCCGAGGACGTCGCCGAGTTCGTCGCGGTGGCGGTCGGCAAGAAGGACGAGTAGGGGATACGCGGTTACCCCGCGCGCTCACCCGCGACTCACCCGCAGCTCACCTGACGGTCTCACCCCAGGATCCGCCTCGCGAGGGGAGGTGAAACCCTGCTGTGGAGCCGATTATTCCCGTACAAGATTTCCGGGGACGGAACACAGGGGGTGACGATTCGGGGGCCTGGCGGGGCCCCCGAGTCGTTGGGCGGCGAGGCCAGACGCCGCTACCGTCCGACGCATGGGCGATTCTCAGCTCGTCATGGCTGACCTGTACGACCATCAGCAGGAGCCGCGGACCTCCGCACGCCGGCGGACCGTGACCATCACCGGCCATCCGGAGCCGTTCGTGGTCCGTCGCCGCCCGAGCCGCACGTTCGACGAGCGCGTGGCGCGGCGCCCGGATCGCGTTGCCGGCTGGGCGTGCGCGATGGGCCTGATGCTGATCCTCCTCGCCATCCTGACCGCGCACTGAGCCGCCGGCCGCGGCTACACTTACTTCAAGTAAGAGCGTCCCCGCCCCGGGGCCAGTGCACGGGAAGTGAAGCTGAATATGGCCACGATGAGCCGGTTCAAGATCCATGACGAGGAGTCCGCCCCTCAGGCAGCGCGGCCCATCCTCAAGTCGGCGCTGCGCGGCGGCGGGCAGCTCCCGAACTTCCTCGGCGTTCTCGGCGGCGCACCCTCCGCGTTGCGCGGCTACGTCCGCCTGCGTGCCGAGTTGCGCAACAACGCTCTGCCCACCGGGGCGGTCGAGCGGATAGCGCTCGCCGCCGCCAGAGTCCACCACGCCCAGCCCGACCTGACGCACCACAGCCGCGCCGCGCGTGCAGCGGGTATCGGGATCGACGAGATCATGCGCGCGCAGCGCTGGTCGTCGGAGAAGCCGGAGCTGCACGCGCTGCTGCAGTTTCTCAAGCCGCTCGCGCTGCACAGGGGCGAGGTACCGGCCGCAGTCCATGAGAGCGCCAGGGAGGCCGGCTGGTCCGAGGAGCAGCTGATCGAGGCGATCGCCGTCCTCGCGCTGGAGATGTTCGTCGCGATGGTCGACGTGGCCGGCGACGTCCCGGTCGACGCCACGAGCGAGGGCACGCGCCAGCTCAAGGCCGTCGCATGATGGACGGGCTGCGCCGCACGGCCGTCGCCACCCAGGTGCCGCCGGGCGAGTGCTGCCCTCACCTCCACGAGGCGGTCGAGCTCGTCGGCAAGCGCTGGTCGGGCGCGATCATCTCGGTCCTGCTCGACAACCGCGAGCCGATGCGCTTCTCCGAGGTCGGCCAGGCGATCCCGCAGCTGTCCGACCGCCTGCTCTCCGAGCGCATGAAGGAGCTCGAGGCGCGCGGGATCGTCGAGCGCCACGTCCACGCCGAGGCGCCCGTGCGCGTCGAGTACACGCTCACGACGATGGGCCGCGACCTCGGGCCCGCCCTGCGGGAGCTTCGCCAGCTGGGCGCTGCACTACCTCGATTGATTGGCCGCCGGGACAAAGGGATGCGACGCCTGCGCGGTTAGGCTGGCCGCCGTGAGCGAGCTGCCCAACACCGCGGAAGACGTCAAGGCCTACGTCGAGGACCGCGGCATCCGCTTCATCCGGCTCTGGTTCACCGACATCCTCGGGCGCCTGAAGTCGTTCTCCATCAACGCCGCCGAGCTCGAGGACGCCTTCGAGGGCGGCATGGGCTTCGACGGCTCCTCGATCACGGGGTTCAACCCGATCGAGGAGTCCGACATGATCGCGGTGCCCGACGCGGCGACGTTCAACCTCTGCCGATGGCGCGAGGGCGACGACGTCGCGCGCATGTTCGCCGACATCCAGACGCCGGAGCGCGCGCCCTACGAGGGCGATCCGCGCCACGTCCTGCGCCGCGCCGAGGAGCGCATGAAGTCGCATGGGCTTCGACCACTTCTACGTCGGCCCCGAGCTCGAGTACTTCTACTTCAAGGACTCCACGCTCGACCGAGGTGCTCGACGAGGGCGGCTACTTCGATCTGACCACGCTCGACGCCGGCTCCGACGTCCGCCGCGACACCGTGCTCGCGCTCGAGCAGCTCGGCATCCACGTCGAGTACTCCCACCACGAGGTCGGGCCGTCGCAGCACGAGATCGACATCCGCTACGCCGACGCGCTGAAGATGGCCGACGACTGCATGACCTACCGCATCACGGTCAAGGAGTACGCGCTCAAGTACGGCTGGCACGCGACCTTCATGCCCAAGCCGCTGTTCGGCGAGAACGGCTCCGGCATGCACACGCACATGAGCCTGTTCAAGGGCGACAAGAACGCCTTCTTCGATCCCGACGACACGTACTTCCTCTCCGACATCGGCAAGGCGTTCATCGCCGGCCAGCTGCGCCATTCGCGGGAGATCTGCTCGATCTTCGCCCAGTGGGTGAACTCCTACAAGCGGCTCGTGCCCGGCTACGAGGCGCCGGTCTACAGCGCCTGGTCGCGCCGCAACCGCTCGGCGCTCGTGCGCGTCCCGCTCTACCACCCGGGCAAGGAGGGCGCGACGCGGATGGAGCTGCGCTGCCCCGACCCCGCGTGCAACCCCTACCTGACCTTCGCGGTCCTGCTGCACGCCGGGCTCGAGGGCATCGAGAAGGGCTACGAGCTGCCCGAGCCGATGGAGAAGAACCTCTACCACCTGACTCCCGACGAGCGCCGCCGGCTCGGCATCGAGCAGCTCCCGGAGACGCTCGGCGAGGCGATCGAGCTGACCGCCGAGTCCGAGCTGTGCCTGCGCGCGCTCGGCGAGCACGTCTTCAACCGCTACATCGAGATCAAGCGCTCCGAGTGGGAGGACTACCGCGTCCAGGTCACGCCCTGGGAGCTCGAGCGCTACCTGGCCATCCTGTAGAGGAGGCTCAGCGGTCCAGCAGCGCCGCCAGCTCGGCGGGCTCGGTCACCGGCGCCTGGCAGGTGAAGTTCTCGCAGACGTAGGCGCCGGGGGCCGAGCGGCCCTCGAGCAGCGGGACGGCCGCGGAGGCGGCGACGACGGCGCGCGGGCGGAACCCGCTCCGCACCACCGCCGCGTAGGCGTCGATGTCACCGACCAGAGCGACCTCCTGGACCGGGCCGTGGTGGAACGCCATGGCCTGGAGCAGGTGCCCGAACGCCTGCGGGTAGGAGGCGACCGCCTCGGCGAGCGGGCGCATGACGCCGAGTGCCTGTTCGCGGTAGGCCTGCTCGCCCGTCAGTGCGCTCAGCCGCAGCAGGCCGTAGGCGACCGCCGACTGCCCGGACGGTATCGGCGTGTCCTCGAGCTCCTTGCGGCGGGTGAGCAGCTGCTCGTGGTCGTGCGCGGTGGAGTAGAAGCCGCCGCGGTCGGAGTCGGCGAAGCGGAAGAGCGTCTCGTCGGCGAGATCGCGCGCAGCCTCGAACCAACGGTCCTCGAAGGTCGCCTCGTACAGCGTCAGGAGCGCCTCGAGCAGGTAGCCGTGGTCCTCCAGGTAGGCCCGCAGCCTCGCCTGGCCGCGGTTGTAGGTGCGCAGCAGCCGGCCCTCGTCGTCGCGCATAGTGGCGAGCAGAAAGTCGGCGCACCTCCGGCGCCGCCTCCACGTAGTCCGCGCGCCCGAGCACGGCGCCCGCGTCCGCGAGCGCGCCGACGGCCAGGGCGTTCCACGACGTCAGCCGCTTGTCGTCGAGCCCCGGACGCACGCGCTGCTCGCGCCGCTCGAGCAGCTCGGCCTTCCACTCGGCCAGCTGCGGCGGGTCCGGCGCCGCACGCACGGGGATGTTGGTGCCCTCGAAGTTGCCGCCCTCGGTCATCCCGAAGTAGCGCGCCTGCTCCGGTGTGACCTCGTCGAGCGACCAGACGTAGAACCTGCCCTCGACGCCCTCGCTGTCCGCGTCGAGTGCGGACGCGAACGCCCCTTCCTCGAGCCGCAGCTCGCGCAGCATGAAGTCGAGTGTCTCCACGCACACGCGCCGCAGCAGCTCGTCGCCCGAGACCTGCCAGCCATGCAGGTAGGCGCGCGCGAGCAGCGCGTTGTCGTAGAGCATCTTCTCGAAGTGCGGCACGATCCACCGGGCGTCGACCGAGTAGCGCGCGAAGCCGCCGCCGACCTGGTCGTAGATGCCGCCGTTGGCCATCGCCCGCAGCGTGTGCAGCGACATCTCGCGCTCGCCGCTGCCGAGCAGGAACTCGATCACCGACGCCGGCGGGAACTTCGGCGCGCCGCCGAAGCCGCCGTTGACGGGGTCGTAGATCGCCCGCAGCCGCGCGACCGCGCCACCGAGCGCATCGCGCGGGAGCTCGCCCTCGCGGCCGTCGAGTGCGGCGCCCGCCGACAGCCTCGCGATCAGCCGCTCCGCGCCCTCGGCGATCTGGTCGCGCGACGCCTCGTATGCGTTCGCGACGCCCTCCAGGACCTGGCGCCAGGTCGGCGGGGGGAAGTACGTCCCGGCGTAGAACGGGACCCCGTCCGGGGTGATGAACGCGTTCAGCGGCCAGCCGCCGTGCCCGGTCATCGCCTGCACGGCGTCCATGTAGAGCGCGTCGACGTCCGGGCGCTCCTCACGGTCGACCTTCACGCACACGAACAGCCGGTTCATGAGCTCGGCGATCTCGGGGTCCTCGAAGCTCTCGCGCTCCATCACATGACACCAGTGGCAGGCCGAGTAGCCGATCGAGACCAGCAGCCCGCAGTCGCGCTCGCGCGCGCGGGCGAACGCCTCCTCGCCCCACGGCATCCAGTCCACGGGGTTGTCCTTGTGCTGGAGGAGGTATGGCGAGGTCTCGTTGGCGAGGGCGTTCATCGATAGCTTGCGTCTCCATGAGCCATCATCGCGAAACCGTCTCGGCAGCGGGCGCTCCCGAGGCGGTCGGCCCGTACGTCCACGCCGTCAAGGCCGGGGGGCTGATCTTCTGCTCCGGCCAGATCCCGTTGCACCCGACGACCGGGGAGCTCGTCGGCCAGACCGCGGCCGAGCAGGCCCGCCAGTGCCTGGAGAACCTCAGCGCGGTCGCCAGCGCCGCCGGAGCGAGCCTCACCGACGCCGTGCGCTGCACGGTCTACCTCGTCGAGATGGGCGACTTCGCGGAGGTCAACGACGTCTACGCGGGCTACTTCGGTGATGGCTTCCCCGCCCGGGTGGCCTTCGGGGTGAGCGCCCTGCCGCGCGGCGCCCGGGTCGAGATCGATGCCATCCTCGCCGCGCCTGAGTGACATCGAGGCTGCGCGGCCCGCGGTCGACCGGATCGCGCGGCGCACCCCGGTCGTCACCAGCCGCATGCTCACGCAGCGGACCGGCTCGCCTGTCGTGCTCAAGGCCGAGAACCTGCAGCGGACCGGCTCGTTCAAGGTCCGCGGCGCGGCGGCCAAACTGGACGCGCTCGGCGCCGCCTGCGAAACGGGCGTGGTCGCGGCCAGCGCGGGTAACCACGGCCAGGGCGTGGCCGCGGCGGCCGCCGCGCGGCACGTCCCGTGCGACGTCTTCGTGCCCGACGCCGCAGCGATCGCGAAGGAGGAGGCGATCGTCGCTCAGGGAGCGACAGTGCACCGCGGGGGCGAGGGGATCGGCGACTGCCTCGAGCGCGCCCGCGCCTACGCGACCGAGCACGGCCGGGCCTTCGTGCACCCCTACGACGACGCCGACGTCATCGCGGGGCAGGGGTCAGTGGGCCTCGAGCTCGCCGAGGACGTCGCCGACCTGGCCACGGTCGTCGTGCCGATCGGCGGCGGCGGGCTCGCAGCCGGGACGGCGATCGCCGTCAAGGGCCGCGACCCGCGTGTCCGGGTCGTCGGCGTGCGCGCCGCCGCGGCGGCGGCGGGACTGACCATCGCCGACGGCATCGCCGTCAAGCGCCCCGGCGCGCTGACGCAGCCGCTGCTCGACGAGTGGCTCGACGACATCGTCAGCGTCGGCGAGGACGAGATCGCCGAGGCGATGTTCCTGTGCCTCGAGCGCGCCAAGCTCGTCGTCGAGGGGGCGGGCGCCGCTGCCGTGGCGGCGCTGCTGTCCGGCCGCGCCGAGGCCGCTGGCACCGGCACGACCGTCGCGATCCTGTCCGGTGGCAACGTCGACGCAGGACTGCTCGCGTCGGTCGCGCGCCGCCACGAGTCGCTGCTGGGACGCCGGCTGGTCGTCCTCACGCGCGTGCCCGACCGCCCGGGCAACCTCGCCGCGCTGCTGGAGACGGTCGCCGCGACGGGTGCCAACCTGGTCGAGGTCTCGCACATGCGCGAGGGCATCGACCTGCACGTCCGCGAGACCGCGGTCCAGCTCATCCTCGAGACGCGCGGGCGCGACCACGCCGACGCCGTGCTGGCGACGATGGGCGACGCCGGCTACTCAGCCGAGGTGCTGCACTGAGAGCGACCCGTTGACGAGCCGGCCGAGCAGCCGCTCGGTCGCCTCGAGGTGCTCGCGCATGGCGTCACGGGCGCCGGAGACGTCGGCGCGGGCGACGGCCTCGGCGATCGCGCAGTGCTGGCTCAGGCAGTCCTGGCGCGTCACGCCGGTCGGGGAGACGGAGGCGAGCAGGTCCGACAGCTCGCCCTGCATGGACGTCATCGCGGCCAGGAACCGGCCGCTGTCGGCCGCCGCGGCGAGCTCCAGGTGAAACGAGGCGTCCGCGCGCCGGAACTGCGCCCAGGGGGCGTCCGCCGGCGGAAGGTTCGCGGCCGTCTCGAGCAGCTCCTCGCGCTGCGTGTCGGTCGCGCGCTCGGCCGCCAGCCCCGCGGTGCCGAGCTCGAGCGTCATGCGCCAGTCCAGGACGGCGCGGGTGCGCTCAGGTGGAAAAGGGGCGGGGGAGGCCACCGGAGGGGTCTCGGCGACGAACGTTCCGCCCGCCCGGCCGCGCATCGCGTGCAGATGGCCGGACCCGGTCAGCGTCGCCAGCGCCTGGCGCAGGGTCGAACGCGAGATTCCGAGCTGCTCGGCCAACTCGCGCTCGGGCGGGAGCCTGGACCCGGGGGGCAGGAGCCCGATGCGGATGGCCGTTCCGAGCCGCTCGACGGTGTGCTCGTACGTGCTCGGCGCCGCCACAGGCGAGAAGACGCTCATGATCGCCAGGTCGCCCATTTCCCACTCAACGATCCAGCACGCAACAACTTTCGGTGCAATTCGTTCAGTGTCAGAGCAAAGGCGGCGCCGCCGGCGGCCTCGCAGCCGTGCCGGTGCGACCGCGGAGTTCAAACCTCGCGCAGGAGCCCGCGCCGCACCTTGCCGGACGCGGTCTTGGGCAGCGCGTCGACGAAGTCGACCAGGCGCGGATACTTGTAGGGCGCGGTGACCTCTTGACGTGGTCCTGGAGCGCGGCGGCGAGATCGTCGGACGCGCTGAACCCGTCGCGCAGGACGACGACGGCGCGGACGACCGAGCCGCGCTCGTCGTCGGGTGCGGCCACCACCGCCGCCTCCGCGACGGCCTCGTGGCTGACGAGTGCCGACTCGACCTCGAACGGGCCGATCCGGTAGCCGGCCGAGATGATCACGTCGTCACGTGCGGCCCTCGAAGAACAGGTAGCCCTCCTCGTCGGCCGTGACGCGGTCACCGGTACGCCACGGCTTCACTGAGGGGTCCGTCCCTCTTGTGAAGCCGAGGTAGCCGAGGAAGAACGTCGGGTCGGTCGCCGGGTCGCGCAGGACGAGCTCGCCGTCATCCACAACGAGGTCGATCCCGGGCAGCGGCCGGCCCATGCAGCCCGGGACGGGTGCGACGCCCGGCGGGTGCCCCGTGAGCTGGCCGGTCTCGGTCTGGCCGTAGCCGTCGCGGACCCAGACGCCCGTCGCCTCGTGCCAGGCGCGCAGCACCTCGGGGTTGAGCGCCTCGCCCGGCGGCGACGAGGCCGCTCACCGGCAGCGGGCGCAGGTCGAGCGCGCTTGGCCATCACGCGGTACTCGGTCGGCGCCATGCACAGAACGTCGACCCGCTCGCGCTCGATGATCTCGAGGCGCTCAGCGGGGTCGAAGCGGGAGTCGTGCAGGAGCGCCGCCGCTCCGCACAGCCAGGGCGCGATGAAGACGTTGCGGGCGGACTTCGACCAGCCCGAGGCGGCGGTGCACCAGACGAGCTGTGCCCGGCTCGCGGCGCTAGCCAGTGCGAGGCCTGGAGCCGCTGGCCGGGCAGGTAGCGCTGGCCGTGCAGGACCGCCTTCGGCTCGCCCGCCGTGCCGGACGTGAACGTGATCAGGCACGGGTCGTCCGGGGCGAGATCGGCCGGGAGCGGTGCTGGTCCTGCGTCCTCCCACAGCGTCGGGCCCGACCAGCCGGCGGCGCGCAGCACCTCGGCGTTGCGCGGGTCGCACGACGACCGCGGCCGGCTCGGCCACGCGCAGCCGCAGCGCCAGGTCACTGCCCCGCAGCTGCTCGTTGCAGGGCAGCACGACGTAGCCCTGCCGGAAGCAGGCGACCATCGCCAGTACCCACTGCGGGCGGTTGCCCACGAGCGTCAGGACGACGTCGCCGCGGCGCACGCCGGCAGCGTGCAGTGCGCCCGCCATCCGCCCCGCACCCTCCGCGACGGCGCCGAACGTCCACTCCGCGCGCGTGCCGAAGCGATCGAGCTCGACGAGCGCGCGCGTTGCCGGATCGGCTGCCTCGACGACGTCGCGCGCGAAGTTCACGCAGCGGCCCACAGCCGCCACGCGCCCGGGACGCCCCGCAGCTCGTGCTCGCCGCGGTCCTCGAAACGCAGCTCGGACCCGACGACGAGGTCCTTGACGGTGTTGGAGACGATCACCTCGTTGGCGTCCGCCGCCGCCATCACGCGCGCGGCGATGTGGACGGCGAGGCCGCCGACGTCGTCGCCGATCACCTCGCACTCGCCGGTGTGCAGCCCGGCGCGGATCTCGAGGCCGAGGTCGCGGACCCCCTCGCCGATCGCCCGGGCCGCGCGGATCGCGCGCGCCGGCCCGTCGAAGGTGGCCAGGAAGCCGTCCCCGACGCTCTTGATCGGCCGGCCGCGATGGCGCTCGAGTTGGGTGCGGACCGTGTCGTCGTGCGCCTCGAGCAGCGAGCGCCAGCGGGCGTCGCCCAGCGCGGCCGCGCGCTCGGTGGACCTGCAGATGTCGGTGAAGAGGACGGTCGCGAGGACGCGGTCGGGCTCGCGCTCGGCCCGCGCGCCGGTCAAGAACTCCTCGATCTCGCCCAGCACGGAGTCGCTGTCCCCGAGGAACGGGAGCGTGTCGACGCCCTCCAGCACGCGCAGCCGCGCGTTGGGGATGTGCTCGGCGAGATACTCGGAGTGGCGGATGTTGAACGCGACGTCGTCACGGCGGTGCAGCACCAGCGTGGGGGCCTGGATCGCGGCCAGGACCGGACGCACGTCGAGCCGGCCGTTGAACTCGAACACCTTGCTGGCGTAGTGGGGATCCATGGCCAGGCGCTGGAGCCGCGCGAGCCAGTCCTTCATCCGCTGGTCCGCGGTGTAGCCCGGCGCCCAGCCCGAGAACATCTTCTCGCCGATGCCCCAGTCCTCCTCGAAGGAGGCCAGCGCCGCAGCGCGTTCCTGCTGCGGCCAGGCGAACTCGTAGCCCGGCGCCCAGCTCATCCGCGGCATCGTCGCGTACAGGATCAGGGCGCCCACGCGCTCGGGAGCGCTGGCGGCGAACAGCATCGCCATCGGCCCTCCCTCGTAGAGCGCGATCATCGCCGCGCGCTCGGATCCGGCGGCGTCGAGCACGGCGTGGACGTCGTCGATCTGCTCCTCGAGTGAGGCGGGTGCCTCGAGCCGCTCCGACATGCCCGAGCCGCGGCGGTCGTAGGAGATCAGCCGGCCGAAGCTCGCGAGCTTCGTGAAGAAGTCGGTCACCGTCGGGTGATCCCAGATGTGCTCCATGGCCGAGATCGACTGCGGCACGTAGAGGATGTCGATCGGACCGTCGCCGAAGGAGTTCCAGGCGATGTAGCGCCCGTCCTTGGTCTTCGTGTAGCGGGTCTTCGGCCGCACGGCTCGCAGCTTATGCCCGGCTGCAGTTCGTGTATGTGCCCCTGATCGTGCGCAGCCGGCGCACGGCGATGCGCACGCGGACGGTTCCGTGGCGCGGGAGCAGGCGAGCGAACCGAACGGTCAGCGGCCCGCGGCGCCGCCAGACGCGCTTTCCGTCCAGGAACAGGCTGACGCGGCGGCGGGCGCTGACGCGCAGGGCGAGCCCGGGAGTGCCGAGGCAGCTGATGCTGGCGGTGTCGTAGGCGGCGGGCACGAAACGTCTGATGAACCGCTTCACCGGGCCCGCCGTGAGCCGGGCGTAGACGCCCGGTTTGCCCTCGCGGGCACAGCCCTCCCCGTAGCTGGTGGCGCCGACGAGCCTCAGACCGTCGTAGAAGCGCGTCAACAGCGGGCCGCCGGAGTCGCCCTCGCAGGTGTCGACCTCGCCTTCGGCGAACCCGGCGCAGAGCGCGCTCTCGGAGTCGAAGGCGTTGCCCAGGACCGGTGTAGCGTCGCTGTAGGCCTGCGCGCACTGGGTGTCCGACACGCGCGGGACCTCCGCCTCCTGCATCACGGCAGGCGCGTCGCCGCTCTCCGCGGTGACGCCGAAGCCGGCGATCGTCAGCATCCGGCCTGGGGCCCACCGCGGCCGATCGGAGGGTGCGCCGATCTTCACCGGCCTGACGGTGGCGGGCCGCTCGAGCTCGAGCAGCGCGACGTCGTGGCCGGTCCCGTTCGTGGCGGCGTAGTCGGGGTCGGCATGGACGGCCGTCACCGCGATGGTCTCGCCCCCGCTGTGGTCCGAGTTGACGGTCCCGACCGTGACGCTGTAGGCGCTCGGGGGCAGGGTGGCGGGGAGCGGCACGCCGAGCGCTCCGGTGACCGCCGCGCAGTGCCCCGCCGTGAGGACCCAGCCGGGCGCGATCAGGCTGCCGGTGCAGCTCGCCTGGCCGGAGATGTCGACGTACGCGACGAAGGGGTAACGGCCCTCCTCGACGTCCGTCCCGCCGACCACCGCATGCGCCGTCGCCGGCGTCAAAGCCAGGGCCGCGAGTACGGGGAGAAAGCGGCGGCGCATCGTATGCTGAGCAGCCTATGGCGGCGACCCAGGCGTTCTACGACAAGACCGAAGAGCAGCAGGCCATCATCGAGATGGTGCGTCAGTTCGTTGACGAGCAGATCATCCCGCAGGCCGAGCACTACGACTCCGCCGACGAGTACCCGGCCCCCATCGTCGACCAGATGAAGGAGCTCGGGCTCTTCGGCGTCACGATTCCCGAGGAGCACGGCGGGATGGGCCTCGACCTGACGACCTACACGATGATCGTCGAGGAGCTCTCCCGGGGCTGGATCTCGATCTCGGGCGTCGTCAACACCCACTTCATCGGCTCCTACCTGCTGATGAAGTTCGGCACCGACGAGCAGAAGGAGCGGCTGCTGCCGAAGATGGCGACGGGCGAGATCCGCGCCGCCTTCTCGCTGTCGGAGCCCGAGCTCGGCTCGGACGTGCAGGCGATCAAGTCGTCGGCGAAGAAGCTCGACGACGGCGCCTACGAGATCAACGGCCAGAAGATGTGGGTCACCAACGGGCTCATGTCGGGCGTCGTGTTCGTGCTCGTCAAGACCGACAGGGACGCGTCGCCGCCCTACAAGGGCATGACCTGCTTCATCTGCGAGAAGGAGCCGGGCGCCTCGGAGAACAGCGGCGAGCACGCCGGCCTCACCGTCCCGCCCAAGATCAGGAAGATGGGCTACAAGGGCGTCGAGTCGACGGAGCTCGTCTTCGACGGCTACAGATGTCCGGCGGAGATGATCCTCGGCGGGGAGGAGGAGGGCCTGGGCCGGGGCTTCATCCAGATGATGGACGCCCTCGAGGTCGGCCGCGTCAACGTCGCCGCCCGCGGCGTGGGCATCGCCCAGCGCGCACTGGAGCTCGCCCTGCGCTACTCGCAGGAGCGCAAGACCTTCGGCAAGCCGATCGCCGAGCACCAGGCGATCCAGTTCAAGCTCGCCGACATGGCGACCCAGGTCGAGGCGGCGCGGCTGCTGACCCTCAAGGCGGCGCGCATGAAGGACGCGGGAGAGCGCTCGGACCTCGAGGCCGGCATGGCCAAGCTACTGGCGTCGGAGACCGGCAAGGAGTGCGTCGAGCAGTCCTTCCGCATCCACGGCGGCTACGGCTACTCCAAGGAGTACGAGATCGAGCGGCTGTACCGCGACGCGCCGCTGCTGCTGATCGGCGAGGGCACGAGCGAGATCCAGCGCATGGTCATCGGCAAGAAGCTGCTGCAACGGCACAAGATCTAGTGCCTTGAGCTCCGCCGACACGAAAGCCCTGGTCGAGAAAGCCGTCGCCGACCTGCAGAAGCTGGTTCCCGCCCTGTCGGGCCTCAAGCTCGTCGCCGAGCTCGAGCTGCGCGGCCGCGGCGATGTCCAGCTCTACCGCGTCGAGCTGGGCGGGCGCGGTCAGATCAGGATCACCAAGGACATCGCCTCCGACGCCAAGGTCCGGGTCTCGATCCCGCGCTCGCACTTCAACCAGCTCGTCGAGAACCCCGGCCTGCGCTTCTGGCGCGAGGCCTTCGAGTCCGGCCACGCCCGCGCCATCGGCCCGCCCCAGACGCTCAAGCTCATCGAGCAGGTCGTGCGCAAGCAGGAGGAGAAGGACCGTGTCAAGCGCGCCCGTGGCCACGGCCGCCGACTCAGCCCCCGCTAGGGCATGGTTTACCGCAGACCCCCGAGAGGAACGACATGACCGAGAGCGTCAGCGAGAGCGAGAACCCCGCGATCCCGAGCCCGACGCCGAAAGAGGGTCGGCCGCACACCAACCAGGACTGGTGGCCCAACCAGCTCGACCTCAGCGTGCTGCACGGCCATTCGACCCAGTCCAACCCGCTGGACGACGGCTTCGACTACGCCCAGGCGTTCGCGAGCCTCGACGTGGAGGCGCTCAGGCGGGACCTGATCGAGCTGATGACGACGCCGCAGGAGTGGTGGCCGCCCGACTACGGGCACTACGGGCCCCTCTTCATCCGCATGAGCTGGCATGCCGCGGGCACGTATCGCATCGCCGACGGCCGCGGCGGAGGCGGTCAGGGGGCGCAGCGCTTCGCCCCGCTCAACAGCTGGCCCGACAACGCCAACCTCGACAAGGCGCGCCGCCTGCTGTGGCCGATCAAGCAGAAGTACGGCCAAGCCATCTCCTGGGCGGACCTGCTCGTCTTCACCGGTGACGTGGCGATGCAGTCGATGGGCTTCCGGACGTTCGGCTTCGGCTTCGGACGGGCCGACATCTGGGAGCCCGAGGAGGTCTTCTGGGGCCCTGAGGACGCCTGGCTCGGTGACCAGCGCTACAGCGGCGACCGCGAGCTCGGCGGATCGCTCGCCGCGGTGCAGATGGGCCTCATCTACGTCAACCCGGAGGGACCCAACGGCAACCCGGATCCCCTCGCCGCCGCCCGCGACATCCGTGAGACGTTCGCGCGGATGGCGATGAACGACGAGGAGACCGTCGCGCTGATCGTCGGCGGCCACACGTTCGGGAAGACCCATGGCGCGGTCGACCCCGAGAGCATCGGTCCCGAGCCGGAGGCCGCGCCGATCGAGCAGCAGGGCTTCGGGTGGCACAACAGCGCCAACGGCGGCAACGGCTCGCACACGCTGACGAGCGGGCTCGAGGGCGCGTGGACAAAGCAGCCGATCAAGTGGGACAACGGATTCCTCGAGAACCTCTTCGAGTACGAGTGGGAGCTGACGGAGAGCCCGGCGGGGGCGAAGCAGTGGACGCCGACTGACCCCGACGCGCAGGGCACCGTGCCCGACGCGCACGACCCGTCGCGGAGCCACGCCCCGATGATGCTCACGACGGACCTGGCGCTCAAGGTCGATCCCGGCTTCGGGCCGATCGCGCGGCGCTTCTACGAGAACCCCGAGCAACTCGACGAGGCGTTCGCGAAGGCCTGGTACAAGCTGCTGCATCGCGACATGGGGCCGACGTCGCGCTATCTCGGCCCCTGGGTCGCCGAACCGCAGCTGTGGCAGGACCCCGTGCCGGCGGTCGAGCACGAGCTGATCGGCGAGGCGGACATCGCTGCGCTCAAGGAACGGATCCTGGCCTCGGGGCTGTCGGTCTCCCGGCTGGTGGCAACGGCCTGGGGAGCGGCCGGATCGTTCCGCGCCACCGACATGCGCGGTGGGGCCAACGGGGCGCGCATCCGCCTCGAGCCGCAGCGCGACTGGGAGGTCAACGAGCCGGCGCTCCTGGCTGCGGCCCTGGAGACGCTCGAGGGCATCCGGCGTGACTTCGCCAAGCCGGTCTCGCTCGCCGACCTGATCGTCCTGGGCGGCTGCGCGGCGGTCGAGCAGGCGGCTCGCGACGCCGGTCACGAGGTCACCGTCCCGTTCGCGCCCGGGCGTACGGATGCCTCCCAGGAGCAGACGGACGTGGAGTCGTTCGCGGTCCTCGAGCCCACCGTTGACGCATTCCGCAACTACTTCCGGCCCGGCGAGAGCCTCCCACTGGAGCACGGGCTGCTCGAGCGGTCCTACATGCTCGACCTGACCGCGCCCGAGATGACGGTGCTGATCGGGGGCCTGCGCGCGCTGGACGCGAACTTCGAGCAGTCCCGCCACGGCGTCTTCACGGAGCGGCCGCAGGCCCTGACCCCCGACTTCTTCGTGCACCTGCTCGACGCGGGGACCGAATGGGCGCCGTCCGGATCGGCCGAGCAGGTCTACGAGGGACGCGACCGCAGCACGGGCGAGGTCCGGTGGACCGGCACCGTCGCCGACCTCGTGTTCGGCTCGCACTCCCAGCTGCGCGCGCTCGCCGAGGTGTACGCCAGCGACGACGCCGGCGAGAAGTTCGTGCGCGACTTCGTCGCCGCGTGGGACAAGGTCATGAGCCTCGACCGCTTCGACCTGCGCTGAGCGTCCGTGGCGCCCGCGGCGACCGCCGCGGGCTCAGCGTCCGGTGACGCGGAAGCTGCCGAGCAGGCGGGGCGCCTGCGGGCGCCTGCCCTTGGCCGTGGCGCCTATCGACAGGTAGACGTCCTGGCCCCGCAGCGCACGGCCCGCGATGACCGGCAGCCGCAGCGTGACCAGGCGACTCGTCGGGCCGCTGGCCTGGATGGCGGCGCGGCGCAGCGCGAGTCGCAGCGGGCCGGCGCGCAGGACCTTGCGCGAGCCGAGCCGGCCGCGGCGGCGCCTGCCGCCCGGACGCCGCAGCACCGCCCGCTCGCGCACGAGGTCGAGGCTCGCCCGCGCGATCTCGCCTCGCTGTGCGGTGAAGCGGACCTGGATGCTGCGCAGGTCGCGCCAGGATCGCCACGTGCCCCAGGCGACGAGCAGGCGGGCGGCGCGGCCCGGCCGCGCGCGCAGCCCCGAGCTCATCGAGAACACGCCGGTGGGGTTGGCCTCTCGCTGCTCCTGCACGAACGGCCGCTGGAGGTCGCTCTCGTCGAAGTCCGGCGCCTTGCCCGACCGCACGGTCGGAGTCTCCGGGCCCGCGACGCACCCGCGGTCGGTGCATTCGCGGACGAAGACCGTGTAGCGCGTGCCGGGGTCGGCCGGGACGACGACCGTCCGCGCCGCCCCGTCGACCGCCATCTGCAACCGCGCCGGGGTCCCGGTGGTCTCGACCTGATTGGCCTCGACGACGAAGCGCCGCAGCGTCACGTTCGATCCCTTCGTCCAGCTCACCTTGAGGCCGAGCGGGTCGGGAACGGCGGTGGTCTCGGTGGGCGCCTTGGGCGTGCCGATCAGCAGCGAGACGTTCCGGCCCGGCCCGCAGCCGCGCGGGGCGCCGCCGCCGTCGAAGCCGACCGGGCCGCAGCGGCGCGTAACGGCGGTGGCGGTCGACGCACTGGTGGCGGGCACCGGCAGGGTGAGGCTCGCGCCCCCGACCGCTCCGGTGGCCCTAGAGGCTGGATTGACGAGGTTCGCCGACGGTCGCGTGGCGAACGTGTCCGACGAATCGGTCAGTAACAGGCGGACGCGCGACGCGAGCGATATCACGGGGAGCGGGATCGCGCCGGACGGAGCCGTCAGCGCGGTGAAGCGGGAGATCACGGCCGAACGCAGGCGGTCGGCGAGCGCCGGCGCCATCGCGCCGAAGCCGTTGTCGTTCGGGTGCACCCAGCCGTGCGAGGCGGCGATGCCGAACTCGGAGAACGCCGTGGCGCCCTGCGTGCGCAGCGCGTCCCGGTTGCGGTTGAACATCCGTGCGGATGTCGCAGAGCACATGCCCAGTTGCGCGTCGAGCGGGACGAACGCCCATCCGGACGCCTGGGCGCCGTCCTGCATCGCCGCGACCATGTCCGGGACGACGGTGGAGTTGATCCAGTTGCGCTCGTTGGACGAGAGCCGGTTCTCGTAGTCGTACTGGCCGGTGAGGGACCCGCAGCCGCTGAACTCGGCGCCGAGCGGGTTGGGCGGGCCGGTCAGGATCACCTGGCGCGGCACGGTTCGCAGCAGCGGGCTGCCGCCGGTCCGGTCGATGCGCCGGTCGATCTCGCGGTAGAGGTTCACGATGTCGTCGAGGCCGGTCTGGTCGTTGGGGCCGGTTCCCACCCGGAAGTCGTTCTCCACCGATGTGTCGCCACTGCCGTCCGGGTTGGCGCTCGGCGGCGAGCACGGGTTCTTCCCGTCCCGCAGGTCCGTGCAGCGCTCGATCAGCCGGCCGAAGTTGAGGTTGTTGCCGCCGACGTTCATCACCAGCGCGTCGATCCGCGTGCCGCCGGGCAGCGTGTCCAGGAATGTGTTCGCCTGCGTGATCTGGGGCGGAAGCGGCGTATCCGGGTTCGAGGGCTTGGGCTCGACGTCGCTGTTCTGCGGGATGACACCGATATAGGGGCCGATGATGCCGTCGTCGATGCGTGCTCCCGAGCAGGCGAAGGACCGGTACGTGAAGTCGATGGCGGGGAACTCGCTCGTCAGCGACCCGACCGCCTTGGCCGCCGTCGCACGCGGCGAGCGATGGCAGCGCCGCGCGCCGTCCTCGGTGTCTCCGGTGAAGCCGCGGTTGGCGGAGGTCCCGGCCCAGCGGGCGATCGGGTTCGGGTTGCGACCGTCCTCGGTGTAGCTACCGGCAGTGCCCGGTGCCCCCTCGCCCGACCCGTAGGAATCACCGAACACGACCACCCGGTAGGGCTCACCGGCGATCGCCGCCGCGGGCGTGGCGAGCAGGACGAGGACGAGGAATCCGAGTGCGAGCCGAGGCATAGCGCCCGACCCTGCCACAAACGGCGGCGGCTGGCTAGTCCGCGGGGGCGGCGGCGCTGACCTTCAGCGCGTACTTCGACGGCTGCGCCGGGACGGCCGGGTTGTCGATCTCGGACAGGCGGTCGATCAGCTTGATCCACTGCTTGGGCTTGAGCACCGATGCGGCCTGCTTGTCGGCGGCGCTGGAGGAGCCGTAGAGCGGATGCCAGCCGACGTGGATGTGGTCGGCGTGGTCGGGCATCGCGAGCGTGTTGTCGGCGCCCTCGAAGGTCATCAGGGAGATGATCTGGTGCGGTTTCATCGTTCCCTGGAGGGTCAGCAGGCGCTCGATCGTCATCTCGGTGATCGATCCTGGACCCTGGTGGCCGTAGATCGGGATGCCGTTGACGGCGGGGATGTCGACGGCATTGCCCGAGGAATGCGCGGAGACGTTGCCGCTCGCGGTCAGGTAGCTGTGGCCGCAGCGCAGCGAGCTGACGCTCGGCTTGAGGCCCGAGGCGGCGAGGACCTCGAGCGTCGCCAGCACGCGGCGGTCGACGAGTCCGAGCCGGATGTCGTCACGCCCGCAGGCGTAGATGTCGATGCGCGGGTTGTGCAGCACGTGCTCGATCAGCGCGCCCTTGCTCATGAGCAGGATCTGGCCGACCGTGGGCTGCTCGGCGTCGGGGCCGACGAACGGGTTCTTGTTCTGCGCGCGGTAGAGCGCCGTGGTCTCGAGCAGCTTCCAGCCGTCGAGGATCGGCTTCGGGTCGATCTGGGGGGCGCCGCGGCCGGCGGGCCTGATCGCGAAGCGGACGTGCGGAGCGATGCCCTCGACGGTCTCCTTGCCGATGCGGCCGAGGACCGTGCCGCTGATGACGCGCGCGCCCTTGGCCATCCGGCGCGGGATGTAGTCGGACTTGCTGAGCTGCAGGGCGGCGTCGGCATCGGGCACGTAGTCGTCCTGAGCGAGCTGGATGTCGCCACCGGCGGCGCGGGCGTGCGGGCGGCGGGGGTTGGCGAACAGGCGATCCTTGGTGACGGTGATGGGAGCGACGGTGGTGGTCTTCGGCGCCGCCTTGGCCGCCGCGGCCCGATTGCGCCCGGGCCTGCGGTCGGAGGCCTTGCGCTTGGTCGACGAGGCGGCGCGCGTGGGCTTCGGGTCGGTCGACGGCAGGTCGAGCTCGCGGCGGATCTGCTCCTGTGACTCGGTGCGGTGACGCGGCGCCGGGTAGGTCTTGGCGATCGAGCCCAGGTGCGCGTAGGTGAAGGTGTTGCCGTAGGCGTCACGCAGGCGCACGTAGCGCCCGAGCTCCGCGGACTCGCCCATGCCCACGATGCGGCCGTCGTTGACGGCGATCACGGGCGACCCCTTGTCGGCGAAGACGTCGATGTCGTGACGGTTCGGGTCGCTCTCGACGGGCATGGCGGCGTTGCCCTCGCGCACGCGGCGCGCGTCGGTCTCGACCTGGCCGGCGTAGCGGGCCTGCGCGTCGACCGGGAAGCGGGCCTGCGTCAGCCCCGTGAGCGACCCGACGAAGTCAGCGGGCAGGCCGCCGATCATGCGGGCTCGCAGCAGCACGGAATCGACGTACCAGTCGGCGTGGTTGTAGGCGAAGATGCCGCGCCGCAGGTCCGTCTGGGCGCCTGCCGCCTTGAGGTAGCGGGCGGCGGCGAAGATCGCGTCGACCGGGTTGTAGGGGTCCTTGACGCCGTCCTTGTTCGCGTCGACGCCGTACTGCGCGCCAGGTCGGTGGCATGAACTGCATCCATCCCAGCGCGCCGGCGCTGGACACGTTGAGGTTGCGCCCGTAGTCGGTCTCGATCTCGTTGATCGCGGCCAGGATCTCCCAGCGGATCCCGTACTCCATTCCTGCGGCCTGGTAGATCGGCAGCAGGAAGGGCGGGATGCGGAACTTGTCGATGAAGAAGTTCGGGACGCCGATCGGGGCCGCGCCCGGGCTCGCGATCGAGAGCGCGGGGTTGCCGATGGTCGGGGTGCCGTCCTCGGCGATCGCGGGGATCGGCTTGTCCTTCTGACGCAGATGTTTCCGGGCGGCCCGCTCACGATGGAGCCGGGCGCACTCTCGAGCTATGGTCGAGGGTGAGAGCTTGCGGCCGTCACGCCGGCGGGGGATCTCGTCGCAACCCTCGATCGTGTTCGCGTTCTTGTCGTCGCCATGATCGTGGTCGCGGGGTCCCCTGGGGATCTCGAGCTGATCGTCCTGGGGCGTGGCGGTGGGGGAGGGCTGCGCGGTGGCCGTGGCCTCGGGCGACGCGACCGGCGACGACGTGGCCGTCTGGGTCGGAGCGGACGTGCTCGTCTGCGTCGGCGCCTGCGTGGGGTCCTGGGTCGGCTGCTGCGTGGGCTCGTCGGTGGGGGCCTCGGTGGGCGCCTCGGTCGGAGCTTCGGTGGGAGCCTCGGTCGCCGTCTCCGTTGTCGCCGGCTCGGTGGCGGCTACGTCCGGCGTGGGGTCCTGCGCGAGCGCGCCCATGGGCACGAGCAGCGCCACGTAGACGCCGACGGCGATGAGAGCCTTCTGAAAGATGCGCAGGACCACGTCACGGTCAGGAATCGGCACCCCGTGGGGCCCGCTTGAGCTAGCGAATGCCGGTCTAGGGCCAAAACCGGATGGCTGACAGCCGAATTGCGGCCTGGGTAAGCCTCGACTTGAGCCTTAGTTCTGGTGCTTCGGGCACCAATATGTGGTCCGGCCGCCGATGGTCGCCCGCTCGAGCGGCGTGCCGCACAGAGGACAGTGTCCGGCGCGCCCTCGGGCCGCGACGAACCGGCCCGTATGGGCGCCGCCGAGCTCGATCGAGTCGGCGATCGCGCCGCGCAGTATGGCGGTGCAGCCGCTTGAGCTCGGTCGGAGACAGCTCCGTGCGCTGCGGCGCCAGGCGCGCGCGCCACAGGATCTCGTCGGCCAGCAGGTTCCCGACCCCCGACAGGCGGCTCTGGTCGAGAGCCTGGCCTTCAGCGGCGCCCGCCCGGCGCCGATGCGGCGCGCGAACTCGGCAGCGCCGACCTCCGCCGCGTCCGGCCCGAGCCGCGAGTGGTCGGGCTCGAGCACGGCGCGGCCGAGCCGGCGGCGGTCGTGCAGCGCGAGGCGCGTGCCGTCGGTGAACTCGAGTGCGAAGCGGTCCCAGCGCTCGTGGGGCTCCTCGTCGATCGCGATCCGGCCGGCCATGCCCAGATGCAGCCCGAGAACCGGCCGCCGTCGGTCTCGACCCACAGGAACTTGCCCTGCCGGCCGGCGCCCGTGAGGGTCCGTCCGACGAGCGCGGCCGCGATCTCACCCGGCGAATGCGGCCGGCACACGTAGGTGTCGGCGTCGTCGACGGCTGCAACGGTGCGACCGAGGACGCGCTCGATCTGGGCGCGGGCGCGCTCGGCCTCGGGAAGCTCCGGCACCTGCCGGAAGCTACTGGCCCGTCACTTACAGGGCGTCGCGCGCCACGATCCAGCGCCGGTCCGGCGGCGCGGCGCACCGCACCGGACTCCGTCAGCCGCTTGAGCGCCGTGGTGACGCTCGGCCGCCGGGCCCCGACCAGCGGCGCCAGGACCGAATGCGTCAGGAAGGCGGGCAGCGCGATGCCATCGGGGGTCACGACGCCCCACCGGTCGGCCAGCGTGCGGAAGGTGGCGAGCAGGCGGTCGTCGGCGGAGGACCACTGTGCGAGCACGAGTTGGCGCGCGACCTGGTTCGTACGCGCGGTGGCGGACTGCAGCAGCGCGGTGATCAGCTCGGGCACGGCGCCCGCGTCAGCGAGCGTGGCGCCATCCAGCGCCGCCACCACCAGATCGCTGACCGCCCGCCAGGTGACGTCGCCGTCGCGCTCGGCTGCCGGCTGGATCAGGTCGCCGGGACCGAGCAGCTCGGCACCCTCGCGGTGACCGGCCGCGACGCGGCGCAGCAGCGCGCCGCTGACGATCACGAACGCGCCGCTGTCGTGCTCGCGTGCGTCGGCCGGCGCGTCCCACAGGCCGCGGCGTACACCGAGCAAGGGTGCCCGCACGCGCGGCGCGAGCACGTTCGGCGCGCTCGGCGGGCAGGTTCTCGAGCTCTCCCAGCACATCGACGAGCGAAACGCGGTCGGAGAGCGGGCGGCCACGGTGCGCGGCGCGCGCACGGCTCGCAGGAGCGGGAGGGGTGAGAGTCATGGGGAGCGCGAGAGAGTCGGAGCGTCTGTGCTCTGTCGCTGGCGGCCGGTCCGTTGCGCATGGCGCCTCGGCCTGCCTCCTGCTCAGGTGGCGTCGGTGGACCCTGCCTTGTCAGCAGGTCCCGCGACTCAGGGGCTCGACTACTGTAGCGCTGCTGACTACCCGTCAGCAGCCGAACCTACTCCAACGTCTCGCCGGAGTACTTCTTGATCACGCGCACGGTGCCGGCTGGAGTCGCGTCGATGCACAGCCGGCACAGGACGCACTCGTCGAGGTTCTCCGTCGACGATCTCGAGCGTCCCGTCGGACCCCTGGGCGTAGATGTCGACCGGGCAGACCTCGGTCAGCTTCGCCGCCAGCTCCGGATTCGCGGCGACGCTGTCGTCGACCTCGACGTCGATGAAGACGCCATGCATCGGTGGGGTCACTCGATTCGCTCCTTGACGAGGTCCGGGATGTCCTCGATGCGCTCGGCGACGATGATGCCGGCCTCGGCGAGGCGGGCGATCTTCTCCGTCGCCGTGTCCTCCTTGCCCTCGACGATCGTGCCGGCGTGGCCGAAGCTCATGCCCGGCATCTCGTCCATGAAGCGGCCGGCCATGAACGCGACGATCGGCAGGCGTGAGTCGTTCTCGGTGACCCAGTCGGCGAGCTGCTTCTCCATCCGCCCACCGGGCTCGGTGTAGATGACGATCGCCTCGCGTCTGCTCGTCGGCCTCGAACAGCGGCATCAGCTCGGCGTAGGTCTGGCCGATGATCGCGTCGCCGCCGATCGAGACGGCGGTGGACTGGCCGAGGCCGGCGGCCTTCAGCGTCGAGCACATCTCGGTCGTCATGCCGCCGGAGCGGCTGATGACGCCGACCGGACCGGGCGTGTAGGCCTGGGCCGCGTTCTTGGCCGGGCCGCCGATGCCGCCCATCTTGATCACGTCGGGGACGATGATCCCGAGGCAGTTGGGGCCGATGATGCGGGCGCCGAGTCTCGTTCGCGCGCTCGACCATCTGGGCGACGTCGCGCGCGCGGGATGCGCTCGGTGACGATGACGATGAGCTTGATGCCGTTGTCGAGCGCCTCGAGCACCGCGTCCTTGGTGAACGCCGGCGGGACGGTGACGACGGAGCCGTCGATCGGCGCCGCCGTGGTCTCGAAACCGCCTGCTGGACGGTGTCGAAGACCGGGACGCCGTGGACCTCGCGGCCGAGCCGGCCGGGCGTGACGCCGCCGACGATCTTGGCGCCCGGCGCCGTAGTCCAGGCACTCGCGGGTCAGGTTGACCGCCTCGCGGCCGGTGATGCCCTGGACGATGAAGGTCGGTCCTCGTCGCAGCAGGATGCTCACCTGGCGGCCCCCTCCACCGCGCGGCGCGCGGCCTCGTTGAGCGAGACCGAGCGATCCGCGTACGGCACGCCGTACTTCTCGAGGATCTTGAAGCCCTCCTCCTCCCACGCGCCCGGGATGCGGAAGATCGCGATCTTCTCCGCCGGGTCGTGGCCGAGCTCCAGGCAGGCCTTGATGACGCCGCGGGCGACGATGTCCACGCGCGTGTTGGAGACGATCGACATCATCACCGCGATCTTGTCCACGCCGGGCTTGGAGAGCACGAGCTTGGCCAGGCCCGGCGGCCTTGCGCACGGACGGGTTGCCGCCGATCTCGCAGTAGTTGGCCGGCTTGCCGCCGTGGTTGCGGACGGCGTCGAAGAGCGTCAGCGAGCCGCCGCCGGCGCCGATCACGAGGCCGAGGTCGCCGTCGAACTCGGTCACGTTGCCGGCCACGCCGCGGTGGTCCTGCGCGTCGACCGCCTCGCCGGCGAGCTCGAACTCGGTCGCCTCGCGCGCCTGGCGCGTCTCCTCGTCGCCGACGCCGAGATCGGTCCAGCAGCGCCTTCTGGCGCGCCGCGGGCCTCGTTCTCCATGTCCATGTGCGCGTCGAGCGCGACGAACGTCCCGTCGGAGAGCTTGCCGAGCGGGTTGATCTCGGCCAGCGTCATGTCGTAGTCGACGAACAGCTTCGCCAGCTTGGTGATGATCGGGACGAGCTTGTTGAGCTCGGAGCCGGTCACGCCGACGCGACGCGATCAGCTCCTTGGCCATGTAGTCGCTGAACGGGCGCGTGGTCGGGAAGTGCCGCCGCGCCGACGCGGTCGGGCTGCTCCTCGGCCACCTGCTCGATGTCGATGCCGCCGACGTCGGAGAAGATCATCACCGGCTGCTTGCGCGTCCCGTCCCAGACGACGCCCGCGTAGTACTCCTGCGCGACGTCGGCCTTCGTGTCGACCATCACGCCGCGCGGCATGTGGCCGTTGATCTCGAGCTCGAGGACGTGCTCGGCGTGCTCGGCCGCCTCGTCGGGCGTGTCGGCGAACTGCACGCCGCCGGCCTTCATGCGCCCGCCGGTGAGCACCTGCGACTTGATGACGACGGGCCCGCCGATCTCCTCGGCGATCGTGCGCGCCTCCTCGGCCGTGGTCGCGAAGCCGAACTGCGTCGTGGGGATGCCGGCGCGGCGCACGATCTCGCGGGACTCGTATTCGAAGAAGCGCATAGGGAGGCGCGGCAGCCTAGCGGCGGTACTCCGCGAGAGGCATTCCGAAGTGCTCGTCGTGGCGCTCGTCGAACAGCGTCCAGCCCTCGCGCTCGTAGAAGCGGCGGGCGCGGGCCTGGCCGGCCGGCGTGAACAGTCGCGCGCTGCGGCCCTGCATCGCATCGATCGCGGCGGAGTGGAGCTCGCGCGCGAGCCCGGTGCCCCAGTACGGCTCGGCCACGAACAGGGAGCGGAAGTGGATCGCGACCGGCTCGCCCAGCGGCACCCAGCGCACGTGGCCGGCCAGCACGTCCCCGTCCCACGCCGCGAGCGCAAAGGTGTCCGCCCGCGCGAGCTCCCCGCGCGTGAGGGCCAGCCGCTCGCTCTCGTCGGGCGGCTCCCACCCCGGCGGGCCGATCGAGCGGTACCCCTCGAAGGAGGCCTGGACGAGTGCGGTCAGCGCCTCCGCGTCCTCCGGGTCAGGCCGACCCAGGCTCCAGGGCATACGCCTCGGCGAGCTCGGGATCCTTGGCGGCCAGCATCTCAGCCAGGTCGACCATCACGCGCGCCTGCTTGAACGTCGCGTCGTCCTGCATCTTGCCGTCGACCATGTGCACGCCGGCGCCGTCGGGGATGGCCTCGATGACGCGCTTGGCGAAGCGCACCTCCTCGGGCTCGGGCGAGAAGACCTTCTTGGCGATGTCGATCTGGGCGGGGTGCAGCGACCACGCCCCGACGCAGCCGAGCAGGAAGGCCGCGCGGAACTGCGTCTCGCAGCCCTCGTTGTCGCGGATGTCCCCGTAGGGGCCGTAGAAGGGCAGGGCGCCGACCGCGGTGCAGGCGTCGACCATGCGGGCGATCGAGTAGTGCCACGGGTCCTGCTGGTAGGACGCCCGCGGGGCCTCGGGGTTGTCGAGGTCGGGGTCGGCGATCGTGCGGTAGCCGGGGTGACCGCCGCCGACGCGGGTCGTCTTCATGCGCCGCGACGCGGCGAGGTCGGCCGGCCCGAAGCTCATGCCCTGGATGCGGGGCGAGGCGGCCGCGATCTCCTCGAGGTTGGCCACGCCCTGCGCGGTCTCGAGGATCGCGTGCACGAGGATCGGCCTGTCCAGGCCGGCGCGCGCCTCGAGCTGAGCGAGCAGCCGGTCGACGTAGTGGATGTCCCACGCCCCCTCGACCTTGGGGACCATCATCACGTCCAGGCGGTCGCCGATCTCGGTCACGAGCGTGGTGATGTCGTCGAGCACCCACGGCGACTCGAGCGCGTTGACGCGCGTCCACAGCTGCGTCCCCGCGAGGTCGTTGGCGCCCGCGAAGTCGACCAGGCCCTGCCGCGCCGCCTCCTTGCGCTCCACCGGCACCGCGTCCTCGAGGTTGCCGAGGATGATGTCCACCTTCGGCGCCGTCTCGACCGCCTTGGCCGCCATCTTCTCGTTGGAGAAGTCGACGAAGTGGATCATCCGCGACGGCAGGACGGGTATCTCGCGGACGGGCTCCGGCGCGTTGATCGCGAGCGGCTTGAGGAAGTCACGAGGGTTGCGCATTTCCCGCCGAGCCTAGTCTTGTGCGGATCGGCACGATCCTGGTAGTGTCGCGCCATGAAGCCCTGGCTCGGAGCTGCGGCCCTCGTGACCGTGCTCGCTGCCGCGCTGGCCGCCGCGGCGTTCGCGAGCACCTCCGCCACCGGCACCCTCTCCCACGGGGGCGCCAAGCGCTACACGCTGACGGTCCACAACACCGGCAGCGAGGCGATCCACTGCATGCGCTTCACGGCCGCCCCGGATGTCGTCATCACGACCGTCTCGGGGCCGAGCGGCACCAGTCAGAACGACGCGAGCTCGTTCGGCGCCCAGGACATCACGATCGCGCCGGGCGCGAGTGCCGCGTGGAGCTTCACGACCCAGGCCGACTACCCCACCGACGGCGGCGGCCAACTGGACGTGTCCTCGACGTGCGCGCCGGGGTCGGACGTGAGCTCGCCGGTGACCGGCCCGCCGCCTGCGAGCGCCACGCCGACGCCGCCCGCCGCGAAGTGCAAGTGCCAGAGCCTCTTCGTGCGCGGCTCGCACGTGCGGACGCCGCTGATCGAGGACAAGATCGATCTCGACATCAACCTGGCGTGGACGCTGATCTGCACCACGGGAACGGGCCGCTGCAACGGGACGATCGACGTCGACCCGCCCCCGGGCTTCAGGATGCGGCTGCCCAGGACCCGCCCCGTGCAGTGCCGCGGGAAGTGCGCGAAGACCACGGGAGACCACTTCCGGGCGTCGATGCGGACGGACTTCAAGAAGTTCACGCCGCGCAAGCGCAAGGGCAGGACCTACGTCATCAGGATCCGCCGCACCTGTGACGGGAAGCGGATCCCGGGCGCGATCGCGCTCGAGATCAAGTTCAACCGCAACGGGGTCGCTGACCGCAAGAGGTCCGACCTCAACGGCGACGGGAAGCCCGACGGGGACTGACGCGACCGTACACTCCGCGCCCTGATGAGCGCGGAGACCGAGAACTTCACCACCGACCAGGCCGAGCGGGAGGCCACCGGCGGCCATCCCTACGGGCGCTACCTCGAGGAGTTCGAGGTCGGCGACGTCTACAAGCACTGGCCCGCGAAGACCGTCACCGAGGCCGACGACCATCTCTTCTGCCTGATCACGATGAACCACCACCCGCTGCACATCAACGACGTCTACGCCGCGGCGTCGCAGCAGGGGCGCAACGTCGTGGTCGGCCCGCTCGTGTACTCGCTGGCTCTCGGCATGAGCGTCTCCGACGTCTCCGGCAAGGCGATCGCCAACCTCGCCACCGAGGAGCTCAAGCACCCGGCGCCGGTCTTCCACGGCGACACGCTGTTCGTCGAGTCCGAGGTGCTCGAGAAGCGCGAGTCGCAGTCCAAGCCCGACCGCGGAACGGTCAAGGTGCACACGCGCGTGTTCAACCAGGACGGCGTCCTGGTCGCGGAGTTCAAGCGGCTGGTGCTGGTTCCGAGGCGGGAGGCCGGTCCTCCCGTGCACTCGTAGCGCTCCGCTCGGCCACGGCAGCCGCGGCCAGCAGCCAGCCGGCGACCGCGAAGAGCCCCGCGGCCGCGGGTCCCTCCCCGAACGCGCCGAGCGCCAGCGCGAGGCACATCGTCTCCAGCGTGCGCCCGACGCGCGCGTCGTGCTCGCGGCGCCCGCACGCCGACAGGATCCCGACCCGGAAGACTCCGAGGCGCAGCTTGACGCGCAGGTGGACGGCGAAGCCGATGGCGACGAGTGCGAGTGGGGCGGCGAGCAGCGGCCGCAGCGCAGGTTCGATTCCGACCGCCGGCACGAGCAGCGCCAGCAGCCCGGCGGCGATTCCGTAGCTGCGCCACGGCAGCAGCGGCTCGCCCGGGCGCTCGGCGCCCCCGGACGCCATCCCCGCCGCGAACACCAGGTACAGCGCCGCGAGCCCGTATGTGACGCTGTGCAGCGGCGCGAACACGAGCGCGACCGCCAGCAGTGCGGCCAACGGAACAGCCCCGTCGAGTAGGGGGCGGCGCGACTGATCGACCCCTGCCATCGGGGTCTGGATCGGCTCGGCGGTTGACATTCCCAAGCCGAGAGGGTGCCAATGGACCGATGATCTCCATAGAGTTCATGCCCAGAGACGTCGTCCAGAGGCCGGAGGCCGGCCGGACGAAACACGAAGAGGAGTTGCAGAAACTGTGAACGACGCCCCGACGACGCATCCGAAGCTCTTGAGCTGGGTGGAGGAGGTCGCCGCGCTTACGCAGCCCGACGCCATCCACTGGTGCGACGGCTCCGCCGAGGAGTACGACCGGCTGTGCCAGGAGCTCGTGGCCGCCGGGACGTTCACGAGCCTCTCCGACGCCAAGCGGCCGAACTCGTACCTCGCGCTCTCGGACCCCGGCGACGTCGCGCGCGTCGAGGACCGCACGTTCATCTGCTCGCAGCGCTCCGAGGACGCCGGGCCGACCAACAACTGGACCGACCCGGCGGAGATGCGCCGGACGCTCGACGGCCTGTTCTCGGGATGCATGAAGGGCCGCACGATGTACGTCGTCCCGTTCTCGATGGGGCCGCTGGGCTCGCCGATCGCCCACATCGGCGTCGAGATCACGGACTCCGCCTACGTGGCCGTCTCGATGCGGATCATGACCCGCATGGGCAGGGGGGCGCTCGAGGTGCTCTCCGACGACGGTGACTTCGTGCCGTGCATCCACTCCGTCGGCAGCCCGCTGGCCGAGGGCGTGCAGGACTCGTCCTGGCCCTGCAACGAGACCAAGTACATCGTGCACTTCCCCGAGACGCGCGAGATCTGGTCGTACGGCTCGGGCTACGGCGGCAACGCGCTGCTGGGCAAGAAGTGCTTCGCGCTGCGCATCGCCTCGGTCATGGCGCGCGACGAGGGCTGGCTCGCCGAGCACATGCTGATCCTCAAGGTCACCTCGCCCGAGGGCACGGTCAAGTACATCACCGGCGCGTTCCCCAGCGCCTGCGGCAAGACCAACCTGGCGATGCTGATCCCGTCGCTGGAGGGCTGGAAGGTCGAGACGGTCGGCGACGACATCGCGTGGATGAAGTTCGGGTCCGACGGCCGCCTGTACGCGGTCAACCCCGAGGCCGGCTTCTTCGGCGTCGCACCGGGCACCGGCTACACGACCAACCCCAACGCGATGGCGGCGATCGAGAGCAACTCGGTCTTCACCAACGTCGCCCGCACCGACGACGGCGACGTGTGGTGGGAGGGCATGTCCGACCCCGCGCCCGAGCATCTGGTCGACTGGAAGGGCAGCGACTGGACGCCCGAGTCCGAGACGACCGCCGCGCATCCCAACGCGCGCTTCACCGTCCCCGCCGATCAGACGCCGTCGATCGCTCCAAACTGGGACGACCCGGCGGGCGTGCCCATCGACGCGTTCCTGTTCGGCGGGCGGCGCTCGACCGTCGTCCCGCTGGTGCGCGAGGCGTTCGACTGGGAGCACGGCACCTTCCTGGGCGCGACGATGGGTTCGGAGAAGACCGCCGCCGCGGCCGGCGCGGTGGGCGAGCTGCGCTTCGACCCGATGGCGATGCTGCCCTTCTGCGGTTACAACATGGGGGACTACTTCGCCCATTGGCTGAAGGTCGGCCAGCGCGAGGGCGCGCAGCTTCCGCGCATCTTCTTCGTCAACTGGTTCCGCAAGGATCCCGGGTCGGGCCGCTTCCTGTGGCCCGGCTTCGGCGAGAACTCGCGTGTGATCGCGTGGATCTTCCGCCGCTGCGAGGGCGCGGCCGAGGGCGAGGAGACGGCGGTCGGGATCATCCCGGCGCCGGACGGCATCGATCTGGCCGGCCTCGACATCGATCCCGAGGACTTCGCCGCGGTGCGGACCGTGGACCTCGACGCGCTGCGCGACGAGCTGCCGCAGGTGCGCGCGCACCTCGAGCGCTTCGGCGAGGCGCTGCCGCAGGAGCTGTGGGACCAGTTCGAGGCGCTCGAGCAGCGCCTCGGCGCCGCGCCCGCGTAGTTCTCGGGGCCCGCCTCCGGCACCCCTAGAGGTTCAGGCAGAACTCGCGGAACCTCTTGCCGTCGCGGTACTCCGGCCCGTGTCCGAAGAGGACGACCGACGGCTCGCCGAGGTCGGCGAGCCTGCGCGCCGACTCGCGGTTGCGCGCCGGGTCCGGCGTGAAGTAGTCCTTGGGCAGGCGCAGGCCGCGCGTCATCAGGAACGGGTCCATCGAGTTCAGGACGTCGCCGAGGATCAGCACCTTGTCGGCCTCGCGCCAGAAGACCACGTGTCCCGCCGAGTGGCCGGGTGCGTCGATGACGCGGAAGTCGCCGATCATGTCGCCGTCGTCGAGCCTGCGGTCCACCGGGTACCCCGGGCCCGCGAACAGCTTGATCATCAGCTGGGCCATGAAGTGGTCGGGCTGGCGCTGCTTGATCAGGCTCGGATCCTCGGCCGCATCGGCGTCGTTCTCCGGCACCCAGAACGGGATGCCCAGCCGCTTGCAGACCTCGGCGGACGCGCCCTGATGGTCCGCGTGCGCGTGCGTGAGCACGTGCGCCGCGAGCCTGTGCTCGCCCACGTTCTTGACGATCTTGCCCGCGTCGCGCCTGGTCTGCGCGTCGATCAGGTACTCGCCCGCCACGAACGCGTTGATCGAGTGCGGCGGGAAGCTCGGCACGACCCAGACGTTGTCGGCGACCTCGCGCATGCGCGGGACCCTAAACGCTCCGTCGCGCAGGCGCCGGTCGATATCCCGGCGCTTCCGCGCGCTCCCGCTACTCGATGTGAGTCGCGAAAGGCTCGCTATAGCGACCCTCAGGCGACACAGGCGACCTCTCAGCCGGCGCCGGAAGCTGGCGCCCGCTCCGGGTCTCAGTGCGGATCCGTGCCCGTCGCCGCGGGCGGCCGAGACTCCTCGGCCAGCGACGAGACGAGCAGGGAGCCCTGTGACGCTTCCTCGAGCGTCCCCATCGCCTCCTCCTGCGAGCGGGCGTAGAGCTCGACGAGCAGGAAGACGACGATGCGGTCGTCGTCGTGCTTGTGAAAGCGGACGTGGGTGAAGAACTCGCGCGTCCCGTGGTCGCCGAAGGCGGCGAACGAGAGGTGGTCGGCGGCTTCGGGGCCCGAGCACGTCTCGACGGTGTCGCCCTCCACGGTCACCTCGCAGGAGGCGACCCACGGCGTGCCGGCGACCATCCGCTCCCAGCGGTCCTCGATCGGCTGGACGGCGTCGTCGAGGAAGCCGAGGTGCGGCTGGTCGTGCATGCAGTCGAGGCACTGGACCACGGCCTCCTGGAGCTCGTCGACCACCTCGGCCCGCTTGCCGGTGGCCGGATCGATGCGGTGGATTCCCTCGTAGTGGACCTGCACCTCGAGGTTCGTCGACCAGCAGCGATAGCAGCGCAACCACGAGCCGAGTGCCGGGCCTGCTTCCATGGCACGATCCTAGCCATGCGACGGATCTGGATAGCGGGCACGGCGGCCCTGGCGCTGGCGGGCTGCGGGGGTGACGGCGGGCCGAGCGACGAGGCGCAGGTGCGCGAGACGCTGCAGACCTTCGCGACCGCCGTCGAGAAGCGCGACTACCAGACGCTGTGCGACGACGTCTTCGCGCCGGAGCTACTGCAGGGACTGGGGTCGATCGGCCTGCCGTGCGAGATCGCGATGCGCACGTCGCTGGGCGAGGTCGAGGATCCCAAGCTCACCGTCGGCAACATCACCATCAACGGCAAGCACGCACGCGCGCAGGTCAAGACGTCGGCGGCCGGGCAGCCCCCGTCGACCGACACGCTCGAGCTCGACAAGCTCAAGACGGGCTGGCGCGTCAGCGCGCTCGGAGCGCCCGGCGGGCCGACGGGCTCGACGGCGGCGAAGGCGACGCCGTCGTCGTAGCGACGACTGCAGCGTCCGCGGGCGAACAGCACGCCGGCGACGCGTCCGAGCACGAGGCTGCGACCTGACCGCGTCGCTCATGAATCGGCCTCGGCCTCCAACGCCCTGACGAGATCGGGCTCCGTCCTGGCCGGGTCCTGTCCCTCCAGGAACCGCTCGGCGGCGCGGCGACCGCCCAGGCGCCGCAGGCCGGCCGCGCCGTGCTCGGCGAGGTAGTCCGACAGCGCACCCGCGCGCCGCGCGCGCGTACGCACCGCGTCCAGGTCGATGCGCTCGCGGTGGGCGTCGAGGGCGTCGGCGAGCTCGTCGACGCCGGTGGGCGGCGGGACGCTCGAGACCGCGAGCACGGGCGTGTCGCGCGCGCCGATCGAGCGCAGCGCGGCGTTGAGGTCGCGCCGGGCGCGCAGCGCCACGGTCCCCAGATCGGCCTTGGTCACCACCAGCACGTCGGGGATCTCCATGATCCCCGCCTTGAGGAACTGCAGCGCGTCGCCGGCCCCGGGCTGGACGACCACGGCGACGGTGTCGGCCGCGTCGGCGACCTCGGTCTCGGACTGGCCGACGCCGACGGTCTCGATCACGACCACGTCGAACGCGTGCGCCAGCGCCTGGGCCGCGGCGCGCGTCGCCGGCGCCAGCCCGCCGAGCCGCTCGCCGGCGGCCATGCTGCGGATGAACAGGGCGCGGTCCGATGGGTCGTGCTCGATCCGCGCCCGGTCGCCGAGCAGCGCACCGCCGGAGCGCTTCGACGACGGGTCCACCGCCAGCACAGCGACGCTGCGCTCGCGCGCGCGCCACTCCCTGCTCAGCGCCGACAGCAGCGTCGACTTGCCCGCGCCCGGCGGGCCGGTGACGCCGACGACGTGGGCACGCGCGTCCGTCCCGAGCGCATTCAGCAGCGCCGCCGTCTCCGCGCGCTTGCCCCGGTTCTCGACCAGGTTCAGCACCGCGGGCGCGACGGTCAGGTCGCGATCACGCAGCCGCGCAGCGAGGTCGTCCGGCATGGCGCGCGCCACCGTACCGCCCCCGCCGCCCCGAACGTCCCTCATGCCCGGCCAGGGCAGGGTCTCAGGGACGTTCGTCGGGTGGGAGTGCGGTTACGCGCTGTCGAAGATGCCGCAGACGCGGCCGAAGCGCCCGCGGTTGGTGCCGTTCGGGCTCTCCACGTAGCCGAGCAGCTTGTGCTCGTCGTATCCAAAGCTGCGCTGGAGACCGTCTCGCATCGTCCACCACGGCTCGATGTCCTTGTGCTCCATGGGTACGTCCTGCATCGGCCGCATACGCAGGGTGTCGCGCGGCGGTGTCACGCGGTGCAGCCGCGCGCCGACCGGCACGACCACGCGCGCCGCCTGCGCGGTCCGCTCGGCGATGTCGCCGAAGTCGGCCGCCACGGCGGCCTGCCTTGCCTCGTCGGCGGGTGACCCCCAGGCCGGCTCGCACGCCGCCAGGAGGGCGGCGACGGCGCTGATCGCGGCCGTCACGACGGCAGGCTTGAGGTTCGTGGCGGCGGTTGAGAGGATCGGGCCCATGAGCCAGCTCGTGTTCGACGAGAGAATCGCGGAACAGCTCGACGTGTTCTACCGCTCGCGCGACGTGCGGCGCCGGCGGGCGCTCGTGCAGCAGGCCGTGGGCGCGCAGCCCGGCGAGGCGGTGCTCGATGTCGGTTGCGGGCCCGGCTACTACGTGCAGGACCTGCTCGAGCAGGTGGGCGACGCGGGCTCGGTCACCGGGGTCGACATCAGCCCGGCGATGCTCGCGATCGCGCGCAGACGCGTGGAGGGGCGGCCGAACGCGCGGCTGCTGGAGGGGCAGGCGACGGCGCTGCCGGTGGAGGACGCCGCGTACGACCGGGCGCTGTCGGTGCAGGTGTTCGAGTACCTGACCGACGTCTACGCCGGGCTGGCGGAGCTGCTGCGCGTGCTGCGGCCGGGCGGCCGGGCGGTGATCTGGGACATCGACTGGTCTATGACCTCGGTGCACTCCTCCGACCCCGAGCGCACCGCGCGGATGCTGGCCGCGTGGGATCGCCACCTCGCCGACCCGGCGCTGCCCCGGACGTTGGTCGCGACGATGCGGCGCGCGGGGTTCGAGGACGTCCGCCGCGAGGGGCACCTGTTCGCGACCACGGAGTTCGACCCCGAGACGTTCGGCGGGGCGTTGCCGGTGATCCTGCGCCAGTTCCTGCGGGGGCTCGACGACGTCGACCAGGCCGAGGCCGACGCCTGGTTCGAGGACGTGCGCGCCCGCCACGAAAGCGGTGATTACTCCTTCGCCGTCGTCCAGTTCTGCTTCAGCGCGACGAAGCCGCGCTGAGCGCGTTCACGCCTCGGCGGTCACGCCGTGGCGCTCCTCGACCAGGTGCACGATGTCGCGCATGATCTTCGACAGGTCGAAGTCCTTCGGGGTGTACACCGCGGCGACGCCGCTCTCCTTCAAGGGCTCGACGTCCGCGGCCGGGATGATGCCGCCGACGACGACCGGGATGTCCTCGCCGCCGGCCTCGCGCAGCGCGTCCATGATCGACGGGATCAGCTCGCGGTGCGAGCCGGAAAGGATCGACAGGCCGATCACGTGGACGCCCTCGTCGACCGCAGAGCGGGCGATCTGCTCGCCGGTCAGGCGGATGCCCTCGTAGACGACCTCCATGCCGACGTCGCGCGCGCGGACGGCGATCTGCTCGGCTCCGTTGGAGTGGCCGTCCAGGCCGGGCTTGCCGACGAGGATCTTCATCGTGCGCCCCAGGGCCTCGCCCGCGCGCGCGACCTCGTCGCGCAGTTCGGCCATGTCGTCGGTGGGCGGTGCCGCGGCGGCCTCGCCGACGCCGGTCGGCGCCCGGTAGGACCCGAAGGCGTCGCGCAGCGCCTGCGCCCACTCGCCGGTGGTGGCGCCCGCGCGCGCGCAGTCCAGCGTCGCGTCCATGACGTTCTCGTCCGCGGCGGCCACGCGGCGCAGCTCGTCCAGCGCGGCATCGACGGCGGCCTGGTCGCGCTCGGCGCGCCACTTCTCCAGCGCCTGCCTGGCCTCCTCCTCGACGCCCGGGTCGACGGTGAGGATGCCGCCGTCCTCGCCGGCGGCGAGCGGCGAGTCCTCGGTCTCCGTGTACCGGTTGACGCCCACGACGATCTGCTCGCCGCGCTCGATGCGCCCGATGCGCTCGCGGTGCGACTCGACCAGCGCCGCCTTCATGTAGTCGACGGCCTCGACGGCGCCGCCTTCCTCGGCGACGCGCGCCATCTCGTCGCGCGCGCCCGCGGCGAGCTCGTCGACGAGCGCCTCCATCACGTGCGAGCCCTCGAAGAGGTCCGGGTACTCGAGGATGTCGGTCTCGTAGGCGAGGATCTGCTGGATGCGCAGCGACCACTGCTGGTCCCACGGCCGCGGCAGGCCGAGGGCCTCGTTCCAGGCGGGCAGCTGGATCGCGCGCGCACGCGCGTTGCGGCCCAGGGTCACGGCCAGGGCCTCGAGCACGATGCGCTGCACGTTGTTCTCCGGCTGCGCCTCGGTCAGGCCGAGCGAGTTGACCTGCACGCCGTAGCGGAAGCGCAGCTGCTTGGCATCGGTCACGCCGTAGCGCTCACGCCCGATCTCCTCCCACAGGGCGCCCATCGCGCGCAGCTTGGCGTGCTCCTCGACGAAGCGCACGCCCGCGTTGACGAAGAACGAGATGCGGCCGAAGACGGCGCCCATCCGTTCCTCCGGGACGCGTTCGCGGACGGCGTCGAGGACGGCGACGGCGGTGGACAGCGCGAACGCGATCTCCTGCACCGGCGTCGCGCCCGCCTCCTGAAGGTGGTACGAGCAGACGTTGATCGGGTTCCATTGCGGGACCTCCTCGACGGTGAACGCGATCATGTCCGCGATCAGCTTCATCGAGGGGCCGGGCGGGAAGGCGTACGTGCCCCGCGAGAGGTACTCCTTGATGATGTCGTTCTGCGTCGTGCCCTGGAGCTGCGCGCGCTCGACGCCGCTGTCCTCCGCGGTGACGATGTAGAGCGCCAGCAGCCACGCGGCCGTCGCGTTGATCGTCATCGACGTGTTCATCTCGTCGAGCGGGATGCCGTCGAGCAGCGTCGCCATGTCGCCCCGGTGGGCGATCGGGACCCCGACCTTCCCGACCTCGCCGCGCGCAAGCTCGTGGTCGGCGTCATAGCCGGTCTGCGTCGGGAGGTCGAACGCGACCGACAGCCCCGTCTGGCCCTTACCGAGGTTCGAGCGGTACAGCGCGTTGGACTTCCGCGCCGTCGAGTGCCCCGCGTACGTGCGCATCATCCAGGGACGATCGGGCTTCTCCAGACGCGGATCCATGACCCTGATTGTCGCAGGGTGGCTACCGCGCCGGTGCGCCGCGGGCTGTCAGCCGCTGTTGTGGAAGGGCCCGCGCTTGCTCCTGCGCACGTGGACCTTCAGGCGCGTGCTGCGGCCGGCCACGCGCACCCGCACGTGCCGCGGCGGTCGCCGGCGCATCCGCAGGCGGTAGCTGCGACGCGCCCCGCGCTTGAGCGACGCCCGGATCCGCCGGCCGAGCACGCGCACGACCCCCTGGCAGCGGCGCGCGCCGCGGCAGCGCGTGCGCACGGCCAGCTGCTTGGACGCCCAGTCCAGCCGGGTCACGCGCAGCAGGCCGCCCAGAGAGCTCCCGACCTGGAACTGCGCCGACTCGGTCGAGATCGCCGTGTTGCCGGCCTGGTCGGTGACCTGCACGCGGTAGTGGTAGAGGCCGGACGGGACGGCACTGCCGTCCGAGCGGCGCCCGTCCCAGGTGACCGAGCCCTGTCCCGGGTCGACGTCGGGCCCGGGCACCTCGATCCGGCGCACGAACGTCGCCGCCGAGTCGAAGACGAGCACGCCGACGCGCACCTTCGGCGTCAGAGCGTCCGACGCGCTGTAGCCGAGCGTCGCCTGGCCGGAGCTGAACACGGGCGCCGGGCCGGCGATCCTCGCGACCGGCGCGCGGGTGTCGATCCGCGACGTCTTGGTCAGCATGCTGCTCGTCAGCCCGGCGTGGTCGGTCGCCCAGGCGGTCACCGTGTGCTGCCCGTCGCCGACTGAGAAGGGCAGCAGGTACGAGATCACCGCGCCGCCGTCGACGTGGTAGCGGCCGCGGTCGGCGCCCGAGCCGTCACCGACGTCGGTGCTGATCAGCGCGTGCTGGAGCGGCTGGCGGAAGTACCCGGCCGCGTTGGCCGCCGGCGGGTACGTGCCCATCCGCACCGTGGGCGCGTGCAGGTCGATGAAGACGACCCGCTGGGTGATCGGCGCCTCGTTGCCCGCCACGTCGCGCGCGCGCACGCGCACCTCGTGGCGCCCCTGCTCGTTCAGCGTGAACGGCGCGGCTGGCTTCCACGGGCCGTTGTCGACCTGGTACTCGACCTTCGCCAGGCCGGAGACGTCGGCCGCCGTCAGCTCGGGCGGGACGACCTCGGCGCCGTCCGGCGTGAAGGTGACCGGCGTCGTGTGGTAGCCGTCGAGGCCATCGGGCACCGACGGGCTGACGCCCAGCGACGTCACCGGCGCCGTGGTGTCGACCTTGTAGACCTTGCACGGATCGTGCTGGCAGTGCTCGGTCTCGGAGTTCTGCGCGACGTCCTTGGCGAAGAAGCTGACCTCGTGGCGGCCCTCGGGCAGCCGGTTGACCTCGTCCTCGGTGGGCTCGTAGTCGACGAGGCCGCCGTTGTCGATCCGGTACCTGATCCCGGTGCCGAGCCCCTCGACGTCGTCCTCGGGGTCGAGACCCGAGCCGCCCGCCGTGTCGGTGGCCGCGAAGGCGAAGAACGGCCGCGTCGAGTACCAGCCGCTCTTGGGCTCAGGCGTGATGAAGAAGCGGCTGCTGGGAGCGACGGCGTCGACCTGCATCGTGCACGTGTCCGGGACCACTGTCTCCGCGCACCTGGTCTGCGTGTCGGAGCGGTGCCCGACGCGGTCGGTGGCATAGGCCTCGAACGTGTGCCGCCCCGATGCCGGGACGCGCCCCGCCACCGCTGACTGCGAGCAGCGGATCCGCCCCACCAGGGGTGGGGTGACGGTCCCGCACTCCTTGTCGGAGTCGTCGACGGTCAGCACGATCGCGTCGTCGGCGAATCCCGACAGCGGCGGGTTGTCGGTCGCCTCCACGCTCAGCGTGGGCTTGACGTGATACCAGCCGTTGTGGTTCGTCCCGATCTGGTTGAGGTCGAGCGTCGGCGGGTCGGGCTTCTTGAGGTCGACCAGCCACAGCGCCTGCATGCCGAACTGGCCGGGCTGGGTGCCGCCCGGTGGCGGCGTCGACTTCGCGGTGGTGCCGTTGCCGGCCAGATCCACCACGCGCACGTCGACGATCTTCAACCCGTCCCCGTCGCCCAGCGGCACGAACACGTCGCCCGGCGGGCAGGAGAGCGGGAAGGAACTGCCGTTGCCGTTGACCGCGCAGTCGGAGCGATCGATGCCGGAACCGGGTGACGGGTCGTGCGCCTCGAGCGTCATGTGACCGGTCGCGGTGTCGATGCAGCGGAACAGATCCCCCTCCTGCGGGCAGCTGCTGAGCCCGTTGAGCTGGTTGATGCCGGTGATCTTCGGCGCGGTCTGGTCGGACGCCACGCGCGCCGTGGCCTGCAGCGGCATGCGCGGCTGAAGCTCCCCCGTGCTGACGTTGCTGACGCCCTTCTCGGCGTAGGCGTAGAACCCGTGGAACCCCTGGTGGAAGTTGAAGTTCCCCGGCTGCGGCGGCCACGTGATCGTGTCCCCATAGACGCCGTCGGGACTCGGTGTGTGGAACTGGCGCTCGAGGCACTCGTCGCCCAGCGGCGGGAGCACCGGGGGCTCGTTCGGGTTGGGGCCCCCACCGATCGGCCGGGCGGCGGGCCGCGGCTGCGGCGGGAGCTGCGGATCGAGCAGCGGGTCGAGCAGCCCCTTCTCGGAGGTGAGCGGGATCTCACGGTGACAGAGGTGGATCGTGAGCCCCTCGCTGTTGTCGGCGCCCGGCTGCTGGATCGCGGAGATGGACAGGTTGACGTGGTCGCGCACCCACGGCAGCCGCGGGGCCGGGCTCACCGTGACTGTGGCGGCCCGCTTGAGCAGCACGCCCGCGTCGTCCTTGCCCGGCTCGCCGTCCTGCGCGTTCGGCGGATCGCAGGTGGTGCCGTGCTTGCCGCCCGTCGCCGAGACGTCTCCGGTGCCGCCCTCGATGACGGTGTCGATGCGGATGAGCCCGCCGCTGCCGCCGCCGCCGCCCTGGCCGCCGTTGCCGCCCGCCCCGCCGTCGGCCGACACCGCGTCGGCGCCGTGGATCGTCACGTGGTTGCCGACGACCCGGATCGAGCCGCCGGACCCGCCGCCCGCGGCGGTCAGCCCACAATCGGTGCCGGGCGCGTCGGCGCCCTTCTCGCCGTCGGCCAGAAGCTGGCCGCCGGACTGGATCTCGACCGAGTCCTCGGCCAGCACCTCGATCGCGCCGCCGCCCGAGCCGGCGCGCGCGCTGCTGGAGCCGGCGGCGCCCATCGCGCCGAGGTCGATCTTCTTGGCGTCGCCGTACGCGGCCCCGCCGAGCCCGAGGCTGCCGGAGCGGCCACCCTTGCCGACGTGGCCCGCGCCGCCGCCCAGGCCCGAGACCGGCACGCCGTCCGGCGGGTTCTTCTCGCGGACGATGGCGCTGGCGTCGATCGACCCGGTGGTCGTGAGGATGAGCTTGTCGACGTGGACCGTCAGCTTGCCGTCGCACGCGATCGGCGGCGTGCCGGGGACGGGTGCGGGCTGGAGCTGGCCGGGGGCGCCGACCGTGATCTTGGCCTCGACCTTGAGCTCGGAGGCCCGGATCGTCCCGCAGCGCGTCTGCGGCTCCGTGATCCGGACGGGCCTGGGCGCCGGCTCGGTGACCGGGAGCACCGGCGTGTTGACGCTGGGCTGGTCGTCCTGCTTGCCGATCCCGTCCACCGGCCGGTTGGGCTCGTTGTAGAACGGCGCCGGGTGCTGGTTGTTGACCAGCGGCGTGTCGGGGACGTCGGCGAAGATGCACGACGCGATCGCGACCAGCGGGCTGGCCGCCGAGAACGCGGTGCCGACGATGCCGCCGGCGGGCGCCACCAGCAGGCCGACCGCGCGCGCCGAGGTGTTGGTGACCTCGACCTTGTTGATGTCGCCGAAGAGACCGGGGATCGAGCTGCCGCAGGGCTCGAAGCCGAGGAAGATCGGGGCGTCGAGCGGGAGCGTCTTCGCGCGCTGGGTGAGCGAGATCGTGCCGAACAGCAGGTTGATCGTCTCCGTGAGCGCGGCCTCGAAGTGGCCCCTGAGGTCGGTCGTGATCCGGGTGGTGCCGCCCTCGGACTTCAGCCGCAGCGCGGTCATCCCCTGGCTGAGGCGGGTCGCGGTGTTCCCGAGCCCGAGCGCCTTGACGATCAGGTCGCCGCGCATCGACAGGCTCACGTCGACGCCGACGATGATCGCGCTCGCGCCGATCCTCGCGGTGACGTCGAAGGGGAACTGGCGCAGCGCCGCCTGCGGCGTGAACCGGGCGACCGTCGTCTTCTCGTTGAAGTTGCGGAACGCGCGCAGGTCGAACTGCTTGTCCGCCTGGTCGGCCACGGCCTCGATCACGCGCGCGGGGTCACCGGCGCCGGGCGGGTCGAAGTTGGCGTCGAGGTTCATCCACGTCGTGTCCGGGCTCGGCGTGATCACGCAGGCCCACACGCCCGTGCCCGGATTGTCGAGGCCCGGGATGCCCTTGCAGTCGGGCCGCGCGGGCGCGGGCTTGACCTCGCCCCGCAGCACCTCGGCCCGCACGCGGAAGCTCGGCTGGTTCGGGTCCTTGAGGGGCTGGCCGGCGTACGGCCCGCAGGCCGGGCGCCCGGCGCACGGCGCGTTGCGCATCGAGAACTGCTTGCCCGGCACGAGTTGGCCGGACCGGTTGGTCCCGCCCCGGCCCTTCGGGTCGGACTCGTAGATCCGCATGGCCAGGTTCAGCGGGTGGTTGACGCGGCCGTCGACCTGGACGAACTTGTGCTGCTTGAGGCCCTCGGTGGCGCCGAAGCTGTCGCGCAGGAACACCTTCGCGTCCAGGTAGCCCGGCATCACGAGGCCGTCGTCGTAAGCGCCCGCGGGCGGCAGGTTGTCGCCGTGGTAGGTCGTCGAGCCCTCGTCGCCGTCCGCCGGCGGCGTGCCGGTGAGGATCGTGTCGGTCGCGCTGTCGTAGTCGTGCATGAACAGCGCGAAGCGCCCGTTGGGTCCGAACGTGTCCAGATCCGTGCCGTTGTGCGCGACGTTGGAGCCGGCCAGATGGATGAAGATGTCCTTGGACTCGACGCCGAAGTTGAGCTCCGATCCCGCGAAGGGCGAACCGCACACCTGCGGCGGATCCGCCGACACGTGCTTGCACGAGTACACCGTCGGCGCCTCGAAGTCGAGGAACTGGGGGAGCTCGAGCTTGATGTTCGCCAGCAGCGCCGTCTGGCTCGCCTTGGTGATGTCGTTGACGCTCTTGCCGACCTTGACGCGGACGCCGGGCTGGTCCCAGGCGCCGAACGGCTCCTCGTAGTCCAGGCGCTTGGAGAGGACATCGGCGGGCGCCTGCCGCAGTGTGTCGGTCACGAGCCTCACCGGGCCCTTGGCGATGCGCGCGTGCAGGTGCGGCACCTGGTTGGCGCCCCGCGGCGCGTGGATCGAGAGCAGCGGGGGCCGGCACCCCTGCGCCGCGTCCGCCGCGCTCGTGCAGGTGTTGTGGTTCTCGGCCGCCTCGGGCGACTTGGCGATCGTCGCCTTGAACGGCCCGCCCGATGGCACCGAGTCCAGCCCGGCGTCGTCGATCGACAGGATCTCGCCCTTCGCGTCCTCCTTGCGGATCCTGAAGTCGAGCGGCTGGCCCTTGGCGGCGACGGCGTCCAGGCACAGGTACTCCGGGCGCACGTTGTCCGGGAACGCCGCCAGCGGCGGGTAGCGCGGATCGGCCGGATTGCACGGGTCCTTGGAGATGGCGATGTGCTGGACGTCGGGAACCGAGCCGCGGAACTGCGACAGGTCGCGCAGCTTGAGGATGGTCAGGTGGTTGCCCGCGGCGTTGATCGCGCTCGGCGTCTCGGGCAGCGGCGCGCCGGGGAACGTCCCGCGCATCAGCCCGGTGAAGTCCTGCAGGGCGAAGGACACGCGGCCGGCCACCGGCGCGGGCTGGCCGTCCTGGAAGCCGTCGACGATGACCTCCGAGTCCTTTCCGACCAGGATGTCGATCGTGTCGGCCAAATCGCGGATGTCGAGGGCCGGATCCGGACCCGGGATGCCGCGCAGCACCTCACCGCCGCCGCCCTTGGTGAAGACCAGGTCGTTGACCGTGACGTCGGGTCGCGTCTGTCCCGTCGCCGGCCGGTCGAGCGAGGCCTCGATCGCCTTCTGCGACGCGTCCGCGCGGTCGCAGAAGACGGCGGAGCCCGGATGCACGTCGGCGGGGTCGACCGCGGCTCGGAAGCAGACGTTGATGCCCTGCGGCGCCTGGCCCACGACGGCGTCGAGCTTCTGCGTCTTGGTCCCGGTGTCGCGATCGACGTAGGCGCGGATGCTCTCGCTGCCGTCGCCCTTGCCGAAGGCGACGCCGAGCTGCGTCGTCTCGATCGGCGTGTCGGACGGGTCGAGCTTGTCGAGCGTCACGCGCTTGAAGCTCCGGATCTTTCCGCTGGCGCGGAACAGCTCCCCGGCTTCGACGAACGAGAACTCGTGGTTGGGCGCGCCCTGGGGCGCCGGGGGCACCTTCGGCACCGGGTCGCCGACCAGCGCGTTGGTGGCGAGGAAGTAGACCTCGCTCACGCCGGGGCACTGGTGGAGGTCGTCGCGCGCCACGCCGGGGCAGGCGTCGAAGCTGAAGCGCGCGAGGTCCACGGCGCACTCCGGGTCCTTTTCGTCGATCCCGTCCTTGCTCAGCGGGTCGTTGTCCGTGTCGTCGGAGCAGGTGGCGATGCGGTCGGCCAGCGGCCCGGTCTCCGAGCCGTCCTCGGCGTCCTCGTTGACCTTCTGGAAGCGGCCCTCGAGGTGGGAGACGAGCCCCTCGACGCGCGCGTCGACGATCAGCGGGTCGTCGTCGGGCGACACGGAGGACAGGCGCAGCGGCGGACGCTGGCCGTCGTCGGGGTTGATCGACAGCTTGCCGTGCCCGGGCTCGGGCGGGGCCGCGATGAAGGTGATGTCGCCGTCGCTCTTGTCGGGATCGAACACCGTGTAGACGTTGGGCGGCAGCTCCACCAGCTCGCCGCTCACGCAGACGGCCTTGCGGTCCGGGCGCGGGTCCTCGCACAGCGAGTTGGCGCGCCGGGAGGCGAGCTCGAACTTGATCGAGCCCACGGTGTGGTCCTCGCCGGGCTGCGGGTCGGTCTGCTGCGGGTCGATCGAGCTGTACTCGACCTCGAGCTTGCGGCCCGTCACGTTCTTCTCCGGATCGGGCGTGCGCGGCGGGATGACGTCGGTGCGCAGGTACTTCGGCACGCCCTTGACCTCGGCGGAGAGGTCGGTGGTGGCCTGGCGGTTCTCGTCGTCGGCGTCGGGCTCGGTGGCGCTGACGGCGGCGGACACGTCGATCTTCTCCGCCGCGCGGTAGACCACGGTCAGCGGCGTGCTGTCCACCGGCTGGCCGTGGACGGTGGTCGTGTCGCAGTCCGACAGCAGCTTGTCCGCCGGCGGGAGGGTGGTGTCGAGCGGCTCGTCGTCCTTGCCGCGCACGCAGACCTGGAACCTGCCCGGCAGCGACGGGACGTCGACGGAGATCTTCTTCGTGGACGGACCGAGCGTCTTGGTGTCGTCATCGGGGTCCTCCTTGAAGCCGGCGGTGTCCACGTCGGCATCGAAGCTCGACGTGGTGGAGCCGACGTCCACGAGCACCCCGAGCGTGCCGTCGGCCTCGCCGTCGTTGTCCGCGTCGCGCTGGCGGAAGGCGACGTTGCGCACCTGCTCGACGTTGCCGACGACCTCGAAGTGCTCGTCGCCCTTGGTGGCGAAGGACGGGTCGCGCGACAGCAGCGAGACGAACGAGCTGCCCGATGCGTCGGGCCGCGCCGGGAGACCCACCCGCGCGGGCTGGTCGCGCACCGTGAAGCCGACCTGGTCGAGCGCCCCCTGGGTACCCGCCTTGCAGGTGTCGGTGGCGAAGCTGTAGTCGCAGGCGTGGAACTCGGCTGCGCGCACGACGTCCTTCTTGGAGATGTCGAGCTTGCCCCGGACCTCGGCGGGGATGCCGTCGAGATCGATGTCGGCGTAGCTGCGGTTCGGGCCGGCGCCCGGGTCGTCCTCGTCGATGGTCGTGCGATCGACCTCGGCGCGCAGGTCGGGCTTGGCCGCGGTGCCGGTGTGGGTGAGGATGAACTCGGGCGACGCGTCGCCCGGCAGCGTCGTCTCCAAGCGGCCCGGCAGCCTGTCGATGCGTGCCTTCAGGCAGGTCACCTCGGCCTGCCCGCAGCCGTCGGTGCCGTCCTCCTCGGCCGTGAGCGCGTCGATGGTGACCGTCGGCGGGGCGTCCGCGCCCGAGGACTCGTACAGGAACCGGGTCGAGGACCCGTTGCGGGCCGGGTCGAAGGTGAAGTGGATGAAGCGCGGCAGGTCGGTCACCGTCGTGTCGAGCTTCAGGCGCCGGCTCTCGTCCGCGCCCGGGCCACCCGGGCCGCGGTCGTCGAGGTCCACGATCGCTCGCAGCGGCGTCTTGCCGTCGCCCGTGTCGCCGCTGACGTCGAGGGTCTGCTGGTCGGCGCCCTGTCGCTCGACGTGGATGGAGCGCACGCCCAGCAGCCGGCCGGCGGCGCGGAAGCGCGAGCGTCCGTCGGGCATCTGCCGGGTGGCCGCCGCGACGAACTGGTCGGGCCCGAAGGCGGGCTCGGGGATCGGCCCGGGATCGCCGGCGAAGTTGCGGGCGAGGAAGTCGAGCGAGTCGATCTCGCCTCCCCCGACCGCACGGAAGTCATAGGAGCTGACGTCGGAGCCGCCCTCGCCATCGGGCGCGTACTCGACGGTGCCGGTCATCTCGCTCGGCAGCCCCGCGGCCTTGAGGTTGGCGTCGACGACCACCTGCCCGTCGCTGTCGGTGTCGCGGTAGTTGACCTCGAGGTCGGGCTTGGCGAGCGCCGAGGTCGACTTGTAGGTGACGAGCGTCTGCTCCGCGGTGCTCGTCTGGTGCAGCTCGAGCGCCTGCGGCACGCGCTCGACGTGCGCGTCGAGATGGCGTACGGCGCCGTCGGAGATCAGGTCGGCCGTGGCGTCGAGCTTGACGTCCGGGACCGGCCCCTGGTGGTCGTAGAGGAAGTCCAGGCCGTCCTCGCGCGGATCCTCGATGAAGTGGATGCGCTCGGGCAGCGGGTTGGCCGCGACCGAGAAGCGCTGGTCGGACGAGCCGGCGCGGATGCGCGCGTTGATCTTCAGCGGTGCCGAGTAGCCGGGCGTCTCGACCACTGCCTCGAGCGGGTCGATGAACGCGCCGCTGAGCGGGCCGATCAGCTTCGAGCGGAACAGGCTGGGGGTGAGGCCGCCCGCGGGCGTCTCGTAGCCGTAGGTGATCGTGGCCAGGTTGTCGCTGACGTTGCTGGCGGCCGCCAGCCCGATCACCACGTCGATCTTCAGGGGCGGTGCCGGGGCGCGGCGGTTGTAGGCGCCACGGTGGCGCTTGACCTCGACCAGGGGCACGACCGGCTTGCCCGGCAGGTCCTCGGCGGACACGGTGGTGACGAGCACGTCGACGTCGGGGTACAGCAGCCCGGCCAGCTTGTGCTCGTCGACGTCGATCGCCGTGGAGACGCCGAGCGGGATCGTGCGCTCGCGCACGACGTTTCCGCTCACCGTGCGGACCTGGATGAGCGGGTTGAGGACGGGCACGGTCGGTCCGGCCGTCGTGCGCGTGTAGACGATGCCGGCGCTCGGAAGCAGCAGGAGCGCGGCGAGGACGAGCAGGTAGCGGCGGCGCATCAGAAGCTCCCGGGGGTCCGGATCGTGCGGGTCTGGGTGACCGCCGCCATCGGTGCGTCGATGCTGTCCGTCGCGGCGACCGTCGTCGTCAGCGCGTAGCTGCGGTTGGGCGCCGCGTTGGCGAAGGTGACGGTCACCCACCGCGAACGACCGGCGTCGATGCGCACCGGCGCGGACGGGACGCCCGTCGCCGCCGGGTTCGCTGCGAGCCTGGCCGCGGTGAGCCGGACCGCGTAGGCGTCACCCGCGCCCGCGGCGTCCGTCAGCAGCACACGCACGGTCAGCTTGCGCGTGAGGAAGTCGGCGGCGTTCTTGTAGAAGGGCACGGCGCCGCCAACGCCCTGCGCCGGCGGGGTCACGGTGAAGTTCCCGCTGAGGGCGACGCTCGCCGGGTTGGCTGCCCCCGGGCCGAGGCCGAAGCGGAAGGTGGCGGCGCCGGATCCGGCGAGCCCGCGCAGCGTCCCGTCGCCCCCGGTGGCGACCACCGGCAGCGTCCCGCTGACGGCGCCGCCCTGCAGAGCGAGCGTGGCGTCGTCGCAGCCGCCGCGCCCGAACTCGAGATGAGCGGTGCCTCCGCGGTTGGACCTGAGCGCCAGTCGCCCGTCGCCGGGAGCGATGTAGGCCTCCGTCCCGGCATCGTGGACCTCGACGGTGCCGGTCCAGACCCCGGCCAGCGGACCCCCGCTCGTCCCGCCTGAGTAGCCGAAGCGCCACGCCGGCCCGGCGCCGCCGGCGGCACAGGCGGGAGCGTCGACGAAGTGCCCCTCGCCGTTGGCTGCCGTGCTGTTCGCGGCCACCGGGTAGGCGTGCGCGCTACCGCACAGCGTCAGCGTGAGCGCAGCCCCCCATGCCACATGCCCCCTGCCCATTGTCCGAGCCTCCCAGCTTGGTCAGCGTGACACTACGCCTCGCAGCCGCCGCTAGCAATAGGGATTTCTCCCAGTCTTCGCCCGGGCCGTTCCTGGAACGTTCCCTATGCGCCGGCGTGGCTACGCTGCGGGCCGATGCGGGTGATCGACGTCAAGCACCTGGGCCGCGAGCGCGTGATCGGGTGCTGGGAGCACGACGCCGTGATCGTCGACCCGGGGCCCGAGTCGACCGCCGCGACGCTCCTCGCCGGGCTGGGGGAGGGCTTCGTCGCGAAGGCGATCCTGCTGACCCACATCCACTTCGACCACGCGGGCGCCACGGGCGCGCTGGTGCGCCGCTGGCCCGGGGTGCCGGTGTACGTCCACGAAGTCGGCGCGCCGCACGTGATCGACCCGGAGCGCCTCGTGAACTCCGCGGTGCGGCTGTACGGCGAGGACGACTTCAAGCGGCTGTGGGGGGAGGTCGTGCCCGTGCCCGCGGACAACGTCCGGGTGCTGCGCGGCGGCGAGACAGTGCTCGACGCCTTCCGCGTCGCCCACACCCCCGGGCACGCGTCGCACCACGTCTGCTACCTGCACCAGCCGACCGGCACCGCGCTGTGCGGCGACATGGCCGGCGTGCGCATCCCGCCGTCCGAGCTCGTCGTGGCACCGACGCCGCCGCCCGACATCGACGTCGCGGCCTGGAAGCGCTCGGTCGACCTGATCGAGGCGTGGGCGCCCGAGCGGCTGGTGCTCACCCATTTCGGGATCCACGACGACGACATCGGCGCGCACCTCGACCGCCTGCGATCGGCGCTCGACGAGCAGGTCGAGCGCACCGAGGGCCTGACGCTCGACGAGTTCGTCGCCCAGCAGGTCGGCTTCGTCGAGGGGCGCACGGACCACGAGACCGCGGAGGTCTACGAGCAGGCGGTTCCGCCGCACCACATCTGGCTCGGCCTCGACCGCTGGCGGACGAAGGTGCTGTCCCGGTGAGCCAGACGATCGAGAAGCCGCGCGTCGGCGGGCCGGGCACGGGGCTCGGCGGGCACTGGCGCGTGATCGTCCTCAACGACAGCCACAACACGTTCGACCACGTCGCCGCCACGCTCGCCCGCTACCTCCCCGGCGTGACGCTCGACAACGGATACGCAATGGCCGACCGCATCCACAGCGCCGGCCGGGCGATGGTCTGGAGCGGTCAGAAGGAGCCCGCGGAGCTCTACTGGGAGCAGCTCAAGGACGCCGGGCTGACCATGGCCCCGCTCGAGCAGGGATGAGGCGCCGGATCGTCGTCTGTGCGGCCGCGCTGATCGCGGTCGGACCGAGCACCGCGCTCGCGCAGTACGCGCCGCCGCCGGGCACCCCGCCGCGGCTGTGCGCGGGCGAGGCGTTCGTGGACATCGTGGGCACCCCGGAGCGGGACACGCTCAGGGCGTTCTCGCGTGCGACGCGCGTCTGGGGACTCGGTGCGAACGACCTGCTGGTGGGCTCTGCCAGCCGGGCGGCGTGCCTGCTGGGAGGCCGCGGGCATGACGTGCTGGGTCTCAACACCGGCGGGGGAGTCGCGTTCGGCGGGCCGGGGCGTGACGCGATCCTCGGCTCTGAGCTGGGCGACGTCATCAGGCCGGGGGAGGGCGCCGACGGCCTCGACGCGGGCGGCGGCGACGACAAGATCTCCGTGCGCGACGGCAACCCGGAGGTGGTGGTCTGCGGCGCCGGCGACGACATCGTCAAGGGCGACCGCACAGACGTGCTGCTCGGCTGCGAGTCCCTCAACGTGGCCGGGCGGGGAGCGCCGCGCCTCGCGCCGCGGCCGCCCACCGCCGGCGCGGATGCGGTCGTGCGCGTGGGACTGACCGCGCCGCGCGCCGGCACCTATCGGGTCATGTACCTCACGCCGGCGGGCGGACGCGGCTGCTCCGGCGGCCCGGTGGTGGTCTCGGAGGTCAGCGCGGCACGCGGGGCCGAGCTGCGGCTGGCGCTGCGCCCGCCCGCCGGCGGCTGGTGTCCCGGCAGGGGTCGCGCCGCCGTGCTCCGCTACCCGCCCAGCGCGCTCCCACCCGTCGGGGTGGCGCGGGTGTCATTCAGAGTGCGCTAGCTCGGTGTCGCCGGCGGCGACGATGTCGTGCCAGACGTACAGGACCGGCACCTGGTACCAGCTCGTGTACTTCGCGCGCCAGTCGCAGAAGTCCGGCCCGTTCCAGTAGCGCTCCCAGTCGAGCTTGCTCTCGAAGTCGACCGTCTGGAGGAACTTGTAGCCGTCGTCGCGCGAGCGGTAGACGCGGTAGCTCGTGGCGCCGTGGCGCAGCGCGAGCGGCGCGATCTCCTCGAGGGCCTCGGCGAAGCGGTCGCCGCGGAAGAGCGTCGCGTACCAGGGGATGTGGACGCTGCCGGCCATGCCCATCAGCCTATCTCGGCGTACACCGCGCCCGGCCCGTCCTCGGTCTTGCCCAGGCCCTCCTTCTCGGCCCCGACGAGGATCGAGATCTTGCCCAGGTGCTTGTTGTCGCGCATCAGCTGGTGCGCCTCGGCGACGCCGTCGAAGGGCATCGTGCGCCAGATCACCGGCCGGATCAGGCCCTGCTCGATGAGCATGTTGGCCTTGTGGCACTCGTAGGCGTTGGCGAAGTGCGACCCGAGGATCTCCTTCTGGCGCATCCACAGGTAGCGGACGTCGAAGTCGAGGTTGTAGCCGGTGGTTCCCGCGCAGATGACGACCTTGCCGAACGGCTTGACGCAGAACACGCTGGTCGGGAACGTCGCCTTGCCGACGTGCTCGAAGACGATGTCGGGCTTGTCGCCGAGGATCTCCTTGACGCGCTTGTCGAACGCGCGCGTGACCTTGAAGCGCTCCTTCTCCTCGTCGTCGGACTCGTTGCCGGTCCGCATCATGCCCTTGAACTCGTCGCGGTTGATGTAGTCGACCGCGCCGAGCTGCTTGACCAGCTCGCCCTTCTCCTCGGAGGAGACGACGCCGACCGCCTGTGCACCGGTGGCCTTGCACAGCTGCGTGGCGAACACGCCGAGACCGCCGGCCGCGCCCCAGATCAGCACGCGGGCGCCCGCCTGCATGTTGCAGCGGGTGATCAGCATCCGGTAGGCGGTGAAGTACACGAGGCCGTAGGAGGCGGCCTCCTCCCAGGTCAGGTTCTTGGGCTTGGGGATCAGCTGCTGCGCCTGGACCTTCGTGAACTGCGCGAACGAGCCCCACGTCGTCTCGTAACCCCAGATGCGCTGCGACGGCGCCGCCATCGGGTCGAGGCCGTGGACCTCGACGTCCTCGTAGGACGCCATGTTGCAGTGGATGATGACCTCGTCGCCCGGCTGCCAGCGGGTGATGCCCTCGCCGACCTTCCACACGACGCCCGAGGCATCGGACCCGCCGATGTGGTGGCCGTGCTCGGGGTGGTCGCCGTAGCGCCACACCCCCACGGGCTCGCCCAGCGCCGCCCAGACGTTGTTGTAGTTGACGCCGGCGGCCATGACGCGGACGATCACTTCGAAGGCGCCCGGCTCGGGCACCTCGATCTCCTCGAGCTGGAACGCCTCGAGGGGCTCGCCCTCGCGCTCCTCGCGGATGACCCAGGCGGCCATCGTCGCGGGGAGCTCGCCGGGTTCGACGTCGATCTGGGAAACGGAGCTGGTGTCTACGGTCATCGTCGGGAGACTGTATTTCGCCCGGCCGGCCTCCGGCCTCTGGGCGACGTTACCCCCGGCCGGCCTCCGGCCTCTGGGCGACGTTACCCCCGGCCGGCCTCCGGCCTCTGGGCGACGTTACCCCCGGCCGGCCTCCGGCCTCTGGGCGACGTTACCCCCGGCCGGCCTCCGGCCTCTGCGAGGACCTCCACTACGGCTGCAGCAGCGTGTCCTGCGAGGACGGGCGCTCGGCGCCCACCGTGAAGCGCGCGTCGCGGATCGAGCCCGACGTCGTGCTCACGACGTACTCGCCCTCGCCGACCTCGACCTTGAGCTCGGCGGTGCCCTGGGGGTTGATCGGCGAGGTGGTCTGCTTGATGCCGGCGGTGTCGGAGAGGTCGGCCGTCTCGACCGTGACCTCCTGCGGGTCGTCGGTCAGGTTGGCGATCAGGAAGGTGACCGGGCCGGCGCCGAACTCCTTCGGGGAGACGGTGATCTTGTCGGGGGAGATGGCGGCCGAGATGTTGATCGGGACCGGAGGCCGCGGGTCGTTCTTGTAATCGGAGTCGGAGCCGCAGCCGACCAGCGCCGCGGTGGCGATTACAAGCATGGATGCGAACAGCGAGCCCCTCACGATCTCCCCGGCGCGGAACCCTAACCACATTCGCGCAAACGCGCGCCCGCACATCCGTCCGACCCAGGGCGTAAGAACAGGTGTTCGCATGCTGTCGGATACCCCCCTGCTAACCGCCGAGTTCCTCGCCGTCGACACGGAGACGAACGGCCTCGCGCGGGAGCGCTGCGAGCTGACCGAGGTCGGGGCGGTGCTGGTCGGCGGTGGCGAGCTGCACGATCGCTGGTCGTCGCTGGTGGGGGTGAGCGCGCCGCTGTCACCGGGCATCCAGCGCTTCACCGGCATCACGCAGGAGATGGTCGACCGTGCGCCCGCGCCGGAGGTCGTGCTGCCCACGCTCGCCGAGTGGATGCGGGGCCGGGTGCTGGTCGCGCACAACGCCGCGTTCGACCGGCGGGTGCTGAGGCAGGCGTTCGCTCGTGCGGCCCTGGAGTGGCCCGATCCGCCGGTGCTGTGCACCGTGGCGATGGCGCGCAAGCTGGCTCCGCTCCAGCGCCGGCGGGGTCTGGCCGCGCTGGCCGACGCTCTGGGCGTGGAGATCGGGCAGACCCACCGCGCGCTGCCGGACGCAGAGCTGTGCGGTCAGGTGTTCTGCGCGCTGTTCAAGCGGCTGTGCGCGAACGCCGGCACGGTGGGCGAGGCGCTCGCGCTGCTGGCGCCCCGCCGCGCGCCGCGTCCCCGGCCGCCGCGCCTGCGCGTGCCGGTCGAGCGGCGGCCCGACCTGCGCCGCCTGACGACCGGGCCGGGCGTCTACGTGTTCCGCGACGGCGACGGCCGTCCGCTGTACGTCGGCAAGTCGGTGAGCGTGCGCAAGCGGGCGCGCTCGCACTTCACCGCGGGCGCGGCCTGGACCGCGCGGGCGGAGTAGGTCGACTGCGAGCCGACCGAGTCAGAGCTCGGCGCGCTGCTGCTCGAGCACCGGCTCATCCGCGCCCTCAAGCCGCCCGAGAACGTGCGCTCGGTGCGCGAGCCCGACGGGCAGGTCTACATCCGCTGCCGGCTCGACATCGCGTTCCCGATCCTCGAAGTCGCGCGTGAGCCGGCGGCCGGCCACGCCGTCTGCATCGGGCCGGTGCGGGGCCGCGCCGCCGCGGCGGAGCTCGTCGAGCAGCTCAACTCGCTGTTCGGGCTGCGGCACTGCGGGCGCAAGCTGCCGCGGCGCCAATGGCCCTCGGCGTACGGCCAGATGGGGCGTTGCCTGTCGCCGTGCCTGCAGGATCTCGACCCCAACGTGTACCGCGAGCGCCTCGAAGCGGCGCTGCGGCTGTTCGCCGGGGACGGCGGAGGCGCCCTGCTCGCTCACGTGGACGCGCAGATGCGCGCCGCAGCGGACGCGCGGCAGTACGAGCGCGCGGCGACCCTGCGCCGGCGCCGCGGTCAGGCTCGACTCGCTGGTGTTCCGGCTGGGCGGCGTGCTGCGGGCGGCGCACTCCGGGGCGCGCGTCGTCGTCGCTCGCCATCCCTCGGATGCTGGGCGAGGGGACGCTGTGTGGATCGCGGGCGGCCGGATCGTCGATTCGTCTCCGCTGCCCGTGGCTGACGCCGCGGAGCGCTGCGCGGCCGCGCTGCGTCAGGCGCCGCGGGAGGGGGAGCTGGGGGGGTGGCTGCCGGCGGACGAGCTCGACGAGATCCGCCTGGTCAGCGCCCACATCGCCGCGCACCCGGTCGAGATCATCGAGCTCCCCACCGCCGATGTGAGTCGCCTAAAGCTCGTTATCTCAGGCGCTTCGCGACTCGAACGGGAGGTCGACGACCGTCGCGTCGCCTAGCTCGTCCCCCGCGGCCACCTCGCGGCGGACGAAGGCCAGCGCGATCGCGCCCTCTTTCGGTGACACGACGCTGGATTTGACGACGGCCACGACCCTGCCGTCGCGCTCGAGCTCCGTCCCGGGCGCGAGCGGCTCGGACATGCGCAGCCCCATCAGGCGCCGGTTCGGCTTGCCGCGGTAGAACAGCCGCGCGACGGTCTCCTGCCCGACGTAGCAGCCCTTCTCGAACGACACGAAGCGCTCGTTCAGGCCCGCCTCCTGCGGGATCACGGAGTCGTCGAGGTCGATGCCGTAACGCGGACGGCCGGACTCGACGCGCACGATCTCCGCCGCCTGCTCGGAGCACTCGACGGCATCCAGCGCCTCGCGCACGCGCGCAACGTCGGCCGCGTCACAGACGATGTCGGTCCCCACGTCCGTCGAGATCAGACGAACGGAGGCGCCTCCGACTTCGCCCCTTCGGTGATGCAGTTCCGGACCCTCGGCCAGCCTGCGGCCGTACAGCGAGAGCAGGCCACGCTCCAGCGTCCGCTTGTGCACCTCGACGTCGCGACCCAGCTTGAAGCGCCGGATCAGGTTGAACAGCTCCTGCAGCACAACCCGCTCGCAGTCCAGGAACACGCCGCCCGCGAAGGCGAACGCGCGCAGATCCCCGAGCATCTTGCCCTTGTGGGTCAGGAAGGCCGCGTGGCAGCCCTCGCCGTCCTCGAGCGCCTCGATGTCGTTGGTGACCTGACCCTGGAGGAACTCCTTGACCTCAGCGCCGGTCAGCAGCAGCTTGCCGCGGTCGGAGCGATCGACGAGCCCGACGCCCTGCGCGAGCGCCTCGTACTCCGCTGTCAGGGTGTCGAGTGCCACTCGTCCGAGAGTAGTCTCGCCCTGCGCCGCTCGACCTCGCGCTCGAGCTCCTCCAGGACGTCGAAGAACGGGACGCCAGCGGCGATCGCGGAGCGGACGACGGCGGCTTCCCTGGCGCCGTCGAGGCGCTCGAGCTCGGCCAGCAGCCGGTCGACCTGCTGCACGCCTGCGAGGGTACGCTCTCGCAAGTGGACCTCCCGGAGACATCACACCTGCAATCCCGGGCGCCGACCACCACCCGGCGGCGTCCTCGGAACCTCGTGTGGCGCTGCCACACCACGGCTCCTGCGTCCCTGCCTGGCGGCGCCGGCATCCCGGCATTGCAGGCGCGACGCCCCCAGGAGGCCCACTAGATGGCCCTCGCCGACGACTTCCAGGAGATCATCGACTCGCTGCCCTCGGACTGGACCGACCTCGAGCTCGATGTCCGGGTCGACGAGTCGCAGTACCTGGATGCCGCGACGATCCTGGCCGTGGTCAACGGCCAGCCCTACTCCCACCACGACTGGCACTGGCGAGTGTTGGTGGCGCACCAGTTCGGGCACGCCGCCGCCGCCCCCGCGGTGCACGGCATGTTCAAGATGCTCGACAAGGCCGGCATCCGCGGCGAGCTGATCCTCCGCGAGCTGCGCGAGGGGCGCGTCGAGCGCCTCAGCGACTGGGGCCGGCCCGAGTCCGTCCGCCACGAGTTCCGGCGCATCCGAGCCCAGTAGCGCTTCACAAAGGGGTCCGTCCCTTTTGTGAAGGAAGGTCAGTCCCGGCTGATCGGCCGGACGAGGTCGTAGTCGTAGTTGCCCGGCGGAAGCCGGCCGCGGCGCAGGTAGCCGAACGCCGGCACACCGGCCTCGAACGACGGCGCCACGCTGTCGAGCTGCGCCGTGAGCGGCTCGGGGTCGAGACCGCCCGCGCGCGCCAGCATCGCCTGCACCGCGCTCTCGGGATCGACGGCAGCCTCGCCGTAGCCGCGCTGAAGCGCGCGCACGAGGGCCGCGACGTCCGCCCGCCGGTCCGAGAGCTCGGTCTGCGACACGCACACGAAGTGCCCGGGCCGGGGCCGCTGCGTGAGCGCCATGACGCACACCGAGCCCGGCAGCGGCGCCTCGAGGATCGCGGCCTGGACACGACCGGAGCGCAGCAGCGCGCGCGCGTCGCCGCTGCGGCGGATCGTCACCTCGACGCCCTCGGCCTCGTCGAAGCCGCGGTCGACCGCCAGGTAGATGCCGGCGTGCACACCAGCCGGCCTGGCGCCGAGCAGGAGGGTCAGCTCGGCGTCGCCGGTCTCTCCGCCGCCGACCCCGCCGCAGCCGGCCACGGCGAGGACAACGAGCAAACTCAATGTTCGGCGCACAGCCCCCGAGGCTAGGTTTCCGCCATGGCGTCGCTGGTGCTCGGTCCCGTTCTGCGCCACGCGCACGAGACCGAGGCGACGGTGTGGGTCCAGACGGACGCTCCCTGCACCGTGACCGTCCACCGCTGCGAGGCGCGGACGTTCTGCGTCGGCGGCCACCACTACGCGCTCGTGCACGTGACCGGGCTCGAGCCCGGTGTCCCGACGCCCTACGAGGTCCTCCTCGACGGCGAGCGCGCGTGGCCGCAGCTCGAGGACTGGCCGCAGAGCGTCATCCGCACCACTGCCAGGGGCCGCCCGCTCGACATCGTCTTCGGCTCCTGCCGCACCCACTATCCGCACGAGCTCGCCCTACACGCTGCCCAAGGACGAGCACGACGAGGGACGCGAGGTGTGCGCGCTGCGGGCGCTCGCGCTCGCGCTGCGCGAACGCCCGCCGGAGGACTGGCCCCACGCGCTGCTGCACCTGGGCGACCAGATCTACGCCGACGAGGTCGAGCCCGAACCTGCGCGAGGTGATCGCGGGCGATGAGATCGCCGACTTCGAGGAGTACACCCTCGCCTACCGGGCGTCGTGGAGCGAGCCGTCGATCCGCTGGCTCCTCTCGACCGTCTCGAACTCGATGATCTTCGACGACCACGACGTCATCGACGACTGGAACACCAGCCATGAGTGGCTTCAGGAGATCCGCGCGCAGGACTGGTGGGAGGAGCGGATCGTCGGCGCGTTCGTCTCGTACTGGGTCTACCAGCACATCGGCAACCTGAGCCCGTCCGAGCTCGACGGGGACTCGCTGTACGCGCGCGTTCGCGCGTCCGACGACGCGCTCGGTCTGCTGCGGGACTTCGCCCGCCGTGCCGACGCCGAGCCCACCACCGCGCGCTGGAGCTTCTGCCGCGACCTCGGTGACGCGCGGCTGGTGATGATCGACTCGCGCGCGGCACGGGTCCTCGATCCCGAACACCGCGCGATGGTCGACGAGGAGGAGTGGGACTTCGTCGAGCGCTGCGGCCACGAGAGCGACGCGCGGCACCTGCTGCTGGGGACGTCGCTGCCCTGGGTGCTGACTCCGGGGCTGCATCAGCTCGAGGCCTGGGACGAGGCCGTCGCACAGGGCGCCTGGGGGAAGGCGCCGCAGCGGGTGGCCGAGAAGCTGCGCAAGGCGTTCGACCTCGAGCACTGGGCCGCGTTCAACGCCAGCTTCCGCCGGCTCACGGACTGGGTCGGCCGGCTGGGTGGGGCACCCGATGCACCCGAGACCATCGTCGCGCTGTCCGGCGACGTCCACCACGCCTACCTGGCCGACGTCCGCTACCGGGACCGCAACGTGCGCTCGCGGGTCTACCAGATCACGGCTTCGCCGTTCCGCAACCCGCTCGACCGCCGCGAGCGCCGCGTCATCAAGCTGGCGACGTCCCGCCCCGCTGCGGGTCTCGCGTGGGGGCTGGCCCGCGCCGCAAAGGTGCCCAGGCCCGCGATCAAGTGGGATCTGCGCGACCGGCCGGTGTTCGACAACGTCGTCGGGATGCTGCACATCGACGGCGGCGAGGCTGAGGCGGCGCTGTGGCGGGCCCGGCCGGACGACGCCGGCCAGGGCGTTCGTCTCGAGCAGGTCCATCGCTACTCGCTGTAGACGCGCACCTTCCCTAAGGTGCGTCCCAGACATGATCCTGCGGCAACGGCCATAACTGGTCAGTCGATGCCCCTCGACGCCCGCACAGACGCCGAGCTGCTCCACGCAGCCAGGTCCGATCCCCAGGCGTTCCGCGAGATCTACGAGCGCTACGCCGTCTGGATGCGTTCGTGGTTCCAGCGCCAGATCGGGTCCGAGACGGCCGCGCTCGACCTCACCGCCGAGACATTCGCGCAGGCCTGGCGCGGTGTGCGCCGCTTCCGCGACATGGCCGACGGCTCGGCTGCGCCGTGGCTGTTCGGCATCGCGCGCAACCTGCTGCGCCAGTACCACAAGCACAACCGCATCGAGACCGCGGCGCGGGCGCGGCTCGGGTTGCCGATCGACTGGGAGGGCACCGAGGCCTACGACGCCGTGGACGAGCGGCTCCACGCCAGCGGCCTCAAGGGTGCTCTCAACACGGCGGTGCGCGCGCTCCCGGACGATCAGCGCGCCGCGCTCGAGCTCCGCGTGATCCAGCAGCTCGGCTACGACGAGATCTCGGCCAAGCTCGGCTGCTCGATCAACGCGGCCCGCCTGCGCGTCTCGCGTGCGCTGCGGGCGCTGACCGCGGACCTGCGGGAGTCCGGGGTATGAAGCGGCCGCTGCCGCCGGAGCTGATCGTCCTCGGCGATCAGCTGGAGTCCGCCGCCCGCCGCGCCGTCGGCCAGCGCCGCACGCGACGGCAGATGGTGCTCAACGCGATCACGAGCATCGCTATCGCGGTGCCGCTGGTGGCGAGCGTGATCGGGTCGACGCCCGCCGCGCCCGTCCCGGAGGTCGTGGCGCCCGCCTCGCCCTCCTTCGGCGCCAAGGCGGACGACGTCCCGCCGCGGCTGCTCAATCGTGTGGGCCGGCCGAGCGACGACGTGCTCTACGAGCAGGGACGATGCGGCGGGCGCTGCGATGACCGTGATGCTCGAGCATGACCCGCGCGCCGCCGAGCGGGCCCGCTGCGTCTCGCTGATCCGCGAGGGACTGGCGGTGCTGAGCTCGAAGTGGTGCGTGGGCGTGCTGCTCGCCCTCGGTGACGGCCCGCGGCGCTACCACCAGATCCTGGCCGAGCTGCACCCGATCTCCGAGAAGGTGCTCACGCAGACGCTGCGGACCATGGAGCGCGACGGTCTGATCGCGCGCCACGTCCACGCGGAGGTGCCTCCGCGCGTCGAGTACGAGCTGACCGCGCTCGGGGCCTCGATGGGCGACCCGATGAAGGGTCTCGCCAACTGGGCGATGGCGAACGCCGACCGCGTCGAGTCCTCGCGCGAGCACTACGACGCGGTCAACTCGTAGGCCAGCCGCTGCGCGTCGCCGGGGCCGTTGCCGATCCCGGCGCCCTCGTGACCGGTGATCGCCCACACGCCTGAGTCAAGCCGCCCGACGAACGGGCCGCCGGGGCGGTAGGGCCGGAAACCGACCCAGGTCCGGGTGACCGGCAGACCGGCGAGTGCCGGCATGAAATGCGCGGCCCGGTCGAGCAGGGCTGCCTGATGGGGTGCGGCAGCGTCGAAGCCGACGTCGTCGCGCGTGGAGCCGACGTACACCTCGCCGCCGAGCGCCTCTTCGATCACCGCTGCGACCGGCGCCGGGTAGGCGCCGTCGATCACCTTGTGGCGGACGAGCCCGGGCGCGGGACCGAGCGCCACGAGCTGGCCGCGCCGCGGGCGCACGTCGAGTTCCGGGGCCAGTGCCGAGCTCCAGGCGCCCGCCGCGATGACCACGGCGTCCGCGGCGATCCGCTCCCCGCCCGCGAGCTCGACGCCGCGCGCCTCGGCGCGCACCACCTCCGCATGCGTTCGCGTGGGGACCTCGGCGGCCATCGCGCGCGCGGTCGCCCGCGGATCGACCTGGAGGTCCTCCGCGACGTAGACGCCCACCAGCCCGGGCCGCAGCGCCGGCTCCATGCGGTGCGGCTCGTCGATGCGCTCACCCGCCGCGGTCGCGCTCGCCCTCGTAGATCGTCAGCGATCCCTTCGCCCGCAGCCGCACCGCCTCCGGGAAGCGCGCCGCCAGCACGCACCATCTGGCCCGGCCCCCTGGTGCATCGGCCCTGAGCACGTTGCCCTCGCCGAGGCCGGTGGTGCCGGACGAGACCTCGCCGCGGTCGAGCAGGAGGACGTCCACGCCGGCGTCGCCAGGGCGAGCGCGGTCGCCGCGCCGCAGATGCCCGCGCCGACGACGACTACAGCCGGAATCCGGCCGGGAAGGGGTCGTCGGGTCGAGCAGGTACCGGCCCGTGCCGGTGATCCAGGCGCGGCCGGTGATCTCGGGGATGACGCCGTGCTCGGTCTCCTCGACGAGGCGGCCGGTGAAGGAGGTGCCGATCACCGAGCGGTGGACGAACTCCTCGCCGATCGCGAGCTCGCCGTGCGCGTGCAGCTGCGCCATCCGCGCGCTCGTGCCGGTTCCGCACGGCGAGCGGTCGAGCCAGCCGGGATGGATCGCGACGGCGCTGCGATCGGCGCCGATCCAGATGACGTGCTTGAGCCGCGGATCTGCGGGTCGCGCGGGTGGACCGGCTCGGGGACGCGAGGCCATCAGCTCGAGCCCGCGCGCGATCAGCTCGCCGGCGCGCTCGGGCGCCACCGTCAGCCCGTGCCGGGCGGCGTCGGCGATCGCGTAGAAGTTGCCGCCGAAGGCGAGGTCGTAGCCGTCGTCCGGGGCCGACGTAGAAGGACTCGACGTTGCGGATGGTGACGGCGGTGGCGCGGCCGTCGCTGACGGCGACGCGCGCCTCGACCAGGCCGGCGGGCATGTCGAGCCGCACGATCGTCTCCGGCTCGGTCACCTCGACGCGGCCGGTGTTCGACGAGCACGGTCGCCACGCCGATCGTCCCGTGGCCGCACATCGGCAGGCAGCCGCTGACCTCGATGAAGACGACGCCCCAGTCGGCGTCGTCGCGCGCCGGCGGCTGCAGCAGCGCGCCCGACATCGCGCCGTGGCCGCGCGGCTCGTGCATCAGCAGCGTGCGCAGGTCGTCGGCGCTCGACGTTGAGCCTGCGCTCGAGCCATCGTCGCGCCGGGCAGGACGCCGACGCCGTCCGTGACGACGCGCGTCGGCATCCCCTCCGTGTGGGAGTCGACGGCCTCGAAGGCGATCACCTCGGTCATCCGTAGATCGTGCGCGTCTCGGAGAAGAACTCGAGGCCGGCGCGGCCCTGCTCGCGCGGCCCGAAGCTCGACGCCTTCACGCCGCCGAACGGGACGTGCGGCTCGACGCCCGCGGTGGGCGCGTTGACGCGCACGATGCCCGCCTCGGCGCGGCGCGCGAACGCCTCGATCTCGTCGCGCAGCGGCGAGACGATGCCGGCGACCAGCCCGTACTCGAGGCCGTGCAGGCGCGCCAGCGCGTCGTCCATGTCCGTCACGCGTCTGCACCGAGAGCACGGGCGCGAACAGCTCGGTCGAGTTCGTCCAGTGCTCGCCGGTGAGCAGGGTCGGCTCGAGGTAGCGCGTGGTCGCGCGGCTGTCCGCCGCGCGAGGATGTCGGCGCCGGCGATCTGCTCGGCGACCTCGTCGCGCTTGGCCGCGTCGATCAGCGGCCCGACGACCGTGTCGGCGTCGGCGGGGTCGCCGACCGCCAGCGCCGCGACCTGCTCGCGCAGCCGCTCGGTGACCGCGTCGGCCGCCCGCTCGTGCACGAACAGCAGCGAGGTCGCGGTGCACTTCTGCCCGGCGTAGCCCATCGCGCCCGCGAGCGCGATCCGCGCGGCGAGCGCCGGGTCCGCGGCCTCGGAGACGTAGACGCCGTTCTTGCCGCCCATCTCGAGCTGGAGCGGGACGAACCGCGCCGGCGAGCCGCTCGGCGATCGAGCGTCCGGTCGCGGTCGAGCCGGTGAAGGAGACCGCGTCGGGTCCGGCGTCCAGCAGCGCCTGCGCGACGGCGCCGCCGCCCTCGACGAGCTGCACGACCTCGCCGAGGTCGAGGTGCTCGACGAGCCGGCGCGCGATGCGCAGCGCCTGCGAGGCCGGCTTGAGCACGACGGCGTTGCCCGCCTGCAGCGCCGGCGCGATCTTCCACGTCGGGATGGCGACCGGGAAGTTCCACGGCGTGATCAGCAGGGCGACGCCGCGCGGGAAGCGCAGCACGCGCACGGTGGCGCCGGTCGCGTCCTCGTAGACCTCGCCCGCGGGCTGGGTGGCGAGCGAAGCCGCGTAGCGCAGGATCGCGGCGGCGCGTGCGACCTCGGCCCGCGCCTCGGTGACGGGCTTGCCGACGTCGGAGACGATCAGGTCGACGAGCCCTGCGTCCGCGGCGACCCGCTCGGCGGCATCGCTCAGGCGCGCCGCTCGGCCGATCGCCCCGAGCGCCGCCCACGACGGCTGGCCTCGCGCGCACGGTCGAGCCGCGCGGCGGGGTCGGGGTCGGGCTCGAGCTCGTACAGCGGCTCGCCGGTCGCCGGGCTACAGAGCAGCGCGCACACGGTCCATGTCCTCCTCGTCGAGGGGAAGGCGAGGCGGGCGGGTGGGCCCGCCGTAGGCGCCGCTCAGATCGAGCGCGGCCTTGAAGCTCTGCACCAGCCGCGGGTCCATGTCCAGCCGCGCGAGCGGGGCGAGCTTCGGCCACACGGCGCGCGCGCGGTCGAGGTCACCCGCCGTCACCAGCCGTTCCAGCTCCAGGCACTCGACGGGGAAGACGTTCGCGACGCCGGAGACCCAGCCCACCGCGCCCGCGGCATAGCCCTCGAGCGCCCAGTCGTCGCCGCCGATCAGCACCTCCAGATCGCTGATCTCGAGCAGCCGGGCGATGCGGCGAGCGTCGCCGGAGCACTCCTTGATCGCGGTCACGCCGGGCAACGACGCGATCGACTCCGGTGACATGTCGAGCCGCGACGCCTCGGGGTTGTTGTAGGCCATCACCGGCAGCGCGCCGCCGATGGCGTCGTACCACGCGTGCAGCTCGCGCTCGGTCGCCTCGTAGGTCGTCGGCGGCAGGCACATCACGCCGTGCGCGCCGGCGTCGACCGCCTGCTGCACGTTGGCCACGACCGCGGCGGTGGTGGCGGCGGACACGCCGACGGTCACCGTGAGCCCCGTTCCCAGCGCGGCGTCGATCACGGCGCGCCGCTCGTCGGCGGACAAAGAGGCGGCCTCGCCCATCGTCCCGCACACGACGACGTGCTCGATGCCGGCGGCCTGCAGGCGCCGCGCGTGCGCGTCGAGCTCGCCGGTCACGACCGCGAGCTCGGCGTCGAAGGGTGTCAGCAGCGCCGGGATGACGCCCGTGAAGGTCATGCGCGTCAGTGAAACAGGTCGTGGTCGCGTGCGCGGACCAGCGCGCCGGCGCCCGGACCGTCCTCGTCGAGCACGTGCGCCTCCAAACCGCGCACCCGCACGGCCGGCACGCCCGCCGCCTTGGACCGGGCGAGGTCCGCCGCCGCCGCGGCCTGGTCGGCCACGGCGATGTGCGTCGCGTGCAGCTCGCGCCCGTCGCGATCGAGCGTGCCGCGGTAGTCGGCCAGCGGCGCCAGCCCGGCGCAGCCGATCGCGACCTCCGCCTGCCCGACGCGCCACGCGCGCCCGAACGAGTCGCTGATGACGACGGCGCAGCCGAGCGCAGCCCGCAGCGAGCGCGCCGAGGCGTCGGGGTCAAGCGGCAGCAGCACCGCCCGGTCCGGGCCGCCGGCGTTCGAGCGGTCGACCCCGGCGTTCGCGCACACGAACCCATGGCGCGTGCGGCAGATCAGCCTCCCGGCCTCCGCGCGCACCACCTCCTCGGCCTCGTCCAGGACGACCTGCACCGCGCGGGCGTCCTTGCCCCAGCGAGCCGCCCAGTCGCGGGCCCACTCTCCGGGCGCGACCGTCGCGAGGTCGACGACGCGCCCCTCCGCCTTCGACACGACCTTGTGCGCCACCACGAGCACGTCCGCGCCGGCCAGCTCGTGCTCTCTCAGCAGCGCCGCGAGGTCGTCGCCGGGCCGCACCTCCGGCAGCCCCGGCAGGGCCTCCGCGGCGATCACGCGGCGGCCAGCGCGGCCAGGTCCTCGGGCGTGTCGACGTCGAAGGCCAGCGACGGCACCTCGAGGACTCGCACCGGCACGCCGGCCGCGCGCGCCAGCGCCTCGTGGCGCGCGCGCGAGCCGGGCCCGAACGACGGCGCCATCGCGTCCGGTGGCTCGAGCACCAGCGCGTTGGTGCCGGTCCCGTGGCGGTCGGGGACGATCGTGACGCCCGGGCCGGCGGCCTCCAGCAGCGCGTCGACCTCCATCGGGTCGAGCAGCGGGCAGTCACCGGGGACGAGCAGCACGCGCGACGCGCCGCGAGCCACCGCCGCCTCCACGCCCAGCAGCGCGGCCTCGGAGTGCCCGCGCTCCTCCGGGTCGTCCACGATGCACAAAAGGGTCCGTCCCTTTTGTGACAGGCGGGGCTCGCGCGTGACCACCAGCACCTCCGCCAAGCCGCGGACCTCGGCGAGCGCGCGCAGGACGTCGGCAGCCATGCTCTCCGCGCGCTCCGGGTCGCCGCCGAGGCGGGTCTTGGCCCGGGCGAAGGTCTTGATCGGGAGCACGGCGACGGTGGTCATGCCGCCACCGGCAGGGGGTAGCGGCGGCGGATGTCGTAGAGGGTCGTGCGCTCAGCCGCGGGGCGGCCGGCGGCGTGGGCGGCGCCGACGAGCTCCTCGGGATCCAGGCGCACGCCGTACTCCGAGCCGGCCATGCGCGAGATCGACTCCTCCATCAGCGTGCCGCCGAGGTCGTTGACGCCCCAGCGCAGCGCCTCGGTGGCGGTCTGGAGGCCCATCTTCACCCAGCTCGCCTGGAGGCTGGAGATCGAGTGCCCGAGGGCGAGGCGGAAGACCGCGGTGTGGCGAAGGTTGTCCTCGACCGAGATCGGCTCGATGCCGTGCGTGCGCCCGAGCAGCGTCTGGTACGGGATGAACGACAGGGGCACGAACTCGGTGAAGCCGCCCGTGCGCTGCTGCAGCGCGCGCACGACGCGCATGTGCTCGGCGAGCTCGTGCGGCTCCTCGACGTGCCCGAACATCACCGTCACCGTCGAGCGCAGCCCGACGCCGTGCGCGGCCTCGACGATCTCGACCCACCTGCCCGCCGGCAGCTTGTTGGGGGAGATGCGCTGGCGCACGCCGTCCTCGAGGACCTCCGCCGCCGTTCCCGGCACCGACCCGAGGCCGGCCGAGCGCAGCTCCTCGAAGACCCGCGCGGGCGCCAGCCCGGAGGTCGCGCACATGTGGTCGACCTCCATCGGCGAGTACGCGTGGAGGTGCAGCTGCGGCGCGGTCTCCCGGGCCAGGCGCAGCCAGCCCAGGTAGTCGTCGAAGGTCCAGTCCGGGTGGATGCCGGATTGGATGCAGATCTCGGTCGCGCCGTAGGCGACCGCGTCGTGCACCCTCCGCACGAACTCCTCGCGGTCGTGTTCGTAGGCGTCGGGCGAGCGGCGCCCGACGCCGAAGCCGCAGAAAGCGCAGCCGACGACGCAGACGTTGGAGACGTTGATGTTGCGGTTGACGACGAACGTGACCTCGTCGCCGGCGAGCTCGGCGCGCAGGTCGTCGGCGGCCTGGCGGATGTCCTCGACCGCCTCGGGCCGCGTCTCGCAGAACAGGCCCGTCACCTCGTCGGCGGACAGCTCCGCGCCCGCGCGGGCCCGTGCGACGACGCCGGCCAGCGAGCCGTTGAGCAGCGGCCGCGCGCGCCGGGGCCGGAAGGTGGGATACACGCGCTCGATCACCTCGAGCACGCGGGGCGACTGCCACTCGGCGTCCATGAACCGCGGGTACACGCACAGCCGCTCGGCCAGCGCGACGCCGTCCTGCATCAGCCGCTCGCGCACCTGCCGCGGCGACGGGAAGGGATGCTCGGGCGAGATGTGGTCGCCGTTGGCGCTCAGGCCGCCGAGGTCGGTCGCGCCCGCGGCGACGAGCTCCGGCCACCACTGAGACAAATTGGGCGGCACCTGGACGCCCACGCCGGGCAGCAGCCGCCGGGCCTCGCCGATCAGCCGCTTGATCTCGTCGAGCGAGACCGGGCTCGCCCACGCCGGGAGCTCATGATGCGGCCGGTCGGCCACGCCCGTCCGCCACAGCTGCTCGGCCGCGGCGCCGGCGATCGCGGCCGGCTCGCGCCCGTAGTAGGACTGGTGCGGCACGAAGTTCTGGATGATCACCTCCTGCAGGTGGTCCATCCCGCTCAGGGCCTCGAGCGCCGCGACCCGCTCGTCCGCGGACTCGCCGATGCCGACGAGGATGCCGCTGGTGAACGGGATGCGCAGCTCCCCGGCGGCGCGGATGCATCCCAGCCGCACGTCGGGATGCTTGGTCGGCGACCCCTGGTGCGCGACCAGGTCGGGGTTGACCGACTCGAGCATCAGGCCCTGCGACGCGGTCACCTCCCGCAGCCGCGCCAGATCGGCGGGCTCCAGCACGCCCAGGTTCGTGTGCGGGAGCAGGCCGCGGTCGAGCGCCTCGCCGCACGCCCACGCGACGTAGGCGACGAAGTCCTCGAACCCCAGCTCCGCCAGCTTCGCGCGCACGCCGGGGTGGTGGTCGGGCGCCTCCCCGGTGAGGACGAGCAGCTCCTTGACCTGCCGCCGCGCGGCGCGGTCGATCAGCTTGAGCACCGCCTCGGGCTCGTGCAGGTGCGGCTGGTGCGTGGCGAACGCGCAGTACTTGCAGTAGCACCGGCACGTCCGCGAGAGGGAGAGCGTGACGTTGCGGCTGAACGTGACGCGGCGGCGCATCGGGACCGCACGCTACCGCGCCCGGCGCGATGGCTCGGGCCCGGTTGTCGGCGCCACGGCGCTCTGGTAGTAGTTCCCGCGGCTGGGAAAACGACGGGAGGCTCGGATGTCTGGCAGGAAGCGGCGGATCTCGATCGCGACGGGCGTGGTGGCGCTCGCGACCGTGGGCACGGCGGTGGCGGTGACCGACAGCGGCACCATCACGGCGTGCGTGCACAAGAGCAACGGCCAGACGCGCATCGTCGACGGTGCCGGCGACTGCAAGAACAACGAGCGCGTGGAGACGTGGAACCGCCAGGGAGCCGCTGGTCCGACCGGAGCCGCCGGTCCTGCCGGTCCCGCGGGTCCTCCCGGCCCCAAGGGCGACGCCGGAGCGCAGGGCCCGGCGGGCCCCGCCGGACCTGAGGGCCCCCAGGGCCCGCCCGGCCCCGAGGGGGCTGCCGGCCCGAGCGGCGCCGAGGGCGCTCAGGGCCCCGCCGGTCCCGCCGGTCCCGCCGGCCCCGCCGGAGCGGACGGCGAAGACGGCGAGCAGGGCCCGCCCGGCCCGGCCGGTCCCGAGGGCGAAGACGGCGCCCAGGGCCCCGCGGGCCCGCCCGGACCGGCCGGCCCCGCCGGTGGTGAGAGCAAGGGCGCGTACCAGGGCTTCAACGATCCGCCGGACACGACCTTCTCGCTGCAATCCATAACGATCACGCTCGACGCGCCCGGTCGGCTGCACGTGATCGGGGCGGGGGCACGGCAGGTGTTCTGTGGCGACACCTGCAGCCCGGCCATCGGGCTCTTCGTCGACGGGACGAAGATCGCCGGCTCAGCCTTCCTCGTGCCCCGGAACGACCGCACGAGCTACACCACGCAGGGGATCACCGACGTCCTGCCCGCAGGCTCCCATCTCGTCCAGATCCGGGTGGGTGCCTACAACGGGGACGTGACCGCCGCGAGTACGAACACGGAGACCCTCACCGCCACCACCCTGGCCCCCTGAGGACGGCACGTCTCATCGGCCTCCTGGTGACGGCGGCCTCGCTCGCCGGCTGTGCCGGGGCGGATCAGGATCCGCCCCGGCCGTCGCCGACCCCGGCCGTGGTCAACACGCCCGAGCCCGTGTCCGAGGTCAATGTGAACGGGCGCCGATTCTCACCCGCAAAGGTGACAGGCGATCAGGGACGACAGCTGCGGATCATCGGCGATGAGGAGCGCCACCTGATCGCTTTCCGTGGCGCCGAGGTGCCGCTGGAACCGGGCGCGACCGCCGACCTCGTGGTCCCGGCCCGGGCGGGCCGCTACCAGTTCGTCTGCCGGGTGCACCCGAGGATGCGGGGAACGCTCGTCGTCAGATGAAGAGGTCCGGGATGAGGTCCTCCTCGGACCCGCCCTCGCCCGCGCGGTAGTGGTCGAGCGGCCCCTCGAGGACCTCGTCGTCGATGAAGAAGTTGCCGGTGCACTCGCGCGCGTCGCGCACGAAGATCGCGTGGGCGGCGTCGCCCATGATCTCCGGCTTGCGCGCCTTGGCCATCGCCTCGTCGCCGCCGAGCAGGTTCTGCACCGCCGCCGTGGCGATGATCGTCCGCGGCCACAGCGAGTTGAACGCGATCCCGTCCTCGCGGAACTCCTCCGCCATCCCCAGCGTGCACATGCTCATCCCGTACTTGGCGATCGAGTAGCCGACGTGCGCCCCGAACCACTTCGGCTCCATGTTCAGCGGCGGCGACAGCGTCAGCACGTGCGGATTCTCCGCCTGCTTGAGATGGGGGATCGACGCCTTCGAGAACAGGAAGGTGCCGCGCGTGTTGATGTCCTGCATCAGGTCGTAGCGCTTCATCTCGAGCTGCTCGGTCCCGGCCAGGTTGATCGCCGAGGCGTTGTTGACGCAGATGTCGATCCCGCCGAACCTCTCGACGCACTGGGAGACCGCGCCGAGCACCGAGTCCTCGTCGCGGACGTCGCCGACGATCGGCAGCGCCTGGCCGCCGGCCGCCTCGATCTCCTCGGCGGCGGTGTAGATCGTCCCCTCGAGCTTGGGATGGGGCTCCGCCGTCTTGGCCACCAGGCACACGTTGGCGCCGTCCTGCGCGGCCCGCTTGGCGATCGCCAGACCGATGCCGCGGCTGGCGCCGGAGATGATCATGGTCCTGCCCGCGAGGTCGGTCATGCCGCGAAACCTATTACCTCGCGCGCCAGCCGCTCCCGCCGCTCGGGCGTGTCCATGAGGACGTCGGTGACCAGGGTCGGGTGGCCCGGGACCTCCTCGTCGGCGATCCAGCCGTCGACGAGGTCGCCGTAGTGGGCCACGACGTCGGCGAGGGTGGGCAGGAAGGCGGCCGTGGGCCCCTTGACGATCTCGCCCCGCACGAACGGGGAGACGGCGACCACGCGCTTGCCCGCGAGCGCCGCGCGCATCCCGTTCGTCTGAAGGATCGGCCCGATCGAGATGACCGGGTTGCTGGGACCGATGACCACGGCGTCGGCGGCGGCGACGGCCTCGGCGACCTCGGGCGTGATCGTCCCGCCGCCGGCTCGCACGTCGCCCGGCGCGCCGCCGCCCCGGATCATCCATTCCTGGAACGGGACGCCGCCGACGAAGGTCGGGGCGGGCTCGTCGCACATCGGCAGCACCCGCGTGCGCACGCCGAGTGACACCCGGAGCGCGTCGATCGTCTCCGTCAGCCGGTCGCCGGCCCGCAACCGCCGCAGCCGGTGGCGACCGATCTGAAGGTCCTCGTCGCCGAGGTTGAACCAGATGTCCTCGCCCTGCTCTCGCAGCGCGTCCATGGCGTGGAAGGTGTCGCCCTCCAGGCCCCAGCCGCGCGCGTCGATGCGGTCGGCCAGCCAGAACAGGATCAGGTCGGGGTCCGGGCTGACGTGCGCGTCGTAGATCTCGATGTCGTCGCCCGTGTTGGCGACGACGACCGTCTCGGTGACCTCGGCCATCCCGCGCGCGAGCTTCGCGCCGCCGGTGCCCCCGGCGAGGACGGCGATCAACGCCCGGAGAACTCGGGCTGCCGCTTGGCGGCGAAGGCCCGGGCGCCCTCGGCGAAGTCCTCGGTGGAGGCGCACACGGTCTGGAGCGCGATCTCGAGCTCGAGCGTGGTGGAGAGCGCGGGGCGCGCGCTCGCGTCGATGACACGCTTGGCCAGGCCGGCCGCCACGGGCGCGCACAGCAGCAGCTCGTCGACGAGTTGCTGCGTGGCCGTCTCGACCTCCTCGGGCGCCGCGACGCGGTTGGCGAGGCCGATGCGCTCGGCCTCCGTCCCGTCGATCAGCCGCCCGGTCATGATCAGCTCCTTGGCGCGGCCGAGGCCGACGACCTGCGGCAGGCGCGAGGAGCCGCCGACGTCGGGGATCAGCCCGAGGCGCGTCTCCGGCAGGCCCGTGATCGCGTCGGACGCGATCACGCGCAGGTCGCACGCCAGCGCCGTCTCCAGCGCGCCGCCGATGCAGCCGCCCTGGATCTGGCAGACGACCGGCTTGGGCAGCTCCTCGATGGCGTTGACGACATCCAGCCACCCCTTGCGGAAAGTGCGCAGCAGCTCGAGCCCCGCCTCACCGGCCTGGCCCGCGAGCTCGTTGAGGTCGACGCCGGAGGAGAACATCGGCCCCGCGCCGCGGAGCACCACGACGTGGACGTCCGCCGCGGTGGACGTGTCGCGCACCGCCTCGCCGAGCGCCTCGATCAGCTCGCGGTTGAACGCGTTGCGCTTCTCGGGGCGGTTGAGGATCAGGTGACGGACGCGACCGTGGTCCTCGGTCAGCACGAGCTCGCTCATGCCGCCACCTTACGCGGCGCTCCCGCCAGCGCACCGCCGGGGCAGCTCTCGCAGTCGAGCTCGCGCTCCGGGTTGACGATGCCCGCGAGCCCGAGGATGCCGCCGAGCGCGACGAGGGCGGCGGCGGTCGCGGTCGCGCGGTGGAAGCCGGCGACGGTGATCGCGCCCGAGACGATGATCCCGAGGGCGGCGACGGCGACGAGGCCGGCCATGCGCGCGATCGCGTTGTTGACGCCGGAGGCGATCCCCGCGTTGCGCTCGTCGGCGTCGGCGAGGACGGTGGCGGTCAGCGGCGCCACGGTCATCGTGAGGCCGAGCGCGAACACCATCACTGCCGGGAAGACCTCGGACAGATACGGCGCCTCCGCGCTCGTACGCAGGTAGAGGAGCAGCCCCGCGGCGGCGACCAACGGGCCGGCGCCCATGAACAGGCGCGGCCCGAGCCGGTCGGCGAGCGCCCCCATGCGCTTGGAGAGCAGGAACATCACGATCGTGGTCGGCATCGTGGCCAGCCCGGCCTCGAAGGCGGAGTAGCCCGCGACCTGCTGGAGGAACAGCACGGTGACGAAGATGCTCAGGCTCAGCCCGCCGTACATCGCCAGGGTCTCGAGGTTGCCGACGGCGAAGTTGCGCCGCGTGAAGAGGCCGAGCGGCAGCATCGGGGCCGGCGAGCGGCGCTCCCAGGCCAGGAACGCCGCCAGCAGGGCCAGGCCGGCGGCGAGCGGGAGGTAGACCTCGGGCGCACCCCAGCCCGCGTCGGGCTGCCGCGTGAGCGCGTAGACGGGCCCGGCGAGGCCGAGCGCGCACAGGACGCCGCCGACGACGTCCACATGGCGGTCGCTGCGGGTCGCCGGGCTTCACCGCGCGCGCGACGACCACCAGCGTCGCGATCACGAACGGGACGTTGACGAAAAAGATCCAGCGCCACGACACCGTGTCGGCGATCACGCCCCCGGCCAGCGGGCCGACGACGAACGCGATTCCGGTCCACGCGGTCCACGAGCCGATCGCCGCGCCGCGCTCCGACGGCGGGAAGGCGGCGATGATCACGGCGAGCGCGCTCGGGGTCAGCAGCGCGCCGAAGACCCCCTGCAGCGCGCGGGCGAGCACGAGCACCGTCACGCTGGGAGCGAGCGCGCACAGCAGGGAGGCGACGCCGAACCCCGCGACCCCGAGCGAGAAGATCCGCCGCTCGCCGAACAGGTCGCCGAGCGAGCCGCCGACGAGGATCAGCGCGCCGAGCGTGAGCAGGTAGGCGTTCGACACCCACTGCTGCGCGGCGAGCCCGCCGCCGAGGTCGTCCTCGATCGCGGGCAGCGCGACCTGCACCACCGTCGCGTCGAGTCCCGCCACGAACGAGCCGAGGATGGCGGCGAGCAGGGCGAGGCGCTTGCGATCCACGAGGCCTGGCACGGTAGGTTGCCCCCCGATGCGCGAGCTGCTGCATCCGCCGGCGCACCGGGGGCCGCTGATCGCGGCGGGCGCGGTGGTGCTGACGGCCGGCGTCGCGCTCGAGCAGTTGCGCGTGTCGCCGGGCGCCGGGGTCCAGTTCCTGAGCGTGGGGGCGCTGGCGCTCGTGTTGCTGTGGCTCGCGCTCCAGGAGCGCTACGACGGCGGGCCACCGCACGCCCACGTGACCGTTCTGATCGTCTGCGGACTGCTGGCGGCGGGCGGCGCGCTGCTGCGCCTCGCCGACATCCTCGTCGACCTCGACGACGGCCTGCCGTCTGGAACGCTTATGTGGGTGGCCGCGGGTGAAACCGTCCTCGCCGCCTACGCGTCGATCCGCCGGCGGTCCGCTGTGGCGGCGCTGATCGCCGCCCTCGCGTTCGGCGTCGCCGTGCTGGCCGCGTGGGACTGGATCTTCAGCCCCGGGTCGGTCACGCCGTACCGGTGGCTGCTGCTGCTGCTGGCGTTCGGGTTCGGGCTCGCGTCGCTGCCGCTGCGCGGGACGTCGCTTCGTCACGCCGAGCAGATGGTGAACGCGGCCGGGCTGGCGATCCTCGCCATCCCGCTGCTGGCGGTGTTCGAGGCGTTCCTGTTCGACACGCCCGAGCTCCCCGGCTTCTGGGAGCTCGTCGTGCTCGTCGCCGGGTTCTCGCTGGTCGCCTACGCCGCCGCGGACCGCAGCCCGGGGCCCGCGTACCTAGGCGTCGCCAACCTGGCCGCGTTCGCGATCGTCGTGGGGGAGAGCGGCGAGCGCACGCTGATCGGCTGGCCGGTCTTCCTGCTCGTCGTCGGCGCCGTGATGCTGGCGCTCGGCCTGCGCCCGCGCGTCCCGCTTCCGCCGGAGCCGCAGGCCTCCACACGCCCGGACGACCAGCCGGCGACGGTGCGCGTCTTCCGGGACTAGGCAGGGGACCCACCTCCGGCGGCCTTTTACCACCTCGAGATGTCCGCCGACGATGGGCCACCTCCGGCACCCCTGAGGCTCCGCCGCTACCAGGAGCTCGCGCTCGAGGCGTTCGAGCGCGACCGCGCGGCGGGCCGGCACCACACGTACGTCGTCGCGCCGCCGGGGAGCGGCAAGACGGTGATGGGGCTCGAGATGGCGCGGCGGCTGGGCGCGCCGGCGGTGGTGCTGTGCCCGACGGCGGCGATCCAGGCGCAGTGGTCGGCAGCTGGCGGGCGGTCTGGACCTGACCGTGCTCACCTACCAGGCGCTGTGCCGGACCGACGACCCGGACGGGACGCTGCGCGCTGCGGCCGAGGCGCGCCTCGGTCCGGGCGCCCCGTCGGAGCGCCGGGAGCGCGAACTGGCGCGCGCGGTCGCCGCGATCAAGGTCGAGATCGCGCGCGGCGGCGACGCGCGCGGGCTGCTGTCGGCCACCGCGCTCGAGCGCGTCGACGCGCTGCGCGACGCCGGCGTGCGCACCGTGATCCTCGACGAGTGCCACCACGTCGTCTCCATGTGGGGATACCTGATCCGGGCGGTCCTCACCGAGCTGAGACAAAAGGGACAGTCCCTTTTGTCTCATGTGATCGGGCTGACGGCGACGGCTCCTGATGACATGACCGCGGACGAGGCGGCGCTGTACGAGGATCTGCTCGGCCCGGTCGACTTCCACACGCCCACGCCGGCCGTGGTGCGCGAGGGCTTTTTGGCGCCGTTCCAGGAGCTGGCGTTGTTCACGACGCCGCTGGACTCCGAGCTCGAGTGGCTGGCGGCGCGGCACGAGCGCTTCCGTGAGCTGCTCGACCGGCTGATGGAGGTCGGGGACTCGGAGCTGTCGTTCCCGGTCTGGGTGTCGAACCGTATGCGCTATCGCGGCGAGGGCGAAGCGGAGATCCCGTTCGGCGAGCTGCTGCGGCGGCAGCCGCAGCTGGCGCGGGCCGGCCTGCGCTATCTCGCCTCGGCCGGGCTGCCGCCGCCGCCGGGCGCCCCGCGCGGGGAGGGGTTCCGCGAGCCGCCGACGATCGACGACTGGATCGTGCTGCTCTCCGACTACGCGATCCGCTGCCTGCGCGGACCCGGCCCGCCCTCCCCCGAGGCGGAGGCGCGTACCGAGGCGCTGGCCGTCGGGCTCGCCGACCTCGGCTTCGCGCTCACGCGCACGGGGATCCGGCCCGGGCGCACCGACATCGACCGCGTGCTCGTCAACTCGGCGGCGAAGCCGATCCTCGCCTGCGAGGCGCTCGCCGTCGAGCACGAGACCCGCGGCGACGCGCTGCGCGCGGTCGTGCTGTGCGACTCCGAGCGCCCGCCGAAGCAGCCCGAGGGCTCGGCGCTGACGCTCGGCGGCGGCGGTCGCGGCCTGCTCGAGACGATCGCCGCCGACGTCCGGCTGGCGCCGCTGCGCCCGGTGCTGGTGACCGGCGCCGACCCGCGCGAGGAGGTGCGAGCCGCGACGGAGATGCTGCGCGACGGTCGCACGCAGTGCCTGATCGCGACCCGCGCGCTGCTGGGGGAGGGCTGGGACGCGCCCTTCGTCAACGTGCTGATCGACGCCACGTCGGTCGCCGCTTCGATCTCGACGCGCCAGATGCGCGGTCGCACGCTGCGCCTCGACCCCGCCGATCCCGGCAAGGTGGCGTCGAACTGGGACCTCGTGTGCGTCGCGCCGGGCCTCGAGCGCGGCAGCGCCGACTACGAGCGCTTCGTCCGCCGCCACCGGCACCTGCACGCGCCCTGCGAGGACGGCTCGATCGAATCCGGCGTCTCGCACGTGCACCCGGAGCTGAGCGCGTTCGCCCCGCCGCCGGCCGAGGACTTTCCCGAGCTCAACGCGCTCGCGCGGGCGCGCGCGATGGATCCGGGTGCCGCTCGGGAGCGCTGGCGGATCGGCGAGCCCTACCGCGCCGAGGAGCTGCCGGCCCTGCTGGTGCGCCGCCGCCGGCGCCGCGCCGGAGAGGCCGAGCCCGCCGCCGTGGCGGTCGGCGAGCTGCGGCCGGCGGGCCGGCCGCGCTGGTGGCTGTGGCCGTCGGTCAGGCGGCGCCGCTTCCCGGCCGTGCTGCCGCTCCAGCGCGTCGCGCGTGCGGTCGCCGACGCCTACGCGGCGCTCGGCGAGATCCGGCCGTCGGCAGCCGCGTCGCTGGCCTGGCAGCAGCGCGCCGGCGGGTACGTGCGCTGCCTGCTGCTCGACGGGTCGCCGGAGGAGAACGGGCGCTTCGCGGCGGCGCTCGCGGAGGCGATCGAGCCGGCGATCGCGCAGCGCTACGTGATCTCGCGGCCGCTGGGCGCCGTGCCCTACGGGCGTGCCTGGCACCCGGTGCCCTCCGACCTCGCGCGCAACCGGACGCGTGCCGACGCCTACTCGGCCGCGTGGGCGACGTGGCTCGGGCCGGGGGAGCTGCGCTACACGGTCAGCGACGCGGATGCGCTCGCGCCGGCCGCGACCGGCGGCGACTGGGAGTCCCAGACGCGTCAGCTGTGGGTATGAGGGCCACGTCGAAGAGCTCGACCGTGTGCCCGCCGGGCGCGTGCGCGTAATGGCGCGGCGCGCCCCAGTGCCGCCGGCGCTCCTCATGCGCGAAGCCGGCCGACTCCAGCGCGGCGAGCGCAGCGGCCAGGTCGTCGACGCGGACGGCGACGTGGCCCTCGTGCGGGACGACCGGATCGTCCGCCCACAGCAGGTGGATCTGCGTCGGCCCGGCCTCGAGCCAGACGCTGCGGCCGCGCAGGGACTCCGGCGGCTCGACGGGGGTGAACCCGAGTGCCTGCCAGAAGCTCCGGTGCGCGTCCTCGTCGGCGCGGCGGCACTCGAGTGAGACGTGCTGGATCACCCGCGTAAGGATGGGGCACCGTCGAGCATTGTGTCGGCCATGGGTGTGCGCTTGAAGCCGTTCGGGGTCGCCCTCGGGCTCCTCGGCAATGTGATGATCGCGATCGCGATGCGCCGGCTGCTGATCTCGGTCAGCTGCGCCGGGATCGACAGCAGCTGTACGGATGACATCGGGAGCGCCTCGGCGATCCTGCCGATCGGGATCGTGATCGCGACGGTCGCGGTCTTCCTCGGCGGCGGCGCGATCGCCTTCCTCGGGACCTTCTTCGCGATCGGCATCGGCGCGCTGCTCGCCGCCGCCGACACCGACGACGGGTTCATCGGCGATTTCGGCGTCATGTTCGGCGGCATCTTCGTGGCCGTCCCGGCCTTCCTGATGGTGCTGTACTTCCTGATGGCGCGCACCGGGCGCGCGAAGGCCGTCAAGGCGCAGCACCTCGTGGCGACGGGCGCGCGCGGCGTGGGCACGATCGTCAACGTCCGCGACACCGGCGTGACGATCAACGACAACCCGCGCATCGAGATCACCATGCGCATCGAGCCCGAGGACGGCTCGCCGGCCTTCGACGCCAACAAGACCGTGACCGTCTCGCGGGTCGCGATCCCGCGCGCGGGCGACCGCTTCCCGGTCTGGTACGACCGCAGCGACCCGACGCAGTGGGCCTACGGGACGGACATGGACTCCTCGCAGGCGCCCGCCGAGGTGCAGGCGCTGTTCCAGCGCGCGCAGCAGGCGGCGGCTCCGGCCGCGGCGGCCACAGCGCCGGCGGACAACGTGGCGAGCGAGCTGGCCAAGCTCAACGACCTGCGCATGAAGGGCGTGCTCTCCGACGAGGAGTTCGAGGCGGCCAAGGCGCGCGTGCTCGGCAGCGGCGGGCCCTGAGCACGTAGGATCGCGCGTCGATGAGCGGCGCGCGGAAGTTGCTGTGGGAGCCGTCCGAGGAGCTGCTCGCGTCATGCACGATGACGCGCTTCGCGCGCTGGGTGCGGGAGAGGTCGTTCTCGGATTACGAGGAGCTGTGGGAGTGGTCGGTCGAGGACCTCGAGCGCTTCTGGCGCGCGGTGTGGACGTTCTTCCGCGTCGAGGCCGATGCCGTGCCGGAGCGCGTGCTCGGGTCGCGCGCGATGCCGGGGACGGAGTGGTTTCCGGGTGTTGAGCTGTCGTACGCGGAGCACGTCTTCCGGGGCAAGGCGGACTCGGACGTGGCTGTGCAGTTCGCGTCTGAGCGTGGCGGGCTGGCGCAGTGGACGTGGGCAGAGCTGCGTCGCGAAACGGCGTCGATAAGGGAGGGGCTTCGGGGGTTGGGCGTGGGGCGGGGGGATCGGGTCGTGGCGTACCTGCCGAACGTCCCCCAGACCGTCGCCGCGTTCCTGGCGGTGTCGTCTCTCGGGGCGGTGTGGTCGTCGTGCTCGCCCGACTTCGGCGCGCGCTCGGTGATCGACCGCTTCGCGCAGATCGAGCCGAAGGTGCTGCTGGCGACGGACTCCTACGACTACGGCGGCAGGACCTTCGACAAATCCGACGTCGTCGAGCAGCTGAAGGCCGAGCTCGGCGTCGAGCACACGGTGCTGCTGTCGGACTGGTTCGCGGTGACCGATGCTGCGCTCGAGTTCGAGCGCGTCCCGTTCGATCACCCGCTGTGGGTCCTCTACTCGTCGGGCACGACCGGGCTGCCGAAGGCGATCGTCCAGGGCCACGGCGGAATCCTGCTCGAGCACCTCAAGAAGATGCACCTGCACCTCAACGCGCAGGAGGGCGACCGCGTCTTCTGGTTCACGACGACGGGGTGGATGATGTGGAACTTCCTCGTCGGCGTGCTGCTGACGCCGGCCTCGATCGTCCTCTACGACGGCAACCCCTGCGTATCCGTCTGCCGACCGTCTGTGGGACCTCGCCGCGGAGACGGGGATGACGGTCTTCGGGACCGGCGCCGCCTACATCCACGGGTGCATGAAGGCGGGCGTGCGGCCGGGGGAGGGGCGCGACCTGTCCGCGCTTCATGCCGTGGGCTCGACGGGGTCGCCGCTCTCGCCGGAGGGGTTCGAGTGGGTGTACCGGGAGCTCGGGCCGGTGTGGCTGTTCTCGACGTCCGGGGGGACGGACGTGTGCACCGCCTTCGTCGGCGGTACGCCGTGGAAGCCGGTGTGGGAGGGGGAGCTGCAGGGCCGCGCGCTGGGCTGTGACGTGCGCGCCTTCGACGAGGACGGACAACCGGTGATCGACGAGGTGGGCGAGCTCGTCATCACGCAGCCGATGCCCTCGATGCCGCTGTACTTCTGGGGCGACGAGGATGGTGCGCGCCTGCGGGAGTCCTACTTCGAGATGTACCCGGGCGTCTGGCGCCACGGCGACTGGATCCGCATCACGGACCGCGGCACCGCCGTCATCTCCGGCCGCTCGGACTCGACGATCAACCGCGGCGGCGTGCGCATGGGCACGGCCGAGATCTACGCCGCCGCCCTGTCGGTCGACGCGGTCACCGACGCCCTGGTCGTCGACGTCGACGACTGGATGCCGCTGTTCGTCGTCGTCGACGGCGAACTCGACGACGCCCTGATAGCCGAGATCAGGTCCGCGATCCGCGAGCAGTGCTCCCCGCGCCACGTGCCCAGCGAGATCATCCCCGTCGACGAGGTCCCGCGCACCCTGAGCGGCAAGGTGCTCGAGATCCCGGTCAAGAAGATCTTCCAGGGCGGCGACCCGGCCCGCGTCGCCTCCCGCGAGTCGCTCGCCAACCCGGACGCGTTCGACTGGTTCGTCCGGTTCGCGCGCGACCGCGCTGCCGCCTAGCGCTGTCCGTGCGCTGACGTGTAGGCACCGAGGGAGGGGAGAGAAGTGTGGCTGTCAGACCTAGGACGACCGCGCGCGCGACCGGGCGAACGCGCGGCGCGGCTACGAGACGCTGCGCTTCACCTGGGAGGACGTCGAGCTCGAGCCCGGCGCGGTCACCGACGACCTGCTGAGCGCGGCGTCGAGGCGGTCGACGGTGTCGAGCACGAAGTCGTAGGCGGCCTCGAGGGCGGCCTCGTCGACCGCGGCGGCGGTGTCGTGCTCGGTGCGGACGCGCGGCGGGACACCCCCGGCGCCGACCGTGCGGACGTACAGCGAAGGGAGGGTGCGGGAGGCCGCGGTCGGCCGATGCGCCGGCAGGCGGGTGCCGGCGTCGCCGCAGGCGGCGGCGAGCTGCGGATTGTGGGTCGTCCAAACCACCTCGCCCGAGCCGCACGGACCCAGCTCGACGACCACCGTGTCGGCGGCGGCCGGCTTCTCCGACCGGCGCCAGGCGCGGAACCCGTACGGGAACGCCTCGCCGGCACCCGCCAGCAGGAGCCCGACCGAGAGCCGCGCCGGCGCTCGCGTCGTCAGCTCCTCGTGAAGGGCCAGAGCCACGGCGACGCCGCCGGCGTCCGACGCGCCCGGCGACCAGTCGCTGAGCACCGAGTCCAGCGCGACGGCGGCCATCGCGAGCAGCACGACCGTCGGCACCAGCTGCACGGCCCCGACCCATCCTTCCTCGGTGCCCGTCACGCGCACGGCCGCCAGGGCCGTGACGGCGAGCAGGGACGTGAGCACCAGGGGCAGGAGCGGGATCCGCCGCACCAGCCTTCGCCAGCGCTCGCGCAACGCGGCGCCGCACCGGGGCGCGTCCGTGTGCGCCACGAGCCAGAGGCGGATCCCTCGCGGCTCGGGCTCGACCACGACCAGCTGCGTGGCTCGCCGGTAGAACAGCCGCGTCGCCAGCGGGAACCCGAGCAGCTCCAGCCCGAGCGACAGCGCGATCAGCACACCGCCGAGGCCGATCTCCGGCACCGCCGTCGACGCCAGGGACACGACGACGCCCAGCGCGCCGTGCCAGACGAGCGACCACTGCCACTGCGGCCGCACCCAGACCGTCTCCACCCACGGCTCGTAGCGGCGCTTGCGCAGGTCGTCGTGCAGCCAGATGGCGGCGCGGCGCTCCGCGTCGGTGCACGCGCCGCGGGCGCGGAAGGCGGTGAGGGCGTCGACGACGTCGCGCATATAGGTTCCGCATCATGTCCGACGTCGCGTTCGCCGGCGCCGCGAAGCAGGCGGAGCTCATCCGGACCAAGAAGGTCTCGTCCGTCGAGCTCACGCAGCTCTACCTCGATCGCATCGCTCGGCACGACCCGGTGCTCAACGCGTTTCGCATCGTCTTCGCCGAGCGCGCGCTGGCCGAGGCCAGGGACGCCGACAAGCGGCGCAAGGAGGCGCGGCCGCTGCTCGGCGTCCCGGTCGCGGTCAAGGACGACCAGGACATCGCGGGCGAGGTCACGACCAAGGGGTCGATCGCCCACGGCGGCCCCGCCACCGAGGACGCCGAGATCGTCCGCCGCCTGCGCGAGGACGGCGCGGTGATCGTCGGCAAGACGAACGTCCCGGAGCTGATGACGATGGCCTTCACGGAGACGCTCTGGTACGGCGCGACCCGCAACCCGTGGGACACCGACCGCACGCCCGGCGGTTCCAGCGGCGGCAGCGCGGCGGCGGTGGCGGCCGGGCTGGTCGCTGCGGCGACGGCATCCGACGGCGCCGGCTCGATCCGCATCCCCGCCGCGTGCACGGGCCTGGTCGGGCTCAAGCCCAGCCCCGGCGTGATCCCGACGCCGCTGAGCTGGAACGGCCTGTCGACGTTCGGCTTCGTCAGCCGCACCGTCGCCGACGCGGCCCTGCTGAACCGCATCACGCCGGAGCCGCCGCCGCAAGGGCTGCGCATCACCTGCTCCACCAAGCCGCCACTGGCGACGCTCAAGCGCCCCGACAAGACCATGCGGGGCGCGTTCGACGCCATGCGCGAGGTGCTGACCGGCCTCGGTCACCAGGTCCGCGAGCAGGACCCCGACTGGAAGCTGATCGGGCCACGGGTCGTCGCGCGCTACCTGCGCGGGATCGCCGACGATGCCGCCTCGCTTCCGCATCCCGAGCGGCTCGACCGGCGCTCGCGCGGCCTGGCCAGGCTCGGTCGCGCGATCCCCGAGCCGCTGTTCGCCGCCGCCCGCGACGGCGCCGAGGAGGACCGCCGCCGCATCGAGGCCGGCCTCGACGACGTCCTGATGCTGCCGATCTTCACGCGGCTGCCTTCGCCGATCGGCGAGTTCGAGGGCCTCGGCGCGGTCCGCTCGCTCGACCGCGCCTTCAACCACGTCCCGTACCCCGGCGGCTTCAACCACACCGGGCTGCCGGCGATCGCGGTGCCCGTGAGCCAAACCGACGCCGGGTTCCCGCTCGCCGTCCAGTTCATCGGCCCGATGGGCTCAGAGCCGCGGCTGCTCGGGCTCGCCGCTCAGCTCGAGGACGCGATCGGCTGGCCCGCCTGGATCCCGCCCGGCTTCGAGTAGGCGCGCGCGCAGCTCGTCGCCGCGGCCCGCGTTGACCGCGCGCTGCGCGCGCCGCGGGTCGACGCCGAACTCCTCCACCAGCGCGTCGCGCTCCTCCATCTGCCGCGCGGTGCGCAGGAACAGCCAGCAGAACAGCGCGATCGTCAGCGCGCTCTGCTCGATCATCATCACGCTCCCGGCCGTCGACTGGTCGCTCAGCCGCGGGTAGGCGTCCTCGTAGAAGACCGTCCCGGACCACAGGAACACGTTGCCCAGGACGGCCCCGGTGAGGCGGGCGAGGACGATGAAGACCAAGCCGGCCCGCGTTGCCGAACCACTCGGGCTTGGGCAGCGGCCCGAGCAGCGCCATCCACAGGTTGACGCTGAAGAACAGGAAGCTCGCGTGTTCGAGGCCGTGCACGAGCGGGTGCTCGACCGCGCCCTCGTAGAGGACGGGCAGATGCCAGACGTAGAGGCTCGCCGCCCACGCCGGGAGCGCCACGGCCGGATGGGTGAGCCAGCGCAGAAAGGCCGTGTGGCGCAGCACGGGGGCGAGCACCGGCCCGGTGAGCCCGAGCACCAGCAGCAGCGCTCCCACGTCCCCGATCAGCAGGTGCTCGGTCATGTGCAGCGCGAAGCGGTCGCTCGGAACGAGCTCCGCTCCGGCGAGCGTCAGGATGCCGGCGATGAAGCACGCCTGCCGCCAGCGCGGCACGGGCCGGCCATTCCCGGCAAGATGGCGGGTCCGCACGAGATACGGCACCGCATAGGCGAGCACGATGACGGGAAGGGCAGCCGTAGATCGCAGAGATTAGGAGAGGCAATGAATCTCGCAGAGCTCTTGACGAAAAGCGCAGAGAAGGACGCCGACCGCATCGCGGTGAAGCTCGACGACGTCGAGCTCAGCTACGGCGCGCTCGACGGCGCCAGCAAGTACATCGCCGGGCTGCTCAAGGCCGACGGCGTCGAGCCGGGCGACCGCGTCGGGATCATGCTGCCCAACGTCCCGTACTTCCCGATCATCTACTACGGCGCGCTGCGCCTCGGGGCCGTCGTGGTCCCGATGAACCCGCTGCTGAAGGGCCGCGAGGTCCAGTTCTACCTCGAGGACAACGGCGCCAAGGTGCTGTTCGCCTGGCACGGCTTCGAGGAGCCGGCGACCAAGGGCGCCGAGGAGGCGGGCGCCAAGCTCTACCTGGTCGAGCCGGGCGAGTTCGAGAAGACGGTCGGCTCCGCCGAGCCTGCGGACGTGCTCGAGGACCGCGACGAGAACGACACCGCGGTGCTGCTCTACACCTCGGGGACGACCGGCAAGCCCAAGGGCGCCGAGCTCACGCACGCGAACCTGCTGCGCAACGCCGAGGTCGCGCGCGGGCTCTTCGACACGGGGCCCGACGACATCATCCTCGGCGCGCTGCCGCTGTTTCATTCCTTCGGCCAGACCTGCTGCCTGAACACGACGATCGGCGCGGGCGGCACGATCACGCTGATCCCGCGCTTCGACCCCGACAAGGCGCTCGAGATCATCGAGCGCGACAAGGTCACGGTCTTCGAGGGCGTCCCCACGATGTTCAGCGCGATGCTGCACGCCGAGGGCGAGTTCGACGTGTCGACCCTGCGCGTGTGCGCGAGTGGCGGCTCGGCGATGCCGGGCGAGGTGTTGCGCGGCTTCGAGAAGAAGTTCGACGCGACGGTGCTCGAGGGCTACGGCCTGTCGGAGACGTCGCCCGTGGCGACGTTCAACCCGGTCGAGAAGTCCAAGGTCGGGTCGATCGGCATCCCCATCGAGGGCGTCGAGCTGCGGCTGGTCGACGACGACCGCAACGAGATAGACGGCGCGGACGAGGTCGGCGAGATCGCGATCCGCGGGCACAACATCATGAAGGGCTACTGGGAGCGCGAGGACGCCACCAGGGAGTCGATCGACGACGACGGCTGGTTCTACACCGGCGATATGGGCAAGCGCGACGAGGACGGCTACTACTTCATCGTCGACCGCAAGAAGGAGCTGATCATCCGCGGCGGGTACAACGTCTACCCGCGCGAGATCGAGGAGGTCCTCTACGAGCACCCGGCGATCCGCGAGGCGGCGGTCGTCGGCGTCCCGCACGACGACCTCGGCGAGGAGGTCGGCGCCGCCGTCGTGCTCAAGGACGGCGAGGACGCCTCCGAGGACGACCTGCGCGACTTCGTCAAGAACGAGGTCGCGGCGTACAAGTACCCGCGCAAGATCTGGTTCGTCGACGAGCTGCCCAAGGGGCCGACGGGCAAGATCCTCAAGCGCGAGATCGAGGTCCCCGCCGAGGTCAAGTCATAGGAGACCGCGAGCTCGCGGAGTCGATCGCGCGGGAGGCGGGCGCGCTCCTGCGCGAGCGCTTCGGGCGCGCGGGCGCGGTCTCCTCGAAGTCCACTCCGACCGACCTCGTCTCGGACGCCGACGTCGAGGCCGAGGAGCTGATCCGCGCACGGCTGGCCGAGGCACGGCCCGACGACGGCATCGTGGGGGAGGAGGGCTCGGACGTCGCCGGCGGGCGCACATGGGTCGTCGACCCGCTCGACGGCACGGTCAACTACCTGTTCGGCATCCCGCAGTGGTGCGTGTCGATCGCGCTCGACGACGAGGTCGGCGTCGTCTACGACCCGATGCGCGACGAGTGCTGGAGCGTCGGCCCCGACGGCCCGCCGGTCCTCGACGGCGAGCCGCTGGTCGCGTCGGAGCGCACGGAGATGGCGACCGCGCTGGTGGCGACCGGCTTCGGCTACGACGCCGCGGTGCGCGAGGTGCAGGGGGCGCTGGCGGCGCGGCTGTTGCCGCGGGTGCGCGACATCCGGCGCTTCGGATCGGCCGCGCTCGATCTCGCGTGGACGGCGGGCGGGCGCTACGACGCCTACTACGAGCGCGGGTGTCCAGCGCTGGGACATCGCCGCGGGCGTGCTGCTGTGCCGGCGCGCCGGGCTCGAGGTCCTGCCGCTCGACCCGCTGCCGCCGTCAGAGGGCGGGATCGTCGTCGCTCCCAGCGCGTTCGCCGCGGAGCTGCTCGAGGCGGTCCGCGGGGTCTAGGGCCATCAGGCGCGCGTAGGCCGAGACGTCGACGGGCTCGGAGCCCCACGGCGCCTCCAGCTCGGCGTCGATGGCCGCGCTGCGCTCCAGGTGCTCCTCGGCAAGGCGGGCGAGCGCGAGCCGTGCGGCGTCGTCGGTGGACTCGGCGGCGGTGCTGGCCGCGACCTCGGCGAGCATCACGGCGTGGTTGAGATCGGCGTGCGGGCCGGGCCGCCCGGGCCCGATCGCGACGAACGGGTCGCGGGCCGGCGGCGGCTGCTCGGGGGTGAGGGTGAAGCCGCGCTCGGGCAGCTCGATGCGATGGCGCTCGAGCATCACCTCGACCGCGGCGGGCTCGGCGCCGGCTGCCTCGAGGAGCTCGCGCGCCTGGGAGGCGAGGGTGCGTTTGACGTGCAGGTGCGGCTCGCGGGGAATGCGGGCGAGGTGCCGCGTCGCGAGCTCGTCGAGGCTCAATGGCGCAGCGGGGGCGTCCTCAGCATGGCCGCCATGAGGATGCCGGTGACCAGCACCACGATGCCGATCAGCCAGCCGATCAGGCCGAGCGCCGCCGTGGCGACGGGCCCGAGCACGATCGCGAGCAGGGCGGTGGGGATCACACGGCCCGGCGTCATCGCCGGCGGGCGGTGCGTGCCGTAGGAGCCGAACATCAGCAGGGCGAGGACGAGCCCCACGGGGATGATGGTGGCGAAGGCGACCATGTCTCCCGGGTTCGCCGGTTCTCGGGCGCCCCCTCGTCGCTGCAAGCTCTCATGCGGCGGGCGGGATTCGAACCCGCACTGACCGGGACTTGAATCCGGTGCCTCTGCCAGTTGGGCTACCGCCGCTCGGGCGTAAGGCTAGGCAGGCTGGGGCTGCGCCTGGCCGCTGCCGCCCCGGGTTCCGTAGACCTCCTCCTCGGGGCGCTCGACCTCGACGTTCCACGCCTGCTGGAACCCGCGCATCACGAAGCCGATCAACAGCACCTGCACCGGCACGAGGATCCAGGTCAGCATCCCGATGATCTCCTCGTCGAGCGTCGGATCGGTGAAGCCGACCTTGTCGCGGTCGAACCACGCGTTGCCCGAGACCGCCGCGAAGATCAGCAGGATGATCGACAGCGCGGCGGTGACGGGGAGCAGGCCGCGGTTCCAGCGCGCGATCATGAACGCGAAGAAGATGAACAGCACGGGGTAGGCGATCTGCACCGCCTTGGCGCCCTGGAGCGCCTCCCACCCGCCGACCGTGATGATGATCATCAGCCCCGCGGTCACGAGGAGCAGCAGGACCACGATCCACTTCGTCGTCTTCGAGCCCGCCTTGTCGCGGTTGGGCCACGTGATGACGTAGCCCTCCGGGGGCTGGTACTTCTCCGCCATGCCGCGAAAGCTACCTTGTCTCCCAGCGCGCTGCATCCGATTGAATACGCGCCTAACGCGGGCGTGGCGGAACTGGTAGACGCGCGAGGTTTAGGTCCTCGTGGCCGCACGGCTGTGGGGGTTCGAGTCCCTCCGCCCGCATGGATGAAGGCGACGCTCTACACCATCGCCGGTACGCCCAATGGCCGCATCGCCGAGCGCATGCTCGAGCACAAGCGCGTTCGGTATCGGCGGATCGAGCTTCCGCAGGCTCTGCACAAGCCGATCATCCGCCTCCTGGGGTTCGGCGGCAACACCGTCCCGGCGCTGAAGCTCGATGGTCGCAAGGTTCTCGGCACCCGCGCGATCTCACACGCGCTGGAAGCGGCACGCCCGGACCCGCCGCTGTTCCCACGCGACCCCGAATTGCGCACCGGGGTCGAAGGGGCCGAGCGCTGGGGTGAGGAAGTGCTCCAGACGATTCCGCGGCGCGTGGTTCTCTGGGCACTCCTGCGCGACCCACGGGCGGCCGCCTCGTTCATCGATCGCGGGCCGTTCGCGCGGGTCCCGGCTTGGCTCGTCTCGATGCTCGGACGGCCGCTTGCCCGGATCCAGATCCGTCTCAACCGGACAGGCGACGGGCCTGCTTGCGCCGCGCTCGGCGAGCTTCCCGGAGTCCTGGACCACGTCGAGGAGCTGATCGGACGCGGTGTCCTCGACGGCGACGAGCTCACGGCAGCCGACTACCAGATCGGCTGCTCGCTTCGGATCCTGATGTGCCTCGACGACCTGCGAGGGCTGATCGAGGCACGACCCGCCGGCCGCCTGGCGCTGCGCGTCTGTCCGCACTACCCCGGGCGCATTGGTCGTGTGCTCCGGCCGGACGAGCTCCCGGCAGCCCCGCCGGCAAGTAGCAGTTAGAGACTGGCTCGCTCGTGTTCGGGTAAGAGTCCGCTCCGATGCTCTCGACAGTCCGCATGTACACCCAGCGCCCGCGCACCCTCGCGGAGCCGACCGACCTCTACCGGCATTCGGTGCGGCTGCTCGACGGCTCCGAGCTCGCGCTGGACACGCTGCGCGGGCGGCCGGCGCTGATCGTCAACACGGCGTCGAAGTGCGGCTTCACGCCGCAGTACGAGGGGCTGCAGCGGCTCCACGAGCAGTTCTCCGAGCGCGGGCTGCAGCTGCTCGGCTGCCCGTCGGGCGACTTCGCGGGCCAGGAGTTCTCCGAGGCGGAGGCGATCACCGCGTTCTGCCGTCGCAACTACGGCGTCACGTTCCCGCTGACCGAGAAGATGTCGGTGCGGGCGGACCCGCACCCGCTGTGGGCCGACCTGGCGCAGCAGCCCGGCTCGGCGCCGCCGGTCTGGAACTTTTCCAAGTACCTCGTGGGTGCGGACGGGCTGCTCGTGCAGCGCTGGTCGACGAAGACGCTGCCCGACGACCCGGAGCTCCTGGCGGCGGTCGAAGCCGTCCTTTGATCGTCATCGGGCACCGGGGCGCCTGCGGCTACCGGCCCGAGCACACCCTGGAGTCGTACGAGCTCGCCGCCGCGCAGGGCGCCGACTACCTCGAGCCCGACCTTGTCTGCACGGCCGACGGCGTGCTCGTGTGCCGGCACGATGTCGACCTCTCCGACACCACCGACGGGGCTGGGCTGTTCGCGTGGGACCTGACCCTGGACCAGCTCAAGTCCCTGCGGGCGCGCGAGCGGCTGCCCGAGCTGCGCTCGACCGAGTGGGACGGGCGGTTCGAGATCCCCACCTTCGCCGAGGTGCTGGAGCTGGCCGCGCGGCTGGGCACGGGCGTCTACCCGGAGACGAAGCTGCCGGCCGCCCACCGCGAGCGGGGGCTGGCGCTCGAGCCACTCGTGCTCGAAGCGCTCGCGGGCTTCGGCGGGCCGGTCTTCCTGCAGTCCTTCGAGGAGGACTCGCTGCGCGCGATGCCGGGCCACCCGCGTGTGTTCCTGACCACCGAGGTGCCGGACCTCGCCTCCGTCGCCGCGTTCGCCGACGCGGTGGGGCCGGCCAAGCAGCTGGTCGACGCGGCCTTCGTCGGGGACGCGCACGCGGCCGGCCTGGAGGTGCACCCGTTCACGTTCCGCCGCGAGAACCGGTTCCTGCCCGCCGAGCTGCGGTCCTCCGACGACCCGGCCGGGATCGGCGACTGGCGCGCGGAGTACGAGCGCTACCTCGCGCTCGGCGTCGACGGGGTCTTCACCGACAACCCGGACCTGGCGGTCGCAGCGCTCAGTCGCTGATGGTGCGGTGGGCGAGCACGCCGCCGAACCCGATGAGCGCCCCGCCCGCGCCGACGTCGACGACCTGCAGCAGCCCCGGCCCGATGCGCGGTCGCGCCGCCGCGCAGATGCTCGCCAGCAGGCTGCACCACGCGAGGCTGCCGATCCCGACCCCGATGACGAGCAGCACGCTGTGCTGCGCGATGTCGGCGCTGCTCGCCGCCGCGAACACCGCGGCCCAGCTCGCGATCGTCAGCGGGTTGGAGGCCGTCGCGCCGAGCGCGGTCAGGAACGCCTTGCGCGGGTCGGCGACCTCCTCGGCCGCCTCGAGCCCGGCTCGAACCCGGAACGAGCTGACCAGCGTCTGCGTGCCCAGGTAGATCAGCACGGCGGCGCCGAGCAGACCGAGCACGGTGCGCAGCCCGTCGACCGTCAGCAGCGGCGCGGCACCCGCCGCGCCGAGCGCCGCATACGCCCCGTCGATCACCGCGATCCCCGCCCCGATCGCCAGCCCCACGACCCAGCGCCCGCGCAGCGTGCTGCGGATCAAAAACAGCGACAGCGGCCCGAGTTGCGCGGCGACGAAGAAGCCGAGCCCGAGCCCGGCGACCAGGGAGCTCATAGCGGCTAAGAGCGTCGCAGAACGACCGAGGGCCCCCTTCCCGGGCGACCCTCGTCGCAACGGGGGATGCAGGGATCGAACCTGCGGCCTTCGGTTTTGGAGACCGACGCTCTGCCAGCTGAGCTAATCCCCCAAAAGAGACGCTCCGGCAGTCTAGACCGTCCTCTCAGGGCGGTTCCGGGCCGATTTCGAGGCCGAACGCCTGAGTGGAGAGGGTCACTCGCATCGCCCCCATTCGTGTGCTCGTCCGGCGTCGATGACAGTTGGCGCAGACAACCTCGCACTTCTCGATCTCCGCGCACAGAGCCTCCCACGTGCGGTAGTAGAGGACTGCTCCAATTGTGAACTCCTTATCGCGGAGATGGTCGAACTCGAGCACCACGGGATCCGTTTCCCCGCAGTCGACGCACGGGTGGTCGCGGAAGTACTCGAGTAAGCGCTTCGTCCGCTCTGTTCTGATCCGCTTCTTGCTCTCCATCGCCCGAGCGATGTAGAGCTCCTTGTTAGCCAGGTAGTGCCGCCGGTTGTACTCGGCTTGGCAGGCTCGGCAGAACGGTGCCCGTTGCCCGCTTTCGCGATTCCGCCACGCGAACGCGGTCGGTGCCTTGTGCTCGGAACAGTGCGAGCACTCGATGAGGTCTCCCGGCACGAACATATGTTCGCATGCGGCCCGGACGGATCAAGCGTCGTCCAGAAGGACCACACGAGATCGTTCCCGCGCAGGACGACGCGCGACAAGCGCGCGCTTACGGTCCCGGACAGATCCTCCCCCGATCCTCCGAAAGGCTCGAAGTCAATGCGCACACTCAGAATCGCGGTCATCGCCGCGTTCGCCACCACGCTGATCGTCAGCGGTATCAGCGTCGCCCAGGGAACGGGCGCCGCCTCGAAGTCCAAGACCGCCGCGAAGAACGCCAAGCGCGGCAAGCGCGGCCCGGTCGGCCCGACCGGCCCGCAGGGTCCCGCCGGCCCGATCGGTCCCGTCGGCCCGCAGGGTCCCGGCGGCCCGAAGGGCGAGACCGGATCGCAGGGCGAGAAGGGCGCCGACGGCGCCGCCGGCCCCGCCGGGCCCGAGGGCCCGGCCGGCCCGCAGGGCGAGCAGGGCGAGCGCCGGTCCCGCCGGTCCCGAAGGCCCGGCCGGCCCGTCCAAGGTGTTCTACGCCCACAACGGCGGCGTGGACCTCACCGCCGCCGCCGAGAACGACTGGAAGAACGTCAAGACCATGAAGCTCCCGCCGGGGACGTACCTGATCTACGGCCAGGCCGTCGCCGTCAAGCGCGGCGCCCCGACGCTGATCCGCTGCCGCGTCATGTCCGGCACCCAGCCGGGGATGCAGTCCACCGCGACCGTCGGCGAGGTCAACGCTCCGTTCACCGCCGGCATCACCGTCAGCGCCACCGCGCTGGCCGCCCAGGAGATCGACGTCTCGCTGCAGTGCATGAAGCAGTACACGGGCGAGCCGACCAAGGCGACCTACGTGGAGTCGGCCGCCATCCAGGCGATCAGGGTCGGCGAGCGCCAGCTGATGCCGTAGGCCGCACGGCTCCCGCCTGATCGAGAGGCCCGCTCCGGCGGGGCCTCACCTATCCTCAAGGTCTCGCGGGCGAGGTGTCACCGGCTGCACATCACCCTTCCAAGGTGAGAGAACGGGTTCGAGTCCCGTCGCCCGCTTTCGTCAGCAGCGTCCGAACGCTTCCCCGGCGCATCGCCGTTCGACGGCAATGGCAGTTGGCACAGACGACCTCGCACTTCTCGATCTCGGCCAGGACGCTCTGCCACGCCATGTGTGTGAGCCTCTGGCCGATGTTGAATTCCTTGTCACGGAGATGGTCGAACTCGAGGACGACCGGATCGCCCTCCCCGCAGTCCGTGCACGGGTGCTCGGCGAAGTACTCGAGGAGGAGCTTCGTGCGCTCGAGGCGGACCTCCCGCTTCCGGGTAGCGTCCTGGGCGATTCGCTTCTCGCGGTTGGCTGCGTAGTACTCGCGGCCGTACTCCCGGCGACACGGCCGGCAGTATGAGTCCCGTCGGTTCAGATCGACGCGCTTCCAGCAGAACCCTCAGCCGGCTTGATCTCCCCGCACCGAGAACACCGAATTTGATCTGACCAATCCCGCACGGCGAACATATGTTCGCACCGCGACCGGACGGGATCAGAAACAGATGCCCGGGTTGCCCGCGGTGACGCTCGACCCCTCCGCGGCCTCGAGGACGACGCGGTCGCCCGGCTTGATCGTGCCGCAGGCGTAGAGCTCCGGCCCGCCCGAGCTGTTGATGACGATCGGCTCGACCAGCCCCGGGCGAGCGATGGTGACCGTCCAGCCGTGCGGCTCGGCGCCGTAGCCCGACAGCCCGCCCATGCTCTTGGCCTCGTACTCGGTGCGGGGCGGGAAGTCGCCGCCGGCGTCGGCCTTCTCGAGTCTTGAAGGTCGGCGGCGGCATCTGGCCGAAGACGGGCGTGAGCGCGCCCGTCGGCTTCACCGGCGGCTGCTCGATCGGGTCGTCGCAGCTCGCCGGCACGCGCGGCGGCTGGCCACCGCTCCACCACGGGTCGACCGACTCCTTCTCGTACCAGTTGATGATCAGCTCGGACCAGCCGAAGCCCCGGACGGGGCAGCCGTCGTAGGAGCCGCGGGCGACGATCGGCACCCGCTGCGTCAGCCGGTTGCCGGCGGCGTCGGGTGCCGGGTCGCTGCGGTCGTAGTTGGGCTCCAGCCCGAGGTCGAACGGCGGGACGTCGACCGTCGTCCCGTCGCCGGCGCGGAAGCTCCCGCCGCCGAACTTGACCCGGAACGCCCACGACTGCCGCCAGATGCCCTTCACCTGGACGGCGAACGTGGGGACGTTGCCGGTGAGCGTCCGGTAGGACAGGTGCTCGACGTGCAGCGCGTTGTCGATCGGGATCGACTCGCCGCTGGGCAATCGGATCGTGGCCAGCACCTGGTAGGTGGGCTGCTCGGGCCCGACGACCGGCTTGATCGTGCCCTTCTCGGACTCGTGGAACGCGAGCGTCGCGAACATCAGCTGGACGCCCTCGCCGAGGTCGACGAAGATCAGCTCCCACGGCATCCCGCCGGAGTAGTACTGCGCGTAGCGCGGGTGCAGCTGGGTCGACTCGGCCAGCGCGAGCCCGAGGAACAGGTCCTCCGGATTGGCGTCGTACTCGCGCACCAGCGTCAGCGTGGACTTGCTCGGGACGACCTTCTCGCGCACCACGGTCCCGTCGGGCTGCTCGAACGCGAGCGTCCCCGTGAGCCGCTGGGCGGCCTGCATGTACTGGAACGAGCGCGACGGGTACTTGTAGGTCTGCGGGATCCCGTACCACCACGTGCCGGTCCCGCCGAGCAGCAGCGGCGGGCTGTTCATCGTCGTGTCGAGGTCCACGAAGAACTTCTTGCGCTCGCCCGACGGGTGCCACTTGGCGTCCTTGTTGTCGATCCGCAGGCGGTAGCGCTCCTGGTCGGCGCTGGTGCGCACGAGCGAGCCGATGTCGCGCAGCCTGTCCCGCGTGTCGAGCGTGTGGTAGTAGGGCAGGTTGTCGCGCCCCGGCTGCGCGACGCTGATCTTGTAGAGGAAGCGCGCGGCGCCGTCGCCGGGGTGGCCCCACTCGGCGGGGCCGTCGGCGGTCATCAGCGCCTGGCCCTGCATCGGTCCCTGGCGCGGGAACAGCTGGTGGCCCGCGGCCCCGATGCCGTAGAACGAGTCGTAGGCGAACCCCAGCGTGTACTCGTTGCCGGACTCCGTGACGAGATCGGCCGCGCCCCACCAGTAGTTCCAGCCGTCGAGCTTCTGGTGCTCGTCCCGGGGGAACGTGAGATCGCCGTAGCGGTCGGCGGCGCTCGCGGGCGCAGCGAGCGCGAAGAAGATCAGCGCCGCTGCGACGCGTGACATCCTGCCTCCCCGATGACAAGTGAACCGGACCACTACGGAAACTTCCGTAACGGTACAGCGTGACCGAGCCGGAGCGCAACCCCGAAGCGATCACGGTCGACGAGCTCGCCGCTCGCACCGGCATGACCGTGCGCAACCTGCGCGAGTGGCGGACGCTCGGGCTGCTGCCCGCGGCCGAGCTCCGCGGCCGCGTCGGCTACTACGACCCGGCGCTCGTCGAGCGCGTGCAGCAGATCCAGAAGCTGCACGCCGAGGGGTTCACGCTCGAGCTGATCCGCAAGATGCTCGATGCCGGTGGCGAGGACGTGATGCGCCTGGCCGGCGCCCTGCGCGCGCCCTTCCGCACCGCCGAGGCGTCCGTCCGCATCGCGCAGATCGGCGACGAGCTGCGGGCGCTCGGCCTCTCCGACGAGCAGCTGCTCGAGGCGACGGCCACCATCCGCGAGCACGCGGACGGGATCGCCGAGCTCTTCGAGCGCGTCTGGTACGAGCACATCTGGGACCCGTTCGTCGAGGCCGGCATGCCCGAGGAGCGGCTCGCCGAGCTCGGAGGGCAGCTCTCCCATGTCCAGCCGCTCGCCCTCGACGCCGTCGTCGCGATCTTCACCGTGGCGATGGAGGCGCGCATCGAGAAAGGGATCGCCCGCGAGCTGGGGCGGGACTAGAATCGCCCCCGTCACGGGGAGTGGCGCAGTCTGGTAGCGCACCCGGCTGGGGGCCGGGCGGTCGCAGGTTCAAATCCTGTCTCCCCGATAAGCAGAAAGGGCGTTCTAGAGGCAAATCATGGATTGTTCGGGCCCTGCGTCCGGGCCCTGCCCGATCGCTCACGGGAACAATTCGGGGAGCAATTCTCGTTTCCAGCCTCGGCTCGAAGGACTTTTGCCGGGCGTTTCGCGGCAGCCCGCGGCTCCGAGTGCTGGCACCTGGCGGTCCTGAGCGGTTCGGTTCGGACGAAGAGGAGTCATGCGTAGTGAGTGGAGCGGCTGCTGCATTCAGGCGATCGCGACAGCCCGGCGCCCCAACCGGGTGTGTCGCTTAATGGTCGATATAGCGACCAGTTCGCGACACAGACGGCCGAGACGCTGTTGGTCTGAGGCAGAGGCCGTAGCTGCTCCCAGGTGAAAGCAGAAGTCGCCTTCCAGTGAGCTCTGAGCGCAGGTGGTCGGCCATGCTCCAGCCGACGATCCGCCTCGAAAACGCGTCCTGGACCGCGACGAGATAAAGCCAGCCCTCCCAGGAACGCAGGTAGGTGATGAGCCGTCAGACGACGACTCACGTCAGGTGTCCACGAAAACCGGGGGGAGTCCAAGCCATGCTTAGTGGTGGAGCCGTTGCTGCTTGAGGCGGATGGCAGCACTGTCGTTGCGGTCGCCTGTGTCGCCTGAGGGTCGCTAAAGCGAGCGTTTCGCGACTCACATCGCTCGCCGGCGTGCGACTAATGGCAGGGAGCCACGACACAGGCGGACCTCGGTGCCCTTGGCAGGACGCTCGGCGCGGATTGTCTCAGCGTCATCGAGGAGCTCGTCGAGCTCGTCCGAGGTGATCTCTTCGTCGTGCGGCATGCCTACATGGTGCCCGGGCATCGGTCTTTTTCGGTAGCACGGGAAGCGCGCGACCCGGAGGCACTTCTCGTCACAGCCAGGCGAACATCCGAGCACTCGCGCCCTCGCAGGCTTCAGTCCGCGCCCTGGGTCACGCAGCGGCCGAGCTTGTGCAGTCCCAGTCGCATCCGGCCCTTGACCGTCCCCAGGGGAAGACCGAGCAGCGCCGCGATCTCGAGGTGCGACAGCTCGCCGTAGAACGCGAGCGTGATGACCTCGCGCTGGGAATCCGGAAGCCGGGCGAGGAGGGTGCGCAGACGCGCCGTGGTGTCCGCCTCGGCGGCTTCGACAGCCACGTCGGTACCGGAGTCATGGCCTCCCAGGTGGTGGTCGCTGACACACCGCGTCGCGTGCCTGGCGTTGCCGCGCCCGAGGTCGATGGCGCGATGGCGCGCGACGCTCATGAGCCACGCGGCCACCGTTCCGCGGTCCCCGCTGTAGCTCGCCCGCGCGCGCCAGATCGATATGAAGGCCTCCTGCACGGCGTCCTCCGCGCGACCGCGGTCCTGACACACCGACATCGAGACCCGGAATGCCGGACTGGCGTACCGGTCGTAGAGCTCGCCGAGCGCTTCGGGATCGTTGGCCTGTATCCGTGCCATCAGGCGCTCGTCGCTGGGCCCCGTCGCGGGAAGGGTCGCGGCGGGTCTCATGGGCGAAGGGAGGGCGTCGAGGGCATCGGTCGCGTGGCCAAAGGCCGGTTCCGAAGTCGCCATCCCGCTACCCGCTGCAAGCGCGAACCCCGAGACGATGCCCTCTTGCGGTCGGCGCTACCCGCCACGTCTGAGCCGTATGCATCCCCGGCGTCTGCGGAGCGGGCATGCGCCCACTCGCGTCGATACCGCGGCGCCAGGACCGGCCGCGAGCGACAGTTGTTGCGCGAAACGTGATCCGCTCAGCGCCAGGCGGCGCAGGAAGGATGTGGCGCCGCGCCGAGACCTGAGGCGATCTTCCGACGAGGAGCTGGTCTCGGCGATGCATCGCAACGACGAATCAGCCCTGGAGCTCCTCTATGAGCGGCACGGCGGTCGCGTGTTCGCCCTTGCCTACCGCATGCTGGGGCTGCGCGGGCCGGCCGAGGAGGTGGTGAAGAGGTCGTTCGAGGCAGCCTGGGGTGACCGTCGGGGAGGGGCGGCGTGGTCGCGAGGCGTTCGCGCATGGCTCCTGGAGATCGCGCGCGGCAAGGCGGTCGACGTTCTTCGCGGAACGGCGTCGCCGGGTTCTCCCACGCGAGAGACAGCGGGATTCATCCGGCGCGAACCCGTTGGCGACGGGCTGGCTGGCGGACGTACCGTCTCTCGCGACGAGTCGGCGGAGCTGCTGGTGCTGCTGGCGGGGTTACCGGCAGGGCAAGCCCGTGTCGTCGATCTCGCCTATTTCGGCGGCTACGACCGAGACGAGATCGCCGAGATCCTCGGACTGTCGGCCCACGCCGTCAAGGCCCGGATGCGCTCAGCACTCGAGCGCCTCGAAGGGGGCTCTTTCCGAGTGACTGTCGTGAGCGACGTTCACGAGCGCTGCCGCAGCGACGTTGCCGCCCTCGTCCTCGGCGCCCTCACCCAGACCGAGACGGCGGCGCTGGAGCGCCACCTGCGCGGTTGCTACGCGTGCGCTGACTACGTCGAGCGGCTCCGCACCGTCGTCGAAGCGCTCGCGATCACCGTGGTACCCCACCCACCCCGCAGCGGTCTCAAGCAGGAGGTTCTGCGGCGGGTCCGCTGAGCGAGGGACCGAGCAAGAACAGCTCCATCTCCAGATCCGGCCCGACGTGGCTGTTCGAGATGAAGGCGACGACGCTGCGACCGGAGAGCCGCTCGACGGCCTCGACGAACTTGTGCTGCATCGCGTCCTGGAACGCGCTGCGGGTGTCTTGCACGATGGTGCTGCCCTGAAGCTCGATCATCGTCTTCTCGACGTCGGTGTAGACCCCACCCATGAGGCAGACGAGCAGGTCGTCACCGAGCAGCTGCGTCCGTGCGTTGAGGGGAGTGCGGTGGAAGTAGTGCTCGTGTAAGGCGACCATCGCGTCGGTGACAGCGGCGAGCAGGGGATCACCCGTCAGGGGAGGCACGCGGCGCTTCTTTCTCGTCCTCCGGAGGGATGGCGCGCGCGAGGCAGAAGGGCGGGCACCCGGCGAGCGATGAGACCTGTCCACCGTAGCGCGCGACGATACGTTCGGCCGCGAATCGGGAAGAAGGTACGGATGAACCCCGTCAGCGCGAATACGGCCCGTGAGCGTGGCGACGTGCTGACGGCCATCTCGGATGGTCTCGTCGGCCTCCTGAAGGAGTACTACGGGCGCGGACCCTCGCACGCGAAGTCGTACTACCAGGACGATCTCGTCGTGTGCGTCCTGCGCGGGGGTTTCTCGCGAGTCGAGCAGACGCTCCTCGATGGCGGACGGGGCGATGCGGTGATCCGCCAGCGCATCGAGTTCCAGGAGGTGATGCGCGACCGCTTCATCGGCGTGATCGAGGAGGCGACGGGCCGGACCGTCCTCGGGTTCATGAGCGGCAACCAACAGGACCCCGATCTCATGTGCGAGGTCTTCATCCTGGGCCCGACGGACCTGGTCGACGACGGGGAACTGGGCCTCCCCGATCGCTAGCGTCGCGGCATGGCCCGCTTCGCCTTTCGCTTCGACGACCGCTACGCCCGCGCCGCGCGACCGTTCCTGATCACCCCGAACCGCGCGTGGGTGGAGGTGGCCGACGGCGAGCTCGACGCCCGCTACGGGCCGTGGCGGCTGACGACGCCGCTGGGCAACATCGAGTCGGCCCGGATCGACGGCCCGTACGCCTTCGCCAAGACGGCCGGCCCGGCGCGGCTGGGCGTCACCGACGCCGGGCTGACGTTCGCGAGCAACGGCGACCGCGGCGTGCTGCTCACGTTCCGCGAGAAGGTCCGCGGCCGCGGGCCGTTCGTCATGCTCCGGCACCCCGAGCTGACGGTCACCGTCGAGGACCTCGACGGGCTGGTGCGTGCGGTGACCAGCGGTTGAGCCGCGCACCAGTTTCGCCGCGCGGCTACGTTCAGAGAACCATGACGTTCCGCACCCGCGTCGCCGCCGTCGCCGCGTTCGCCCTCATCGCCCCCGCCGCAGACGCGGCGACCCGGCTCCCCACCAAAACCGTTGCGCTGACCAGCGCGAGCGCGGTCGCGCGCGACTGCACCGCCGGCCTGCTCGCTCCCCGCGTCGCCGGGGTCGCGCGCCACCGCTACGCCGCGAGCGTCGAGGGAGCGGTCACCTTCCGCATCGCCGGCGGCGCCCGCGCCGGCGACTGGGACCTGGCCCTCTTCGACGAGGGCGGCAACAAGCTCGCGGCGTCCGCCAACGGCGCCGCCACCGAGGTCGTCTCCGCGTGGACGTACGCCGGGGATCGCCTGACGCTCCAGGCCTGCCGGCGCAGCGGCAGCGCGCGCTCGGTGCGCCTGACGGTGTCGCCGGTCGCCGCGGAGCTGCCGCGTGACGAGGTGTCCAAGCTGATCCGCGTCGGCACCGCCGGCAACCGGCTCGTGCCGACCATGCTCGAGGAGCTCGGTCTCGACGTCACGCACCACCGCACCAGCGATTCGGTCGACGTCATCGTCCACGGCACGAAGCAGCTCGAGCTGCTCGAGCAGACCGGGCTCGACCTGACCACGCGGATCGCGGACCTCGACCGCGCCTACGCCGAGAGCCGCGCGGCCGACGCGCGCCAGTCCGGGGGCAGCAACCTGCCCACCGGCCGCACCGACTACCGCACCTACGAGGACTACGGCACCGAGCTCAAGGCGCTCGCCGAGGCGAACCCCACGCTCGTCAAGCGCTTCGAGCTGCCCTTCAAAACGATCCAGGGGCGCACCGTCGAGGGCATCGAGATCGGGCGCGACGTGCAGGAGCCCGAGGACGGCCGGCCGGTGTTCCTGCTCGTCGGCATCCACCATGCCCGCGAGTGGCCCTCCGCCGAGACCGCCATGGAGTACGCCCACATGCTTGTCAAGGGCTACAAGAGCGACCCGCGCATCGCGCGCATCCTCGACAACGCGCGCGTGCTGGTGGTGCCGATCGTCAATCCCGACGGCTTCGTCTCCTCGCGCACGGCCTCCTTCAACCCGGCGGAGGACCCGGAGTACACGGCCGCCGCGGCGAGCGGGACCGGCGGGTACCGGCGCAAGAACTGCGGCGGCCCGGGCGCCAGCGGCTCGGAGCCCTGTGAGTCGGTGCCCGGCGTCGACCCCAACCGCAACTACGGCGCCGGCTGGGGCGGCGTCGGCGCGGCGTCGACGCCCGAGTCGCAGACCTACCGCGGCCCGGGGCCGTTCTCGGAGTTCGAGACCCAGAACCTGCAGGCGCTCGGCCACCAGCGCCAGATCGTCACGATGATCACCCTGCACAACGTCGCCGCGCTGGTGCTGCGTCCGCCGGGCCGCTCGACCGACGGCCTGGCGCCCGACGAGGCGCGGCTGAAGGCGCTGGGCGATGCGATGGGCAAGGCGACCGGCTACGTGTCCCAGTACGGCTGGCAGCTCTACGACACCTCGGGCACAACCGAGGACTGGTTCTACGCCGCGCTCGGGACGTTCGGCTACACGATCGAGATCGGCCCGCACGATGGCTTCTTCCACGAGCCCTACGAGAGCGGCGTGATCCAGGAATGGAACGGCGAGGGCATCCGCGACGAGGCCAACGGCCACTTCCCCAACCCCGGCCAGGGGATGCGCGAGGCGCTCCTGCTGGCGGCCGAGAACGCGCTCGACACCCGCGACCACGGAGTGATCGAGGGCGCCGCGCCCGCGGGCAGCGTGCTGCGGATCTCGAAGGCGTTCAAGACGGCGACGAGCCGCGTCTGCACGGTGATGGTCTCGCCGCCGGTCGGGTTCGCCAACCCGCCCCTGAGCGAGGTCACGGCGGGCCAGTGCGTCGCCGAGACCGACCCGATCCTCTTCGACGACAACGTCGAGACGGCGATGACCGTGCCCAAGTCCGGCCTGTTCGAGTACCACGTCAACCCGTCCACGCGCCCGTTCGAGGCCCAGGCCGGCAAGACCGAGGCGTTCAAGCTCACCTGCGAGGACGCGTCCGGCAAGGTGCTCGAGACGCGGGAGGTCGTCATCCGGCGCGGCCAGAGCGTCCAGCTCGGCGCGCTCTGCGGCGGGCGCAGCTGCGCCACCGCGTCGAAGCTCGGCCGGGTGCGGCTCACGAGCCGCTCCGTGCGGGTCGCCGGGCGCGCGAGTTGCGGTGCCGCGAGCGTGCGCGTCGCGGTCGCGCGCGTGAGTGGGAAGAACTGCCGCTTCCTGACCGCGTCGGGCCGGCTCGGCAAGGCGCGGCGCTGCTCGAAGCCCGTGTACCTGAAGGCGTCCGGGAAGGGCAGGTTCAAGCTGGTGCGCAGCGCGCGGCTGCCCCGCGGGCGCTACCTCGTGCTCAGCGTCGCGGTCGACAAATCGGGCGCGCGCCAGAAGCCGGCGGCGAGCAAGCGGGTCCGGCGCCGGTAGCCGCGGCTACCGGCGCCGACTGGCGCTCAGCCCGGCAGGTCGCTCAGGTAGCCCGAGACGTAGCCGTTGACGAAGAACGTGTGGTTCTCGCCGATGTCTTCCTGCCTGATCGTGACGGTGAACCGCAGGCAGTGACCTTCCGCGACCTGCAGCTTCACCGGGCCGCCGAAGATCCGGGTCAGGTTCGGTCCCTCGATCTCGGGCAGGTGGGTGGTCGCCCGGTCGAGCAACTCGGTCTCACCGTTCGGTGGGATGCACAGGACGTGGATGCTCGCGTTGTACGCGTCGGCCGGCGCGCTGAAGTAGAGCTGCGCGTACTCGATGGTGAGCAGCTTGCCCTCGGGAACGGTGTACAGGATGCCTGCCGCCGTCGGCTGGTCGTGAGTCGCCGGAGTGGGTTCGAGGCGGATCTGAACAGGCCTGGGCTGCTCCGGCGCCGCCGGCGGCTCCGGCTGGTTGGCGACGGTAACAGTGCCGGCGACCTGCGTGGTGCCCTGCGGCGCGACCGGGACCGGGTTCGCCGCGGTGTTGGTCACGAACACGTCCTGAACGGCCTTCGCGGCGACCGAGACGCCCGGAACCGCGATGGCGCCGGCAGCCAGACAGCCGCCGATGAGTACGACGATGCGGGTCCGTGAACGGGCCCTTGGACCGAGCTTCATGAGATGTCCTCCCCTGTTTGAGCGCCGCTCCCCCGGCGGCTTTCGGACTCCGAGTCCGTGGAGGCCAGCCAGCGTTACACCGGAGCGCCTTGCGGTCAACTCCGGGTGCGTTCCGCCGGTCAGCGGCGTCGGCTGGCGACCTCGCGCTCGAGGCTCTCGAGCGCGTTGCGCAGCGCGCGCACGCGTTCCTCGAGGATGACCGCGTGCGCCTGCTCGTCGTCGGTCTCGTCGTCGTCGAGCAGCGCGCGCTCGGCGCGGGCGAGCTCGATCGCGCGCGCCTCCTCCATCGAGTTGATGACGATCCCGATGAACAGGTTGAAGATGAGAAAGCTCGCGAGCAGGACGTAGGAGACGTAGAACAGCAGCGTCCAGTCGGAGAGCTCGAGGCCCCGGTTGATGTAGTCGGGCAGGTTCTCGAGGGTGAGCAGGACGAACATCGTCACCATCGACTGGCCGATGTCGGCGAAGTTCTCCGGGTCGTGCTCGTCGAAGATGACCCAGCCGAGCATCCCGTAGACGTAGACGAGCAGCAGCGAGATCGCGGCCAGCGAGGCGACGCCCGGGATCGAGCGCGCGACGGCGACGGTGAGCACACGCAGGTCGGGCAGCAGCCGCACGGCGCGCACGACGCGCAGCAGCCGCGCGACGCGCAGCAGCGTCGCGTTCTCGCGCAGTCCCGGGACGAAGCTCGCGCCGACGACGAGGAAGTCGAACACGTTCCAGCCCGAGCGGAAGTAGGCGCCCGGCCGGAAACCGGTGGCCGCGAAGCGGATCAGCAGCTCCACGACGAAGACGCCGAGGATCACGTCGTTGGCGAGATCGAGCTCCGCGCCGATGTCGCGCTCGATGCGCGCGTATGTCTCCAGCCCGAGCACGATCGCGTTGAGCACGATCACCCCGAGCATCAGCGGGTCGAACCAGCGTGACTCGACGAGGCGGCGGCAGAGGTCCGTCATGGGGTGCGCGAACGCTAGTGCCGCTACGCGTTCCAGGCGGCGTCGAACGCCGCCATGTCGGCGGGCACGAGCCACGCCTCGGCGAGGCGCCCGTCGTCGACGCGATACAGCCCGGCGGTGCGCCAGGACCGCTGCTCGCCGCCGAGCAGCGCGCTGCCATCGGCGATGGAGACGTAGACGTCGTCGTAGCTGACGTGCATGTGCTCGGTGATGCGCATCGACGTTCCCGCGAGCTCGCGGCGGCGCGCGAAGTAGGCGAGCACGTCGGCGCGGCCGGTGTGGTCGCCGGCGATCGGGCTCGTGCCCGGCACGTGCCAGATGACGTCGGGCGCGAGCATCTGGGCGACCGGCTCGACCGGGCCGCCCAGGTACATGTGCCGCTGGCGCGACAGGAACTCGCGCACGATCCGTTCCGTTCTGGGCATCCGCCTCGGGGACTAGCGTACCCAGATACATACATGCGTGTACGTAACGCGTCACAGACGACGACCCAGGCCGAGCGCCGGGCGCGCTCGCGCAGCGCACTGCTCGAGTCGGCCGCCCGCGGTCTCTCGCGCCACGGGTACGCCAACCTCAGGCTCGAGGACGTCGCGCGCGAGGCCGGCTACACGCGCGGCGCGCTCTACCACCAGTTCGCCGACAAGGAGGAGCTGGCGCTCGCCGTCCTCGAATGGGTCGACGAGACGTGGCGCCGGGAGGTCGGGGACGCCATCGACCGCGACGCCGACGCGGCGGGACAGCTGATCGCGCTCGCGCGCGGCCATGCCGTCTTCTGCCGCCGCGAGGTCGCCCGATTCGCGATGGCGCTGCGGCTCGAGTTCAGCGCCACCGACCACCCGGTCGGCCGCGAGGTCGAGCGGATCTCGGAGACGTTCGTCAGGCGCTGCTCGCGCCTGATCGCGAGGGGCCGTCGGGACGGGTCGATCCCGCCGGGCCCGCCCGCGCGGGCGACGGCGCTGGCGCTGTTCGGCGCGGTCGAGGGTGCCGTCATCGCCCTCGCCGGGCAGGCGCCACACGACGAGGAACTGGCCGCGCGCGCGGTCGCCGGCGTTCTCGGCGTCGGCTAGAGGCCCGGCGGATGGCGGACCGTGAAGTCCGCGGGGCTGCGCATCGAGCGCGTCCAGCGGGTGCCGCGCTGGGACAGCCCGCTGGTGTCGAAGCGGCGGCCCGCGACGACCATGAACATGTGGCCGCGGTTGGCGTAGATCGTGATCCAGCGGCCGCGACCGGGCGCGCCCCAGCGCCGGAAGGCGCCCGAGGGCAGCGGGGAGGCGAGCAGGCCCGCGCCGTGCAGCGCGTAGCTGACCGAGCCCGAGCAGTCGTACCCGGAGGCGCGGAAGCGCCGGTGCCCGCCGCCGTAGCGGTACGGCTTCGTCGCGATCCGGTCGGCGGCGGCGATCACCTGGCGGACCGCCGGCGGCAGGCCGCCGCGCCCGTTGGGGAACAGCGTCTGCCGCAGCACCGGCCCGCGCCGCCCCAGCGCCGCCCACGTCGCCGGCCCGACCACCCCGTCGGCGGCGAGCCCGCGCCGGCGCTGGAAGCCCCGCACCGCCGCGTCGGTCCCGGGCCCGAAGATCCCGTCGGCGGGTATGCCCAGCGCCCGCTGGAGCGCCTTCACCGCGGCGCGCTTGCCCCGCACGCGGCGAGCGGTCAGCGCCGCCCACGTCGCCGGCCCGACCACCCCGTCGGCGGCGAGCCCGCGCCTGCGCTGGAAGCTCCTCACCGCCCGCTTCGTGGCGGGGCCGTAGATCCCGTCGACCGGCAGGTGCAGCTTGCGCTGTACGACCTTGACCCGCGGGCCATGGCTGCCGCGCTTGAGCACGCGCGCCTCCGCCGGCGCGGCGAGCGCCGCGAGCAGCACTCCGACCAGCAACCGGCTCCTCACTCCGCGCGGTCTAGCAGCGCGGCGCGCGCCTCAGTGCACGATCTCCTTCAGGCGCGGCGAGCCTCATAGGGCTCGGATGAGTGCGGCTGAGAGGACTCGAACCTCCACGGGCTTTCGCCCACACGGACCTGAACCGTGCGCGTCTACCAAGTTCCGCCACAGCCGCGGGAACGGCGGAAAGCCTAGCGATCGATCACCGCGACGGAGGGGTGTGGCACCTGGGTTGCGCGTGGCGCAACTGACACGCCACACCCCCGGATCGCGGACGCGGGTCGCTATATTGCCCGGCCCCGCGCCGCTATCGTCTAGGGGACTAGGACGCCGCCCTCTCACGGCGGAAACCGGGGTTCGAATCCCCGTAGCGGTACTCCGAAGCTCCGCTCTAGCCAGCGGAGTTTCTCCGTTTCAAGGGCTCCGTGGGGAACGCTGTGGGGAAGTCACGATGCTGCTCGGAGCCCGCTCCTCAATACCGTTCGCCAAGTGACGAGCGTGGCCAGCCCCAGAGTCGTCGCCCGTTCTCTGCCTGCGGCTGCGGGTGTTGGGGCGACAGTCGGGATTCTCGGTGGTCTGATCGGTCTCGGAGGCGCTGAGTTCCGCCTGCCGCTGCTCATCACGATCTTCGGCTTCGTCGCCCTGCAAGCGGTGATCGTGAACAAAGCGATGAGCCTGATCGTGGTCCTGACGGCGCTGCCTGCCCGTCTGCTGGGTGTGCCGTTCGATGAGGTCGCCCAGCACTGGGGCGCGATCTTGAACCTGCTCGCGGGCAGCCTGATCGGCGCGTGGCTGGGCGCGACCTGGGCCACGCGCATGGCATCGGCCACGCTCTATCGAGTGCTCGCTGTGCTGCTGGTGCTCATCGCGGTCGCGCTCGCTGCCAACCACGCTGGCACCATCGAACCCGCACAACTGTCCAAGCCGGTGGAGATCGTCGCGGGCGTCGTCGCCGGTCTTGGCATCGGGGTCGTGGCTGCCTTGATGGGCGTAGCCGGAGGAGAGCTTCTGATTCCGACCTTCGTGCTGCTCTACGGCGTCAACGTCAAGCTGGCAGGCAGCCTCTCGCTGGCGGTGTCCCTGCCGACGATGCTGGTCGCGTTCGCTCGATACAGCCGGGATGGGAGCTTCGTCGTGCTGCGCCAGCACCGCAGCTTCGTCGTGACCATGGCCCTTGGCTCCATCATCGGGACGATCATCGGTGCTGCGTTGGTAGGCGTGGTCTCAGCCGGGGTGGTGGTTCCCTTGCTGGTCGCGCTACTACTGGCGTCGTCGGTCAAGGTCTGGCAGCACTCTTGACGGGCATCGCCAAGCTTCTGTGCTTCCCGCAGTACCGGCCAATCGTCGGCGCGCTCACGCAATCCTCGACCGCGCAGGTACCGGCGTAGCCTCCGGCGCTGGCACATGCCGGACAAACGCTCCGCTTCAGCCTCGCCGGACGCCTGCAACCTTCCTCGGCGTACCCGCACTCCCCGTTGGGACCACGCCGTACCTGCGGCGCGGTGTCCTGATCGTCAGGGATCGACCGATGGCGATAGCAACTCAGCCCCAGCCCGCGTGGCGGGCGAGTGCAGCCCTTCAGGCGGCATTCCGGCTTCGCTGGTTCGGGCTCGACTTGGCGAGTGCGGACGATGCCATTCCGCCTCGGACTACGGCCAAGCTCCTCGGCCACACGGTCTAGCTGGGCAGCGTGACCGGCGCAGAACCTCCGACCGGCTACCTGCTCACCCGTGCAGTGCGGGCTCCGACACCGCATCTTCGTGCTCCTCCGGCTGCGCGATCACGAGCCGGTCATGCTCCCATTGCAGCTTCTCCAGTCGGTCACGGGCCTCGTTCACGCGCCCTTGGACGGAGTAGACAATCTGTCTGGCTTCCACGGCGCGCAAGTCGGCCTCAGGCCAAAGGTCGTCGCATGGCCGCTCAGCGCGCCATGCCCAATGCTCGGCCTCAAGCTCGGCCACGAATAGGTCGTCCTCGGCCTGGAGCATGTCTTCACGCGCACGGACAAGCTCGGCCTCGTGCGCGACGTACTCGGCCTCGGGGATGGCGCGCTCGATCACGACGCGCATGGCTCGTGCTTGGCTAGGAAGGCGCGCTCACTCCGGTGAAGCGGATGGCCTGCGTCGGCCTTGGCCTGAAGGCGCTTCAAGGTCGCGGCATCCTCGGCCTGCTGGGCAGGCCCGCCAAATGTCTCCAAGGCGCTCGGCGCCTGCTGGGGCTTTTGGTAGAGCACCGCCCTGCTGGCATCCGCAAGGTGCTGGTAGCCCTGGGCATCCTCGGAGGCCAATCCGACCTCGACCACGGTTGCGACTCCATCATCGCGGCGCATTACTTGGACGCCTCCAGCGTGCGTAGCTTCTCGACCATGCCAGCGATCTTCTGCGCCGGAGATGGTGGTCCGAATACGTCCAGCGCCGACTTCCCTGGAAGGTCTCGTGGATCGACCGGTGCGCCCGCCTGGCCATGGAGCGCGGCGACCTGGGTGGGACTCAGTTCGTACTCCTGGACCTCCAGCACGTTGTCCTTGCGCTTCTTCCTGGCGGGCTCGACTCCCCACATCTGATGAAAGGCCGCTTCCTCGGCTTCGGCATTAGGACCATCGATGGTCCTGGCCTGCCTCTGGGCTTCCTGCTCACGGGCTCGCTGCTGCGCCTGCTCTCGACGGGCATCGCCTTCAGGATCGGCGTCGGCATAGATCATGGTTGCCCGTGCTTCAGGCTCGGTCTTCTTGGTCCAGAACATGGCTTCGTCCTTGAGGTTGGTCAGGGTTGACTTGATCGCGTGAAGGTCGTCGTCGTACGCGCCTGCGAAGGCCTTGCCAGCTACCTCGGAGATCAAGGCCCGTTCGTTCTTTCCGACTGCCGCCAAGCTGATCTCCATGAGGTCCACTTTGGTCACCACGCCTGGCCTCTCACGGAAGAATCTCCCTCCGATGCTGAGCGCTCGGAGCGTGGATGACTTGACCTTCGCGAGCACGTCCGCCTGCCAGGAGGACGGATGCGGAGCGGGATCTAGGACGCCTTCGATCCATAGCCCGTCATCGTCAATGTGCGCTCGGGTCGTCCGTCCAATCGGACGGCTGTAATCGTGCGAGAGCAGGAGAACCGGGTTCGTCGCGAGGTAGGACTTGAGGCCGCGCTCAAGTGCGGAGCGATTTACATACTCGGAGTCTCTATCCGGCGAATAGTCACTGGCGCGACCTCGGAACCAGACTGCGCCATCCGGAATGTCCCGGATGGACTTGCGATCAAGCTCGAAGGTCCAGAGGAACGGTGCTTCTCGACGCGTCATCGACTCGGCTTCCTGGGTGGCAGCAGCAGCGTGTGTGCTGGGACCTGAAGGACGGTCGAAATGCGCGTGCGGAACTTGGTCCCCAGACGGCGCTTGCCCTGCTCGGCCAAGCAGATCAGAGGACCGGAGCAGCCAACCTCACGGGCGAGTGCGCGCTGGCTGATCCGCATGCGTTCACGCTCCTGCTGAAGCCTCGTCGTGGGTGGTCTGCTCGTAAAGGTCATCGTCCTTTACATGCTCCCCTACGACGTGACACACGGCTTCGGCCTGGAGGCCGTCAGCAATGCTTACTTCGGCTCTGCTGCGTGTTCGGGACCAGTACCGCGCCTATCAGAAGATCGCGTTTCTGGGGGTGGTTTCCGCTGCTGGGGAACCCCAGGGACCTCCACGATCAGGGTTCGGTCCTGAAGCCGTGGGACCATGGGGTCATGTCCCAAGACGATCTCCCTGAGGGCGAGCGCATCGAGCTTGGCCCTGACGACATTCTCCAGGAGTCGGCGCAGGAGTGGATTCTCGGCGCGGGCGCTGCCGCTGGCGCTGGCAAGGTGGCGGTGGACTTCATGCGCGTAAAGCTGGACCGTGATCGGTTGGAGTTCGAGCAGCGCCAGTACGAGGACCAGCAGCGCGCAAACGACCCTGGGGACCCTGGGGAAGCCGCTTAGGCCGCACGCTTCCGACGTGAGGCGAGCGCAGCATGCGCGGCGTTGAAGACCTTGCCGTCGATGATCCGACCGGGGTAGGCGCGTCGGTAGGCATCGTGGTTGAGCACGCGCATCACGCTCTCCGGGTACCAGTTGCGCCCGCCCGCCTGGTCAGCGTTGAGGGCAGCCACGATGGCGCGCACACTGCGCCCGCTTCGCGCCATATCGAAGATCGACCGCACGACCTCAGCGGCGTCGTGGTCGATGACTAGCTCGTGAGTCTCAGGATCGGCGCGGTAGCCGAAGGCGGGCCGACCACCGATGTAGGCGCGCTCTCCGCGCTCAGCGGCCTTGCGGGCCTTGGCCTCGCGCCCGTCGCGTAGGCGGGCGACGATTGCGCGGCGCTCGTGCGCGTTGACGGCATGGCGCATGTCGTCCATGAACAGGTTGGCGTCTGAGTCGCCGTTGCCGCCCTCGGCGTAGACGATGCGCCCGCCCATCATCGCGACGGCGCGCTTGGCGTGACCGGCGACGTAGGGGTCTCGTGCGAGCCGGTCCCGGCGAGCCACGAGCAGCACGCCCGCGCCCAGCCGCATCATCGCGTCAAGGGCCGCAGCGCCAGCGCGGCGCTCATCGAGCGGCACGGTGGAGCGGGCATCTTCCGCGAAGTCGGCCACGACCGTCAGACCCTCGGCCTGGGCGGCGCGCTTGCAGTCCTCGGCCTGGGCGTCAAGGCCGTAGCCGTGATCGCGCTGGTCAGTGGATGACACGCGCCGGTAGACAACGCCAACGGTGGGATCGGGTACGGGAAGGGGGTTCATGGGGGTGCCTGGTTCTGGGACGGAAACGACGATTTGAAGCCGTAACTCTAGTCGTTTCGTACACGTATCGCAAGCGTTATGTTTATGTTCGCAAGCCAGACGGGCGGGCCGAACGGTCCGGACCGAAATCTAAAGTCAACGGGCTGTGGCAATCCCTGCCTCCCTCACCGCGACCATGGTCGAAGCGAGCATGGTCGTGTACCGGATCGTTGGCAGCGATCCGCCCACGGTGGACGACTTCAAGTCCAACCACGAACTCGGGAAGCCGATACGGCCAAGGTCGCCGGAAGCGGCTTACCGCATGGTCTGGTATGCGGTGTCCGTGTTCGAGCGATTCGAGCAGGCAGAGGCGCTAGCTCAACGTTTTCCGAAGCTCGGTGATTTCGTGGCGACAGCGCGGCTGGAGCCGGATCAAGGGTTCAGCTACGCACTCTGGGGATCGCGTGGGCACATGTCCGTCTGGGGCGACCCGGCTGGCTTTTTGGGCGCTGTGGCCGATACTGTTGCTATCAGCACTGTTGATACCGACGCAGTGGACCCAGCACCATGAACTACATGATCTTCGACGAAACCGGAAACGCCATCGACACGTTCGATGATGCCGACTCCGCGCATGCCTGTCTGAAGCGCATCGTGGAGGACGATCCCAGCGCGGCCCGTGAGCTTGCGCTGTTCGCGTTCGATGATGATGGCCTCGCTGTGGGAGAGCCGGTCATTGCAGCGGACGTGGCTCCGGACGCCGCGCAGCAAGTCACGCTGTTTCCGTCGTTCTTCTCCTGGAACGCGGTGAGCCCCAAGACGTTCGTGGACCTTCGGTCCAACGGTGGGGCCATCCAGGTCCCAGCATTCAGTACAGCAGCGCAGTCCGTCTGCTAGCGGGGAAGGTTCGGCGGCATCCCAGGTTGCCCCGTGCGGATGCTGAAAGGCAACCGCCAACCGTCTTGGCTCTCACCGTCAACGGTGAGTCGCCACTCGTATCGTCCTCCGGGGTCTAACGGCAGCGGACCGACGTTGATCGCGATAGGGAGCGTGAGAGGAGTTCCGCGCTTGACGCCGGGCGGTCGCCCGACCTCGAAGCCTCCCTCGATCCTTATGGGTGCCTCGCCCTGCTCACCGGGTGCGATGACCGGATGCCCGTCCTGATCGACAAGCTCCAGGAGGAACTCCAGTTGCTCATTGGCTCGATCCCAAGGCACATCGAAGATGATCCCGATAGCTGAAGGCGTGGGCTGAGGACCGATCATCGTCCAACCAGCCCCAAGCACGTTGAGCTTGCCATCTGCCGCCTGTGCAGCATCGGCTAACAGCATGGTCACCTTCATAGATGGGACAACGCTACTCAGAGCGTCGGATGGCTCAAGAACTGGCTCCTGGGGGTCCAGGAGCCCCAACGGCCACCGGAGTCAGCGCGGCCATTTGGAGGCCGCTCTAGGGGCCTCTCAGACGGCCTTTGGACCAGTTCCGTTTCGACCTTTGGCGGACTGATCGCGCTCCTGGGGTTCCCTACGGCTCGGCGGAGATCGACCGAAAAACGATCCCTTGCTCGACGGCGTTACGTGATGCCCCCGCCACAGCCGCAGTTAGCGCTTGCGCTGCCCGCGCAAAGTCCGGCAGAGTGCGCTCGTGTCGCGCTTCACTCTCGCCCTGCCTGCGGTGGTCGTCGTTGCCGTCTTCGCCATCGCGATCTACTCCGGACGCGACACGGACGCCGACCGGATTGACGCCTACTGCGCCTACGGCGCGAGATCGCAAGCCCAGTGGGACGGCTGCGCTACACACGTCGCGATCAAGGACGTGGAGGCTGCCAACTCCCGCGCCAGCCGGTGCGCGCTTGACGGCGAGTGCGACGGTCATCGCCACTTCTGGGATCGCTGGCTTGAACTGAAAGACTTCTGCTCTGACGGCGACCACGCCGACCCGAAGGTGTGCCGGGGACGGGCGGCGCGCTACTTGCGCTGACCGCTGGGCACCACCACACGGCGACCGCCTCCGTTGATCGGAGGACTGGCCACGCGGACGAACTCGGCCTCGTCGTGGTGCGGGTCCCACTCCCATTCGAAGATGCGCCAGGAGCCTCCGAACTTCCGCTGACGTTGGAGGGCAAGCGCGCTGCCCTGGTGGAAGTCCCGGACGAACGGAACGCCGTCGCCGGATCCTCCGTCGTCACGTCCGACTGTGTAGAAGGTCATCGGCTGGCCTACCGGCCAGATCAGCTTCTCGTGGCCTGCTTCGTGGTCTGTTCTATGGATCGTTGCTGCCATTGGTCCTACTCCCTCGGGGCTCCTCGCCCCAGTTGGTTTTCTCAGTCGGCCACGAGTGGCGCTAGTGGCGCATAGAGGCTCAAGTTCCCTATGAAGCTCCGCGAAGAAGCTTCTAGGCGTTCAATGGGCAAGTGGCTCTTGATGCGCCACTTGCGCCACTAGAAGCCCAGCCTGTCCGCTGCTCCTCGCAGTCGGATGCCTCGCCGGACGCGCACGCCTCCGGTGCCCTTGTCCGCTTCGAAGCCGTGCTCCTTGAGCGCTGATCCGAACCGCTTCGTCGGGAGTGGCATGCGGATGGCCTCGCGCTTGCAGTAGCTCAGGTAGTCCTCGCGCAACTCGGAGAACTCCGTCACTGCTCCGGTCGCGACCTCGCACCGTTCCTCGATCCAGTCCTGGAGAGGGTTGGACTCCTCGCGGTACTGGGCCGTTGCCGCCGATACGGCCTCGGGAGCCTTCAGCCCGTCACGCTGCCACTTCAGGCAGCCCTCAATCAACCATCTCAGGATGCCGTCGCGTTCCTCGGCCAGCTTCGCGCCCAGGTGGTCGTCCTTCTCCTCGTCGGGGATGGTGACCGTGAACGGCACGAGCTTGATGCGCCTCCACATGGCCCAGTCCTGACCACGGACCTCGGGCTTGTGGTTGGCAGCCAGCCAGACCTTCGACACGTTCACGAACTCGACCGGGTTCTGACGCATGAGCTTCGCGTTGATCGTGCGCTCGCCGGTCAGTTCCTTCACGAGGCCTTCAGCCATGCGCTTGCCGTCATCGACCTCGACTGTGGTGACGAACCGGCGACCACGCAGCTTGGCCATCGCCGCAAGCTCACCGGCACCGCGCTCGCGCTTGCTCACGAGCAGATCGCCACCGGCCTGGTAGGCGTAGCCGCCGAGCACGTCGCGGAGCGCTTCCAGGAAGGTGGTCTTGCCGTTGGAGCCCCCGCCCCAGAGGAAGGCAAGCGCCTGAGCGGACACGTCGCCGGTCATGGAGTAGCCCGCGAACTTCTGGACGAACTCCCGGACCTCGGCGTCGGGCAGGATGCGCTCCAGGAACGCGTCCCAACGCGGCGCTGGAACCCCAGGAACGTAACTCGCCTTCGCGATCTTGGAGTGCATAGCCGCCGGGTCGTGCCCGTGAAGCTCGCCGGTCTTCAGGTCCACGATGCCGTTGGCGACGTTGAGGCTCCAGGGGTCCCCGTCGAACTCATCCGCCGCCGCCCTGATCCGCTTCTCGGACTCGGCCATGAGGATCATGTCCTTGATCTTGCTCGCGCTCTCTGAGCGCACTGCGTGCTTGGCCAGCTTCGTCCTGCGGTCCTCGTCGGTCTCTGACTGCGCCTCGGCGTAGATGCCCAGCACGGTGGACTTCGCGAGCCGATGAACTTCTCCGGTCTCGTCAGGAGCCCAGCGCGTGCCATCCCAGACGAACCAGCCAAGCCCCTTGACGAACCGCAGCTTGTCGCCATGCCAGTGCGCCAGCCGCTTGCCGTTGCCCAGGTCCGTCTGGCTGAACTTGGGGAGCTTGTCGGCAAGGTTGGCCGGGACGGCACCCAACTCGGCCACGGCCTCCATGAGCGCGTCGTCAGCCTGCCGCTGCTTGTCCTCCTCCGTCATTGCGGTAACGGTCATGGCAGCACCACGACCTCGCGGAAGGGCTCCCCATGAACGCGTGTCTTCTTTGCCAGCACGACCTCGCCCTTGGCCGACAAGACCAGTGGCCGGTCGCGATCATCAAGGCCGATGATCGGTAGGCGGTCGTGGTTGTCGCCCACGCCGTAGACGGCGAAGATGGTCGTGTGCGCTAGGGGTGTCTTCAGCGCGGTCATCGTGCGGCCCTCGTCGGTGACGTGCCGCTCGACTGGCAGGCTGGACGATGGGACTGCGGCGCTCGTGAGGCGAGCGCACCTGTATACTTACGAATCGTAATCATCTCTGTTCCGGGTTGGTTGCGTGTGTTCCAGCGGTCGTCCCTCGGGGCGACCGTTCCTCGTTCAACGGGTCTTCCTCGACGGCCACATCAGACCGTCTTCAGGTACGCCCAAGACTTGGGCGATAGCTGCGCGAGTCGGTCCCCTGGGGTGGGAGAGCCCCCGCTCGATCTCGCTCAAGCTCCCGATGGAGATTCGAGCTTCGGCTGCTGCCTCGGCCAACGTCTTTCCTGTCGCATGTCGTGCTGCTCGTAGTGTCCGCATGCTGACCATGGTGGCACACCGTTCGCCGCCCGAAACCGGCCTCCGAATCCGGAAATCCATCGCCGGGATGACCCATCCCTAGGAGCGGCTTCGCCCAGTGAATATGAGCCCCGCTAGCGGCTGTCTGAGGGCATCGCCTTCTAGATGGTTGAGGGCGAAAAAAAGTTTCCTGCGACCCCCAGGAGCGCTCCAAGCAGTCTCAGCTCGCGCCGTTGACGTACTGCGCGAGCAGTCGTCCGACCTCTGCTTCGCCACCCGGCATCAGGTGGCCGTAGCGGTCGAACGTGATCGTTATGGATGCGTGTCCCATGACGACGCTCAAGGCCTTGGCGTTGCAACCTGCCGCGATCATCAACGAGGCGAAGCTGTGACGACACTGATGAAGGGTGATCGGGTCCAGCGGGGGGTCAGGTACGGCCCAGCCCTTGAGCGCTCGTGCTCGGATGGTGGAGGGCACGAACGGGTCTGCCTCCGTGCGTCCGAACACGAGATCGTGGCCGCTCCGTCCGGTGGTCTGGGCGTGCTGCTCCAGCAACGCTCGCAGGGCGGGGATGATTGGAACCTTGCGCGCCGACCCCTTCGTCTTCGGCGTCTGCTCGCCTTCGTTGTCGTCCCAAGCTCGCGCTATGTCGATCAGGTTCTCGCCCAGCTTCACGTCTGACCAGCGCAGGGCGCGTAGTTCGCTACGGCGTAGTCCGCCATACATGGCGCTAGCCCACAGAGCACGATCCTCCTCGGGCACTGCCGCAACCAGCGCCGACGCTTCCTCACGACTGGCGAAGCGCATTGGGTCGCCGTTCACGCTCTTGGGGATTTCTAGGCCGACCGTGGGGTTGTGATCAGGCCGTACCTGCTTGCGTCTGATCGCCCGCCGATAGAGAGCGCGCAGAGGGTCAAGCCAGTTGTCGATGGTTCCGCCATCGACCTCCCCGGTTGCCGCCCATCGATCCACCATGGCCTGCACGTCGTCGTATTGAATGTCCGTCAGACGGTGCGCGCCAAGCTCAGGGTCAATGCGCTTCCAGCCGCGCTGATATCCCCGGAGCGTTGCAGGCTTGAAGGGCTCGTTTCGAGCGCTCGGAATCGTCCCATTCTGGGCTCCTGCAAAGAACGCCGCCCAAGCCTCTCGGAGCGTTACGGGCTGACTCTTTACGGCCACCCCTGCTTCGATCTCACCCAGGGCCTTGGAGCGCCACGCCTTGGCCTCGGCGTGGGACCCCCAAGGGCCATATTGCTTCCCGGTCGCCTTGGAATACGCCATACCTCGATAGCGCTTCCGGCCCTTGGAATCGGTGCGCCATTCGATCCCGTCCTTTGAGCCCTGCTTTGCCTTCGTCGCCATCGTCAGTCCTTCAGTGCCCTGGCGCTCTTTTGGTTCACGTAGTCCTGTAGCGCGACGACCGGGATTAGCTGCTTACGCGAAACCTGCATGACGCGTAGTTCGGGGAGGACGTGCCGCTCGAAATGGTCGGGCGACATGGAGAGCAGATCGGCTGCCTGCTTGCGGGTCACGGCAAGCGCTACGGAGGGGACCGTCACTGGCTTGGGCTGCTGCGGCATCTCCACACTCGGCGTCGGTTGCCCGGTGTCCTCCCACTCCTCGACCGGGGGAGACCCAGCGTCCATCCAACGGTCTATGCGGGCCTCCTCCTCCCAGTAGTCGGAGTCGTCACCCTTGACGATGACCCATGCCCAGCCTTCGGTGTCCATGACGGCATCGTAGACCCTCGTGGGGAAGTCGTGGGGAAGTAATCAGCCCGTTCGTGCCCCTCTGAGCGGTCAACGCAAGCGAAACGAAGCGCCGATCAGCCGCTCTAGTAAGCCAAGAATGGCTGTGCTGCGCACTTCAGTGCCATTGGGGCACCACAGTTCGAATCCCCGTAGCGGTACCTCCAGAATCCGCGCTGAGACTCAGGCCGAAGCCTGCAGCGCGCGCGTCGTGAGCTCCACGTAGCGCTCGGGGGTCGAGAGCTGGGGCACGTGCGCAGCGCCGGCGATGGTCTCGCGGGTGACGCGTGGGATCAGCGTCGCGAGCCGATCGATCACTCGCGGGAACAGCGGTGGGCTCTCGGAGCCCTCCGTGAGCCGTATCGGTATCTGGAGGCGCGACAACCCGTCCCGGTCGACGTCGGACGCGTTCGGGTCCTGGAGCTCGTCGAGAAAGGTCGGCGCGTTCTGTACGAAGACCGCGCGCGTCTCGGCCGGCAGCTCGTGCTCCCAGGCGCCGGGCCCGAAGGCGACCTCCTCGACGAAGATGCGGGCGGCGCCCTCGTGGTCGCCCGCCGCGATGCGCCTGCCGACCTCCTCGAGGCTGCGGGCACCGCTCAGCAGCAGCTCCTGGCTTTCGGCGTCGTCCTCGAGCAGGCCCCACAGAGGCGGTTCATGACACGAGAGGGAGCGGAAGACGTCGGGCCGCCGGGTGGCGAGCCGCAGGGCGATGTTGCCGCCCCACGAGTTCGTAACCACATGTGCGGGCGCCATGTCGAGCGCTTCGAGCAGCGCAGCGAGGTCGTCGCCGTCCTCGTCGACGCTTCCCGGCGTGTCGGGCCGCTCGCTTCGGGTGTGGCCCCGGCGATCGTAGGTGAGCACGCGGAACCTGTCCGCCAGTCCGGGGACCACGAACCTCCAGTTCGTCGCGTCCCCCCACGACCCGTGCACCAGAGCCAGGGGCTCGCCGCTCCCTTCGACCTCGTAGTACAGCGCGATGCCATTCACGTTTGTCTGGGCCATCACTCCTCCATTCAGGCCGCAAGGGAATTGGTGATGATCTGCTCGACGAAGCTGGTCACTTCCGGCGCCGCTGGGTCGATGAGGTGGCCGCCGCCGACCTGTAACAGGCGTGCGTTGGGGATGAGCTTGGCGACGGCGTCGGGGGCCTGGTGGAGCTCCGGCGGCGAGGCCGCTGCCGTCACGACCAGTGTCGGTTGCTCGATCGCTGCGATCGCGGCAGTGTCCGCGTCGAGCCACCACTCGCCCTCGAGCTCGGCGAGGATCGCGGGGCCGTTGGCGCTGAGGGTGCGCCGGACCTCGTCCGGGAACGAAGCCCAGGCGTCATCTCCCGCGACCTCGGTGATGAGCGCCTCGGCGACGGCGTCGACGCCGAAATCGGTGGCAACCTTCCGGATCCGCCGTGTGACGGGCTCAGCCCACGCCACGGCTGCGGGCGCGAGCTCGCGTGACGCGTCCGGCTCGAGCAGGACGAGTGCCCGAACGAGCTCCGGATATCGGATCGCAAGGTCGAGCGCCGTCGTGCCCCCGTAGCTGCGGCCGATCACCACCGCCGGCGTCGCCGCAAGCGCATCGAGAAGTGCTGCTGCGTCGTCGGCCTGCTCGCCAACGGTGGTGCGCTCGTATGGAACGGGACGCTCGCTGCGGGCGCAGCCACGGCGGTCGTAGGTGATCACGCGGCCGATCCTCGCGAGCTCCTTCGCCCCGTCGGCCCAGGCGATCGCCGATCCGCCGGCGCCGTGGATACAGAGGATCGGTGCACCGCTCCCGTGCTCCTCGTAGTGGAGCCGCACTCCGTTGACGGACTGAATCGGCATCTGGCCGAGGTCACCGTATGCCTGGCGAGTGCCAGCGGCATCGGGCGAACTCCCCATCTTTCGATCAGTCAGCGAGGTCGTGCCGCATGGCGAACAGGGCGGCGCCGACGCGGGTGGTGACACCCGCCTTCGCGTAGATGTGCTCGACGTGGTGGCCGGCGGTCTTCTCGGTGATCACGAGCGCCTCGGCGATCTCCTTGTTCGTGCGCCCCCGGGCGATCAGGCGCAGTACCTCGACCTCGCGCTCGGTCAGCCCCGCCGGATGGCCCTGACGCACATCGAGCAGCTGCTCGCCTCCTGCTTGCAAGACCGCATCCGTGGCCCGCTTGTCGAGCGTCCCCGCGCGCACCATCTGACCTAGCTCGGCGCGTGCAGCGGCGGGACTGAGCGCAAGCCGGTGGGGGCGATCGGCCGTCATCGCGTCGTAGCAATCGGCCGCCGCCAGCAGTCGCGCGCCGACGTCGAGCTGTCCTGCCCTGGCGCCGCGGTGGTATCCGGAGCCGTCGAGACGCTCGTGATGGGAGCCGGCGAGCGGAGCAAGTGGAGCGAGCGCGCGGGAGTGCTCGAGGACGCGCTCGGTGTAGTAGGGATGCAGGCGGACGCGCTCCCACTCGCCGGCGGTCAGCGAGCCGGGCTTGTCCCAGATCCCGTTCGGCACGGCCACCCTGCCGAGGTCGTGGAGGAAGCCCGCGGCGCGGACCCGCGAGATCTCATCGCGCGCGCAGCCGAGCGCGGCCGCGGCGGTCGCCGCGAGCTCGGCCACCCGCGCGGAGTGGCCGCGCAGAAACCCGACTTTGAGGTCGGTGAACTCCCCGAAGGCCCGAGCGATGAGCTCCACACCCGCCCTCGATATGGTCGCCACCGGCGCGGGTTCGGCATCGATCATGCGGTCCCAGGCGTCCGGGGCGTCCGCGATCCGCACGAGCGCCACGGGATCGGCGAGGACGGCGTCGACGACCTGCGGATCGTGGCCCCGGCCGCGTCGGCGCCGAAGAGCCCTGATCGCCGCCTCGGCACCGCCGTCGTGAGCGAGGGCCAGGAAGTCGTGCGCGACCCTGACGATGCGAAGCGGCCGTGCGATCTCCTCGCCGGAGACCTCGCCAGGCACCCCCTTTCCATCCCAGCGTTCGGTGACCTGCCCGAGCGCCTCTCCCACCTCGTCGGGGAGGTGGAGGCGGCGGGCGAGGAGCCGGCCGCCCTCGCACAGGTTCGCCGCCACCTCCTCGAACCGCTCCTTTCCCGCGCCGATCATCCCCGCGACCAGGCGCGCGCGGTCCGGAAGGGGTCTGTCGTCCGCGAAGCGGCCGATCAGGTGGCGCATGTCCTCGAGAGGCTCGGACGCCGGGCTGATGATGCTCGCCCCACGCTGGAAGTGGATCTCGTCGCCCCCCACCCAGCCGGCGAAGAAGGACGCGCCCCCGGTGCAGCCGAGGTGCATCAGGAGCGCAACGTAATAGGCCTGCGACCGCTCCTCGCCGCTGCAATCGAGCCGGTCGGCCAACTCCATGGCAGCCAGGCAGACCCCGAGCTCGTGCTCGAGCGGCCGGCCCATGCCGAGATCGGTCGCGAGCGACAGCGCAGCCATCAACTCCGCCACCCGAATGCTGTCGTCTGGCGGCGACCCCTCCACGTGAGCAGTCTAAATCGGGCTCTCACGTTGTGGCCGTCAGCGATCAGGAGATCGAGCGCTATTACCGCCGCTACCGCGAGCGCTTCACGATCCCCGATCGCCGTGACCTGCTCGTCGTGCTCTCGAAGACCAAGGGCGAGGCTGCGGCAGCGCGAGCCCGGATCGAGGCGGGCGAACGCTGGGCCGCCGTGGCGAAGGACGTGTCGATCGACCGGTCCTCCGCCTCGCAGGGCGGCAAGATTCGCGGGCTCGCCGAGGGACAACAGGAAAGAGCGTTCGACCGTGCCCTCTTCGCCGCTGATCGAGGCGAGCTCCGCGGCCCCGTCCGAACCCGGTTGGGCTGGTACGTCTTCAAGGTCACCAGGATCAGGGCGGCCAGACGGCTGTCGCTCGAGCGGGCCAGACGAACGATCGCCAGCATCCTGCGCTCACAACGAGAACAGCAGGCGCTCGACACGTTCGTTCGGGACTTCACGAGGCGCTGGAGGGCCCGGACGATCTGTCGTCGGGGGTACCGCATCAGCGACTGCGCCAACGGTCCCGAGGCGCGCTGGGAATCGACCATCGCGGATCCGTCGTCAGGACCACGGTGGCGGCGAGTGCGACACGGTGGTCGCGGTTCCAGGGCGGCCCGAGGGTCGCTCGAGGACCGCTGAGGACCTCGTCCGCTCGCTCGCCCAGAAGGGCGGCCGCCTCCGCCTCGACGTGCTTGGCGTCGTAGCAGTGAACGTGCCAGCCGCGCTCGTGGGCCAGGTCCGCGAGCGCGTGGCGGTACATGATCGCGTCGGCGCGGGCCTCGTACGGCGCGCGGCGCTGGAGAGCGATGTCATCGGGGAAGTCGGCGGGCCAGAAGCGCAGCGAGATCGAGACGACGGGCGCGGGCAGCGCGGCGGCGAGCTCGTCGAGCGCCGCCCCGGTCGCACTGAGCACCGAGGCGCGCGCGGTGTCGGCGAGGGCCGCGGCCTTGGTGTCGTCGAGACGCCCGCGGTCGTAGTGGATCGGCGCGGCGGAGACGCCGGGCTCGACGAGCTCGATCCGCCGGCGGTCGATGACGGCGTGGTCGGCATCGGCCGTGACAGCGACCGCCCAGCCCAGGTGATCGGCGATTCCCAGGTGCAGGCGCTGCCTCTTAGCAGCCGTATAGCGAATCGAACGCGTCGGCCCTCGCGGTGTCGGCGCCGCCGCCGCAGTCGAGGGTGTCGTACGAGCCGTTGCGGATGTCGAAGTCGTCGTTGCCCGGGCCGGCGTCGAGCCAGTTGCCGAAGCCGAACGAGCCGGCATCGCTGAGGTCCACGCGATCGTTGCCGTACCCGGCGCTGACCTGCTGGGAGTAGAAGCCGCCGGAGACGGTCGCCACGTCGGCGAGGTTGCCGAGCGACAGGGAGAGGGTCGCCACCGGGTAGTCGTGGTCGAGCGAGCAGCGGATCACGCGGCCGGCCGTCTTCACGCAGCCCGGGCCGACCTGCGTGTTTGCGTTCCCGGACTCGATGATGAGAAAGGAAGCGGCGGACAGCCCGGTCGGATCGGGCTGGACGGTGAGGATGTTCTTCTCGCCCGACCACGCGGAGATGACCAGCGAGTCGTAGTTGACGTACGCCGTCAGCGCGTGCGCGGGCGCGGCAGCGCCGAACACGATCGCCCCGCACAGGACAGCCACCCACCTACCGCGCATCCCCGCCTCCCGAGTCGTAAGGAGTGGCGAGCGTACCTGTCGCCGCGCGCGACCGCGCCGCTAGCGCGGCCGGCGGCGCTTGTTGAGGCCCTTGTAGGCGCGCGTGACCTTGATGATCTCGGCGCCGTGCATGCGCTTGAGCTCGCGCGGGTTGCAGCGCACCTTGTCACGCTTGCCGCGCCCGGCGAACACGGTCGCCTTGCGGCCCGCGGTCGCGACGTTGATCTTGTCGTTGCCGCGCCCGCCGCGGACGCGGTCGGCCCCGTAGCCGGCGTTGATCGTGTCGTTGCCGCGCCCGCCGAACAGGCGGTCGGTCTTGCCGTCACCGTTGACGATGTCGCGCGCCCGGCCGCCGTACATCCGGTCGCGGCCCTGGCCGCCGGTGATGAAGTCCTTGGCGCGGCCGCCCTGGATGCAGTCGCGGCCGCGGCCGCCGTCGATTCGATCCGTCCCGCCCAAGCCGAGGATGCGGTCGCGGCGGTTGGTGCCGGTGATGCGGTCACGGCCCTTGGTCCCGAGCACCACGTAGAGGGGGCCGGGCTTGCGCTTGACGCAGGCGCTCCTGCCGAACAATCGCCGCGCCTGCGGCAGTGTCATGACGGTCCCGCCGGACGGCCCCGTGTAGGGCGGGCCGACGACCACGGACCCGGGCCCGGTGATGTCTCCGACCGGGTTGCCGGGCGTCTGGCTGCCGGGCGCCGGGATCACGCAGACGTTGTGGGAGACGTCGTAGACCGAACCGGGCGGGCACACGCTCGGTGGCAGCGCCGGGGGCGGCGTGCCGCTGGACGGAGGCTGGCAGGCGTTGCCGTTCATCCCCAGCTTCGACTCGGCGAGGATCACCTCGGCGAACGGCGCCTCGCCGCGGATCAGCGTCACGCGGGCGGCACGCACCGCCTTGCCGCCGTTCGGCAGGTCGACGACCTCGTTGAGCCTTACCTCGACCAGCGCGCCGACGGCTTCGCTGAGCGCGTCGGTGATCGGCTGCACCGCGCCGTCGAGGACGATCGGTGTCCCGGCCAGGGTGATCGTCGCGACCTGGGATGCCGGGGTGTACTGCGGGACGCCGGCGACGCAGGCCGCGCTGATGCTCGAGGTGGCTGAGCTGACGCCCAGGAACGGCCCGCCGAGGATCACCTCGGCCGCCTCGATGCCAGCCGCGGCGACCGGGTTCGACAGGTGCGGCGTCTGGCCCTTCGGGTCGACCGCCGCGTATGCGGTGCGCGCCGTGATCAGAGCGTTGAGCGAGAACGCCTCGCCCACGTTCGGGAGCCCCGCGATGGCCAGTTGGCACGGCTGCCCGTCACCGCCGGCCGTCACCGGGTTGAGCTTCGAGCCTCCGGCGAACTGCACCGTGACTGCGTTGGCGGTGCAGGAGAACGACGGCTCGCCGGCCGCCCGCGCGTCCGTCGCTCCGCAAAGTAGGACGAGCGCGGCGAGGACAGGCAGGGCGCGGGCGATGGGTAGAGCGTACCCGTGCCGGCGCCCGCCCGCGCCGGGTCGATGCCTACCGTTTGCGTAGGTGCCCGTCTCGGTCCAGCTCGGCCTGCTGCTCGCACTCGCGTGCTCCGTGGTGGCCAGCGTCGGCTTCCTGCTCAAGCAGAAGGGGGCGGTCGGCGCGCCCCCGGTCGAGTGGCGGCGGCCGTGGGCGTCGACGATCGCCCTGTTCAGCAACCGCTGGTGGACGCTGGGGATCGTCGTCGCGATGGGGGCGTGGGGCCTGCACGTCGCGGCGCTCGCGCTGGCGCCGATCAGCCTCGTGCAGAGCGTCATCGCCGGCGGGCTGGTCCTGCTGACCGTGATCGCCGACCGGCTGTTCGGGCTGACGGTCAGCCGCCGCGAGTGGATCGGCGTCGCGGTGACCGCGCTCGGCCTGACGCTGCTCGCCGCCACCCTCGGCAACACCGGCGACAGCGCGCACGGCCACTGGGAGCCCGCCGGCCTGACGGCCTACTGCGGGGTCCTCACCGCCGCGGCCTTCGGCGCCGCGGCCCTGGTGCGCGCCGATCCGCCGCACGCCGGACCGATGCTGGGGCTGGCCGCGGGCCTGCTGTGGGGTGCGAGCGACGTCTCGATCAAGGCACTCAGCGCGCGGCTGCCCGACCTCGGCGGCCTGGTCCTGCTGCACCCGCTCGCACTCGCGATCGCGCTGCTGTCGCTGACCGGCCTCGTGGTCTCCGCGCGCTCGCTCCAGCTCGGCCCCGCGGTCGCGGTGATCGCGATCACGAGCGCCGCGGGCAACGTCGTCACGATCGCGGCCGGGCCGGTCGTCTTCGGCGAGCCGCTGCCGGAGGGGACGCTCGAGCTCACGCTGCGCATCGTCGCGTTCGCGCTGGTGTGCACCGCGGCTGCTCTCACTACTCCACGAGTACCCGCAGCGCAGCAAGCAGGCGCTCCGTAGCCGGGCGGTCGCGCAACGTGACGCGGACGTGCTCCTCGTCGTCCCACTCGGCGCCCGAGGTGACGTGGATGCGCTGACCGGCGAGCCCGTGGGCGATCTGTGCGGCGGTCATCCCTTCTCCGCGCAGCCACACGAGATGGACCTGCGACGGATCGACGGTGAACGGCAGTTCGTCGAGCCCCTTGGACAGACGCGCCCGCTCCCGCGCGGCCAGCAGCCGGCGGTGCTCGAGCCGCATCTCCGCCCGCCCGTGGTCCTCGAGCGCCGCCGTGACCGCGGCCTGGGCGGGTGTCGCCACGCCCTGCCCCGGCGTGAGCGCTCCGAGCAGCGCGGCGTCCTCGGCCGAGCCGATCACGTAGCCGACGCGCAGGCCGGCGATGCCCCACGCCTTCGAGAACGAGCGCAGCACGAGCAGGTTCGGGAGCTCGCCGAGCAGCGGGACGGCGGAGGCGTCGGCGCCGGCGAGCTCCACCAGCGCCTCGTCGACGATCACCGTGATCTCCGGCCGCAGCCCCTCGGCGAACGCGCGCAGGTCGTCACGAGGCACGACCGCGCCAGTCGGGTCGTTGGGAGAGCAGATGACCACGGCGCGCGTGCGCTCGGTGACCGCGGCGGCGAGCCCCTCCAGATCGACCACCCCGCCCGGCCGCAGCGGCACCGGCACGGGCTGGGCGCCCGCCCGGCCGGCGAGCGCGGGCAGCGGCGCCCACGACGGCCACGGCAGCACCGCGTCGCCGCCGACCGCGAGCTCGCGCAGCGCCGCCTGCAGCAGCTGCCCGGCTCCGTGGCCGAGCGCGATCTGCCCCTCGGGTACGCCGTGGTACCGGGCGATCGCGGCCACCGCGGGGCCGGCGCCGGGCTCGGGATAGAGGTTGATCGATCGCCGTAGCGCGAACGTCGCGGCGTTGACGATCTCCGGGTCGGGCGGCTCATGCCAGGCCGACGTGCGCAGGTCGAGCTCGTCCACGCGCGCGAGCTCGAGCGCGCGCTGCTCCCGGCGCGAGGCGATCAGGCGCGCGGCGTTCTCCTCCGGGGACATCGCCTCGAACTGCCGGTAGTAGTCGACGAGCCGGCGGCGCCCGCTCACGTGCCGCGTCCCGGCATGATCGTCGAGCCCGGGCCCTCGACGAGCACGAACCAGAGCAGGAAGCCGCCGCCGGCGACCACGGCGGTCCACATGAAGACGCGGCCGAGCACGCCCTCCTTCTGGTCGTGGCCTGCGGCGCGGCGCAGGATCCGCCACAGCGAGTCCATGCGGACCGCCACCCACAGCGTCGCGAACACGCCCGCCAGCAGCCCGAGGAACGCGGCGAGGATGCCCACGAAGACGCTGCCGGTCCAGTAGTTGACCTGCGAGCCGACCCACAGCCAGCCCAGCGGCTGGGGTCCCCAGCAGCTGATCACGACGAGGATCTCGAGCCCGAGCAGCGCGTTGGCGAGCGGTCCCGTCGATGCGCTGGCGGCGGTCGCCCGCGCGCCGCGGCGCCGCGCGGTACTTCAGCGGCGCGGTGCCGGGTCGGCGCCCGATGAACAGCCCACCGGTGTCCGTCGGGTCATTGCGCGGCACCCGGGAGACGGTACCCGCCAAACGTTGTGTTAATGCGAGTGCGTAGCGTGGAACGGGTGACCGCGCGGCGTACGCTTTTTCCCCTGCTCGCGGCGCTCGCCTGCGCTGTGCTGGCGGCGCTCGTGTGGGCGCTCGCCTTCCACACCGGTGCCGGGCACCGCGCCGACGCGGCCCTCCTCCAGCGGGTGGCGGAGGCCTCCGGCGGGTCGCTCGATTCCCTTGCCGGGGGCGTCGCCGTGCTGTGCAACCTCATCCCGTACGCGCTGCTCGCGACGATCGTCACCGCGCTGGCCTACGGCACGCACGGCGGGCGCGGCGCGCTCGTCGTGGCAGCGGTGCTGGTGATCCCCAACGCTGTCACCCAGGTGCTCAAGCGGGTGACGGCGACCGACCGCACGGACCTGGTGCCGTTCGCCGTCAGGGAGGTCGATCCCGCCTCGTGGCCGAGCGGGCACGCGACGGCGGCGATGGCGCTGGCGCTGTGCGCGGTGCTCGCCGCGCCGGCGGGCTGGCGGGCCGCCTGCGGGCTGTTGGGACTCGGCCTGGCGGCCGGTGTCGGCCTGTCGGTCGTGATGCTCGGGTGGCACTTCCCGTCGGACGTCGCGGGCGGCTACCTCGTGGCGGCTGCCGGCGCCTGCGTCGGCGCGGCGGCCCTTCCGCGGGCGTGGCCCGAGCGGCTCGTCTTCAGCCGCCCGGACGCCACAGCGGCTCTTGCGGACCGTTCGCGCCACGCGCGAGGATGAACAGCAGGTCGGAGAGCCGGTTGAGGTAGCGCACCGTCTCGGGGCTGACGGCGTCGCCGCAGGCGATCACCCGCCGCTCTGCGCGGCGGCAGACGGTGCGGCAGACGTGCAGGTGGGCGCCCGCCGGCGAGCCCCCGGGAAGCACGAACGACTTCAGCGGCTCGAGGCCGGCGTTGACCTCGTCGCAGCGCTCCTCGAGCCAGGCGGTCTGCTCCGGGCGCACGCGCAGGCGCTCGCCGGCCTTGGTCGGGGGGGCGTCGAGGGGGACGCAGAGGTCGGCGCCGACGTCGAAGAGGTCGTTCTGGACCCGGCGCAGCCACTCGTCGAAAAGCGTGCCCACAGCGATCGCGAGGCCGATGTGCGCGTTGAGCTCGTCGACGGTCCCGTACGCCTCGATGCGCGGATCGGTCTTGGCCACGCGGCTCATGTCGCCGAGGTGCGTCTCGCCGCCGTCGCCGAGCTTCGTGTAGATCCGGGTCAGGTTGACCGTGATGCCAGGACGGTAACATCGCCGTTCGACAAAGGTCGGTGGTCAGGGAAGCCGGTGTGAATCCGGCACGGACCCGCCACTGTGACCGGGAGAGAAGCTCGCCGCATCCATGCCACTGGGGAACCGGGAAGGCGCGACGGGTGGGCCCGGAAGTCAGGAGACCTCCTCCGACCGCGAACGCCGAACAAGCCCTCGTGGAAAGGGGTGGTGTGCTATGAAGCTCGATCGCGCCGGATTCGCCGGCCTCCTGGTCGCCCTCGTCGCCGTGCCGGTCGCCGGCGCGGACGTCCGCGTGCGCGCGGAGGGGCCCGACGGGACCCTGTTGAAGACGTCGGTGCCGCGCACGGGGCCGGACGTGACCAAGGCCGGCGCGACGTGCGCCGGCGACTCCGCTGCGGGCGCGCTGGACCGCGCCGCCGGCAGCGCCAACTGGGATGCCGACAACTTCGGCGGCAGCCTGTTCGCCAACACGATCCTCGGCGTCCATCTCGGCTTCAGCAGCGACCAGGACGACACCAACGATCGCTACTGGGCGTTCGACCACAATCACGTGTTCGCCCAGGAGGGGATCTGCGAGTACAAGCCACAGGACGGCGACCAGCTGCTGTTCTTCGCTGCCTGCGCCACGGCGTCGTCGCTCAACTGCTTCGACGGACAGCCGCTCGACATCGCGGCTCCGGAGAGCGCCGAGGTCGGGATGCCGTTCACGGTCAGCGTGCGCGAGTTCACGGATGCGGGCGTCCCGTCGGCGGCGGCCGCGGCGACGGTGTCGTGGCAGGGCCAGTCGGTCACCACCGGCGCGGACGGGACGGCGCAGGTCACCGTCTCGTCGCCGGGCACCGTCGTCCTGACGGCGACCAAGGGCCGTCAGGTGCGCGATGCGGCCAGCGTCGGGGTCGTGGAGTACCCGGTGCCGACCCCGACCGCGACGCCCGCCGACACCAGCGCGCCGGTGTCGACGATCCTGCGCGTCGCCGAGGGGCAGGTGTTCCGCCGCCGTCGCAAGGCGCCGCGGACGCTGCGAGCCCGCGTACAGGACGACCGCGGCTTGGCGTCCGTCGAGCTGGGGATCACCCGCCGCGTGGGCCGGCGCTGCACGGCCTACGACGACACGCTGGGGCGGTTCGCGCGCGTGCGCTGCGGACGCCATCCGCGCTTCGAGATCGGGACGGCCGCGCGGGTCTCGCTGCTGCTGCCGAAGCGGCTGGGCCGCGGCCGGTACACGTACGAGGTGCGCGCGACCGACCAGGCCGGCAACGTCGAGCGCCGCGAGCGCGGCCGCAACCGGGTGGTGTTCCGGGTCCGGTGAGGGTCCTGGTGCTGGTGTGCGCGCTCGCCCTGGCCGCGCCGGCGAGCGCCGCGGAGCTGCTGGTCGTCGGGCGCGACGGGACGCTCTTCGGGCCGCGGGCGGTGAAGGCGAAGCGGGCACGGGCGCACGGCTGCCGTGTCCCCGCGCGCACGCCGCTGGCGGCGCTGCTCGCGACCGACCTGCGCGTGCGGGTCCGCGACTACGGCGCGTGCGCGCCCGGTGGCCTCTACGTGCGCTCGGTGGCCGGGCAGCGGGAGCGCGGGCGCGACGGCTGGGTCTTCAAGACCGCGCACGACGCGCCGGGCGTCGGTGCGGGGGACAGGTCGCAGCGCACGCGCGGGCGCGTGCTGTGGTTCTGGTGCGTGAAGGGCAGGGAGGGCTGCCAGCGCACGCTCGACGCCACCGCCCGGCGCGTGGACGCGGGCAGCGTCCGGGTCGCGGTCTCGGCCTACGACGACAACGGGAACGCGATCCCGGCCGGCGGCGCCACGGTGCGCTGCGGGAGCGCCGAGGCGACGACGGGCCGCGACGGCGTCGGGCTGCTGGCCGCCGGCGAGGAGTGCCGGCGCGTCGTCGCCACCCAGGACGGCCGGGTGCGATCGTTCGCGATCCGCGTGCGATGAAGCGGTTCGCCGTCCTCCTCGCCCTGGTGCTCGCCGGCTGCGGCCCGGGCCCCGGGTCGTCGAGCGACGCGCCGACCGACGTCAACCTCCTCGTGACGCGCGACTTCGGCGGGAAGCAGCTGCGCGCGGTGGACGTCGAGAAGGTCCCGGCCGGAGAGACGGTGATGCGGATGCTCGAACGCCGCTTCCGGTTGCGAACGCGCTACGGCGGCGGGTTCGTCCAGTCGCTCGAGGGGCTCAACGCGGGCCGGGACGACCGCGGGCGGCCGGTCGACTGGTTCTACTACGTCAACGGCATCGAGGCCGACGAGGGCGCGGCGGCGCGCAAGGTCGCGCCGGGCGACCGTATCTGGTGGGACCGTCACGACTGGGGCACAGCGCGGCGCGTACCTGCAGTGGTCGGGTCGTGGCCCGAGCCGTTCCTGTCGGGGGCAGAGGGCAAGCGGATCCCGCTGGCGATCCAGTGCGCGGGCGAGGAGCGCGCGTGCGACGACGTCGCCACCCGGCTTTCCCGCGAGGGTGTCGAGGGGATCTCGCGGACCGGGCTGGGAGCGGGCGTGGGCCAGAAGCTGCTGCGCATCCTGGTGGGCCCGTGGGCGGCGATCCGCGTCGACCCGGCGGCGCGGTCGCTCGAGCGCGGGCCGTCCGCCTCCGGTGTCTTCGCGCGCCCGGGGAGCGAGACCATCGAGCTGCTCGACGAGGACGGGAGGGTGGTCCTGACCCCGCACGGCTCGGTCGGACTCGTCGCCGCGACGCGCTTCGGCCAGCAGGCGCCGACATGGCTGGTCACGGGGACCGACGACGCCGGCGTCGCGGCGGCGGCGGCGGCGCTGCGGTCGGAGGAGCTCTCCACCCGCTTCGCCGTGGCCGTCGTGGACGGCCGGGCCGAGCCGCTCCCGGTCCCGGCGGAGCCATGACCTACCGCCGCCGGCCGAGCCCGCTGCACGCGACTCGCGCGGTCGTCGGGGCGCTGTGGTGCCTGGCCGTCGTGACGGTCGCGCTGTCGGTGCATCACCCGCTCGTCCTCGGCGTGCTGGTCGGCGCGGTGCTGGCCGCGGGGGCGGGCGCGCGCGTGGGGCGGGCGGTGCTGATCGCCGTCGCCGTGAGCGTCCCGTTCGGGGTCGTGGTCGCGCTGATCAACGCGCTGACGTCGCGCTCCGGGCTGACGGTCATCTACCGCCTGTGGGGCGGCTGGGACGTCACGCTCGAGGCGCTCGTGCAGGGCGGCGTCTACGGGCTCTCGTTCGTGGTGATCTTCGGCGTCGCGCGCCTGTACTCGGCCGCGGTCGACCCGGACGACCTGCTGCGCGCGTTCCGGCGCGTCTCGTTCTCGAGCGCGCTGACGGCGGCGCTGGCGACGCGGCTGGTGCCGGTGCTGGCACGCGACGCGCGCCGGCTGTCGGACGCGGCGCGCGCTCGCACGGGCGCACGCCCGTCGCGGCTCGTGCTCGTGCGCGCGGTGGCCGCGGGGACGATGGACAGGGCGATCGACGTCGCGGCGACGCTCGAGACGCGCGGCTACGGCAACGGCGGACGCGCGCCCGCTCTGCGGCGCCCGTGGTCGCGCCACGACTTCGCGTTCGCGCTGTCGGCGCTGGCGCTGTTCGCCGGGGCCTATTTCGGCCATCAGTGGGCGCCGTTCGATGCCTACCCGTCGCTGTCTGCCCCGCTCGACGGCGGCGTGATCGCGGTGGCCGCCCTGATCACCGCGGCGCTGCTCGCTCCCCTCGCGGATCGGCGGGGCGTGTGAGCCTCGCCCTCGACCGGGTCACGTACGCGTACGCGGACGCGGACGCGGACCGGCCGGCCCTGCGGGACGTGTCGCTGAGAGTCGAGCCGGGCGAGTTCGTCGTGCTCGCGGGCGGCACCGGGTCGGGGAAGTCGACGCTGCTGCGGGCCGCGGCCGGGCTCGTCCCGCACTTCCACGGCGGGACCTTCGCGGGGCGCTGCGTGGTTGCCGGGCTCGACACGCGCGAGCACGGGCCAGGGGACATCGCGCGCGTAGCGGGCACGCTGCTCCAGGAACCCGAGACCCAGGTGGTGCTCGGGACGGTGCGCGCGGAGCTGGCGTTCCCGCTCGAGAACTCCGGTCTCGGCGGCCCCGCGGTGGCGCGTGGCGTCGAGGAGGCGGCGCTGGCGCTGGGGATCGCCGAGCTGCTCGACCGTCCCACGTCCGAGCTCTCCGGCGGCGAGCTCCAGCGCGTCGCACTCGGGGCGGCGCTCGCGACGCGGCCGCAGCTAGTCCTGCTCGACGAGCCCACCTCACAGCTCGACCCCGTCGCCGGCGACGAGCTCCTCGGCGTGCTGCGGCGGCTCAACGAGGAGTGGGGGACAGCGGTCCTGCTCGCCGAGCATCGGCTCGAGCGCTGCCTGTCCGCCGCCGACCGCGTGATCGCGCTGCGTGACGGCGCCATCGTCTGCGACGCACCCCCGCGCGAGTTCCTCGAGTGGGCGCCGCCGCAGCTCCAGACCCCCGGCGCCCGGCTGTTCTCGCTGGCCGGCATCGACCCGCCGCCCGTGTCGGTGAAGGAGGCTCGCGCGGCGCTCGCCGGGCGCGTCTGGAGTACTTCGAGGGGTGATCCCCCCGTCGATCATGCCGGCGAGGTCGCGCTGGAGGTCAAGCGCGTGTGGCTCGAGCCGCGCTCCGCACCCGCGCGGCTGCGTGGCGTCTCGCTGACGGTCGGGCGCGGGGAGATCGTGGCGCTGCTCGGACGCAACGGCGCGGGCAAGTCGACGCTGTTGCGGATCGCGGCCGGGCTCGACACGCCCACCCGCGGCAGGGTGCGTGCGGCCGGCCGCGTCGCGCTGCTGCTCCAGACGCCGGGCGACTACTTCCTGCACGACCGCGTCGGGGACGACGTCGCGCCGCCGGGGGACCTCGCCCATCTCGCCGACCGGCATCCGCGCGACCTGTCCGGCGGCGAGCGCCAGCGGCTCGCGCTGGCAGCGGTGATCGGGTCCCCGCCGGTGCCGCGTCCCGCCGTGCTCCTGCTCGACGAGCCGACGCGCGGCATGGACCACGAGTGCAAGACCCGCCTGGCCGCCGACCTGTGCGCGCTCGGCGCCGAGGGCGTCGGCATCGTCCTCGCCACGCACGACGCCGAGCTCGCCGTGGCCGTCGCTGCGCGAGCGGTGCTGCTGGGCAAGGGTGAGGTCGTCGCCGATGCCCCCATCGCCGAGGTGCTCGGGGGCGGCTGGTACTTCGCCACGCAGACAGCGCGGATCCTCGGCGGCGCCGCGCTGGAGCCGGTGGCAGGCGCGGCGCTGCTGCGGCGGGAGGCGGTGCGAGCGTGAGCGCGACCGCCGCGTCCTTTCTCATCCTCTCGCTCGCCCTGCTGGGCGGGTTCGCATGGTGGGAGCGCAGCCGGCCGCCGTCGCGGCTGCTCGCCCTCGTGGCCACGGTCGCGGCTCTGGCCGCCATCGGGCGGATCGCGTTCGCGCCGATCCCGAACGTCAAGCCGACGACCGACATCGTCCTGTTCGCCGGGTTCGCGCTCGGCGCGGCGCCGGGGTTCGCCGTCGGGGCGGTGGCGGCGCTGAGCTCGAACTTCTTCTTCGGCCAGGGCCCGTGGACACCGTGGCAGATGGCGGCGTGGGGGCTGGTCGGGCTGCTCGGAGCGCTTCTGGCTCGCTTCCTTCCGCGCGCGGGCCGGGTCCCGCTGGCGCTGGCGTGCGCGTTCGCCGGCCTGCTCTACGGGCAGATCCTCAACGTGTCGGTCTGGATCACCTACTCCGACCACTCACTGGCCGGCCTGCTCGGCTACATCGGGCGCGGCGTCCCGTTCGACGCGGCGCACATGATCGGCAACGTGCTCTTCTGCCTGGCCTTCGGGCCCGCGTTCGTCGCTGCGCTGACGCGCTTCCAGACGCGCATGCACGTCCGCTGGATCCCCGTCGCGGCGGTGCTCGCGCTCCCGCTGCTGCTCGCGCCCCTGGCGGTCGCGAAGGACACGACCAGGCCGACCCGCTACCTGCTGCGCGCCCAGAACGCCGACGGCGGCTTCGGCGCCGCGCCGGGCGAGCGCTCGAGCGCCCTCTACAGCGCGTGGGCCATCCTCGGGCTCGTCGCGACCGGCAAGCACCCGGCCGACGTCCGCAAGGAGGGCGCGTCGGCGCTCGACTACCTGCGCGCCCACGCGGACGAGGGGGCCGACCCGGGCGGTCGTGCCCGCGCCATCCTCGCGCTCGCGGCCGCCGGGGAGGACGCGACGGCGCTCGTGGGCCGCCTCCAGGAGGCGCGGCGGGACGATGGCAGCTATGCGGGCCGCGTCAACACGACCGCGTTCGCGGTGCTGGCGCTCAAGGCGGCGGGCGTACGCAGCGGGCTGCGCAGGTCGACGCGCTGGATCATCGCCGAGCAGAACCCCGACGGCGGGTTCAACTTCGGCGGCAGGGGCGCCCAATCGGGCATCGACGACACCAGCGCGCCGCTCCAGGCGCTGGTGCTGATGGACGTCGGCCGCAGGCCGATCCGCCGCGCCGCCCGCTTCCTCGTGCGCCGCCAGAACCCGGACGGCGGCTTCCCGCTCAGCCCGGGCGGAGCGTCGAACGCCCAGTCCACGGCCTGGGCCGTGCAGGCCCTCGCCGCCGCTGGCCGCAACACCGACGACGCCCTCCGCTTCCTGCGCGGTCTGACCGCCCCCAGCGGCGCCGTCCGCTACTCGCGCACCAGCGCCCAGACGCCGGTGTGGGTGACCGCGCAGGCGCTGGCCGCCTTCGCGCGCAAGCCGTTCCCGCTCACGCCGGTCAGCCGCCGCAGCGCGCCCGTCGCCACCACCCCCGCGCCGCCCGATGAGACAAAAGGGACAGTCCCTTCTGTCTCAGCCGAGACAAAAGGGACTGTCCCTTCTGTCTCAGCCGAGCCCAAACGGCCGCGCTTCACAAAAGGGACGGACCCTTTTGTGAAGCGGATCGCGTGGGGAGCGGGGCGGGCGACCGCCGTCTTCTTGTGAACCCAATACATTCTCGCGCCGCATGACGGAGTCGCAGCCGTGCTGATCGGGGTGCTCAAGGAGGCCGAGACCACGGAGACGCGAGTCGCCGCAACGCCCGCGACCGTCGGCCAGCTCGTCAAGCTGGGCTACGACGTCGTGGTAGAGCCCGGTGCCGGCGAGGCCGCGAGCTTCCCAGACGACGCGTACGACGAGGCCGGCGCCTCCGTCGGTGACCCGTTGTCCGCCGACATCGTCTTCGGCGTCAACGCGCCGTCGAAGGCGCAGCTCGACGGGCTCAAGGAGGGGGCGACGCTGGTCGCGCTCCTCAACCCGCGCCTGGACGCCGAGATGGTCGAGGACCTGGGCAAGAGGCCGATCACCGCCATGTCGATGGACGCCGTGCCGCGCATCTCGCGCGCACAGTCCCTGGACGTGCTCTCGTCGATGGCCAACATCGCCGGGTACCGCGCCGTCGTCGAGGCCGCGCACACCTTCGGGCGGTTCTTCACGGGCCAGGTCACGGCGGCCGGCAAGGTCGCGCCCGCCAAGGTGCTCGTGGCGGGCGCCGGCGTCGCCGGCCTTGCGGCGATCGGCACGGCCGGCAGTCTCGGCGCGATCGTGTACGCGACGGACCCGCGGCCGGAGGTCGCCGACCAGGTCGACTCTCTCGGCGGCGAGTACCTCGCCGTCGCCGACGCGGAGGTCGAGGTCAGCTCCACGGGCTACGCCAAGGAGATGTCCGACGACTACAACGACGCGCGCGGCGCGGCTCTACGCCGACACGGTCGGAGACGTCGACATCCTCATCACCACGGCCCTGATCCCGGGCCGGCCCGCGCCGCGGCTGATCACCGCCGAGATGGTGGCCTCGATGAAGCCGGGCAGCGTGATCGTCGACATGGCCGCGGCCAACGGCGGCAACGTCGAGGGCACGGTGAAGGGCGAGGAGATCGTCACCGACAACGACGTCACGATCATCGGCTACACCGATCTGGCGGGGCGGCTCTCCGCCCAGTCGTCGCAGCTGTACGGCACCAACCTCGTCAACCTCATGAAGCTGATGACGCCGGAGAAGGACGGCAACCTCGTCCTCGACTTCGACGACGTCGTGCAGCGGTCGATGACCATCGTCCGCGGCGGCGAGCTGACCTGGCCGCCGCCGGACGTGGAGGTGTCCGCCGCTCCGAAGGCCGCTCCGAAGGCCGCACCGGAACCGGCCGCGCCGCCGGAGCCGATGTCCGACGACAAGCGCCTGGGCATCGTGCTGGCAGGGGCCGCCGTCTTCTTCCTGCTGTTCGCGTTCGCGCCGGAGGCGCTGCACGGGCACCTGACGGTGTTCGCGCTCGCGATCGTCGTCGGCTACTACGTGATCGGCAACGTGCACCACGCGCTGCACACGCCGCTCATGTCGGTGACCAATGCCATCTCGGGCATCATCGTCGTCGGCGGCCTGCTGCAGGTCGGTCACGGCGACTCGACGGTAACCGCGGTCGCCACCGCGGCCATCCTGCTCGCCAGCATCAACGTCTTCGGCGGTTTCGCGGTGACGCGCCGCATGCTCGCCATGTTCACCAGGAGCTAGCCGGGGATGTCTGTCCAGACGGCGGCGCAGGCCTCGTACATCGTCGCGGCCCTGCTCTTCATCGGGGCCCTCGCGGGGCTGTCCAGGCACGAGACGTCCAGGGTCGGCAACAACTTCGGCATCGCCGGCATGGCCGTCGCGCTGATCGCCACGATCGTGCTGGCGTTCGAGCGCGAGATCGAGGACGCGGGCGCGATCCTGCTCTTCGCGGCCGTCGCCGTCGGCGCCGTCATCGGCCTGTGGCGCGCGCGCATCGTCGAGATGACCGAGATGCCGCAGCTGATCGCGATGCTGCACAGCTTCGTCGGCCTCGCCGCGGTGCTCGTCGGCTGGAACGGGTTCCTGGAGGTCGAGGACAACCTGGGCGGCGCGGAGGCGCGGCACCTCGACGCGATCGGCACGCTCGGCATCCACCATGCCGAGGTCGTCATCGGCATCTTCATCGGCGCGGTGACGTTCACCGGCTCGATCATCGCCAACCTGAAGCTGTCGGCGCGGATCAATTCCAAGCCGCTGGTGCTGCCCGGCAAGAACATCCTCAACCTCGGCTCGCTCGTGGCGATCGCCGGCCTCACCGTGTGGTTCTGCGCCGACCCGAGCATCGTCCCGCTGATCATCGCGACCGTGGTCTCGCTCGCGCTCGGCCTGCACCTGGTGGCGTCCATCGGCGGCGGCGACATGCCCGTCGTCGTCTCGATGCTCAACAGCTACTCGGGCTGGGCCGCCGCCGCGTCAGGCTTCCTGCTCGAGAACGACGCGCTGATCATCACCGGCGCCCTCGTCGGCTCTTCCGGTGCCTACCTGAGCTACATCATGTGCAAGGCGATGAACCGCTCCTTCATCTCGGTCATCGCCGGCGGCTTCGGCATCGAGGCGCCCGGCGGCGACGACGAGGAGTACGGCGAGCCGAACGAGATCAACGCGGAGGGCGCCGCCGATCTGCTCAAGCACGCCAAGTCGGTGGTCATCACGCCTGGCTACGGCATGGCCGTCGCCCAGGCGCAGTACGGCGTGGCCGATCTGACGCGCAAGCTGCGCGCCGAGGGCGTCGAGGTCCGCTTCGGCATCCATCCGGTCGCGGGACGCCTCCCGGGCCACATGAACGTGCTGCTCGCCGAGGCGAAGGTGCCCTACGACATCGTCCTCGAGATGGACGAGATCAACGAAGATTTCCCGGAGACCTCCGTCGTCCTGGTCATCGGCGCCAACGACACCGTCAACCCGGCTGCCGCCGAGGACCCGGGCAGCCCGATCGCCGGCATGCCGGTACTGACGGTCTGGGAGGCCGAGCAGGTGATCGTCTTCAAGCGCTCGATGGCCTCCGGCTATGCGGGGGTGCAGAACCCGCTGTTCTTCCGGGACAACACGGCGATGCTGTTCGGCGACGCGAAGGACCGCGTCGAGGACATCCTGAAGGCGCTCTGACGCGGTCCCGGCCGCGGTCGCGGCTCTAGGCCTCGACCGGCGAAGGCGGCGGCGGGGGCGGCGCGGAGTTGGCCGCGTCGACCGTCGCCACGATGTCCGGCGCCGGCGGCGGGGCCGGGTAGGACTGCCTGACCGACATCAGCCGCTCGCCGCCCTTGCGCATGACCTCCACGTAGAACGCGGAGATGTCCATGTCGTGCTTGGCGAGGTAGTCGGCGAGGTGGCTGGCGTCCTCGTCGAACCTCGGGCCCACGATGAGCATCCGCGGCGAGTCGCCCGGCGTCGCGCCCTGAAGCAGCTCGTGGGTGGCGCCGAGCTTGTCGGCGTCCCAGGAGGCGATGTGCGCAGCGGCGGACAGGGCACGCCCCGTCGCGGACTTGCCGCCGCCCTCGCCGACGATGACGAGGGCGATGCGCCCCGCGTCGACGTCCATGCACAGGAGGTCGACGTCGGCCTCGGTGATGGGGCCGACGGCCTTGATGCGGGGGAGGCCGATCTCGGCGGCGAAGGCTTCCCAGCCGGCCGTGATCAGGGCGTGGAGCTCGTCGCGGCTGAGAGCCTCGTCAGGGACGAGGTCGGAGGCCTCAGGCGCGACCAATGTCTTGGAGGACTCATCGATGCGCAGCATTGGGATCGTCATCGGCACGACCTCGCCGCGCCTGTAGTACTTCCGGCCACCTGGATACGGTCTTGTGAGGATGCTGAGCCGCGCCGACGCCCTCAGAGCGATGTCAGGGGAGCCGTTCGACGTGGTTGTCGTGGGGGGCGGGATCACGGGCGCCGGCGTGGCGCTCGACGCCGCCTCGCGCGGATACAGCGTCGCCCTGGTCGAGAAGGCCGACTTCGCGAGCGGCACCTCGTCGCGCTCGAGCAAGCTCGTGCACGGCGGTCTGCGCTACCTGCAGAACTTCGATCTCGGACTCGTGCGCGAGGCGCTGCTCGAGCGCCAGCTGATGGCCGCGCTCGCGCCGCACCTGGTCAAGCCGCTGCCGCTGATCGTCCCGGCCTTCGACGGCGACCGGCCCGACCGGCTGCTCGGCGTCGGCCTGAACATGTACGACGTGATGGCGGTCGACCGGCTGCGCCGCCGCAAGCGCGACGTCAACTTCGACGGGATCGAGGACTGGTCGCCGGACCGCCACCGCATCGTCGACGGGGACGAGATCTCGGAGCGGCTGCCCGCGCTCGCCGCGCGCGGTCCGTCGAGCGGCTACCTCTTCTACGACTGCCAGACCGACGACGCGCGGCTGGTCCTGACCGTGCTCGGCGAGGCCGAGCGCTTCGGCGCCGTCTTCGCCAACCGCTGCGAGGTCCTCTCGCTGCTCGAGGAGGACGGCCGCGCGCGCGGGGTGATCGTCCACGACCGCGTCAGCGACGACATGATCGAGATCCGCGCGGACTCCGTCGTCAACGCCACCGGGGTGTGGGCGGACCGGCTGCGGCCCGACGAGCTGCGCAACGAGGCCGAGGTGCCGAAGATCACTCCCAGCCGCGGCACGCACCTGATCGTCCCGCGCGACAGGCTGCCGGTCAACGACGGCGCGATCGCGCCCGCGGGGTCGGGGCGGATGATGTTCATCCTGCCCTGGTTGGGGCAGACGCTGATCGGGACCACCGACATCACCCACGAGGCCGACGACCTCGACCACGTGCAGCCGTCCGGCGAGGACGTCGAGTACCTGCTCGAGGCGACGAACGCGTTCTTCGAGTCCGACGTCACGCCCTCGGACGTCTCCGGCGCCTACGCCGGCGTGCGCCCGCTGATCGCGACCGGCGACCCGAAGAAGTCGGTCGACATCTCGCGCAAGGCCGAGCTCTACGAGACCTCGAGCGGGATGATCACGATCACGGGCGGCAAGCTGACGACCTGGCGGCGGATGGCGAAGATGACCGTCGACCGCATCGTCGAGCGCGACGGTCGCGACGCCCCGTGCCGCACGCACGAGATCCCCCTCGGGATGGCGATCACCGCCGGCGACCTGCCGCGCGTGGAGGGTGTCCGCGACGAGAGCTACGAGCGGCTCGCGGGCCGCTACGGCTATGCGGCGCACGACGTGCTCGCCGTGGCGGGCGAGCGCGGGGAGCTGGCCCAGCCGATCCTGCCCGCACACCCCGACCTGCTCGCCGAGGCGGCGTTCGCCGCCCGCCGGGAGCAGGCGCAGTCGGTCGGCGACGTGCTGCTGCGCCGCACCCGGCTCGCCCTGCTCGATGCCCGCGGGCTCGCGGCCGACCCCGACGCGGTGCGCCGGGTTGCGGATGCGCTCGGGAACGAGCTGGGCTGGGACGAGGCGCGCATGACGGGCGAGATCGAGGCGTTCGCGGGTGAGGCCGCGGCCGAGGGGCTGGTGGTGTGACCGTCGCGCTCGCCGGACGCGTCGAGGACGCGCTGGCAGGCCTCGACGCCGACGAGACCGCCGCGCTCGAGGCGCGCGAGCGCGAGGGGGCCGACTACAAGGCGATCGCCGCCCGGCTGGGCACGGGGCGCGAGGGTGTGGCCGACCTGCTGGTGTCCGCCCGTCTGGCCGTCCGCGCGCACGTGCGCTCCGCTCCGGTTCCCGAACGCCGCTCGTCCCAGTGCGCGCCGGCCCGCCGCGTGATGGCGGCGCAGCAGGACGGTGAGGCGGTCGGCCTCGAGGACGTCGAGCGGCTGCGCGAGCACCTCGCCGACTGCGAGCCGTGCCGGCAGGCGCGCCGCGACCTGCGCGAGGCCGCGCTGGCCTGTGCCGCGTGGCGGCGGGCGCCGCGCGAGGACGTGCAGCGCATCCAGCGGGCGATCCGGCCCCGGCCGGCCCCGCGCGCGGGCGTCGCCGCCGGGCGCCGGCGGCTCGCGGTCGCGGTCGCCGCCGTCCTGTTGCTGGTGCTCCTGCTGGCGGTCGTGCTCGGCGGCGGCGGGGACGACGTCACGGCGCCGAAGGCGCCGGTGCCGCAGCAGGGCTCGGCCACGGGATCCGGCGACGACGTCGTCCCGCCCCCCGGGGAGACCTTCTGCGCGGAGGGGGAGCCCGACTGCTAGTGGCCCAGCCTGAACCGCTTGTGAGGATCATGGGTGTCCTCAACGCGACGCCCGACTCCTTCTCCGACGAGCGCGGCGAGCAGACGCTCGACGCGCGGCTGCGGCAGGCCGAGCGGCTGCTGGCCGACGGGGCGGACCTGCTCGACATCGGCGGCGAGTCCAACGTCACCAACCGGCCGGCGGTGGCACCCGGCGAGGAGATCGAGCGCGTCGTGCCGCTGATCGAGCGCGTCGTGGCGGAGCTCGGCGCGACGGTGTCGGTCGACACCTACAAGCCGGAAGTAGCGGAGGCGGCGGTCGCCGCCGGCGCGTCGATCGTCAACGACATCTCGGGACTGGCCGACCCGGGCCTCGCAGGCGTCTGCGCCCGGGCGGGCGCGGCGCTGGTCGTGATGCACACCCCGGTCGCGCCCAAACAGCAGTCCTTCGACGAGTCGCGCGCGCACGACGTCGTCGGCTGGCTGCGCGAGCGCGCCGCCCACGCGCGGTCGCTCGGTGTGCGCGACGTGATCGTCGATCCCGGGCCGGACTTCGGCAAGACGCCGGCGCAGACCATCGCGGCGCTGCAGGCGCTGCCCGAGATCGTCGCGCTCGGCCACCCGGTGCTGCTCGCCGTCTCGCGCAAGGACTTCATCGGCGCGATCAACGAGCGCCGGCCGCGCGAGCGGCTCGCGGGAACGCTCGCGGCCGTCGGCTTCGGCGTCGACGCCGGCGCCACGTACCTGCGCGTGCACGACGTCGCGGCCGTCCTGGACTACCTCGCCGTGCGCGCCGTTCTGCGCGGCGAGCGCGTGCTGGCGGCGGGCGCTCGCGTGCCGGAGCAACTGCGCCGGGAGCCTGTCGGCTAGCCTTCGCGGGGAGTTCCCGCTCGCTGTCCCACGCGGGCGGAACGCCAACGAACCCAATTCAGGAGGTAGTCAGATGTCTTCCGTGCTCGACCGCGATGCCCTCGAGGGCAGCCCCCTCTCCGATCTGCACCTGATCGCCGACCAGCTCGGCGTGGACGGCTACCGCCGGCTGCGCAAGGCCGAGCTGATCGACGCGATCCTCCAGCGCCAGGGCGCCGACACCGGCGCCGAAACCGGCGCCGAAACCGGCGCCGAAACCGGCGCCGAAACCGGCGCCGATGCGGCCGATGGGGGCGACGGCAACGGCGAGGTCAAGCCGCGCCGCAGCCGCTCGCGCCGGGGCGGGCGCAGCCGCGCCGCCGACCCCGAGACGTCCGCGGCCGTCGACGCCGCCGACCGCGCCGACGAGGAGGAGGAGGCCGAGGAGCCCCGCCGCAGCCGTCGCCGCGCTCCCGTCCAGGCCGTCCCCGACGACGTCGAGGGTGTCGTCGAGCTCCAGCCCAACGGCTCGGGCTTCGTCCGTCCCAAGCACCCGGACACCACCGACGACGATGTCTACATCTCGGCTGCCCAGGTCAAGCGCTGCGAGCTCGTCAGCGGCGACCGCGTTAGCGGTCCCGTGCGCGCGCCGCGGCGCTCCGAGCGCTTCCCGTCGCTGGTCCGCGTCGACACGATCAACGGCAAGCCCGCCGACGAGGTGGCGGGGGAGGGGACGCGCTTCGACGACCTGTCCGCGACCTTCCCCACCGAGCGCCTGGAGCTCGGCTCCGACGACGCGACCGCCACCGCCGTCGAGTGGCTGACGCCGTTCGGCAAGGGCTCGCGCGTCGTCGTCTCCGGCGGGCCGCTCGCGGGCAAGAGCGAGCTCCTACGCCGCATCGCCGGCGCGCTCGCCGGCCGCGAAGGCCTCGAGCTGACCGTCGTGCTCGCCGGCGCGCGCCCGGAGGAGGTCTCCGAGTGGGGCGAGGTCGCCCACAGCGCCCCGCTGGGCGCGTCGGGCGACGCCCAGGGCAACGCCGTCGAGCAGGCGGTCGAGCAGGGCCGCCGCGTCGCGGCCCGGGGCGGCGACGCCATCGTGATCATCGACGCGCTCGACCACGTCCCGCCGCAGGTCGCCCGCCGCGCCCTCGCGGCCGCGCGCAACATCGTCGACGGCGGCTCGCTGACCGTGATCGCGGCGGCGGGCGCTCCGCTCGGCGGCGAGACCACGGTGATCGCGCTCGACGCCGCGCTGACCGCGCTGCGCCGCTTCCCGAACGTCGACCTCGAGGCCAGCGGGACGATGCGCCCGGAGCTGCTGGTCGGCGACGGCGGCGCGGAGAAGATCGCACAGGCGCGCGCCGAGGCCGTCGCCGCCCGCGTCTGACGATCAGCGGGGGGAGTACGCGACGCGCTGCCAGTTCGGCTCGGGACTGAGCTCGATCGGGTCCGCGTCGCGGTCCGGCTGGACGTAGCCGAAGGTGTGGTTGATGTCGTCGAAGACGACGTCGAGCTCGCCTTCCTTGACGCGCTGGTCCAGCCACGCCGAGCGGAACACGAGCCGGCGCAGCCAGTGCACAAGCGAGCGGTCGGAGGGGCCCACGATCTCGGGCCAGCACTCGTTGACGTGCTCGCCCAGCGCTGACGCCGGCTCGGCCACCTCACCGTTGACGGTCAGGTTGACCAGGTCCTCGAGCTCGGGGCCGTCGAGGCGGCTGTCCACGAAGCCCAGCTTGACGCCGGCCTGCTCCACGCGCTCGGCGAAGTCGCGCTCGTTGAACGTGAAGCGCAGTTCGCCGTACTCGAGGACGTAGTCCTGGCCGGAGTCGTAGTTTCCGCGTCGAAGCTGATCCATGACAAAGGACGCCCGGGCCGATCGGCGCTCCCGGGCGTGGCGTCGGAATCCTAGTCCCGAGTCCTTCCCCGGGTCACTCCATGAATGCCGTGTTGCACCCCGCAGGGAGCTCACGAGCTTCACAAACGGGTCTGTCCCATTTGTGAAGCGAGAGTTTTCGGGGGCCCAGACCTAGGAGGGGTATGGGCGACACGATTCTCTTGGTCGAGGACGACCGGGCCCTGCGGACGTTCCTCGCCGACAACCTGACTGCGGACGGCTTCGAGCTGCTGGTCGCCGGTACCGCCCGCGAGGGCAGCGCGCTGCTGGAGTCGCGCGCGCCGGCGGTCGCGATCGTCGACGTCGAGCTCCCCGACGCCTCCGGGCTCTCGCTGATCGCTCGCGTGCGCCGGTCCGACCCCCGGTTCGCGCGCGTCGACCCGCAGCAGCGCTTCCTCGTGCTCTCGGGTCGCGGCACCGAGCTCGACCGGGTGCGCGGACTCCAGCACGGCGCCGACGACTACGTGGTCAAGCCGTTCTCCTATCCCGAGCTGCTGCTGCGCGTGCGGTCACTGCTGCGGCGCGGCGCGGGCCGGACCCAGGCCGCGCCGGTGCGGGTCGGCGCCCTCGAGGTCGACCCGCCGACGCGCGACGTGCGGGTGGGCGGCCGCCGCGTCGACCTGTCGGCGCGCGAGTTCTCGCTGCTGCGCGCGCTGGCGGCCGACCCCACACGCGTGTTCACCAAGGACGAGCTCCTGCGCGACGTGTGGGGCTACGCGGCGCTGGGCTCGACGCGCACGCTCGACTCGCACGCCTGCCGCCTGCGACGCAAGCTCGGGATCGAGGGCGAGCGCTTCGTGGTCAACGTGTGGGGCGTCGGCTATCGGCTGGTGGAGGTTCCGGCATGAACCCGCTGTCGGTGCTGCGCGCGCCGCGCCTGGCCGCCCGAGCGTCCCACGAGGTGCGCGGGCCGCTGACGGTCGCGCTGCTTGCCCTCGACGGGATGGTGAAGCGCGGCGAGCTGTGCGCGGAGGCCGCGCAGGGCCTTCAGCTCCAGCTCGACCGGGCACGGCTCGGCGTCGACGACCTCGCCGCGGCGGCAGAGGGCGCGAACGGGTCGCTGCGGCTCGACGTCGTGCCGGTCGCCGGTCTGCTGGCGCAGGTCGGCCTCGCCTGGCGGCCGCTCGGCGCCGAGCTCCACGTCGAGCCCCCGCCGGAGCGCGCGGAGGTGCTCGGCGACCGGGCGCGCCTCGCCCAGGCGCTCGGCAACCTGATCGCCAACGCGCTCGAGCACGGAGCGCCGCCCGTCACCGTTCGCGCTCGCGAGGGCGGCGGGTGGATGCGGCTAGAGGTCCGCGATCGCGGGCCCGGCCTCTCGGTACCGCTGAGAACGCTGACGCGCAGGCCGCGAGGCCGTCGCGGCCACGGTCTGGCGATCGTGGCCTCGATCGCCGAGCGCCACGGTGGCCGTCTGGTGGCGGCGCCGGCGGCGGAGGGTGCGGTGCTAGCGCTCGAGCTTCCGCTGGGCGCCCGGTGAGCAGGCGGCGGCGCGGACTCGTGCTCGTGGGCCTCGCCCTGGTCCTCGGCGCGCTGGCGGCCGCTGACGTCAGCCGCCGCGAGGCCGCCCTCGACGCGCGCCTCGCCCCGCTCGTGCCGGTCCTGGTCGCGCGCACGGACCTGGAGGCGGGGCGGCCGATCCGGACGGGAGACGTCGAGACGCGCGAGCTGCCGGCCCGGTGGGCCCCGGTGGGGACCGTCGGAGAGGTGACCGGCGCGACTCCTGCCGTGCTCATCCCGCGTGGCGCCTATGTGACCGCGCAGGAGCTCACTGCGGGAGGGGGGCCAGCCCACCTTCGTCGCGGCGAGCGCGCCGTTGAGGTCACCGCTGCGGGCACGCGCGACCTGCTCGCCCCCGGCGCGCACGTCGACGTCCTCGTCACCCGCGACAACGCCGGGACGCGCCTGGCGCTCGCGGATGTCGAGGTGCTCGGGGTCCGGTCGGTCCCCGACGCGGGCGTCGCGGCGACGCTGCGCGTCACGCTGCGCCAGGCCGTCCATTTGACCGAGGCGCAGTCCTTCGCGCGCGAGATCAGGCTCCTGCCGCGGCCGGCGTCGCCCTGATGAGAGCGGGCGGTCACATGGACGAGGTGCTCGACCGGCTGGCGGCGGCGCTGCGGGACCGCCTGATCGAGAGCGACGACGCGCGCCCGCCGGCCGAGCGGATCGCGGCGCTGGTCGAGCGTGAGGCGGGGCTGCTCGACGCCGCCACGCGCGCCGAGCTGGTCCGGCGCGTCACCGAGCGCGCACTCGGCCTCGGACCGCTCCAGGCTCTGCTCGAGGACCCGGAGGTCGACGAGATCATGGTCTCCGGCACGGGGCCGGTGTGGGTCGAGCGCGCCGGACGGCTGGAGGCGAGCGGCGTCGCCTTCGCATCGGAGGCCCAGCTGCGCGACGTGATCGAGCGCGTGCTGGCTCCCGCGGGCCGCCGCGTCGACGAGGCGGCGCCGCTCACCGACGCGCGCCTGCCGGACGGCTCGCGCGTGAACGTCGTCGTCCCGCCGCTCGCCGTCGACGGGCCGGCGCTGACGATCCGGCGCTTCCGCCGGCGCGGCTACACCGGGGCCGACCTCGTCGCCGGCGGGACGCTGACCCAGCCGCTGCTCGACTTCCTCGCCAGCGCCGTGCGGGCGCGCTGCAACCTGCTCGTCTGCGGCGGCACGGGCTCGGGCAAGACCACGACGCTCAACGTCCTGGGCGCGTTCATCGGCGAGACGGAGCGGGTGGTGACGATCGAGGACGCCGCCGAGCTGCGGCTGCCGCAACCGCACGTCGTCCGGCTGGAGGCCCGCCCGCCCTCGCTGGAAGGACGCGGCGAGGTGACGATCCGCGCGCTCGTGCGCAACGCGCTGCGGATGCGGCCGGACCGGATCATCGTCGGCGAGGTCCGCGGCCCGGAGGCGCTCGACATGCTGGGCGCGCTGGCGTGCGGCCACGACGGGTCGCTGTGCACGGTCCACGCCGGGTCGCCCGCGGAGGCGCTGCGGCGGGTGGAGACGCTCGCGCTGATGGCCGGCATCGGGCTCCCGCACGCCGCCATCCGCGAGCAGGTCGCCGACGCGCTCCACCTCGTCGTGTTCCAGGCACGGCGGTCCGACGGCGTGCGAGTGGTCACGGAGGTCGCGGAGGTCGTCCGCGTGGCCGGGGGCGCGGGGGTGCGGACGCTGTACTCACTGAGAGACGGGCGGCCGTGCTGGCGCGCGGCGCTCAGCGACGGCTTGGCCGGGCGCCTCGGGGAGGCGGCGTGAGCCGGCCGGTGCTGGCCGCCTTCGTCGCGGGCGCCGTGGGCGTGGCGGGTGCGTGGGAGGCGCTCGCGGCGGTCGAGCGGGCCCGTGCTGCCGCCTGGCTCGCGGCGGCGCTGCGGCCGCTGGGGCGAGCGCGGCGCGAGGGGCGGCTGCCGTCGGCGCCGGAGCGGCGGCGACTGACCCTGCTCGCCTGCGGCTGCCTACTCGCGGCCGGCTGGATCGTCGCGGGCGCAATCGTGGGGATCGCGGCCTGCGTCGGCGCACCGGCGGCCGCGAGCGCCCTCGTCGCCTCGCGGCGACGCGCCTACCAGCAGCGCCTCGCCACCGACGCGGCGGCCGCCGCCCGGGCGCTCGCGGCACCTCTGGCCGCCGGCCGCTCGGTGCGCGGCGCGGTGACGGACGCAGCGCGCGGACTCGACGGCCCCGCCGGCCACGAGCTGCGCCGGGCCGCGGCGGCGCTCGGGGCCGGGGTCTCCACCGAGGCTGCGCTCGACGGCGTCCGCGCGCGGGCGGGCAGCCGCGCCTGGGACACGCTCGTCGCCGCGATCCTCGTCCAGCGCGACGCCGGCGGCGACCTGCCGGGCCTCCTGCGCGAGCTCGCCGCGTCGCAGGAGGCGGCCACCCGCGCCGACCATGACGCGCGTGCCGCGACGGCCCAGGCGCGCTTCACGGCCCGCCTGGTCGCCGGCCTGCCCGCCGTGGCGGTCGTGCTGGCCGAGCTCGCCAGCCCCGGGTTCGTCGCCGGGCTGCTCACGAACCCGCTGTCGCTCGTGCTCGTGGTGGCGGCCGGGGGGTTGCAGGCGGCGGCGTTCCTCGGCGTGCGCGCGGTCACTCGCGGGCTGGCGAGATGACCGTCGCGGTTGCCGCCCTCGCGGGAGTGCTCGCCGCCGCCGGCATCGTGGAGCTCGCGACCGGGACCCGCCGCCGTCGCGCGAGCCGAGCGCACGCCGCCCTCATCGCCCTCGGCCGCAGGATCGGTCCGGCCGGGGCGCCCAGGGACCTGGCAAGGCGCCTCGAGCTCGCCGGCTCGCCCCTCTCGCCGCCCGACGCCCAGGCCCTGCGCGCGGGCGGCGCCGCAGCCGGCCTGCTCGCCGGCCTACTCCTCGCCACGGGCGCGCCGGGACGCCTCGGGTGGATCGTCGCGCCGGCCTGCGCGCTGGCGGGCTTCGCCGCGCTCGACGTCTGGCTGCGCGTCCGCGCCACGCAGCGGGCCCGAGCCGTCGCCATCGAGCTTCCGGACATCCTCGATCTCCTGCGCGTCACGCTCGAGGCCGGCCTTCCGCCCACCCGAGCGCTCACGGAGGTCGGCCGGCGTCACCGCGGCGTCCTCGCGGGAGAGCTCGCGAAGGCGGCGGCCCAGACCGAGGTCGGGATCCCGCGCCACGAGGCGCTCGCACGGCTGACGCGCCGGGCGCCCCAGGTCGCGGCGCTCGCGGCCGTGCTCGAGCGCGCCGATCGCCTTGGCGCCCCGCCCGCCGAGGCGCTCGCCGCGCTGGCGCAGGACGCGCGCGAGTCACGCGCCCGCGCGCGGGCCGAGCTGGCGGCGAAGGCGGCGCCGAAGATCCAGCTGATCGTCGCGCTGCTGCTCGTGCCGAGCGTGATGCTGCTGGTCGCCGCGGCGCTCACGCCCGCGCTGCTGCACGCGCTGTAGGCAGCCGCCGGTAGCCGCGGATCGTCGTCGCCTGGTCGCGGCGGACGTAGGGGCGATCGGCGAGGAACGCCTCGGCCTCCGCCAGCGCGCCGGCGCGCGGGTAGTCGGTGGCGACGGGGACGAGGTGGCGGACGGGCGTGGCGTCGACGATCCCGATCGCCCAGCCGCGCTCGCCCGCGAGCGCCGACCAGTGGCTGTCGAGGCCCCAGCCCATCTGCAGCGGTGGGGGAGGGAGGAGGGCCTCGGCCGCCGTCCGCTCGAGCGCCAGCACCGGGCCCTGCTCGACGAAGCGGGTCGTGCGCGCGACCAGGCCGGGCCGCCGGCGGGTGACCGGCCACGCGGCGTGCGAGCGGTAGGCGTGCGCGGGCTGAGCGAGCCGCAGGTCGAGTCGCTCGGCGCAGACGAGGAAGGCGTCGAGGAAGCCGCGCGGCAGCGCGACGTCGTCGTCGAACACCACCACCCAATCCGCGTCGCCGCCGAGCGCGGTGGCGACGTTCGCCCAGCGCCCCCGGCCCGGCTCGGGCTCCACCAGCCGCAGCTCGACCTCGTGGCGCGAGCGCCGGAGCTCGCGGGCGGCGGCCTGCGCGCGCGCGGCGTTCTCGGGCCGCGCGACGCAGACGGCGAGCACGCGCCGGCGCGGCGACCGCCGCGCGGTTGGCCGCAGCAGCCGGCGGGCGGGAGCCGCGTGGAGCTCGGCGAGCGCGTCGCGCACGAGACCGAGCAGCGCCGTCCGCCGCGACAGCGTCCCCGACTGGCCCGACAGGTAGTCCGGACCCGGCGCCGGCGGCTTGCGCGACAGCGCTTCGACGAAGCGGCCGGCGCTGAGCGCCGTCAGCAGCACCCCGTTCCCGCAGCGCCGGCGCACGCTGTGCCACGCGCTGCCGAGCAGCGTGCGCAGCTCGCCCGCCAGGCCGGGCATCGTGCCCTTGCGCTCGTCGTAGCGGCGCGACTGGCGGCCGCGGAACCACGCCGCCCGGATCAGCGCGCGCCAGGTCGCGTCGGCGCCGGCCCGCCGGTGGTCGACCCCCGCCGCCGCGACGTAGCGCACCCGGCCGCCGAGCCGGCGCAGCCACTCCTCCTCGTCGCCGTAGATCGCCTGGCCCTCGTCGAAGCCGCCGACGCGCTCGAATGCCGCGCGCCGCACGGCCATGTTGGCGCTCCAGACGAACTCGACGTCGCGGTCATGCGGGCCGCGGTCGAGCGTCGTGACCGGCAGCTGCTCGCGCCCGCACGGGTGGATGTCGATCCCCTCGAGGCGCGGCCGGATCGGCCCGCCGAAGACGTCCACCTGCGGCTCCGCCGCGGCCCCGGCCACGAGTGCGTCGAGCCAGCCGGGCCACACCTCGACGTCGTCGTCGAGAAACACCAGCAGGTCGCCCTCGGCCGCGGCGATCGCCGCGTTGCGCGCCGCGTTCGGGCCGCGTGACTCCCCGAGCGTCAGATACCGGGCGCCGGCCTCGGCGCACACCGCCGCGACGGCCGCATCGTGCGGGCCGTCCTGCACCACGACGATCTCGGCGGGCGCCTGCGGCGCCACGGAGCGCAGCGCGACCGCGAGGTAGCCCGCCCGGTCACGCGTCGGGATCAGGACGGACGCCCGCACTCACCAGCGCCTACTCAGTGGTGATGGTGAACAGCGAGCGCAGCGTGTCGCCGTCCTTCTCGGAGCCGGTCACCACGAGGTCGAGCCGGTCGAGGTAGGGCTTGGCCTCCTGGAAGTCCGGGTCCGACGCCGCACCGGCCTCCCCGGCCAGCTCGAGCACCGCCGGCAGCGAGAGCACCAGCGACGGCTCGAGCCCGTCGACCGCGTCCTTGGCGTTGGTGTAGGCGGCGCTGTCCGCGAACGTGTCGCCGCCGGGAGCCAGCGCCTCCGCCGCGGCGTCCTCGCCGAACGCCAGCACGACCCGGCCGTTGCCCCCGGCGAGCACGACAGGGCCGGGCGCGCCCGGTGCGGGCACTGAGTACGCCTGGTCGGCGCCGTCCACCCGCGCCCTGGCCACGGGAGCCCCCATGCGCTTGGCCGCCGCGACGAGCCTGGGCAGCGCCGCCCGGGCCGCGTCCTCGTCGGTCGCCTCGATCACGACGCCTCCGTTGATGGTCGACAGCGAGTCGCCGCGCGCGAACACGGCGATGTCGCCGATCCAGCTGAAGAGGTCGCGGTCGAGGTTGATGCCCGTCTGCGACTCGAGCTGGCCCGTGAGGGCGGCCCCGCCGAACGCGCCCGCGAATGCCGCCAGCGTCGCCTTCAGCGACGCGCCGACGTCCGGAGCGCCGAAGACCGCGAACGCGTCCGCCGGCGCATCCTGGATGAGGTCGGTCGACGTGCCGGTCCCGAGCAGCCCGAAGGAGGTCAGCCGCGCGAGCCCGCCGCCGGAGAAGCGGCTCTCGATCGTCGCGCTGTCCGGGGTCACGGAGAGTGCGGCCGTGATCGGCTCGAGGTCGCCCTCGCCGAGGAACTGCTCGAGCACCGCCTTGCCCGCCGGGTCGATCCCCGGCGCCGACTCGAGCACGTCGCCGAGCTGCTTCATGTCGACGAACAGAGCGCCGAGACGCTCGTCGACGTCCGGCAGCTCGTCGACCGCGTCCTCGAAGACCTGGGTCTCGCCGAGCGAGTCGCCGCCGGCCGCGTCGACCGCCTTCTTGAGGTCGGCCTCGGTGTCGGCGAAGACGACGTAGTCGTCCTTGACGGCGGCCCAGGTGTCGTCCTCGTCGGAGAACACCTCGGCGCCCGAGTACTCGCCCTCGTCCTTGCCCTCCTGCCCGAGGAAGGCGGATGCCTTGTCGGCGTCCTTCGTCGCGACGGCGCCGTAGTAGGTCGGGTTCTCGGCCGCGAGGTTGGCGACGCCGATTCCGACGCGCTCGCCCAGCCACGGCTTGACGTCCTTGTCGTAGCTGCCGCCCTCCTCCTTGATCTGCTCGTCGATCAGGCCGGTGAGCGTCGTTCCCGGTGGGAGGAACTTCTCGACCAGGGCGCTGGCGCTGTCGCCCTGGTCGCCCTGCGGCCGCACGGATCCCTCCACGTAGACGGGCACGCCGGCCGGGATCGCCTGCGCGGGATCCGCGCTCCCGTCACCCGACGATGACGATTCGCCGCAGCCCGCCAGGGCGGCGACCGCAAGACCCACGAGCCAGAGCCGTTGCAAGCGCATATTCAGGACCCTATCCCGGTCGCAGGATGCCGTGCATTTGCAGGGAAATCAATTAGGCGCGCGTGTCCGGCAGGCGACCGGGTGGGACAAATGTCTACCAATGTGTTGCGGTGTGGGAGAAAGTGGGGTACAACTCCTCGGGACAAGCCGGTCCGGGGTGGCGGGGCTCCTCCCACTCCGCCTCCCCGGATCGACTCAGTCGCCCGACCTGTCCCCGGACACATGCGCCTTGTCCTTCCACGGCATCCACGACCACACGCTGGACGTCAAGAGCCGGCTCACCGTGCCGTCGAAGATGCGCGCCCAGCTCGCCGGGGGAGTGACCGTCGCGGTCGGGCTCGGCGAGCCCTGCCTGCAGGTCTGGCCCGCGCAGGCGCACGCCGCACTCGTCCAGCGCGCACTCGCGCCGCTCGTCCCGTTCTCCAAGGAGGAGCGCGAGCTCAAGCGTTTCTTCCACGCGTACACCGAGACGATGGAGCTCGACTCCGCCGGCCGCATCACCGTGCCGCCCAAGCTGGCCACCCACGCGGGCATCACCCGCGAGGTGACGGTGGTCGGCGCGGGCGACTGCCTCGAGCTGTGGGACGCGGAGGCCTGGAACGCCAACGATGCCGACCTGCTCGCGCGGGCGGCTGACCACATCCAGAGCATTGGCCATCCTGCTTGACATGACGCGCGAGCACGTCCCCGTCCTGGCGGGCGAGCTGATCGAGGCACTGGACCCGCAGCCGGGCCAGGTCGCGGTCGACTGCACCGTCGGCGGCGCCGGCCACGCACGCCTGGTCGCCGACCGGCTCGGGCCGAACGGCCTGCTGATCGGCATCGACCGCGACCCGAGCGCCGAGCGCGCCTTCCACGAGCTCGCGGCCGAGGTCGAGTGCCGCACGCGCTTCATCCGCGCGGACTTCGCGACCGCGCTGGCGCAGGTCGAGGTCCGCCCGGACCTCGTCTACATGGACCTCGGCATGAGCTCGATGCAGGTCGACCAGCGCGAGCGCGGCTTCTCCTACGCCTACGACGCGCCGCTCGACATGCGCATGGACCCGGCTTCTCCCACATCGGCCCACGACGCCGTCAACAGCTGGGAGCGCCGCCAGCTGGCCAAGGTCATCCGGGACTTCGGCGAGGAGCGCTACGCCGACCGCATCGCGCGGGAGATCGTGCGCAGACGCCCGATCGACACGACGTTCCAGCTCGTCGACGCGATCACGGCGGCGATTCCCGCGCCCGCGCGGTTCGCGGGCGGGCACCCCGCCAAGCGCACCTTCCAGGGACTGCGGATCGCGATCAACGACGAGCTGACGCAGCTCGACGCCGCGCTGCCGGCCGCGTGGGAGCGCCTCGCCGACGGCGGCCGCCTCGCCGCGATCTCCTTCCACTCGCTCGAGGACAGGCGCGTCAAGCGCTTCCTCGCCGATCTCGCGCAGGGCTGCATCTGCCCGCCCGACCTGCCCGTCTGCGTGTGCGGGCACGAGCCCGAGGCCGAGCTCATCGGCCGCGGCGGCGTCGTCCCGACGCCGGGCGAGGTCGCCGCCAACCCCCGCGCGAAGTCCGCGCGCCTGCGTGCCGCGAGGAAGATCTGATGGCCCGCGCGCGTGCAGCCACGGCCCTGCGCCGCCAGCCGGTCCCGCGCCACCACCGCCGGGTCAGCGGGCCCGCGCGCCCCGTCGCCGTGCCCGGGCAGCCACGGCCCGCGCGGCTCGCGCCCCAGCCGCACAACACCTTCGGCGCCAGGCTGCTCGCGCTCCCCGATCACCGCTGGCTGGACATGCTGCTGCGCAGCCGCGCCTGGATCTGGCTGCTGGGCATCGCGCTCGGCGGGATCGTGTTCATGCAGGTGTCACTGCTCGGGATGAACGCCGGGATCTCGAAGGCCGTGCAGGAGTCCGTCGCCCTCCAGCACACCAACGCCCTGCTCGAGGAGCAGGTCGCCGGGCTCTCCAGCGGCGACCGCGTGCGCGCGCAGGCCGCCGAGCTGGGGCTGCTGGCCCCTGACGCCGGGGACGTCGTCTTCCTGGAGTCCCGCGGGGCCCGCGACGAGCGCCGAGCGGCCCAGCGCATGGCGCCCCCGTCGGACACCGCCCGCCAGACGCTCGCGACCGACGGGCGCTCGGCCACCACGGTGATCGCTCCGACGCCGACGACCAACGAGGCGACCACCGCGGCGACGCCGGTGCCCACGACCGCGATCACGCCGGTGCCCACCGTCGCGGTCACGCCGGTGCCGACCACCGCGGTAGACCCGACCACCGCCGCCGGGGCGACCCAAGCGCCCTGATGCGCCTGATCGAGCGCCGCGTCGGACTCGTCTTCGCCCTCTTCCTCATCGGGCTCGCACTAGCCGCCTCCAAGGCGCTGTGGCTCGGGGTCGTCAAGGCGAGCTCGCTCTCGAGCGCCGCCGCGACGCAGCAGAAGTCCGTGGTGGCCGTGCCCGCGCGCCGCGGCACGATCACCGACCGCTCCGGCAAGGAGCTGGCCGTCGCCCAGCCGGCCATGAGCGTGGCGGCCACCCCGTATCTGGTCAGCGACCCGCTGAGCGTCGCCAAGCGCCTCGCGCCGATCCTGGGCCGCGACGAGAGCGAGCTGCTCGCCGCGCTCTCCCAGAAGGACACCGGGTTCGTGTGGCTCGCGCGCAAGCTGTCCCTTCAGGACGCCCAGCGGATCGAGGACATGGAGATCGAGGGGCTCGACTTCGTCGAGGAGTCCACGCGGGTCTACCCCCGCAAGTTCCTGGCCTCGCAGCTGCTCGGCTTCACGGGCACCGACAACGAGGGGCTTTCCGGCCTCGAGCTCCAGCACGACGAGGATCTGCGCGGCCGCGACGGCGAGCGCATGCTGGTCAAGGACGCGCTCGGCCAGCCGATCGAGCTCGACGACGCGCGCCCGCCGCGCCAGGGCAAGTCGCTCACGCTGACGATCGACGACCGCATCCAGGAGGAGACGGAGAGCATCCTCGCGGAGGTCGGCGCCCGCTACCAGCCCGCGCAGGGCGCCACGGCGATCGTGATGGACCCGCGCGGCGGGGAGCTGCTCGCGGTCGCCAACTGGCCGCGCGTCGACGCCAACAACATCGACATCGCCCCGGGGTGGGCGCGCCAGAACCGAGCGGTCGAGACCTCCTACGAGCCAGGGTCGACCTTCAAGGCGTTCACCATGGCCGGCGCACTCGAGGACGGCAAGGTCACCCCGGACTCCGTGTTCGAGCTGCCCGCCGAGATCCTGGTCGCGGACCGCTGGATCGGCGAGGCGCACGGCGGCGGTTTCGGCACCCTGACCGCGTCGCAGATCATCCAGAAGTCCTCGAACGTGGGCACGATCAGGATCGGGCAGCGGCTCGGCTCCCGGCGCTTCGACCACTGGGTGCGGCGCTTCGGCTTCGGCAAGAAGACCGGCGTCGACCTCCCCGGCGAGCAGACCGGCATCCTGCTGCCGGTCGAGAAGTACTCCGGTTCCTCGATGGGCAACCTGCCGATCGGCCAGGGCGAGTCCGTGACGCCGATACAGATGGCGACGGCCTACGCGGCCATCGCCAACGGCGGCATCCTGCGCCCCCCGCGCGTGGTGAAGGCGATCGCGGGCGAACCGACGCCGCTCCCGCGCGGCAGCCGCGTGCTCTCCGGACGCACGTCGGCCACGCTGCGCACGATGCTCGAGGGCGTGATCAACCCCGACGGCACCGCGTCGGCCGCGGCCATCCCGGGATACGTGCTCGCGGGCAAGACCGGCACCGCGGAGAAGGTCGACCCGGAGACCGGCGAGTACTCCGAGTCGAAGTTCGTCGCCTCGTTCGTCGGCTTCGCACCCGCGCGCAACCCGCGCCTGTTGACGCTCGTGATGGTCGATGAGCCGGTCGGCGACATCTACGGCGGGTCGGTGGCCGCGCCGGCCTGGCGTGACATCATGAGCTTCGCCCTGAACTACCTGAGAATTCCACCCAAGTGATCGCGTCGCTGGCCGCCGCCGCGGCCACCTGCGCGATCTTCCCGCCGTCGTTCTCGACCAACCGGCCGGTGACGGGGCTGCCGGTTTCGCCGGAGTCCGATGCGATCATCGCGCGACTCGGCCCTCAGACCGGCATCCACCCCGACTTCGGGACCGTCTACGGGATCCCCTTCGACCGCGTCGGGTCCAGGACGCCGCGCAGGAAGCTCACCTTCGACTACGCCGACGAGTCCGACCACGTCCGCTATCCGATCCCGCGCGACGTCCGCATCGAGGGAGGCTCGGACCGTCACGCGCTGCTCGTCGACAGGCGCCGGTGCCGCCTGTACGAGCTCTACGCCCTCCAGCGGACCGGCTCGGGCTGGCACGCGGGCGCGGGCGCGACCTGGAACATGCGCTCGAAGAAGCTGCGGCCGAAGGGCTGGACTTCGGCCGACGCGGCCGGCCTGCCGATCTACCCGTTGCTGGCGCGTCACGGCGAGGCCAGGCGGGGCGTCATCCGGCACGCGCTGCGCGTCACCTTCTCCGAGACGCGGCGCGCCTACGTCCACCCCGCGCGCCACTTCGCATCCGATTCCGACGACCCGGCGCTGCCGCGGATGGGCGAGCGCCTGCGGCTGAAGGCGTCGTTCGACATCTCACAGCTGCACGGGCAGGCGCGCGTGATCGCCAAGGCGATGCAGACCTACGGGCTGATCGTCGCCGACAACGGGTCGGACTGGTACGTCACCGGTGCGCCGTCCAAGCGCTGGAACGACGAGGTCCTGCACACGCTCGAACTGGTCCGCGGGCGGTCCTTCGAGGTCGTCGACGCCTCCAGCCTCCGGTAGCCTCGGCCCGGATGCGATTGGTGGTCAAGGGGGTTGGGCTCGCGCTGCTGGCGGCGTTCGCGGCCGCCGCCGCGACCGTGACCGCGCCGTCGCGCGCCGCCGGCGGCTACAGCGGCAACGAGAGCGCGCGGGGGCGGCCGGTGCTGACCCTGTCGGTGGCGCGCCAGTCGCTGGCCGACGTGCGTGGCCAGGGCCTCAAGGTGCAGGCGTCCTGCAACGTCCCCTGTATCGCCTCCGTGCAGGCGCGCAAGGGCTCCAAGGCCCTCGGCGCGGGCCGCAGGCGCCTGCCGTTGCGTCGCGGCACAGTGAAGGTCAGGTTCAACCGGGCGGGCAAGCAGCGCCTCCGCTCCTCCAAGTCCATCAAGCTGTCGTTGCGCGGCACGGCGGTCAACGACGCCAACGCCCGCTCCGCCGTGGCACGCGCTTCGGTCAAGCTCAAGTGAGGTCTTCAACTGTGCTCGTCAAGATCCTGAGGGCCTCCGGGCTCCTGCTGCTCGCAGTGCTCACCGCGGGGGCGATCGTGAGCGCCCAGACCTCGGGCGCGGTGCGCCAGGGCTACACGACCGGCCCGTCCGGCACCACCGGCCCGTCCGGGACCACCGGCCCCACGGGGACGGCCACCGCAACGTCCAGCCCGACCAGTGTCCCGACTCCGCGGCCCGGGCCGCCGACGCTGACCTTCCGTGTCCCCAAGGGCCAGAAGGCGAACCAGGTGCGCCGCCGCGGGCTCAAGGTGCGGGCGCGCTGCAGCGTCGCCTGCCGCGTGAGGATCCAGGCCTTCCGAAGCGGTCGCAGGCTCGGCAGCGGGCGCAAGGTGCTGGTCCGCAGCGGCACGCTGCGCGTCAAGTTCAACCGCCGCGGCAAGAAGCTGCTGCGGCGCAAGAAGACGCTGCGGATCGACGTTCTCGGCCAGGCGACGAACGCCAACGGCCGCAGGTCCGAGGTCGTGGCCAAGAAGGCGAAGATCAAGAGTCGTAGGCGCAGGTAGCCGCCGCCTCCCAGAACCGCCCGCGGTACACGCGGGGAGCATCCGCCGGCAGGCGCTGGGGCCCGCTGGCGCCGATCGCGAAGTCGGCGACGGCGGCGGGGTCGAGCGCGGCGAACGTGAGCGTGCCACTGCCCAGGGGTGCGTCGACGCGCTGTGCCGTCACCACCGCCAGGGTGCGGTGGTCCGGCGCGCTGACGGTCCGGCAGCCGTAGCGGGCCGTCGCGCGCGCGGCCGCGCGTAGGTCATCCTGGATGGCGCGGCGGCGCTCGTCGTAGTCGCGCTGGCGCCGGAGCTTGTCGACGTCCCCGGGAACGCCCGCGCTCACCGTGATCGCCGCCACCGCCCCCAGCGCGAGCCAGGCAGGCCGGCGGTCGTCGCGCCAGCCGAACACCGCGAGGCCGGCGAACAGCAGCAGCATGCAGGCGGGCAGCAGCAGGTAGCGGCCGAGCAGCGGGAGGCCCGCGACGCCCAGGACCAGGTACCCGGCCAGGCCGAGGACTGCGATCGCCCCTGGGATCGCGCTGTCGCGCTCGCGGCCGAGCAGGCCCGCGAGCGCGCCCGCCAGGCACACCCACAGCAGCGGCTGCCCGACGATGTCACGCAGCGCGGCGGGCGCGAGCGTCAGCGCGGTGCCGGTGCTGCGGGGGCGGTCGAGCAGCTCGCCGAGCTCGCGCGTCCCGTGCAGCGAGTGCAGCAGGTCGCCGGTCGCCCACAGGTCCATCAGCGCCCAGATGACCGGGGCCGCCGCGAGCAGCACGGCGATGCGCGCCTCGCGGCGGTAGACGACGTAGGCGGCCGCGAGCGCCCACGCCTCCGGCCGCAGCAGTCCGGCGAGGACGAGCAGGACCGGGACCGCCCAGCCCTCCTTCGGGCGGCGCACCTCCCGCGCCAGCGCCGCCACGACGAGAGCGAGGAACGGCAGGTCGACGAGCGCCTGGCCGGTCTCCGCGACGATCAGCTGGCGCGTGACGATCGCGGCCGCGGCGAGCAGGCCGGCCCAGCGGTTGAAGACGAGCGCACCCAGCTGCACCAGTGCGACGGCGAGCGCCCCGAGCGACAGCCACGACGTGGCGAGCACGATCGTGGTCGCCGTGTCGGTGCCCAGCAGCATCACGACCGCGGAGAGCAAATTCGCGAGCGGGTGCGGCGTCGGCGCCGTGTCGGCATCGAAGGCGGGCGCATGGCCGTGCAGGATCTCGTCGCCCCAGCGCAGGGCCCAGAGGGCGTCGTAGCCCAGCGCACCGGGGCCGTGGAGCAGCCGAGCGGCGACGGCGACGGCGACCGCCGATCCGAGCGCCGTTGTCCGTCGCACGCCCCCGTGTCTACCAGAGGGACCGCCGCGTCTGATATCCACCCGGTATGCGCAGGCTCTCTCAGGCGGCGGCTTTTCTCGTCCTGGCGGCCCTCGCCGCCGGGGCGCTCGTGACGTCGGCCACGTCGGCGACGCTCCGCCAGGGCTACACGACCGGTCCGTCGGGCACCACCGGCCCGTCCGGGACGACGGGCCCCACCGGGGCGACCGCGACCCCCACCTCGAGCGCGACCGCCTCGCCGACGCCGGTCAACGTCTGCTGCGCGCGGCCGAAGGCGCCGAAGCTGCGGTTCAAGATCAAGCGCAACGTGACCGCGACGCGGATGATCGTCAAGGCGCGCGTGAACAAGAAGGCCAAGGTCCTGTTCCGGGTCTTCAAGCGCAAATCCGACGTCGGTCGCAAGTCGGCGCGGTTCAAGAAGCGGGGCGCCAAGCGGGTCAAGATCCGGCTGGCGACGGTGCGGATCGGCACCAGGCGCCCGGTCAAGCTCAAGGTCGTCGGGCAGGCCTCCGCCCGCGGTGTGAAGGGCAAGAAGGTCCGCCACACCACCCGCCTGCGCTGATAGCTGCCATCAGCAGTCGCGCTGGCGGCGCCCCGGCAACGGTGCGACCCTGAGAGGGTGGACCGCCGAGCCTGGATGCTGCTGTGGGCGCTGGCCCTGATCTGGGGCGCGTCGTACCTGTTGATCAAGCTCGGCCTCGAGGACATGGAGCCGGTGTTCCTCGTCTGGTACCGGCTGTTCCTCGGCGCGGCGGTGCTGTGGGTGCTCGCTGCCCGCCGCGGCGCGCTCGGGGGATTGCGCGGCCGGCTGCCCCAGCTGCTGGCGCTGGCGGCGATGCAGGTGGTGATCCCCTTCGTGCTGCTGACCTACGGCGAGGAGCGGATCAGCTCGTCGCTGACCGGCATCCTCGTGGCGGCGTCGCCGATCTTCACGGCGGTGCTGGTGACGGCGGGCGTGGGCAGCGAGGCGCGCATCGCGCCGTGGGCGCTGGGCGGGATCGGCGTGGGGCTGGTCGGCGTCGCGCTGCTGTTCGGCGTCGACCTGCGCGGCAGCGAGCTGCTCGGCGGCCTGATGGTGCTCGGGACGGCGCTCGGCTACTCGCTCGGCGCGCTCTACCTGCGGCGCCACTTCCTCGGCGTGCCCGCGCTGGGCGTGGCGGCGGGCTCGATGGCGACGAGCACGGTGCTGGTGGCCCCCGTGGCCGCCCTGCAGATCCCGTCCGCGATGCCGTCGCTTCAGTCCGTCGTGGCCGTGGCGGCGCTCGGGGCGCTCGGCACCGGGATCGCCTTCTGGATCTTCTACACGCTGATCGCGGAGGTCGGCGCGGCGCGCGCCGCGGTCGTCGCGTACCTGGCACCCGGGTTCGCCGTGCTCTACGGGGCCGTCTTCCTCGACGAGCGGGTGACGGGGGCCGCGATCGGCGGGCTGGCGCTGATCCTCGCGGGGTCCTGGCTGGCCGCCGAGGGGCGCGCTCCGTGGCATCCGAAGCCTGTGCCCGAACCGGCTCCCGCCTGACCCGTCCATAAACTGCCGCCGATGAACCTTCGCGCGCTGCTGGGCGAAGGCCCCGCGGACGTGGAGGTGACCGGCCTCGCGTTCGACAACCGGGCCGTCACGCCCGGAACGCTCTTCTTCTGCGTGCCCGGCTTCACGCGTGATGGGCACGACTTCGCGGGCGACGCGATCGCGCGCGGCGCCGTGGCGCTGGTCGTGGAGCGGCCCCTCGGGCTGGGCGTCCCGGAGGTCAGCGTCGGGGACGTGCGGGCGGCGATGGCGCAGGTCGCGGCGCGGTTCGCGGGCGACCCGACGGCGCGGCTGAAGACCGTCGGGATCACGGGCACCAACGGCAAGACGACGACCGCCTTCCTGGTGCGCTCGCTGCTGGAGATGGCCGGCGTGCGCTGCGGGCTGCTCGGGACGGTGAAGTCCGTGGTCGGGGGCGTGGACGCGCCGGTCAGGCACACCACGCCCGAGGCGATCGACCTCCAGCGCACGTTCGCGGCGATGCTGGAGGCCGGGGACGAGGCGTGCGCGATGGAGGTCTCGTCGCACGCGCTCGAGCTGCGCCGCGCCGACGCCATCCATTGGGCCGCGGCGGTGTTCACGAACCTGACCCAGGACCACCTCGACTTCCATCCCTCGATGGAGGCGTACTTCCTCGCCAAGCGGCGGCTGTTCGAGGCCGCCGGGGGGACCCGCATCGTCAACGTCGACGACGAGTGCGGCCGCCGGCTGGCCGGGGAGTTCGAGTGCGTGACCTTCGCGCTCGAGCGGCCGGCCGACTACGGGCCGGACCGCCTCGCCGGCGTCCGGCTGCCGCTGCCGGGCCGCTTCAACCAGCTCAACGCGCTCGGCGCGCTGGCCGCGGTCGAGGCGCTGGGTGTGTCGCTGCCCGCCGCGGCGCTCGCGCGCGTCGAGCTCGTCCCAGGACGCTTCGAGCCTGTCGACGAAGGGCAGTCGTTCTCGGTGCTCGTCGACTACGCGCACACGCCCGACTCGCTCGACAACGTGCTGCGCGCCGCGCGTGAGCTCGCCGACGGCCGCGTGATCTGCGTCTTCGGAGCGGGCGGGGACCGCGACCGCGGCAAGCGGCCGCTGATGGGAGAGATCGCCGGACGTCTCTCCGACGTCGCGATCGTCACCTCCGACAACCCGCGCTCCGAGGACCCGGAAGCGATCATCGACGCGATCGAGTCCGGGATGACCGGGTCGTGGGAGCGCGAGGCCGACCGCCGGGCGGCGATCGAGCGCGCCGTGGGGATGGCCAGGCCCGGCGACGTCGTCGTGATCGCCGGCAAGGGCCACGAGCAGGGCCAGGAGTTCGCGGACGGGCGCAAGGAGCCCTTCGACGACAGGGCCGTCGCCGCCGAGGCGCTGCGGGCGGTGCGCTCGTGATCGAATGGCCGGGGCGCGTGGTGATCGACTCGCGCGACGTGCGCGAGGGCGATCTGTTCGTCGGGCTCAAGGGCGAGCACGTCGACGGCGGCGCGTTTGCGGGCGCGGCGCTCGACGCGGGTGCCTGGGGTGTTCTCGTCGCGCCCGCGCACGACCCGGGGCGCGGCAACGTCCTCGTCGCTGCGGATCCGCTCGCGGAGCTGCAGTCGCTCGCGCGCTCGTGGCGCAGGGATATGTCCCACCCACCCCCGCAGGTGATCGGCATCACGGGCTCAGTGGGGAAGACATCGACGAAGGACCTGGTGCGCGCGCTGATCGCTCCGCACCGGCGCGTCCATGCCAGCCGCGCGAACCTCAACACCGAGATCGGGTTGCCGCTCGAGCTGCTCGCGGCGCCCGCCGGGAGCGAGGTGCTGGTGCTCGAGATGGGGATGCGCGGTGCCGGCCAGATCGCCGAGCTGGCGGCGATCGCCGAGCCCGACGTCGGCGTCATCACGGCGATCGGCGCGGTCCACCTGGAGCTGCTGGGGACGGTCGAGGCGATCGCGCGCGCCAAGGCCGAGCTGATCGAGCACGTGCGCGTGGCGATCGTGCCCCATGACGAGCCGCTGCTCGAGCCGCTCCTCCCGGCGGGGGTCGAGGTGGTGCGCTTCGGCGACGACGAGTCCGTGCTCGACGCGCTGGAGCTCCCGTTCACCTCGGCGCACATGCGCCGCAACGCGCAGGCGGCGGTCGCGGCCGCGCGCGCCGTCGGGGTCGAGCCGTCCGGTGCCGTCGACCTCGAGCTGTCGGCGATGCGGGGCCAGGTGCGCGAGCTCGGCGGGGTCACCGTCATCGAGGACTGCTACAACGCCAACCCGCTCTCGATGCGCGCCGCCCTCGACGACCTCGCCACCAAGCGGCCCGCCGGCCGGCGCATCGCCGTTCTCGGCGACATGCTCGAGCTCGGGCCCACCGAGGTCGAGGAGCACCGCGCGATCGGCGCACACGCCGCGGCGTCGGGTGTCGACGTGCTCGTAACCGTGGGACCGCTGGCGGCGGAGATGGCGGACAGCTTCGGGGGCGAGGTGCACTCGGTGGGCGACGCGGCAGCCGCGGCCGAGCTCGTGCGCGGGCTCGTCGCGCCCGGCGACCTCGTCCTGGTCAAGGCCTCCCGCGGAGTCGCGCTCGAAGCCGTGACCGAGGCCCTCGCCGCATGACGCGCTTCGGGGACCTCGGCGAGGTGCTGATCGGCGGGACCGCGGCGCTGCTGATCTGCGTGTTCCTGTCGCCGAAGTTCATCGAGTTCCTGCGCGTCAAGGAGTTCGGCCAGTACATCCGCGAGGACGGCCCCCAGGAGCATCACGCCAAGGCCGGCACGCCGACGATGGGCGGCCTGATCCTGTTCATCTCGATCACGGTCCCGTTCCTGTTCATCTCGCTCACCGACGAGGAACCGGGGTCAGACCGCACCCGCGCGCTGACGGTCATCGGCGTCGCGCTGGCGTGTGCCGCGCTCGGCTTCGCCGACGACTACACGAAGATCGTCAAGAAGCGCTCGCTGGGTCTGCGCGGGCGCACGAAGCTGCTCGTCACCATGCTGATCGCCATCGGCCTGTGGCTGATGGCGTCGCAGGTCGCCGACCTGCCGGACACGCTGAAGCTGCACGTGATCGACGCGACGATCCCGGTCTCGTACGCCTACCCGGTGATCATCTACCTCGTCCTCGCCGGGACGACGTCGGCGGTCAACCTGACCGACGGGCTCGACGGGCTCGCCGCCGGGTCGGCGGCGATCGTGCTCGTCACCTACATCGCGATCGCGTTCATCACCGGGTTGACGTCGCTAGCGCTGGCCGCGGGCTGCGTCGCCGGCGCGTGCGTCGGCTTTCTGTGGTTCAACTCGTTCCCGGCGTCGATCTTCATGGGCGACACCGGGTCGCTCGGCCTCGGCGGCGCGATCGCCGCGATGGCGGTGATGACCCAGACCGAGCTGCTGCTGATCCTGATCGGCGGCATCTTCGTGATCGAGGCCCTCAGCGTGCTGATCCAGGTCTTCTGGTTCCAGACGCGCGGCAAGCGGGTCTTCCTGATGGCCCCGATCCACCATCACTTCGAGCTCCAGGCGTGGTCGGAGACCAAGATCATCCTGCGCTTCTGGATCGTCGCCGGTGCGCTCGCCGCGATCGGCTTCACGATCTACCAGAAGTGGATCATCGACAATCCAGCGCCGAGATCGCAACAAATCACGCTCAGCGAGCCACGGCCCGGCTGATCGCGCTTAGACCTCTGGCCTCCACCAACGAGGAGGCGATCGAGATGGACGTCGAGCAGATGGAGGCGATCGTGGCCGGGATCCCGGAGGGCCACTGGGTCAGCTACGGGGATCTGGCGCGCGCCGCCGGCGGCACCGACCAGCACGCCCGTGCGCTCAACGGGCGCCTGACCCGCTCCGGCCTCGCCGGCGGGCACCGCGTGCTCAAGTCGGACGGGACGGTGGGCAGCACCGCCCTGGGCGACCCCGCCGCCGTGCGCCGCGCGCTGGAGGAGGAAGGGCTCGAGTTCACCGGCGGCAGGGCCGCCCCCGAGCGCCGCTGGCGCCCAGGCCTCGAGGATCCGCCGGCGCCCGTGCGGCCGGGCGCGCGCCGGCGGCGGCGGCGCAAGGCCGCGGCGTGAGCGCCGAGCGCGAGCACGCGCGAGAATGCGGCGCGTGCCGAACCCGCGCCCGCCTCTCCCCGACGGACCGTTCCTGGTCGTCGGCCTCAAGCGCTCCGGGCTCGCCGTGGCGAAGGCGCTCCACGCCGCCGGCGCGGCGGTGCGCGCGTGCGACGCCGGGGAGGTCGACGCGGGGGAGCTGATCGACCGCGGCATCGAGGTGCGCGCTCCCGACTCCGGCCTGGAGCTGCTGGCGGGAACGCGCACGGTCGTGGAGAGCCCCGGTGTTCCGCACGACTCGCCGGTCAGCGCCGCCGCGCGCGAGCGGGGGCTGCGCGTGGTGGGCGAGGTCGAGATCGCGTGGCGGCTGATCGCCAACGAGGTGATCGCGGTGACGGGGTCCAACGGCAAGACGACGACGACGGAGTGGATCGGCCACATCCACCGCGAGGCGGGGCTGCCGGTCGCCGTCGCGGGCAACGTCGGGACCGCGCTGGCGACGCTCGTCGGCACCCTGGCGGCCGACGCGACCGTCGTCTGCGAGGTGTCGTCGTTCCAGCTCGAGGACACCGAGCTGTTCGCACCCGAAGGGGCGCTCCTGCTCAATCTCGCTCCCGACCACCTCGACCGCCACGGCAGCTTCCAGGCCTATCGCGACGCGAAGCTGCAGGTCTTCGCCCGCCAGGGCAACGACGACATCGCGGTCGCGCCGCTCGACCTCGGCATCGAGGACCTGGGCGGGTGCGCACGCCGGGTGTGCTTCGGCAGCGGGCCGGGGGCCGAGCTCTCGGAGCGCTCCGGCTACCTGTGGTGGGACGAGGAGCCGCTGCTGGAGGCGAGCGCGATCGCGCTGCCGGGGCGCCACAACCGCCAGAACGCGATGGCCGCGGCGGCGATCTCGCTGGCGCGCGGCGTCGACGCCGCCGCCGTGCGCAGCGGCCTGTCCACGTTCGCGGGCGTCGCGCACCGGCTCGAGACCGTCGCCGACCACAACGGGGTGCGCTTCGTCAACGACTCCAAGGCGACCAACGTCGATGCCGCGGTGACCGGCCTCGAGAGCTTCGACGGGGGGGTGCACGTCATCCTCGGGGGCCGCGGGCTCGCCGGCGACCTCGGGCCGCTCGTCGCCGCGGTGCGCGAGCGCGCGACGGCCGCCTACCTGATCGGCGAGTCCGCCGATGCGCTCGCCGACGCGCTCGCGCCGGCGGGCATACCCGTCACGCGGGCGGGGGACATGGAGGCCGCGGTGGCGGCGGCAGCCGACGCCGCGCGCCGCGGCGAGGTCGTGCTGCTCAGCCCGGCCGCCAAGTCGTTCGACCAGTACGCGGATTTCGAGGCTCGCGGCGACCACTTCCGGACGCTCGCCCGCGCCGCGGTCAGCGGTTGTGGTTGACGACCTCGATGTTGTTGCCGTCGGGGTCGAGCACGAACGCGCCCACGTAGCCCGGGTGGTATTGCGGGCGCTCGCCCGGCGCGCCGTTGTCGCGGTAGCCGGCCCGGACGGCCGCGCGGTGGAACCCCTCGACGGTGGCGTCGTCGGCGGCCGGGAACGCGAGGTGGAGGTTGCGCGTGACCGGCTCGCCCGAGACCACCGTGAACGAGGCGCTGGGCCCGCGGAAGCGCGCCAGGCCCAGTTCCGAGGCCACCAGCCGGAAGCCCGTGTACGGCGCGACGGTCGTGTAGAAGCTCCGCGCCGCAGCGACGTCGGACACTCGCAGCCACACGTGGTCGACGAGTCCGGGCGGGTGCGTGTTGTAGTGCAGGCAGGCTTCGATGCTGTTGCCGTCGAGGTCGCGCAGGAAGCCGCCGTAGTAGTCATGCCCGTAGGCGCGCCGCGGCCCGGGCTCGCCGTCGCCGCGCAGCCCGGCCTCGAGGCCGGCGCGCCAGAAGGCGTCCACCACGTCCGTCGTGGGCGCTCCGAACCCGACATGGACGCCGATCGTGGCCGGGTTCCCGGCGTCGGCCGGCGACAGGTCGAAGTCCTCCCATTCCAACAGCCAGTCCTCCTCGGCGGACGGCGCGGCGCCGAGGATCCCGAGCAGCCGCCGGTAGGCGCGCGACGCGGCGGCGAAGTCAGCGACCCGGAGCGCGACGTGATCGAACACGCCCGCAAGCAAAGCAGGAGACATAACGTTCGCGTCGAAGGGCGCGTGGATGCTCCGTCGCAGTCGTTCTGCAGCCCAGCACCCACTGGAGCACCGGCTGCTGCTGACGGCGACGTTCTGCCTGCTGGCCGGCGGCGCGGTCATGGTCTATTCGGCCTCCTCCGCGCGGACCCTGCTCGAGAGCGGCGGCAACGGGACGACCTACCTGGTCAAGTACCTCGCCTACGGCGGCGTCGGACTCGTGCTCATGCACCTGCTCTCGCGCCGCGGCCTCGAGGTCGTGCGCCGGCTCACGCCGGTCCTGCTGCTCGGCAGCTTCGCGATGCTCCTGATCGTCCTGGTCCCGGGGATCGGCGTCGAGGTCAACGGCGCCCGGCGCTGGCTCGGCGCCGGGCCGCTGCAGTTCCAGCCCTCGGAGGTCATGAAGCTGGCGCTCGTCCTGCACGCGGCTGCTGTGATCGCCGCCCGCCCGCGGCTGACCAAGGATCTGCGCACGCTGCTCGGGCCGGTGCTGCTGCCGGGCGCGGCTGCCCTCCTGCTCGTCTTCGCGCAGCCCGACCTCGGTACGGCGCTGGTGATCAGCTTCACGCTCGCCTCGATGCTGCTGATCGCGGGCGTGCCGGTGCGCCAGTTGCTGGTGGTCGCCTCCGCCGGCGTCGTCGTCGTCACCGTCTTCGCGCTGATGGAGCCGTACCGCCGCGCGCGGCTCACCGCCTTCCTCAACCCATGGGCGGACGCCGGCGACACCGGCTTCCAGGCCGTGCAGGCGCAGATCGCGATCGGCTCCGGCAGCCTCTTCGGCGTCGGGCCCGGCCAATCGGTGCAGAAGATCTTCTACCTGCCCGAGGCCCACACGGACTTCATCCTCGCGGTCATCGGCGAGGAGCTCGGGGTGGCGGGAATCGGCGGCCTGCTGTTCCTGTACGGCATCATCGCGTATGCCGGACTGCGGACCGCCAAGGCCGCGAAGGGCATCTACGCGAAGCTGCTCGCCGGCGGTCTGACCTCGCTGATCCTGTGCCAAGCGCTGCTCAACGTCTACGCCGTCCTCGGCCTCGCGCCCCTCACCGGGGTGCCGCTGCCGTTCATCTCCTCGGGATCGACGTCGCTGATCGTGCTCCTGTGTGCAATGGGGCTGCTGCTCAACGTCGCCGGCGGCGGGTCGGCGCATCTGCGGGTGATGCCCGGTGAAGATCGTGATCGCGGCCGGGGGGACGGCGGGGCACGTGGTGCCGGCGATCGCGGTCGCCGACGCGCTGCGGGCTGACGGCGCCGACGTCGTCTTCGTGGGCGGCGAGCGCGCCGAGGCGGAGCTCGTCCCCGCCGCCGGGTACCGGCTCGAGCCGATCCGCGTCGAGGGCATCAGCCGCTCGAACCCCGTCCAGGCCGCGCGGGCCGTGGGCAAGGCGACGGCGTCGCTGGGCAGTGCGACGCGGATCCTGCGCCGGCACCGGCCGGCGGCAGTGCTCGGCGGCGGCGGGTACGTGGCGGGCCCGGTCGGGCTCGCGGCGCTGGCACGGCGCATCCCGCTCGTGCTCACCGAGGCCGACTCGCATCTCGGCGTCACCAACCGCCTGCTGGCGCCGCGCGCCCGCCGGGTGTGCCTCGCGTTCTCGATCGAGGGGCGGGACGGGCCCCGCTACGTGGTGACCGGCCGGCCGGTGCCGCCGACGGTGACCGATCGCGACGGCGCCCGCGCGGCGTTCGGGATCGAGCCCGACGAGCTCTGCGTGCTCGTCTTCGGCGGGTCGCTGGGCGCGCGCTCGATCAACCAGGCGGCGCTGGCGGCCTTCGCCGACGCGCCCTTCCGCATCCTGCACATCGCCGGCCGTCGCGACTTCGCCGACCTCGAGGCGCTGCGCGCGGGTTCCTCTCACTACGACCTGCGCGACTACGTGACGCCGTTCGGGCAGGCGCTCGCCGCGGCCGACCTGTGCGTCGCGCGCGCGGGCGGCTCGGTGTTCGAGATCGCCCAGTACGGGCTCCCGGCGGTGCTCGTCCCGTACCCGCACGCGACCGGCGACCACCAGACGACGAACGCGCGCTGGATGGAGCGCGAAGGCGCCGCAGTGGTGATCGCGGACGCCCAACTGACGGCGCAACGGCTCGCGCGCACGGTCGCAGAGCTGTTCGGGGACCGCCAGCGGCTGGCCCAGATGGCGGCCGCGTCGCGCCGCCTGGCCAGGCCTGACGCGGCGCAGGACGTCGCCCGCGAGGTGCTGGCGGCGGCACGCCGATGAAGGGCCGCAGGCTGCACTTCGTCGGGATCGGCGGCGCGGGGATGTCCGGCCTGGCGCTGATCGCGAAGGCGCTCGGCGCCGACGTGACCGGCTCCGACCGTGCCGCCGACGGTCCCCACCACGCGCAACTGCGCGCGGCCGGCATCGAGCCGGCCGTCGGCCATGCCGCCGAGAACGTCCCCGGCGGCGCGGAGGTCGTCTACTCGACGGCCGTCCCGCCCGACAACCCCGAGCGCCGGCCGCCCGAGCTGCACCGGGCCACCTTCCTGGCGCAGCTGACGGAGCTAAAGCCGGCGATCTGCGTCACCGGCACGCACGGCAAGACGACCACGACGTCCATGATCGTGCACGCCCTGAGCGCCTGCGGGCTCGACCCCGCCTACGCGGTCGGCGGGGAGGTGCGCTCGACCGGTACCAACGCCGCCTGGGGGGACGGGCCCTGGCTCGTCGTCGAGGCCGACGAGTCCGACCGCTCGCTGCTCGAGCTGCATCCCCACATCGTCGTCATCACCAACGCCGAGCTCGACCATCACACCACCTACGCGTCGCTGCGGGACGTGCTCGAGACGTTCCGCGCCTTCGCCGCCAGGGCCGAGCACGTCGTCGCGCCGCCGGAGCTCGCCGAGGTGGGAGAGGTGTACGCGCCCGCGGGCATCGAGCTCGGCGTGCCCGGGGAGCACAACCAGCTCAATGCCGGGGCAGCGCTCGCCGCCTGCCGCCTGGCCGGGGCCGACGTCGCCGTGGCCGCTGAGTCGCTGCGCGACTTCACCGGCGCCGGGCGGCGCTTCGAGGAGATCGGCACGACCGCGACCGGCGCGCTCGTCGTCGACGACTACGCGCACCACCCGACCGAGGTGGCGGCCACGATCGCCGCCGCGCGCACGCTCGCGCCGCGGCGGGTCGTCGCCGTCTTCCAGCCGCACCTCTACTCGCGCACGCAGGCCGAGGCAGCCGGGTTCGGCGCCGCCCTGGCGGCGGCCGACCTGCCCGTCGTCACCGGCATCTACCCGGCCCGCGAGCGCCAGGAGGACTTCCCCGGCGTGACCGGCCTGCTCGTCGCCGCGGCGGCCGCCGACCACGGCGCGCCGGTGGCGTGGCTCCCCGCGCTCGACGACGTCCACGCCTACCTCGCTCCGCGCCTGCGCGCCGGCGACCTCGTGCTCACGCTCGGAGCGGGCGACATCGACGCTCTCGCTCGCGCGCTGATCGCGTAGAGGTCGATAGCGGGGGGAGGAGGCGGGGCGAGGGTGTCGAACCCGCAGGATCAGTGGAGCGCGTTCTCCGGCTCACCACGTCCGTCCGCCTGCCGCAGCCCTCCTGGCGCGTGCTCGGCGCGATCGCCGCCGTGGCCGCGCTCCTCGGAGCGGGCTGGCTGTGGTTCCGCGACTCCTCGTTCGTGACCGTCGAGCGGGTCGAGGTGATCGGCCTCTCGTCGAGCGAGGCGCCCGCGGTGCGGCGCGCTCTCGAGGCCTCCGCCCGCGGCATGACGACGCTGCACGTCGACCGGGGCGCGCTCGAGGAGGCGGTCTCGCAGTACCCGTCGGTGGCGGGGCTGCGCGTGCAGGCCGACTTCCCGCACACACTGTCGATCGAGGTCACCGAGCGCGAGCCGATCGCGGCTGTCGATCTCGCCGGCGACGTCGTGCCGGTCGGCGCCGGCGGCCGGCTGATGCGCGGCGTCGCTCCCACCCGCAAGCTGCCCGTCCTGCACGCCACGCGCCTGGCGCCCGGCGGGCGCCTGACCGACCCGAAGGCACTCGCCGCCGTCAACGTCCTCGCAGCCGCTCCCGAGCTGCTGCGCCGGCGCGTCAGCCGCATCTGGTCCGGGCCGAAGGGCCTGTCGCTGGACATGCGGAGCGGTCCGCAGCTGTTCTTCGGGTCCCAGCAGCGCGCGGACGCCAAGTGGATGGCGGTGGCGCGAGTGCTCGCCGATCCCTCCGCGCAGGGCGCCGTGTACCTCGACGTGCGCGTCCCCGAGCGGGTTGCCGCGGGCGGTCTGGGCAGCCGTCCGGCGGAGGAAATCGCCCCGGTGACAGCCCCCGCGGACCCGGAGATCGTCAACCCTCAACCCACACCTGAGAGTACGCCAACTCTCGAGTACTAGTCGAGACTTAGGCTCGTTGCAACGACCCTTGCCGGTCTGGGGTCACGTTGACATCTGCTCCGAAAAGCCCCTAACGTGCGCGATTCCGAGCGGCGCGGCGAAAACGCTCAACCCTAACTCGAGGTCCGGACAGAACCCATGGAGACAGGCAGCTATCTCGCAGTGATCAAGGTCGTCGGCGTCGGCGGGGGCGGCACGAACGCCGTCAACCGCATGATCGACGCCGGCCTCTCCGGCGTCGAGTTCATCGCTGCCAACACCGACGCCCAGGCGCTCCAGATGACGGATGCCGACCTCAAGCTCAACGTCGGTCACAACCTCACCAAGGGCCTGGGCGCGGGCGCCAACCCGCAGATCGGCCAGGGCGCCGCGCAGGAGTCGCGCGACGACATCAAGGAGGCGCTCAAGGGCGCGGACATGGTGTTCGTCACCGCCGGTGAGGGCGGTGGCACCGGCACCGGCGCCGCCCCGGTGATCGCCGAGATCGCCAAGCACGAGATCGGCGCGCTGACCGTCGGCGTCGTCACCCGCCCGTTCGAGTTCGAGGGCGCCCAGCGCTCGCGCCAGGCCTCGGAGGGCATCGACCGACTGCGCGAGCAGGTCGACACCCTGATCACGATCCCCAACGAGAAGCTGCTGTCGATCGTCGAGCGCCGCACGAGCATCCTCGATGCGTTCCGCATGGCCGACGACGTCCTGCGCCAGGGCGTCCAGGGCATCACCGACCTGATCACGATCCCGGGGCTCATCAACCTCGACTTCGCCGACGTCCGCACGATCATGCAGGACGCCGGCTCGGCGCTGATGGGCATCGGCACCGCGTCCGGCGAGTCGCGCGCCGCCGAAGCGGCCAAGATGGCGATCTCGAGCCCGCTGCTCGAGGAGTCCGTCGAGGGCGCGACGGGGATCCTGCTCAACATCACCGGTCCCCGCGACCTCGGCCTGTTCGAGGTCAACGAGGCGGCCGAGATCATCCACTCCGCCGCCGACGCCAACGCCAACATCATCTTCGGCTCGGTCATCGACGAGGGCATGCAGGACGAGATCCGCGTGACCCTGATCGCGACCGGCTTCGACATGGGGTTCGGCGGCGGCGGGGGCGGCTGGCGCCCGTCGACGGCACCGCGCAGCCCGCGTGGCGGCCGCAGCCAGGGGCCGCCAGATCGCGGCCCCCGCATCGGCGACCGCGAGCGCTCCTCGCTCGAGATCACCGACGACGACATCGACATCCCGCCCTTCCTGCGGTAGCCGCTCCGGGCTCATCGGGCGCCACTCGCCAGTGGTGATGAATTGCACCCTGCTGGAGGGTGCTATTCATCAGAGTCGGCTGATCCCGGCCGGCGGTCCGTCAACGGGCGCGCGCCCGCCAGAACGCCGCGGGCCCTACGTTCCAGGCTGCGATGCGAGTCCTCGCCGCGGCCACCCTCCTGCTCGCCCTAGCGGCGCCGGCGGCGCGGGCGGACTCGAAGGTCCAGGCGGTCGGCAGCGTCCTCTACTTCGACAACGACGACGCGGGCATCGCGAACAAGCTGACGGTCGACTACGACGCGCGCGGGCGGGTGCACTTCGTCGACGAGGCCGACCCGTACGGCATGAACTACGAGACGCCGCCCTGCTCGCCCGGGCGCGTCAACGGCGCCGGCAACCCGGTCGAGGTGTTCTGCAACAAGGACGGCAGCTACCGGAGCGTCAACATCCAGGTCGGCCCGGCGCAGGACCGTGTCGCCTACGCGCTCAACGACCTGCCCGTCGAGCTGGCCGGCGAGGACGGGGCCGACGCGCTGGCGACCGGGGGGGCCGCCGACACCGTCGCCGGCGGCCAGGGCAACGACAGCCTCGACGCCGGCGCGGGCGACGACAACGTGCTCGGCGACATCGGCGACGACACGCTGCGCGGCGGGGCCGGCAACGACAAGCTCAACGGCGGTGACGGCGGCGACACGTTCGACGCGGGCGAGGGCGACGACACGGTTCAGGCGGTCGACGGTTTCACGGACACGATCGATTGCGGCCCCGGCACGGACTCCGCGGTCGTCGACCAGCTCGACACCGTCAGCAACTGCGAGCAGGTGAGCCGCCAGCAGGTGCCGCCCGTCCCCGGCCAGATGGGACCGAAGGACACGACCGCCCCCGCCGTCAGCGTCGGCGGCTCGACCAGCCAGCGCGCGCGCCGCCGCTACAAGGTGCTCGTCACCGCCAGCGAGCCGTCGCGCGTCAACGCCTCCGGCTTCCTGTCGGCCGGCGGCACGCGCACGCGTCTGCCCACGGGCTCCGGCCAGATCAAGGTCGGGGGCGGCGGCCTGACGCTGCGCCTGCGCCTGAGCAGGGCCCAGCTGCGAACGGTCAAGCGCGACCTGCGCCGCCGACGGCGCCCGAAGGCGGTCGTGACCGTCAGCGCCGTGGACCCGGCCGGGAACACAAGCCGCCCGCGCCGCATCAGGATCGCCTTCCGGCGCTGACTAACGAACCCGCGCGACGAGCCGGACGCTCGACTGGAGCCCGGGCATGGCGCCCACCGTCACCCGCCCGCGCCTGAGGGTGCGCGTGCGGGCCTCGAGCCTCCAGCGGTAGCGGCCGGTGACGGCGACGCCGGCCACGCGGGCCCGCGCCCTGCGCCCGGCGGGACGCCTGAAGCGCACGCGGCCCACGACCTTCCTGGCGGAGTCGGTGAAGGTCAGCGTCAGCCTGACCCTCTTGCCGCGCCTGCCCGGCACCCGCTTGCCCTTGATCCTGAACTTGAAGCGGCCGAACGTCCGCCCGGCGGGCGTCGGCGTCGGCGCGGGCGGCGGGGTGCTGCCGGCGATCGGCACGTACGGGACGCCCTGGATCCTGGAGAGCTGGATCTCCGCCGGACCCGCGGTCGCGGGCCACTTCGTGCCACCCTCGCCCGTGTAGCGGAGCACGTCGAGCGTGCCGTTGCGGTTGGAGGCGTAGAGGTACCCGTTGTGCGCCTTGTTGGACCAGTAGACGGCCCCGTCGCTGTCGAAGTGGCCCAGCGCCCGTGCGTTGGCGGGATCGCTGAAGTCGATCACCCAGGCGCCGACCCCGTACCACGCCTGGGTCATGCGGTTCTGGTCCGGCGCCTGCCAGATGACGTGCGAGATGCACCGTTCCTCGCCGACCCCCGTGGTCGGGTTGTATGTGCCCAGCCGCACGGCGCCGGCGTTGGCGAAGGTCCCGTCGGGCGCCGCCGCGTAGAAGTGCGTCGAGCCCGAGTTGACGGTCGCGGGTCCCGTGCCGATGCTCCCGCACGCACCCACACCCGTCTCGACTCCTCCGCCGACCAGACCCTCGTCGGTGACGATCAGCATCGTGCGGTCGAAGTTGGGCTGCACCTCGTGCGCGACCGTGTAGTCGGCCGCCGTCGTCGTCTGCAACCAGGTGGGTTGCAGCGGGTCGGTGACGTCAAGGACGTCGGAGCGGTTCACCGACGCTGCGTACATGAGGTTCTTGCCGTCGGGGCGGTGGTCGATGTAGGTGTCGTGGGCGAGGCCACCGTCGGCCCCCGGGGTGGTGATCTTGCCGACGATCTTGGGCGTCGACCGATCAGCGATGTCGACGACGGTGATCGCGGCGTGGCCGGGTTGGGGGTAGAAGGGGGCCACCTGCGGGTTCATGTACAGGATGTCGTTGTCGAGCGTGCTGGTGTGGACGTAGTCCATCGTCTCGTCGGCGTCGACCTTGCTGAGCAACTCCGGGTTCGCCTTGTCGGAGGTGTCGATGAGCACGTCCCAGGTCGGACCCGAGCCCCGCGTGTTCGTCAGCACCGCGAGGTTGCCGTCGGGCGAGATGTCGACGTCGCCGTAGGACTGCGACGTCAGATCGGTCTTCGCCGCGTCCCATACGCCCTCGAGGAACGGGTGCGCGGGGTCGGAGATGTTGACGATGTACAGGCAGCCGCACGTCTCCTCCACGGCGGTGCCGGACACGAACACCCAGTCGCCTGCCGCCGCGATCTCGTTGGCGCCCGGGAGCTTGATGCGGGCGACCGGCGCGATGTTCTCGCCCGTCCCGGTGAGCGGCACGCGCACCTGAGCGGACGCCCCGGCGGGCAGCGCGAGCACGACGGCGATCGCGTAGCCGGCGAGCCGCATCAGCGCCTCAGCGTCACCCGGCGGGTCCGCTTGACCTTGTGGCCGACGTCGTCGGACGCCAGGACCGTGACCTTCGCGACGACCTTGCGGGCGCGCGCGATCCGCTTGCGTCCCTTGGCGCTGAGCCGCACGAACACGAACGTGGAGCCCGCGCCGGTGAGGCCCCCGCCCCCGCGCCCGAGCACCGTTTTGCGCGCCCGCAGCACACCTGTGAGCGCGCACGCCGCCGAGCAGCGCGCTCCGACCGCGAGGCCGGCGCGCAGCTCCGCCGTCCGGTAGCTGCGTGCGAGCGGGCGGAGAGTCAGCTTCGGCGGGCCGGCCGGGCCCCCGCCGGCAGCCCCCGGGGTCGCGTCGCAGACATCGCCGAAGCCGTCTCCATCGGTGTCCTTCTGGTCCGGGTTCGCGATCTTGGGACAGGTGTCGCGGATGTCGGGGATCGTGTCGGCGTCGTCGTCGATGTCGCACGCGTCACCCCCGGTCTGCGGGTCGCGGAAGGTGAGCGGGACCGGCTCGAACGGCGGCTCGCCGGCGTCCTTGTCGGTGTCGCTCTGGCTCGGGTTGAACAGCCGGTGGCAGTTGTCCTCGTAGTCCCACACCGTGTCGCGATCGGTGTCGGGGACCTTGCTGCACGTGGGGTCGATCGGCCCCAGCGTCGGGAGCGGGAGCTCGGGTACCTCCGGCAGGGCCTGGGCGCAGGCGCCTGCCGGAGCGATGGCGGCAGAGAAAACGGCGAACGCCACCGCGAGCAGGCCGCAGAGCGCGATGGCGCCCCCGCGGGTCACCGCACCTTCGCCGCCAGGGTCGTCGTGCTCTTGAGACCGCTCACCGTACGCACGGTGAAGCGCCCCGACTTGAGCTTGCGCTTGCCGGCCTTCAGGACCCAGCGGTAGCTGCCGGAAGCGGCGACGCCCTTGACCCGCGCCCTGGCCTTGCGGCCGGCGGCGCGCTTGAAGCGCACGCGGCCGACGACCTGCTTCGCGGAGTTCTTGAAGGTCAGGGTCAGCTTGACCTTCCTGCCGCGCCGGCCCGGGACCTTCTTGCCCTTGATCTTGAACTTGAAGCGGCCGAAGGTGCGGCTCGGGGTCGGCGCCGGCGTCGGCGGCGCGCCCGAGGTGCCCGGGATCGGCACGTACGGGACGCCCTGGATCTTCGAGTGCTGGACCTCAGCGGGGCCCGACGTCGCCGGCCATGCGCTTCCGCCCTCGCCCGTGTAGCGCATGACGTCGAGGCTGCCGTTCATGTTGGTCGCGTACATGTAGCCCTTGTGGGGCTTGTTGGACCAGTACTTGGCCTCGTCGGCGTCGAAGTGGCCGAGCGCCTTGATGTCGGCCGGGTCGTCGAAGTCGAGCACCCAGGCGCCGATGTTGTAGTAGGCCTGCGTGAGCCGGTTCTGGTCGGGCGCCTGCCAGAAGACGTGCGCGACGCACGCGCCCTGGTTGAAGTTCGTGGGCGCGTTGAACGAGCCCAGCCGGCTCGCGCCCCCGTTGGCGAAGGTGCCGTCCGGGGCCGCCGCGAAGACGTGCACCGACCCCGAGTCCAGCGACACGGGCCCGGCCCCGGCCTTGCCGCAGAACGAGACGGCCTCGTCGAGCTGGCCACCGGCCGCGCCCTCGTCGTCGACGACGATCATCGTCCGGTCGTGGTTGGGCTGGATGTCGTGGGAGATCGTGATCGTGGGCCACGCCGTCGACTGGAGCCAGGTCGCCTCGAGCGGGTTGGTGATGTCGAACACGTCGGAGCGGTGGATGGAGGCGCCGTACAGCAGCGTCTTGCCGTCCGGGCGGTGGTCGACGTAGCTGTCGTGGGCGAGACCGGTGTCCGACCCCGGGGCCGCGATCTTGCCGGCGATCTTCGGGCTGCTCTTGTCCGAGACGTCGACGACGGTGATGTAGGCGTTGCCGGGCTGCGGGTAGAACGCCGCCACCTGCGGGTGCATGTACAGCATGTTGTTGTCGAGCGTGCTGGTGTGCACGTACTCCATCGAGCCGTCGCTGTCGATCTTGCTCAGCAGCGTCGGGTTCTTCTTGTCCGTGGTGTCGATGATGACGGCCCACGTCGGCCCGTTGCCATGCGCGTTCGTGAGCACGGCGTAGTTGCCGTCGGGCGAGATGTCGACGTCGCCGTAGGACTGCGAGGTCAGGTCGGTCTTGGCCGCGTCGAAGGTGCCCTCGATGAACGGGTGCGCCGGGTCGGAGATGTTGACGATGTGCAGGCAGCCGCACTTCTCCTCGACCGAGTCCGTGGCCACGAACGCCCAGTCGCCGGCGAGCTGGAGCTCGGTCACCACACCGGGGATCTTCAGGCGCGCGATCGGGGCGACGTTCTCGCCGGTGCCGGTCAGCGGCACGAGCTCCTGGGCGGAGGCGGTGGCGGGCACGCACAGAAGCGCGGCGGCAGCGAGGAGGGAGCGCAGTCTCATGGTCACCCCAACGTAGAACGCGCCTGATTCTTGTGGTGACGCCGCCCGGAGGCCGAAGGCCGGACCGGCGGAACCGGTACTTTTCGCCGGGTGAGCGCCCCTGCCACCGGACTCCGCCGCACCGCGCTCTACGAGCGCCACGCCGGGGCCGGGGCGCGGCTCGTGCCGTTCGCGGGCTGGGAGATGCCGGTCCAGTACGCCGGCGGCATCCGGGCCGAGCACGAGGCGGTGCGCACGCACGCCGGGGTCTTCGACGTCAGCCACATGGGCGAGATCGAGACCTGCGGGCCGCAGGCCGCCGAGTTCCTCCAGCACCTGCTGTCCAACGACGTGCGCAGGATCCCCGAGGGGGGCGCGCAGTACAGCGTCATGTGCCGCTCCGACGGCGGCATCGTCGACGACCTGTTCACCTACCGGCTCGCCGAGCGGCACTTCCTCACCGTCACGAACGCCGCCAACCACGACAAGGACCTGGCGCACTTCCGCCGCGAGGCGGAGAGCTTCGACGTCGACGTCAACGACCGGGCCTCCGACTTCGCCATGCTCGCCGTGCAGGGCCCCGCCGCCCGCGGGATCGTCGGGGCGCTCGCCGACGGCCGCCTGCCGGGCCGCTTTCACTGCTGCACCCGCATGGTCGCCGGCGTCGCGCTGCTCGTGTGCGGGACCGGCTACACGGGCGAGGACGGCGTCGAGCTGCTGGTCGATCCCGACCGCGCCGGCGACGTCTGGGACGCGCTGCTCGGGGCCGGCGTCGAGCCGGTCGGCCTCGGCGCCCGCGACACGCTGCGGCTCGAGGTCAACTACCACCTCTACGGCAACGACATGGACGAGACCCGCAACCCGATCGAGGCGGGGCTCGGCTGGTGCTGCAAGGAGGACACCGGGTTCGTCGGCGCCGAGGCCGTCGCCCGCGCGCGCGCCGACGGCACCGCCGAGAAGCTGGTCGCCTTCGCGCTGAGCGACGGCATCGCCCGCCAGGGCAACCCGGTCGTCGGCGGCGGGGTCGTCACCTCGGGGACGATGTCGCCGAGCCTCGGCGTCGGCATCGGTATGGCCTACCTGCCGGCCGACCGGACCGCGCCGGGCACCGCATTCGAGATCGACGTGCGCGGGAAGGTTCGCGCCGCCGAAGTCCGTGAGAAACCCCTGTACAGAAGGAGCTGACCTGAGTGGCCGCTGACTACCCGACCGATCTGCGCTACCACGCGGAGCACGACTGGGCCCGGATCGACGGCGACACCGCCACGCTGGGAATCACCTGGTACGCGCAGGACTCGCTGGGCGAGATCGTCTTCTTCGACCCGCCGCAGGTCGGCGCGACCACCACCAAGGACGAGTCCTACGCCGAGGTCGAGTCGGTGAAGGCCGTCAGCGACGTGATCGCGCCGCTCTCGGGAGAGGTGACGGAGGTCAACGAGGCGCTCAAGGATGCGCCCGAGAAGATCAACGAGTCCCCCTACGACGACGGCTGGCTGGTCAGGATCCGCCTCTCGAATCCGTCCGAGGCCGACGACCTGCTCGACGCCGCCGCCTACGAGGCGACGCTGGAGTGATTCACGGGTAGCGGATGACGAGCACGGCCGCGTCGTCGCGCCGCGGCTCGGGCACGGCGGCCAGCAGCGCCTCGCCGAGCACCGTCACGTCGCCGGCGAGGCCGGGCGCCCGCGCCGCGAGCTTCGACAGGCCGGTGTCGATCGGGCTCTCCGGCCGCTCCACGAGCCCGTCGGTGTAGACGACCAGCGTGTCGCCGCGGCGCAGCATCGTCTCGGCCTCGGCCCTGGGGCCCTGCGGCTCGACACCAAGCAGCGGCGAGCGCCCGCCCTCGAGCAGCTCGGTGGTCCCGTCGGCGCGGATGAGCAGAGGCGGCGGGTGGCCCGCGAGCGCGTAGCGCAGCCGGCCGCTGGAGAGCTCGAGCTCGGCACAGGCGACGGTCGCCAGCGGCCGCCCGGCGAGGAAGGACATGAAGCGGTCGAGGCCGTGCAGCGCCTCGGCCGGCGAGTCCGTGTGCAGCGACTGCGCCCGGGTGGCGGCGCGCAGCGATCCCATCGAGGCCGCCGCGGCGAGCCCGTGGCCGGCCACGTCGCCGACCGAGAACGCGACGCGGCCGTCGCCGAGCTCGACGAGGTCGTACCAGTCGCCGCCGACGGACATCGCGCCCTGCGCCGGCACGTAGCCGGCGTACGCCTCCAGCCCGTCCGGAACGCGGAAGTCGGGCAGCATCGATTGCTGGAGCTGGAGCGCGATCTTGCGCTGCTCGGCGAGCGCCTCGTCGCGGCTGCGATCGAGCCTGTCCAGACGCCGCCCCGTCGCCAGCGTGAGCAGGACGCCGACGAGCGCCAGCAGCGCGAGCGCGCCGAGCTCGGCGTACAGCGCACGGTCCAGCGAGCCGAACACGCGGCTCTCGGAGCGATGGACGACGACCACCCACTCGGTCCCCGGCACCGCGGCGAAGCCGAGCACCCGGTCCTGCTTGCCGTCGTCGACGTTCGTGACGACGCCGTCGCGCCGCGCCCGCAGCTTCTCGATGGGATACCACTCCGGCGCCGGCACCACCCCGCGCACGGGCCTGTCGGCGACGATCAGGTTGTCGGCGCCGTCGATGATCACCTGACCCGCCCCCGGCGCGTATTGGAGGCGCTCGAGGCCGACGCTGATCTCGTTGAGCGCGATCGACCCGGCGACGGCTCCGCTGGGCTTCCCGCGCGGCCCCAGCACGGGGTACGCGAACGCGACGAGCGGGCGCACCCTGATGCGGCCGAGCAGTGCGTCGCTGACCGCCGCCCGTCCCCGGATCGCCTCCCGGAAGAACATGCGGTCGGAGACGTCCACCTTCGGGTAGTCGGCGGGCAGCGCGGTCGTGACGCGGTTGAAGCCCTCGCGGTCGATGACGCCGAGGCCGTTGCTGAAGCGGCCGTTGCGCACCACGTCGAGCAGGTACGGCCGCATCTGCCGGTAGCGAGCGGCGCGGACGGTCGGGCTGGCGGCGACCGCGGCGAGGATCGCGAACTGGTCGTCGAGGAAGCGCCGCGCGCTCACCGCCGCGTCCACCGTCACCCGCCGGAGCTCCTCGCGGCGGTTGGCGGCGGCGGAGGAGCGGTGCTCGATGGCCAGCACGCCCGCGAGCACGGCGAGCACCGCGATCGCGGGCAGCGCGGTGAACATCAGGCCGCGCCGCGTGCGCAGCCGTGGGGGTGGTGCCGCGTCGCCGATGCCCGCATTGTGCCTGGGTCGGCGGCTAGCCTGCGAGACGGTGAGCCGTTACACCTCAGCGACCGACGCCGACCGTCAGTCGATGCTCGACGCAATCGGCGTGCGGAGCGTCGACGAGCTGTTCGCGGACGTACCGGAGGCGCTGCGCCTGAACCGCCCCCTGGAGCTCCCCGACGGCAAGTCCGAGCACGAGGTCTACGCCTACCTGCGCGACCTGGCCGCCCGCAACGTCTCCGCCGAGGACGAGATCAGCTTCCTCGGTGCCGGCTTCTACGACCACTACGTGCCCGCGCTGGTCGACTCGATCGCGCTGCGCTCGGAGTTCCTGACGCCGTACACGCCGTACCAGCCGGAGGTGTCGCAGGGCGGGCTGCAGGTGATGTTCGAGTACCAGACGCTGATCTCCGAGCTCACCGGCCTGCCGGTCTCCAACGCGAGCGTCTACGAGGGCCCCAGCGCCCTGGCGGCCGCGGGCTACCTCGCGCACGTGCACACGGGTCGCAGCCGGTTCGTCGTCTCGCAGGGCGTGCACCCGCACAGCCGCGAGACGCTCGCCACGACCGGAGCCGGCTGGGGCACGAACGTCCTTGAGACCCCGCTGGAGCAGGGCATCACGGACGTTCGCGCGCTGAGGGAGGCGATCGACGACGACGTCGCCGCCGTGTTCCTGGCGCAGCCGAACTTCTACGGCGCCGTTGAGGATCTCGAGGCGCTGGCGCCGGTCGCCAAGGAGACCGGCGCGCTGCTCGTGGTGCAGGTCGACCCCATGACGCTCGGAGTGCTGCGCCCGCCGGGCGACTTCGGCGTCGACGTCGCCGTGGGGGAGGGGCAGCCGCTCGGCAACCGGCTCGACTTCGGCGGACCGAGCTTCGGCTTCTTCGCTGCCCAGGAGGCGTACCTGCGACGGATGCCGGGACGCATCGCGGGCGAGACCACCGACGTCGACGGCAAGCGTGGCTTCGTGCTCACGCTCCAGACCCGCGAGCAGCACATCCGCCGCGAGAAGGCGACGTCGAACATCTGCACCGCCCAGGCGCTCAACGCCCTCATGGCGACCGTGTACCTGAGCTGGCTGGGCAAGCAGGGCTACGTCGAGCTGGGCGAGCTGATGCTGCGGCGCACCGACTACGCGCGCGAGACCCTGTGCGCGCTCGACGGCGTCGAGCCGCTCCACACCCAGCCGGTGGTGCGCGAGTTCGCCGTGACGCTGGACGCACCCGTCGACGCGGTGCTCGAGCGCTGCTGGGCCGAGGGCGTCAACCCCGGGTATCCGCTGCGTGAGGAGAACGGGCTGCTGGTGGCGATCACCGAGCAGCGCTCGCGCGCCGACATCGATCGCCTGGCACAGGTGCTCGGCGCCGCGGTCAGGGAGCTGGTCGCGGTATGACCGAGACGATCTTCGAGATCTCGCAGTCCGGCAGGCGCGCGTTCGTCGCACCGGCCCTCGACGTGCCCGAGAAGCCGCTCGACGAGCTGCTGCCCGCCCGCTACCGCCGCACCGAGCCGCCCCGGCTCCCAGAGGTCTCAGAGCCGGAGATCAACCGCCACTACAACCGGCTTTCCAAGCGCAACTTCGATCTCGACACCGGCTTCTACCCGCTCGGCTCGTGCACGATGAAGCACAACCCCAAGCTGCACGAGCGCGTCGCCGCGCTGCCCGGCCACGCGCGGCTGCATCCGGCGCAGGACCCGCGCCGCGCGCAGGGCGCGCTGCAGCTGATGTGGGAGCTCCAGCATGCGCTGGCCGAGATCTCGGGCATGCCGCACGTCTCGCTGCAGCCGTCGGCCGGATCGCACGGCGAGCTCGCGGGGGTCCTGCTCACCCGCGCGTATCACGAGGACCGCGGGGAGACGCGCCACAAGGTGCTCGCACCCGAGACGAGCCACGGCACCAACCCGGCGACCGTGACGATGGGGGGCTACGAGACGGTCAAGGTGGCCGTCGACGCCGACGGCAACGTCGACATCGACGACCTGCGCGCCAAGGCGACCGAGGACGTCGCCTGCCTGATGCTCACCAACCCGAGCACCCTCGGCCTGTTCGAGACGCAGATCGAGGAGATCGCCAGGATCGTGCACGGCGTCGGCGCGACGCTGTACTACGACGGAGCCAACCTGAACGCGATCATGGGACGCACGCGCCCGGGCGACATGGGCTTCGACATCGTGCACTTCAACCTGCACAAGTCGTTCACCCAGCCCCACGGCGGAGGCGGACCCGGCTCGGGTCCGATCGCGGTGTCGGACCGCATCGAGCCCTACCTGCCGCGTCCGCAGGTGGTCCGGCGGGAGTCCGGCAACGGCGCGGGGCCCGTCTTCGACCTCGACTACGACCGTCCGAAGTCGATCGGGCGCCTGCGCGGCTTCCAGGGCAACTTCGGCGTCTTCGTGCGCTCCTACGCATACATCCTGTCGCTCGGCGGGGACGGCCTCACCGAAGCGTCCGAGACCGCCGTCCTGAACGCCAACTATTTGCTCGCCCGGCTCAAGGAGCTGGCCGGCGAGCACCTTCCGGTCGCCTACGACCGCCGCTGCATGCACGAGTTCGTGCTCTCCGGCGCGCCGATGAAGAAGGCGCTGGGGATCCGCACGCTCGACCTCGCCAAGCGGCTCCTCGACCACGGCTACCACCCGCCGACGGTGTACTTCCCGCTCGTCGTCGAGGAGGCCCTGATGGTGGAGCCGACGGAGACCGAGACGCGCGAGACGCTCGATTCCTTCGCCACCGCGATCGCCCAGATCCTGGAGGAAGCCTCCGAGGATCCCGAGAAGGCGCGTCAGGCCCCTTACACGACCCCCGTCCGACGGCTCGACGAGGCGGGCGCGGCCAAGCGGCCCGTCATCAGACAACCGCTCTAGATCAAGGGCATTTCTGCCGATGACGCATGGGAATGGGGAAGCACCGGCCACGCCTGCTGCTCCGCTTCGGGCTCATCAGCGCACTCGCCATCGCCGCGCTCGGCGTGGTGCTCGTCGCTGAGCTGAATTCGACAATCAAGGGCCAGGCGATCGACGAGGCCCGGCGGATCGCGAAGCTGGCCACGCAGCTGAAGGTCATTCCCGAGCTCCAGCCGGCCGACCTGCGGGGCCCGAACCCGCTCACGACGGCCCGGCTCAACAAGGCCCTCAAGGGCCAGCTCGACGACGCCAATGTCGTCGAGCTCAAGATCTGGAACCGCGAGGGGCACATCATCTACGTGGACGCGAAGTCCGACCGGCCCAGGGAGGAGCGCGTCAGCGCCGACCTGCGCGAGGCGCTGCACGGTCGCGAGGTGGCCGGGATCGAGGCGGCCGAGGACACTCGCGATCCCTCCCAGGGCGACCTCGTCGAGGTGTACGTGCCGCTGCGCTTCTCGGGCAACGGAGCGGTGTTGGGCGCGTTCGAGGTCTACATCCCCTACGACCAGGTCGCCGCCGGCGCCCAGAAGAAGGTCAGGCGCACGATCTTCATCCTCATCGACGGTCTCGTCCTGCTGTGGGCCGCGCTGTTCCGGCTGGTGGCCGGCGCTTCCCGGCGCCTGCGCAACCAGGCCGAGGAGAACCGCCGCCTGGCGCGCGAGGACGGTCTGACGGGGCTGGCCAACCGCACCAGCTTCACCGAGCTCGCCGACGAGGCGCTGGCCAGGCGGCCCGCGCACGCCGCCGTCCTGCTGCTCGACCTCGACCGCTTCAAGGACCTCAACGACTCGCTCGGACACCACGCCGGCGACCTGCTGCTGCGGGAGATCGGCCCGCGGCTGAGCGCGGCGCTGCCGGAGGGCTCGGTGGTCGCCCGGCTCGGCGGCGACGAGTTCGCCGCCCTGCTGGCGCCGCTGTCCGATCCCGACGACGCCGAGCGCGCCGCCCAGCGCGTCCGCGAGAAGCTCCAGCAGCCCGTCGAGATCGAGGGCATCGCCGTGTCCGCCGAGGGCTCGGTGGGCATCGCCCACTACCCGGCGGACGGTCAGGAGGTGGCCACGCTGCTGCAGCGTGCCGACGTCGCCATGTACGAGGCCAAGGAGCGCCGCGTCGGCGTCGCGACCTACCAGCCCGACGCCGACCGCTCCAGCCACGAGCGCCTGCTGGTGCTCGCGCAGCTGCGCGAGGCGATCGAGCGCGACGAGCTCATCCTGCACTACCAGCCGAAGATCGCCCTGCGTGACAACTCGATCGTCGGCGCCGAGGCGCTGGTGCGCTGGGAGCACCCGGACCGCGGCCTCGTCGGACCGACGCAGTTCGTGCCGCTGGCCGAGCACACCGGCCTGATCGGTCCCATGACCGCGTGGGTCGTGCGCCAGGCGCTGCACGACGCGCGCACGTGGTGGGACCGCGGCCATCGCATCTCCGTCGCCGTGAACCTGTCGGTCGCCAACCTCGTCGACCCGGAGCTGCCGGGCCTAGTCGCGCGCCTGCTCGCCGAGACGCGGCTCCCGCCCTCGGCGCTCGAGTTCGAGATCACCGAGAGCGTGCTGATGACCGAGCCCGAGCGCGCGCTGCGCACGTTGACGCTGCTGCGCGGGATGGGCGCGCGCCTCGCCGTCGACGACTACGGCACCGGCCATTCGTCGCTCGCGTACCTGCACCAACTCCCCCTCAACACGCTCAAGATCGACCGCTCCTTCGTCGCCGAGATGAACGGTGAGGGCGGCGTGATCGTCCGCTCCACCGTCGACCTCGCCCACTCGCTCGGCCTCGAGGTCGTCGCCGAGGGCATCGAGGACCACCGCACGGCGGTCGCCCTGCGCGTGCTCGGCTGCGACCTCGGCCAGGGCTTCCACTTCGCCCGGCCGGTCCCGATCGACCAGCTGCTGCGCCGCCTCGAGCCCGAGCCCGACCCGGGCTTCAGGGTCAGCCTCGCCGGCGAGATCCTCGAGGACGTCGCCGAGGACGCCGCCGCCGAGACGGCGACGTCGCCCGCCGAGTGAGCGGCAGCTGCGGCTAGATTCGGCGCTCTGACCGTCATCTTCTCCGGCATCCAGCCCACGGGCCGCAAGCACCTGGGCAACTTCATCGGCGCGATCGAGCAGTACGTGGCGGGGCAGGATCGTGCCGACCCGGCGATCTACTGCGTCGTCGACCTGCACGCGCTGACCGTCGAGTACGACCCCGCCGGGCTGCGCGAGCGCGTCTACGACACGGCCGCGGTGCTGCTCGCCGCCGGGCTTGATCCCGAGCGCTGCATCCTCTTCCGCCAGTCCGACGTGCACGAGCACACGGAGCTGGCGTGGATGCTCGGCTGCCTGACGGAGCTGGGGCGCCTGGACCGCATGCACCAGTTCCGCGACAAGTCGACGCAGCGGTCGCTGGTGTCGGCGGGGCTGCTCTTCTATCCCGTCCTCCAGGCCGCCGACGTCCTCGCCTACCGCGCGCACGAGGTGCCGGTGGGGGAGGACCAGCGCGAGCACATCGAGCTCATGCGCGACGTCGCGCGGCGGTTCAACTCGCGCTTCGGGGACACCCTCGTGGTCCCCGAGATCCGCGTGCCGGAGATCGGCGCGCGCATCGGTGACCTCCAGGAGCCCGAGCGCAAGATGTCGACGACGGCGGCCTCGGACGCCGGAACGGTGTACGTGGACGAGGAGCCGGAGTCGATCACGAAGAAGTTCAAGCGCGCGGTGACGGACTCGGGAACGGACATCGTGCATGACCGCGAGAACAAGCCCGGCGTCTCGAACCTGCTCGACATCTACGCCGCGGCGCGGCGCGTCTCGATCGCGGAGGCGGAGGCGGCGTTCGCCGACGCTCGCGGCTACGGGGACCTCAAGGCCGGGGTGGCCGAGGCGGTCGTGGAGCGCCTCGCGCCCGTGCGCGAGCGCGCCGCGGAGCTGCGTGGCGATCCGGGCCGGCTCGAGGAGATCCTCGCGCTCGGCGCCGGCAAGGCGGGGGCGATCGCCGCCCGGACGCTCGCCGACGTCCGCGAGCGGATGGGCGTCGGAGCCGACCGGACCCACCTGTAGCCTCGGTTCCCGATGTCGGCCGTCGGCGACCTCGAGCTGGATCTGGACGTCTTCGCGGGCCCGTTCGACCTGCTGCTCTCGCTCATCCTGCGCGAGGAGCTCGACCTGCTCGAGGTCGACCTCGCGGACATCGTCATCACCTACGTCGACCATCTCGAGCAGCGAGCAGAGCTCGACCTCGAGTCGGCGACGGAGTTCCTGGTGTTGATCGCGGCTCTGCTCGAGCTCAAGTCGCGCCTGATGCTGCCCGGCTCCGAGCTCGACGAGCTCGACGAGCTGCTGCCCGCCGAGGCCGCCGACGAGCTGCTGGCGCGGATGCTCGCCTACGCGCGCTACCGCGGCGCGGCGGCGTGGACGCGCGACCGCTTCGCGCTGGGCCACGAGCTGCTGTTCCGCTCGGCGCCGCTGCCGGGCGAGCTGCGGCGCGTCAACGAGGAAGCCGCCGAGGCGGTCTTCGACCCCGAGCTGCTCGGGGCGGCGATCGGCGCGTTGCTGCGCCACCCGCCGCCGCTGGACACCAGCCACATCCGCACGCCGACGGTGTCGCTCGCCGACCGCCTCGGCGTGCTGCGCGGCCTGCTGCGGCGCGGGTCGTTCTCGTTCGAGGAGGCCGTGCGCGGCGCGGACCGGATGACGGTGTGCGTGACCCTGTACGCGCTGCTCGAGCTCTACAAGCGCGGCGAGGCGAGCTGGGAGCAGGACGAGCCGTTCGGAGCCGTGACGGTCAACACCGACGGTGTGGCGCCGGCCGAGGCGGTGGCATGACCGGCCTCGCGGCCACCCTTCAGGCGCTGCTGTTCCTGTCGGCCGAGCCGGTGCCGGTGCGCGACCTCGCCGCCGCGGTCGGCGAGGAGGAGACCGACGTGCGCGAGGCGCTGGGCGAGCTGCGTCACCGCCTCGACGGCCACGGCCTCGTCCTGCGCGAGCTCGCCGGCGGCTGGACGCTCGCGTCGCACCCCGACGCCGAGGACGCGGCGCGGCGCCTGCTCGCGCGCCCGCGCCCGCCGGTGCTCACGCCCGCCCAGGCCGAGACGCTGTCGATCGTCGCCTACCTCCAGCCCGTATCGCGGCCGGAGGTCGCGCGCATCCGCGGCGTCGCGTCGGACTCCGCGGCCTCGGCGCTGACCGAGCGCGGGCTGATCGAGGAGTCGGGCCGCTCGCAGTTCGGGGCGATCCTCTACCGAACGACGCCCCTGTTCCTCAAGCTGTTCGGGATGAACTCCGCGGAGGACCTCCCGGATCCCGCGCAGTGGGACCCGGCGCCGGAGGAGGAGGCGGCGCTGCGCGACCGCCTGCTCGCGGCGGGTGCGGCGCGCACCGGCACGACGCCCGCTTGAGATCGCAGTCCTCCGGGCAGACCTCGCGGCATGTGGCTCAGCGTCCTCATCGTCATCGTGTTCGCAATGGGCGCGATCATCGCTCTCTTCGGCGGCGGTCCGATCGGTCTCGTGCTCCTGGGGATCGGCGTTCTCGGCCTGATCGCCAAGTTCACCGGCGGCCTCGCGCGGCAGAGCCCGACCGCGGCCGAGCACGCGGAGCGCGGCGAGCGCCTCGAGCGCGGCGCGCCGACCGGAACGGCGCACGAAGGCCAGCGCAACATGACCCCGGACCAGATCAGCACGTAGCATCGGCCCCGTGAGGGGCCTCCTCGTCGTCGTCTTCTTCTCCGCGCTCGTCACGACGGCGCGCGCAGAGATCGCGCCTCCGCACAAGCTTCCGGGCCGTGCGAGCACGCCCGGGGACTGGCTGCTCGGCGTCCGCACGTCACGCGGAGTCCGAGCGCGTGTTGTGCCCGCGGGCCGCGCGCGGGCCGTCGCGGCCCGCCTCGGCGACGACCTCGTCTACTCCGAGCCCGACGTGCCGATGCCCCGCCGGGCGGCGCCGGACGCGAACCTCGCCGGCTGGGCACGAGGCGCCGTGGTCCCGGATTCGCTTGCGTGGCCGACCAGCGGTGTGGGACCCGTCGCCGTCATCGACGACTTCGTCGATCCGCGGCCGGCCGACCTCGCCGGCCAGGTGACCTACCTCAACGCGACGCCGGACTCGCGGCTCGAGGGCGCGCACGGCACCCAGGTGGCGTCGGCGGTCGCGGCGCAGTACCAGGGCAGCGGGATCGCCGGCGTCCTGCCGGGCGCCCCGATCGTGTCGTGGGGCGTGCCGAGCGACACCAGGTGCTCCGACGTCGCCGACGCCATCGACGGCGTCCGCAGGGCCCAGATCGGTGTGGTCAACGTCTCGCTCGGCGGGCCGGGCTCGTGCTACACGCTCTATCTCGCGGTGCAGCGGGCGTTCGGCGTCGGCCTGATGGTGGTCGCCGCGGCCGGCAACGACTACCAGGACGGCAACCCGGTCATCTACCCGGCCGCCTTCCCGCACGTGATCTCCGTCGCCGCCGTCGACCAGCAGCTGCAGTCGGCGCCCTTCTCCTCGGCCAATGCCGCGGTCGACGTCTCCGCGCCCGGGGTCGACGTGCCGCTCGTCACGCCGGTCGAGCTCGACGACGACGGCGCGCAGGACGGCTTCACCGTCGCCGACGGCACGAGCTTCGCGGCGCCGATGGTCGCCGGAGCCGCGGCGTGGGTGCGGACGATGCGGCCCGACCTCTCCGTCGGCCAGCTCGGCGACGTGCTGCGCTACTCGTCGCGCGACCTGGCGGGGCCCGGCTACGACAATGACACCGGCTGGGGCCTGGTCGACGTCGCGGCCGCGCTCGGCGAGCCCGAGCCGGCCGTCGACCCGCTCGAGCCCAACGACGGCATCACGATGGTCAACGGCACGGTCTTCTCCGGCGCCGACCGCCCCGTCTTCACGGGGGGCGGCAGGCGCACCGTCTCGGCGTACGCCGACGCGGCCGAGGACCCACTCGACGTCTACCGCTTCCGCCTGAAGCCCCGCAGCCGCGTGCGCATCACGCTCAGCGCGCGCTTCGGCAACACGACCCTCGAGGTCTTCGACAAGGGCGCGGCGACGGTCAACGACACGGGCGAGCGCGTCTGCGTGTCCCGCCGCGCGCTCAACCGCACCGACCGCTGCACGATCGTCTGGCGCGGCCGCGGCAGGCGCACGGGCTACGCCGCCGTCTCCGTCGTGGCGTCCAGCGAGGGCATCGCGGCGGGGTACGACCTGCGCTTCCGGCGCCTCGGTTAGGAGACCCAGCGCGCGTCGACGGGCATCGACGCGACGAGCAGCGGCGAGGGTGTGTCCGGGTCGTCCTGGTCGCACACGAACATGAAGTCGACGACGCCCGCGTCGATCGACGCGTACACGCCCTCGACCTTCCAGCGACGGTCGATGGTGCGCAGGCGGTGCACCTCCCCGGACGCGTCCGGCGCCGGAACACCTACACGCGGCTCTGATGAATTAGACCCCCGTACGGGGTGTTATTCATCAGACCCGGCGCTCACGCCCGAGCGGCGAGCTGGCCGCAGGCCGCGTCGATGTCGCGGCCGCGCGTGAGGCGGACGGTCGCCGTCAGCCCGTGCTCCTCGAGCACCGCCTTGAAGGCGTCGATCGCGCCGCGCGAGGAACCCGTGTACGGGCCGCCGGTCGGGTTGAAGGGGATCAGGTTGACCTTGTAGACGCGCTTGTCGAGCAGTTGCGCGAGCTGGCGCGCCTGGCCCGCCGTGTCGTTGACGTTCTGGAGCATCAGGTACTCGACGAACACCTTGCGCCGGCGGCGCGCGTGGAAGTCCTCGCAGGCGGCGAGCACCTCCGCGATCGGGAACCGCTCGTTGACGGGCATGATCTGGGCGCGCAGCGCGTCCTCGGGGGCGTGCAGCGACAGCGCCAGGCGCAGGGGCATGTCGCAGTCCTCGGTGAGGCGCCGGATGCCGGGCACCCAGCCGACGGTGGAGATGCCGGTGCGCCGGTGGGTGATGCCGGTGTCGGGCAGGCGCTCGGCGGCGGCGAGCACGTTGTCGAGGTTCATCAGCGGCTCGCCCATCCCCATGAAGACGAGGTGGTTGACCGGCTCCAGGCGGCGGAAGTGCAGGACCTGGTCGAGGATCTCGTCCGCCGCGAGGTTGCGGCCGAACTTCATCTGGCCGGTGGCGCAGAAGGTGCACGTCAGCGGGCACCCCGACTGGCTCGAGACGCACACGGACCGGCGCCCGTCGCGGTAGCGCATCAGCACCGCCTCGATCGGCCGGCCGTCGGCGGTGTGGAACAGCGTCTTGACCGTGCCGTCGCGCGCCTCCGCGGTGCGCACCGGCTCCAGCGACGAGAACGGGACATGCTCCTCGAGCCGCGCGCGCAGCGCGGCGGGCAGGTCGGTCATCTCGGCGTACGCGGCCGCGCCGCGCGCCTTCCAGCTCCAGATCTGCCGCGCGCGGTACGCGGGTTCGGCTGCCAGTACGTCCACCCGTGTCAGGCTAGATCCATGAGACCACGACCCCGCGGCCCCAGAGACGACGCTGACACGTCGCCGGGCCGCGCGCGCCCGGCTCGCCCGTGCTACCAGCACGGCCTTCGCCGATCGGCCGCGTCCGGCTCGATCATCGCCGCCTCTGGGACCACGGATCTCGTGGTCTCATGGATCTGACCATGCGGCTGGGCAAATATCTGGCGCACCACGGCGTCGCCTCGCGCCGCGGGGCCGAGCAGCTCGTGTTCGCCGGCCGGGTGACCGTCGGCGGCGATGTCGTGCGCGACCCGGCGCGCGACGTCGACGACGCCAGCGGCGTGGCGGTCGACGGCGAGCCGCTCGGCGGGCGCCCGCACGGGCTCGTCTACGCGGTCAACAAGCCGCTCGGGGTCGTCTCGACCGCGCACGACCCACAGGGCCGCCCGACTGTCGTCGACCTCGTCGGCTCCGACGAGCGCCTGTACCCGGTCGGCCGGCTCGACATCGACACGACCGGCCTGATCCTGCTCACCAACGACGGCGAGCTGGCCAACGCGCTGACCCATCCTCGCTACGGCGTCCCCAAGCTCTACGTCGTGACCGTCGCCAACGGTCCCGTGAGCCGCGGCCGGCTGGCGCGGCTCGCGAAGGGGATCGCGCTCGACGACGGCCCGGCCGCGGCCGCACGGGTGCGCAAGCTCGCGCCCGACCGCTTCGAGCTCGAGCTGCGCGAGGGCCGCAAGCGCCAGGCGCGCCGGATGACGGAGGCGGTCGGCTACCGCGTCAAGGCGCTCGAGCGCGTCGCGATCGGGCCCCTGCGCCTGGACCGGCTCGCCTCGGGCGGCCACCGCCGCCTCAAGCAGCAGGAGATCGAGGCGCTGCGCGCGGCCGCTCGGTCTAGGTGACCCTGAGCGGCGTCCGGACGATCACGAGCCTGCGGCCGAGCCTCCACTTGAGCTGCACCGTGTAGGTGCCGGCCGGGAGCTTCGAGCGCCTGATGCTGGTGCGGACGGTCTTGCCGCGCCGCCGTGCCTGCGCGCGCGCGACGGTGCGGCGGCCGGACTTCACGACGGCGGTGACTCCGCGGCGCGGAGCCCCGGCGACCGGGCAGGAGATCGTGACCCTCCTCCTGGTGACCCTGGACGTGCAGACGGTCTGGGCCCCGGCGGCCCCCTGCGGTCCGGCGGGGCCGGGCGGGCCGGCGGGTCCGGCCGGTCCGGGCGGGCCGGCGGGCCCGACCTCTCCAGCGGTCCCCGTGACCCCGGCGGCTCCGGCCGCTCCTGTCGGTCCCGCGGGACCGTCGGCACCCGGAACACCGGCAGGTCCCGGCGGACCGGCAGGCCCCGAAGGTCCGATCGGGCCTCCCGCTCCCGTCGGGCCCTGTGGACCGGGCGGCCCGGCGGGCGCGGAGGTTCCCGTCCCGCCGAACGCGACGGTCGGCTGCGGGCCGGAAGCGTCGGTCGCCACCTCGAGCGTCGCCGCACGCGGGCCTTCCGCGGTCGGCGTGAAGCGCACGGGAAACGTGCAGTCGTCCTCCGGCGCGAGTGTGACCCCGGCGCAATCGCCCGCCTCGATCAGGACGTCCGTCGCGTCCCCCGACACCGCGGACATCCCCGAGACGGTGACCGGCAGCTCGCTGGCGTTCGCCACCGTCACGGTCTGCGGCGCGCTCGTCTGGCCGACCGGCGTGCCGTCGAATGTCAGGCTCGTCGGCGCCGCCGAGGCGGCACGCGACAACCGCGCCAGGTGTCCCTCGAGGAGGCCGGTGTCGTTGACGGCGATGTCGGCGAACCCGTCGCCGTCCAGGTCGCCGATCGCGACCCCCTTGCTGCCGTCCACATCCGGCAGCAGCTGCGGCTCGCCGAATGAGACGGTGCCGGGCGCGGAGGTGTTGAGGTGGTATTCGACCCCCGCCCCGCCCACGGCGAGCACGACATCGGGAAGGCCGTCCGCGTTGACGTCGCCGACGGCGGCGTCGGCTGCCGCGGAGCCGACGGCCGGCCCGTCCGCGAGCTCGGGGTTCCCTGGCGTGCCGTCGTTGACCTGGACGTCGAAGCCTGAGCTGCCGCGGGTGAAGATGTCGGTCCGGCCGTCGCCGTCGAAGTCCGCCGCCAGCAGCTGGACAGCCCCCGCGATCGCCGTCCCGAGCGGCATCGACTGCTCCGGCGGCTGCTGCTGCGCCGGGAAGGTCTGGTCGCCGTAGTTGCGCCAGAACCGCTGGCCTGGGTCCACGGTGAGGATGTCGTCGTGGCCGTCGAGGTCGAGGTCGGCGATCGTCAACGCTCGCCCCGCCTCCCCGCCCTTGGCGTCGAGCGGGGCGGAGCCGCCGCCTCCGAACCTCACCCACGTGCCGTCGGACGCGTCGGGCAGCGCGTCACCGTCGAGCTGTCCGGCGGCGACCTGCGTGGCCGCGTTCTTCGCGCCACTGCCTCCCAGGCTCGTGATGGTGACCGCGCGCGCCGGGGTCGTCGCGACCCGGTACAGAGACTGGCTTGTCGTGGTCCGCGCCGTCAGGAAGGCGGCGCCATCAGCGGACTCGAGCGAGAAGGGGTCGAAGTTGAGCGGGCCCGCCGAGGTGACGTGCGGGAAACTCCCGTCGCCGGTGCCGAAGAGCGCGCAGACAGCGCTCTCCATGACGCCGAGGGCATCGTTGTCGCCGTCCGCGTCGAGGTCGAGGATGGTGACCTCGGTCGCGAGTCCGGCCCCCTTCCCACCCGGGGGCACCGGGCACTGCGGGCTGCTGGCGACAGTGTCGAACGTCACCGCGCCGGCGTGCGGCGGAGCGGCGCCGATTGCCGCGCCCAGTCCGGCCAGCGTCACGCCGACGGCGTGCTTGCGAGCCATCCGCCGAGACTACGCCTCGGACGGCAGCCCGTCCAGCAGGAGAGCGTTCTCGGCCAGGCGTCCGAGAGCCGTGTCCATCAGCGCGGCCATGCGTTCCTCGAGCGCCGGGTCGCCGAGCGCGGCTGCGGCGTCGCGAGCGAGCGCGGCGCGGTCGCGGGTGCCGTCGCAGTGGGCGAGGATCGCGCGGCCCGCCTCATCGCGGATCGTCAGGCGGCGGTGCTCGAGCGTCGTGACGTCCTGACCCTCCCGCGCCTGGAGCCGGGCGAGCGCGAAGGCGAGCGGGCGCTCGCCGGGCTCGAGCGCGTGGCGCCGCGGTCGCGCGGGCAGCTCGCCGGCCGGCTGCGGGGCGGCCTGCACGGCCGCGTGGATGAGAGCGATCTCGCGGTACGGCGGCCCCCACACGATGTCGGCCAGCTCCTGGTCGGCGACCGGGCCGGCGCGCAGCGCGTCGGGATGCGCGTCGCACAGAACCTTCAGACCGTGGTGGTCGAGGTGCGCGACGACGTCGCCGTGCCAGGCGGCGGTCGTGCCTGGGGCGAGGTCGTCGTGGGCGAGCAGTGCGTCCGTCGTCTCCGACAGCCGGCCGCCCTCGTCGGCGAGCAGCCGCCCGTACGGGTCGTCGCGGCCCTCTAGTACAGGCCCGAGCGAGCCGAGCAGCTCGCGCGCGACGGCGACCTGCTCGTCCAACGATCCCTGCGCCCGTCGCGCCAGCGCCGGCCCGAGGAAGCGCCGCACGCGCCAGCCCGGCATCAGGTTGAAGGAGAGAAAGCCGACACCGCCGGGTGCCAGATGCGCCGCCGCCGCGGCCAGCGCGGCGTCCGCCACCCGCGGCGGGACCCACGTGTAGAGGCCGTGGCAGATGACGTACTCGGCCGGCTCGAGCGCGAGAGGGTCGAGCAGGTCGGCGACGTGCAGCTCGACGCGCTCGGCGATACCGAGCGCGTCCGCCACGGCCTGCCCGCGCGCGATCGCCCCCGCGTCGGCGTCGACCCCGGTGACCCGCATGCCGGGCACCGCCGCGGCCATCGCGATGACGTTGAGGCCGTCGCCGCAGGCCAGCTCGAGCACGCGACAGCCGTCCGGGTCGGCCGGTTCGAGCCCGTGCAGCCGCGCCAGCGCGGAGAGGTGGTCCGGGTGCGTGCGCGCGTACGGCTTGCCGGGATAGGGGAGCTCGGCGTAGGGATCCACGACCGGGCTAGTCTCGCGGCTCATGCGGCTCTACGCCCTGCGCGGCGCCACGACCGTCGCCGCCGACGAGCGCCAGGCGATCCTCGACGGGACCTCCGAGCTCATGCACGAGCTGCTCGGCCGCAACGGGCTGGCCGCGGAGGATCTCGTCTCCTGCCTGTTCACGCTGACCCCCGATCTGCACGCCGAGTTCCCCGCCGTGGCGGCCCGCGAGATCGGCCTGTCGGGCGTGCCGCTGATGTGCGCCCGCGAGCTCGACGTCCCCGGAGCGATGCCGCGCGTCATCCGCGTCATGGTCCACTGCTACCTCGGCGACGGGCGCGAGCCCGAGCACGTCTACCTCGGGGAGGCGCGCGCCCTCCGTCTCGATCTCGAAGGAGCGCAGTGATGGAGTTCGCGGAGAAGCTCAGCCGCCTGACGGTCTATCCGGCCGCCGACGGGTACGCGCTCGGCGACGACGTCGCCCTGCTGGCCTCCAACGAGACGCCGTACAAGCCGCTGCCCGCGGTCGTGGAGGCGATCGCGCAGGCGCTCGACGGCGTCAACCGCTACCCGGACCCGGCGAACACCCGGCTGCGCCAGGCGCTCTCGGACCGCTACGACGTGCCCGCGAACCGGATCGCGATCGGCAACGGCTCGTGCGACATCCTGCTCGCCGCCGGCGACGCGCTGCTCGAGCCCGGGGCCGAGGTCGTCTACGCCTGGCCGTCGTTCAGCGTCTACCCGCACCTGGCCAACGCGTCCGGCGCCCGCGCCGTCGAGGTCGCGGTCAACGACCGCCACGAGCACGACCTCGACGCCATGCTCGCCGAGATCACGGTCGCGACCCGCCTGGTGATCGTCTGCAACCCAAACAACCCGACCTCGACGGCGCTGCCCCTCGACCGGATCACCGCGTTCGTCGAAAGCGTCCCCAGCCACGCGGCGGTCATCCTCGACGAGGCCTACTGCGAGTTCAACCTGCTCGACGACCCCGACGCCTCGATCGCCCTGCTCGACAAACACCCCAACCTGGTGCTGCTGCGCACGTTCTCGAAGGCCTACGGGCTGTGCGGGCTGCGCGTCGGCTACGCGCTGTGCGGCACGGCCGAGTTCCGCAACGCCGTCGACGCGGTGCGCCAGCCGTTCTTCTGCAACGTCGCCGCGCAGGCCGCGGCCGTGGCCGCGCTCGGTTCCCAGGACGAGATCGCGACGCGCGTCGAGACCAACGTCGCCGAGCGCATGGGCCTCGACGCCGGGCTGCGGCGGCTCGGGATCGAGCCCGCGCAGTCGCAGGCGAACTTCCTCTGGTTCGACCTCCCCGGCGAACCCGAGGTCGAGCCGGAGATCGTCAGGGCGCTGGCCGAGCGCAAGATCCTCGTGCGCGCCGGCACGCCGCTCGGCCGCCCGGGCGCGCTGCGCGTCACAGTGGGGACGGCGGCCGACAACGAACGCTTCCTGGCCGTGCTGGGCGAGCTCCTGTAGGCGGACGCACATCACGTCCGCAGCGCAGTTCGCCCCGTACCCTCTGCAAATAGCCCCAGAAAGCCCCCTTGACATGAACCTCGTACGCAACGATCGCGTTCGGGACCGGCGCATCGAGCAGGTCGTCCCGCTGGTCACGCCTGCCCTGTTCCTGCACGAGCTGCCGCTGACCGACGACCGTGCTGAGGTCGTCACCCGCGGTCGCTCCGAGATCGCCGCGATCCTCGAGGGCGACGACGATCGCCTCTTCGTGGTCGTCGGCCCGTGCAGCGTGCACGACGTCGACGCCGCTCTCGATTACGCGCGGCGCCTGTCGGAGACCGCTGCGGAGCTCTCCGGCGACCTCTGCATCGCCATGCGCGTCTACTTCGAGAAGCCGCGTACGACCACGGGCTGGAAGGGGCTCATCAACGATCCCCACCTCGACGACTCGGGCGATGTCAACGCCGGACTGCGCCTGGCTCGCCAGCTGCTGCTCGAGGTGCTGCGGCTGAACCTGTTCGTCGGCTGCGAGTTCCTGGACCCGATCATCCCGCAGTACATCTCCGACACGGTCTCCTGGGGGGCGATCGGCGCGCGGACCGCCGAGAGCCAGATCCACCGCCAGCTCGGCTCCGGCCTCTCCATGCCGGTCGGGTTCAAGAACCGCACGGACGGCAACGTCCAGGTGGCCGTCGACGCCTGCCGAGCGGCGGCGGCACCCCACGCCTTCGCTGGCGTCGATCTCAGCGGCACCCCGGCGATCCTCCACACCAGCGGCAACCCCGACTGCCACGTGATCCTGCGTGGCGGGCCCGCGGCCCCCAACCACGGCCCCGACGGGATCGAGACGGCGCTTGCCGTCCTGCGCGCGGCGGGCCTGCCGGAGCGGCTGGTGATCGACTGCTCGCACGACAACAGCGGCAAGGACCACACCCGGCAGCCGGTCGTCGCGGCCGCGGTGGCCGCGCAAATGGCGGCGGGCAACCGGGCGATCAACGGCGCCATGCTCGAGTCCTTCCTCGTCGAGGGCCGTCAGGAGCTGACGGACTCGGAGCTCGTGTACGGCCGCTCGATCACCGACGAGTGCATGTCGTGGACGACCACGGTGGAAGTGCTCGGCGAGCTGGCCGGCGCCGTGCGCGCGCGACGCAGCTCCGCTTGATGCGGATCGCCGTCGTCGGCGTCGGCCTGATCGGGGGCTCGGTCGCGCTCGCGGCGCGCGAGCGCGCGGGGGCGCACGTGACCGGGTTCGATCCGGCCGGGGTGCCGCCCGGGGTGCAGGGCGCGGACACCATCGCCGACGCCGTCGCGGGCGCCGAGCTCGTGGTGGTGGCGACCCCCGTGCCGGCGCTCGAGGAGGCGGTCGGCGCGGCGCTCGCCGCCTCGGACGCCGTCGTCACCGACGCCGGCTCCACCAAGCGCGCGCTGGTGGACGCGGTCGACGATCCGCGCTTCGTCGGCGGCCACCCGCTGGCCGGGGCGGAGACCGCGGGCGCCGAGAACGCGCGCGCCGACCTGTTCGAGGGGGCGACGTGGTACCTGACGCCGACTCCCAGCACCGAGGGGGTCGCCTACGAGCGCCTGTACCGCTTCCTCGCACAGCTCGGGGCACGCCCGCAGGCGATCGACGCCGAGACGCACGACACCGTGATGGCCGCGGTCAGCCACCTCCCGCACGTGCTCGCCAACGTGCTCGTCGCGCAGGCGGCGCGCGCGCTCGACGCCGAGGGCGAGCGGCTGCCCGCGACCGGCCCCAGCTTCCGCGACGCCACTCGGGTCGCGGGGGCGCCGACCGCGATCTGGCGCGACATCTACCTGTCCAACGCCGACGCGCTCGCAACGCTTCTCGACGACACGATCGCGCGGCTCGGCCGCGTCCGCGCTGCGCTCGCGAGCGGCGACGCGGATGCGATCGCCGCCTGGAACGAGCACGCCGGCGAGGAGCGGCGGCGATTGCTCGACGCGCACCTGACCGGCGCCGACGCCGTGCGTCTGCGGGTGTCGGTGCCCAACCGGCCGGGTGTCGTCGCCGAGGTTGCGCTCGCGCTCGGCCGCGGGTCGGTCAACATCGTCGACATGGCACTGCACCCGGCCGCCGACAACGCCACGGGCACGATCGAGCTGTGGGTCGCGGCCGCGCAGGCCGAGCAGGCGCGCGGGCTGATCGAGGCACTGGACCTCCCGGTCGCGTGAAGCGCCGCTTCTTCAAGCCCGCGCCGCGGTTGCGCGGCACCGTCAGCGCGCCGCCGGACAAGTCGCTCTCGCACCGCGCCGCGCTGCTCGCCGCCATGTCGAGCGAGCCGGTCTTCGTGTCCAACTACCTGCGCGCCGGCGACACGCTCTCGACGCTCACCGCGGTCCGCGCCCTCGGCGTCCTGGTCGAGGAGCGCGACGACGGACTCCTGCTGCGCGGGCCCGGGCTGCGAGCGGCCGAGCAGCCTGCCGCGCCGATCGACGTCGGCAACGCGGGCACGCTGATCCGGCTCGTGAGCGGCTGGCTCGCGGGCCAGCGCGGGGGAGGGAGCTGGGTGCTCGACGGCGACGAGTCGATCCGCCGGCGCCCGATGGCGCGGATCGCCGAGCCGTTGCGCCAGATGGGCGCGCAGATCGAGACGACCCCGGAGGGCACCGCGCCGCTGCGCATCGAGGGCCGCAACCTCGCCGGCATCACCTACGAGCTGCCCGTCGCCTCGGCCCAGGTCAAGTCCTGCCTGCTGTTCGCGGGCATCCTCGCCGACGGGCGCACGACCGTGATCGAGCCCGCGCCGAGCCGCGACCACACCGAGCGGCTGCTGCTGCGCGGGGGCGTGGACGTCCGCCGCGAGGGCCCCGCCGTGAGCGTCGGCACGCTCGACGAGCTCGAGCTCGACTCCATCCACGTGCCCGGCGACCCGTCGTCGGCCGCGTTCCTGGCCGCCGCCGCGGTGCTCGTCCCCAGGTCCCGCATCGTGATCGCGGACATGGCGGCCAACTGGACGCGAGTGGGGTTCTTCCGCATCCTGGAGCGGATGGGCGGGATAGTGGTCGGTGAGCTCGAGCCGGCGGGCACGCTCGCGCCCGACGAGCCCGTGGCCGAGATCGACGTCACCTACGGGCCGCTCGTGGGCACGGTCGTCGAGCCCGACGAGGTCCCGCTCGCGATCGACGAGCTGCCGCTGGTCGCGCTGCTGGGCTGCTTCGCGGAGGGGGAGACGGTCGTCCGCGGCGCCGAGGAGCTGCGCCATAAGGAGTCCGATCGCATCGCCACCGTGGTCGACGGCCTGCGCGGCCTCGGCGCCGACATCGAGGCGACTCCGGACGGCTTCGCGGTGCGTGGCACAGGGAGCCTCGACGGCGGCGTGATCGAGTCCCACGGCGACCACCGGCTCGCGCTGCTGGGCGCCGTCGCCGGCCTCGCCTCGCGCAACGGCGTCGAGGTGGACGGGATCGACGCCGCGGCGATCTCCTACCCGGGCTTCCTCGACGACCTGGCGGCGCTGACCGGCTGAGCGCCGCCATTTGGCATTTCGGCGCTCCGGGAATAGGGTTGCGCCAAGCGGGTCGGTTCAATCGTTGGAGGGGATCACATGTGGGGGAGGATCACCGTCCTGGCCGTCATCGGAGCCGCCGTCGCGGCTTCGCCGGCCGCAGCCGCGACCTCGGGGCACGGCCTCGAGATGTACACCCTGTCGGGCACGGCCGAGCAGGTGGCGGAGGCCGGCAGGGGTCTCGAGCTGGCCGGTGTGCGGCGGACGGCGACCGCGGTCACCGCCGACGTCGTCCTCACCCGCGCGCAGCGTGCCAAGCTGCAGAAGAGCGGGCTGAAGGTCCGCGTCAAGCGCAACCGCAAGGGGCAGAGCGTCTCCGAGCAGGCGCGGGCCATGGCCGTCGGCGGCTTCTCGGTGTACCGCTCGTGGGATGAGCCCGGCGGCATCCGTGACGAGCTGTACGAGCTCGCGCGGCGCAATCCCCAGCTCGTCAAGCTCGTCTCGCTCGGGCACACGTATCAAGGCCGCGAGATCCTCGCCGTCAAGCTGACCCAGGGTGCGCGCGGCAGCCGCGACGGTGCGCGACCGGCGGTTCTGTACTCCTCGCTGCAACACGCGCGCGAGTGGATCAGCCTCGAGGTCAACCGGCGCACCCTGAGGCACTTCATCGAGCGCTGGCGCGCCAACGACAAGCAGATCAAGAACCTGCTCAAGAGCACCGAGCTGTGGTTCGTGCTCGTCGCCAACCCCGACGGCTACCAGTACACGTTCGAGCACGAGCGCCTGTGGCGCAAGAACCTGCGCGACAACAACAACGACGGGCAGATCTCGGTCGGCGACGGCGTCGACCCGAACCGCAACTTCGACGAGCACTGGGGCTACGACAACGAGGGCTCGTCGCCTGATCCGGCCGACGAGACCTACCGCGGTCCGAGCGCCGCCTCGGAGCCCGAGACGCAGGCCATGCAGGGCCTGATCGACAGGGTCAGGCCCCGCTTCCAGTCGAACTTCCACTCCTTCGGGCAGTGGCTGCTGTACCCGCAGGGCTGGCAGGTCGGTACCCCGGACGCCGACAACCCGATCTACGCGGCCCTCGGCGGCACGGACGCGAACCCGGCGATCCCGGGCTTCAACCCCGGCCAGTCGGCAGACACGCTCTACGTCACCAACGGCGAGACGACCGACTATGCCGACAGCAACGCCGGCACGGTCGCCTACACGCCGGAGCTCGGCGAGGGGATCGACGGAGCGGGCTTCGTGTTCCCCGACGACGAGGCGCTGGTGCAGGCCGAGTTCGAGAGGGCGCTGCCCTTCAGCCTCGGCCTGGCGCACTCGGCCGCCGACCCGGACGATCCGCAGTCACCTGTCGGCATCGTGGTCGAGCCGTTCTATCTCGACCAGGACGACATCGACCCGCAGAACGGGCAGCAGTCGCTGTTCGACTTCCGCTTCGGCGTCTCCTACGGCGATCCGCAGGAGGTGCGGGTGCTGGCCAAGCGCAGCCTCGGCGCGGTGAGCGTGAAGTACCGCATCAACGGGGGCGCCGTGCAGACCAAGCCGACCTCTGAATGGACCGGCGGCGAGCGCTACGGGCCCGGCAACGGCGCGCACTACCACGTGGTGCGCGGCGTGGTCACCGGCACGGCGCCGGGTGACGACGTCGAAGTCTGGTTCACCGGCGGCGGTGAGAGCAGCGACTCGTTCACCTACACGGTGGCCGGCGACACCGGGCGGCGCGTGCTCGTCGTCGCGGCCGAGGACTACACGGGCGCCTCGCCGGCCAAGCCGGGCGTCACGGCGCCGCAGTACCTGTCGTTCTACGCGGACGCGCTCACGGCCAACGGTGTCGCGTTCGACGTCTATGACGTCGACGCCCAGGGCCGGATCGCGCCCGACAACCTCGGGGTGCTCAGCCACTACGACGCCGTGATCTGGTACACGGGCGACGACGTCGTCACGCGCGAGCCCGGCTGGGGCCCGGGCAACGCCTCGCGCCTGGCGATGCAGGAGCTGCTCGAGGTCCGCGACTTCGTCAACGAGGGCGGCCGGGTGTTCTACACCGGCCAGCGCGCCGGCCAGCAGTACACGACCGCGCTCGGGACGCAGCTCTACGACCCGTTCGAGAACAAGCAGTGCCGCGCCGACCCGGCGGTCGAGGCGCGCTGCCTGGCGCTCTCGGGCTCGGGCAACTCGCAGGGCGACCCGATCGAGTACTTCTTCGGTGCGGCGATCACGACGCCCGGCGGGGGCTCTGACCCGGACACGGGGGACCCGTTCGCGGTCGCGGGGATCGACGATCCGCTGGCCGGCCTGACGTGGGAGCGCAACGGACCCGACAGCGCCCAGAACCAGGCCAGCGACTCGTCGTTCATCGCGACTGGCGACTTCCTGGAGGTGACCGATCCTGCGGGGAGCTTCCCGCACCTGGACAGCTGGCCGGCGGCCGAGTACCAGAGCGGGATCGCGGGACCGTTCGACCCGCACAGCGGCACCCAGTTCATGTGGTCACAGCGCGCGGACGAGGCGTACAAGCGCCTCACGCGGACGATCACGGTGCCTGCCGGCGGTGCGACCCTGTCGTTCTGGACGAGCTACAACCTCGAGCTCGACTTCGACTACATGATCGTCGAGGCCCACACCGTCGGCCAGGACGACTGGACGACGCTTCCGGACGTCAACGGCCACACGTCGAACGACCTCAGCCACGACCAGTCCTGCCCGGGAGGGTGGAGCAACCCGGACGATGCCGCCAACGTGCTGCATCCGTTCCTGACGCATTACCAGACGTTCAACTCCGCCGACGGCACCTGCTCGGCGACGGGCACGAGCGGTGAGTGGAACGCGGGCAACGGCAGCTCATCGGGCTGGCAGCAGTGGGCGGTCGACCTCGGCGCGTACGCGAACCAGCAGGTCGAGGTCTCGATCACCGTCCTGAGCGATTGGGGCCTGCAGCAGTTCCCGGGCGTGTTCGTCGATGACATCGAGGTCTCCACGGGCGAGGGCAGCACCTCCTTCGAGGACGACGCCGACCCGACCGACGGCTGGACCGTCTCCGGTGCGCCGCAGGACGCCGCCGGCATCGAGGGCGAGAACCGCAACGACTGGGTCCGCCGCGGCGGCCTCGGCATCAAGGAGGGCGCGGTCATCGCGACGCCGGACACGGTGTACATGGGACACGGCTTCGAGGGGATCTCGGGTGCCGCCACGCGCAACGCGATCATGGATCGGGTGGTGGACTACCTCCTGCGTTAGGCCCGCTCCGACGCGCGAGGGGCGACGGGAAGCGCGGCAGGACGCGCTTCCCGTCGAGCCACCCGCCGAGCCGGTCCGCCTCGCGCTCCAGCGCGCGGCGCCCGGCGCGGCCGGGGTCGTCGAGCAGCTGCAGCTCGACGCTGGCGTCGCCGCGCTGGCGCCAGCCGCCGACGATGCGCCCGTCCCACCATGCTGTCGGGCCGGCGTTGCCCGCGGTGTCGAAGATCAGCGGCCCGTGCGGGCCGAGGTAGAAGTCGCGCTCGTGCCAGCCCATCGTCGTGGGGTCGAGCGGGGGGAGGAGGGCCGCCCACGGGGCGACCGGCTCGGCGGGCTCGAGATCGTCGGGCAGCAGGTGGCCCGTGGCGCCGTCGAGGTCGACGGCGACCGCCTCGAGCTCCGCGAGCGCGCGCCGGACGGCCGTCAGCGTCGAGCCGAGCCACCACTTGATCTCGGCCTCGGTGCCCGGGCCGAAGGCGCGCAGCCAGCGCTCGACCAGTCCGCGGACGCCGGCGGCCTCCTCGGGCGCCGGAAGCGGCTCGCCGAGCCAGGACTCCATCCGCGTCCAGCGCGGTCGCGACAGCGCCCAGCCGCCGTTGTTGGTCGCGCGGACGATCCGCCCTTCGGCGGAGAGGATCGTGAGCACGCGCGGGCCGACCGGCACCTCGCCGCCCCATGTCCTGCCCTCGCCGTAGGTGAGGCGGCCGGCCAGCACCGGCAGCTCGTCGCGCAGCTGCGACCACGTCGCCTCGCGGCCGGCGAGCGCGCTCACGACCTGCTCGCACGCCTCGGTCAGCCAGCGCTCGCCGTCGGCGTGCAGCGCGCCCCGTTCGACGTCGCGGACCAGCCGGCGCCGCTCGGCCCCCGCGACCCGGGCGCTCGCCCCGGCCTGCGCGTCCGCCAGCGTGTCGCGCGGGAAGACGAACAGCGTGCGCCGCATGGCCAGGTGCTTGACCAGCGAGCGCCGCTCGTAGAGCGCCTCGTCGACGTCGGCGACCGTGAGACCGTCGACGCGCGCCCATGCCGACAGGTACACGCTGCCCGGGTCGGTCGCGTGCAGCGCGACGACGCTGCGGGCGGCCGCCACCGCGTCGCTCGCCCGGTGCTCCGGGACCAGCGCGTGCCGGCGCGCCAGCCGCGCCCGCCGCTGCGCCACGTCGATCCGGATCATCGCCGGCGACGGTAGTTAGCCTGAGGCGCGTGGTGATCGCGATCGACGGCCCGGCGGGTGCCGGCAAGAGCACCGTCGCCCGCGCGGTCGCGGAGCGGCTCGGCTTCACCTACCTGGACACCGGCGCGATGTACCGCGCGGTGGGGCTGGCGGGGACGGCGGAGTGCGAGATCGCCTTCAACGGCGAGCGCGTGCTGCTCGACGGGCGCGACGTGACCGATGCGATACGCACGCCGCAGGCGGCTCAGGAAGCAAGCCGCAGGGCGGCCGATCCGGCGGTGAGAGCGGTGCTGGTGGCGCGCCAGCGCGAGCTGCTCGCCTCCGGCGACTGGGTGGCCGAGGGCCGCGACATCGCCACCGTGGTGGCCCCCCACGCCGAGCTGAAGATCCACCTCACCGCCTCCCCGGACGAACGCGCCCGCAGGCGCGAGCTCCCCGTGCACGAGCTGCGCGAGCGCGACGAGCGCGACCGGGGACACGGGCGCTCCACGCTCGACCCGGCGCCCGGCGCGACGAGCGTCGACACCACGGGCATGACGCTCGACGAGGTCGTCGAGCGCATCGTGAGCCTCGTCCCATGAAGGTCGCGATCGTCGGCTACCCCAACGTCGGCAAGTCCTCGCTCGTCAACCGCCTCACCCAGTCGCGGGAGGCGGTGGTGCACGAGACCGCCGGCGTCACCCGCGACCGCCGCGAGCTCGAGACCGACTGGAACGGCCGCCGTCTGACGCTGATCGACACGGGCGGCATCGACGCCGCCGACGAGGACCCGCTGGCGGTCTCGATCGCCGACCAGGCGCGGGCGGCGCTGCTCGACGCCGACGTCGCCGTGCTCGTCGTCGACGCCAAGGGGGGACAGCGACCGGGGGACGCCGAGATCGCCGACATCCTGCGCCGCTGGGACAAGCCCGTGCTGGTCGCGGCGAACAAGATCGACTCGCCGGCCGACGTCCCGCTGGCCTCCGAGTTCTACGGGCTCGGGCTGGGCGAGCCGCTGCCGGTCTCAGCCGCGCAGGGGCTCGGGACCGGGGACCTGCTCGACGAGATCGTCGCGCGCGGCCCCACAGGACGACGAGCCCGAGACCGACGAGGACTCCTTCCGCCTGGCGATCATCGGCCGCCCCAACGTCGGCAAGTCGTCGCTGCTCAACGCCTTCACCGGCGAGCAGCGGGTGATCGTCTCCGAGATCGCCGGCACGACCCGCGACCCGATCGACACCGAGCTCGAGTTCGAGGCGCGCCGCATCCGGCTCGTCGACACGGCCGGCATCCGCCGCGCGGCGAAGGTCTCCGAGGCGGTCGAGTACTACACGTCGCTGCGCAGCCAGCGCGCGGCCGAGCGCGCCGACGTCGCGCTCGTCGTCTGCGACGCGACCGACGGCGTCACCACGCAGGATCTGCGCATCGCCGACCTGGCGATGCGCTCGGGCTGCGCCACCGCCCTGGTGCTCAACAAGTGGGACCTGACCGGCGGAGACGAGTTCGATCTCGAGCGCGAGCGCCAGGTGGTCCTGCGCAAGCTGCGGCTGCGCCCCAAGCTGCTGACCGCGAGCGCTCTGACCGGCCGCCACGTCCAGCGGCTGCTCGTGGAGGCGGTCTCGCTCGCCGACCGCCGCCGCCACCGCGTCCCGACGCCCGAGGTCAACAAGTTCCTCGCCGACATCGTCCAGATCCGCCAGCCCCCGGCCAAGCAGGGCCACCGGCTCAAGCTCATCTACGGCGCGCAGATCGGCGTCGACCCGCCGCGGCTGTCGATCCAGATCAACTCGCGCACCCGCGTGACGCGCGACTACGCCTACTTCGTCGAGAACCGCTTCCGCGAGCGCTACGGGCTCGACGGCATCCCGGTGATCATCGACTTCGTGGAGAGGAAGCAGCGGCGTCGAGCCGAGACGTCGTGACGTCGCCCAGAGGAACGAGCTTGCGAAGTTCCGGGTGGGCGAAGCTCCTATCTCTCGGCGCCCTCGTCCTGGCCGTTCTCCTGCTCACGCGCGGGGAGTCGCCGCCGGCGACGGCCGCCGACCAGCTCGTCCCCGCGCACGCGCTGCTCTACGTCCACGTCTCCACCGACCCGGAGCGCGAGCAGGACCGGCGGCTCGTCGCCCGCGCGCGCCGGATCCCGGCACTGGCGCCGCTCGTGCGCGCGCTCGGGCGCGAGCGCGCCTGGCTCGGCGACGAGGCCGCGTTGTTCGTGTCGGCGGAGGGCTCCGCGCTCGTCCTGCGCGTGCGCGACCGCAAGCGCGCGGAGAAGGCCGCGCCCCGGCTGAAGGCGACACACGGCGCCGCCGCGTTCGTGGCCGGCTTCCTGGTTGCCGGGGATCGGCGGGCGGTCGCCCGCGCCGCCGCGCTCGGCCAGCGGCGCGGCCGCGCGCTCGCCGACCACACCGACTACGCACGCCGGGACCGCCCCGCCGAGCGATCGGTCGACGCGTGGGTCTCGGCCCGTGCGGTGAGCCTGCTCCCGCGCCCGCTGCGCCTGCTCGGTGGCCGCCCGCTCGTGGCCAGCGTCATCCCCACTGACGAGGGCGTGGAGGTGGTCGCGACGCGCCTCGGCGGCGCGAGCCGCAGGGCCGACTTCCGCCCTCGGATGCTGCGTGCGCTGCCCCAGGACACATACGCCTACGCCGGGATCCGCGGGCTGGGCGCGCTGGCGTCCCTGCCGGACGTCGCAGCACCGCTCGCGGAGGTCCTCGACGGGGAGATCGCGCTCAGCATCGCGCCCGGCACCGGCGAGCCGGTGGTGACGCTCGTCGCCGAGGTCTCCGATCCCGGGGCGGCGCGCGGGGCGCTCGCGACCCTGCAGGGCGATGTCGTCGCGGCGCTGACGGGCAGCGGCGTGGCCACGGGCCAGGTGCCGGTCTTCGAGGAGCGCAGCATCGGCGGGCAGGAGGGCTACGCGCTGCGCCTGACCGGCGGCGGCGAGCTCGTCTACGCCGTCGCGGGCAGCCGCGTCATCGTCTCCAGTCGGGAGGAGGGCGTCAGCCGGGCGCTGCGCGACGCCGACGGCCTGGACGCGTCGCGGACCTTCCGAAGCGTGGTCACCGACCTGCCCGACAGCGTCCAAGCGCTAGCCTTCGTCGCTTCAAACCAGCTCCTGGAGCTCGCTGACGAGTCAGGGTTGGGCGCCGCCTCCGTGTACCGGCAAGTGCGCCCGAACCTGGCCCGGATCCGCGCGCTCGGCGCCGTCGTGCGCCGCCAGGGGAACGACACGACTGCGGAGCTGACACTCATCATCCCATGACCGAGTACGCCGAGAACGAGTACCTCTTCACCTCCGAGTCCGTCACCGAGGGCCACCCCGACAAGGTCGCGGACCAGATCTCCGACGGCGTGCTCGACGCCGTGCTGCGGGAGGATCCCTACGGCCGTGTCGCCTGCGAGACCCTGGTCAACACCGGGCTCGTCGTCGTGTCGGGCGAGATCTCGACGACCACGTACGTCGACATCCAGGAGATCGCGCGCGAGACGATCCGCGGCATCGGCTACACCGACGCCGAGCTCGGCTTCTCGGCCGACGCCGTCGCCGTCCTCAACTGCATCGACAAGCAGTCGCCCGACATCGCGCAGGGCGTCGACCATGCGCTCGAGACGCGCATCGATCCCGACGACGACGACGAGGCCGATGTCGCCGGCGCCGGCGACCAGGGGATGATGTTCGGCTACGCGACCAACGAGACGGCCGAGCTGATGCCGCTGCCGATCTCGCTCGCGCACCGCCTCGCCGAGCGCCTCACCGCCGTGCGCAAGGACGGGACGCTCCCGTACCTGCGACCCGACGGCAAGACCCAGGTCTCCGTGCGCTACGTCGACGGCCGGCCCGCCTCGGTCGAGAAGCTGCTGATCTCGACGCAGCACACCGCCGACGTCGAGCACGCGCAGATCAAGGCCGACCTGTGGGAGCACGTCGTCGTCCCGACGCTGCCGGCCGACAAGTACGACCCCGACACGCTCGAGGAGGGGTTCCTCGTCAACCCGACGGGCCGCTTCGTGATCGGCGGGCCGGTCGGCGACGCGGGCCTCACCGGCCGCAAGATCATCGTCGACACCTACGGCGGCATGGCCCGCCACGGCGGCGGCGCGTTCTCGGGCAAGGACCCGTCGAAGGTCGACCGCTCGGCCGCCTACGCGGCGCGCTACGTGGCCAAGAACATCGTCGCCGCCGGGCTTGCCGAGCGCTGCGAGGTCCAGGTCGCGTACGCGATCGGCGTCGCGCACCCGGTCTCCGTGATGGTGGAGACGTTCGGGACCGAGACCGTCCCGGCCGGCCGTATCGCCGAGCTCGTCGACAAGCACTTCGACCTGCGTCCGGGCGCGTTCCGCGAGTACCTCAAGCTGCACCGGCCGATCTACCAGAAGACCGCGGCCTACGGCCACTTCGGCCGTGACGACCCGGACTTCACGTGGGAGCGCACCGACAAGGCGGACACCCTGCGCGCCGAGGCCGGCGAGCCCGCCGGCGCCACCGCCTGACCCGACGAACGTCCCGGAAGCCCGCCTACAGCGGGTAGTCCGGGACGTTCATCAGGACTCAACCTCGCGCGCGGGGCGGTCGATGCTTTTCGTGATGCTCGGCATCGGCGAACCGGTCGTGGTGCCCCTGCGCCATCTGGCGCGCGCCCGCGCGTCGCGGACGCTCGCGGCGGTCGGCGTGGTCGCCGCCTGGCTGGCGCTCTTCCTCGCCGAGCTGATCCTGTCGGTGATGTTCTTCAGCGAGCCGCACCCGGAGATCCTGCTGTACACGTCCCCGATGCTGCTGGCGGTACCCGTGATCCTGGGCGGCCTGCGCCGGGGGCGGCTGCTCGTGCACCACGACGTGCTCGCGCTGCACTACCCGCGCATGCTGCGGCGCCCGCTCGTCCTCGACCGCCTGCACGTGGAGCGCGTGCTGCTCGACGACGGTTCCGCCACCGGGCGCGCGCGCTTTGCCACCGGCGACCCCTCCCGCCCGCTGCTGTGGACCGAAGCCGTGGCGCTGCGCCAGCACGACCGCCGGCCGCTGTTCGGCGACCAGGATCTGCCCAACCTCGCGATCGTCCTGCGCACCCCCATCCCCCTCGACGCGGCGCGCAACCCATGGGTCACGATCACCATGGCGGGCGAGATGGAACCGCCGCGCCCGAGCGGCGAGGCCGACGCGATCCTCCTGACCGTCGAGAGCCTCGAGGACGCCCGCCTGGCGCTGACGGGCTGGCAGGTGGAGCAGCCCGACGTCTCCGGCGTGATCCCGGCCGAGGTCGCCGTGGCCGCGCGCCGCGTCCCGCAGGACGCAGCGATCTTCGTCGTGCTCGCGTTCCTCGGCGCCATCGGCCTGGTGGGCGGCATGTGGCCGCTGTTCCCGCTCTTCATGGGCCTGTCGATGTGGTGGGCGGTCGGCATGGTGCGCCGCCGCCAGGCCCAGGAGGCCGCGGCTCGCGCCGCCCTCGACGACCGCCTCATGAGCCCCGCCGACCGCGCCACCGCAACCGCCGCGATCGACGCGAACTTCCGCCGCTCGGTGGGCCCGCCTGGGTTCTGACGGCGGCACGACTTAGACACCTATATGTGGGTCCTATCCGTAAGCCCTGATGAATTGCACCCTGGGCCAGGGTGTTATTCATCAGACCCGGCTACGCGGCGCACTCGGCGTCGCCGAGTCGCTCGCGCATGACCCGGATCGCCTCCGGGTTGTCGTCCATCAGCAGGTAGCGGCGGCCGAGACCGGCGGCGACGGCTCCGAGGGTGCCGGAGCCGGCGAACGGGTCCAGGCAGAGGTCGCCGGGGCGGGTCGAGGCCTGGACCATGCGGCGGACGATGCCCTCGGGCTTCTGGGTCGGGTACCCGGTCTTCTCGCTGCCCGTCGGGGAGACGATCGTGTGCCACCACACCGAGGTGGCCCGCTTGCCCCGCGCGGCCTTCTCGGGGGTGACGAGTCCCGGGGCCATGTAGGGCTCGCGGTCGACGGCCTCGCAGTCGAACAGGTAGCGCTCGGGATCCTTGACGTAGACGAGGATCGTGTCGTGCTTGGCGGGCCAGCGGCCCCGCGGCTTGCCGCCGTAGTCGTAGGCCCAGATCAGCTCGTTGAGGAAGCACTCGCGGCCGAACAGGACGTCGAGTGCCACCTTGACGTAGTGCGCCTCGCGGTAGTCGAGGTGCAGGTACAGGGTGCCGTCGCCGGCGAGCAGCCGGTGCATCTCGGCCAGGCGCGGCTCGAGGAAGTCGAGGTAGCCGTCGCCCCGCTGGTCCTCGTAGTCGATGCGGCCCACCTCGGCCGTGGCGTAGCGCCGGCCGCCGAAGCCGGTGCGGTCACCCTCGGCGTCGGCGACGGTGCGCAGCGCGCGCCGCGTCTGGCGGCGGCCGGTGTTGAAGGGCGGGTCGGCGTAGACGAGCGTCGCGAGCCCGTCCTCGAGGCCACGCATCAGCTCGAGGTTGTCGCCGTGCACGATCACGTCGGGCAACGCTAATACGGTCGGCGGTCGTGATCGCGAAGGTCGAGCCGCTCACCACCACCCGCAAGGTCGCGGGCCCGTTCGACTACAAGCTGCCCGAGGACCCGATCGAGGTCGGAAGCGTCGTACAGGTCCCGTTCGGGCGCCAGAAGCTCGACGGCGTGGTCACGGGGCTGGCCAGTGAAACCGAGGTCCCCGAGGAGCGCCTCGTGGCGCCGACGAAGGTCCGCGGCCAGTCGATCCCGGCGGATCTCGTCGCCTGCGCGCTGTGGATGGCCGAGGAGTACTGCTCGACTCCGGCACGGGCGCTCTCGCTGGTGCTCCCGCCGAAGGGCCGCCCGCGGTCGGGCGAGGAGCGCCGCGCGCCGCTCGTCATCGCCAGCGACGACCGCGAGGTGTCGCTCACCGATGAGCAGCGCGACGCCCTGGAGCAGCTCGGCGAAAGGGCGCTGCTGCACGGCGTAACCGGCTCGGGCAAGACCGAGGTCTACCTGCGCGCCGCGCGGCGCGTGCTCGACTCCGGCCGCACCGTGATCGTGCTCGTTCCGGAGATCGCGCTCACACCCCAGACGGTGGCGCGCTTCGTGGCGCGGTTCGGGGAGACGGTGGCGCTCCTGCACTCGGGGCTCTCCGACGGCGAGCGCATCGACGAGTGGCGGCGGCTGCGCTCCGGCGAGGCGCGGATCGCCGTGGGCCCCCGCAGCGCCGTCTTCGCGCCCGTGCCCGATCTCGGCCTGGTGATCGTCGACGAGGAGCACGACCCGTCCTACAAGCACGAGGGCGACCCCCGCTACGACGCCCGCCTGGTCGCACGCTGGCGCGCGGCCTACACCGGCGCGCAGCTGCTCGTCGGCACGGCCACCCCGCGGCCCGAGAGCTGGCGCGAGCTGCCGCACCTGACGCTCACCCGCCGTGTCGACGGCCAGCGGCTGCCGCCGGTCGAGATCAAGGACATGCGCGGGCACCACCACCCGCTGCACCCCGACACCCAGCGCGCGCTGAGCGAGGTCGCCGCCGCGGGCGAGAAGGCGATCGTCCTGCTCAACCGCCGCGGCTGGTCGAACTTCCTCGCCTGCCGCGAGTGCGGGAAGGTCTGGGGCTGCCCCAACTGCGACGTCTCGCTCGTCCTGCACCGGGCGGCCGGCTCGCTCAGCTGCCACCACTGCGGTCACGGCGACCGCGTCCCGTCGCGCTGCGACGTCTGCGGCTCGACGGCGGTCGCGCGCCACGGCGCCGGCACGGAGCGCCTGGAGGCCGAGCTGGCGGAGACGCTCGCCATCCCCGTCCTGCGGCTCGACGCCGACACCGGCGCGACGCGCGACGCCGTCCCGCAGCTGATCGCCGCCTTCCGCGACGCGCCGAGCGGTCTGCTCCTGGGCACGCAGCTGGTCGCCAAGGGCCATGACTTCCCCGACGTCACGCTCGGCGTCGTCGTGGACGCCGACCAGACCCTGCGCTTCCCGGACTTCCGCAGCGAGGAGCGGACGTTCGCATTGGTCGCCCAGCTCGCCGGCCGCGCGGGCCGGGGCGCCGCGGGCGGGCGGGTGATCGTGCAGACGATGTCGCCGGAGGCGTCGTCGATCGTCCACGCCGCGCGCCACGACGCTCCCGGCTTCCTGCGCGAGGAGCTGGCCCGGCGCGAGGCTCTCCGGTACCCGCCGTTCGCCGACCTGATCCGGGTCGTGTGCACGGCGCAGGACGGCGCCGCGGCAGCGTCGGCGGCGGCCGCGATCGCCGCTCGCCTCTCCCGGGCGCGGGAGCTGCTCGGGCCCGCGCCGCTGTTCCGCCTGCGCGGCCGCGAGCGCTACCAGCTCGTGGTCAAGACGACCGAGCGGGGGGCCGCCATCGCCGCCGTCGGCCGCGCCGTCGAGGCGGTCGCGACGACGCGCGAGTACGCCGGCGTGGCGCTGTCGGTCGACGTCGACCCGCAATAGCATTTGCTGCGATGGACCCCGACGAGCCCGTCGAAGTCGAGGCTGACGAGCATCGCCCGCCCGAGCTCGACCCCGAGGTCAAGGCGCGGCGCGACGCCGCGCTGAGGATGGTGCGCAAGTACGGCGACCCCGTGCTGCGCAGTCGCGCGCTCGAGATCGACCGCTTCGACGACCGGCTGGTCGAGGAGACGCGGCGGATGGGGCAGCTCATGAACGACGCGCTCGGGATCGGCCTGGCGGCCACGCAGGTGGGCGCGATGCACCGCGTCCTCGTCTACCGCGTCGAGCCCGACTCGCCGTTCGCGACGCTGGTCAACCCCGAGATCGAGTGGCGCAGCGGCGATCTCGAGACCGCCGAGGAGGGCTGCCTCTCGCTGCCCGGCGTGCTGGTCGAGGTCGAGCGGCCGGTGCACATCCGCGTCCGCGGCCGCGACGAGACCGGCGACGGGCTGACGATCGAGGCCTCGGGCCTCGAGGCGCGCGTGATCCAGCACGAGATCGACCATCTCGACGGGGTGCTGATCCTCGACCGCACGACGCGCTCCCAGCGCAAGGAGGCCATGAGGGCCATGCGCGAGCGGCTCGAAGAGCTCACGGCAGCGTGAGGCTCGCGTACTTGGGGACGTCGGACTTCGCCGTCACGGTCCTCGAGCGGCTCGTGGAGTCCGACCACGAGGTCGCGCTCGTGGTCACGCGGCCCGACCGGCCCCAGGGGCGCGGCCGGAAGGTCGGCGCGCCGCCGGTCGCCGTCGCCGCCAGGGCCCACGGCCTGCCGCTGATCCAGCCCCCGGACGTCCACGCGGTCGAGATCGATGCCGACGCCATCGTCGTGTGCGCGTTCGGTGCTTTGATCAAGGAGCCCCTGCTATCGCGTCGCCTGCTCAACGTTCATCCATCGCTGCTGCCGCGCTGGCGCGGCGCGGCGCCGATCGAGCGCGCGATCATGGCCGGCGACCCCGAGACGGGAGTCGCGATCATGCAGATCGCCGCAGAGCTCGACGCCGGCGACGTCCACCTGATGGAGCGCGAGCCCATCCGCCCCGACGACGACTACGGCACGCTCGCGCACCGGCTCGCCGACCGTGGCGCCGCGCTGCTGATCCGCGCGCTCGACGAGCGGCCCGAGCCCGTCGCGCAGAGCGGGGACGTCACCTACGCCGAGAAGATCACCGGCGCCGACCGCACGCTCGACCCCGGCGCGCCGCCCGAGCAGCGCGAGCGCGTCGTACGGGCGCTGCGGCCGCACATCGGGGCCCGCATGGAGCTGGCCGACGGCTCGTTGCTCGGCGTGTGGGGGGCGCGTGTCGGCGACGGCGGCGTCAACTGGCGCGGGCTCGAGCTGCTCGAGGTCCAGCCCGCCGGCGGCCGGCGCATGCCTGCTGACGCATGGATACGGGGGCACGGGGCATCATTGCCGGTGTGAGGCTCGCCTTCGCGACAGCGTTCGCCACGCTCCTGTTCGCCTTCGCGCCCGCGCGCGCCGAGGAGCCGGTGTACGTCAACTGGACCGCGCTGCTGCCGGCGCTGCCCAGCGAGGCCGGCAACAGCGGCGGTCCGCAGCCTCACTGCCGCAAGGGCACGATGAGGTGCGTCAGGCGCACGATCCGCCGCCTGTCGGCGCGCGAGCGCCACTTCGGCTGCGACCACCGCGCCGTCTTCGCGACCACCTACAGGGTGCTCACGCAGGTCATGCAGCGCACCATGCGCGCGGACCCGAACTTCTTCCGCGACCGTCGCGGGATCGTCTTCCAGGTCGCCCTGTTCAGCGAGATCTACTTCCGCACGCTGAAGGCCTACCGGCTCGGCAAGGAGGTCCCGCCCGCCTGGAGCATCGCCCTCGACGCGGCGACCGGCGGCGACTACCAGGGCGTCACCGACATGCTGCTCGGCATCAACGCGCACGTGCAGAACGACATGCCGTTCATGCTCGCCGCGATCACGCTGCGCGACGCCGAGGGCCGCAGTCGCAAGGACGACCACGACGCCGAGAACGCGATCCTCGACGACGCGTTCTCCGACGTCGTGCACGAGGTGTCGGACCGCTACGACCCGCTCACCGCGACGGAGACCTGGCGGCTCAGCCCGGCGTCGGACTACGTGCTCGAGATGGTGCGGCTGTGGCGCGAGGGCGTGTGGCGCAACGCCGAGCGCCTGGTCAACGCGAAGACCCCTGAGGAGCGCCAGGCGGTTGCCGATCAGATTCACCAGCAGGCGGCGCTGAGCGCGCGGATGATCATCGCCTCCACTCCCGCCCCACCGGGCTACCGCGCCCAGCGCGACGCGTACTGCCGGGACCAGCTCTGACCGTCTCTCCGGCGCGGGCGGTCGCGTTCGCGGTGCTGGAGCGGGTGTTCGAGGATGGTGCGTGGGCGGACCGCGCGCTCGTCGGCGAGGCGCGGCGGGCCGGGCTGGACGCGCGCGACCGCGCGCTGGCGACCCAGCTCGCGTACGGGACCGTGCAGCGGGTGGCGACGCTGGACCACCTGATTCGGACGCTGTCCGGGCGGGCGGCCGGGAAGGTCGACCCGTCGCTGCGCGCCGCGCTGCGGCTCGGGCTCTACCAGATCGTCTACCTGGAGCGGGTCCCCGACCACGCCGCGGTGACCGAGGCGGTCGAGCTGGCCAAGGAGCGCGCGCCGCGGGGAGCCGGGCTCGTCAACGCCGTCCTGCGGCGGGCGACCCGGGAAGCTCGCGAGCTGATCGATGCGCTGCCACAGAAGACGCCCGAGCAGGCGGCGCTCAAGCACAGCCACCCGCCGTGGGTCGCCCGGCTGTGGTGGGAGCAGCTCGGTCCGGACGGCGCCCGTGCCCTGATGGAGGCCGGCAACAGGGCGCCCGAGCCTGTCCTGCGGGCGAACACCCTCAAGGTCACCCGCGACGAGCTCGCCGCCATGCTCCCGGTACGCAGCCACCCCGCGCCCGGCCTGCCGGAGGCGCTGGTGCTCGAGGAGCCCTTCGACGCCCACGGCTCCGAGCTGTTCGCCGCGGGACGCTTCGTGTCGCAGTCGCGCGCCGCGCAGGCCGTCGCGCACATCCTCGCGCCCGAGCCAGGCGACCGCGTTCTCGACCTCTGCGCCGCCCCCGGAGGCAAGGCCACGCACCTCGCCGCCCTGGGCGCGCAGGTCACCGCCGTCGAGAAGGACCCCGGCCGCGCCGACCAGCTGCGCGCCACGGCCGCCCGGCTCGGCGCCGACATCGAGGTCATCACCGCCGACGCCCGCATGAGACTGAGGGGCCTGTCCCCTCAGTCTCATGTGCTGGTCGACCCGCCGTGCACGGACCTCGGCACGCTGGCGCTGCGGCCCGATGCCCGGTGGCGCAAGCAGCCCGGGGACCCCGAGCGGCTGGCGCGGCTGCAGCGTGAGATCCTCGAGACCGGCGTGGCGCAGCTGGCGCCCGGAGGGGCGCTGGTGTACTCGACCTGCACCATCTCGCCGGCCGAGAACGAGCGTCAGCTCGAGGCCCTGCTGGCCGATCACCCGGAGCTCGAGCTCGCGCCGCGGCCGTCCGACCTCCCCGTCTGGGACCATCCGTCCGTGGCGGGCGTGACGCAGACCCTTCCTCACCGAGACGGCACCGACGGCTTCTTCATCGCGAGATTGATCAAGCAGTGACCGACGAGCCCGTCGACCTGGGCCCGGTGTGCCCGCAGTGCCGCGAGCCCTGGCTGCGCCCGACCAACCTGCCGGGCCGCTACCGCTGCGTGAACTGCCTGACGCGCTTCGAGCTGCGCTGCGTGTGCCCCAACTGCGGGGAGCACTCGACGATCGTGCGGATGTCCAACACGGCGCTGTATCTCTGCAACAACTGCGACAGCAGCGATGCTGGTGCCGGTATGAGCTGGAGCGGCGTCGCTCCCAGCATCCTCAGCGCCGACTTCTCCCGGCTCGGCGAGCAGGTCGGCCAGGTCCTCGACGCCGGCGCCACCGTCATCCACGTCGACGTGATGGACGGCCACTTCGTCCCGCCGATCACGATGGGCCCGCTGGTGGTGAAGGCGCTCGCAGAGCAGGTGCACGACCGCAAGGCCATCCTCGACGTCCACCTGATGATCGAGCGGCCCGAGCGCCACGTCGAGGCCTTCGCCGAGGCCGGCGCCGACGGGATCACCGTCCACGTGGAGGCGACGCCGCACGTCCACTACGCGCTCCAGCACGTCAAGCAGGCCGGCTGCCGCGCCGGGCTGGCGCTGAATCCCGGCACCGCCGCCGACACGGTCGCCGCGCTCACCGAGGACGTCGACCTCGTGCTGTGCATGACCGTCAACCCCGGCTGGGGCGGCCAGCCGTTCATCGGCACGTCGCCGGCCAAGCTGCGCCGCCTGCGGGAGCTGCTCCCCGACCACGTGGTCCTCGAGGTGGACGGCGGCATCGACGAGGAGACCGTCGGGCCGTGCGCCGACGCCGGCGCGACGCTGTTCGTGGCCGGCTCCGCGGTGTTCGGCCGGCCCGACCCCGCCGCCGCCGTCCGCGCTATCGCGTCGAAGACCGAGAGCCCTTGAAGTCGGACCGCAGCACGCGCGGGAAGCGGCCGCGCTGGTCCTTGAACGTGAGCTCGCCCTGCACGATGCACGCGGGGTCGCCCTCGGCGTGCCGGTGCTCGCCGCCGGCCGCATTGCAGTCCCAGTTGGGCGGGATGAAGAAGCCGTTGCGGTAGGTGTTCAGGTTGAGCGCGTCGGGCCCGAAGTAGGCGTTGCCGCGGTTGTCGGGCGCGCGCGTCGGGGTGATCAGGGTCTGCGAGCCGGCCATGATCAGCTGCGGCAGCACGTGACCGGTCGAGTTCGGGTTGGTCGTGGCGGCCTTGCCCAGCAAAGCCCAGCCGGGCTGCGCGATGAAGTTGGCCACCGTGCCCTGCTGGTAGACGCAGCCACTGCAGCACGGGATTGAGCTGCGCCAGGAACGGCCCGGTGGCGTCGAGCACCGGGCGCAGCCCGCGCAGGACCTTCGACAGCGCCGGCAGGCCCGCCCGCGACGCGTCGATGGCCGCAGGCAGTGCGACGAACAGCCGTCTGCAGGTCGGGCGCCGCGCGGCGCAGGTTCGCCAGCGTCGGCTGCAGGTCCCGCGCCGCCGGGCCGAGGTCGTCGATCAGCGGCTTCGTGTCGGTCGAGAAGCTCCTCCAGCCGGGCCAGCGTCGCGCGCGACTCGCGCAGGAAGGTCGGGAAGATCTGGATCGACTCCGCCAGCGCCTCGCGCTGCGACGCGGTCGCCTGCAGCCACCGCGAGCTGTCGCCGATGAAGGCGCGGAACTGGTCCTCGTCGCGCGTCAGCGCCTCGAACACGAAGCCGGTGTTGCGGACGAGGTCGCGCAGCGTCGAGGCGTTGCGGTCGAGGATCTCGAAGACGTCCGCGCCCGCCTCGGAGAAGCCGCCGATGTTGCCGAGCGCCGCGTTGAGGTCCGCGCCCGCGGCCCTCGATCGCCTCTGCCGAGTTGGCCTGCCAGCGCTGGAAGTCGCGTCGCGTGCGCGGCGGGAACAGCCGCAGCACCTCGTCGAGCTGGATCGTCGGCGCCACCCGGGCGTTGACCGAGCCGGCCGTCCTCGGGGACCTTCGGCGCCGAGTTGTCGCCGAGCGTCATCTCGACGTAGGTCTCGCCCAGCAGCGTCTTCTGGCGCAGGATCGCGCGCGCGTCCTCGTGCACCGGCGCGAACTGACGGTCCATCTCGATCGTCGCCAGCGTGCGGTTGCCCTCCGGGTCGCGTCTCGAGCTGGACGACCCTGCCCACGGACACCCCGGACGACGCGCACGTCGGCCTCCTCGGCGAGCGTCGTGGCCTCCGGGAAGGCGACGTGGAAGCGGTAGCCCTTCGGCTTGAGCGGGATCGACCCGCCGAAGCTCAGCCACAGGAACAGCAGCAGCCCGAAGCACGAGAACGCGAAGATCACCATCGCGAGCAGCTGCGGGCGGGTGGCGCCGGAGGTCTTCACCGGCTCAGCCCCATGTGGCGCGCCGCGCTGGCGCGGCTGGACCGACCTGGTCTGCGGGTTGTCGCACTGCTGCGCGAGCGCGCCCGAGAGCCCGAGCAGGAACTCGAGCGCCGGCTCCTCTTGGACGAGGTTGGTGAGCGTCTGGCAGGTGCCCGTCAGGAAGACCGGGCGCATCGGCCCGTTGGCGTCGTCGACGTTGATCAGGTTCGTCGGTCTGGTGGGTGAGCCAGGCCAGCCAGAACAGGTAGCCCTCCTCGCGCCCGGGAACGTCCTTCGCCTCGCGCCCCTTCGGGTTGAAGGCGAGCATGTTGAAGCAGCGTGGTTGAGACGGCGCGAACGACCTCGTGAGGTCCGGCAGCGCCCGCGAGAGACCGTTCGCGGCCGGCGGCAGGTCGGAGACGAGCGGGCGCGCCGCGCGCGCGAACGGCCGGATCTCGTCGCGGATGACCGGCGTGATCGCCCGTGCCACCGGCGTGACGCACGCGGTTCGTGCGCGTCGAGCGCCTCGAACGTCGGCCGCAGGGCGTCCGACGCCGGCCCGAGCTCGTCGGCGAAACGCTGCACGTCGCCGAGCGTGGCCGTCGTCGTGCGCAGCGCGCTCGGCAGCTTGCGGACCGTCGCGCTGACGTTGGCGTCCTCGGAGGCGAACGCCTCGAGCACCGCCGCCGACGAGTCCACGAAGCGGGCCACGTCGTCGTCCTTGCGCGCGACGCCGTTGGTCAGCCGCGCCAGGCCGTGGATCGCGTCCTTGAGGCGCTCGCGCTCGACCGCGACCGCCGCGTTGACGCGGCGCAGGTCGCGCGCGGTCGGGCCGAAGCGCCGGAACAGCTCGGCCAGGTCCATCCCGCGGCCCTTCAGACCCTCGGCCGCTCCGCCGAGCAGCAGCTGCAGGTGGTCGCGCGTGTCGTCGTCGAGCGACGGCGAGGAACTCGTCGAGGTTGACGTCGGGCAGCGTGTTGGACGACCGGGATCGTGTAGCCCTCCTTGGCCACCGGCGACTCCGGGTCGCCCGGATCGACGCTGCAGCGTCATGTCCTTGAGGCCGGTGCGCGGCCGCAGCAGCCCGCCGGTCGCCCTCGGTGCGGATGAGGTCCTTGAACCGCGGGTCGATGTGCATCTCGACCAGCGCGCGCGCCCGTCTCGCAGGTTGACCTTGCCGATCAGGCCGACCTTGACGCCGGCGACCTCGACGGTCTGGCCCTGACCGGGCGTGACCGCCTGGGCGTTGTCGAGCTCGGCGTAGAGCTTGCAGCGGCTTCTCCTGGACGAGCGGGAAGCGGAAGCGCTGGTTGGTCAGGATCACCGAGCTGACGAAGCCGGCGATCACCAGCAGCGCGAGGATCGCCGCGAAGTCCTTCCAGTGGTCGCGGATCGCGCGCTTCACTTCGCCGCCCGCCTTGCGCAGGTTGGGTTCGTTGAGCAGCTCGCCCGTCGCGCAGCCAGCTTCAGCTGGGCCACGTTGCCCGCGCGTCGCGCGATCAGATCGATCAGGCTCGCGCGTCGCCTCGAGGTCGACCACACCGAGGTCGGAGTCCTTGGCCTCGAGGTCGGCGCGCAGCGCCGTGATCGCGACCTGCTTGGCCTTCGCGTAGCGCTCCTGGAAGGCCGGCGAGGTGGTGTCGACCTTCGTCGCCGGCGGCGCGCTGCCCGGCACGGTCTCGAGGTTCGGCGGCTCCTGCGTCTCGCACGGGACGTCGCGGCTCGAGCGGCGGCCGCGCCGGCGGCTTGGGCGGGTTGACGCCCTCGACCGGGAACAGCGGGATGCCGAAAATGCCGCTGCCGAGCTGCAGCGTCTCGGCGCCGCCCGAGCCGAGCACCTTGAACCACATGGCCGTTGGCGTCGAAGGAGCGGCTCTCGCCGGCGAGGCCGGGCAGCCACTTGACCGCGGACTGGAACACGGGCCCGGTCTCCGGGAAGGCCTCGTCGGGGACCGTGTCCTTGCTCCACGGCAGCACGACGTCGTTCAGGCACGACGCCAGCGGGCGCAGCTGCCGCCACAGCGGGACCGAGCGGTTGCTCAGCCGCACGAGGCCCGGCGTCGCGCCGCCGCAGGTCGCGGCTGAGCCCGCGCAGCTCGGCGCTGGCCGACCAGCCCGTCGAGCTGGGCGACCAGCGGGCCGCAGCGCGGCGACGGCCGGCTGCGACGAGCGCACGCCCGGCAGCGCGGTGACCGCGAGCCGGCGCACGCTCGGGAACGCGGCGTTGAGGCTGTCCAGCGCCGGGCCGGCGGCCTCCAGCGTGCGCGGCAGCTCGTCACCGTCGCCGCCAGGTTCGCGTCCTCCACCGCCAGCGAGCGGGCGAAGACGTGGAAGTTCTCCAGCAGCGACTTCAGCCGCGGCGGCGAGCGGTCGAGCGCCGCGGCGGTGGTGCCGAAGTCGCGGACGACGCCGGAGAGGTCGTGCGGCCGGCGGCCGAGCAGCGCCTCGGCGACGATGGCCGAGAACTTGAACGCCGGCGCCTGGTCGGGCAGCGACCGGTTGAACTCCTTCGCGAGGCCGGCGTCCATCGCGTCGGCCAGCTCGCCGAGCGTCATCTGCAGGCTGTCGCGGACGGCGTAGTCGAGCGCGCTCAGCACCTGGTCGAGCTGCACCGGCGTGGCGGTCTGCGCGGCCGGGATCATGTCGCCGTCGCTGAGCGCCGGGCGCGGACGGCGACCCCGCGGTCAGGTCGACGAAGAAGTTGCCCTCGAGGAAGATGCGCGGACGGATCTTGGCCGTCGCGTCGCTGTGGACCGGGCGGCCGTTGTCGTTGATCCGCATCGTGACCACGGCGGACTCGGCGCCCGGCTCGGTCGGCTCGACCTCCGTCACCTTGCCCACCTCGACGCCCGCGATCCGCACCGGCGAGTTCGGCTTGATGTTGTTCGAGGACGCGGAACGACGCCTGGATCTCGAAGTGGCTGCGGAACGGGATCTTCTTCGTGAAGCCCGAGATAGGTCCCGACGACCACGAGCACGATCGCGACGACGCCTGCGCGGAACGGGGTCATGGCCGGATGTTCCCCGGGTCGATTCCGGGCAGCCCCTCGGGCAGCGCCGAGAAGGTCTGGCCCCGCGGCACGCGCGGGCGGCCCGTGAAGGTGGTGCCCTGGTTGCCGGGCGTGACCGGCTCGCCGACGAGGTTGCGGCCCTCCTCGACGCCGTTGGCCAGCCGCCTCGGGTAGCCGCGCTGGCCGGGCTCGCAGTCGGCGTCGCCGTCCTCGGCGACCGCGGCGCCGTAGGGCTGCCCGTGCAGTCCGTCGACCGGCTCCGCCTGGCCGAACGACCCGAGGTCCGCCTGCGGGGTCGTTGAACGCGTTCTTGGCCCGGATGCGCTCGATCTGGCCCGTCTGGTCCTGGTCGGTCATGTGCTCGCCGAGGAAGGTCCAGCTGTAGTTCCAGTAGTTGCAGACCGTCGCGTACGGGCCCAGGAAACGCGTCAGCGGCCGCAGCGTCGTCATCGTCTCGCCGAGCCCCGCGACGCCGGTCTCCGAGCCCGGCGAGCGCGCGAGCGCGGTGAGCGCCGCGAACGTGTTGCCCAGGCGCGCGCTGAAGGCGGGCGTCTGGCGCAGCGGCCCGACGCCGGAGGCCAGCGCGTCCCGGATCGGCGGCGCCGAGCGGCGCAGCTCGCCGGCGGCGAGGCGGATGTCGCCGGCGGCGCTCGCCAGCGAGCGCAGGAACGGCCGCGTCTCGCGCAGGGAGCTCGTGCCGACGGCCAGGGTCGGCGGCGACTCCTCGATCGTCGCGCGCAGCGCGTCGGGGTCGCGCGCGAGCGCCTCGAAGGTGTCGGCGCCGGCGCGGAAGCCGTCGGCGATCGTGTCCGCCAGCGGCGCGCTGATGCGCGCGGCGTCCTCGAGCTCGTCGAAGAACGGTCCCAGGCGGGTGTCCGGATCGGCCAGCACGCGCATCACCGGCGGGACGGAGCCCAGGAACCGGGGCAGCGACTCGAAGGCGCGGTTGAGCGACGGCCCGCGCGCGGCGAACGCGTTTCCGAACCCGACGAGGTTCGCCTTGACGTTGTTGCGCGTGCGCTCGTCGAACAGGTTGAAGAACTGCTGGAGCTCGGGCGCCAGCGCCTCCTGGCCGGCGGCGATCGTCGCGCCCTCGGTCAGGGTGTCCGCGGCGGTGCCGCGCGTGAGCTCCACGTACTTCAGGCCGAGCGCCGAGCGCGGCCGGATCTTGATCTCCGAGTCCGCCGGGAGCGGGCCCGCGTCGGCGTCGAGCTTGAGCAGCAGCTGCGCGCCCGTCGTCCCGTCGTCGAGCTCGGTCGGCGTGATCTCGGTGACCGCGCCGATGCGGTGGCCGCCCTCGCGCACCTCGTTGCCCGGCACGAGCTGCGCGCCGTTGGGGACGTTGACGTTGAGCTCGTAGGTGGGGACGAACGGCAGGCCGCTGTTGGCGTTGTAGGCGAGGAAGACCGCGACGACGACGACGAGCATCGTCACCGCGCCGACGAGGACCGGGTTGGCGAAGACGGTGGATGTGGTCGAGCGCCTCATGGCCGCAGGAGGAAGTCGAGGAGGTCGTCCGTGGTGCCGTTGAGCCTGTCCGCGGGCGGGCAGGGCGCCCGTGACCTGGTCGACCAGGTCCTGCAGCGGGCGCAGGCCGAGCAGCGGCTTGCGCGCTGCGCTGGTGGGCGCCGGCGTGGCGGCGACCGGTGCGGCGGTCGCCGGCGGGCGCGGGCTGCCGGCCGCGCTCGCTGCGCTGCTCGGGGGCCGCCTCGTCCCGTGGCGGACGGGTCCGGCGTCGTGATCCCGGGCTGGTTGGGCCCGAGGTTCTGGTTGCAGCGCTCGTACTTCTCGGGGTTGGCGCGGACGTTGTCGGCGTCGGTGTAGGAGCCGCACTCGCCGACGGAGAGGTCGATCTTGAGCGCGTAGCCGCGCTGGTCGAAGATGTTCGCGGCCAGCGACTGGTCGAAGATGTACTGCAGCGGCGCCTCGAGGCCGGTGTAGCCGAGCCCGCCGGGCGAGTCGGGGTCCTTCTCGACCGCGAAGTCGCGGTTCTCGAGGTGGTCGAGGACGATGCGCAGGTTCTTCATCGGCTCGGGCGCCGCCGCGCCCAGCGTGCCGAGCCGGTCGACGAGCGAGCGCGCCTCGCGCGAGGCCTCCGTGCCCTCGCGCGATGCCGCGCCGAGGCTCGTGATCGCCGGGCGCGAGGCCTGCGCGAACGGCCGCAGCGTGTCCAGGAGCGCGGTCACGCTCGGCGCCGCGGCGCGCAGGTCGGCGAGCGCCGGCGTCAGCCCGCGCGAGGCGGTGCCGAGGTCGGTCATGGTCGGCGTGAGCTCGTCGAGGAAGCCGGGGAAGCGCCGGAAGGTCTCGGCGACGGCCTCGCGCCGGTCGGCCGTCGCCGACGCGGCGTTCTCCGCCTCCACCACGAAGTCGGTGACGTCGGCGTTCCGGCGGCCGAGCACCTTCAGCACCTGCCCGGACTCGCGGGTCAGGTCCTGCAGCGTCTCGCGTCGCTGCGCGAGCAGGTCGAGGACGCGGTTGGTCGTCCCGAGGGCCGGCAGCGCGCGCCGGATCGTCTCGTTGACGTCGTCGCCGCGCGCGGCGAAGCCGACGCCGAGCTGGGAGAAGATGATCGAGAAGCGCTCCGCGATCGGGCGCCGCATGATGTCGACGACGAGGTCGGGCGCGATGGGGGAGGTGGTGCTGTCGATGGCGATCGTCGCGCCCGACTCGAGCAGCTCGCCGGTCTCGCCCGGCTGGCAGTCGACGAAGTACTCGCCGATCAGCGACTGCGGGTTGATCGTGCACGTCGCGCTGTCGCGCAGCCCGCCGAAGCCCTCGGCCTTGCTCACCTCGACGGTGAGCAGGGCGCGGGCATCCGAGCGGCGGACGTCGAGATCGGTGATCGAGCCGACCGGGACGCCGCCGACCTTGAAGTCGGCGCCGGAGGTGACGCCGAAGGCGCTGTCGAAGACGATCTTGTAGCGCTTGCCCGCGGGGTCGCCGGCGCCGAGCGCGACGATCGCCCCGGCGACCACGAGCACGCTGGCGAGACCGATGATCAGGGCGCGCCTCATGGCCCGATCGGCACCTGTGAGCGGTCGCAGTTGAAGTCAGCGGTCGGCGTGTACGGGACCTCGCCGCGCCCGAAGTCGCGCTCGATCGAGCCCGGGCAGCGGTTGTTGCGCCCGAGCTCGGCGCCCGCCGCGAGCACGTCGTCGCGCAGCTCCGGCGGCACGGGGACGATGTCGCCCAGGAGGGGCGAGAACGTGAACGCGCTCAGCGCCAGGCCCGCGCGCGAGAACGCGCCGTTGGCGTCGTAGACGCCTGAGGTCGAGAAGTCGTCGAACCAGCCGGTCAGGTCGGCGGCGTAGGGACGGAAGAAGGCCAGCTCCGGCGCGCTCTCGGCCAGCGCGCGGCTCAGCGACCTGAAGGTCGACGGCCGCCGCCTGCCGTTGGCGCGCACCCGCTCGGTCGTCGCGCGCTCGACCGCGGGCTGCGCGCGCAGCAGCTCGACGAGGTCGTTGCCGGAGCCCTCGCGGCGGATCGTGCGCGCGAGGTCGCGGAAGGTGGGGCGGGCGTTGCGCGCGAACGGGCGCAGGTCGCCTGAGCAGCGGGCGCAGGTCGCGCACGACCGGCTTGGACGCGTCCACGAGCGGGTCGAGGTCGTCGAGCGTCGCGCGCAGGTTGACGAACGTGGTGTTGGACTTGCGCAGGAAGTCGGGCAGGCGGCGGATCGCGTCGGCGAGCTCTGAGTCCTGGCTGGCGAGCGCGGTCGAGACGGTGCCGAAGTTGTCGACGATCCCGGCGACGTCCTCGCGCTTGTCGTTGACGTCGGTGATCAGCTGCGCGGAGCTGGACGATGAAGCGCTCGAGCAGCGCGTCGTTGCGGTCGAGCTCGCCGAACAGCCGCGTCGACGCCGACAGCACCGGGTTGAAGTACTTCGTCGCCTCGTTGGCCTCCTGCGTCCTGCCCTCGGTGGCGTCGGCGAAGCCGCGGATGACCGCCTGCGCGGCCTCGCGCGTCTCCGGGTCGAAGGTGTTGAAGAGCTGGTCGAGCTCGACGACGGAGGCGGTCGTCTCGGCCGGCAGCGTCGCGCCGGAGGGGATCCTCTCGCCCGTCGCCGAGCCCTGCTGGAGGTCGACGTAGCGGTTGGCGATGCCCGACAGCGACGCCTGCCGGATGATCGCCCGCACCCCCTGGCGCAGCGGCGCGTAGTCGTCGTTGACGGTGATCCCGATGCGCGCCTGCCCGTTGTCGGTCAGCGCGATCGTGGTGACCTTGCCGACCGCCGTCCCGCCCACCTGCACGAGGTTGCCCTTGACGAGCTGGCTGGCGTTCTCGGTGACGAGATTGACCTTGTAGGGCGACTCCCGGCCGAACAGCAGCAGAGCCACGAGCGCAACGCCCAGCAGCAATGCCCCGATCGCGGCGACCCGCCTGCCCATTCGTTCGAGGGTATGCCCGCTCGGGCGCCGGATTGATCCGGTCAACGGAGACTTAACTACCGTCGTTCCTTGTGGACGAGCTGCGCCCCGCCGCGGGCGTGCGCATCCCCGTCTCCGAGGTGGTCCTGCGCGCCAGCCGCTCCTCGGGACCGGGCGGCCAGCACGCCAACGTGACCGCCTCGCGGATCGAGGCCAGCTTCGACGCGTCCGCCTCCCCTTCCCTCAGCGAGGAGCAGCGCCGGCGGGTGCTGGCGCGCTGCGGCCCGGTCGTCCGCGCCGTCGCCCAGGACGCCCGCTCCCAGGCGCGCAACCGCGAGCTCGCGCTCGAGCGCCTCGAGGCCCGGCTGGCGGTCGCCCTGCGCGTCCGGCGCAAGCGCACGCCGACGCGCCCGACCCGCGCGTCCCGCGAGCGCCGCCTGGACTCCAAGCGCCGCCACTCCGAGCGCAAGCGCGCCCGGCGACGCCCCGATCTGGATCGCTAGGCGCCGTCACGCTCAGCGCGCTGCGCCTCGGTGTCGGCGCGTGGTCTGACTGCGCGATAAGGGGGCCGGGCGGCGGGCAGGCTCGCGCCGAGGTGGCGAGCGGCTCGGTGTCCGCACCGCGGCCTAGGCTCCCGCACACTGGCCACGGTCTTTGAGAGCATCCAGGCGGGCAGCCGATGAGAGCGACGTCCCTCACCCAGCGTGGACCAGTTCGCCAGGCGCCAAGGATCTCTCGGCGAGGGCGGTGCAGCGAGAGAACCCGCCCTCAAAAGTGCTGCTTAGACACCGTCGAGGGCGGAGCGCTCCAGGGCACGGTCGCGACCACGTTCGACAACGACCTCAAGCCGGTCTCGCTCAGCGTCAACGGTGCTGCGGCGACGGCGTTCGGTTACGACAACGACGGGTTGCTGACCCATGCGGGTGCGATCACCGTCGGCCGCCACGCGCAGACCGGCGACGCGACCTCGACGACGCTGGGCACGTTCACGACGACCGCCACCTACGACGCGTTCGGTGACATCGCCTCGTTCGCGACCGCGGGCAGCGGCGCGGGCCTGTACTCACAGTCGATCACCCGCGATGCGCTCGGGCGCGTGGATACGCGCGCCGACACGATCGGCGGCCAGACGACGACCTACGACTACAGCTACGACGACGCCGGCCGGCTGACGGATGTCTCACGCGGCGGCGTGCCGGTCGAGGCCTACGTCTACGACGGCAACGGCAACCGCACCGAGTCCACGGTCGGCGGCCAGTCGGTCACGGCGACATACGACGCTCAGGATCGTCTCGAGCAGCACGGCAACCGGACTTTCACCTACCGGCCCTCCGGGGAGCTGACCTCGATCACAGCAGCGGGCGGCGCGCAGACGGCGTTCGATTACGACGGCCTGGGCGGGTTGCGTTCGGTCGAGCTCGCCGATGGGCGCGAGATCGAGTATGTCCTCGACGCGACGGGCCGGCGCATCGGTCGCCGTCTCGATGGGACGCTGACGGACGGTTGGCTTTACAACGGGCCGCAGGTCGTGGCCGAGCTCAATGGCGACGGCAGCATCCGCAGTCGGTTCGTCTACGCGACGCGGACGACCGTGCCGGACTACATCGTCCGCGACGGCGTCAGCTACAGGATCGTCACCGACCATCTCGGCAGTCCCCGGCTCGTCGTCGATGCGGCTACCGGCACGGTCGCGCAGCGGATCGATTACGACACCTTCGGCCGCGTGAGCGCGGACACGAACCCGGGCTTTCAGCCGTTCGGGTATGCCGGCGGCCTGTATGACCCGGACACCGGGCTGGTGCGTTTCGGCGCGCGCGACTACGACCCGACCACGGGCCGCTGGACGGCCAAGGACCCGATCGGGTTCGCCGGCGGCGACACCAACCTCTACGGCTACGTCGCCAACGACCCCGTCAACTGGATCGACCCCTCCGGCCTGTGCGGGATCGACCTCGCGGTCGACATCGCCGCGACCGGCTACAGCCTCTACAAGGCAATCCGCGGCTGTGGCTCAGCGACCGAGATCGGCCTCAACGCCGCCGGCGCGCTGGTGCCTTGCGCCGCCGGGCTCGGCACAGTCGCCAGACTCGGTGCTGGGAAGGGAGGGCGCGAACTCGCGACTGGACGCCACCTGAGTGACAGCTGGCACCAAGCCACCTTCCCGAACAAGACTCAGACGGTTGCTTATCACTGGCGGAAGCATGCGGTATCCCTCGGCAAGTCGCCGAGTCAATACACGCAAGATGCGCTCTCGTTCTTCCATCAGAACAAAGCGCTCGCACAGCACGTGATCCTGAAGGACGGGTCGGCCGGACTTCGGATCAAGACCAAGGCCGGAGCTGGGGGCTACTTCACGCCGGACGGCATCGTCGTCTCGTTCTGGTATCGATGATGTCTCTGCAGGAACTGCGAAAAGCTTTCACTTGCCACGAGGCGCTCCCGTTTCCGCACCACAGCGGGATCAGCCAGGAACTCTCCGACTTGCATGCCGAGCTCGTCGAATACGATGGGTTCGTTGCGGGGCTCGTCTCGTCGCTGCTCGGCGGAGTGCCTGTCGATGCCGCCGAGTTTCGGCATGACACAAGCATTGGAGCAGCGCTCAAAGATCTTGCGGCGCGCGAGGGCGAGCCGGTGCGATCGGAGGCGAAGGCGCACCTGGCCTACTACCACGCCGTAGATCACCTGCTCCAAATTGCAAGTCGCTCCCGGTGATTCGCCCACAGGGTGCCGCGTATCTCTACCGACGCCTCCGGCTTGTCCGAGGCCACTGTCGGTTTTCTGCCAGCAACAACTGGACGACCCCAGGGGGCTGACATCGAGCTGAAGCTAGCGGCCGATGAGGGGGGCGCCCTCGAGCGCCTGGACGGCGTCGTCGGGCGTCCCGAAGCAGTCGAAGGTGTGGTCGAGCCCGGTGACCTGAAGGGCGCGGGCGAGCGGGCTTCCGGACGCGAACGCGAGCGCGAAGCGGCGACGCGAGCGGTTGAGCCGCCGCAGGCCGCTGATCAGCGACGTGACGCCGGTGGAGTCGACGAAGGTGACCCCCCGGGCGTCGAGCACGACGTGGACCTCGTGCTCGGCAAGGGTCTGGTCGAGCACCGAATCGAGGCGGCGGACGGTCGCCGCGTCCATCTCGCCGGAGGCGACCAGGACCACGACCGGGTCCGTGCGCTCGATGTTCACCGTGAAGTCACCGCTCGTCATGAGCATCCTGGCTTACCCATCGGCGCCTGCGGCTACCCCGGCCATCCGGCCAGGACCCCAGATCCCGCGTGCTAGAGCGAAACCAGGACCATCGTCCAGGGGAACGGCCGACGCGCCGCGGTCACCGTCCCGTACCGGCTCAGCAGCCGCAGGAACGCGCTCGTCGACCAGTGGTTGACGTGTCCGGGCGTGTTGCCGAGGCTCCGCCAGTAGGCGCCACGGGCGAGGTTGAGCAGCCGCCAGACGGGTTCGCGGGGCACCGAGACGAGCAGGTGGCGCTGGGCGACGCGCGCCATCTCCGACAGCGTGTGCGCCGGGTCGCCCAGGTGCTCGAGGACCTCGATCGCGGTGACGCAGTCGAACTCGCCGTCGGCGAACGGGAGGTCCGCGGCGTCCAGCGCCCGGTACTCCAGGTTCGGCGCCGGCCGCCGCTCCCACTCGCCCTCGAGCCCCGACAGGTCGATGCCGACGACGCGCCGGTCGCCGAGCTGCCGGGCCCAGCGCTGCGTGAGCACGCCCTCGCCGCAGCCGACGTCGAGCAGCGACGCGGGGTCGGCGCGCGCGAACAGATCGTCCAGCGCCCCCTCGAAGTCGGCCATCAGCCGCCTGACGACCGGGTTCGTGGAGCCGTACTTGTCGAACGTGTTGCCGGTGACGACCCCGGTCACAGCTGGAGCGCCTCGCGCTCCTCCTGGCCCGGCTCGTAGTGCGAGGGCGCCACGCCGAGCTCGAGCTCGACGCGGCGGACGCGCTCGAAGACGCGCTGGAGCATGATCCGCTGGGCGGAGAGCAGGTCGCCGATCACGCCGAGCGCCGCCAGCACGACCGCGGCGTTGAACAGCACCGCCCCGAGGATCAGCGACTGCACGTGGCCGCTGCCGTCGCCCTGGAGCCAATAGACCAGGAAGCGCCCCCAGACGACGAGGGCGGCGAGCGCGAGCAGCGCCGCGGCGGTGAGGAACACCCGCAGCGGCTCGTACATGGAGTAGATGCGGAAGATCGAGACGCCGTTGCGGCGCACGTAGCTGCCCATCGACGGGAACAGCCGCGACTCGCGCAGCTTCGCGTTCGTGCGCACCGGGACGTGGTCGATGGCGACGGTGAGCTTGCCCGCCTGGATGAGCGTCTCCAGCGTGTAGGTGAAGCGGCTGACGACCTGGAGCGACAGCGCCGCCTCGCGGTTGTAGGCGCGGAAGCCCGACGTGGTGTCGGGCACGGTCGTGTCCGAGGCGCGCCGGACCACCCACGACCCGAGCCGCTGGAGCGTCTTCTTGAGCGGCGAGAAGTGCTCGATCGACTGCACCTGGCGGTCGCCGACGACCATGTCGGCCTCGCCGGCGAGGATCGGGGCGACGAGCTTGGGGATGTCGCGCGCGTCGTACTGGTTGTCGGCGTCGGTGTTGACGATCACGTCGGCGCCGAGCTTCAGAGCGGCGTCGAGGCCGGCCTGGAACGCCGACGCCAGCCCCTTGTGGTTGGTGAGCCGGACGACGTGGTGGACGCCGTGCTCGCGCGCCACGTCGACGGTGCGGTCGCGCGAGCCGTCGTCGATGACCAGCCACTCGACGGTCTCGAAGCCCTCCAGCTGCGTCGGCAGCTCCGCCAGCGTCTGCGGGAGGTAGTCGGCCTCGTCCCGGCAGGGGATCTGGATGATCAGCTTCACGCAGCACGGAGGGTACGCTGCGGCGCCGATGCGGCGGTGGACCACACTGGCGTTCACCGGGCTCTGCGCCGCGGCCCTGGCCGGGACGCTGGTGTACCCGACCTATCCGGTCTACGACTCGTACTACTCGCTGCTGTGGGGGCGCGAGATCCTCGACGGCCACGCGCCGCAGTTCGAGCTCTTCCGGGCGCCGACCGAGCATCCGCTGGCGCTTGCCGCCGGGACCGTGCTCGACCTCTTCGGCGGCGCCGCCGACCGGCTGTGGATCCTGATGATCCTCGCCTCCTTCGTCGCGCTGGTCGTCGCGGTGTACCGGCTCGGGGCGACGGCGTTCACGCCGCTCGTCGGCGTGGTCGCGGCGCTGCTGCTGCTGTCGCGCTTCGACTTCGGCTTCCTCGCCGTGCGCGGCTACATCGACATCCCCTATCTGGCGCTCGTGGTGTGGGCGGTCGCGCTCGAGGCGGCGCGGCCGCGGCGCGGGCTGCCCGTGTTCGCGCTGCTGGTGGCGGCGGGGCTGCTGCGGCCGGAGGCGTGGCTGCTGCTCGCCGTCTACTGGGTGTGGATGTTCCCCGGCGCCTCGTGGCGGGAGCGCATCACGTGGGCCGGCGTGGCGGCGATCGCGCCGGCGGGCTGGCTGCTCGTCGACGGGCTCGTCACCGGCGACCCGCTGTACTCGCTCAACCACACCAGCGACTCGGCCGAGGACCTGGGGCGCACGAAGTCGCTGGCCGAGATCCCGGGCGCGATCCCGGAGTTCCTGGCCGACATCGTCAAGGCGCCGGTGCTCGCCGCCGGGGTGGCCGGGCTGCTGGCGGCGCTGGTCGTCGTCCCCCGCCGTGCCGCCTGGCCGGCCGTGCTGCTCGCCTGCGGCGTCGTCACCTTCGTCGCCATCGGCGTCGCCGGCCTGTCGGCGATCGAGCGCTACCTGGTCGTGGCCGCGCTCGCGATGCTCGTGTTCGCGGCGGTGGCGGTCGGCGGCTGGACGCTGCTCGAGCGGGGCCCGCTGCGCACGGCGTGGATGGCGGTCGCCGGACTGGCCGTGGCGGCGGGGGTCGTGTTCACGATCGCCAACCTCGACCTCGACCGCTTCCGCAACGAGCTGATGTTCCGCGGTGACGCGCACCGCTCGCTGGCGCGCATCCTCGAGGTGCCCGCGGTGCGTGCCGCGATGCGCTGCGGTCCCGCTGACCGTCCCCAACCACAAGCTCGTGCCCGACGTGCGCTGGCTGGCCGACCTGCCCCACGACCGCGTCGACTCGCGCATCCAGGTGCCCGACCAGCGCGGCGGCGTCGCGCTGATCGTGCTCGGCCGCTTTGCGATCTTCAAGCAGGCGTGGACCAACGACACCGACCCCGCGCGCGTGCAGCTGCCGCCGGCCGGCTTCCGTGAGGCGCGCGCAACGACGACTATGCGGCCTATGTCCGCTGTTAGGCGCCACTGGTTCGCGCTCGCGCTGGCGGCCGTGCTGCTGCTCGCGCTCGTGCTGCGCCTGTGGGGGCACCGCGTACGGGCTGCCGTACGTCTACAACGTCGACGAGGGCGCGCACTTCGTCCCGCGGGCCGTGGGGATGTTCGACCACGACTACGACCCGCGCTACTTCATCAACCCGCCCGCACTGACCTACGTGCTGCACGCGCTGTTCTGGCTGCGCTGGGGCGGGGACGAGGTGCGCCACCTGATGGCGACCGACCCCGGCACCGTGTTCGCCTTCGCGCGCGTCACGGTCGCCGTGCTGGCGACGGCGTCGGTCGGCGCGCTCGCCTGGGCCGCGGTGCGGCTGTTCGACCGGCGCGTCGCGATCGTCGCCGCCGCGCTGCTCGCCGTCGCCTTCCTGCCGGTCCACTACGGGCACTTCGCGCTCAACGACGCCGCGCTCGTGCTGCCGCTGTGCGTGTCACTGGCCGGCGCGGCCGGGATCCTCAAGGGCGGGCACCGCCGCGACTACGCGCTCGCCGGGCTCGGGCTGGGGATCGCGGTCGCGTTCAAGTACACGGCGGGGATGGCGATCGTGCCGCTGCTCGCCGCCGCGGCGCTGGCGCGGGGGACGCGCGGCGAGCGTGCGCTCGGGCTGGTCGTCGCCGGCGTCGTCGCGGGCCTGGCCTTCTTCGTCCTGCACCCCTACTCGGTGCTGAGCTTCGACGACTTCCGCAGCGGGCTGCGCGAGCAGTCGGCGGCGGCCGGCGGACGGCGGCGGCAAGCTCGGGCTCGCGGACACGTCGGCTCTCGTCTACTACGCGAAGACGCTGCTGTGGGGGGTCGGGGTCGTCCCCGTCGCGTTCGCGCTCGTAGGCGCAGTGGCGCTGTGGCGCAGGCACCGTCCCGTGGCGGCGCTGCTGCTCCCCGGCCCGCTGGCGTTCCTGCTCTTCATGGGCATCCAGGACCGCTTCTTCGCGCGCTGGGCGATGCCCGCGTACCCGTTCGTGATCCTGCTCGCCGCCTTCGGCGCGATCTGGCTGCTCGACCACGTGCGCCGGGTCCCGGCGGTCCCGCTGGCCGCGGTGGTGCTGGGACTGCAGGGCCTGGTCTACGTCGTCCACAACGACGTCGTGCTCGCGCGCACCGACACCCGCGTGGACGCGCGCGAGTGGATGGTCGAGCACATCCCCGCCGGGACCAAGGTGGTGATCGAGCCCTTCGCGCCGGACGCCTGGGGAAACCGCTGGAACAAGCGGCCGCCGTCGCACTTCCGCATCACCTCCGACGCGGAGAAGGTCCTCGTGCGCCATCCCAAGCTCGAGGATTACGTCCCGAGCCTGCGCCCCGACCTGATCGGCTCCTACCTGCGCGGCGGCTACTGCTGGGTCGTCACCGGCTCGAACATCTACGGCCGCGCGCAGGTGACGCCCGAGCGCGCGCCCTACGCCCCGCGCTACTACCGCGCGCTGCGCAGGCGCGGCGAGGTCGTCTACGCCGTGAGCCCGTTCGACGGTCCCGACCTTCAGTTCTCCTTCGACGACTCCTACAACTACCGGCCGTTCGGCTACGAGCGCCCGGGGCCGAAGATCGTCATCCACCGCCTGCGCGGCGGGGAGTGCACCTAGAGGCCTCCCTAACCTGTGGGTTCCTTGCCGACGCTGCTCGATACCGACCAGGTCCCCCTCGCGCGCGCGATCGAGATCGCGCACGGCGGGCTCGGGCACGTGTCGCCCAACCCGCTCGTCGGCGCGGTCGTGGTGCGCGACGGCGAGGTGATCGGCGAGGGCTTCCACACGGCGGTCGGCAAGCTGCACGCCGAGCGCGAGGCGCTGGCGGCGTGTACCTCCGATCCGCGCGGCGCGACGCTGTACGTGTCGCTGGAGCCGTGCGCCCACCACGGGCGCACTCCGCCGTGCACGGACGCGATCGTCGAGGCCGGCATCGCGCGGGTGGTGATCGCCTCCGACGACCCCAGCGAGCACGCGTCGGGCCGCGGCCTCGGCGTGCTGCGCGACGAGGGCATCGAGGTCGTCATGGCCGACGGGCCGCTGGCCACGGAGGCCCGGCTGCTCAACCAGCCGTTCCGCAAGCACGCGCGCACGGGGCGCCCGCACGTGCTGTTCAAGTCCGCGATGTCGCTCGACGGCAAGGTGGCGACGCACACGGGCGACTCGAAGTGGATCTCGGGCGAGGCCTCGCGCGCGCGGGCCCATCGCTGGCGCGCAGAGCGCGACGCCGTCGTGGTCGGGATCGGGACCGCGCTGGCCGACGATCCACTCCTGACCGCGCGTCTGGAGGACGTGCCGCGCCAGCCGCGCCGGGTCGTCTTCGACTCCGAGGGGCGGCTGCCGCTCGACTCCCAGCTCGTCCGCGGCGCGGACGAGGTGCCGCTGACCGTGGTCGTCTCGCGCGCGGCGCCGCGGACCGCCACCGACGCCCTGGAGGTGGCCGGCGCGGAGGTGATCGTCGCGACGGGCGAGAACGAGCCCGCGCGCGTGCGCTCGGCTCTCGACCAGCTCGGGGCGAAGGACGTGACCTCGGTGCTGCTGGAGGGCGGGCCGCACCTCGCGGGCGCGTTCCTGGACGCCGGCGAGGTCGACCAGCTCGCGCTGTTCGTCGCGCCGGTGCTGCTGGGCGGCTCGGGCGCGCGCGACCCGCTCGAGGGCGAGGGGGTGGAGCAGATCTCCGAGGCCGTGCGGGCCCTGTCGATGTGCACCGAGCGCATCGGCGACGACGTCCTGATCAGCGCGCGCATCCGGGAGTGGTAGGCGTGTTCACGGGCTTGGTGATGGATCTCGGTGAGGTGGGCGCGGTCGAGCAGACCGGCGACGGCGTGCGGCTGTCCGTGCGGACGACGCTGACATCGGAGGTCGCGCCCGGCGACTCCGTTGCCGTCAACGGCGTGTGCCTGACCGCGGTCGGCGTCGACAACGGCGCGTTCGCCGCGGATGTCATGAACGAGACGCTCGAGCGCTCGTCGCTGGGCCGGGCCGGCGCGGGCGCGCGGGTGAACGTCGAACTGCCGCTGCGCCCGGCCGACCGGCTCGGCGGGCACGTCGTCCAGGGCCACGTCGACGGGCTGGGCACGGTCGCGCGGGTCGAGGTGGACGGCTTCGCGCGGCGCGTGCGGATCGAGCCCGAGGACGCCGCGCAGCTGCGCTACGTGGTCGAGAAGGGCTCGATCGCCATCGACGGCGTGTCCCTGACGGTGAGCGCGCTCGACGACGCGGGCTTCGAGGTGTCGCTGATCCCGGAGACGCTCGAGCGCACCAACCTCGGATCGCTCGAGCCGCGCGACGTCGTCAACCTCGAGTTCGACGTGCTCGCCAAGTACGTGGAGAGGCTGGTCACGAGATGACTGTCGATCAGCGCGTGTTCTCGCCCATCGAGGAGGCGCTGGACGAGATCCGCGCGGGGCGGATGGTCGTCGTCTGCGACGACGAGAACCGCGAGAACGAGGGCGACCTCACGATGGCGGCGCAGTTCGTCACGCCCGAGGCGATCAACTTCATGGCCACGCACGGGCGCGGGCTGATCTGCCTGTCGCTGACGCCGGAGCGCTGCGAGGAGCTGGGCCTCGACCTGATGGCGGCCAAGAACGAGTCGCCCTTCGAGACGCCGTTCACGGTCTCGATCGAGGCGCGCGAGGGCGTGACCACCGGGATCAGCGCCGCCGACCGGGCGCGCACGATCCAGGTTGCCATCGACCCCGAGTCACGGCCGCGCGACCTCGTCCAGCCCGGGCACGTCTTCCCCTTGAAGTCGCGGCCGGGCGGGGTGCTCGAGCGCACCGGCCAGACGGAGGCCGCCGTCGACCTGGCGCGCCTGGCGGGGCTCAACCCGTCCGGCGTGATCTGCGAGATCATGAACGACGACGGGACGATGGCGCGCGTCCCGGATCTCGTCCCCTACTGCCAGCGGCACGGGCTCAAGATGATCACGGTCGCGGACCTGATCGCCTACCGCCGCAGGCACGACAAGCTCGTCGAGCGCGTGGTGGAGACCAAGCTCCCGACGGTCTACGGCGAGTTCAACGCGGTCGGCTACCGGTCGCTGATGGACACCAAGCACCACGTGGCGATGGTCAAGGGCGACGTCGCCGGGCGCGAGGACGTGCTCGTGCGCGTGCACTCGGAGTGCCTGACCGGCGACGTCTTCCACTCGCTGCGCTGCGACTGCGGCGAGCAGCTCGAGTCGGCGCTGGCGCAGATCGAGGCCGAGGGGCGCGGCGTGCTGCTGTACCTCGCGCAGGAGGGGCGCGGCATCGGCCTGCTCAACAAGCTGCGCGCCTACAACCTCCAGGACGGCGGCCTCGACACGGTCGACGCGAACGTCGCCCTCGGGCTGCCGGTCGACCTGCGCGACTACGGCATCGGCGCGCAGATCCTGGTCGACCTCGGGCTGTCGAGCATCCGCATCCTCACCAACAACCCGAAGAAGATCCGCGGGCTCGAGGGCTACGGGCTGTCGGTCACCGAGCAGGTCCCGATCGTCCACGCGCCCAACCCGCACAACGAGCGCTACCTCGCGGCCAAGCGCGACAAGCTCGGCCACACGCTGCACCACCAGGCGCTGCCGCTCGACGAGGAGATGATCGCCGAGGAGCAGCGCCACGACCATGAGTGACGGCTACGCGATCGTGGTCGCGCGCTTCTATGACGAGCTGGCCGACCGGCTCGTAGCCGGCGCGCAGCGGGTGCTCGGCGGCGACGCCGAGGTCTTCGACGTACCGGGCGCCTTCGAGCTGCCGGTGGCGGCCAAGCTGCTCGCCGAGTCCGGCCGCTACGCCGGGATCGTGTGCCTCGGCGCGGTCATCCGCGGCGAGACCGACCACTACGACTACGTCTGCGGCGAGGCGGCCCGCGGCATCGGGTCGGTCGCGCTCGACACCGGCGTCCCGTGCGGCTTCGGCGTGCTCACCTGCGACACCTACGAGCAGGCGCTCGCCCGCTCGGGCGAGGGCAAGCGCGACTCCGGCGCCCACGCCGCCGAGGCCGTTCTCGCCGTCGGCCGCATCCGCTCAGCGCTTGCCGGCGGCTAGCGCCCAGGCGATGAACAGGATCTGGACGGGCAGGCGCAGCAGCAGCGCGCGCTTGGAGATCTGAGGGAACTCCGCGGCGTTGAGGTACATGTTCACGTTCGCCGGGAACACGGCGGCCATGACGGCGGTCTCGAAGTAGCCGCCGAGGCGGCGGACCCGCGGGTCGGGGTGCATCAGTGCGAGCGCCGCCGGCGATCTCCGCGACGCCGCTGGCGTAGACGAGCTCGCGGTGCGCCGGCAGGCGGCGCGGCATGATCCGCATGTAGGTCTTCGGGATCACGAAGTGCATGACGCCCGCGAAGACGTAGAACGGGCCGGCGGCCGCGAGGAGACGGTTCAATCCTCGTCGTCCTTGAAGTGGCCCTTGGCCTTGCCCTTGCCGGGTTTGTCACTGTCCTCGCTCGAGTCCCCGCCGCCGCGGGCGGAGTCGAGCTCCCGCTGGACGTCGCCGGCCTCGTTGTCGCCCCAGATCTCCAGGCGCGCCTCGAGCACGGGATCGCCTCGTCGGGGCGGCCGCTGCGGTTGAGCGCCACGCCGAGGTTGTAGTACGCGTACCCGCACGGGTCCAGCGAGCCCTGCCCGCCGCACGCCTCGACGGCCTCCGAGAGCGGGGCGACGGCGCCGGCGTAGTCCCCTGCGCCGATCAGCTCGAAGCCCTGGGCGTTCAGCGCCGCGGGATCCCCGCCCGTGGTGGGGGCCGGAGTGGTCTGCGGAGGCTCCGTCGCGGTCTCCTCGGGGGTGGCCGTCGACTGGGCCTTGTCCTTCTTCTTCTCGGCGGGCTCTGGGGGCCGGGCGGTCCGTGTCCGTGGGTTCGTCGCCGCCCGACGAGGCCAGCGCGATCGCGCCGAGCGCGGCCAGCAGCGCGGCGAGGGCAGCCAGTGCGGGCCAGCGGCTGCGGCGCGGCGGCGGGGGTGTCGCGGCCAGCGGCCGTGTCGGCTGCGTGGGCGGTGGACCGGCGCGGCCCCCTGGTGCATCGCGCGCGTCCAGCGCCTCGACGAACGCGGCCGCCGAGGGCCAGCGGTCGCTCGGGTTCTTGGCGAGGCCGCGGGCGAGCACCTCCTGGGCGGCGCGGGGGAGGCCCGGCGCGGGGGGCGGCGAGTCCTCGATGTGGGCGCGGGCCTGCGCCGCGAAATGCGACGCCGTGAACGGCCTGGTGCCGGTGAGCAGCTCGTAGGCGACGACGGCGAGCGCGTAGCGGTCCGAGGCGGACGTCGCGGGCTCGCCGGCGGCCTGCTCGGGGGACAGGTAGGACGGCGGTGCCGAGCACCTGGCCGGTCTGCGTGAAGCGCTCGGTCTCGTGCGCCAGGCTGGCGATGCCGAAGTCCGCCACCGCGACGCGGTCCTGGTCGTCGAGCAGCAGGTTGGCGGGCTTGATGTCGCGGTGGACGACGCCCTGGGCGTGGGCGACGTCGAGCGCCTCGGCGACCGGGCGCAGCCACGACAGGGCCCGCTCGCGGCTCACCGGGCCCGCGTCGGCCACGGTGCCTGCCCTCGAGGCGCTCCATGACCAGGAACGAGCGACCGCGGTGCTCGCCGACGTCGAAGATGGTCACGACGGCCGGATGTGACGACAGCGCGGCGGCGGCGCGCGCCTCGCGCTGGAAGCGCTGGCGCGCGACGGGATCGTCGTTGAGGTGGTCCGCCAGCACCTTGACGGCCACCGGGCGGTCGAGCACGGTGTCGTGGGCCGCGTAGACCGCGGCCATGCCGCCGGCCGCGATCCCGCCCTCGAGGCGGTAGCGCTCGGGCAGCGCGAAAGGCTCCATGGACACGGGCACCAACGGCCCCTACCCGGCGACGACCGGACCTAGACCGTCTACACTCGCGCGCTGCCCATGCCCCGCGTGTGCCACAGCTGCGGTAAGGGGCCTGCCTTCGGGCAGAGCCGCTCCCACTCGATGGTCGCCACCAAGCGCCGCTTCAACCCGAACCTGCAGAAGGTCCGGATCGTCGAGAAGGGCGCTCCGAAGCGCGCCTACGTCTGCACGCGCTGCCTGAAGGCCGGCAAGGTCACCAAGGCTTAGTGCGGCCACTGATGGCCCTGGACCCCAGCCTGGTCCGCTTTCGCGCGGTCGTGGAGGGTGCGCTGGCGGCGCTGGAGGCCCGCCGCCAGGAGATCAACGACCTCAACGTCTTCCCGGTCGCCGACGGCGACACGGGGGACAACATGGCCCTGACGCTGCGTGCCGTCGTGGAGGAGCTCGCGCGGCTCGAGGAGCAGGGCCCGGTGGACGAGATCGGGCGCGACCAGATCGTCGAGTCCGTCGCCCGCGCGGCGCTGCTGGGCGCCCGCGGCAACTCGGGCGTGATCCTGTCCCAGCTGGTGCGCGGCGCCGCCGAGGAGCTGATCTCCCGTCCCGGCGAGCTCGTCGATCCGGTGCTGGTGGCGGCGCGCTGTCGCGCGCGGCCGACTTCGCCTACCGCTCCGTCCGCGAGCCCGCGGAGGGCACGATCCTCACGGTCGCGCGCGAGATGGGCACCGACATGTCGTCGCAGGTCGCGCACATTCCCGACGACGAGCGCCGGCTGCCGGTGACCGGCGACGCCGAGCTCCAGAACAACCTGATCGCCAACATGCTCGAGAGCGCGCTGGAGACCGGCGAGCAGTCGCTCAAGCGCGGCCCCGAGCTGCTGCCGATCCTGCGCCAGGCCGGCGTCGTCGACGCCGGGGCCTACGGGCTGCTGGTGGTGCTCTCGGGCTGCTGGCCGTGCTGCGCGGCGCCGAGGCGCCGCAGCTCGAGCACCATGCGCCGGCCCGGATCTCCCACCCCCAGCACGCCTCCTCGACGTTCCGCTACTGCACGAACTTCGCCGTGACGGGGACGGAGCTCGACAACGCCTACTTCATCCCGCTGCTCGAGCAGATCGGCGACTCCGTGCTGGTGGTCGGCGACCGGGCGACGCTGAAGGTCCACGTCCACACCGACGACCCGGAGCGCGCGACCGCGATCTTCGCCGAGCACGGCGCGGTGTCCCGGCTCGACGTGGCCGACATGCGCGAGCAGGTCGTCGCCCGCGCCGAGCGGCTGGCCGCCGAGGAGCCCGACGTCTGCGGCGTGCTGGCGGTCGTCTGCGGTGACGGGATGGCGGAGATGTTCCGCTCGGTCGGCGCGACACCGCTCGACGGGGGCCCGACCCTGAACCCCTCGACGTACGAGCTGCTCGCCGGCATCCACTCGGTGCCCGCCGAGGAGGTCGTGGTGCTGCCCAACTCGGCCAACGTGCGGATGGCCGCCGAGCGCGCCGCCGAGCTCTCCGACAAGGCCGTGGGCGTGGTCGCGTCGCGGTCGCAGCAGGCCGGCCTGGCCGCCGCCGTGTCGCTGGACGCCGGCCGCAGCGCCGCCGCCAACGCCGAGGCGATGAGGGAGGCGCTCGCAGCCGTGCGGACGGGTGCCGTCACCGAGGCGGCGCGCGACGACGGCGAGGCCCGCTTCCGGGCCGGCGAGGCGATCGGCTTCGTCGAGGAGGAGCTCGTGGCCTGGGGCGACCCGCAGGAGACGCTGCGCCAGGTGCTCGCGTCGCTGGCCTCGGACGCGGAGCTGCTCACCCTGATCGCCGGCTCGGACGCGCCGCTGGGCGAGGACCAGATCGTCGCGCTCGTGCCGGAGGGCGTCGAGTTCGAGCTGTCCCACGGCGGGCAGCCGAGCTACTGGTGGCTACTGGCCGCCGAGTAGCAGCGCGCCGACGCGAACCAGCCCCTTGAGCGGCCTGCGTCGCATCGCGCGCTCGGAGATGCGCGCGGTGCGGTAGCCGCGGGCCTCGAGGTCGAGGTCGCGCTCGCGGTCGGCATCGAAGGAGTCGCGGCGCCCGTGGGCGGCCCAGCCGTCGGTCTCGACGATGACCCGCTGTGCGGGCCAGAGGAAGTCGACGTTGTACGGGCCGAGTCGTGCGTTGGTCGTCGGAGGAGGAAGCTCGGCACGTCGGAGTAGGTCCAGAAAGGCATCTTCGAGGGAGGAGTGGGTGGGGGCTGCCTCGTCTCCGAGGGCCCGGCGGATCGCGACGGAGCCCTTCCTGCCGCGGCTGATCGTCCGCAGCTTGTCCCGGTTGACGAGACGCTGGTACTCGGCCTCGCCGAGGGCTCTGGCGAGCGGCACCGAGGGGAGGGAGGCGAGGTCGAGGATCGTCTGCTCGGGTGTGGTGACGCGCAATCCCTTCCAGGACGTTGCCTTCGGCGCCCGTCTCACGCGGTGGACGATGAGCTTCGGGATCCCGGAGCCGGTGCGCGCGGTGGTGGTCAGCTCCGGGTAGCCGTCCCAGGCCAGGAGGCCCCAGTGAGCGGCCGCGCTGCGGTGGCTGAGCACCGCGTGGTCTCCGACCGCGAGCAGCGCCGCGCGCAGCCGCGCCCGGTCACTGAGGGAGGGGTGACCGACGTGATGGATGCCGCGGTGGACGGGGTGCAGGCGCCCATTGCGCTTCATCACGCGGATTTCGTCGAGGGACAGCCCGAGGCCGCGCAGCTGTGCGCTGGTGACGATGCCGTCCTGTCTCCCGGCGAGCCGGGAGATCGCTCTGTCCGCTTCTACGCCCACGCCAATCCAATCACGCCGTGGCCGTAGAAGTAGGTCACTGAGTGACCGTGTTCTACGTCCATGCCGGATAGACGGCACGTGGGCGTAGGAATGGACCCCTTTGGCCGCCGGGCGGCGGGGCACAATCCAGGCGTGGGGCCGACCGCCTTCGCCACATCCACCCCCCTCACCGAGCCCCCGGCTGCGAAGGGCGCTCCCCGGCCGTCCGAGCTGGACGCAGAGACGCCCGTGCGGGGGGCGAAGGCCAAGGAGGCGGCGGCCGCCCTCGGGATCGACACCATCGGCGGCCTGCTGCTGCACCTGCCCCGCGGCCGCCGCGAGGCGCAGACGATCGCCACGCTGGGCACGGAGGACACCTCCACCGTCGTCGTCGAGGTGCGCAGCATCAGGAGCCGGCCGGTGCGCCGGCGGGGGATGAAGCCGCTCGTCGTCGCCACCGTCGCCGACGGCAGCGGGATCATGGAGGCGACCTTCTTCAACCAGCCGTGGCTGGCGAACCGCTATCCGCCGGGGACCAAGCTGATCCTCACCGGCAAGTACCAGGCGCGCAACCGCTTCCGGGTCTCCGGCCACGCGCTCACGCAGGGCGACGTCGGCGCCGAGGTCGCGACGTACCCCGCCACCGAGGGGATCACCAGCAGCCAGATCCTGGAGCTCGTGCGAGACCACCGCGCCGCTGCCCATCACCTCATCGAGCCGTTGCCCGCAAAGATCCGCGCGGCCGAGGCGCTCCCGGATCTGACGGCCGCCCTCGACGCCGCCCACTTCGGCGACCAGGAGCCCGGCCGCCAAAGGCTCGCCTTCGACGAGTTCCTGCTCACCCAGCTCGCGTTCCTCAAGCGCCGTGCCGTGCGGCGCGCCAGCCCTCGAGCGCTTTCCCTCAGTGGCAAAGCGCACCCTGACCGCGGCCTGGGGCGACAGCCTGCCGTTCACCTTGACCGAGGACCAGGCGCGGGCCATGTCGGTGATCGACGAGGACCTGGCGAGCGACCGCCCGATGCAGCGCCTGCTGATGGGCGAGGTGGGCTCGGGCAAGACCGTCGTCGCGCTGCACGCGATGCTGCGCGCTGTCGAGCACGGCGCCCAGGCCGCGCTGATGGCGCCGACGGAGACGCTCGCCGAGCAGCACTTCGCCACGCTGCAGACGCTGCTGCCGCACGCGATGGTCTCGGCCGCGCTGCTCACCGGCGCGACGCCGCAGTCGCGCCGGACCGACCTCCTGCACAAGCTCGGCAGCGGCGAGCTGCACCTGCTGGTCGGCACCCACGCGCTGATCGAGGAGCCGGTCGAGTTCGACCAGCTCGCCGTCGCCGTGGTCGACGAGCAGCATCGCTTCGGCGTCAACCAGCGCCGCGCGCTCGATCGCAAGGGACCGCCTGGCCTGGCTCCGCACGTGCTGCACATGACCGCGACGCCGATCCCGCGCACGCAGGCGCTGACCGCATACGGCGACCTCGACACCACCGTGCTCAAGGAGCTTCCGGCCGGCCGCCGGCCGATCACGACCCACGTCGCCAACACCGCCTCCGAGCGCAGCCGCGCCTACCAGCGCATCCGCGAGGAGATCGACGCCGGCCGTCAGGCGTTCGTGGTCTGCCCGCTGGTCGAGGAGTCCGAGGCGCTCGAGGCGCGCGCCGCGACCGTCGAGTACGAACGGCTCAAGCGCGACGTCTTCCCCGACCGCCGGCTGGTGCTGCTCCATGGCCGCATGAGCTCGCGCGAGAAGCAGGAGGCGATGCTCGCGTTCGCCGCCGGCGGCGCGGACGTGCTCGTCGCCACGACGGTGATCGAGGTCGGCATCGACGTCCCCAACGCGACCGTGATGCTGGTCGAGGACGCCGAGCGCTTCGGCATCAGCCAGCTCCATCAGCTGCGCGGGCGCGTCGGCCGCGGCGAGCACCCGAGCCTGTGCCTGCTGTTCGGGTCCAAGGAGAGCCGGCGCCTGCGGGCGCTGGCCGAGCACTCCGACGGCTTCCGGCTCGCCGAGATCGACCTCGAGCTGCGCGGCGAGGGCGAGCTGGTCGGCGTCCGCCAGTCCGGCGCCGGCGCGTTCCGCTTCGCCCAGCTGCCCGACGATGCCCGGCTGCTCGACCGTGCCCGCCACCACGCGCGGGCGATCATCGACGCCGACCCCCAGCTCGCGGAGCCCGAGCACGCGTTGCTGGCCGTCGCGTTCGAGCGGGAGTTCGGGCCCGAGGCCCTCGAGCCGATCCCCGCGTGATGGTCGCGTTGGCAGGTGTTCTGGTCGCTATGGCGACCAATCGGCATGCCACCCGCGTTTCCCTCGGTGCCCGGACGCCGAAGCCGAGCCCGTGCGGGTGATCGCCGGCGAGTGGAAGGGCCGGCCGCTGAAGGCGCCGCCGGGCGCGCGTCCCACGAGCGATCGCGTCAAGGAGGCGCTGTTCTCCATCCTCGGTGCGCGGGTCGGCGACGCCAGGGTCCTGGACCTGTTCGCCGGCTCGGGAGCGCTCGGCATCGAGGCGCTGAGCCGTGGCGCAGCCCATGCCGTCTTGGTCGACGAGGACCCGCGCGCGATCGCGGCCATCCGGGCCAACCTCCCCGACCCGGCGAAGGTTGACATCCATCAGCGTCAGGCCGCCGCGTTCCTGCGCGCCACGACCGACCAATACGATCTCGTGTTCGTCGATCCGCCATACCGGCACGGGCCGCGGCTCGGAGGAGAGCTGTCGGGACCGGTGGCCGCCGTGCTCGCGCCCGGCGGCCTCGTGGTCTCCGAGAGCGACCGCCGTTCTCCGCTCGACCTCCCGGACCTGACCCTGCAAGACGAACGCCGCTACGGCGACACCCTGATCAGACTGCATGCCCACTGAGCCCCGTATCGCCATCTGCCCCGGGACCTACGACCCCGTCACCTACGGGCATCTCGACGTCATCACCCGCGCCGCGGGCCTGTTCGACGAGATCATCGTCGGCGTCGTCAACGCCAGCGTGCGCAAGAGCAAGGCGCTGTTCTCGACCGAGGAGCGGATCGCGTTCCTCGAGGAGGCGACCAAGCACCTCGACAACGTGCGCGTCGAGCCGTTCGACGTCCTCGTGGTCGAGTTCGCGCGCCGTCAGGGCGCCGTCGCGATCGTCAAGGGACTGCGCGCGATCAGCGATTTCGAGTACGAGGCGGAGATGACCCAGCTCAACCGGATGCAAGCGCCGGAGGTCGAGTCCGTCTTCATAATGGCGAGTCCCCGATACAGTTTCCTCTCGTCCAGCGGGGTCAAGGAGCTGGCGATCTTCGGCGGAGACATCTCCGATCTGGTGCCGGCACATGTCGAAGGTCCGTTGAAGGAAGCTCTGGCCCGGTGACGAACAGCAACTAGCCCAATGGACGTCCTCGTTCTCATCGACAAGCTCGACGACCTGATCCACAACGCGAAGCGCACGATGCTTCCGGGGTCCGACCAGGTGCGCCTCGACCGCGAGGAGGTCTACGACATCCTCGACCAGATGCGCGCCACGATCCCCGAGGAGATCAAGCAGGCGCGCTGGATCGTCAAGGAGCGCCAGGAGATGCTGGCCGAGGCCAAGCGCGAGGCCGAGCGCATCGTCAAGGAGGCGCGCGACCGCCAGGACCAGCTGGTCTCCCAGGAGGAGGTCGTCAAGCAGGCCGAGCGCGCCGCCGAGGACATCATCGAGGACGCCCGCGCCCGCGAGCGCGAGATCCGCCTCGGCGCCGAGGACTACGCCGACGAGATCCTCAACACCCTCGAGGTCAACCTCTCGAAGTTCATCGCCGCGGTGCAGCGCGGGCGCGAGCGCCTGCAGGGCAAAGACGAGCCCGTCGAAGCCGGCCGCTAGCGCTCTGGAAGCTGATTTCCCGGTAATCGGCGCATGGGCCGCCGACGCCTGTAGGATTTCCGGATGCGAGAGCTCGGCGGCTGCCTGATTGCACTGATGGTCGCCGTCACGCCGGCCGCCGCCGCCAAGCGCGGCCCGGAGGTGCGGTCCGTGAGAGCCAAGCCGGCGGCAACGAGTCCCGGCTCGACCATCGCGGCGAAGGTGCGGGTCGCCAACCGCGGACGACGCCGATCGGCCGCGGCAAAGGCCCGGCTCGCCCTGTCCGCCGACAACCGCCTCGACCGGGCCGACCGCACCCTGGCGACGATCAGGATCCCGGCGCTGAAGCCACGCCGGTCCAGGACGCTCAGGGCGCCGGTCAGGCTGCCGGCCCGCGTCGCGGCCGGCCGGTACCTGCTGCTCGCCTGCGTGGGGCGCCGCTGCCGAGCCTCCCGCGCCCTGCGGGTCGCGCCCGAGGCCCCGGCGCCCGGGCCGGGTGCCGGACCCTCGGGCACGCCGACCCCCACTCCTGAGGCCCCCACGCCCACGCCTACGGCGACGCCCACCCCGGGCCCCGGTGAGGACCCCGCCGTCCCGCCGCCCGTGGGCAATCCCATCGACGTCTCGCCCGTTCTCGATACGAGCCGCGGGGTCACGGCGCTGATCAGCGCCGCGGACGGCGGCACGCTGACGGCGACAGCGGCCAACGGCGACCGCTTCGAGCTGACGGTGCCGCCCGGCGGCCTGTTCGAGGACGCCGAGCTGACGCTGACGCCGGTCTCCGCCCTCGAGGGCAAGCCGTTCGCAGCCGAGGCCTCGGCGGTCGACATCCAGCCCCACGGGCTGCAGCTCGGTGCTCCCGCCATGCTGCGCATCACGCCCGCCACGGCGATCCCGGTGGCGGAGCAGTTCACGTTCGCGGCGCGTGAGGCCGGAAAGGACTTCCACGCCTACGCGCCGACGCTCGACACGAGCGTGATCGACCTCCCGCTGCTGCACTTCTCGACCTACGGCACGGCATCGGTCGGCGATGCCGAGGCGGACGCCATCACCGGGCTGCCAAAGGACGCGCTCGCGCAATACGAGAAGGCCGTGGCGGAGGAGATCCTGCGCGTGAAGCGCGAGGGCGACTCGATCGCCGAGAGCGAGCTCGGTGCGATCATGCGCGACTACTACGCCAAGATCGTCCGCCCGCGCATGCTGGCGGCGCAGAGCGACGACACGCTCGCGAACCTGGCCGTCCTGACCTACCTGGCCTGGTCGCGCCAGGTGCAGCTGGCAGGAATCTCCGACCAGCTGGCCGATCTCGACGACGAGGGCCGGCGCGAGATCCCGCTGATCATGGACTACGCCTACGACGTCGCCTTCGTACGCTGCATGGACGGCGAGCTGGCGTACGCCCACGCCATGATCCAGATGGCGCGCGGCGCGCAGCTCGCCGGGGCGACGATCGCCGCGGACGCGATGTCGCGCTTTCGTCAGTGCGCGCGCTTCGAGCTCGACTACGAGGCCGATCTGCACGAGCTCCACAACGAGGGCTCGGACATGCAGGTCGACATCGCCGTCGTGGCCCCCGACATCCCGCTCGTGGCCTCGCTCGACCTCAAGGAGTTCAACGGCTCGTCGAGCCCCGTCGTCCAGTCGTACTACTACAGGGCTTCCTCTGGATCGGCCACCCCCTGCGACTGGTCGGCCGGCCGCAGCGAGGTCAAGGCGCCCGTCGCCGTGCGGATGCTCGTCGGTCTCGCGTCACGAATCGAGACGGCGCCCGACGGCCGAACCCGGTACGCGCTGGTGCGCGACCGGCCGCGCGCCTACGTCGACCCCGGCCGCATCGACCTCTACATCCGGGATTGCCACGGGAACGAGCAACTGCCGTTCGTCGAGTTCTACCGCGGCTACTTCTACGGGATCTGGAGCCCCGAGGCGCAGCCGGGAGGGCTCGAGTACTTCTTCAAGGCGTTCTTCCAGGCGCCGGCGCCGTCTCTGGCGCTGTTCCTCGAGGAGCGCGACCGACCGACCGAACATACGGAGCGGTCGGGCAGGCTGCGGATGGAGATCGTGCACACGCCCAAGTACGAGGCGGGCTAGCTAGACCATCGACGTCTGGCGCGGCGCGTCGTCGCCGCCCGCCTCACCGACCATCCGGTCGATCTCCTGCAGGTGGCCGCGCACGACCGCGGCCATCGACTCCACGATCTTGCGCGCCGCCTCGATGCCGTTGTTGGCCGTCGTGAGCTGCGCCTTCACGCGGCGCTCGTCGTCGAGGACCATCAGCGCGCGCTCGACCTCGGCGCGCAGCGCGGCGCCGTCGAGCCCCTCGGCGCCGCCGCGGGCCATCAGCACGCGCGCGCGGGCGAGCGAATAGGCGAGCTGGAGCCCGAGCCGTGACATCTCGCCCTCGGGGTCGTAGACGACGAACAGCTTGTCGCCGTTGACCTCGCGCAGCGGGACCGTGCGGGCCGGCAGGGTCTCGTCCGACGGGACGACCCAGATGCCGAACGCCGCGTCTCGCTGGGCCATCGCCTCGTCGAGGTACTCCAAAGCGGCCTTGCGCGACACCTGGGAGTTCTTGGCCTCGACGACGATGCGCGCCCGCGCGGGCCCGGCGCAGCCGTCGAGCCCGATGACGACGTCGCCCTTGCGGCCGCCGGTGCCGGCCTCGTCGCCCACGGCCTCGGCGAGGTCGCCATGGGCTCCTGCGATCGCGTCGAGCGCGTCGAACACCGCCTCCTCGTACGGGCGGCCCTTGGCGGTCGAGCGATCGTGCTCGGCCGCGACCTCCGACGCCTTCTCGCGCTCGGCCTGGAGCTTCTGCACCTCGCCCTTGAGCTCGACGACCTGCTCGCGCATGGCGACGAGCTCGTCCACCTGCTGCTTGGTGACGTTGAGGACGCCGGTCTTGAAGTCGGCCAGCGGGTTGGAGGCGTCCGAGGAGGAGAACTGCTTGACGAGCTGCTCGCGCCCGTCGCGCGTGACCTGCTCGAGCACCGCCTTGATCCTGTGCTGGACCGCGACCGAGGACTCGTCGCCGAACAGGCGCTGGAGCTCGCGCGACAGCGCGCCGTCCTCGCCGAACGCGGCGTCGAAGCGCTTGGCGAACCCGTCCGCGACCGCGTCGGCCCGCTTCTCGAGCGCCGCCTCGGCCTCGCGCGTCGCCTTCTCGAGGTCCGCGCGGTAGACCTCGACCGTCGCGCCCGCCTGCTCGCGGTCGATCACCCGCGCGCCGGTCTCGATGGCGCGCAGCAGCGTGCCCTCGGGATCCTCCGATGCGCGTACGAGATCGACCGCGCGCTGGTCGTCGACGACGAGGCCGTCGACCAGCACCCGGTCGCCGACCACGGTGACACGCGAGGGATGGAGGGTCGTCGCAGCTTCCATGTCGGACCAGTCGCAAGCTACGCCCCCTACCTGACGGAAAAGCCGCGCAGACCCTCGAAGTCCTCCTCGGCGGCCTCGACCCGCTCCACGCGCGAATGGCCTGGGTCGGCCCGGCAGAAGGCCACCATCGCCTCCGCCTCGTCGCCCTCGAAGACGGCTTCGACCGTCCCGTCGGAGCAGTTGCGCACCCAGCCCGCGACCCCGCGGCGCTCGGCCTCGCGCCGCACGCTGTCGCGGAAGAAGACGCCCTGCACGCGCCCGTGCACCCGGACCCGCCTGCGAACACCCATGCGCGGATAGGTTCCCTCGCATGGCGCGCCGGGAACTCGAGGACGCGCTGCGTGAGGCCGGCGAGGACCGCAGCCACACCGCGCGGCTGCGGAGGCTGCTGGCCGCCGAGCTGCGCCGCAGCGCACGCGAGCTCGAGCTCGCCCGCTCGGGCTACGAGGAGCCCGTCACCGTCGCGGTCGCGCCCGGCGTGGTCGCCGTCACGCCCGTCGCGGTCGCTTGGCGCGTGGATCCAGCCGCCGTCCCGCGCCGTGCTGCGCGCCTCGCCGAGCTGCTCGTCGATGTCCTCGGCGAGCCCGAGGCCGGCGACCAGGACGGCCACCTCGCTCTTGCTGCCGCCGGCGACGCCGCGGAGACCGCCGAGCTGTTCGACCTGGCGGTCCTGGACGTCGACCGCCTGAAGGCGCGAGCGGTGCTCGTCCCCGCGGCGGTGCTCGAGGTCTCGGACCTGCGCCCGCTGCCGCGCGCCGGCGGCGAGAGCGCCGTCCCGCCGCCCCACGAGGACCCCGAGCCGGCGCGGCGAATCGCTCGGCGGATGCTGCTGACGCTGCGCGGCAAGGGGAAGTGGGGCGGCTACCACACCGAGGTCACGAACCTGGCGCGGGGATTCCAGGGCGAGTGGGACCTCGCGGAGGCCGTCGGCGAAGCCCTGGTCGCGGCGGGACTGCTGATCGAGAAGCCGAGCGTGGGCCAGCGCCACGTCTCGCTGAACCCCCGCCGCAAGCGCGAGATCGACCACCTCATCGACGCCGCCGAGCTGCCACCGGGACTCACGTTGCCGACCGTGGGAAGATGAGCCGTATGCCGTCGCTTCCCGGCCGCGTGTCCAGCAAGCTCTTTCTCGTCAAGACCCTCGCCGAGTCGGGCATCCTGCGCCCGACCTGGCCGGACCGGCTCGTCACCGTCGCCAACGCGCTGATCCGCTTCGGTCCGACGCCGGCGGCCGGCTACGCCGCGTCCGCCGCCCGCTACCCCGACGAGATCGCGATCATCGACGAGAGCGGCACGATCACCTTCCGCGAGGTGCACGAGCGCTCCAACGCGATCGCGCACGCCCTGTCCGACGACGGCGTCAACGAGGGCGACAACATCGGCCTGATGATGCGCAACCACCGCGGTTTCGTGGAGTCGATCGTGGCCTGTTCGAAGCTCGGCTGCAACGCCCTGTTTTTGAACACGATGTTCTCGGGGCCGCAGCTGACGGAGGTCTGCAAGCGCGAGAAGCCCACCGCGCTGATCTACGACGAGGAGTTCGAGGAGGTCCTGCACGAGGCCAGCCGGCGGCGCAAGCGCTACGTCGGCTGGGCCGACCCGGAGGTCGAGACCTCCGACGAGCGCCTCGACGACGTCGTCGAGCGCGGCGACCGTTCCGACGTCATCCCGCCGGCCGCGCCGGGCAAGGCGATCATCCTGACCTCGGGGACGACCGGTACGCCGAAGGGCGCGTCGCGCTCCCAGCCCAAGTCACTCGACCCCGCCGCGGCGCTGCTCGATCGCATCCCTCTCAAGGCGCGCGAGAACACGATGATCGCCGCGCCGCTGTTCCACGCCTGGGGTTTCGCTCACTTCACGATCGGGATGGGGCTGAGCTCGACGCTCGTGCTCAAGCGCAAGTTCGACCCCGAGGCGACGCTGTCGCTGACGGCGCGCCACGAGTGCACCGCGCTCGTCGTCGTCCCGGTGATGCTGCAGCGCATCCTGGCGCTCGACGAGGACGTCCTGAACATGTACGACCTCTCCAAGCTGCGGGTCGTGCCGGTGTCGGGCTCGGCGCTCCCCGGCCCCATCTCCGAGCGCTGGATGGACCTCTTCGGCGACAACCTCTACAACCTCTACGGCTCGACCGAGGTGGCATGGGCGACGATCGCCACGCCGCAGGATCTGCGCGCCGCGCCCGGGACCGCCGGCCGCGTCCCCCGCGGCACGGTCGTCCGCCTCTACAGCGACGACAACCAGCCGATCTCCAAGCCCGGCGAGACCGGCCGCATCTTCGTGGGCAACGACCTCCAGATGGAGGGCTACACGGGCGGCGGCGGCAAGGACTCCCTCGACGGCCTGATGTCGTCAGGCGACGTCGGCCATTTCGACGAGGAGGGCCGCCTGTTCATCGACGGCCGCGACGACGACATGATCGTCTCGGGCGGCGAGAACGTGTTCCCGCAGGAGATCGAGGAGCTGCTGCAGGGCCACGAGGCGGTCGAAGAGGTCGCCGTGTTCGGCGTCGACGACGAGGAGTTCGGCCAGCGCCTGAAAGCGGTTGTCGTGACCAAGAAGGGCAAAAAGCTCTCCGAGAAGGCGGTCAAGGACTACGTCAAGTCCAACACCGCCGGTTACAAGGTGCCGCGCGAAGTCGACTTCATCGACGAGTTGCCCCGCAACGCCACGGGCAAGGTCCTCAAGCGGGAGCTCAAAGAGGCGGCGAAGTAGCGTCGCCCAGAGGCCGAAGGCCGGCCGGGCGAAACCCTAATCTGGCTGAAGGTATGCCACGGGCTGACGTCTTCGAGCTCGAGCCTCTGGCCCTGCGCTCGGGGGAGGGGCGCCGCTTCGAGCTGGATGTCCCCGTCGGCGACCTCTCCTACGGCGGGCAGCGCTACGAGGTCGGGCCGTCGCCGCTGCCGGTGACGCTGGACGTCTCGCGCACGACCCACGCCGGCTACGCGCTGCGGCTGCGCTTCAGCGCGCGGCTCGAGGGTCCGTGCATGCGCTGCCTGGAGGCGGCCGAGCCGGTCTTCGCCGTGGACGTCCGCGAGGTCAACGTCCCGGGCGCCGGCGACGAGCTGAACTCGCCCTACTCAACGACGCGGCCGAGCTCGATCTCGCCGCCTGGGCCCACGATGCGCTGGCGCTGACGGTCCCGGACCAGATCACGTGCCGCGAGGACTGCGCCGGGCTGTGCCCGATCTGCGGGGAGAACCTCAACCGGAACCCGGAGCACGAACACGAGCGCGCGCCCGGACCCGCGCTGGGCGGCCCTGCGCGAGCTCAAGCTCGACTAGACGCCGACGAGCACGACCTGGTTGACGTCCATCGGGTCGACCCGCACCGAGACCGGCAGGCCGGGCTGGACCTGCGGGATGTTCACCGGGTTGACGACCTGCTGGATCGTGGTCGGTGTAGGCCGGCTGCCCGGGGATCGTCACCTCGAGGTCGAACTCGATCTGCGGGGACATGTTGACCATCATGCCCGTGTCGCGGATGCCCTTGACGATGCCGGTGGCCACCGTGCCGGACGCGATGATGCGCTGCTGATCGGCGTTGGTCTGCTGGAAGCCCTGCAGCGTCGCGTTGGCCTGCGAGACGGCGTCCTTCATGCCGCCGAAGCCGCCGCGGATGCCGGCGTCGCGCTGCATCTGCTTACCGGTGTCGTTGAGTTGCTTGAGGTCCTTGAAGAAGCCCATGATGCGGGGGAACGTGAGCCGACCGGCTACCATTACGCGCCGCCCATGGCCGTCCCCAAGCAGAAGCAGTCGCACTCGCGCACGACCAAGCGCCGGTCGACCCACAAGGTCGCGGCCGCGACCCTGAACGAGTGCCCGCACTGCCACTCGCCGCGCCGCCCGCACCGGGTGTGCCCGAACTGCGGCTACTACCGCGGCCGCGAGGTCGTCGCCGCACCGCACGACCACGACGACCACGAGCACTGATCCGGTAACCATCGCGCTGGACGCCAACGGGTCCGACCACGGGCCCGGCGAGGTGGCGCGCGGGGCCGCCCAGGCGGTCGCCGCGGACCCGCGGCTCCACGTGGTCCTGTTCGGCCCGGCGGCGGAGATGCAGGCCGCCGAGCGGGTCGAGATCGTCGACGCGCCGGTGTCGGTCGCCAAGGCACCCGATCCCGTCGCCGCGGTCCGCGAGCAGCCGGAGGCGTCGATCGTGCAGGCCATCCAGGCGGTCGCCGACGACCGGGCCGACGCGCTGGTCAGCGGCGGCTCGACCGCGGCCGCGCTCGCGGCCGGCGTCTTTCGCATCAAGCGCGCCCGCGGCGTGCACCGGCCCGCGCTCGCGGTGCTGGTCCCGATCCCGGGCAAGCCCTTCCTGCTCGTCGACGCGGGCGCCAACATCGACGTCCGCCCGGAGCACCTCGTCCAGTTCGCGCACATGGGCGCCGCGTTCATGCAGACCGTGTACGGCGTGGCCGCGCCCCGCGTGGGGCTGCTCGCCAACGGCACCGAGGACACCAAGGGGACCGAGGTCGTCGTCGCCGCGCACGAGCGGCTGCGAGAGATGCCGGGGTTCGTCGGCAACGTCGAGGGCTTCACCGTCTCGTCGGGTGACGCCGACGTGATCGTCACCGACGGCTTCACCGGCAACGTCATGCTCAAGACGATGGAGGGCACGATGGGGGCGCTGATCGACGCGATCCGCGAGCGCGCTGATGTCCTCCGCACGCACGAAGGTCGGGGGCGCGCTGCTGCGCCCGGCGCTGCGCGGACTGCGCGACGAGCTCGACCCCGAGGCGCAGGGCGGCGCCGTCCTGCTCGGCCTGCGCCGGCTCATCGTCGTCCCCCACGGCTCGTTCTCCGCGCGCGGGATCGCGGCCGCGCTCGCCGTCGCCGCGCGCGGCGTCCGCCACGACGTCGCCGGGCGGACGCACGCGGCGCTGGAGGCTGCGGGCGCGCTGCGATCGTCCGCGGCCGCGGCTACCGTGGACTGAGTCATGAGCACCCGCGAAGACGTCCTTGCCGCGATCCGCGACCACCTCGCCGACGAGCTCGAGATCGGCCCGGAGCGGATCACCGCGGACACCCGCTTCAAGGAGGACCTCGACGCGGATTCGCTCGACCTCTACACGCTCGTGCAGGAGCTCGAGGACTCCTACGGCGTGAAGATGTCCGACGAAGAGGCAGCGCGCATCACGACCGTCGGCCTCGCGGTCGACTTCGTGCTGGCCAAGGCGCCGCAGCTGTCCTGACCGCCGTGCGGCTGCGCGAGCTCTTCGACGCGCTGCCGGAGTCCCTGCGCCGCCAGGCGCTGATGCACGCGTCGTGGACCGATCAGCGCGCCGAGTCCTACGAGCGGCTGGCGCTGCTGGGCGACTCGGTTCTGGGCCTCTCGATCACCACGCACCTGTGGCCGCTGCTCGACGCCGAGAGCTACGGCGCCGGCCAGCTCACGAAGATCCGCGCGCAGACGGTGTCCGGACGCTCGTGCCGCAGGGTGGCCGAGCGGCTGGGCATCCCTGACGAGCTGCGCGCGCTCGCGCCCGCCGAGTCCCCGGCCAACCTCGCGCTGGCGCACACGGAGCGGGTCCTGGCGCAGATCTGCGAGGCGGTGATCGCCGCGTGCTACCTCGAGCACGGCTTCGAGACGACGGCCGCCGCCGTGGTCGAGGCCTTCCAGCCCGAGCTCGACCGGGCGCTGGACGACCCCGGCGACTTCAAGTCCGCCCTGCAGGAGCAGCTCGCGCGCCACGGCCAGACCGTCGGCTACGAGGTGGTGGGGGAGAGCGGCCCGCCGCACGACCGCACCTTCGAGATGGCGGCGATCGTGGCCGGTGAGGAGATCGCGCGCGGGGCGGGCCGGTCCAAGAAGGAGGCCGAGCAGGCGGCAGCGTCCGCCGCACTCGACAAGATGCTCGGCGACTGATGCATCTGCGCTCACTGACCCTGAAGGGCTTCAAGTCCTTTCCGGACCGGACGCGCCTGGAGTTCAGCCCCGGCGTGTCGGTGATCGTCGGCCCGAACGGGTCCGGGAAGTCGAACATCACCGATGCCGTGCTGTGGGCGCTGGGAGAGCAGTCGCCCCTCAACGTGCGCGGTCAGTCGATGCAGGACGTGATCTTCGCCGGGGCCCACGGCGTGCAGGCGCGTTCGGAGGCCGAGGTCGAGGTGGTCATCGACAACGGCGAGGATGGGATCGACCTGCCGCTGTCGGAGATCGCGATCGCCCGCCGGCTCGACCGCGCCGGCGAGGGGGAGTACCGCATCAATGGGGCGCGCTGTCGGCTCACCGACGTGACCGAGGTGCTGTCGGACACCGGGCTGGGCAAGGAGATGCACTCGGTCGTCTCGCAGGGGCGGGTGACCGCGATCGTGACCTCCAAGCCGCGCGACCGCCGCGTGCTGATCGAGGAGGCAGCCGGCCTGGGCAAGCACCGCAAGCGCCGGCGCCGCGCGCAGCTCAAGCTCGAGCGCACGCAGGACAACCTCGACCGCGCGCTCGACGTCGAGCGCGAGGCCCGCTCGCGGCTGCGGCCGCTGAAGCGCCAGGCCGAGGCGGCCGAGCTGCACGCGCGGCTGGAGCGGCAGTCGGTGGAGGCTCGGTGGTCGCTGGCCCGGGACGATGCGCGCGCTGCTTCGCTGGCATTGAAGGAGGCGGAGGCTGAGGCTGCCGCCGCCCGGGAGGCCGCGGCGGCGGTGGAGGGCGAGCTGGCTGCGGTGGCGGCGCGGCGCGAGGCGGCCGAGTCGGCGCTGACCGCCCGCGGGTCCGAGCGTGACGAGCTGACCGCGCGCTACCACGCCGCGCGCTCGGCTCGCGAGCGCGTCGAGACGCGCGAGGCGGCGGCGCGCGACGCGGCGTCGCTTTTGGCCGAGCGAGCGGTCCGCCGGCGCGCGCTGGTCGAGGCGCTGGAGGGCGAGGCGGCCGGCGACGAGCCCGACGAGGCGGGCGAGCAGCGCATCGCCGACCTCGAGCGCGAGCTCGAGCAGCTGGCCGCGGATCGGGCGCAGCGCCTGGAGCGCGAGCTCGCCGACCTGGCGTCCGCTCGCGAGGCGGCTGCCGCGGAGGTCGAGCGCACCGCCGCCGCCGTCGCGGAGAAGCAGGCGGTTCGGGCCGAGGCCGACGCGGCGTTCGAGACCGCCCGCGCGGCGCGGCGGGAGGCGGAGGGCGCTGCGGACCGCGCACGGGCCGCCGCGGCGCGGGTCGGCTCCGACCTCGCCGCGGTCAACCAGTTCCTGCGGGTCCACGCCGGAGCGCCCGGCGGCGTGCGCGCGCTGGGCGACGGGCTGCGCGCGAAGGAGGGCTACGAGCTCGCGCTCGCGGCGGTGCTCGGGCCGCGACTGCGCGCCGCCGTGGCCGCCTCGCTGGACGACGCGCGCGCGCTGCTGGCCGGCGCCGGCGGCGACGGCGGAGCCGCGCTCGTCCCCCGGCCGTTCGGCACCGAGGGAGGGGGATCGGGCGCGAGTGAGTCGCCTGAGGCGTCAAATATCGAGCGCAAGGCGACTCAGACGGGCGGATCGGCCGGGCTCGCCCCCCTTATCGATGCCGTTGCCTGGAGCGACGACCACGCCGAACAGCTGGCCCGCCGGCTCCTGGCAGACGTCCACGTCGTCGACGACATCGACGAAGGCAGCGACGCCACCCAGGTCACCCGCGAGGGCCTCGTCTGGGACGGCGTCGAGCTGCGCCAGGTCACTTCCGGCGGCGAGGACCGCGTGCTGGCCGAGCGCAACCGCCGCGACGCCCTGATCGCCGAGACGGAGACCGCCGCGCAGGCCGAGGCCGCCGCGAGCACCGCGCTGGAGGCGGCCGCCGAGGCCGCCGGGCAGGCTGACGCCCAGCCGCGAGGCGGCCGACCGCGATGCCCGGGCGGCCCAGCGCGCCCACGCCGACGCCGAGGAGGCGGCGCGGCAGCTCGACCGCGCCGCCGAGCAGCGCCGCAGGGCGCCAGACGACGCCGAGACCGCCGCGCGCCGCGCCCAGATCGCCGCCGCCCTGAACGCTGAGCGCCGCTACCTCGAGAAAGCCGCCCGCGAGCGCGAGCACCGCACAGAACGGATCGCAGCGGAAAGCGCTCGCGCGCAGGCCGACGAATCCCTCGCCCCCCTCGCCGGGCGGTTGGCCGAGACTCTTGCCGACGCCAGGGCGCAAATCGAAGCGAAGGTCGAGGCCTTCGACGCCGCCCTCAAAGCCGAGCGCGAGGCCGGCGAGCAGCTGGCGGGCGAGTTGCGGGCGTGTGCGCAGCAGGAGGCGCAGGTCCAGGGGCGCCTGAAGGCGCAGAGCGAGGCCGTCACGCGCGCGGAGGTCCGGGCGCAGCAGGTCCGCGACCACGCCGCCGACGTGTCCGAGACCCTGGGCGAGCTCGCGACCAGGCTCGGCCTCGAGGCCCAGCCGGCCGAGGAGCCCCTGTCCGAGGAGGAGCGCGAGGCGCTCGCGGGGCGCATCGAGCGCCTGGCCCGGCGCCGCGAGCAGCTCGGCCCGGTCAACCCGCTCGCCCAGGACGAGTACGAGGAGGCCGTCGCGCACGTCGAGGAGCTCGAGGCCCAGCGCGAGGATCTCGAGAAGGCGATCCGCGAGCTCAACGGGATCATCAGGGACACCGACCAGCGCATCAAGCAGGCCTTCGAGGAGACGTTCGCCGCGGCGGCCAAGAACTTCGAGGAGGTCGTCGAGCACCTCTTCCCGGGCGGCCGCGGGCGGCTCCGGCTCGTCCGCGAGGACGCCGGACCGCGGCCGGTGCTCGGCGGTGCCGAGCCGGAGGCCGAGGCCTCGGAGGAGGCCGTCGAGGCCGCCGCGGACGCCGAGGAGGAGCGCCGCGACTCCGAGGACGCGCTCGGCGTCGAGATCGAGCTCACGCCCGCCGGCAAGGCCACCAAGCGCCTGTCGCTGCTCTCCGGCGGCGAGAAGTCGCTCACGGCGCTGGCGTTCCTGTTCGCGGTGTTCCTCGCCCGCCCGTGTCCCTTCTACATCCTCGACGAGGTCGAGGCGGCGCTCGACGATCTCAACATCGACCGCTTCCTGACCCTGCTGCGGCGCTACGCCGACCGCGCGCAGTTCATCGTCGTGACCCACCAGAAGCGCACGATGGAGGCCGCCGACTGCCTCTACGGGGTCTCGATGGCCGGCAACGGCGTGTCGAAGGTGGTGTCGCGCCGCCTGCCGCGCGAGGCTGCCGACGCCGCCTAGGTGTAGGACCCTGGCGCGTTGTTCGGGCGGGCGCGCGTTCAGCGCTTGCCTGGCGATCGCCGTGGCCGTGTCCGACGGCGCCGGTGAAGGAGCAGGTGTGGTCGCACCGGCGGTCGACCGTGGTGCCTAATACATCCAGTGGATGTAAAGCAGACCAAGGCTCGGTCCTCCCGGCGCCGTCAGGAACTACGCCTAAGCGATGCGGAAGGGCGCCTTCACCCGCGGCGACCGGTTCTCGAAACCGTCGCTCGCAGTGATCAGCACGTAGTAGCGGCCGGACCGGAACTCGCGTCTGGGGAACGAGACGGAGCGGTCGCCCGCAGCCACGTTGCGGTCGAGCTCGGCCAGGCGCTTGTCCGGGCCGCGCCGGCGCCGGTTCAGCGAACCGACTACGCGTGCGTCCTCGGACACCCTGAACTCGACGAATGCACGCGACTTGCGCGCGTTCCGCCGCGTGGCGGCCCGCAGGCCCGCATGAACTCCGTCAGCGCCGGCGGTGTCGTGTCGACCGGCGCGGGGCTGGTGGAGACGGTCACCTTCCCCGCCATGCCGGCCCCGGACGGCGTGCCGTGCTGCTCGCAGTAGTAGGAGAAGGTCCCCTCGGCGCCGAACGTGCGCACCGGGTCCGACGGCCAGACGAACGCCGGGTCGGCGGGCGACGCCTGGCTGCCGTCGTCGAAGGCCCCCTCGACCCACACCACGTTGTGCAGGCCGCCGGCATTCGAGAAGGTGACGCTGTCACCCGGCTTGACCGCCAGCTCGTCGGGCGTGAACTCGTTGGCGTTCGTCGCCTGCACGGAGAAGTTCTCCGCCTGCGCGGTGGCGCAGAGCGCGAAGAACGCCACCGTGGTCGCGAACCGCATCAGAAGGCGCCGGGCGATGCCGCCGGGGACGAGGGCTTCTCGGCCCGGGTGGGGGAGAGCACCCGCGCCGCGAGCAACCCGCCTATGCCGCCGAACAGGTGACCCTGCCAGGAGATCCCGTCGTGCGGGACGAGGCCGCTGAGCAGCGTCGTCCCCCACACGACCGCGACGAGCGCGCCCACGGCGAGGTGCAGCAGCGAGCGCGTGAACAGCCCGCGCGCCACCAGATAGCCGGCGTAGCCGAAGACGACGCCCGAGGCGCCGATGTGCAGCGAGTTCGACTGCGCGAACAGCCACACGCCCAGGCCGCCGACCGCCGCGACGATCGCCGTCACCCAGGCCAGGCGCGCCAGCCCGCTCAGTGCGATCAGGCCGCCGAGCACGATGAACGGCACCGTGTTGCCGATCAGGTGCCCCCAGGAGCCGTGCAGGAACGGCGCGAAGGCGAGCCCGTCGAGCCCGTCGACCTCCCGCGGCTCGATGCCGTACTTGGTCAGCGAGTAGTCGTCGATGGCGTCGATCACCTGCACGACCCACATCACGACGACCATCGCCGCGACCAGCATGATCCCGGCTATGCGGGGGTCAGAGTCGCTTCTCTCCCCAGTAGCTGGCGTAAGGGTTGGCGTTGTAGTCATCGATCTCGAAGTATCCCGCGCCTGGATAAAGGCGCAGTGCAGCATGTTGATGGATCCCGGTGTCGAGCCTTACGCGCTCGTAGCCGAGGTCGCGGGCGAGGTCCTCGAGCGCGGCCAGCAGCAGCCGTGACAGGCCCGCGCCGCGGCGGTCGGGCACGACGTACATCCGCTTGATCTCGCCGATCCCGGGCGCGAGGCGCTTCACGCCGCCGCCGGCGACGGCGCGCTCGCCCTCGTAGACCGCGACGAAGCCACCGCCGGGCGGGCTGAAGTCCGCCGGGGTCGCGGACGGGCCGGGGTCGTCGCCGAAGTCGTACAGGCGCGCGATGTCATCGATCATCGCCTGCACCAGCGCGAGCGCGTCCGGGTGATCGCCGGGAATGAGGCGCACCTCTGGCATGGGCGGGTGGGCACCCTAATCTGACCCGACCCGATGGCGCGCGACTGGTATGACCTGTTCCTGACGGCCAACGGTGCTCCGGCCGGGCCGCCGGAGGAGATCGAGGAGGAGCGCCAGGGCTTCTTCCGCCGCCTGCGCACCAACATGCGCAAGACGCGCGAGGCGCTCCAGGCCGAGGTCCAGGCGACGCTGTTCCAGGGCGACCTCGACGAGCAGACCTGGGAGCGCCTGGAGGAGGCGCTGATCTTCGCCGACGTCGGCGCCCGCACCACCGCGCAGGTCGTCGCGCAGCTCGAGCAGGAGGCCGAGTCCGGCGAGCTGGCGGGCGGGGAGGCGCTGTCGAGCCGCCTCGCGGAGCTGCTGGCCGAGATGGCCCGCACCGGCGACGACCACATCGATCTGCGCCCCGAGCCGACGGTGATCCTCGTCGTCGGCGTCAACGGCACCGGCAAGACGACGACCATCGGCAAGCTCGCCTGGCACCTGCGCCAGGAGCTCGGGCAGACGGTCGTCATCGGTGCCGCCGACACCTTCCGCGCCGCCGCCGTCGAGCAGCTCGAGCAGTGGGCGCAGCGCGCCGGCTGCGCCTTCGTCAAGGGGCCCGAGGGATCGGATCCGGCGTCCGTCGCCTTCGACGCCGTGGCCGAGGGGCGCGAGATCGGCGCCGACGTGATCATCGTCGACACCGCGGGCCGCCTGCACACGCAGGACAACCTGATGGAGGAGCTGGTGAAGATCCGGCGCGTCATCACCAAGCAACTGCCCGACGCGCCGCACGAGACGCTGATGACCGTCGACGCCACGACCGGCCAGAACGGACTGCGTCAGGCGAAGCTGTTCGGGGAGGCGGTCGAGGTCACCGGCATCGTGCTCACCAAGCTCGACGGGACCGCCAAGGGCGGGATCGCCCTGGCGATCGCCAACGAGCTGAGCATCCCGGTCAAGCTGATCGGGATCGGCGAGGCGCTGGAGGACCTGCGGCCCTTCGACGCCGACGCGTTCAGCAGGGCGCTGCTCAGCTGAGGACGAGCTCGGCGGCGCTCTCGACGCGGTTGCGCCCGGCCGCCTTGGCGCGGTAGAGCGCCTTGTCGGCGTCGCAGAAGACCGCCCCGTAGTCGAAGTCGCCGCCGTGACTGGCGGCCACCCCGAAGCTCATCGTCACCTCGGTCTCGGACTCGACCGCCTCGCGCAGCTGCTCGGCCAGCGCGAGTCCGCGCGCCTCGTCGGCGCCCGGAAGCAGCACCAGGAACTCCTCGCCGCCGATCCGGTAGACGAGGTCGAACGCGCGCAGCGTGTCGCGCAGCTGCCCGGCGACCGCCTTGAGTACCTCGTCGCCCTCGGCGTGACCGCGCGTGTCGTTGACGAGCTTGAAGTGGTCGATGTCGCCGACCATCACGGCGACGGGCAGCGAGTTGATGCGCGCCTGCTGGGCGAGCTCGTCCGCGCGGCGGTCGAGCGCCTTGCGGTTGAGCAGGCCGGTGAGCGGGTCGATCATCGCCTCGGCGCGGTGCTTGATGTCCGAGCGCATGAAGGTCGTCTGGAACATCGCCACGCCGATCATCAGCGCCGCCGGCGCGATCACGAGCGGCGGGTAGTCGAGGACCGCCTGCGGGCTGGTGCCGAAGGTGACGGCCAGCAGAACCACGAGGCCGATGCCGACGCCGAGCTGGATGCCGCGCATGGAGAAGCGCGCGGCCAGCGTGATGATCGGCAGCGTCAGCCACGCGAGGGTCGGCACCCCCACGTCCCCGGTGAGCACGCACGCCGCGCCGATGATCAGCTGCGAGCAGACGTAGGCGACGAACAGCCCCCACTCGGGGCGGCCCATGCGCGCGATGCGCAGGTCGGCGTAGTCGAAGATCAAGGCGGCCAGCGCGAGCGGGATCAGCGTCCAGAAGCCGAGCCACGGCCCCATCAGGACCAGGGCGACTGCCAGCACGGCGAACGTCCGGCGCCGGATCGGGCGCAGCACCTTGTCCATCTCGAGCATGCGCTCGCGGTCCACCCCATCGGGGAAGAGCCAGCTCCCTTGACCCATAGACAGATCTATCGGCAAGGGAGCCGGGTTTGCCTTAGGTGGCCTGGACGCTTGGAGGAACGACCACCTCGGCGGGCTGAGTGAGCCGCCACGGGATCCCGGAGGGGTCGCGGAAGCCGACATCGACGCCGTAGAAGCGCTCCTCGGGCTCGCCGGTGAACTCGACGCCGCGCTCGCGGAGCCGCTCGTAGTCGCGCCGGCAATCGTCGGTCTGAATGATCCCGCCCATCATCCCGCCGAGCGCGAGCAGCTCGCGGATGCGCTCCACGACCTCGGGCGGGTGTGGGCCGGCGTGGGGCGGCATCAGGCCCACCTCGATGTCCTGGCCGGGCAGTGACAGCGTCAGCCAGCGGAAGTCCTCGCCGAACTCGACGTCGCTGCGGACCTCGAACCCGAGCTTCTCGACATAGAAGTCGCGGGCCTCGTCCTGGTCGCGACAGAAAATCATCATGTGGGAGATCTGCATGGGCGGCAGTCCATCACCCGCGGCTCAGGAGCGCTTCTCGAAAACGACCTTCCTCATGCACGACGGCACGCGGGACGGCTCGCGCCCTGAGCGGTAGGCGCTCGGGGAGACGCCGAGCCAGCGGCTGAAGGTCGCGCTGAAGCTCCCCAGCGACCGGAAGCCGACGTCGAGCGATATCTCCGTCACCGGCCGCCCGGTCTCACGCAGCAGAAAGCACGCACGTTCCATGCGCCGGGCGATCAGGTACTGGTGCGGGGTCGTGCCGTACGCCTCACGGAAGCAGCGCGTGAAATGGGTGGGGGAGACGTGAGCGCGCGCGGCGAGCGCCGCGACGTCCAGCGGATCGCAGTAGCGGCCGTCGGCGAGATCGCGGGCGCGGAGCAGGTGGCGGGCGAGATCGAGGTTCACGACATGAGGCCGGCCGGGGCAGCGAAAACGTAAGCCTCGCGTACCGGGGGCATTGTCAGAGCGTGGGACTGCTGTGTAGTGTCGCGACGCTATGGACGACTGGGTCTACTGGCTGATCGCCGCTGTCATCCTCGGAATCGGGGAGACGGCGACGATGGCGTTCTTCCTTGCGCCCTTCGCGGGCGGCGCGCTGCTGGCCGCGCTGGTCAGCGGACTGGGCGCGGGGCTGGGCATCAGCCTGGCGGTGGCACTGGTCGTTTCGGTGGGGCTCCTGTTCGCCCTGCGGCCGCTGGCGCGGTCCCACAAGCGCATCCCGCCGAAGATCCGGACCGGCACCCACGCCCTGATCGGGCGCGAGGTGCTGGTGCTCGAGCGCATCGACCAGGATCATGGTCTGGTCAAGCTCGAAGGTGAGCACTGGTCGGCGCGCTCGTTCGTCGAGGGCCAGGTCTTCGAGCCGGGCGACCGCGTGTCGGTTGTCGAGATTCGGGGCGCTACGGCGCTCGTGACTGATTAAGCCCATCCACACCTCCAGGAGGAACCACTCATGAGCGGTGGCGTAGTCGCCCTGATCATCCTGATCCTGTTCGTTCTCTTCGTCGCCGGAGCCGGCGTGAAGATCGTCCCCCAGGCCAAGGCCGGCATAGTCGAGCGCCTCGGCCGCTACCAGAGGACGCTGGACCCGGGGCTTGCCCTGCTGGTCCCGTTCGTCGACCGCATGAGGCCGATGATCGACCTGCGCGAGCAGGTGGTCTCCTTCCCGCCGCAGCCGGTGATCACCGAGGACAACCTCGTCGTCGGGATCGACACCGTCATCTACTTCACGGTGACCGACCCGAAGGCGGCCACCTACGAGGTCGCCAACCCGCTGCAGGCGATCGAGCAGCTGACGGTCACCACGCTGCGAAACGTGATCGGCGGCCTGACGCTGGAGGAGACGCTCACGAGTCGCGACCAGATCAACACCCAGCTTCGTGCCGTGCTCGACGAGGCCACCGGCCGCTGGGGCATCCGCGTCAACCGGGTCGAGCTCAAGTCGGTGGAGCCGCCCAGGACGGTGCAGGAGGCGATGGAGAAGCAGATGCGGGCCGAGCGCGACCGCCGCGCGACGATCCTCACCGCCGAGGGCATCAAGCAGTCCTCGATCCTCACCGCCGAGGGCGAGAAGCAGTCGGCCGTGCTGAAGGCCGAGGGCGCCCGGACATCGGACATCCTGCGGGCCGAGGGCCAGGCGAAGGCGATCGAGACCGTCTTCCAGGCCATCCACGACGGCCAGCCCGACGAGGGCCTGCTCTCCTATCAGTACCTGCAGATGCTCCCCCAGCTCGCGCGCGGCGACGCGAACAAGATCTTCGTGATCCCGAGCGAGTTCTCGCAGGCCCTGGGCGGCCTCGGCGGGGCGATCTCGCAGCTCGGCAACGGCGCCCCGGCGACGCCGCGGCCCAAGAAGTCCTCGGGCGCCGACGACGCGGCGGCCGCTGCCGCGGCGGACGCGGCCGCGGCGGCTGAGGCCGCCAGGCAGGCGTCTGAGGCCGCTGAGGGCGCGCAGAACCCGGCACTCGGCGACGCGCGCAGCCAAGGCCCGGACATCCCGCCGCCGCCGCCGACGGCGGCCTAGCGGCCCAGTCGCTCCAGCGTGGCGCCGAGCTGGAGCGCGATGATGCGGGCCCGGCCGATCTCGAAGCGCGAGAACGGCCGGCCCGCGGCGCTGTAGGCCTCGAACAGCCCGATCGCGCGTCCGGCGCAGCTGATCGGGAGCATCAGCAGCGAGCGGTATCCGAGCTCCCGGAGCAGCTCGACCTCCGCCGGGTCGGCCTCGGGGTCGGTGACGTGGATCTGGACGGTGTCCTGCTCGCGCAGCAGGCGCTCGGTCTCCGGGTAGTCGGCGATGCGGAAGCGCTGCTCGCCGCGGTCGGGCCCGCCGCGGCCCACCACCACGAGCTCGTCGGCGTCGATCATCGAGATCAGCACCTCGTCGGCGCCGAGCTCGGCCTGGATCGCCTCCACCGCCTCCGCCAGCCCGCCGTAGTCGGTCGCCTCGGACAGCTTCCAGCTCAGCCACTGCAGGCGGCCGTCGCGCGCGAGCGCGTCGGGCCGGGTCGCGCCCGTCACCGACATCGCGGCCGAGGACGTGCAGATGTGCGCCGCCTCAGCATCGACGGCGACCCAGGGGCGGGCGGGACGGCCGATCGCGTAGCCCTGTGCGTAGGCGACGTCGAGATCGGCGAGCCGCTCGACGTCGGCGAGATCCTCGACGCCCTCGGCGCAGATCGTGATGCCGAGCTCGCGCCCGTAGCCGACCAGCGAGGCGACGAGCGCCGTCTTGGCCGGGTCGGTGCGGACGCGGTGCACGAGCGCGCGGTCGAGCTTGAGGACGTCCGGCGCCACCATCATCAGCTCGCGCAGCCCCGCGTAGTCGGAGCCGGCGAGGTCGACCGCGAGCCGGGCCCCGCGCCCCCGCAGGTCCTGGCGCACCGCGCGCAGCCGTGCCTCGTCGGCGGCCGCCCCGTGGCCGGTGAGCTCGATCACGACGCTGTCGAGGCGGTCGGGCAGCGCGCGCCCGACCTCGGGCGAGACGAGCCCGCTCGCCGACAGGTTGACCGCGAGGAACGCGCCGAACGGGCGGCGGGGCACGTCCAGGGCGCACTGCAGCGCGTGCGCCTCCAGGCGCGCGCCCATCCCGAAGCGGTGCGCCTGCTCGAACCATGAGGCGACGTCGCGGGTGCCGCGCATGAACCGCGACAGCGCCTCGTAACCCACCACCAGGCCGGTGCGCAGGTCGACGATCGGCTGGAACAGCGGCGCCAGCTCGTCGCGCTCGATGGCCGCTTCGATCTCGTCCCGGGCCTGCACGGTGCCGCGTAGCATGACCCTTCCATGTTCGACTCCCTGTCCGAAAAACTTCAGGGCGCGCTCTCCGGAGTGCGCGGCCGCGGTGCGCTGACGGACGAGGACATCGCCAAGGCGATGCGCGAGATCCGCCTCGCGCTGCTCGAGGCGGACGTCAACTTCAAGGTCGTCAAGCAGTTCACCGCGGCGGTCAAGGAGCGGGCGTCCGGGGTCGAGGTGACCAAGCAGCTCAACCCCGGCCAGCAGGTCGTCAAGATCGTCGACGAGGAGCTGACGAAGCTGATGGGCGGCCAGGCCGCCGGCATCACGTTCTCGCCGCGGCCGCCGACGGTGATCCTGATGGCGGGCCTCCAGGGCTCGGGCAAGACGACGGCCACGGCGAAGCTCGCAAAGCACCTGTACGAGCAGCACGGGTCCTCGGTAGCGGTGGCGGCGTGCGACGTCTACCGGCCGGCGGCGGTCGAGCAGCTCGTCAAGGTGGGCGGCCAGGCGGGCGCGACGGTCTACGAGCAGGGCACCGACACGCGACCCGGTCGAGATCGCCCGGTGGGCGCGCGAGCAGGCGGTGCGCGACGGCAAGGACGTCCTCATCGTCGACACGTCGGGCCGCCTGCACGTCGACCAGGAGCTGATGAAGGAGCTGGCCGAGATCAAGAAGGCGGTCAAGCCGCACACCGTGCTGCTCGTCGTCGACGCGATGACGGGCCAGGACGCGGTCAACGTCGCCGAGCAGTTCGCCGAGGTCGCCGATTTCGACGGCGTCGATGATGTCCAAGCTCGACGGCGACGCGCGCGGCGGCGCGGCGCTGAGCGGTCAAGCAGGTCACCGGCAAGCCGATCATGTTCGCCTCCACGGGCGAGAAGCTCGGCGACTTCGAGCCCTTCCATCCCGATCGCATGGCGCAGCGGATCCTGGGGATGGGCGACGTGCTGTCGTTCATCGAGAAGGCCGAGCGCCAGGTCGACGAGGACGAGGCCAAGGAGCTCGAGGCCAAGCTGCGCCGCAACGAGTTCGACCTCGACGACTTCCTCGATCAGCTCAAGAAGATCCGCCGCATGGGACCGCTCACCTCGCTGCTGGGGATGATCCCGGGGCTCGCCGGGCACCAGATGCGCAACCTCAAGGTCGACGAGAAGCGAGTTCGACCGCATCGAGGCGATCATCCTGTCGATGACCCGCGAGGAGCGGCGCAAGCCCGACATCGTCAACGGGCGCCGGCGCAAGCGGATCGCCAACGGCTCCGGCACGTCCGTCCAGCAGGTCTCGCAGCTGATCAAGCAGTTCGGCGAGATGCGCCGGATGATGCGCGGGCTCCAGCAGGGCAAGATGCCCGACCTCGGCGCCATGATGCGCGGGTCGCTAGCCTCCTCTCGTCGCTTATGGCTGTGGCAATGCGTCTCACCCGTGTCGGTGGCAAGAAGGACCCCGTGTGGCGGGTCGTCGTCGCCGACTCCCGCGCGCCGCGCGACGGGCGCTTCATCGAGACGATCGGGCGCTACAACGCGCAGACCGACCCGTCGACGGTGGTGCTCGACGAGGAGCGCGTCCGCTACTGGCTGCGCCACGGCGCGCAGCCGTCCGACACGGTCAAGAAGCTGCTCCGCATCCAGGGCATCTCCTAAGGGCGCCGGTGATGCCGCGGGATCTGCTCGAGTACCTCGCCAAGGCGCTCGTGGACAAGCCCGAGGCCGTCAAGGTCGAGTCCTTCGACGACGACGACGGCGCGCTCGTGCTTGAGTTGTCGGTTGACGAGGATGACTACGGACACGTCATCGGGCGCGGCGGGCGAACCGCCTCGGCGCTCCGGACGGTCGTCAAGGCCGCCGGGTCCCGGCAGGACAGGCGCGTCCTCGTCGACATCGTCGACTGAGGTCGGGCGCGTCGGGCGCCCGCACGGCCTCGACGGGTCCTTCTACGTCGCGCGGCCCGAGCCGGGCGTGCTGGCGGCCGGGGTGGAGACCTCGCTGGGTGCGATCGTGAACGTCCGCGGCACCGCGGAGCGGCCGATCGTGCGCTCGCGGGCGTGGACTCGCGCGCGGCGGCCGAGGCGCTGCGCGGCGAGCCGCTGCTCGCCGAGATGACGCTGGCGGAGGGCGAGTGGTGGGCGAAGGACCTGGTGGGGCTGCGCGTCGTCGACGGGGACCGCGAGGTCGGCGTGGTCGAGCGCGTCGTCGCGTATCCCTCCTGCGAGGTGCTCGTCGTCGGCGACCTCCTCGTCCCGCTGATCGACGACGCCGTGCGCGACGTCGACATCGAGCGGGGAGTGGTCGACGTCTCCCTGGAGTTCCTCGATGCACGCTGACGTCTTCACGCTGTTCCCGGACTGGTTCGACTGGTTCCGCGGCCAGCGCCACGTGCGCAACGCGGTCGCGCTCGGCTCGTCGCTGGACGCGGTCGACTACCGCGAGACGACGACGCTGTCCGGCAGATCCGTCGACGACACGCCGTTCGGCGGCGGGGCGGGGATGGTGCTGCGCGTGGACGTGGTCGATTGGGCGCTGCAGGCGCGCTACGGCGTCGATCCGGTGCAGCTGCGCTCTCAGCGGCGGGTGATCGCGCTCACGCCGGGCGGCCGCGTGCTCGACGAGGAGCTCGTGTGCGAGCTCGCCGAAGAGCCGGAGCTGACGCTGCTGTGCGGGCGCTACGAGGGCTTCGACGAGCGCATCCTCGAGCACTTCTGCACGGACCGGGTGTCGATCGGGCGCTACGTGCTGGCGGGCGGGGAGCTGGCGGCGATGGTGCTGCTCGACGCGGTGTTCCGCAAGCTGCCGGGCGCGCTGGGCGACGATGCATCGGCGCACGAGGAGTCGTTCTCGGCCGCTCTGGACGGGCTGCCGGAGTACCCGCATTACACGCGCCCCGCCGAGTACCGAGGCTGGCAGGTACCGGAGGTGCTTTTAGGCGGGCATCATGCGCGCATCGAAGAGTGGAGGCGCGAGCAGTCGCGGAACCGGTCGCTAGAGTGAGCGGCCGCCCGCGCAGGCCTCGCTTGCAGCGGGTTCTTTCTCGCCATGAGCACCGTCATCGACAGCCTCGAGCGCCAGCAGCTGCGGCGCGTTCCGCAGTTCGCTGCCGGCGATCGGGTGCGCGTGCACTTCCAGGTCGTCGAGGGCACGCGCCGCCGCACCCAGGTCTTCGAGGGCGTGGTGATCAAGCGCCAGGGCGCCGGCGTGCGCGAGACCTTCACGGTCCGCAAGCAGTCCTTCGGCGTCGGCGTGGAGCGCACGTTCCCCCTGCACTCGCCGAAGATCGAGAAGATCGAGGTCGCCGCTCGCGGCGACGTCCGGCGCGCCAAGCTCTACTACCTGCGCGGGCGTGTCGGCAAGCGCGCCCGCGTCCGCGAGCGTCGCTACGTCGGGCCGGAGGAGATCGTCGAGGGCGGCCTGCTCACGATCGAGGCGACCGACGCCGAGGGCCACACCGCGGCGGAGCCCGAGATGGTCGAGGAGGCCGCGGTCGCCGCCGAGGTTCCGGTCGAGGAGACCGAGCCGGCCGCCGCCGAGGAGTCGCCCGCCGCCGAGGAGTCGCCCGCCGAGGAGTCGCCGGCCTCCGACGAGGAGCCTGCGCCCGATCCGCCCGCGGCCGACCCTGAGGGTCAAGAGCCGGTCTGACCCCGGCGGCGCGCCGTGTGGGGTCTGAAGAAGCCTGAGTCGACGGCCGGCTCGCTGCTCGAGCTGGTGATGATCGTCGCGGTCGCGCTCGGCCTCGCGCTCGGCATCCAGAAGTTCCTGATCAAGCCCTACCGGATCCCGAGCGAGTCGATGGTCCCGACCCTGAAGGTCGGCCAGCGCGTGCTCGTCAACCGCATCGGCCACGCCTTCTCCAAGCCCTCCGTCGGCGACGTCGTCGTCTTCCACCCGCCCAAGGGCGCCGAGTCGGCGCAGTGCGGCGTCGCGCACCCGCGCGAGTCGGTGTGCCCGGAGTCGGTCAACGCGAAGGACGACGTCAACTTCATCAAGCGCGTCGTCGCCGGGCCGGGCGACACGATCGCCGTCGAGGGCGGGCACGTCGATCCTCAACGGCAAGGAGCAGGAGGAGCCGTTCATCGCGCCCTGCGACCCCGGCGGCGGCTGCAACTTCCCGCGCGCCGATCACGATTCCCGCCGGGCAGTACTTCATGATGGGCGACAACCGTGGGTCCTCCGACGACAGCCGCTACTGGGGACCCGTCCCCGACGACTGGATCATCGGCGGAGCCTTCGCCACCTACTGGCCTCCCGGCCGCATCGGACTGCTCTAGTTTCGAGCCCGATGGGGGCGAGGAGCTGACGGTGGCCGAGCGGCGCGCGCGCAAGCGGGCCCGCCGGCGGCGCTCGACCGGATCGCGGCTGTTCGCTGCACGACCGCGGGCTCGGTCGTCCGCTTCGTCGCCGGCGCCGACGAAGCCGGCCGCGGGTGTCTCGCCGGGCCGCTGGTCGCCGCCGGCGTGCTGTTCGACATGGAGGTGCTGTCGCTCGCGGACCGGCGGGCGCTGTCGGCGCTCAACGACTCCAAGCAGCACACGGCCGAGATGCGCGAGGAGCTCTACCCGCGCGATCATGCGCATCGCGGCCCGCGTCGTCGTCACGTCGCGCTGCGTGCGCGGGATCGACACCCGCGGGCTGCACGTGACCAACCTCGCCGCGCTGAGCGACTGCCTGCGCCAGCGTCGCGGTGCCCGGCGCGCTCTGCCTGTCCGACGGCTTCCCGGTCCCGGCGACCGGCTTCGACCAGCGCCCCGTCGATCGGCGGCGACCGGACGTCGGCGGCGATCGCCGCCGCCTCCGTCGATCGCCAAGGTCTCGCGCGACCGTTTCATGCACCGTGCCGCCGAGCGCTACCCGGACTGGGAATTCGACGCGCACGTGGGCTACTCGACGCCCGAGCACCGCGCGGCGATCGAGCTCCACGGCATCTCGCCGCTGCACCGGCTGTCCTTCCAGTCCGTCGCTTATTCACAGCTCGCGCTGTGATTTGTCACATCCGCGTCTAGATCGGTAACAGCGCGGCGCGGGATGCTCCCGCCGTGATGACGGACGACCTGCGACACGCGCTCGGGAGGGCGGGGGAGGAGCACGCGGCTCGGCATTTCGAGCGGCTCGGCTTCGACGTCCTCGCGCGGCGCCATCGCACCCGCTTCGGCGAGCTGGACCTCGTGGTACGCGATGGCGGGCTGCTGGTGTTCGCGGAGGTCAAGGCGCGGCGGGCGGGCTCGGGGCGGCCGTTCGACAGCCTGCACGACCCCAAGCAGCGCCAGGTGCGCCGGATGGCGGCCGCGTGGCTGCACGACGCGGCGGAGCGCCCGTTCTTCGAGTTCCTGCGCTTCGACGCCGTGGGCGTGACGGTCGGCGCGCGCGGCGAGCTGGTCGCGCTGGAGCATCTCGAGGGGGCGTTCTGATGCTCGCGCGCGTGCACTCGTTCGCCATCGACGGCGTCGAGACGCGCTGCGTCACCGTCGAGGCGGACGTGCGCCTCGGGCTGCCGGCCTTCAACGTGGTGGGGCTCGCCGACAAGTCGGTGCGCGAGGCGCGCGAGCGCGTGCGCGGCGCGATGCACAACAGCGGCTTCGAGTTCCCGCAGAAGCGCATCACCGTCAACCTCGCGCCCGCCTACCTGCGCAAGGAGGGGCCGCACTTCGACCTGCCGCTGGCCATCGCGGTGCTGGCGGCCAGCGAGCAGATCGCCGTCGGGGCCCTCGCGGAGACCGCCTTCATCGGCGAGCTGTCGATGTCGGGGGACGTCAGTCCGGTGCGGGGTGCGCTCGCCGTCGCCGAGGGCGTGCGGGACGCGCGCCTGAAGAGGCTGATGCTGCCGGCCGCGCGTGCCGGCGAGGCGGCGCTGGTGGACGGGGTCGAGACGCTCGGCATCGATTCGCTGGTGCACGCGGTCGCCGTGCTGCGCGGCGAGGCGGAGCCGGCGGTGGCGGAGCCCGCCCAGCGGCCCGCCCTGTTCGACGATCCGGTCGACCTCGCCGACGTCCGCGGCCACAGCGGGCTGATCCCGGCCGTCGAGGTCGCCGCGGCCGGCGGTCACAACCTGTTCATGCACGGCCCTCCGGGCACCGGCAAGACGATGATCGCGCGGCGCCTGTCGACGCTGCTGCCGCCACTGACGCGCGAGGAGGCGATCGAGGTCACGCGCATCCACTCGATCGCCGGCTGCCACGACGGGCGCGGGCTGGTCACCGAGCGGCCGTTCCGGGCGCCGCACCACCTGATCTCGCCGAGCGGCCTGGTCGGCGGCGGGGCGACGCCGCAGCCGGGCGAGATCACGCTCGCGCACCGCGGCGTGCTGTTCCTCGACGAGCTCTCGGAGTTCAACCGCAGCGCGCTGGAGGCGCTGCGCCAGCCGCTCGAGGACGGCCGGGTGGTGGTGGTCCGCGCGCAGCGCGTGCTCACGTTCCCGACCGGGGCGATGGTCGTCGCCGCCTCGAACCCCTGCGCCTGCGGCCTCGGCGACGAGCGCTGCCGCTGCACCGCGGCGGACCGGGCCCGTCACCGCCGGCGGCTGTCCGGACCGCTGCTCGACCGCATGGACATCACGATCCACGTCGGCCGGCCGGACGCCGCGCGCATGCGCGAGGACGGGGCACCGACCTCGGCGGCGGTGCGCGAGCGGGTCGTCGCCGCGCGCGACCGCCAGATCGCCCGCCTGCGCGGGACGCCGGCGACCTGCAACGCGCAGATGACGCCGCACATGCTGCGCGAGCTCGCCCGGGTCACCCCCTCCGCGCGCCGGCGGTTGTTCGAGCTCTACGACTCCGAGGCCCTGACCGCGCGTGGCCACCATCGCGTCCTGCGCGTCGCCCGGACGATCGCCGATCTCGGGGAGTCCGAGGAGGTGGGGCCGGAGCACATCTGCGCCGCGCTGGTCATGCGCACCGACACCGCGACCCCGCTGGCGGCGTGAGCGTCGATGCCTGCCCGCGGTGCCTGCGGCGCACCGAGCTGATCGCGTGGCTGTCCGGCCACATCGAGCAGGAGTGGCGCCTGCGACGCGGCCGGCCCCAGCTCCTCGCGCTGCCCGACGACGAGCTGCTGCGCTGGGCCGGCCTGCCCGAGGTCGCTGCGCGCTACCGGGACTTCAGGTCCGCGTTCGCGACCGACCGCCTGCTGGCGGCGGGGATGGGCGCGGCGTGCGGGTGCTCGGCGGCGTATCCGCCTGGGCTGCGGGACCTCCCGGACCCGCCCGCGGTCCTGCACTGGCTCGGAGACGCGCGATTGCTGGGCACGGCGGGAGTGGGGATCGTGGGGGCGCGGCGCGCCTCCGCGTACGGGCTCGAGGTCGCGCGCGGCCTGGGGCGAGGCCTGGCGGCGACGGGCCTGACGGTCGTCTCGGGGATGGCGATGGGCGTCGACTCGGCCGCGCACGCCGGCGCGCTCGAGGCGGGCGTGACGATCGCCGTGCTGGCGACGGGCGCCGACCGCCCGTACCCCGCGAACGGCTTCGGCCTTCATCGCCGCATCCTCGCCGCGGGCTGCGTCGTCTCCGAGCTGCCGCCGGGCACCGAGCCGCGCCGCTGGGCCTTCCCGGCGCGCAACCGCATCATCGCCGCCCTCTCGCGCGGCACCGTCGTCGTCGAGGGCGGCGAGCGCTCGGGCTCGCTGATCACGGCCGACTTCGCCTCCGAGCTCGGCCGCTTCGTCGGCGCGGTACCGGGCCACGTCACCGCCAACGGCTCCGCGGGTCCACACGCGCTGCTCAAGGTCGGCGCCGAGGTGATCCGGTCTACGGAGGACGTGCTCGACCTGGTGCACGGCGCGGGCGCGGTCACGATGCCCCTGATCGTGGGCGCGGGCCCGCGCCCGGCGCCGTCCGCAGCCGCCGCCGCGCCCGACGACCTGCCCGCCGAGCTCGCCGCCCTGCTCGCCCGCGTCGAGGCCGGAGCGGGCTCGCTCGCCGAGCTCACCGACGACCCGCCGAGGGGCTGCGCGTCGCCGCCGGCCTCGGGGAGCTCGAGTCGCGCGGCCTCGTCCGCCGCGTGTTCGGCGGGCGCTACATCCGGGCACATGGCCTAGCGCGGCCGGACCGCCACCGTCACGTGGAACGGCGACGCGCGCCAGACGCGCTCGGGCGCCCCGAACCCCGCGACGCGCAGCAGCCCGTCGAGCGCCGACGGCGTGATGCCCCAGAACCAGTTGCCGTAGCCCGCGTCGCGGGTCGAACGGCGAGGTGACGCCGACCGCCGGGCCGCCCGGGGCGCCGGCGTACGCACGGCGCGCGCCGTCGTCCAGTGCTGGGTACAGCACGCAGGCTCCCGGCACCCCGGGCATGTCGGGCAGGACCTCGGTGGCCAGCAGCAGCCACTCGCGCGTGACGCTGCGCAGGCGCTCCAGCGTCAGAACGGGGTTCGGCGCGTGGTACAGGACGCCCGAGCACCAGACCACGTCGTGGGCGCCGGCCTCCGCGAGGACGGCCTCGTCGTGGAGGTCACCGCAGACGAAGCGGACGGCAGAGTCGCGGCGTGCGCGCTCCGCCTCGAACTCCCCGGTCGCGCCCATGACGTCCACGCCGGTGACCGCCGTCGCGCCCGCCTCCTCGGCCGCGAAGGCGACGGCTCCGTGAACGCTCCACATGCAGCCGACGTCGAGGAAGGAGCGGCCGGCTGCGTACTCGCGCACGATCTCGAGCCGGTCGACGCGAGTCCGCGACAGCCGCGCGCGCAGGCGGTTGGCGGCGATCCAGGTGCGGGCGAGCACGGGCGGCATCGTAGGCTCGCCTCGTGGCACGCATCCCCGCCGTCCTCTCGATCGCCGGCTCGGACTCCGGCGGCGGCGCCGGCATCCAGGCGGACCTGAAGGCGTTCGCGGCCTGCGGCGTGCACGGGATGACCGCCGTCGCCGCGCTCACCGCCCAGAACACCGATCGGTGTCACCGACATCCACACCGTGGCGCCGCAGTTCATCGTCTAGCAGGTTCGCGCGGTGCAGGACGACATCGGCGTCGACGCGGTCAAGATCGGGATGCTCGGCACGGCGGCGACGGTCGCCGCGGTCAGCCAGGCGCTGGATCTGCTCGACCCCGGGACGCCGGTCGTCATCGACCCCGTGATGGTCGCCGAGAGCGGCGCCGTCCTGCTCGACGTCGCCGCTCGCACCGCGCTGAGCGAGCTGCTGCTCCCCCGCGCAACGGTGATCACGCCGAACGTCCCGGAAGCCCGGGTACTGGCGGGCAAGGGGGACGCCTGAGGAGCTGGTGCGCGCTCTGCACGCGCTCGGACCCGCGAACGTGGTCGTCACCGGCGGGCACCGCGAGGAGGCCACGGACCTGTTCTTCGACGGCACGACGATCACGCCGATCGAGGGCGAGCGCCATCCCGACGGCGCCGCGCACGGCTCAGGGCTGCACGCACTCGAGCGCGCTCGCCGCGCACCTCGCTCACGGCTTCAGCCCGCTCGAGGCCGCGCAGGCGGCACGACGCCTCGCCGGCGAGGCCGTCCGGCGCGGCCTGCGCGAGATCGGCACAGGGTGCGGGACCGGTCGACGCCCTCGACGTTCGGGTCGCGAACCGCCCGCTCATGGGTGTCATAAACTCGGGACGGTGAAGTTCCTGCGCATGCGACCGGGCCACGGCGAGCAGCTGATCGCCGAGGGTGACGTGGAGGTCGCCGCGGAGGAGCAGGCGCTGATCGAGGAGTTCCGGCGCCAGCTCGACGCCGGGATGTGGGCCGCGGTGCCGGTCGACGTCGCAGTCGGGGCGCCGGGAGGCCACGATGGTCCAGGCCTTCGACGAGATCCCGCGCGACACCGATCGCGTCATCTTCTTCCCCCGCGCCGCCGGCGGCGCGATGATCGTGTCGCGCTCGTCGCCTCCGCGATCGTCGTCATCGCCCTGCTGTGGGAGGCGACGCTGCCTCTGTGGGAGCGCCTCGCCGCACGCATCCGCGCCGCGCCGCGCCGCGCGCGCGGAGGGCATCCCCGTCTACGACCCGGGCCGCGAGCGCCGCGCCGAGCAGCGCGCCCGCGAGCTCCTGCGCTCCTGCGTCAACGAGGAGGAGTGGGAGATGTACCGCGACCTCGGCTTCCTGCGCGTGTGGGGCGGCCAGGCCGGCGGCCCCGAGGAGGGCTGGGACCTCGGCGGCGCGCCGTACGCCTACCTCGTCTACCCGCACAAGCCGATCGTCGCCTACCTGCCGCAGACCGGCCAGCTGCTCAACGAGTACTGCGTCGAGTTCCCGGACGACACCAAGCCGTTCGGCTCGCCGCGCCTGCCCGGACTCCGACGACGTCCTGGCCAAGTGGATGGCGCTCAAGGGCGACGAGCAGCGGCTGATCGGCTCGGCCAACCTGCACCTGCCGGGCCGCCAGATCGACCCGCGCAAGGTCCAGCGCGACCTCTGGCGCCTGCGCCAGTGGGAGCGCTCGCGCCTCCAGCGCGCCGCGCGCGAGGCCGTCGACCACTAGTGGCCCGTCACTGATGGACCTCAAGCACCGCTCCCGGCGCTCACGGACGGGCCGCACCGCGCGGCCGCGCGCGCCTACCTGCACGGCATCGGCTTCGACGCCGAGGCGCTCGCGAAGCCGATCATCGGCGTCGCCATCACCTGGATCGAGACGATGCCGTGCAACTTCCACCTGCGCGCGCTCGCCGCGCAAGGTCAAGGAGGGCATCCGCGAGGCCGGCGGCACGCCGATGGAGCTCAACACGATCGCGATCTCCGACGGGATCACGATGGGCACGAGCGGCATGAAGACGAGCCTCGTCAGCCGCGAGGTGATCGCCGACTCGATCGAACTCGTCGCCGAGGGCCACCTGTTCGACGCGCTGGTCGTCCTCACCGGCTGCGACAAGACGATCCCCGGCGGCGCGATGGCGCTCGCGCGCGCTCAACGTCCCCGGCGTCCTGCTCTACGGCGGCTCGATCCTGCCCGGCCACTGGCGCGGCCACGACGTGACGATCCAGGACGTCTTCGAGGCCGTCGGCGCGCATGCCGCCGGCCAGATCTCCGACGAGGACCTCGCCGACCTCGAGAAGCACGCGAGCCCGGGCGCGGGCGCCTGCGGAGCCCAGTTCACCGCCAACACGATGGGCATGGTGTTCGAGATCCTCGGGCTCTCGCCGATCCGGCTCGAGCATGGTCCCGGCCGAGGACGGCCGCAAGCCGGAGGTCGCCAAGGAGGCGGGCCGGCTCGTGATGGACGTGCTCCGGCGCGGGCTCCGGCCCCGCGACATCATCACCCGCGAGGGGCTCGAGAACGCGATCGCCGCCATCGCCACCAGCGGCGGCTCGACCAACGGCGTCCTGCACCTGATGGCGCTCGCCAAGGAGGCGGGCGTCGAGCTCGGCCTGCAGGACTTCGACCGCATCTCCGAGGCGACGGCGACCACGTGCGACCTCAAGCCCGGCGGGCCGCTACGTCGCCGTCGGACCTCTATCGAGGCCGGCGGCGTCCCGCTCGTCGCCAAGCGCCTGCTCGAGCTCGGCGTCCTGCACGAGGACAACCCGACGGTCACCGGCCAGACGATCGGCGAGATCGCCCGCGCCGCCGTCGAGACGGACGGCCAGGACGTCGTGCTCCCCGCCGACGCGCCGCTCAAGCCGACCGGCGGTCTAGCGATCCTCGCGCGGCAACCTCGCGCCCGAGGGCTCGGTGGTCAAGCTCTGCGGCCACGAGCGCCGCTACCACCAGGGGCCCGCGCGCGTGTTCGAGGGCGAGGAGGCGGCGATGGAGGCCGTCACCACGGGCCAGATCAACGCGGGCGACGTGCTCGTCATCCGCAACGAGGGCCCCGTCGGCGGGCCGGGCATGCGCGAGATGCTCGCCGTCACCGCCGCGCTCGCCGGGCACGGCATGGGCGAGCACGTCGCCCTGCTCACCGACGGCCGCTTCTCCGGCGCCACGCGCGGCTTCATGGCCGGCCACGTCGCGCCCGAGGCGGTCCGGGGCGGGCCGATCGCCGCCGTCCGCGAGGGCGACACCATCACCATCGACGTCGAGAAGCGACGGATGGACGTCGAGCTCAGCGACGACGAGATCGCACAGCGGGTCGCCGACTACGACGTCCCGCCGCCGACCGCACGACGGGCGTGCTGGCGAAGTACGCGAAGCTCGTCTCGAGCGCCGCCGAGGGCGCCATCACCAGATAGGCCCAGGGGTGCCGGAGGCGGCCGCGGACCGCGAGGTCTCGGCGCCAGTACCAGCCGCCGGAGGCGGGCCCCCGAGGAATTTCTCGATGTCCGCGTTGAAGCGCTCCGGGCGCTCGATCTGCGGCACGTGGCCCGTGCGCTCGTAGATCGACGGTCTGCGCGCCGGGGATGAGCTGCTCGAGCTCGCGTGCGTGCGCGACCCCGACCAGCGGTGTCCGACGTCACCCCAGACGATCAGGGTCGGCACCGAGACCTTCTCGAGCTCATGGCGCAGCGGGTAGTCGGCGAGCGCCTGTAGCGCGGGCAGAAAGCCTGTCGTGCGCCGCGCCGTCATCACGAGCTCGTGCTGGAGCTCGCGCGGCGAGCTTGCGCGGGGCGACGATGCCGCCCAGGCGCAGCGCGGCCTCGCGCAGCCGCGGACGCCTCGCCAGCCGTGGCTGGAGGCCGATCAGCATCCGCCCCAGCGTCCCCTCGGTGACGTTGGAGAAGGCGACGAAGCGGCTTCGCGTGCCGGTACTCCTGCCACAGCACGGCCGCGGAGACGAGCACGAGCTTCTCGACCACGTCCGGGTGGCGGATCGCGAGCTCGAGGGCGATGAACCCGCCCATCGAGTTTCCGACCACGACCGCGGAGTCGACCCCGCGCCCCGCGAGGAACTCGCGCAGCGACGCGCGCATAGCGCTCGATCGACACGTCACCGTCGACCTCCTCGGACGCGCCGAACCCGTGCAGGTCCGGTGCGATGCAGCGGTGGCGCTGCGAGAAATGCGGGAGGTTCTCGAGCCAGTTCTGCCACGAGCCGCCGAGGCCGTGCACGAACAGGATCACCGGTCCGGATCCGATGTCCACGTAGTTGAGCTCGGATCCGTCGATCCTCACACGGTGGGTGTGCGCGGGCCAGTCGACGTCGAGCCAAGCCGGGCGGTCCATGGTCGTCCTACGGTACCCCGGTGGCCCGGATCGGCATCGACATCGATTCGACCCTGCACCACTACTGGGACACCTTCCGGGAGATCGCGCTCCGGCGCACCGGGGTCGATCTGCCCTACGAGCGCCAGACCGACTGGCAGGTGACGCAGATCCCGCAGGACGAGCTCCATACGGTGGTGCTCGAGACGCACACGCCCGAGGTCGTGCTCGCCGCCGAGCCGTACCCCGGGGCGGTGGAGGCCGTCAGCGCCTGGCACGCCGCGGGCCACTTCATCCACATCACGAGCCATCGCTCCATCGATGCGCACGCCGCGACCGCGCAGTGGCTCGACGACAACGGCTTCGCGTATGACGAGCTGTACTGCTCCTACGACAAGGTCGCGCGCTGCGTCGAGCTCGCGATCGGCGTGCTGATCGACGACTCGCCGGTCAACCTGGAGAGGGCGGCGCAGGCGGGAATCGTCCCGGCCACGCTCCGGCACCCGTGGAATGCCGGGAGGGCCGGCGTCGTGTACGGCGACGACTGGCCGGAGCTGCGCGCCGCGCTGGAATCCGTTCTTGGCGACGACCAGCGGATTTCCTAGAATCAGCAACGACCGATGCGCTCGAAGTCCCTCATGGCCGTGGCGGGTGTCCTCGTCGTGCTGCTCGTCCTTGCCGGGGCGACGCTGGCCTACGACTCCCAGCGCAAGGATCGGATCGCCGAAGGCATCACCATCGACGGCGTCGACGTCGGCGGGCTCGAGCGCGCCGCCGCCGAGCGCAAGGTCAGCGCCGAGCTCACCGAGCCGCTCCGGGCGCCGATCCTGGCCCACTTCCACGGCCGCAGGTTCGACGTCCGGCCCGAGAACTTCGACATCAGTGTCGACGTCCAGCGCTCCGTGGCCCGGGCCCTCGATCGCTCGCAGGACGGCGGCGTCTTCGGCCGCACGGTCCGCAACCTCACCGGGGGGGAGGTCCGCGAGGACGTCGACGTCGCGGTCCGCTTCGACCAGTCCGCCGTGGACCGGCGCGTCCGGCGCCTCGCCCGCAAGGTGGAGCGCCCCGCGCGCGACGCCGACGTCGAAATCGGCACCGCCGGCGTCGAGGTGGTCAAGTCGCAGCGCGGGCTCGAGGTCGACTCGGCGAAGCTCGGCCGCACGCTCACGCAGGTGCTGACCACCCCCGACGCCAAGCGCGACATCAAGCTCCCGGCCTCCTTCGTCAAGCCGAAGGTGACCACCAGGGAGGTGGCCAGGAAGTATCCGGCGGTAGTCGTCGTCAACCGCAGCACCTTCACGCTGACCCTGTACGAGAGGCTGGAGGAGACCAAGCGCTACACGGTCGCCATCGGCGCGGCGGGATACGACACGCCCGCGGGCCTCTACTCGATCCAGAACAAGGCGATCAACCCGTCCTGGACCGTCCCGCACTCCGACTGGGCGGGCGACCTCGCGGGCCAGGTCATCCCGCCGGGCCCGAGCAACCCGCTCGAAGGCGCGCTGGATGGGCATCTACAACGGCGCCGGCATCCACGGCACCGACGCGACCTACTCGCTCGGCTCGGCGGCATCGCACGGCTGCGTGCGGATGGCGATCCCCGACGTCGAGGAGCTCTACGAGGAAGTCGACGTAGGCACCCCCGTCTACATCGGCTGACGCATCTCGTCGACCGATACCTCCTCCCACCCGCCGTCCAGCAGGGAGGCGTGGTGGTCCGAGTGGCGAATGCAGAGGGCACCGATGTGCACGCCCTTCGTCTGCTTGCGCATGACGGCGTACCAGAGCGTCGTCGCGTCGCCCGATCCCTGGATCCGGAACCACGGTGGCTGCGGGCCCTCGACCGGGTCGGCCCGCCCGCTCTCGACCAGCTGCCGGCCCGTGGCGACCTGACCCGTGGACGTGTCGATGAAGAACGTGGCCACGGCACCCACGCTAACCCCGTCGTGGCGCGAGGCGCTGAGCCTGTTCGACCGCGACCTGCGCCGCCGCGGCGCCGCCGAGCGCACCCGCCGCGCGTACGGCATCGACCTCGGCCAGCTGGCCGCGTGGTGCGCGCAGCGCGGGCTCGACCCGGCGCAGGTCGACTACAGGACGCTGCGCCGCTACGCCGCCCACCTGAGCGACCGCCGCGTCGCCGCGACGACCGTGGCGCGCAAGCTCGCCGCCTCGCGCCAGTTCTTCGGCACGCTCGTCGAGCACGGCCAGATGGGCGCCAACCCCGCCGACCTGCTGCCGCTGCCGCGCAAGGAGCAGCCACTGCCCAAGGCGCTGAACGCCGGCGACGTCTCCGCCCTGCTCGACAGGATCCCGGCCACGACGCCGCTCGAGCTGCGCGACCGGGCGCTGTTCGAGGTCGCGTACGGCTGCGGCCTGCGCGCCGAGGAGCTCGTCACGCTCGACCTCGACAGCGTCGGGTTCGAGGCCGAGGAGCTGCGCGTCGAGGGCAAGGGCGCGAAGACAAGGATCGTGCCCGTCGGCGAGCACGCTCTCGGCGCCGTGCGTGCGTACCTCGAGCGCGGCCGGCCCGCGCTGGCGGCGGAGCCCGAGCCGGCGCTGTTCCTGTCGAAGACCGGCCGGCGGCTGTCGACCAGCGACGTGCGCCGCCGCCTGCGCGCCTGGGCGCGCCACGCACGAACGCAGGGCGCGGTTCACCCGCACGCGCTGCGGCACTCGTTCGCGACCCATCTGCTCGAGGGAGGTGCCGACTTGCGGGCAATTCAGGAACTGCTTGGGCACGCAACCATCAGCACCACCCAGGTCTACACACGGGTAGACTCGGCGCGCCTGAGGGCGGCGTACGAACGCAGCCACCCGAGAGCCTGGATCTTGGAAACGAACGTCAAAGCCATCGAGCTGCGAGATCTCTGGCGCCGCTACAAGGCGACGACCGACGAGCGCGCCCGCGAGCAGCTCGTCGTCGCGTACTCGCCGCTGGTCAAGTACGTCGCCGGCCGCATGTCCTCGGGGCTGCCGGCGCACGTCGAGGAGGCCGACCTCATCTCCTACGGCCTGATCGGCCTGATCAACGCGATCGAGCGCTTCGACATCGAGCGCGAGATCAAGTTCGAGACGTACGCCATCACCCGCATCAAGGGCGCGATCATCGACGAGCTGCGCGCGCTGGACTGGGTACCGAGGTCGGTGCGCGCCCGCGCGAGGGAGATCGAGCGCACTCACGGCAAGCTCGAGCACAAGCTGCACCGGACGCCGACCGACGAGGAGATGGCGTCCGAGATGCACATCTCCGTGGAGGAATTCCAGGAGGCGCTGGTCAAGATCTCCAACTCGACGGTCGTCGCACTGGACGAGCTGTGGGCGGTGTCCGACGCCTCCGGCGACCAGGTGTCGCTGCTCGACACGCTCCACGACCCCGACGCGCCCGATCCGCAGCAGGTGCTCGACGCCTCCGAGCTCAAGGACCGGCTGGCCGACGCGATCAGCGCGCTGCCCGAGCGCGAGAAGCTCGTGATCGCCCTCTACTACTACGAGAACCTGACCCTGCGCGAGATCGGCGAGGTGCTCGGCGTGACCGAGTCGCGGATCTCGCAGCTGCACACCAAGGCGGTGCTGCGGCTCAAGAGCCGCTTGCAGGGCGACAACCTGCGCGACTAGTGGCCGCCCATGAGTGAGGGAGGCTGGGCGCCGTTCGGACCGTCCAACGACGAGGGGCCCGCCGAGGCTCCCGCCGTGCCGGCGCAGCCGACGCCGCTGGCGCCGGTCGATCCGCTGCCCGAGGAGACGGCACCCGCGGCCGACCCGGCGCCGAAGCCGATCGAGTTCCCGCGCCCTGATCCCGAGCCCGACCTCCCTCCCGCAGCGAGCTTCGAGCCGCCCGCACCGCCGCCGCTCGAGCCGCTCCCGGCCCCTGAGCTCACGCCGCTGATGTGGCCCGGATCCGAGCCGGCGAGCACGCCACCGCCGCAACCGCGGCCGCCGCAGCAGCCCGTGCCGCCGATCGGCACGTGGCCGCCGCCCGGCCCGCCCGGCTACGGCACGCCGCAGCGCATCGCCAGCAACGCCACCGCGTCGCTGGTCCTCGGCATCGTCGGGCTGACCTTCTGCCCGGTGATCGCCTCGATCCCCGCGATCTCGCTGGGCTACTCGGCCAAGCGCGAGATCCGTGCGACGCCAGGTCTCGGCGGGGAGGGCATGGCGACCTGGGGCATCGGCCTCGGTGTCGTCGGACTGGCGTTCTGGACCCTCGTGCTGGTGCTGATCGCCGCGGGCGCCGCGAGCGTCTAGTTCAGCGTTCCTTCAGGCTGGCGGCGAAGGTTCGACGTGTTCGGCGGTTCCTGCGATGGGTCCGAGCTAGGAAACGATCGTCGGCGTGTGCGCCAGCGCCCACGCCCAGGCCACCGCCGCGACCGCGAGGACCGCCGCCCAGGACACCCGGCGCACGACCAGCAGCGCGGCCGCAGCGACGACCCAGACAGCGCCGTACTCGACCCAGCGCCCGTCGAGATGGCCGACGAGCACGAACGCCCGTGTCGCCCCGCACAGCGGGCACGGCGCGCCGGTCACGGCCTGGAACGGGCACAGCGGCTCCGCGTCCATGACCGTGTGGACCGGGATCAGCGCCCCGGCGAGAAACGGCACGGCGCCGATGAGGAGGAAGGCTCGCGGCAAGAGGAGTAGGTTGCCACGGGACGTCGCCCAGAGGCCGAGGGCCGGCCTCTGGCGAACACATAGTCCAAGAGAGGAGAACTCCTGGCATGCCTCACGCTGCCGCAGACAGGATCCGCAACGTCGCTCTGGTCGGGCACCGGGGGAGCGGGAAGACCTCTTTGATGGAGGCGCTGCTCTTCGAGGCCGGAGCGACGAATCGATTGGGCTCGGTGCTCGAGGGCACGACGGTGTCCGACTCCGACGACGACGAGAAGGCGCGCGGCATGTCGATCAGCGCGAGCCTCGCCTCGTTCGAGTGGAACGGAACGAAGGTCAACCTGATCGACACCCCCGGCGAACCCTCGTTCGTCGCCGACGCCCTGGGCGCCCTGCGGGTCTGCGAGGCGGCCGTCTTCGTGGTCAACGCGGTGATGGGCGTCGAGGTCTCCACGCAGCGGCTGTGGGAGCGCGCCGCCGAGCTCGGCGTCGCCCGCCTGGTCTACGTGAACATGCTCGACCGCGAGCGCGCCGACTTCTTCCGCGCGCTCGACTCGCTCAAGCAGGAGTTCGGCCAGCACGTCGTCGCCACCGAGATCCCGATCGGCTCCGAGCACGAGACTCGCGGCCTGATCGACCTCGTCGACATGAAGGCCTACGAGTACGACCCCGCCCACCCCGGCAAGGACAACTGCAAGGAGATCCCGATCCCGGACGAGCTCTCCGACGCTCGCGCAGCAGTACCGGGAGAAGCTCATGGACGAGGTGGCGGAGAACTCCGAGGAGTTGATGGAGCGCTACCTCGAGGGCGAGGAGCTCTCACACGACGAGATCGTGACGGCGCTCGAGGACGGCACCGAGCACGGCCAGATCTTCCCGGTCACCTGCGGAATCGCCACCGCCCACATGGGCACGAACCGGCTGCTCGACGCCATCGTCGAGGACCTGCCCTCGCCCGCCCGGCACGGCGGCGTCGAGCTCGAGGAGATGACGCTCCAGCCCACCGAGGACGGCGAGATGTTCGCCTACGTGTTCAAGACGCGGGCAGACCCGTTCGCCGGACGCATCAACCTCTTCCGCGTCTACCAGGGCGTCATGAAGCACGACACCCAGGTGATGAACACCCGCACCCACAACAAGGAGCGCATCGGCCAGCTGCTCGTCCCGCAGGGCAAGGAGATGGCGCACGCGGACGCGTTCGGGCCGGGCGACGTCGGCGCGGTGGCCAAGCTCAAGGAGAGCAAGGCCGGCGACTGGCTGGCCGCCCGCGACCAGCCGGTCCACATGCCCTCGATCAAGCTGCCGGCGCCGGTGATGGCGTTCAGCATCGAGCCGGCGCACAAGGGCGACGAGGAGAAGGTCTTCACCTCCCTGCACCGCCTTCAGGAGGAGGACCCCACCATCGACCTGCACCGCGACGCGCAGACCGGCGAGCAGATCGTCGCCGGCCTGTCGCAGCTGCACGTCGAGGTGATCGTGGAGCGGCTGAAGTCCCGCTTCGGCGTCGAGGTGACCCTCAAGCCGCCGCGCGTCCCCTACCAGGAGACGATCCGCGGTAACGCGACCGCGCACGGGCGACACAAGAAGCAGACCGGCGGGCGCGGCCAGTTCGGCGACTGCCACATCAAGATCGAGCCGTGCGAAGAGGACTTCGAGTTCGTCAACGAGATCAAGGGCGGCGTGATCCCGACCTCATTCATCCCCGCCGTCGAGAAGGGCGTGCGCGAGGCGATGGCGGGCGGCGTCGTCGCCGGCTACCCCCTCAAGGGCGTGCGCGTGCGGCTCTACGACGGCAGCTTCCATACGGTCGACTCCTCCGAGATGGCGTTCAAGCTCGCCGGCTCGATCGCGATGAAGGAGGCGATGTCCAACGCCCAGCCGGTGCTGCTGGAGCCGATCATGCTCGTGAGCGTCTCGACCCCCGAGGACCACGTCGGCGACGTGATGGGCGACCTGTCGTCGCGGCGCGGGCGCCCGCTCGGCACCGAGGCGGCCGCCGGCGGGATGACCGAGGTCAAGGCCGAGGTCCCCATGGCGGAGCTGCTCACCTACGCGCCCGACCTGCGCTCGATGACGCAGGGGCAGGGCGAGTACACGATGGAGTTCGCCCGCTACGAGGAGGTTCCCTCGCACCTCGCCCAGAAGGTCATCGCCAGCGCGCAGGAAGAAGTGCCTGCATAGGGCGCCGCTAACGTGCGGCGCCGTGCCGGTGCGCTCGCGCGACATCAAGACCAACCGCAACGAGGTCGTCTGCGACATCTGCGGGCGCACGCTGCTGCGCGGTGAGCGCGCAGAGCCGTTCCTCGCGGGCGGGCAGCGCCGTCTGGTCTGCGAGCTGTGCACCGTGCGCGCCACCCACGAGGGTTGGATCCGGGAGGGCGCGGACGAGCTGTCGAGCGTCCCGCGGGTGGGTGGGGGAGATCCGGGCGTTCGCTGATCGGCCGGCTGCGTGCACGGCGGCCGGAGCCCGCCCCCGTAGAGGACGAGCTCGAGCTCAACCCGGCGCTCGCTGCCGAGCTCGAGCACCATCCGGTGATCACCGAGCGCCGCGAGCCGGAGCCCGTGCCCGACTTCAACCGGGAGCCGCGCCACGTCCACGCCGTCCCGACCAACGCCGAGCTCAAGATGGAGCGGGCGGTCGAGGTCTTCAACGGCTCGCATCACCCGCGCACGGTCGCCGGTGTCGCCCGCTCGCTCGGGGCGCCCGAGATCTCGGTGCGCACCTCGGACGTCGAGCCGAGCGTCGTCTCGCTGTTCGTCATGTGGGAGCTGAGCTGGTACCGGTTCGAGGTCGACCTCTCCGACGAGGCCGGCGGCGCGCGCCGCGTGGCGCAGGGCGCGGAGCTCGACGAGCTCGAGCCCGACGAGCGCGTGCCCAACGCCGTGGCCGACGAGCGCGGCCGCATCGCGCTGGCCACATAGCTGACGTTGCCCGTCGGCGTGGCTGGGTAGCCTGTGCGCCGTGATCTACTGCGTGGTCCCCGAGGAGCTCGCCGACGAGCTCTACGACCGGCTCAAGTCGTACTACGAGGACGACCCGAACGTGACCGTCATCGTCGACCGCCGCAAGACCTCGCGCCGGCAGCCGGGCGCCCCGCCGCCCGACGACCAGAAGCGCGAGGTCCGCGACCGCCGGCGCCCTCGCGTCGCCGGCGAGTTCCCCACCATCGAAGCCGCTGAATGAGCAGGGGGGCCCGCCTTCGGCCGGCTGTTACTTCGACCCGGCGCGGGCAGGGCCCGGCCGGCCTACGGCACCCCTGAAGACCCTCATCGTCCACGTCGACGGGGGCGCGCGCGGTAATCCCGGGCCGGCGGCAGCGGCTGCCGTGATCACGACCCCGGAGGGAGAGGTGCTCGAGGAGTCCAGCCGCTTCCTCGGCCGCGCGAGCAACAACGTGGCGGAGTACCACGGGCTGCTGCTCGGCCTCGAGCGCGCCCGGGCACTCGGCGCGAACGAGGTGGAGATCGTCAATGATTCGGAGCTGATCGCCTACCAGGTGACCGGCCGCTACAAGGTCAAGCATCCGGACATGAAGCCACTATTCCTCCAGGCCACCGCGGCGCTGCGCGCGTTCGACAAGTGGTCGGTCAGGCCCGTCAAGCGCGAGCAGAACAAGGACGCCGACGCGCTCGTCAACCAATGTCTCGACGCGCACGCCTGACCGGCCTCGCGGTGGCGCTGGCCGCCGCCGCGCCGGCGCACGCCGGCTCGCTGCCGCGAGTGATGTCCGGGCACCGGCCGGGCCCCGACGTCCTCTACGAAAAGCCGCCGCGCGCGCCACAGCTCGAGAGCGCCAGGCCGTTCCGCGCCCGCCCGATCCTGATCAGCGGTGCGACCGCCTACCGGCGGGGCGAGTTCCTCTACCAGGACTGGCTCTACGACGCCCACGGCGCGTCGGGCGGCGAGGACCCGGGCGACCCGCTCGGGCCCGACGCGTTCCTGTTCTCGCCGACGGCCGGCGCCTACACCCACCCGGACGATCCGGCCTACGCCAACGACGCCACCGACCTCGTCGAGCTGCGCGTCAAGCCGCGCAAGCGGGCCACGCTGTTCCGGGTCACGCTCAACGTCGTGCACCCGAACTCGGCGTTCACGCTGGCGCTCGGGACGTCCGACGCTCCGCAACCGTGGCCGTTCGCGGCCGGCGTGAGCTCGCCGGCCGAGAAGTTCGTCACCGTGCACGGGACGACGGTCGAGGGGATGCCGGGCGCGGGCGCGCGCCTCGACGCGCTGCGCAGGCAGATCACGGTGCGCGTCCCCCGCGCCGCCTGGGACCCGGGGAGCGGCAAGGTGCGGATGGCGGCAGGAGTCGGGCTGTGGGGCGACGGCGAGTACCTCGCCCCGGCGGTCGCTCGCAGCGCCACCGTCCCGGGCGGCGCCGGCCCCTCCGGCGCGCGCCTGTTCAACATGGCCTTCCGCGGCGACGACGAGCCGTGGCCAGACCTCCACTCGATCCCGGCCGGCGTGACGATCGCCGACGCCGCCGCCGGAGCGGCGTACCTGGGCTCGTGGTGGCGCGAGAAGGCCCAGGCGGACACGCTCGCCACCGGCGACGTGAGCCGCTTCGCCGCCGACGTCGACTTCGGCAAGCTGCGCCGGCGCGTCGACGACGAATCCGACGTGCCCAGGACGGGCCCGATCGACCGGATCTTCGCCAGCCACCGCATCTTCGGGCAGGGCATCGACTACACGAGGCTGTGCGGCGGGATCGAGGCCGCCGGGAGCTCGGCGCCCTGCACCGGGCCGCTCGTCGGCCAGCTCCAGCCCTACGCGCTCTACGTCCCGAAGAAGCCCCGGCCCAAGCGCGGCTGGGGCTTCGTGGCGCTGCTGCACTCGTTGTCGGGGAACTACAACCAGTACGCGAACACGCGCAACCAGTCGCAGCTGGGGGAGCGCGGCAAGGGCTCGCTGGTGGCGACGCCCGCCGGCCGCGGGCCCGACGGCTTCTACCGCGACATCGCGGAGGCCGACACCTTCGAGGTGTGGGCCGACGTCGCGCAGCACTACAAGCTCGACCCGGGGCTGGCCGTCGTCAGCGGCTACTCGATGGGCGGCCTGGGCACGTTCCGTCTGCTCAGCCGCTGGCCGGACCTGTTCGCGCGCGGGTTCGCGGTCGTCGGGGCCGGCGACCCCGACGAGAACCTCGCCAGCCTGCGCCACACGCCGGTGATGATGTGGAACGCGGCCGGCGACGAGCTCGTCAACGCCAACACGTACACCCAGACGATCAACGAGATGACGGCGCTCGGGCTGCGGTTCGCGGCGTGGATCTTCCTGACGGCGGATCACCTCACCATCGCCACCAGCGACGAGTACACGCCCGGCGCCGAGTTCCTCGGCGCCCATCGCGTCATCCGCAATCCGGCGCACGTGACCTATGTCGTGGACCCGGAGACGGACTCCAAGCGTGCCGGGGCGATCGCCGACCATGCCTACTGGCTCTCCGATCTGACCGTCGCCGAGGGCGCCGCGCGCGGGACGATCGACGTGCGCTCGCTCGGCTTTCCCCGCGGCGACGCGCCGGTGGGGGAGGTCGTCAACGGCGCCGGGTCGGTCGACGGCGGCACGCGCGGGCCGATGCCGTACGTCTCGCAGACGCGCGAGTGGGGCAAGGCGCCCGCAGGGGACCGTCAGGACAAGCTGATCGTCAGGGCGACCGGCGTGGCCACGGCGACGGTCGACGCCCGCCGCGCCCGCGTCAGCTGCGACCCGGAGGTCGACCTCAGCCAGGCGCCGGGCCTGAAGCTGAGGATCGACTGCCGCGGCCGTAGCCCACGGCGCCGGTAAGGGGGCCGGGTTCCGCGGTTCCGGTGAGCCGCCCCTGGATTTCATGGCCAATAGTGCGGGATATCCAGGGGTGGCCCGCGCGCGGGCGCCCGAACCCTCGCCCTGATCGCGCCACAGAGACGCGCCCCAACCGCGCTGACGTTCCCCCGGTTAGCGCGAAGTGCGCTTGATTACCGGCGGAGTCCGCCGGAAATCTGGCACGGTTGGTGCTGACCGCCGGAAACCTGGCGCGCTTCGCGCTCGCCTCCCTCGGTGCCCGACAGCTCCGGCCCGGCAACCGACCTCGTCGGCGCTGGGCGAGGAGCGGATTGACCCTACGCCTAGCCCGCTGAGTTGCCGTAGCGATCGCGCTTCGCGCCCGGCGCGGCGCGGGCGAACCGCGGGCGCCAGGTCAGGTCGACGTTGACCTGCGGCGGCGGGTAGGCCAGGCGCCCGTCCTCCACGGTGAGCCTCGTCGACGGCGTGACGGTGAACGGCTGCGAGGTGAGCGCGTAGCGGCGGGCGGTGACGCGGAACCGGTAGCGGCCGGCCGGCGCGCTCAGCGGCACCTCCCACTGCACGCTGTACGTGCCGGCATCGTCGGCGCGCCACAGGAACTGCATCCCGAGATCGGTCGCGTACGTCCGCCAGCGCCTCCCGACCTGGCGCTGGGCGGTCAGGAAAGCGCGGTCGGCGGGGAGGTCGTGACCGCTCGGCGCCCCCGCGAACGTCAGCGTGGCCCGCTGCAGGCGCTGCACGTCCTCGGGCTGCGCCGTGATCTCGCCTGACCCCGCGCCGTCCGGGTAGGGCTCGCCGTTCGGCGTCACGCCGTAGCTGGCGTCGTACTCGAAGGGCTTCTCGGCCGGCCTGCCCTCGACGAGCGCCCGCGCGAGCTCGACGTAGCGCTCCTGGAGGAACGTGGCCTGGTGGGCGCCCCACAGCGACGAGGCGCCCTCGTAGCTCTGCCAGCCGTACTCGGCGGGCGTGCTCACGTACTGGATGAACTCGAGCGCCAGCCCGGCGATGACCACGCGGCGGATGCCGGATCCGCGGACCGCGCCGAGCACGGCGGAGCGCGTGTCGGTACCCACCTGCTTGGTCGCCTCGCCGGGCATGGTGACCAGCGCGCGGTCGCCGATTTGCCAGACCGCAAGCGGGACGGCCGGAGGGAAGTTCCCGCCGGGGACGACGCACTTGGGACCCTGCGGGTCGCCCTGATCAGGGCAGCGGCGGCCCTCGAAGGGGACGCCGGTCTGGTCGTGGAGCGGGCCGCGTCCCTCCTCGGAGCCGGTGAAGAACCCTGCGCCCGGACGTCCCGCGGTGTCCACCGGTCCGGTCGCGGTGTCGCGGCCGCAGAAGCAGGAGCGCGTCCAGCGGCCGTCGAGCGAGACGCGCCGCGACAGCCGGCGGCCCGCCTTGCGCCAGGCGCGGAACATGTGGGCCGCCTCGACGCGGCCCACGCGGTCGGCCGCGGCCGGCCCGACGTTCACGATGCCCGCCGTCTGGTCGCCCTCGTCGGAGTTGGGATAGACGTTCACGACCGTCTGGCGCCGGGGCACGTTCCCCGCCCGCCGTACGCGGGCAGCGAACACGCGCCAGGCGGAGGCGTGGTGGTCGCCGGAGTACGCCTGCAGCTCCGCGTGGACCACGGTCCCGTGGTTGGCGAAGTTCGACCACGCGCCGATGGGAACCCGCCGTCCGCGGCGGATCTTGTCCACGCGCAGGACGTCGACGTCCGGGTCGATCGTGTGGACCGCGCCGTCGGGATCCATCTCCGGCCTGCCCTCGCCCAGCTCCAGGTCGCCCATCCCGTGGTTGGCGAGGTGGGCCTCGATCGAGCGGTTCTGGGTCAGCCCGACGAGGCGCGCACGGCCCCACGCTGCGGCCGCCGGCGCGCGGTCGGCGTCAGCGCGCTGCACGGACTCCGCGATGCGCTCGACCATCCACGTGTACAGCTGCACGTCGGCGGGATCGGGGTTGAACAGCTTGTAGAAGGTGAGCGGGTCCCCGATCGTCTCGATCGACGGCGCCGACGTGTTGTAGGTCGGGTTGTTGGCGAAGCCGCCAGGGCCCGAGTGCGTGTGGGACGCGGCCAGGAGGACATTCGTCCGGTCGAAGCCGAGGGCGGCGAGCTTGGCGGCTACGGCCTCCTGCAGACCGGCGGGGATCGCGAACAGCTCCACCGCCACCAGCGCGAGCTTGCGCTGCCCGCGCTGGAGCACGAGCGCGTTCGAGAACAGCCGCGTGCTCACGCCCGTTCCGAGGCGGTCCGCGCGGGTCCAGCCGCCCAGGTAGTAGCCGGTCTGCGGCGGCGTGATGTCGGCCTGGCCCGCCCCGGCACGGAGCTTCGGAGCGGCCTGTGCGGGTGCGGCCGCCAGCAACACGATCCCGAGCACGAGCAGCCGCTTCACGGTCAGGAGGGTACGCTGCGGCGCTTGCGCCGGACCGGCACCCCCACGCGGCGTCGTCGCCTGCTCGGCTCGGTGACGCGCGGCGGCGACATCGCCATCGACCTCGGGACGGCCAACACGGTCGTCTTCGTGCGCGGCCGCGGCATCGTCATGTCGGAGCCGTCGGTGGTCGCGATCGACCAGCGCACCGGCGAGGTGATGGCCGTCGGGGCCGACGCGCAGCAGATGATCGGCCGCACCCCCGCGTCGATCTCCGCCGACCGGCCGCTGCGTCACGGCGTGATCGCCGACTTCGAGGTCACCGAGGCGATGCTGCGCTCGTTCATGAGCAAGGTGATGGGCGGCCGCTTCAACCGGCCCCGGGTCGTCGTGTGCGCGCCCTCGGGCATCACGGAGGTCGAGCGGCGCGCGGTCGAGGAGGCGTCGCTCGCGGCCGGGGCGCGCCACGTCGCGCTGATCGAGGAGTCGCTGGCGGCGGCGATCGGCGCCGGCATCGAGATCGCCGAGCCCGTCGGTCGCATGGTGGTCGACGTCGGGGGCGGGACCAGCGAGGTCGCGATCATCTCGCTCGGCGGCCTCGTCATCAGCGTCTCGGAGAAGGTCGGCGGCTACGACCTCGACGACGCCATCTCCGGGTTCCTGCGCACGACGCACCGCATGGCGGTGGGGACGCAGACCGCCGAGGAGATCAAGCTCCAGATCGGGTCGGCCCTGTCGATCGGACGGGAGCGCGAGATCAACGTGCGCGGCCGCGACCTGCTCAGCGGCCTCCCGCGGGAGGTGCAGCTGACCTCGGCCGACGTGCGCGCCGCCGTCGAGCCGCCGGTCGCGGAGATGCTCGCGGCGATCCACTCCGCGCTCGAGGAGTGCCCGCCCGAGCTCGCCGCCGACATCACCCGCCACGGCATCCTGCTCACCGGCGGGGGAGCGCTGCTGGAGGGTTTCGCGGAGCGCGTCGAGGCGGAGACGGGCATGAGCGTGACCGTCGCCGACGACCCGCTGCTGTGCGTGGCGCTCGGCGCCGGCGCGACGCTCGAGGAGCTCGACCGCCTCTAGCGCCCGACGGCGCGGTGGAAGGCCCTCAGCGGCGAACACGCCACGCGTACACGTGGCGGCCGCGCTGGTTGCCAAGCACCGCGTAGTCGCCGCGCCGCGTGAGCTTGACCGGCCGGCCGTCCCGCGTCACCGCCCGCTCCGCGCCCTGGAGCGGCACGTGCACGGTTCCGCGCGTCGAGCGCGGCGCGCGCACCTCGAGCCGGAACAGGGGCCCGCGCTGGTCCCAGCGGATCCGGATCCGGCCGCGGGGCGTCGGGACCACGCCCCGCGCCCAGCCGACGTCACCCGGGCGCGGCTTGATGCGCCAGCGCTGCCACCCCGGGCGCGTGGGCTCGGCGCCCAGCACGTACTGCGACAGCGCCGCCGTCGCCCCGGTGCTCCAGGAGTGCGCGGCGCTGCTCTTGCGCCGCAGCTCCCCGTGGACGGGGATCCGCTCCCAGGCGGTGCCGCCCGGGCCGCGATCGAGCATGTAGCCCCACTCGGTGCGCAGCAGCGACAGCGCGTCGGCCACGTGGCCCCCGGCGAACGCGGCCCGTAGCTGGAGCCCGCCCATGAACGGCGACACGACCGGGCGGAACCCGGGCGGGAACGGGCGCTCGACGTTGAGGGCGCCGTACGGGCTGGCCAGGGCCCTCGGCAGATGCTCGAGGATCGACTCCCGCTGTAGCGGCGACGCGATGCCGCTGAGGATCGCCAGCACGTTCGCGTCCTGCGCGGTGAAACCGCGCTGGGTCGTGCTCATGTCATAGACACCCCGCTGCGCGTTCCACAGCTGCCCGTTGACCGCGGTGCGCAGCTGCTCGGCGCGCGCGCGGTAGATCGGGCCCGCGTGGGTGCCGAGCGCGTCGGACAGGCGGGCCGCGGCGTGCAGCGCGTCGTGGTAGGTGGCGTTGACCGCCGTCAGCCGGCCCGGGAACAGCTCGAGGTTCCACGTCGCGCCGGTGCTCTCGGTGACGGTGAACAGGCCGTCGTGCACCTTCGCGGCGGCCCACTCCATCTGGCGCGCGACCTGCGGCCACTGCTGCCAGACGAACTCGAGGTCGCCCGTGTAGCGGTAGTACTCCTCCAGCGCGACCACCACCGCGAGCGAGTAGGCGGCGGAGTAGAACGCGCAGCCGGTGCGTCCGCGGGTGTTGGGATGGCAGAACCCCGGGAACGGCCCCGGCCGTCCGATCTCGGTGCCGGTCAGCAGTCGCAGCGACCAGCGGATGTAGCGCGGGTCGAGCGTGTAGTAGACGGTCGGCCCGGCGGTGAGAAGGTCACCCGCCCAGATCTTGCGGTCGCGCTTGGCCCCGTCGACGAGCACCGGGCGCTCGGCCAGCTGGCCGGGTGCCTGCCGCAGCCCGGGCACGACCTGGTTGAGGCTGATCGTGTGGACGCCGGCGTGCCAGATCCGGTTGAGCAGCTCGTCGCTGGAGAGGAACCGGCCGCGCAGGGTGCGCGACGTCAGCCGCGGCGGGCTGTAGACGATGCCCGCGCCGCTCAGCGAGGCCGTGCCGGGCCTGGCGAGCGTGATGCGCATGTAGCGCAGGCCACCCTCGAGATGGCGGCTGCGCAGCCCTCCGGCAGGTCCGAGCACGAAGTCCTGCACGCGCCGCGGGCGCTCCTTGCCCGCGTAGTCGCCGAACGGGTGCAGCGCCTCGATGGTCTCGGAGAACGCGCTGCGCAGCACCGCCCGCTGAGAATGCCCGCGCACACCGAAGACCGGAAAGCCACCGACCTCGCGCCCGAAGTCCAGCACCACCGCCGGCTTCTGGTCTGCTTCGCCGCCGTAGCGCAGGGTCGTGACGCCGGGCCCGCCGACGAGCGCCTCGGGGTTCTCGACGTCACCGGTTGCCTGCACCACCGCCGCCGGGTGCACCACGCGCGACCTCGGCGCGTCGACGTACTCGCGCCAGCTCTCCGCCTGGGCGGGCGCCGCCGGCACGAGCACCAGCAACGCGAGCACGCTGAGTCTCGTTCGCCGGGTCACTTCACGGCGACGAGGCGTGAGGTCAGCGAGCCGTAGGCCAGCCGCAGGTGCCCCGCGCCTGGCGCGACGGTGTACGCGAACTGGAAGCCCGGGGGATACACGAGCACGCGCGCGATCGTCGAGAAGCGGTCGCCCCCGCTGGGCCGGAACTGGATGCGCACGGTCGCCGATTGCGTGTACTCCGCGTGCTCGGCGGCGCGCACCATGCCCCACACGCGTTTCGACGGGCCCCTGCCGGTCACCCAGATCGGCAGCCGGTACGCCCGGTAGGCGGGCTTCGGGAAGCCCCCGAACGTCTCGAGCCCGGTCTGGAAGGTCTTGGCGATCGGCGGACCGCTGTCGCGCAGCAGGAACTGGGTGTTGGCGCGCACGCGGGGGTCGTGTGCAGCGATGTAGTCGGACTGGTTGAGGTAGCGCGCCTGCTGGCTGAGGGACACGCCGAGCTCGTCGGGGACCGTCTGGTAGCCGAACTCGGTCAGGTAGATCGGGAAGCGCCGGAACTGGTCGTACTGGATCTGGATCGCGTCGAGCACGCCCTTGAGCCGCCCGAGCGCGCCGATCGTCACCCAGTTGGGGTTGCGCGGCCGCACGTGGGGCGCGTGGGCGAGCTGGTAGGGGTGGTGCCCGTAGCCGGACGCGCGGAAGAGGGCCGGATGCTCGCTGACGAACGCGCTCGCGCTGCGCCCGCAGTCCAGGCGCCTCGCCGCCGCCCCGCGCAGGCGGTTCAGGCGCTCGTCGACGCAGTAGAGCGCGCGGATGAAGAACAGCGGCGACATCGTGCGCTTGACGTCGGGCTTGACGTCGTTGCCCTTCGGCGCCGTCTCCCCGAACAGGACCGTGTCCCTGCGGTGCCCGGTCTTGCGCAGCGCGCTGTAGGCGGCGTCGAGCAGCTCGCGGTACAGCGACGCGGCGCGCCCGTACCAGGGGCCGCGCCCGTTGCGGTGCCAGGTCGGCGCCAGCCAGCCGGAGATGTTGGGCTCGTTCCAGATCGACCAGTAGCTCACGCGCGGGATCGTGCCGCCACGGCCGTTGGGCCAGCGGCCGGAGTAGCGGCGGCCGAGCGCGATCATGAAGTTGTGGAAGGCCCGGGGGCTGGGCTCCCACACGTCCTGGATGTCGGCACGGGGTGCGTCCGCGGTGGCCCAGCGCGGCGCCGGCGCGGTGACGTTGAAGTTGACCCGGATGCCGCGGTTCTTGGCGCGCCGCACGAGGTCGTCGTAGTTGTGCCAGGCGGCGGGGTGGTAGCTGCCGGGATCGCGCGCGTCGAAGTCGTCGGGGCGCTCACGCGAGTCGTGCCCGGGCGCGATCGCCACCCACAGGACGGTCACCCGGATCCGGTCCACGCCCAGCCGGGCGAGCTCGCGCACGCGCGCCTTGCGCTTCGCAGCGGTGGTGTAGATCAGCTCGTCGTCATCCTGGAACATCGACTCCATGGTCGCCGACGCGCGCGCCGTCGAAGGCACGAGCATCAGGAGAGCCAGTGTCAGGAGGAGCGTTCTTCGCATGTGCGCCAGGGGAGACCGTACGTATTCCAGCTGAAGGCTTCGTAGTCTGGCGCCGATGGCGGTCCGCCAACATGCCTTCTTGGCTGCCGCCGTCTTGCTCACGCTCGCGTTGCGGGCGCCCTTCTTCGGCGTTGACCTGACCTTAGACGAGGGCGGCCTGGCGTTCCTGGCGCGGCAGTGGGGGGAGGGTGGCGACTTCCTCTACGGGCCTCACTGGGTCGACCGGCCGCCGCTGCTGCTGGCGCTGTTCAAGCTCGCGGGCGGGGACGCCGGCGTCCGGCTGCTCGGCGCCGCCGCGGCGGTCGCGCTCGTGGTGATCGCCCATGCGATCGGCCGCGAGCTCGCGGGGGAGACGGGCGCGCGGGTGGCCGCCCTGCTGACCGCGGTGATGGCGAGCGCCTGGGGGATCGCGTCGGTCTACACGCCCGCCGAGCTCGTCGCGGCGGTACCGGCCGGCGCCGCCGTCCTGTGCGCCCTGCGGCGCTGGTGGTTCGCGGCCGGTGTTCTCGCCGCGACCGCGATCTTCGTCAAGCAGTCCTTCCTCGACGCGGCTGCGGCGGGCGGCCTGCTCGTGCTGGTGCTGGCGATCCGGTCGCGCGACGTCCGGCCGCTGCTGGCCTACGGCGCGGGGGCGGCCGCCGTGCTCGCGGCCGCCGGCCTCTGGCTCGCGGTGGCCGGCCGTTCAGTGGACGAGCTGACCTACGCGATGTTCGGCTTCCGCCTCGACGCCGTGTCGGTGCTGACGGCGGACGGCGGCTCGCTCGCCGACCGGCTGGGCGGGCTGCTGCGCCCGGGGCTGCGCGCCGGCGTCCCGCTGGTGCTCGCCGTCGCGCTGGTCGGCCTGTGGCGGACGCGGAGCCTGCTGCTGGGCGCCTGGCTGCTGATCGCCCTGGTCGGGATCCTCGGCGGCGGCAGCTACTGGCCGCACTACTGGATCCAGGTCGTGCTGCCCGCGAGCGTGCTCGCCGCGGTCGCGCTGGCCGCGGCGCGCCCGGCCCTGCGCTGGGGGGTCGTCGGCGCGCTGGTGGCGCTCGTCGTCGCCGTCGACGTCCGCAACGCCAAGCGCATCGCCGACTACGAGGCGGGCTCCCCGGTCGTCGCGGTGGCCGACTACGTGCGCGAGCGTGCCGCGCCCGGCGACACGCTCTACGTCCTCTACGCGCAGGCCAGCGTCTACCACTACGCGCGGCTGCGCAGCCCGTATCCCTACCTGTGGAGCCTGATGCTGCGCACGATTCCGGGCGCGCGTGAGCGTCTCCTCGCGCTGCTGGAGTCCTCGGAGCGCCCGACCTGGGTGGTGCGCTGGCAGCGTCCCGGGCGCTGGTCGCTCGACGCCGACGGCGCGATCACCGCGGCGCTGCGCCAGCACTACCGCCCGGTCGCGACCGTCAGGGGACGCGCGATCCTTCGGAGACGGTGACGCGCCCGGCCACCACGTGACGGCCGCGGCCCGCCTGCTTGGCGGCGTACATGGCGCGGTCGGCGCGCACGATCAGGTCGCTCGCGCTGTCGCTGTCCTCGGCGTGAGCGATGCCGATGCTGGCCGATACCGAGACCTTCTCGCCGCTCTCGAGCGTGACCGAGCGCTCGAGCTCGGCGATGATCCGCTCGGCGATCACGATCGGCCGCTGCCCGCCGTCGAGGTCCTCGCACAGCACCACGAACTCGTCGCCGCCCAGGCGGGCGACCGTGTCGGCCTCGCGGACGACATCGCTGAGGCGCTTGGCCACCGCGATCAGCAGCTCGTCGCCGGCGTGGTGGCCGTGGAGGTCGTTGACGCGCTTGAAGCCGTCGAGGTCGATGAAGAGGCCGGCCAGGTCGCGGCCCGTGCGGCGCTTGACCTGGAGCGCGTGGCCGATGCGGTCGAACAGCAGCGTGCGGTTCGGGAGCCCGGTGAGAGCGTCGTGGGTGGCCTGGCGCTCGAGCTCCTCGTGCAGGCGCCGGCGCTCCTCGTCGAAGCGGCGCGCCATGCGCACGATGCTCCCGTCGTTGTTGCGGGCGATGACGGCAGCGACCTCGGCGACGAGGTCGGGCGGGGAGTCGAGCCGCTGGGCCTCCTCGTGGACGGTCACGAGCAGCGCGTCACGCCAGGCCAGGTAGGCCTTGGTCAGCTCGGCCAGCGTCAGCCGATCGATCATGGCGCCGAGCTCTCCGAGCTTGCGCCGGTCCTCCTCGTCGATGTGGCGCCCGCCGACGAGCCAGTTGCCGATCATGCGCGTGCTGGCGCGGTCGGCGTCGCCGATCGCCTTCAGCGCGACCGGGTCCACTCCTTCCGTGCCGTCCGGCCAGATCCGTTCCAGGACCCGGTCCGCCACATCGCCCGCCCGGCTGATGAGCGCAGTCCCCAGCTGCTCCCGATCGTCCCGCATTACCCCGCTTATCGGCGCCTCGCCCTGGGATCCCAGCGGAACTGACGACTTCTGGCCGGATTGTCAGCGCAGGGCGTCGTAGACCGCATCGACCAGGGCCCGAGCGCGCGGGTTCTGCCAGCGCGGGCCGCCGCGGTTGGGCGTGTAGGCGAAGGCGAGGCCGGCATCGGGATCGGCGAACGCGAGCGCTCCGCCCACCCCGTAGTGCCCGTAGGCGCGCGGGCCGCGTCCGATCGGCCGCTCCGGGAGCGGGAGCTGGAAGCCGAGCCCGAAGCGCTGGTCGCGCTCGAGCACGACGTCGTGACCCTTGACGTGCTCGCTGGTGGCGAGCGCGAGCAGCCCGGGGTCGAGCAGCTCGCCGAGCGCCGCGTAGAACCCCGCCAGACCGCGGGCGGTCGCGTGCGCGTTGGTGGACGGGATGACGGCGGCGCGGAAGGCGGGCGTGTTGACGGTGCCGAGACCCGAGACACCGGGCGGGTTGAAGTACGCCGCCATCTGCATGGGGCTGAATTCACGTCCGCCGCCCTCGGTCGTCTCGCGCGTGAACTCGAAGTCGGCGACCGGCCAATCCCGCGGCGCGCCGTACCACAGCTCCGCGTCACCCAGCGCCTCGCGCAGCAGGTCACTCGGCGTCCTCCCGGTCACGCGCCGCGCGACCTCGCCCAGCAGGAAGCCGTACGTGTTGACGTGGTAGCCGTGCGCCGTGCCCGGCTCCCACCACGGCTCCTGCTCGGCAAGAGCGGCGCAGATCGGCTCCCAGTCGTAGCCGCTCAGGGGCCTGGCCACGGCCGGCAGCCCGCCCCGGTGGGCGAGCAGGTGATGAACGGTCGCCTCCGCCGTGAAGCCCGGCCACAGGTCGGCGACGCGCGTCTCGAGCGCGACCCCGGTGCGCAGCACGAGCAGCGCGATCACGGGCTTCGCCGCGCTGAAGACGTCGACGACCGTGTCGGGCGTCCACCGTCGCGTGCGCCCCGCGTCGGCCCATCCGGTCCAGATGTCCACGACGGTGGCGCCGTCCGCGATCACGCACACCGCGGCGCCGAGCTCGTCGTTGCCGCCCAGCGCGTCCGCCACGCTCGCGAAGCGCTCGTCATGCGTGCCGTGGACCTCCATCGCCGCGATCACTACCAGCCGGTGACCGCCGCCGCGCACCGGCCACCCCTGGATTTCACGCGCTCTGGCGCGGGAAACCCAGGGGTGGCCCGCCGACGTCGGGTACAACTTGTCCATGACCCGCGCCTGGGCTATCGCGCTCGCAGTCCTCGCCGTCGCGCCCGCCGCCCACGCCCAGACCGGGCCACCGCTGCCGACCAACGACCTCCAGGGCGCGGTCGGGCTGATCTACGGCCAGACCCCGCACCCCGCGCCGTGGCAGCGCGACGAGCCGGTGCTCAAGCCGGTGCCGCGCGCGCGGTGTGACCACCGGTCGACGCCGCTCAAGGGCATGCAGGGGCGCGTCCCGCAGGGGGCGGTCGACTCGCCGCAGGCCGCGGAGGGCTGGACGTGCAACGTCCGCGTCGTCAGCCACTACGCCACCCCGGGCGGCTTCCGGGTCTGGCGCTACGTCGATCCCGCCGGCCACGCGTGCGCCTACTACGACACCTCGATCGGCGAGTCGGGCAATGCGGTGTCGCTCGCCACCGGCCCGACACAGGGGATCGTCGTGCTCGACATGAGCAACCCGCGCAAGCCGGTGGAGACCGCGCGGCTGACCGCCCCCGCGATGGTCAAGCCGCACGAGTCGCTCAACCTCCACCGCCGCCGCGGGCTGCTCGCCGCCGAGGCCGGCAGCGCCGGTACCGCCCCGGGGGTGATGTCGATCTACGACGTCAAGTCCGACTGCCGGCGGCCGATCCACCTCACCGACTACGCGGCGGCGCCGTTCGGGCACGAGAGCGGCTGGGCGCCCGACGGCAGGACCTACTGGCTCGCCGGTGGCCAGGGCATCGCCGCCGTCGACGTGACCGACCCGCGCAACCCGTACACGATCACCACGATCAACGAGTTCGCCCACGGCCTCAGCCTCACGCCCGACGGGAACGTCCTCTTCGACACCAACGCGATCGACGGCGGGCTGAACATCCTCGACGTGAGCGAGGTGCAGGCGCGCAAGCCGAACCCCGTCGTGACCGAGATCAGCCGCCTGACGTGGGAGACGACCTCGATCCCGCAGAACTCCAACCCGATCGTCATCAAGGGCAAGCCGTACCTGCTCGAGTACGACGAGTTCGCCTTTCGCTTCAACCCCTACACCCGCAACGACCTCGCCGGCGCCGCCCGGCTGATCGACATCTCCAACCTCAGAAAGCCGCGCGTTATCTCCAACCTGCGGCTCGAGGTCAACATGCCCGCCAACCACCGCGAGGCCGGCGACGACCCGAACTTCATGCCCGACCCGGGGCTCAGCTACGGCGCCCATTACTGCAACGTCCCGCGCCGCGTGAACCCGGTCATCGCCGCCTGCACGTTCCTGAACTCGGGGCTGCGGATCTTCGACATCCGGCGCCCCCGCCGCCCGCGCGAGCTCGCGTACTACATCTCGCCGCCGGCCGAGAACACGGGCGGGAAGGCGGACGCGGCGTTCTCGCAGCCGGCGTTCGACCCCCAGCGCCGGCACGTCTACTACACCGACGCGGCGAGCGGGTTCTGGGTCGTGCGCCTGAGCCCGGCCGCCTGGCCGCGCCGCTAGCCCGGCCGCGAGCAGACCGGGCGCGGCCGGGACAGCTCCATGCGCCGGGGGGCGCCGCGCTTGAGGCGCAGGCGTGCCCGCACCTCGGTGGTGCCGATCCGGATCCGCGCCCGCCGCACGAAGCCGCGGTCGCGCCCGGCGAGCCGGGCGCTGACGCCGCCGCGCACGCAGTGGGCGCGCAGCGCGATCACGGGGTGCTGCCAGCGCTCTGCCTGCCGCGCGACGAGCGCGACGAGCGGGTCGAGGGTGATGTTGACGTCGACGAGGTGGGTGCCCCAGGTGTCGTCGGGGAAGTAGTTCGGCCGCCGCGAGTTGCCGATCGGGTCGTAGCGCAGGACGTGGGCGCCGTTGATGCGCCGGCAGGCGCCCTGGGCGCGGTCGGGCGGCACGACCCAGGTCGTGGCCGCGCTCGGCGGCGGACCGCCGGCGGTGATCACGATCCCCGCCTGGATCGGCCCGGTGGCGAACGGCTCGCTCGGGGTCAGCAGGTGCAGCGGCTGGCCCGGAAGGCCGGCCAGCGGACGCGGGTCCGTGCACGCGATCTCATACCCCTCGCCCCCGACGAAGCCCGCCGGGTTCGGGGGCGCGGGCGGGTTCGAGCGCCCGTAGCGGGAGTCGTCGGGCGGGTCGGTCGCGAACGTGGAGTAGGCCACGACGCAGGCGACCTGCGCCTGGCGCGTGCACAGCGGCATGCGGCGGAAGTCGCCACCCACGACCTTCCCGGCAGGAACGGTCACGTTGCCGCCCAGCAGGATCGCCCCGACGATCCGCCGCAGCTGCGCGGGATGCGGCTCGATCTCGGTGCGCAGCAGGCGGCGCAGGACGCCCGTGCCCTGGGAGTGGCCGACGAGCATCACGTCGCGATCGGAGCGCTCCAGGTACTCGCGCCACGCCTCGAGCACGTCGCCGTAGGCGAGCTCGCGGTCGGCGCCGCCGGCCTGGATCGAGAGCAGCGTCGCCTGCCGGTAGATCGGCGCCCAGATCTGGCACTGGGTGTCGAAACGCGCCGCCTGGTACTTGGCGATCGACACGAGCTCCGGGTCACGGCTCTTGTCGGCGTTCGGACTCGTCTGGTTGGAGACGGTGGGGTAGACGTAGAAGCAGTCGACGCGCCGCTCGCCCAGCGGGGGCCGGATCACCCGATCGGGATTGCCCTGGTAGGTCGTGTCCTGCGGGATCTCGCACGGGTTGTCGGCGAGTCCCGGCCGGCACAGCCACACGACGTCGGCGCTCGCGGCCGGCGCGGCGAAGAACAGTGCCAGCACGGCGATGCAGATCGCCCTGCCCATTGCGAGCATTGTGCAGGCTCGCGTGGGAGACTGCGCCGCCGATGCCCACGGGGCTGCTTTACGACCTTCACGGCAACCTGCCCGCGCTGGAGGCGGTGCTCGCCGACGCCGGCACGGTGCAGCTCGACGGCTGGGTGCTCGGCGGCGACTACGCCAGCTTCGGGGCGTGGCCGGGGGAGGTGGTCGACCGTCTCGCCGAGCTCGACGGCGCGGTCTGGATCCGCGGCAACTGGGAGCGCTGGCAGGCGGGCGACGAGGCGGACTTCCCGCCCGTCGCCGAGCTGCGCGACGGCCTCGCCGCGGTTCGCGAAGCGCTCGGACGCGAGGCCGTCGAGCGCCTCGGCGGCCTGCCGGAGACCCATCGCGACGGCAACACGCTGTACTGCCACGGCGCCCCGCACAGCGACATGGCCTCGTTCCTGCCGCAGCGCGGCGCACACGACCGCGAACTGCTGCACGGCGTCGACGCGGCGCGTGTCGTATTCGGCCACACGCACCTGGCGTTCACGCGCGAGCACGACGGGGTCACGCTCGTGAACCCCGGCAGCGTCGGCTTCCCGTTCGACGGCGACACCCGTGCGGCGTGGGCCGTCCTGCACGACGACGGCCGCGTCGAGCAGCGGCGCGTCGGCTACGACGTCGAGGAGGCGGCGAGTGCGCTCGCGGCGCGCTTCGGCGACGCGGCCTGGGTGCGTGGCACGGTCGCGCGGTTGCGCGCCGCCTCGTTCACGATCTAGCTTTGCGGTCGCGTGTGTCGCCTGAGGCTCGCTATAGCGAGCGTTTCGCGACTCACATCGCTGAGACCGCGCTGGCGCTTCGAGGCGGAAGCAGGCCGGCCGGACTCCTTCCCTTGTCGAGCAGTCAGATCACAGCTCGCCAACTGGGGCGTCGGAGCTGAGCGGGTTTCGCTCAGGAGACGGCCGTCGGGCTGACGACCTCGACGAGCGCATCGACGCAGCGCGCGTCGAACTGGCGGCCCGCGTGGCGACGCAGCTCCTCGATCGCGTCGGCGGGCGGCATCGCGCGCCGGTAGGAGCGGTCGGAGGTCATCGCGTCGAAGGCGTCGGCGACGAGCAGGATGCGCGAGGCGAGCGGGATGGCGTCGCCGGCGAGCCCGTCGGGGTAGCCGGAGCCGTCGACGTGCTCATGCGAGTGCCGGATCCACGGCACGACGGGCTCCATGCTCGGGATGCGGGAGACCATCTCGGCGCCGATGACGCTGTGGGTCTTGACCTCGGTGTACTCGTCGTCGGTGAGGCGGCCCGGCTTGCGCAGGATGTGGTCGGCGACGGCGACCTTGCCGACGTCGTGCAGCGTGCCGGCGAGGCGCAGCAGGCTGATGTCGGCCGGTTGCCAGCCGAGGTGCTCGGCGACCCGCGCGGCCAGGTCGGCAACGGCGCGCGAGTGGTCGTGGACGACGTCCATGCGACGGTCGACCGCGTCCGCGAGCGTCGCCGCCCAGCTGAGGTCGACCGGGCCGAGCGCGCGCCCGTTGCGGCTGTCCTTGGCCGCGTAGAGGATCTCGTCGGCCTGCCGGAAGAGCTCGTCGGCTGAGGTCCCGTCGACGGGGAAGCAGGCGTGACCGATGCAGGCGGGCGAGACGCCGCGCAGGCTGGCGCGCACGCGCTCGAGCACCTCGTCCGCGTCGCCCTGCGCGACGCCGGGAAGCAGCAGCGCGAACTCGTCGCCGCCGATGCGGCCGACCTCGTCGCGCGGCCTGAGCTCCTGCTTGATCTGGTCGACGGTCCGGCGCAGGACGTCGTCGCCGGCGGCGTGGCCCTGCTGGTCGTTGAGCTCCTTGAAGTGGTCGAGGTCGAGCATCGCCAGCGTGAAGGGCCGGCCGTTGCGCGCGGCGTCGGCGAGCTCGGCGCCCAGGCGCTCCTCGAAGCCGCGGCGGTTGAGCGCGCCGGTGAGCGGGTCGGCGCGCGAGACGCGGGCGAGTTCGTCGCGCTGGGTGTCGAGCTCCGTGCGCTGGGCCTCGCGCACGTGCACCTGCCACAGGCACATGATGCCCGCACCGCACAGGCACAGCGTGAACAGGCTCGCGTACGACATGTCGACGCCGGTCGCGAACGCGACTGCGAGGTAGCTGCTCGGCACCATCACCGCGCACGCGCGGGCAAGGTCGCGCGGATAGGACATGCCGGCGAACAGCAGCGGCATGAACAGCGGCAGCGCGAGCGGGCTGGGGTCGATCGGGTCGAGCACCGCGATCACGAGGATCCCGACGACGTTGGCGAGCGTCCAGCAGAAGAAGAAGGTCTCCCGCCAGCGCCCGGCGATCACGCGGTCGATGGGCAGGCTGCGGATGAGGAGGGCGCTGACGATGATCGCCGCGACCAGGATCGTCAGCACCGTGCGGTTGCCGACGTGCCAGGTCGCGACGAAGTAGCCGAGTCCGGCCCCGCCGATGCCGACCGACAGCACCGCGCCGATGTGCACGGTGGCGAGCCGGAACCGCAGATCTGTAGCGTCCGCCAGCGGGGACGAGGTGCCGAGCCTCACGATCCGGTTAATCGGCCTGCGCGGCGCGGTCCGTGAGTCAACGCCGTCACAACTGGCCTGTCAGGCTCCCGCCATGAGCGACGCCCCCATCCACATCGACGATGTCGAGCCGCGCGCCTGGGACATCGGCGAGCTGGCCGCGACGCGCTGGCGGCTCGGGGCGGCGGCCGGCGCCAAGCGCATCGGCGTGGCGGTGATCGCGATCCCGCCGGGGCGGCGGGCAACGCCGCCCCACAGCCACGCCGACGAGGAGGAGCAGCTGTTCGTGCTCGAGGGGAGCGGGCTGAGCTACCAGCGCAGCGCCAGGCGAACCGCCACCTACGAGATCCGCGCGGGCGACTTCCTCTGGCACCCCGCGGGCGGCGACGCCCACACGCTGATCGCCGGCGACGACGGGCTCAAGGTGCTCGTCGTCGCGGAGGGCTCGCGGACCCACATCACCGCTCTGCCACGCACGAACATGTTCTGGCTCGGCCCATGGTGGAGCCCCGCTGACGCGCCGCATCCCTTCGCGGCCGATACGGAGGCCGGCCCGCTCGAGCTTCCGCAGCCCTCGGAGCGTCCGGCGACCATCCGCAACCTCGACGAGCTCGAGCTCCACGAGGGTCGTGAAGGCGAGCATCTCGCGTACGCGACGCGCTTCCTCACCTCCCGCGCGGAAGCGCAGCTCGTCCTTGCCCATGACGTGATGCCACCCGATTCCCACACCACGCAGCTCCACTTCCACACGACGCGCGAGGAGGCGTGGTACGTGCTGTCCGGCGGCGGCCACGCCCGGCTCGGCGAGCAGCAGTTCGAGCTGCGGCCCGGGTCGTTCTGGCTGCGGCGCCCCAACGGCGGTGTCGGGCACCGCATCGAGGTCGGCCCCGACGGCATGGAGCTGCTGACGATGGGCGACCTCGTCGACCCCGACATGTGGGTCTACACGGAGGAGCGCCGCGTGCGGGTGGCCGAGGGCGTGTTCCTGAGCTACTGAGCCGGGAGGGCGGCCCGCAGGTCGCTTCCGGGCAGGACCGGGAACAGCAGGCGCGAGGGCCTGCGGCCTCCCACGGTGACGGCGTTCACCGCGGGCGCGCCCGGGAGGGAGGCGGCTGACGAGCCCACGATGTCGAGCCGGATGCGGTGGCCCTTGCGGAAGCGGTTGCCGACCGGCCACAGCTCGACGCGATAGCGCCGCGTCGCACCCGCAGCCGCCGGCTTGGGCGTGGTGAAGTCGCCGTAGGGCTGGACGATGCGACCGCGGCGGACGAGCGAGCGCCTGCGGATGACGCGCGGGAAGTCGCTGTTGAGCCGGCCGGCCGTGAGCGGGTGGGCGCTGCCGTCCTCGGCGACGTCGGACAGCACCGCCCACAGGTTCGTCTGGGGTGCGGTCGAGGCGAGCTTGAGCTCGAGGTTGAGCGGCCCGGCCGCGAGCACGTCCGCCTTCAGGGGCGCGGTCGTGTAGGAGCGCCCGAGCCTGCCGGGCACCGTCATCTCCGTCAGCGCGGGGAAGCGCGCGGTGAGCGCGTTCATCCCGCCGGCGCCGACGATGGCCGCGTTCGGCGGGTCGGTCGCGAGCGACTGCGACGGCACCGCCGCGTACGGCTGCCGCGCCGCCACCGGGTCGGGCTCGAAGCCCAGGGATCCGTCCTGGCGCAGGGCGAGCGGCACCCAGCGCGTCCCCGGCACGGGCCAGTTCGCGGCGTCGTAGCGGACGAAGCGCCCTGCGAGCATGGCCTCGCGGTCGCCGTCGGCGAGCCACAGCTGCGCGCGCGGGTGCTGCTCGACGCCGTTTTCCACGTCGCGGACGAAGTGGTCGAGCCAGGCGCGCATCTCGCCGAGTCCGGCATCCGTCCCCGCGGGCGCGCCCTCGTGCGCGCCGACCATGAGCAGGTGAGCGCCGTCGCGCCGCAGGCGCCGGTAGCCCTCGAACGCGCCGCGCGACTCGACGTCGAAGAAGCCGTTGACCATCAGGATCGGCAGATGGTTGACGTCGCCGCGGAACCCGCGCTCGCGCCACCAGGCGTCGAGGGTCGGGTGCTGGAGCGCGGTCAGCCCGGCGCCCAACAGCCCGGCCGTCGTGTCCGGACCCGTTTCGGGATGTGACGGTCCCTGCATCGCGGCGGGTGCCCCGATCAGCAGCATGACGCCGGCCGCGGGAACGATGTTGTTGATCGCGCCCGGGACGAGCAGGTCGCGGTAGAGCTCGAAGGTCCCGGACTTCAGCACCGCCGCCTCGACGCACGGCAGCTGGAGGTGCAGCGAGTTGTAGATCGTGATCGCGCTCGCCGAGAAGCCGTTGAGCGCCAGTCGCCCGTCGCTCCACGGCTGCCGGCACGCCCACCCGAGCACCTCCGCGACATCGGCCTGCGTGCGCGGGCCGAGCGCGTCGAAGCGGCCGGCGCTGTCACCGGTGCCGCGGATCTGGATCAGCAGGTGGTTGTAGGCCGGGCCGCCGTTGAGCGTGCCGCTGTTGCGTCCGTAGGGACTGAACTCCACCACCACCGGCCGCGGCGCGAGCGGCGCCTCGCCGGTCAGCGTCGCCTGGAGCCTGACGCCGTCCGACGCCGTGTAGCCGAGCTGCTGAGTGGTCTGCGCGGCGCGCGCGGGCGCAACCAGACAACCCAGCAGCACCGCCACGATCGCCAGCGTCCGTGCCATCAGCGGCACGGTAGCGCGGGCGGGCGTCCCGCGGTGGCGGTTACGGGGGACGGTGCCGTTCCCGGCGGCGGCCGCTCGTCATGATCCGCGCATGCCAGTCGATCCGCGAGGCGAAGACCTCAAGCGCTATCTGACCGAGGACCCCGGCGGCCCGGTCGTGATGCTCAACCTGCTCAAGTTCAAGCCCGGCGGTCGTGCCGGCTATCAGCGCTACGTCGAGGCCTTCCGCGAGCACGGGGGGCGGTTCGGCGCGGAGGTCGTCTTCGCCGGCGACTGCGGCACGGCGCTCGTCGCGCCGGACTCGCACGACTGGGACAGCGTGCTGCTCGTCCGCTATCCGAGCCGGCAGGCGTTCAGCGACATGGTCCGCGACGCCGACTACCAGCAGATCACCCACCTGCGCACGGAGGCGCTCGAGAACGCCGTGCTGCAGCCGCTTGCGCCGGGCGCGCCCGGGGCAGCCCACCACTAGCGCCGATGCCCAGGTCCTCGCTCTACCGGATCGCGCCCAGCGTGGTGGCGATCGTCGCCGGCACCGTCATCCTCGTCGTGGCCGGAAACGACTTCGTGCCGATGATGGTCGGGTCGGTCATGCTCGCGCTCGGCGGGATCGTGTTCACGGCACTCGTCTTCTACGAGATCGGGCTCAGCGAGGATCGCGAGCGCGCCGCGTCGGAGCGGCCGCCGCCGCGCCAAGATTGACGCCGGCCTGACAGAGTCCCGCCCGCATGGAGGAACCTTCGACCTTCGTCCAGGTCGGGCTGCCCATCATGGTCGCGGTGATCATGTTCAGCCTCGGGCTGACCCTGACCCCCGCCGACTTCAAGCGCGTGCTCGTGGTGCCGAAGGGCGTGGCCATCGGGCTCTTGAACCTGCTCGCGATCTCGCCGCTGCTGGCCTTCGCCGTCGCCGCCGGCTTCGACCTCGCGCCGGTGCTGGCAGTCGGGCTGGTGCTGCTGGGAGCGTCGCCGGGCGGGGCGATGGCCAACCTGCTCACCCACCTGGCGCGCGGCGATGTGGCGCTGTCGGTGACCATGACCGCGATCTCGAGCATCGCGGCGGTGGTGACGATCCCGCTGTTCCTGGGCATCGCGGCCGACGTCTTCGACGCGCGCGACATCTCCGACCAGATCGACACGGCCGGGATCTCGCTGCGTGTCTTCCTGATCACCGTGCTCCCGGTCTCGGTCGCGATGTGGCTCCGCCAGCGCAAACCCGAGCGCGTCGGGGAGCTCGAGCCGGGCTTCAAGCGCGCCGCCCTGGTCGCCTTCGTCCTCGTCGTGGCCGCAGCGGTCATCTCGGAGTGGGACCGCATCATCGACCACTTCGCCGAGGTGGCGCTGGCCGCGCTGGCGCTGAACGTGCTGGCGATGTCGGTCAGCTTCACGATCGCCCGCGCCGCCAACCTCGATCCCCGCCAGGCGACCGCGATCTCGATGGAGCTCGGGATCCACAACGCCACGGTCGCGATCTCCATCGCCACCAGCGTCGCGACCGAGCTCGCCATCCCCGCGGCCGTCTACAGCGCCTTCATGTTCATCACCGCTGGAGCCTTCGCGCGCGTGATGCACGCGCGTAACTCCGCCGTGCTGCAGCCGTCGTGACGGGAGGCGATCTCGTCCCGTTCCGGGACGCCGTGCGCACCTGGGGTGCGATCTCGCTGCAGACGTTCGGCGGGCCCGCCGGCCAGATCGCGGTGATGCAGCGCACCCTCGTCGACGAGAAGCGCTGGATCGGGCAGCAGCGCTTCCTGCACGCGCTCAACTACTGCATGCTGCTGCCGGGGCCCGAGGCGCAGCAGCTCGCGATCTACGTGGGGTGGCTGCTCAACGGGACGCGCGGGGGGCTCGTGGCGGGGATCTTCTTCGTCCTCCCGGGCATGATCGCTCTGCTGGCGCTGTCGGCGATCTACGTCGCCTACGGCGACACCTCCGTGGTCGAGGGGGTGTTCGCGGGCCTCGCGCCGGCGGTGCTCGCGATCGTCGTCCAGGCCGTGATCCGCGTCGGCGGCCGCGCGCTCTCGCACCCGGCGCTGGTCGTGATCGCGGTTGCGGCGTTCCTGGCGATCGCGGTCCTCGGCGTGGCGTTCCCGTTCGTCATCGCCGCCGCGGCGCTCGCCGGACTGCTCGTGAGGGCGTCGGCCGCGACGACCTCGGGCGCGGGCGACGGTCGCCCGCCGCCGGTCATCCCCGACGACGCGCTGCACGCCGAGCCCGCCACGGCCGGTCGCGCCGCGAAGGTGATCGCGATCAGCCTCGCGCTGTGGACCGTGCCGCTGCTCGCCGCGCTCGTGCTGGCGGGAGGCTCGAGCATCTTCGTCGAGCAGGGCCTGTTCTTCTCCGGGACGGCGCTCGTCACCTTCGGCGGCGCGTACGCGGTGCTCGCCTTCGTGGCGCAGCGGGCGGTCGAGGTCTACGGCTGGCTGACGCCGGGCGAGATGGTGCGGGGGCTCGGTCTCGCCGAGACGACTCCGGGCCCGCTCATCATGGTCGTCCAGTTCGTCGCCTTCCTCGGCGCCTACCGCAACCCGGGCGGGCTCGACCCGTGGGTCGCCGCCACGCTGGGGGCGCTGCTGACGACGTGGGTCACGTTCGTGCCGTGCTTCCTGTTCATCTTCCTCGGCGCGCCGTACGTGGAGCGCCTGCGCGGCAACCGGCGCCTCTCCGCTGCGCTCACGGGGATCACCGCCGCCGTCGTCGGCGTGATCGCCAATCTTGCGCTCTACTTCGCCGTGCACACGCTCTTCGCCGACACCGACTCGGGACCGGGCGCGCTCGAGCTCCCGGTCCTCGACACGCTGCGGCCGGCCTCGCTCGCGATCGCGGTCGCGGCCATGCTGATGACCTTCGGCCTGCGCTGGTCGGTGCTGCGGACGCTGGGAGCCTGCGCCACGCTCGGGCTGCTCGCCCACGCGGCCGGGGCATGAGGGCCGTCATCAACCCCGCGCTGGATCCGGCCGCCGTGCCGGCGCCGAGCGACGCCGCGGCCGGCTTTCACCGCCGGCTGGCGGGCTACGCGCCCACCCCGGTGCACCGGCTCGACGCCGTCGCGGAGGACCTGGGGCTGGGCGCCGTCCTGGTCAAGGACGAGTCGAACCGTTTCGGGCTGCCCGCGTTCAAGATCCTCGGCGCATCCTGGGCGGTCGAGCGCGCGCTGCGCGAGGAGCCCGCGACCCGCACGCTGGTGGCCGCCAGCGCCGGCAACCACGGCCGCGCGGTCGCCCACGCCGCCGCGCGGCGCGGGCTCGCCTGCCGCATCTTCCTCCCCGCGCGCTCGCTGCCCGTGCGCCGGGACGCCATCGCCTCCGAGGGCGCCGAGGTGGTGGTCGTCGAGGGCGCCTACGAGGAGGCCGTCGCAGCCGCGGCCCTGGCAGCCGCTGCGCCGGGCGTAACGCTGATCGCCGACGTCGGAGGCGGCGGGCCGGCCGAATGGGTGATCGACGGCTACCAGACGCTCTTCGCGGAGGCGGCCGAGCAGGCGCGCCACGACCTGATCGTCGTGCCGGTCGGCGTCGGCTCGCTCGCCGCCGCGGCCGCGCGGCACGGCGCGCAGGCCGGCGCACTTGTCGTGGCCGTCGAGCCCGTCACGGCGGCGTGCCTGACCGCGTCGCTTCACCACGGCGCACCCACGCCGGTACCGACCGCGGGGACGGCGATGGCCGGCCTGGACTGCGCGGAGGTCTCCCCGGCGGCCTGGCCCAGCCTGCTCCACGGCATCGCCGGCACCGTCACCGTGACCGACGACGAGGCTGCCGCCGCCATGCGGGAGCTCGCCGCGGCCGGCCTGGCGATCGGGGAGTCCGGTGCGGCCCCGCTCGCCGGCTTGCGCGCGCTGCAGGCCGATCCGCGCTGTGCCGGCCTGCGGGAACGCCTCGGGGCCGGTACTCAGACCGCGGCGCTGCTGGTGGCGACGGAGGGCCTCACCGGCGCCCGACCGCTCACGGCGTGACGCCGCAGCCGAACTGCGCCAGCGTCGCGTCGCTGGCCGACGGCGGTCGCGCGGTCCGCGCCCGTCCCCACGCCGACGGCGTCGGCCCCATGCGCAGCTCGAGCGATCCCCCGTCGCTGATGGCGCGCTCGAACAGCCACGACCGCGTCAGCGGGGCGCCGTCGAGGCGCGCGGACTGGACGTACGGGCCGCTGCCGGTGCGCCGGACGGTGAAGGGCGACCCGCCCGCCGGCGACAGCGTGACGGCGTCGAACGCCGGCGAGCCGACGACGTGGAACGGCGCCCCCGGCGTCACCGGCCCGAGCCCCAGCGCCGACCACACGTACCACGCGGACAGCGAGCCGAGGTCGTCGTTGCCGGGCAGGCCGTCGAGCGTGGGCGTGAACGTCGTGCGCGCGTCCACGTGCGCGTCGGCGACGAGGTCCGGCCGCCCCGCGAACGCCGGCATCCACGGCGCCTGGATGTCGTGCTCGTTGCCGGGCGCGTACTGCGGCAGCCGGTAGACGAGGCCGAAGAACGTCGCCTTGTTCTGCGCCTGCGCGGGCAGGGCGAAGAACGTGGTCAGGCGTTCGGCGACGACGGCGTCGCCGCCCATGCGGTCGAACAGGCCGCGGGCGTCGTGCGGTGCGAGCCACGAGTACTGCCAGGCGTTGCCCTCCTGGAACCCGGTCTCGTCGAGGAACGGGTGGAAGGGCTCGTGCCAGGACCCGTCGGCGTTGCGGGGCCGGATCCAGCGCGTGGAGGGGTCGAAGGTGTTGCGGTAGCGCAGCGACGCGGCGAGCAGCCGCTGGGCCTCCTCGGGGCGGCCGAGCGCGTCCGCGACGAGCGCGAGGGCGAAGTCCGCGACCCCGTACTCGAGCGTCGTGCCCGGCCTGCCGGGCAGGAACCCGAGGGCGTCGAGCTCCGGCGGGCGGCGCGCGCGCAGCGCGACGCCCTCGTCGTAGAGCGCGCTCACCGTCGCCCGGTCGAGCAGGCCGCGGCAGGCGGCGTCGGCGATCATCGGCAGCGCCGGGTCGCCGCTCATGTGCGCGGCGTCGATCGAGTGCTCGGCCCAGCGGGGCAGGTGCCCGCCCCTGCGGGCCATGTCGAGCAGCGACTCGAGCATGTCCCGGTAGCGGGCCGGCTGGGTCAGCGCGAGCAGCTGGTTCTGCGCTTTGTAGGTGTCCCAGGAGGAGAAGTTCGAGTAGTGCGTCCGGCCGTCGGCGACGTGCACGGCGTCGTCGCGCCCGCGGTAGCGGCCATCGACGTCCTCGAAGACGTTGGGGTGCTGGAAGGCGTGGAAGAGGGCGGTGGAGAACGTGCGCCGGTCGCCCGGCAGGCCGCCGGCCGGCCGCACCTTCGCGAGCTCCGAGTTCCACGCCGCCCGGGCCGCGCTGCGCATCCCTGCGAAGTCGAAGCTCGGGGCCTCGGCCTCGAGGTTGCGCCGCGCCCCCGCGACGTCGACGAACGAGACGCCCGCGCGCATGACCACCTCGCGCGCGACGGTGGCGTCGAACGACACCCAGCCGCCCTCGTCCGTCGCGCCGTGGTCGGCGAACGGGCGCGAGAAGCGCGCCACCGTGAACACCGGGTAGCGGCCGCGCCGGTGGCCCGTGACCTCGCCCGGCCCGGTGACCTTCCAGGAGAAGTCGGAGGCCACTCCCTCGACCGAGCGTGCGAACGGCATCACGATCCGGGCGTCGGGCGCCGGCGCGAACGTGTAGCGCTGCATCGCCGCGCGCGTCGACGCGGTCAGCTCCACCGTCGCCTGCGGCAGCGTGATGCGGTAGTAGCCCGGCTCGGCCCTCTCACCCGTGTGCGTGAGCGGTGTCGGGACCGCCTCGGTGCCGCCGAGGGCGGGGAAGAACGGCAGGTCACCGCCCTTCTTGACGCCGGGGCCGTTGAGGTGCACGAGCGAGAACCCGCGGATCAGCGGGTCCTCGTACAGGTAGCCCGAGTACGCGAACCCGGACCCGTCGGTGTCGGGCGAGTTCTGCACCATCCCGAACGGCACCGACGCACCCGGGAACACGAAGCCCGGCGCGCTCGTCCCGTACAGCGGGTTGACCTGAGCGGCGCGATCGGCGTGCGCGGCTGCCGGACACCAGGCGGCCAGCAGCGCGCAAGTTGCCGCCAGGAGCCCGACCCGCGTGCCGTCCATTGCAGCGTTCAACGCGAACGCGCCCGTTTTCTTGCGTCGCGGCAACGCGAGGGGGCCGGCTCGCCATGCGCAGCGCTCGCGGCCTTCGTGGTTGTCTTCGCGCCATGGGCGTTCCTGGTACCGACAGGGTGCGGCTGCGGCAGGTCGTCATCGCCGCCCGCGATCTGGACGCGGTGGCGGGAGAGCTGCGGGCGCGGCTCGGACTCGGGGCGCCGTTCCACGACCCGAACGTCGCGCACTTCGGCCTGCGCAACGCGGTCATGGCGCTGGGGGACACGTTCGTCGAGGTCGTCTCCCCGGTGCGGGAGGGGACGGCCGCCGGCCGGCACCTGGACCGGCTCGGCGCCGACGGCGGCTACATGCTCATGTTCGAAGTCCCCGACGTCACCGCGGCCCGGGCGCGCGCGGCCGCGGCAGGGATCCGCGAGGTGTTCGCGATCGACCTGCCCGACATCGTCGACGTCCACCTGCATCCGCGCGACATGGGCGGCGCGATCGTCGCGCTCGACGAGCCGAGGCCGCCGGGCTCATGGCGCTGGGGTGGCCCCGAGTGGGAGGGCAAGGTGCCGGCGCACGCTCCCGGCAGGCTCACGGGCGCGACCGTCGCGGTCGCCGGTCCCGAGCGCGTGGCCGCCCGCTGGGCCGGCGTGCTGGGCGTCACCGCCGAGGGTCCCCGGATCGCTCTCGGCCAGGGCGAGATAGCGTTCGTGGCCGCCGGCGACGAGCCCGAGCGGCTCCGGGCCGTGACCGCCGACGGTCAGCGCGCCGGAGCCGAAGAGGCGGGCGGGGTCAGCTTCACGGTGAGTGTCGCCAGC